>NZ_LACC01000027.1 GCF_000967965.1 Pseudomonas fluorescens
CTTAACTGATCGGCATTACCCTTCAAGGGCCTCTTTTTTTGCCTGGCAGATATTTAAATTCGGCCGAGCAAGAGCAGGATCAACAGCACCACCAATACGACGCCGATGATTCCGGACGGGCCGTAACCCCAACTTCTGGAGTGCGGGAAGACCGGTAAACCACCGACCAGTAACAGGATCAGAATGATGATCAGTATTGTGCCCATGTCTGTTTCCTTGTCGAAAATGCAGTGGATTGACCATGCCAATCAAGGTCAGTGGGACTGAAGTAAATTCGAGCTGCTTAAAAATCCGACTCTTGCGCTTGCAGGAAAATTCCAAGTTTTTTTGAAGTATTTCGGACGGGTTCTTATTTCTTTTGTAGTTGCCTTAATTGCGTCAGACGCTCCCGCAGTTTGCTCGGGCCATTCAGCAATCTGATGGAGCGTGGGTCGGGCAATTTCCTTCGCTACACTCGGTGCATCTTCCGAGAACAACAAGGCTGTTTGCTATGCAAAATCGCATGATGATCACTGGTGCAGGCTCTGGCCTGGGTCGCGAAATCGCGCTGCGCTGGGCGCGTGAAGGCTGGCAACTGGCCTTGTCGGACGTCAGCGAGCCCGGCTTGCAGGAAACCCTCAAGTTGGTCCGCGAAGCGGGCGGCGACGGTTTCATCCAGCGCTGCGACGTGCGCGATTACAGCCAGTTGACAGCGTTCGCCCAAGCCTGCGAAGTCAAACTCGGTGGCATCGATGTCATCGTCAACAACGCGGGTGTAGCGTCTGGCGGGTTCTTCAGTGAGTTGTCCCTGGAGGACTGGGACTGGCAGATTGCGATCAACCTGATGGGCGTAGTCAAGGGCTGCAAGGCGTTCCTGCCACTGCTGGAAAAAAGCAAAGGCAAGATCATCAACATCGCGTCCATGGCCGCGCTGATGCAAGGCCCGGCGATGAGCAACTACAACGTGGCCAAGGCGGGCGTGGTGGCGTTGTCCGAAAGCCTGCTGATCGAGTTGGCGCATCAGGAAGTCGGCGTGCATGTGGTGTGTCCGTCGTTCTTCCAGACCAACCTGCTGGACTCTTTTCGTGGCCCGACCCCGGCCATGAAAGCCCAGGTCGGCAAGTTGCTGGAAAGCTCGCCCATCAGCGCCGCCGACATCGCCGACTACATCTATCGGCAGGTCGCCGCCGGCGAGTTCATGATCCTGCCCCACGAGCAGGGGCGCATGGCCTGGGCGATCAAGCAGAAGAACCCGCAATTGCTCTACAACGAAATGACCGTCATGGCCGACAAAATGCGCGTCAAGGCCAGGCAATCCGCAAGCTGATCTTGCCCGCAGGCAACGCTGTGGTTAGGGTGGCCGCCATCGGCCATCCTCGCGAGACGCTTGCATGCTCAATTACCTGTGGTTTTTCCTCGCCGCGCTGTTCGAAATTGCCGGTTGCTTTGCCTTCTGGATGTGGCTGCGCCAGGGTAAAAGCATGTGGTGGGTGGTGCCGGCGCTCCTGAGCCTGACCCTGTTCGCCCTGCTGCTGACCCGGATCGAAGCCACCTACGCCGGCCGCGCCTACGCCGCTTACGGTGGCATCTACATCATTGCCTCAATCGGCTGGTTGGCCGTGGTCGAGCGGATTCGTCCGCTGGGTTCGGACTGGCTCGGTGTGGCGCTGTGTGTGATCGGCGCGAGCATCATTCTGTTCGGGCCGCGATTCTCCGCGTCCTGACAGATCGGCCCTACATTCAACCGGCCTGTCAGACCTTTCCGTAAGTGGTGTGCGCCAAGGGCTGTCAGTCCGGTCTGGTTTGCTGTCGGAGCATTGTAGGCGTACGGCGGGCCGGGCATCTTCAAGGGCCAGAAACCCCTGAAGGACACTCTTCATGCTCGTACTCACTCGCGTTGTGGGCGAAACCATTTCCATCGGTGACAACATTACCGTGCGCGTTCTCGCGATCAACGGAAACAACATTCGCTTTGGCGTCGAAGCGCCTCAGGACGTCAATGTGCACCGCTGCGAAATCTACGAACGCATCCAGAACAAACTGGCGAAGACCAAGGGACGCTGAAGACTTCAGTCAAACAGGTGCTTGGGTACGTCGTGCTTGAGCATCAGTTGGCATTGCTCGCTTTCCGGGTCGAAGACAATCAGTGCCTGGCCCTTGGTCAGCGCTTGGCGCACGCGCAGTACGCGGGTTTCCAGGGGGGTGTCGTCACCATTGTCCGTGCCGTCGCGGGTCACGAAATCCTCGATCAGGCGGGTGAGGGTGTCGACTTGAAGTTGGTCGTAGGGGATCAGCATAGGCACCTCGGTTGGATCAATGGCGCGATGCTACGGCGAATGCGAGATTGCCGCTAGTTTGGTCGTTTTATGTTGTCCGATCCGCCGCCATCGTCGGAACGCCGCCCGGAGCAAGCTCGCTCCCACAGGGTTCAGCGGCGGACCGGATATTAGTGTTCACCACCGATCAACTGTGGGAGCGAGCTTGCTCGCGATAGCGGTATACCTGGCGATAGCGGTATACCTGGCGATGAAGATCCTGGATCAGTTCTCCGACCGTTGCCCCACCAGGCTGTCCACCGACGGCACTCGCGTATCGCTTTCCATCTGTGTGTCATGTTCGAGCTGATGGCTGAAGCGGTCCAGTGAGCCCTTGGCCGGTTGTGCATCGCTGGCAAACACGGGCGGGCTGAGGATATACGCACCGAGCAGGCGGCTCAGGGCGGCGAGGCTGTCGATGTGGGTGCGCTCGTAACCGTGGGTGGCGTCGCAGCCGAAGGCGAGCAGGGCGGTGCGAATGTCGTGGCCGGCGGTCACCGCCGAATGGGCGTCGCTGAAGTAGTAGCGGAACAGGTCCCGGCGTGCCGGCAACTCGTTGTCGCTGGCCAGGCGCAAGAGGTGGCGCGACAGGTGATAGTCATAGGGGCCGCCGGAATCCTGCATCGCGATGCTCACCGCGTGCTCGTTGGAGTGTTGGCCAGGCGCGACCGGTGCGATGTCGATGCCGACGAATTCACTGACGTCCCAGGGCAAAGCCGCCGCCGCGCCGCTGCCAGTTTCCTCGGTGATGGTGAACAGCGGATGGCAGTCGATCATCAGCTCTTCGCCACTGTCGACAATGGCTTTGAGCGCGGCCAGCAGCGCGGCCACCCCGGCCTTGTCGTCGAGGTGACGGGCGCTGATGTGGCCGCTTTCGGTGAACTCCGGTAGCGGGTCGAAGGCGACGAAATCGCCGACGCTGATGCCCAGCGATTCGCAGTCGGCACGGGTGGCGCAGTAAGCGTCCAGGCGCAATTCGATGTGATCCCAACTGATCGGCATTTCATCCACGGCGGTATTGAACGCGTGCCCGGAAGCCATCAGCGGCAGGACGCTGCCGCGGATCACGCCATTGTCAGTAAACAGGCTGACCCGGCTGCCTTCGGCAAAACGGCTGGACCAGCAGCCGACGGGCGCGAGGCTCAGGCGGCCGTTGTCCTTTACCGCACGCACCGCCGCGCCGATGGTGTCCAGGTGGGCGGAAACGGCGCGGTCGGGGCTGTTCTTCTTGCCCTTGAGCGTGGCACGGATGGTGCCGCGACGGGTCAGCTCGAAGGGAATGCCCAGTTCTTCAAGACGTTCGGCGACGTAGCGCACGATGGTGTCGGTGAACCCGGTGGGGCTGGGAATGGCGAGCATTTCCAGCAGCACTTTTTGCAGGTAACCGAGGTCCGGTTCGGGGATTTTGCTGGTCATGGAAACTCCTGATTGGTTATCGCCTATACGGCCGCCTTCGCGAGCAGGCTCGCTCCTACAGGGGGAACGCGATCAAAGGTGGGAGCGAGCCTGCGCGCGATAGCATCAGTCCAGACAACACATGGCTAAGAGACCACCGGCTGACTGTATGGAAACAACAGATCCACAAACCGCTCCGCCGTTGGCTGCGGTTCATGGTTGGCCAGCCCGGCCCGTTCATTGGCTTCGATAAATGCATAGTCCGGCTGGTCAGCGGCGGACACCATCAGGTCGAGACCGACCATGGGAATGTCCAGGGCCCGCGCGGCCCGTACCGCTGCATCCACCAGCGTCGGGTGCAGGATCGCCGTGACATCCTCAAGCACGCCGCCGGTATGAAGATTCGCCGTGCGCCGTACGAACAGGTGCTCACCGGCCGGCAGAATGCTGTCGTAGCCGTATCCGGCTGCACGCAAGGTGCGCAGGGTTTCCTGGTCCTGCGGGATCTTGCTTTCGCCGCCCGTGGCCGCTTGTCGCCGGCGGCTCTGGGCTTCGATCAATGCACCGATGGAGTGCTGGCCGTCGCCGACCACTTCGGCCGGCCGGCGAATGGCGGCGGCGACCACTTCAAAGCCGATCACCACAATGCGCAGGTCCAGGCCTTCGTGGAAACTTTCCAGCAGTACGCGGCTGTCGAAGTGGCGAGCGGCTTCCATGGCTTGCTGCACTTCCTCGATGGTGCGCAAATCCACCGCCACCCCTTGGCCCTGTTCACCATCCAGTGGCTTGACCACCACGCGCTGGTGTTCATCGAGGAAGGCCAGGTTGTCATCGGCGTTACCCGCCAGTTGCTGCGCCGGCAGGTTCAATCCGGCAGCCTTGAGCACTTTGTGGGTCAGGCTTTTGTCCTGGCACAGGGTCATGCTGACGGCGCTGGTCAAGTCGCTCAGGGATTCGCGGCAGCGTACCCGGCGCCCGCCATGGCTGAGGGTGAACATCCCGGCGTCGGCGTCATCGACGTGCACATCGATGCCACGACGGTGTGCTTCCTCGACAATGATCCGAGCGTAGGGGTTGAACGCGGCTTCCGGGCCGGGCCCGAGAAACAGCGGCTGATTGATGCCGTTCTTGCGCTTGATGGCGAAGGTCGTCAGGTTGCGAAAACCGAGCTTGGCGTAGAGGCTTTTCGCCTGGCGGTTGTCGTGCAGCACCGACAGGTCGAGGCAGGCGAGCCCGCGACTCATGAAGTGTTCGATCAAATGCCGCACCAGCACTTCACCGACACCCGGCCGCGCACAATGCGGGTCGACCGCCAGGCACCACAGGCTGCTGCCGTTTTCCGGATCGTTGAAGGCCTTGTGGTGGTTGAGGCCCATGACGCTGCCGATGACCGCGCCGCTGTCCTCGTCTTCGGCCAGCCAGTACACCGGGCCGCCCAGATGACGCGGCGTCAGCAGGGTGGCATCGATCGGCAACATGCCGCGGGCCTGGTACAGCTGGTTGATTGCCTGCCAGTCGGCATCGCTTTGCGCGCGTCGAATGCGAAAACCGCGAAACACCCGGGTCGCCTGACGGTAGTCGCTGAACCACAGGCGCAAGGTATCGGACGGGTCGAGGAACAGTTGCGTCGGCTCCAGCCCCAGTACTTGCTGGGGCGCGGCGACGTACAGGGCTATGTCCCGCTCGCCGGGCTGCTCGTTGAGCAACTCCTCGGCGAGGCTCGCGGCATCGGCGAAGGTGTGGCCGATCAGCAAGCGGCCCCAGCCGCAATGCACGGCAATCGGTGCCGCGCCGAGCGCACTGCCGTCTTCGGCCAGGCGTGCCTGCAGGCGTTCGTAGGAGGGCGACTGGCCGCGCAACAGGCGTTGGCTGATGGCCGTGGCGTGAGGTTTCATCGGTCAGATTCCTTGTTCGCTGAGCCACAGGTTGAGGGCCGCCAATTGCCACAGCTTGGAGCCGCGCAACGGTGTCAGTTGCCCCTGTGGATCAGTCAGCAGACGGTCGAGCATCGCGGGGTTGAACAGGCCGCGATCCTGGCTGGGATCGAGCAGCAACTCGCGCACCCATTCCAGCGTATCGCCCTGCAAATGCTTGAGGCCCGGCACCGGGAAGTAACCTTTCTTGCGGTCGATCACTTCACTGGGAATCACTTGTCGCGCAGCTTCTTTCAAGACTTGCTTGCCACCGTCCGGGAGTTTGAAACGCCCCGGAATCCGTGCCGACAGCTCCACCAGGCGATAGTCGAGAAACGGCGTGCGCGCTTCCAGGCCCCAAGCCATGGTCATGTTGTCGACCCGTTTGACCGGGTCGTCCACCAGCATCACCGTGCTGTCCAGACGCAAGGCCTTGTCCACCGCCGCATCGGCACCGGGCTGGGCAAAATGGGCTTTGACGAAGTCACCGGCGGCGTCATTCGCGGTCAGCCATTTCGGTTGCACAGTGGCGGCGTAGTCGTCATAACTGCGGTCGAAAAACGCTTCGCGGTACGCGGCATACGGATCACTCGCGCCGTCCACTTGCGGATACCAGTGGTAACCGGCGAACAGTTCATCGGCGCCCTGGCCGCTCTGGACGACTTTGCAGTGTTTGGCCACTTCCCGGGACAACAGGTAGAAGGCGATGCAGTCATGGCTGACCATCGGTTCGCTCATGGCGCGGAACGCGGCGGGCAGTTGTTCGATGATTTCCTTTTCTTCGATACGCAGTTGGTGATGCTGCGTGCCGTAGTGCCGGGCGATCAGGTCCGAATACTGGAACTCGTCCCCACGCTCGCCACCGGCATCCTGAAAGCCGATGGAGAAGGTCGACAGATTGTCCACGCCGACTTCCCGCAACAAGCCCACCAGCAAACTCGAGTCGACACCCCCGGACAGCAGCACGCCGACATCGACCGCTGCACGCTGACGAATCGCTACCGCTTCGCGGGTGCTGTCGAGCACACGGTCTCGCCAGTCTTCGAGGCTCAGGTTCTGCTCATCGGCGTGAGGGCCATAGGGCAGGGTCCACCAGGTTTTCTGCTCGGTGCGGCCAGCGGCTTCGATGCGCATCCAGGTGGCCGGCGGCAGTTTTTCAATGCCCGCCAGCAAGGTGCGAGGTGCCGGGACCACGGAGTGGAAATTCAGATAGTGATTGAGCGCCACGGGATCGAGGATCGGGTTGATGTCGCCACCCTTGAGCAATGCCGGCAGCGCTGAGGCGAAGCGCAGGCGCTGGCCGGTGCGCGACAGGTACAGTGGTTTCACGCCGAGACGGTCGCGGGCGATGAACAGGCGTTGGGCATCGCGCTCCCAGATGGCAAAGGCAAACATGCCATTGAGTTTCGGCAGCAGTGCTTCGCCCCAGGCGTGATAGCCCTTGAGCAACACTTCGGTGTCGCCACCGGAATAGAAGGCGTAACCCAGGCTTTCAAGTTCCGCGCGCAGTTCCGGAAAGTTGTAGATTGCCCCGTTGAAGGCCAGGGACAAGCCCAATTGCGGGTCGATCATCGGCTGCGCCGAGCCGTCCGACAGGTCCATGATTTTCAGGCGTCGATGGCCCAGGGCAACCGGCCCCTGGCTATGAAATCCCCAGGCGTCGGGGCCGCGAGGGGCCAGGTGATGGGTGATTCGTTCAACGGCTGCAAGGTCTGCAGGTTGATGATCAAAACGTAACTCGCCAGCTAATCCGCACATAAATTCCTTACCGGTTTTTCCGTTGGGGAGGGTCGATCAATACCGCGCCGGAACAGCGGGTACTCAGAAACTGACCCACCTCGGTAAGGGGAGTTTTAGATCGATGAGTTATATGCGCGCCAGACCACGGCCGAAGCGCCCCGTGAGGGCGACTTCGGCTGGTGTTTCGACTACTTGCCTCGGATCAGGCGCCGCAGGGCAAACCGGTTGGGGTGACAGGCTTCGGCCACGCTTCTGGGCAATGGCAGGGGTTCGTTGTCCAGCCACGCCGCCAGCAGTTCTCCGGACAGCGGCGCGGTGATCAGGCCGCGCGAGCCGTGACCGCTGTTGATGTACAAACCGTCAAGCCATGGGCATTCGATGTCCGGCACCTGCCGGGCATCCTTGCCCAGCGCTGCATAGGCCTGGGTGAATGCCTGGGTGTCGGCCAGCGGGCCGACGATTGGCAAGTAGTCGGGGCTGGTGCAGCGAAACGCGGCGCGACCCTGGAGACTTTCAGGCGCCAGTTTATCGGCCTGTAAGCGCTCGACCAGATCGTGGGAAATCTCTTCGAGCATGGCCAGGTTGCCCAGGTGTTCTACTGTGGTCGGCGTCAGGTCATCGCTCTTGAAATCGAAACTGGCCCCCAGGGTGTGTTCGCCCAAACGGGCAGGGGCGACATAGCCTTCGGCACACACCACGGTGCTCAGGGCCTGGCTTTGCGGTGTTTGCGCCAGGCGGGTGATTTGTCCGCGAATGCGTTTGAGCGGCAACTCGGCGCTCTCGGGGAAACGCTGGATTTCAGCCGCACCGGCGAGCACCACCACGGGGGCGTCGGCAAGCAATCGCTCGCCGTCCCAGGCTTGCCACCGGCCCTCAACCTTGTGCAGCTCCAGCGCATCGTGATGGGTGAGCAATTGAATCTGTGGATGTGCAGCCTGCCACTGGCACAGCGCAGGTGGGTGGACCCAGCCGCCTTCGGGATAGAACAGTCCCCCCTGTGCCAGCCCGATACCGGCCACGGCCTGTGCCTCGGGTTGATCCAGCAGGTGCAGCAAGTCCGCTGGAAACGCCGCGGCCAATTGCGCCTGGCGTTCGGCTTCCTTGGCATTGAAGGCCAGTTGCAACACGCCGCAATCGTCCCAGTCACGGCCCCGTTGCAAGTGTTCGAGCAGTCGTCGGGTGTAGCCGAATCCGCTGACGATCATTTGCGACAGTGCCGTGCCGTGGGCGGATAACTTCAGGTAGAGCACACCCTGCGGGTTGCCCGAGGCTTCCTGGGCGATGTCGTCGTGGCGCTCCAGGACCGTCACTTGCCAGCCCCGCGCGGCAAGGCTGGCGGCGCTGGCACAACCGGCCAGGCCGGCACCGATCACCAGTGCCTGGCGCTCGCCGGTCAGCGGAGCCGGGCGGGCAAACCAGGGTTTGTCCAGGGCCGGGGCCGGCGTTTCCTGAGGCCAGCCGAGGAACTCGCCGCGCAGGATTTCCCATTTGTGGCCGATGCCTGGGGTGCGTTTCATCTTGAAGCCGGCGGCGTTGAGCAGGCGCCGCACCCAGCCGGTGCTGGTGAAGGTGCTGATGGATGCACCGGGAGCGGCCAGGCGTGCGAGCTCGGCAAACAGTTCGGCGGTCCACATGTCGGGGTTTTTCGCCGGAGCGAAACCGTCGAGGAACCAGGCGTCGATTCGGGCATCGAGTTGCGGCAGTTGCTCCAGTGCATCGCCGATCAGCAGCGTCAGGGTCACGCGACCGTGGTCCAGCGTCAGGCGCTGAAAACCCTGATGGATGGCTACGTATTGCTCAAGCAGTTGATCGGCAAACACCTTGAGTTCCGGCCACAGCGCCAGGGCCCGCTGCAAGTCGTCGGGACTTAACGGGTACTTCTCGACGCTGACAAAATGCAGCCGCGCACCGGCCGCGGCGTGTTGCTCGAACACCTGCCAGGCACACAGAAAATTCAGCCCGGTGCCGAACCCCGTTTCACCGATGACCAGCCGCCCGCCCTCGGGTAAGGCAGCAAAACGTTCCGCCAAACGGTTCTGTTCGATAAAGACATATCGGGTTTCGTCCAGCCCCGACTGGTCGGAGAAATACACATCGTCGAACACTCGCGAATAGGGGCGACCTTGGTCGTCCCAGTCGAGCTGGGCGTGGGGCAATACAGGTTTCATGGCAGGCTCGGCAACGGCAAGGCCGCCATTCTAGCCGATCGACGGCGTGGTGCTTGATCCGTGGCAAGGTATGCATTGGCCGAGACCGGGAGAATCTCTGCTGGCCTTCAGTTCAATCCGCTAGTCTTGCTCACATCTGGAAGGGAGCCACCCATGTTTGAATCCGCCGAAATCGATCACGCCATCGACAAAGAAACCTACGACGCCGAAATCCCGGCCCTGCGCGAAGCGTTGCTCGAAGCGCAATTCGAATTGCAGCAGCAACGCCGCTTCCCGGTGATCATTTTGATCAATGGCATTGAAGGTGCCGGCAAGGGTGAGACGATCAAGGTGCTCAACGAGTGGATGGACCCGCGCTTGATCGAGGTCCGCACGTTCGATCAGCAAACCGACGAGGAACTGGCGCGGCCGCCGGCATGGCGGTACTGGCGGATGCTCCCGGCCAAGGGGCGCATGGGGATTTTCTTCGGCAACTGGTACAGCCAGATGCTGCAGGGGCGGGTCCATGGCGAGTTCAAGGATCCGCGACTGGACCAGGCGATCAATGCCGCCGAGCGCCTGGAAAAGATGCTCTGCGATGAAGGCGCGCTGATCTTCAAGTTCTGGTTTCACCTCTCCAAGAAGCAAATGAAGGCACGCCTCAAGGCATTGGCCGACGACCCGCTGCACAGCTGGCGCATCAGCCCGCTGGACTGGCAGCAGTCGCAAACCTACGACAGGTTCGTGAAGTATGGCGAGCGGGTGCTGCGCCGCACCAGCCGCGACTATGCACCCTGGCATGTGATCGCCGGGGCGGATGCCCATTATCGCAGCCTGGCCGTGGGGCGGATTCTGCTGGCGGGCCTGCAGGGCGCATTGACGCGGCCGACGATCCATCCGGAAAAGGTCAGTGCCGCGCCAGTGTTCCCCAGTGTCGATCAAGTGAACCTGATCGACAGCCTGGACCTGACCCTGCACCTGGACAAGGATGATTACGAGGAACAGCTGATCACCGAGCAGGCGCGGTTTTCCGGGTTGATGCGTGACAAACGCATGCGCCGCCACGCCCTGGTGGCGGTGTTCGAAGGCAACGACGCGGCCGGCAAGGGCGGGGCGATCCGCCGAGTAGCGGCAGCGCTTGATCCACGCCAGTACAGCATCGTGCCGATTGCCGCGCCCACCGAGGAAGAACGGGCGCAGCCATATCTGTGGCGCTTCTGGCGGCACCTGCCGGCCCGGGGCAAGTTCACTGTGTTCGACCGCTCCTGGTATGGCCGGGTGTTGGTGGAGCGCATCGAAGGGTTTTGCAGCCCGGCAGACTGGCTGCGTGCCTACGGTGAAATCAACGATTTCGAAGAACAGCTCACCGACGCCGGTGTGATCGTGGTCAAATTCTGGCTGTCTATCGACAAACAGACGCAACTGGAGCGCTTCGAGGAGCGCGAGAAGATTCCCTTCAAGCGCTTCAAGATCACTGAAGACGACTGGCGCAACCGTGAAAAATGGGATGACTATCGCGGGGCGGTCGGCGACATGGTCGACCGTACCAGCACCGAGATTGCGCCATGGACCCTGGTGGAAGCCAACGACAAGCGCTGGGCACGGGTCAAAGTCTTGCGCACCATCAACCGGGCATTGGAGGAGGCTTTCGAAAAATCCGACCGGCAAGAAGACAAAAAGCGTAAGGACAAGGATTGAGGCGATGGTTACGCATATGCGAGGTGAATGATTGTCGCGGTCGGTGAAGCGCTGGACTTATGCTCGGTCCACTCTCAACCGATAACAACAATGAGGTATGTCATGCGTGAAGTGGTGATCGTCGACAGCGTGCGGACCGGCCTGGCCAAATCCTTTCGCGGTAAATTCAACATGACCCGCCCGGACGACATGGCGGCACACTGTGTCGATGCACTGTTGGCGCGCACCGGTATCGATCCGGCGAGCGTCGAGGACTGCATCGTTGGCGCCGGCTCCAACGAAGGCGCCCAGGGTTTCAATATCGGTCGCAACGTCGCGGTGCTCTCGCGCCTGGGTATCGGCACGGCCGGCATGACCCTCAACCGGTTCTGTTCCTCGGGCTTGCAGGCGATCGCCATTGCCGCCAACCAGATCGCTTCGGGTTGCAGCGACATCATCGTCGCCGGCGGCGTCGAGTCCATCAGCCTGACCATGAATAGCGTCAATAACGACAACCTGATCAACCCGCTGCTCAAGGAGCAGGTGCCGGGCATCTACTTCCCGATGGGCCAGACTGCTGAAGTCGTCGCGCGTCGGTACAGTGTCAGCCGTGAAGAGCAGGACCTGTACGCGCTGCAAAGCCAGCAGCGTACCGCAGAGGCTCAGGCCGGCGGGCTGTTCACCGATGAAATCGTGCCGATGGCGGTGAAGTATCGCGTCGAAGACAAGGCCACAGGTCAAGCACAGACCCTCGACGGCATCGTCGACCGCGATGACTGCAACCGCCCGGACACCACCCTGGAAAGTCTGGCCGGGTTGAAACCGGTGTTCGCCGAAGATGGCTCGGTCACGGCGGGCAACTCTTCGCAGCTGTCTGACGGCGCGTCCATGACCCTGGTGATGAGCCTGGAGAAAGCGCTGGAGCTGGGGCTCAAGCCGAAAGCGTTCTTCCGCGGCTTTACCGTGGCCGGTTGCGCGCCGGACGAAATGGGCATCGGCCCGGTGTTTTCGGTACCGAAACTGCTCAAGGCCAAAGGCTTGCGGATTGACGACATCGACCTGTGGGAGCTCAACGAAGCGTTCGCCTCGCAATGCCTGTACAGCCGCAACCGCCTGGAAATCGACAACGCCCGGTACAACGTCAACGGCGGTTCGATTTCCATCGGTCACCCGTTCGGCATGACCGGTTCGCGCCAGGTCGGGCATCTGGTTCGTGAATTGCAGCGACGCAACCTGCGTTACGGCATCGTCACCATGTGCGTGGGTGGCGGGATGGGGGCAACCGGGCTGTTTGAAGCGGTGCGGTAAGCCTCTATATTTCTCGTTGTCAGTCAAATAGCCATCGCGAGCAAGCTCGCTCCCACAGTGTTCAGCTGCGATCACAAATCTTGTGTACGCCACAAAACCTGTGGGAACGAGCTTGCTCGCGATGGGCGCAACTCGGTTGTAAAAAATCCCCCTCAAAGATTACGACCCGCACAGTTTCATTCGCGGCCAGTCCGAAACTGTCCCTGTGTACGCCACCGCTGCGGGCCTAGAATGACGACTCCTGTCAGTTGGCGTTGGGGTTCACATGCACATTTCATCGGGTCGCTGGGGTTACGGTCTGTTCCTGGCCTTGTTGACCGCGTTGTTGTGGGGAATCCTGCCGATCAAACTCAAGCAGGTATTGCTGGTGATGGACCCGGTAACGGTGACCTGGTTTCGCCTGCTGGTGTCCGGCGGTTGCCTGTTCATTTACCTGACGGCCACCAGGCGCCTGCCCAGCCGCAAGGTGCTCGGTCCTCGTGGTGGCTGGCTGGTGCTGATGGCGGTGCTCGGCTTGGTCGGTAACTATGTGTTGTATTTGATGGGCCTGAACCTGCTCAGCCCCGGCACGGCGCAACTGGTGGTGCAGATGGGCCCGATCATGCTGCTGATCGCCAGTCTGTTTGTGTTCAAGGAGCGTTTCAGCCTGGGACAGGGGATTGGCTTGCTGGTGCTGCTGATCGGCTTTGCGCTGTTTTTCAACCAGCGCTTGAGCGAGTTGCTCACGTCGCTGACCGACTACACCGCCGGCGTGCTGCTGGTGCTGCTGGCGTCCACGGTCTGGACCTTCTATGCCCTGGGGCAGAAGCAATTGCTGACGGTGTGGAATTCGCTGCAGGTGATGATGGTGATCTACCTGTTTTGCGCGGCGCTATTGACGCCGTGGGTGCATCCGCTCGAAGCGTTGCAATTGAACCCGTTGCAGGGTTGGTTGCTGCTGGCGTGCTGTCTCAACACCCTGATTGCCTATGGCGCGTTTGCCGAGGCCCTGGCCCATTGGGAAGCCTCCCGGGTCAGCGCGACGCTGGCCATCACGCCGTTGGTGACCTTTGCCGCGGTTGCCATGGCTGCGTGGCTGTGGCCCGAGTATGTGCACGCCGAAACGATCAATGGTCTGGGATATGGCGGTGCGGTGCTAGTGGTGCTGGGGTCGGCGTTGGTGGCGTTGGGGCCATCGTTGATTGCCGGGCTGAAGGCGCGGAAGGTGCGGATGGCCGCCAGTTAGACCGCGTTATCGTTCATCGCGGGCAAGCCCGCTCCCACAGGGATCTGATGTGCGACAAAGATCCAATGTGGGAGTGGGCTTGCTCGCGAAGACGGACTATCAGGCGCTACAGCACTCAGCCCTTGGCCCCAGCCTCCAGCATATTCTCCGGCCTCACCCACGCATCGAACTCTTCGTCAGTCAGATACCCGAGCTGCAACGCCGCCTCGCGCAAGGTAAGGCCTTCGCTGTAGGCCTTCTTGGCGATTTCCGCCGATTTGTCATAGCCGATGTGCGGGTTGAGCGCCGTCACCAGCATCAGGCCACGCTCCAGGTGTTCAGCCATTTTTTCCGCATCCGGTTCCAGACCGGCCACGCAGTGCTGCTGGAAGTTACTGCAGCCATCAGCCAGCAAACGGATCGATTGCAGCAGGTTATGGATGATCACCGGTTTGAACACGTTCAGCTGCAAGTGGCCTTGACTGGCGGCAAAGCCGATGGCGACGTCGTTACCCAATACCTGGCAGGCTAGCATCGACAGCGCTTCGCACTGGGTCGGATTGACCTTGCCCGGCATGATCGAACTGCCCGGTTCGTTGGCCGGCAGCCTGACTTCGGCGAAGCCGGCGCGCGGGCCGGAACCCAGCAGGCGCAGATCGTTGGCGATTTTCATCAGCGTCACGGCGAGAGTTTTCAGCGCGCCGGACAGCGTGGTCAGCGGCTCATGGCCGGCCAGTGCGGCGAACTTGTTCGGCGCGGTGATAAACGGCAAACCGGAGAGGGCGGCCAATTCTGCGGCGATGGCCTCACCGAAGCCGTGGGGTGAATTCAGCCCGGTGCCGACAGCCGTTCCGCCCTGGGCCAGCTCGCAGACCGCGGGCAGCGCGCTGCGGATCGCCCGCTCGGCGTAATCGAGTTGCGCGATGTAGGCCGAGATTTCCTGACCGAAGCTGATCGGTGTCGCATCCATCATGTGCGTACGGCCGGTCTTGACCAGTTTCATGTGGCGGGCGGCCAGTTCGGCCAGCCCGCCGGACAGTTCACTGATCGCCGGCAGCAAGTGCTGTTGCACCGCCTGGACGGCCGCAATGTGCATGGCGGTGGGGAAACAGTCGTTGGAACTCTGGGAGCGATTGACGTGATCGTTGGGGTGCACCGGAGACTTGCCGCCACGGGGGTTGCCGGCCAGCTCGTTGGCGCGCCCGGCGATCACTTCGTTGACGTTCATGTTGCTCTGGGTGCCGCTGCCGGTTTGCCAGACCACTAGCGGAAACTGGTCGTCGTGGTCGCCAGCCAGCACTTCATCGGCCGCCTGCTCGATCAGGCGCGCGATATCGGCGGGTACATCGCCGTTGCGATCATTGACCCGTGCCGCGGCTTTCTTGATCAGCGCCAGGGCATGCAACACGGCCAGCGGCATGCGTTCGTTGCCAATGGCGAAGTTGATCAGCGAGCGTTGTGTCTGAGCGCCCCAGTAGGCTTCATCCGGGACTTCAACCTGGCCGAGGCTGTCGGTTTCGATACGGCTCATCTTGCTCACTCCTGTAGGTCCGATTGCGCAGTTTAGGCCGTGATCGACGGCCGTGGTTCCATCAGTCTGAATTTGACCATTCAACCCCTCTAAATCAGGTGCGACAAGGCTTGGGGTTGAGCGGCACACTTTTTTAGGCGCAGAATGGACGCCCTTGGGGTCTTACCTCGCCAGTTAGAAAAGGAAACTCGATGACTCGTCTTCGTGCCATCTGTACCGCCGTTGCTTTGGTCTGCGCCAGCGGCCAGGTTTTTGCCGACACCGCTAGCCATAACGCCAGTGCCGAGGCTTTCCTGACCATGGCGCACGCTGACAAACTGGGCACCCCGGTGTACATGCAAGTACAGCAGATGTTTGCCCAGCGTTTCGAACAGACCAAAGCCCCTGAGTCGAAAAAGGCCGTGCTGGAAACCTACCAGGCCAAGGCCAACGCCGCTCTGGACCAGGCCATTGGCTGGAACAAGCTGAAGCCGGACATGGTCAAGCTCTACACCACCAACTTCACCGAATCCGAGCTCAAGGACCTGGTTGCGTTCTACCAGTCGCCACTGGGCAAGAAAGTCCTGGAAAAAATGCCTCAGCTGACCCAGCAATCGGCCCAGATGACCCAGGCCAAGCTGGAAAGCGCGGTGCCGGTGGTCAACAAGCTGCTGGCTGACATGACCGCCGAGCTGACGCCGAAAGACGCAGCCGCGCCAGCCAAGAAAAAGCCTTAAACGGAGTTCGGTATGACCATGCAACAACGCATCGAATCGACGCTGGGCCTGCTTCAGCCCGAGCATCTGCAAGTGCTGGATGAGAGCCATATGCACAGCCGTGGGCTGCAAACCCATTTCAAGGCCGTGGTGGTCAGCGCGCAGTTCGAAGGCCTGAGTCGGGTCAAGCGTCACCAAAGCGTCTACGGCACGCTCGGCGCGCTGATGGAAGAGTTCCATGCGTTGGCGCTGCATACCTACACGCCAGAGGAATGGGCACAGATCGACGCGGCTCCGGCCTCGCCGACCTGTGCTGGCGGAGAGAAGCAGCCAAAACAGCTATAAGCTACAAGCTGCAAGCTCAAGGCGCCGTGCTCCAAACTTGCGGCTTGAAGCTTGCCGCTTGAAGCTGTCTTTTTGTTAGAATGCCCAACGCGCCGATAACCCGGCGCGTTTTTTTTCGCATCCGGTTCACCCCTTACGAGGGTAGCCACCTGGAGATTTACCCATGACACAACAGATTGTCGTGGCGGCACTGTATAAGTTCGTCACCCTGGAAGATTACGTCGCCCTGCGCGAGCCCCTGCTGCAAGCGATGGTCGACAACGGCATCAAAGGCACCCTGCTGATTGCCGAAGAAGGCATCAACGGCACCGTGTCCGGCAGCCGCGAAGGCATCGACGGGCTGATGGCCTGGCTCAAGAACGACCCGCGCATGGACGACATCGACCATAAAGAGTCGTACTGCGACGATCAGCCGTTCTACCGCACCAAAGTCAAACTCAAGAAAGAAATCGTCACCCTTGGCGTGGAAGGCGTGGACCCGAACAAAAAGGTCGGCACCTATGTCGATCCGCAGGACTGGAACGCCCTGATCAGCGACCCGGAAGTGCTGTTGATCGACACCCGTAACGATTACGAAGTCTCGATCGGTACCTTCGAAGGCGCCATTGACCCGAAAACCACCAGTTTTCGCGAATTTCCCGATTACATCAAAGCCAACTTCGACCCGGCCGTGCACAAGAAGGTCGCGATGTTCTGCACCGGTGGCATCCGCTGCGAGAAGGCCTCGAGCTACATGCTCAGCGAGGGCTACGGTGAGGTTTTTCACCTCAAGGGCGGCATCCTGAAGTACCTCGAAGAGGTGCCGCAGGAAGAAACCAAGTGGCAGGGCGACTGCTTCGTGTTCGACAACCGCGTGACCGTTCGTCACGACCTGAGCGAAGGCGACTACGATCAATGTCATGCCTGCCGCACGCCGGTGAGCGTGGAAGACCGCGCGTCCGAGCATTACGTGGCCGGCATCAGTTGCCCGCATTGCTGGGATAAGCTGAGTGAGAAGACCCGTCGCAGCGCGATCGACCGGCAGAAGCAGATCGAACTGGCCAAGGCTCGTAACCAGCCTCACCCGATCGGCTTCAACTACAAGCAAGCATCCTCCGAGGCCTGAATCATGTCTGCGCGCCTGCTCTATGTGATGGACCCGATGTGTTCCTGGTGCTGGGGGTTTGCTCCGGTTGCAAACGCATTGGTAGAGCAGGCGGCGGCTGCCGGTGTGGACGTGCATCTGGTGGTGGGTGGTTTGCGCACCGGTAGCGGTGCCGCGCTGGAACCGACCACCCGGCGCTACATACTTGAACACTGGCAGGCGGTCACCGAGGCTACCGGCCAGCCGTTCAAGCGCGAAGGCGCGTTGCCTGACGGTTTTGTCTATGACACCGAACCTGCCTGCCGGGCGCTGGTGACTGCGCGCAACCTGGCGCCGGATTGTGCGTGGAAACTGCTCGGGCTGATTCAGCACGCCTTTTACGCTGAAGGTCGCGATGTCACGCGCGCCAGTGTCCTGGTGGAGCTGGCAGAGCAGGCCGGTCTGCCGCGAATTGAATTCGCCGCCGCGTTCGACCGTGCCGATACGCACGCCGCGACATCTGCCGATTTCACTTGGGTCCAGGACCTGGGCATCGCCGGTTTTCCTACGTTGCTGGCTGAGCGAAATGGACAGTTGGCGTTGTTGACCAATGGCTATCAGCCGTTGAGCGAGTTGTCCCCGCTGCTCGGCCGCTGGCTGGAGCGCGCTGCCTGTGCATGACCTGCCCGATGATGTTGCTACCGCTAAACGTGTCGACCGTCTGAGCTGGGCGGAAATCCGCCGCCTGGCCCTGCATCACAAGAAATCCCTGTGGATCGCCAACGGCGTGGCCGTGCTGGCGACCTTGTGCAGCGTGCCGATTCCCTTGCTCCTGCCGTTGCTGGTGGACGAGGTGTTGCTGGGGCATGGTGATGCCGCGCTGAAGATCATGAACCACGTGCTGCCCGACGGCTGGCAGAAAGCTGCTGGCTACATCGGCCTGATGCTGGTGGTGACCTTGACCCTGCGTTGCTCGGCGTTGCTGTTCAACGTGGTGCAGGCGAAATTGTTCGCCGGGTTGGCCAAGGACATCGTCTACCGCATTCGTATACGCCTGATCGAGCGTCTCAAGCGTATCTCCCTGGGCGAATACGAAAGCCTGGGCAGCGGCACGGTGACCACGCACCTTGTGACTGACCTGGACACGCTGGACAAATTCGTCGGCGAAACCCTCAGCCGTTTCCTCGTGGCCATGCTGACCCTGGTTGGCACGGCGGGCATTCTGATGTGGATGCACTGGAAGCTGGCATTGCTGATTCTGCTGTTCAACCCGCTGGTGATCTACGCCACGGTGCAGTTGGGCAAGCGGGTCAAGCACCTGAAGAAACTCGAGAACGACAGCACTTCGCGCTTTACCCAGGCACTGACCGAAACACTGGACGCCATCCAGGAAGTTCGCGCCGGCAACCGCCAGGGTTTTTTCCTCGGCCGCCTGGGGCATCGCGCCCGGGACGTGCGTGACTATGCGGTGAATTCGCAATGGAAAACCGATGCGTCGAACCGGGCCAGCGGTTTGCTGTTCCAGTTCGGCATCGATATTTTCCGCGCCGCGGCGATGCTCACGGTGCTGTTTTCCGACCTTTCAATCGGCCAGATGCTCGCGGTGTTCAGCTACCTGTGGTTCATGATCGGTCCGGTTGAACAGCTGCTGAACCTGCAATATGCCTACTACGCTGCCGGCGGTGCGCTGTCGCGGATCAACGAGCTGCTGTCCCGAGCCGATGAGCCCGAATACCCGGGCGGCGTCGACCCTTTCGTCGGTCGCGAGACGGTCGGGCTGGAAGTTCAAGGGCTGAGCTTCGGTTATGGCGATGAACTGGTCCTGAACCAGATGAACCTGTCCATTGCCCCCGGCGAAAAGGTCGCGATCGTCGGCGCCAGTGGCGGTGGCAAGAGCACACTGGTGCAACTGCTGCTGGGCTTGTACACGCCGCTGGCCGGAACCATTCGCTTCGGCGGTTCGACCCAGCAGGAGATCGGCCTGGAAACCGTGCGAGAAAATGTTGCCGTAGTCCTACAGCATCCGGCGCTGTTCAACGACACCATCCGGGCCAACCTGACCATGGGCCGCGAGCGCAGTGACGAGGCCTGCTGGCAGGCACTGGAAATCGCCCAGTTGCACGGCACGGTCCGGGGTTTGCCCAATGGCCTGGACAGCGTCGTCGGGCGCTCCGGGGTGCGCTTGTCCGGCGGGCAACGTCAACGCCTGGCCATCGCCCGGATGGTACTGGCCGAACCCAAGGTGGTGATCCTCGACGAAGCCACCTCCGCGCTGGACGCCGCCACCGAATACAACCTGCATCAGGCACTGGCGCGCTTCCTGAGCAACCGCACCACGTTGATCATCGCCCACCGACTTTCGGCGGTAAAACAGGCTGATCGTGTGCTGGTGTTCGACGGCGGGCAAGTTGCCGAGGATGGCGACCATCAGCAACTGATCGCCGACGGTGGGTTGTACGCCAAGCTTTATGGGCATTTGCAGCGGTTGTAGGGAGATGACACCGAGGTTGCAGGGCGCCACTTCAATACTATAAAAAACATCATCGCGACCGGATGTCGGTGGCCGCGATACTCCCTCCGGGCAAAGCTTGTCGCTTGCCGGGATCGGAATCGCAACCTAGTCTAGCTATAGCGATTTCGTCCGGAAGACGAACAAGCAGTGCTAATGCAAGGGACCTCATGAATCAAACGCGGACTCTCGGAACGCCACGGTTGTTGGGCATCGTCTGGCCATTTATCGCCGTTGTGGTGTTTCAAGCCTTGCTGGGCGGCGTTAGCCTTTATGTGCTGTCGGCGGTTCGCGGCTATGTTGCCGGCGAAAGCCTCTGGTCCAAGGGCCAGAAAGACGCCATCTATTACCTCAACCTCTACGCCGACAGCGGCGACGAAGCGATTTTTCGTAAATACCAGCAGGCCATTTCCGTGCCTCAGGGCGGGCATGAGTTGCGCGTGGCGCTGGATCATCAACCGCCGAATATCGAGGCGGCACGTGTGGCGATTCTCAAGGGCGGCAACCACCCGGACGACGTTTCCAGCCTGATTTGGCTGTACCTCAACTTTCGTCACTTCAGCTATCTCGAAAAAGCCATCAACCTCTGGACCGTGGGTGATGCCTATCTGGTCCAACTCGATGACGTTGCGCGGGACATGCATCAGCACATCGCTGCCGGCCCGGTCTCCGGTGTGGATGTACAGCGCTGGAAGGAGCAGATCTTCGCCATCAACGACGGCGTGACGCCAGCGGCAAAGGCGTTCAGCGATGCCTTGGGCGAAGGTTCGCGGGTGATTCTGCGCTTGTTGCTGGTGACGAATCTGGCCACCGCCCTGGGTTTGATTGCGTTGGCCTTGATGCGTACCCATAAACTGCTCAAGCAGCGCCATGCCTTTGCCGATGCGCTGCAGGTGGAGAAAGAACGGGCGCAGATCACCCTGCAATCAATTGGTGATGGAGTGATCACCACGGATGTTTCCGGTGCGATCGCCTACATGAATCCGGCGGCCGAGGCGTTGACCCACTGGAAGGCCGAGCAGGCGACGGGATTGCCGCTGGCGGCGCTGTTCAACCTGCTGGACGAAAATGCCCAGACCGATGGTTTCACCCTGATCGAGCATATTCTGAGCGGTCAGCTCAGTGGTGGCAGTGAGCACTCCAAACTGATTCAACGCCTGGACGGCAGCACGGTGTCGGTCACGCTGGTGGGCGCGCCAATCCGCAATGCCGGCAAAGTCAGCGGGACGGTACTGGTGCTGCATGACATGACCCAGGAGCGGCAATACATCGCCAATCTGTCGTGGCAGGCGACCCACGATGCCTTGACCGGGCTTGCCAACCGTCGCGAGTTCGAATATCGCCTGGAACAGGCGCTGCACAACCTGACCCGCTATGCAGGTCGCCATGCACTGATGTTCCTCGATCTGGACCAGTTCAAGCTGGTCAACGATACCTGCGGCCACGCGGCGGGCGATGAACTGTTGCGGCACATCTGCGCGCTGTTGCAATCCGGGCTGCGCGAAGGCGACACCCTGGCGCGCCTGGGTGGCGACGAGTTTGGCATCCTGCTGGAAAACTGCGCACCGGAAGCGGCGGAGAAAATTGCCGAGAGCCTGCGCCAGACTGTGCAGAATCTGCATTTTGTCTGGAAGGGCCGGCCTTTCGTGACCACTGTCAGTATCGGGCTGGTCCATGTCGCGCAGAATCCGACGACGCTCGAAGCCTCGCTGCGTGCTGCCGACATGGCGTGCTACATGGCCAAGGAAAAGGGCCGCAACCGGGTCCAGGTCTATCATCCGGATGACTCGGAATTGTCCCTGCGCTTCGGCGAAATGGCCTGGGTGCAGCGTTTGCACATGGCGCTGGAGGAAGACCGCTTCTGCCTGTACGCCCAGGAAATTGTCCCCTTGGGCCATGTCGAACAGGACAGCGGGCACATTGAAATTCTACTGCGATTGCATGATGAAGCCGGGCGGATGATCTTGCCTGACAGCTTCATTCCGGCCGCTGAACGCTATGGCCTGATGAGCTCGCTTGATCGTTGGGTGGTGCAGAACGTGTTCAAGATCATCGCCCAATGCCGGGCCGAGCAAGGCAACGGGCCGCTGGCCATGTGTGCGATAAATCTGTCAGGCACGACGATCGGGGATGAGGCGTTCCTGGACTTCTTGCGCGAACAGTTTGTGACGTATTCGATTCCGCCTGAAATGATTTGTTTTGAAATTACTGAAACCAGTGCTATTTCAAATCTTGGCAGCGCCATTCGATTCATTAATGAACTCAAAGGCTTAGGCTGCCATTTTTCCCTGGACGACTTTTGTGCCGGAATGTCCTCATTCGCGTACCTGAAACATTTGCCTGTAGACTTCCTGAAGATCGACGGGAGTTTCGTAAAGGATATGCTGGACGACCCGATTAACCGCGCCATGGTCGAAGTGATCAATCACATTGGCCATGTGATGGGTAAGCGCACGATTGCCGAGTTTGTCGAAACGCCCCAGATCGAGCAGGCATTGCTGGAGATCGGGGTAGATTACGCTCAAGGGTATGTGATTGAACGCCCGCAGTTGTTTACCTGCGATAGCTTGCTGAGTCGCCCTGCCAGGCCTCAGCCGCTGTTGTTCAAGGCGCCTGGCACGTTCCGTTGAAACTCCTGCCGGTCTGACAATCACAATCAAAAGGAGCTCGACAGTGATCGATACATTCAACCGAACCGGACCGCTCATGGAAGCTGCAAGTTACCCTGCCTGGGCCCAGCGCCTGATCCAGGATTGCAGCGAGAGCAAGCGCCGGGTTGTCGAACACGAACTGTACCAACGCATGCGAGACAACAAACTCAGTGCGAAGACCATGCGCCAGTACCTGATAGGTGGCTGGCCGGTGGTCGAACAGTTCGCGTTGTATATGGCACAAAACCTGACCAAGACTCGCTTTGCCCGTCATCCCGGCGAGGACATGGCCCGTCGCTGGCTGATGCGCAACATCCGCGTCGAACTGAACCACGCCGATTACTGGGTGCACTGGAGTCGCGCGCACGGTGTCAGCCTGGAAGAGCTGCAGGCGCAGCAGGTTCCCCCTGAGCTTCACGCCCTGAGCCATTGGTGCTGGCACACCAGTTCCGCCGACTCGCTGATCGTCGCGATTGCCGCCACCAACTACGCCATCGAAGGGGCGACCGGGGAATGGTCGGCGGTAGTGTGTTCCAATGGTATCTACGCCGCCTCGTTCCCCGAGGAAGATCGCAAGCGGACGATGAAGTGGTTGAAGATGCATGCCCAATACGACGATGCCCATCCATGGGAAGCCCTGGAGATCATCTGCACATTGGCGGGCACCAATCCGAGCAAATCCCTGCAGGTGGAACTGCGTCAGGCCGTTTGCAAGAGCTACGACTATATGTACCTGTTCCTCGAACGTTGCATGCAAATGGAGCACGCAGAACGGGCACCGGTCGTGCGTGAGCGGATGGCATTGGCCGAAGGCTGATACAGCTATCACGCAATAAAAACTGTGGGAGCGGGTTTGCTCGCGAAAGTGGTGTATCAGGCGGCATGGATGTCGCTGATATTCCGCATTCGCGAGCAAGCTCGCTCCCACATTGGTTTGTGACACGGCTGAAAAATCAGCCCGCCATCTCCAGCCGGTTACGACCTTCGCGCTTGGCCACATACAACGCACTGTCTGCCCGCCGCAACAGGCTTTCGGCGGACTCGCCGGGCAACAGGGTCGAACAGCCGAGGCTGACCGTCAGCAGGATCCTGTGACCATCGGCCAGGTACTCTTCAGACTGCGCTGCAAACCGCAGCCGCTCACCGACCAAGGCCGCGGCCTCGCGACAGGTATTCGACAGCAGGATCAGGAACTCCTCGCCACCATAGCGGAACACCATGTCCACGTTGCGCAGCTGGTTTTTGATCGAGGTGGCGACCGCCTTGAGCACGTCATCGCCAGTGCTGTGGCCATGGGTATCATTGACCAGCTTGAAATGATCGATGTCCAGCATCAGCACCGACAACGGTTGCAGATGGCGCCGGGACAGCTCGATTTCCCTTTGCAGCGTCTGGTCCATGGCGATGCGGTTACCGGCGCCCGTCAGCGGGTCGCGCAGTGCGCTTTGGGTGGCGGTACGGTAAAGCAGCGCATTGCGCATCGGGAAAAGCAGCGCGGCCAGCAGTGATTCGAGGTGGCCCTGTTCTTGTTCGCTGAAACGCTGATTGCGACGGAAGATCAGCTCACCCAGATGTTCGCCTTCGTGGCTGAGGCTGTAACTGATGGAGTGGTGGCCGCGCTGGCCGAACTCCAGGCGCAGGTCACTGCTCTTGTGCTGGTAGCACAAGGCGTCCAACGGCACCAGCCGCTGAATCTCGCGATAGAACGTCCCAAGAATGCGCTGAGGCTCCAGACTGGTTTGCAGCTGCAGGCTCAGTTGCTGGCGCAATTGCGCAAGACTGACAGGTCTTTCCAGAAGGGGCGGCTGCTGACCAAAGCCCAGGCGCTGCAATTTGGCGCTATCGAAGTCAATTGCGTTGGTCTGGGAAGGTGGTTTCATAAGGCGTGCGCCCCTAAGCAGTAAGGCTGTCTTACAAGCAGGGTGAGAGCGGCTTAGGGCTGCGCGTCGTACTGGTCCGTCAGTCCCGTAGGACATTTCGTACAAGTTTAATCCGCTTTGTAGAAGATGAGTAATCTCTGCACTCAAGCTCCACCCCCCTGTCTGCTTTCACGTTACGTGTCTGAGCAAACTTAGAGCGAAAGTCGTGCCATTCGGTTCATCCGAATAAAAGCTGTGTTAAATCAACTGGTTGTTGTTTGTCTGCTACCTGTATGGCGCAGTGTGTGACGTTTATTTGACAAGTGCCTGGTTCGAATCCGAGAGCCTTCGAGTGCCGCGACAGGAAGCTGGCGCGGCACCAGAAAGCGACGTACGGTCGTTACTGGGCGTTGAACGCCTGGCCATTGATACCAGTGCTGTCCGGGCCCATCAGGTAGAGGTAGACCGGCATGATCTCCTCGGGCGTCGGGTTGTTCAGTGGGTTTTCACCCGGGTAAGCCTGGGCGCGCATGCTGGTGCGGGTGGCGCCCGGGTTGATGCTGTTGGAACGTACCGGGGCCACGGTATCGACTTCGTCAGCCAGGGTTTGCATCAGGCCTTCAGTGGCGAACTTGGAGACGCCGTAAGCGCCCCAGTACGCACGTCCCTTGCGGCCGACGCTGCTGGAAGTGAACACCACC
Organism: Pseudomonas fluorescens; assembly: GCF_000967965.1. Lineage (GTDB taxonomy): Bacteria > Pseudomonadota > Gammaproteobacteria > Pseudomonadales > Pseudomonadaceae > Aquipseudomonas > Aquipseudomonas grandcourensis. The sequence goes on from NZ_LACC01000027.1 coordinate 25,033, forward strand.
GAGGCATCCTGCGACAGCTTGAGCAGCGGCAGCAGTGTGCTGGTAAGCATGAACATGGCATTGACGTTGACTTGCATGACCCGCATGAAGTTCTCGCCGGAAAGCTGCTCGATCGGCGTGCGCGGGCCGATGATCGAAGCATTGTGCAGCAGGCCGTCGAGATGCCCGAATTCGCTTTCGATCATGGCTGCCAGTTCATCGTATTGATGGGGCAGGGCGGTTTCGAGGTTGAACGGGATCACCGCCGGTTGTGGATGGCCGGCGGCTTCGATTTCGTCGTAGACCTGGGTCAGGTTGGCTTCGGTCTTGCCCAGCAGCAGCACGGTTGCGCCGTGGGCTGCGTAGGTTTTTGCCGCTGCGGCGCCGATGCCGCGTCCTGCGCCGGTGACCAGAATGACCCGATCCTTGAGCAGTTCGGGGCGGGCGGAATAATCAAACATAAAAAACCTCTTCAAAGACCTGCATCGAACCTGTGGCGAGGGAGCTTGCTCCCGCTCGGCTGCGAAGCAGTCGTAATCTTTTAATAACGGTTCCCGAGAAGGCGCATGCATAGGCAGAGGGGTCGCTTCGCGACCCAGCGGGAGCAAGCTCCCTCGCCACAAAAGCAGGTGCCCACGTCAAGCTATCTGGCTCAGCAGCTGCAAAGTGCGCTATCAAGCACCTTACGCAACTCCAGCGGATGATCGACCACCACATCCGCACCCCAATGCCGCGGATTATCATCCGGGTGGATATAGCCGAAGGTCACGGCGGCAGTCTTGGTGCCGGCATCGCGGCCCGACTCGATGTCGCGCAGGTCATCGCCGACGAACAGCACGCTGGCCGGGTCCAGGTCGAGCATCTTGCAGGCCAGGATCAACGGTTCCGGGTCCGGTTTGCTGTTCTTCACATGATCCGGGCAGATCAGCAGCGCCGAGCGTTCAGCCAGCCCCAGCTGTTGCATGATCGGCTCGGCGAAGCGCAGCGGCTTGTTGGTGACCACGCCCCAGATCAGGTTGGCCTTCTCGATGTCCGCCAGCAGTTCGCCCATGCCGTCGAACAGCTTGCTGTGGACTGCACAACCGACGAGGTAGCGCTCCAGAAACTCCAAGCGCAGTTCCTCGAACCCCGGCGATTCCGGGTCCATGGCGAAGGTCACCGCGACCATCGCCTTGGCGCCGCCGGAAATCTCGTCGCGAATGTGCTTGTCGTTAATCGGTGGCAAGCCACGGTCGGCACGCATCGCCTGACAGATGGCAATGAAGTCCGGCGCGGTGTCGAGCAGGGTGCCGTCCATGTCGAAAAGAACTGCTCTGATTGGCATCGGCTTACTCCTCGCGCAGGGTCTGGATCATGTAGTTGACGTCCACGTCGGCCGCCAGCTTGTAGTGCTTGGTCAGCGGGTTGTAGGTCAGGCCGATGATGTCCTTGACGGTCAGGCCAGCCATGCGGCTCCAGGCGCCGAGTTCGGAAGGGCGGATGAATTTCTTGAAGTCGTGGGTGCCGCGCGGCAGCAGCTTCATGATGTATTCGGCGCCGACGATGGCGAACAGGTACGCCTTCGGGTTGCGGTTGATGGTCGAGAAGAACACCTGGCCGCCGGGCTTGACCATGCGGAAGCAGGCACGGATGACCGACGAAGGGTCCGGCACGTGCTCAAGCATTTCCAGGCAGGTGACCACGTCGAACTGCTCGGGCATTTCCTCGGCCAGGGCTTCGGCGGTGATCTGCCGGTACTCGACGCTCACGCCCGACTCCAGCTGATGCAACTGGGCAACCGCCAACGGCGCTTCGCCCATGTCGATACCCATCACGGTCGCACCGCGTTGGGCCATGGCTTCGCTGAGGATGCCGCCGCCGCAACCGACGTCGAGGACTTTCTTGCCGGCCAGATTGACCCGCTCGTCAATCCAGTTGACCCGCAGCGGGTTGATGTCGTGCAGCGGTTTGAATTCGCTTTCACGGTCCCACCAGCGATGGGCCAGGGCCTCGAATTTGGCGATTTCGGCGTAGTCGACGTTGCTCATGGTTTAAGTCCTCTAAAACTTGAAAAATCCTGTTGCCCCGGATTGTGCTCCAGGGTGCTTACGATTCGGTGCGGCCGCTGATGCGCTGGCCCCAGGCCTTCGCGACAGTGACAAGCTGTTGTTCATCCAGGCGTGTCAGGCGACGGTCGTCGAGCAACTGCTTGCCGGCAACCCAAAGGTGTTTCACGCAGTCCCGGCCGGTGGCGTATATAAGCTGCGAAACCGGGTCGTAGACCGGCTGCTGGGCCAGGCCGGAGAGATCGAAAGCCACCATGTCCGCGGCCTTGCCGATTTCCAGCGAGCCGGTTTCGGCCTCGATACCCAGTGCCCGGGCACCGTTGAGGGTGGCCATGCGCAAGGCGCGATGGGCATCCAGCGCGGTGGCCGAGCCGGCAACAGCCTTGGCCAGCAGAGCCGCGGTGCGGGTTTCGCCGAGCAGGTCCAGGTCATTGTTGCTGGCCGCGCCATCGGTGCCGACCGCGACATTGACCCCGGCCTCCCACAAACGCTCGACCGGGCAGAACCCGCTGGCCAGCTTCAGGTTCGACTCCGGGCAATGAATCACATTGCTGTTGCTTTCTACCAGCAGCGCCAGGTCTTCTTCGCTGATCTGGGTCATGTGAACCGCCTGGAAGCGCGGCCCCAGCAAGCCCAGGCGCGCCAGCCGGGCCAGCGGTCGTTCACCGCGCTGCTCGACCGATTGCTGCACTTCAAACGCCGTTTCATGCACGTGCATGTGGATCGAGGCGTCCAGTTCCTCGGCGATCACCCGGATTTTTTCCAGGTTTTCGTCACCTACGGTGTAGGGCGCATGGGGGCCGAAGGTGATTTTGATGCGCTCGTGGTGCTTGAGATCGCCAAACAGTTCAACGCCCTGACGAATGGCTTCGTCCGCCGTAGCGGCGCCCGGAATGGGGAAGTCGAGGATCGGAATCGCGATCTGCGCACGAATGCCGCTGTTGTGCACGCGCTCGCTGGCAACCTTCGGGAAGAAGTACATGTCAGAGAAACAGGTGATGCCGCCTTTGATTTGCTCGGCGATGGCCAGATCCGTGCCGTCGCGCACGAAGTCCTCGTCGACCCACTTGGCTTCGGCGGGCCAGATGTGGTTTTCCAGCCAGGTCATCAATGGCAGGTCATCGGCCAGGCCACGGAACAGCGTCATCGCCGCGTGCCCGTGGGCATTGATCAGGCCGGGGCTGAGCAACATGTCGGGCAATTCGCGGGTTTCGGTTGCGTTAAGCTTCAGCGCGGCGGAACGTGGGCCGATAAACACGATGCGTCCATCACGGATGCCCACGCCATGTTCCTTGAGCACAACACCAGCAGGTTCGACGGGTACCAGCCAGGTCGGCAGCAATAACAGGTCGAGCGCAGCGGCAGTGTTCGGCATCGAGGGTCGGTTCCAGTGCTTTTGTATAGGATGGCGAAGTATACCCGAGCGTCTTCGCGGGGGGATCGCTATAATCGGCGGCTTTTGTTCATGAGTGCGGGGTGAGGGATGCGCGATCGACTGTTGGCTGCGGAAAAGGTGAAGGCCATCGATTGGCGTGATGGCGCTCTCCATCTGCTGGATCAGCGCATTTTGCCGTTCGAGGAAACCTGGATCGCCTACACCAGCGCTGCTGGCGTGGCCGAGGCCATTCGCTCGATGGTGGTGCGCGGTGCTCCGGCGATTGGTATCAGTGCGGCTTATGGCATCGTACTGGCTGCCCGTGCCCGTATTGCCGAAGGTGGTGACTGGTACGCGGCGCTGGAAGAGGATTTCATGCTGTTGGCCGATTCTCGTCCTACCGCGGTCAACCTGTTCTGGGCGCTGGGTCGCATGCACGACCGGCTTGATCGCCTGAAAGACAATGCCGATCCGCTGGCGGTGCTGGAGGCCGAGGCTATCGCCATTCATGAAAGTGATCGCGAAGCCAACCTGACCATGGCCCAGCTGGGTGTGGACCTGATCCGCAAGCATCAGGGCAACGCCCAGGCGATCCTGACCCACTGCAACACCGGCGCGCTGGCCACGGGCGGCTTTGGCACGGCGTTGGGGGTGATTCGTGCAGCATTCATCGAGGGTATGGTCGAGCAGGTCTATGTCGACGAAACCCGCCCATGGCTACAGGGCTCGCGGCTGACCGCGTGGGAACTGGCCAATGAAGGCATTCCAGTAACCCTCAATGTCGATTCTGCCGCGGCGCATATCATGAAGACCAAAGGCCCTACCTGGGTCATCGTCGGCGCTGACCGGATTACCGCCAACGGCGACGTGGCGAACAAGATCGGCACCTACCAACTGGCGGTCAACGCCATGCACCATGGCGTGCGCTTCATGGTGGTGGCGCCGAGTTCGACCATCGACATGAATCTGGCAAGTGGCGATGAGATCCCGATTGAAGAGCGTGATGGTCGCGAGTTGCTGGAGGTCGGCGGCAAGCGCGTCGGGGCTGATGTTCATGCCTTTAACCCGGTGTTCGACGTGACGCCGGCGGATCTGATCGATGCGATCGTCACCGAAAAAGGCATTGTAGAACGCCCGGATACGGCGAAAATGGCGCAGTTGATGTGCCGTAAACGTCTGCATTGATAATCTTTGGTGTCTGGTAAGCCGCCATCGCGAGCAAGCTCGCTCCCACAGGTTTTGTGACCGCCGCAGGACACTGTGGGAGCGGGCTTGCCCGCGAAGAGGCCCTTAAAGCCAACAAATCAGCCCGAATCAGCCACAAATTCTCCATTCAACACAGCTCTAAGCCTCTCTCGTCCCCTTCAAGCCTGTCACCGGTCAACTAACTACTCTCCATGCGCATCTGGGGGATAGGTGCGTGGCGGCTCTTGTGATAACATCCGGCGGTTTCCAGGGTTGCCCCAAGTGGCGACCCGTACTGCACAGATCCATGGCATAACTCGTTGATTTGTTGTAAGCCAATGCATGGCACTGAGCCTGCAGCGGCGAGCTTCGTTGGTCCTGACGAAGTTTCACCAGAAAAAGGAATCAGGCTTCTCATGGGCGAACTGGCCAAAGAAATCCTCCCGGTCAATATCGAAGACGAGCTGAAGCAGTCCTACCTCGACTACGCGATGAGCGTAATTGTCGGGCGGGCACTGCCGGATGCGCGCGATGGCTTGAAGCCCGTGCACCGGCGCGTGCTGTTCGCGATGAGCGAGCTGGGCAACGACTTCAACAAGCCGTACAAGAAATCTGCCCGTGTTGTCGGTGACGTGATCGGTAAGTATCACCCGCACGGTGATACCGCGGTGTACGACACCATCGTTCGGATGGCGCAGCCATTCTCCCTGCGCTACCTGCTGGTAGACGGCCAGGGCAACTTCGGTTCGGTGGACGGCGACAACGCTGCGGCCATGCGATACACCGAAGTGCGCATGACCAAGCTGGCGCACGAGCTGTTGGCTGACCTGCATAAAGAAACCGTGGACTGGGTGCCGAACTACGACGGCACCGAAATGATCCCGGCGGTCATGCCGACCCGTATTCCCAACCTGCTGGTCAACGGCTCCAGCGGTATCGCCGTGGGCATGGCGACCAACATTCCGCCGCACAACCTCGGTGAAGTCATCGACGGTTGCCTGGCGCTCATCGACAATCCAGAGCTGACTGTCGACGAGCTGATGCAATACATCCCCGGTCCGGACTTCCCGACCGCCGCGATCATCAACGGTCGCGCCGGCATCATCGAAGCCTACCGCACCGGTCGCGGTCGCATTTACATGCGCGCCCGCTCGATGATCGAAGACATCGACAAGGTCGGTGGCCGCCAGCAGATCGTCATCACCGAACTCCCTTACCAGTTGAACAAGGCGCGTCTGATCGAGAAGATCGCCGAACTGGTAAAAGAGAAGAAGCTCGAAGGCATCACCGAACTGCGCGACGAGTCCGACAAGGACGGTATGCGCGTCGTGATCGAATTGCGTCGCGGCGAAGTGCCTGAGGTCATCCTCAACAACCTCTACGCCCAGACCCAGCTGCAAGCGGTGTTCGGTATCAATATCGTTGCGCTGATCGACGGCCGTCCACGGATCCTGAACCTCAAGGACCTGCTGGAAGCCTTCGTTCGTCACCGTCGCGAAGTCGTTACCCGCCGTACCGTGTTCGAGCTGCGTAAAGCCCGCGAACGTGGTCACATTCTGGAAGGTCAAGCGGTTGCCCTGTCGAACATCGACCCGGTCATCGCCCTTATCAAGGCCTCGCCAACGCCGTCGGAAGCCAAGGAAGCGCTGATCAGTACTGCCTGGGAATCCTCTGCCGTGGTGGCCATGGTCGAACGTGCCGGTGCCGACTCTTGCCGTCCAGAAACCCTGGACCCGCAATACGGCCTACGCGACGGCAAATACTTCCTGTCGCCAGAACAGGCGCAAGCCATTCTGGAACTGCGTCTGCACCGTCTGACCGGTCTGGAACACGAAAAACTGCTGGCCGAGTATCAAGAGATCCTCAACCAGATCGGCGAACTGATCCGCATCCTCAGCAGCGCCACGCGTCTGATGGAAGTGATCCGCGAAGAGCTGGAAGTGATCCGCGCCGAGTACGGCGATGTGCGTCGCACCGAGATCCTCGATGCCCGTCTCGACTTGACCCTGGGTGACATGATCCCGGAAGAAGAGCGCGTCGTGACCATCTCCCACGGTGGCTACGCCAAGACCCAGCCATTGGCTGCGTATCAGGCTCAGCGTCGTGGCGGTAAAGGCAAGTCGGCGACCGGCGTCAAGGATGAGGACTACATTGCTCACCTGCTGGTTGCCAACAGCCACACCACGCTGCTGCTGTTCTCCAGCAAGGGCAAAGTGTACTGGCTGAAAACCTACGAAATTCCGGAAGCGTCCCGCGCTGCCCGTGGTCGTCCGCTGGTCAACCTGCTGCCGCTGGACAGTGATGAATACATCACCACCATGCTGCCGGTCGAGGAATACACCGAAGGTCACTTCATCTTCATGGCGACTGCTAAAGGCACCGTGAAGAAGACCCCGCTGGAATCCTTCAGTCGTCAACGCAGCGTCGGTCTGATCGCGCTGGAGCTGGACGAAGGTGACGTACTGATCTCTGCCGCCATTACCGATGGCGAGCGCGAAGTCATGCTGTTCTCCGACGGCGGCAAGGTTACCCGTTTCAAGGAAACCGACGTTCGCGCCATGGGCCGTACCGCTCGCGGTGTCCGCGGCATGCGTCTGCCGGAAGGTCAGAAGCTGATTTCCATGCTGATCCCGGAAGAAGGCAGCCAGATCCTCACCGCTTCGGCGCGTGGCTACGGCAAGCGCACGGCGATCACCGAGTTCCCTGAGTACAAGCGTGGCGGCCAGGGCGTTATCGCCATGGTCAGCAACGAGCGTAACGGCCGTCTGGTCGGTGCAGTCCAGGTACTCGATGGCGAGGAAATCATGCTGATTTCCGACCAGGGCACCCTGGTGCGTACCCGTGTCGACGAAGTGTCCAGCCTGGGTCGTAACACTCAGGGCGTGACCCTGATCAAGCTGGCCAACGACGAAACACTGGTCGGGCTGGAGCGGGTTCAGGAGCCGTCGGAAGTCGAGGGTGAAGAGCTGGAAGGTGAAGAGGGTGAAGGGTTTGTCGGGGAAGTCGTGATCGACGACGTTGCCGAAGACCAACAACTCGACGCCGCCGCTGACGAAGAACCACAGGAATAAGCGGGTAAGCAGGGGGCGGATGAAAATTCGCCCCCTTGTTGTTTGTCCCTTTGAATAATTATGTCCCTTCTGTAGGAGCGAGCTCGCTCGCGATGGACGTTAACGATAACGCGGGAAGCCTGGCATCCCGCGGCGTCCTCAGGTTTTTCGCGAGCAAGCTCGCTCCTACAGGGTGTCGATTGATGTTGCGATTTATTGCGTGATACCACCAAATCAGAGCGAGATTGGATGTGAGCAAGAGAGCCTATAACTTCTGTGCCGGTCCTGCGGCGCTTCCCGAAGCTGTCCTGCAGCGCGCCCAGGGTGAACTCCTCGACTGGCACGGCAAGGGTCTGTCGGTCATGGAAATGAGCCATCGCAGTGATGAGTTCGTGTCCATCGCCACCAAGGCCGAGCAGGATCTGCGTGATCTGCTGAATATCCCCTCGAACTATAAAGTGCTGTTTCTGCAAGGTGGCGCCAGCCAGCAATTCGCTCAGATTCCTCTGAACCTGTTGCCGGAAAACGGCTCGGCCGACTATATCGATACCGGTATCTGGTCGCAGAAAGCCATCGAAGAAGCTTCGCGCTACGGCCATGTCAATGTTGCCGGCACCGCCAAGCCTTACGACTATTTCGCCATTCCCGGCCAGAACGAATGGAAGTTGTCGAAAGACGCGGCCTACGTTCACTACGCGCCGAACGAAACCATCGGCGGCCTGGAATTCCAATGGATTCCCGAGACCGGTGATATCCCGCTGGTCGCCGACATGTCCTCGGACATCCTGTCGCGCCCGGTGGATGTTTCGCGCTTCGGCATGATCTACGCCGGCGCCCAGAAAAACATCGGCCCGAGTGGTATCGTGGTCAACATCGTTCGCGAAGACCTGCTGGGTCATGCGCGCTCCATTTGCCCGACCATGCTCAACTACAAGGTCGCGGCCGATAACGGTTCGATGTACAACACCCCGCCGACCCTGGCCTGGTACTTGTCCGGCCTGGTATTCGAGTGGCTCAAAGAGCAGGGCGGCGTCGAGGCCATCGGCAAGCTCAACGAAGTCAAGCAGCGCACGCTGTATGGCTTCATCGATGCCAGCGGCCTGTACAGCAACCCGATCAACAAGTCGGACCGCTCGTGGATGAACGTGCCGTTCCGCCTGGCTGATGATCGTCTGGACAAGCCGTTCCTGGCCGGTGCCGACGAGCGTGGCCTGTTGAACCTCAAGGGGCACCGTTCCGTGGGTGGCATGCGCGCCTCCATCTATAACGCCGTCGACATCAACGCCGTCAATGCGCTGGTTTCGTACATGGCAGAGTTCGAGAAGGAACACGGCTAATGTCTGAGCAAGAACTCAAGGCACTGCGCCTGCGCATTGATGCCCTGGACGAAAAGGTCCTGGAACTGATCAGTGAGCGTGCGCGCTGCGCCCAGGAAGTCGCGCGAGTAAAGATGGCCTCGCTGGCCGAAGGCGAAGTGCCGGTGTTCTATCGTCCTGAGCGCGAAGCTCAGGTGCTCAAGCGTGTCATGGAGCGCAACCAGGGGCCGCTGGGCAACGAAGAGATGGCGCGGTTGTTCCGCGAAATCATGTCGTCGTGCCTGGCGCTCGAGCAGCCGCTGAAAGTGGCTTACCTCGGCCCTGAAGGTACGTTCACCCAGGCGGCGGCCATGAAGCACTTCGGCCACGCGGTGATCAGCAAGCCGATGGCGGCGATCGACGAAGTGTTCCGTGAAGTGGCGGCGGGGGCGGTGAATTTTGGCGTGGTGCCGGTGGAGAACTCTACCGAAGGCGCGGTCAACCACACCCTCGACAGCTTCCTTGAACACGACATGGTGATCTGCGGCGAAGTCGAGCTGCGTATCCACCATCACCTGTTGGTCGGTGAAAACACCAAGACCGACAGCATCAGCCGCATCTACTCCCACGCCCAGTCCCTGGCCCAGTGCCGCAAGTGGCTGGACGCCCATTACCCGAATGTCGAGCGCGTGGCGGTGTCCAGCAACGCCGAAGCGGCCAAGCGGGTCAAGGGTGAGTGGAACTCGGCGGCGATTGCCGGCGACATGGCGGCCGGCCTGTACGGCTTGACACGTCTGGCCGAAAAAATCGAGGACCGCCCGGATAACTCCACGCGTTTCCTCATGATCGGCAACCAGGAAGTGCCGCCGACCGGCGACGACAAGACCTCGATCATCGTTTCGATGAGCAACAAGCCGGGTGCGCTTCACGAGTTGCTGGTGCCGTTCCACGACAATGGCATCGACCTGACGCGAATCGAGACTCGTCCGTCGCGCAGCGGTAAATGGACCTACGTGTTCTTCATCGACTTCGTCGGCCACCACCGCGACCCGCTGGTCAAGGGTGTGCTGGAAAAGATCAGTCAGGAAGCAGTGGCACTCAAGGTGCTGGGTTCCTACCCGAAAGCAGTTCTCTAAGGGGCGGTAGCAAATGAGTGGCAATTTCCTCGCTCTGGCACAGCCGGGCGTGCAACAACTTTCGCCTTACGTTCCGGGCAAGCCCGTGGACGAACTGGCACGTGAGCTGGACCTCGATCCAGCCAGCATCATCAAGTTGGCGAGCAACGAAAACCCGCTGGGCGCCGGCCCCAAGGCGCTGGCGGCGATCCGCGATGCGCTGGCCGAGCTGACCCGTTATCCGGACGGCAACGGTTTTGCCCTCAAGAGCCTGTTGGCCGAGCAGTGCCGCGTCGAACTCAACCAGGTTACGCTGGGCAACGGTTCCAACGATATCCTGGAGCTGGTTGCGCGTGCCTACCTGGCGCCGGGCCTGAATGCCGTGTTCAGCGAGCATGCGTTCGCGGTCTACCCGATTGCCACCCAGGCTGTCGGCGCGCTGGCCAAGGTGGTTCCGGCCAAGGATTGGGGGCATGACCTGCCTGCCATGCTGGCGGCGATCGATGCCAACACCCGCGTGGTGTTCATCGCCAACCCGAACAACCCGACCGGGACCTGGTTCGACGCCGAGGCGCTGGATGAATTCCTGCAGGATGTGCCGGAGCATGTGCTGGTCGTACTGGACGAGGCTTACATCGAATACGCCGAAGGCAGCGATCTGCCGGATGGCCTGGACTTCCTGGCGGCTTATCCGAACCTGCTGGTTTCCCGCACCTTCTCCAAGGCCTATGGCCTGGCGGCGCTGCGCGTGGGTTATGGCTTGTCCACGGCGGTGGTCGCAGACGTGCTGAACCGTGTACGCCAGCCGTTCAACGTCAACAGCCTGGCCTTGGCTGCGGCCTGTGCGGCGTTGAAGGACGAAGAGTATCTGGCGCAAAGCCGTCAGTTGAACGAGTCCGGCATGCAGCAACTGGAAACCGGTTTCCGTGAGCTGGGGCTGAGCTGGATCCCGTCCAAGGGCAATTTCATTTGCGTCGATCTCGGTCAAGTCGCGGCCCCGGTGTTCCAGGGCTTGCTTCGTGAAGGCGTGATCGTGCGTCCGGTGGCCAACTACGGTATGCCGAACCACCTGCGCATCACCATTGGCCTGCCGGCAGAGAACAGCCGCTTCCTGGAAGCGCTGACCAAGGTTCTGGCTCGTGGTTGATGTCACTGCGCTGCAATCTGCTGAGCCTATGATCGGTCGCCTGGTGGTGGTCGGTCTCGGTTTGATCGGCGGTTCGTTTGCCAAGGGTTTGCGTGAAAGCGGTCTGTGCCGCGAAGTGGTCGGAGTCGATCTCGATCCACAATCGTGCAAACTCGCGGTTGAGTTGGGTGTGGTGGATCGCTGCGAGGAGGACCTGGGCGTTGCTTGTCAGGGCGCCGACGTCATCCAGCTGGCGGTGCCGATCCTGGCCATGGAAAAAGTGCTCGCGCGTCTGGCGGGCATGGATCTGGGGCAGGCGATCCTGACCGATGTCGGCAGTGCCAAGGGCAATGTGGTGCGTGCGGCCACCGAAGCATTTGGCAAGATGCCGTCATGCTTCGTGCCGGGGCACCCGATTGCCGGTTCAGAGCAGAGCGGGGTGGAAGCCTCCAATGCCGAGCTGTTCCGTCGCCACAAAGTGATCCTGACGCCGCTGGATCAGACCGATCCGGCAGCCTTGGCGGTAGTCGACCGCTTGTGGCGCGAGTTGGGTGCCGATGTCGAGCACATGCAGGTCGAGCGTCACGACGAAGTGCTGGCCGCGACCAGCCATCTGCCGCACTTGCTGGCGTTCGGCCTGGTCGATTCGTTGGCCAAGCGCAATGAAAATCTTGAGATCTTCCGTTACGCTGCGGGCGGTTTCCGCGATTTCACAAGAATCGCCGGAAGCGACCCGGTCATGTGGCACGACATCTTCCTCGCCAACCGCGAAGCTGTCCTGCGCACACTCGATACATTTCGCAGCGATCTCGACGCATTGCGCGACGCGGTCGATGCAGGGGATGGGCACCAATTGTTGGGCGTTTTCACTCGCGCCCGGGTTGCCCGCGAGCATTTCAGTAAAATCCTGGCCCGCAGGGCCTATGTGGACGCTATGAATTCCAACGATCTGATTTTCCTGGCTCAACCTGGTGGCCGCCTGTCCGGTCGGATTCGCGTACCGGGTGACAAATCGATTTCCCACCGTTCGATCATGCTTGGCTCCCTGGCCGAAGGTGTCACCGAAGTCGAAGGTTTCCTGGAGGGCGAAGATGCCCTGGCGACCTTGCAGGCGTTCCGTGACATGGGCGTGGTCATCGAAGGTCCGCACCACGGTCGCGTGACCATTCACGGCGTCGGCCTGCATGGCCTGAAGCCGGCACCGGGCCCGATCTACCTGGGCAACTCCGGTACTTCGATGCGTCTGCTGTCCGGCCTGCTGGCTGCGCAGAACTTCGACAGCACCCTGACCGGCGACGCTTCGCTGTCCAAACGCCCGATGAATCGCGTGGCCAACCCGCTGCGTGAAATGGGCGCGGTAATCGAAACCGCCGCTGAAGGTCGCCCTCCGATGACCATTCGTGGTGGCAACAAGCTCAAGGGCCTGACCTACACCATGCCGATGGCCAGTGCCCAGGTTAAGTCCTGCCTGCTGCTTGCCGGCCTCTATGCCGAAGGCAGGACCACGGTTACCGAGCCTGCTCCGACCCGCGACCATACCGAGCGCATGCTCCGTGGCTTCGGCTACCCGGTAACGGTCAATGGTGCGACCGCATCGGTCGAGTCCGGCAATAAACTGACCGCGACCCACATCGAGGTACCGGGCGATATTTCGTCTTCGGCGTTCTTTCTGGTGGCGGCATCGATCGCCGAAGGTTCGGAGCTGGTGCTGGAGCACGTCGGCATCAACCCGACCCGTACCGGTGTGATCGACATCCTGCGCCTGATGGGCGCCGACATCACTCTGGAAAACCAGCGTGAAGTGGGTGGCGAACCGGTGGCTGACTTGCGCGTACGTGCAGCTAAACTCAAAGGTATCGAGATTCCCGAGGCGCTGGTCCCGCTGGCGATCGACGAGTTCCCGGTGTTGTTCGTCGCCGCGGCCTGTGCCGAAGGGCGCACCGTGTTGCGTGGCGCCGAAGAGCTGCGGGTCAAGGAGTCGGATCGCATCCAGGTCATGGCGGATGGTTTGCTGGCGCTGGGCGTCAAGTGCGAGCCAACCCCGGATGGCATCATCATCGACGGCGGCCAGATCGGCGGCGGTGAAGTGCACGGTCATGGTGATCACCGTATTGCCATGGCGTTCAGCGTTGCTTCGCTGCGCGCCAGTGCGCCGATCCGCATTCATGATTGCGCCAACGTCGCGACGTCGTTCCCGAATTTCCTGGCGCTGTGCGCACAGGTCGGTATTCGCGTGGCACAAGAGGCACAGTCGTGATCAACATTGCACCGGTCATCACTATTGATGGGCCAAGTGGTTCGGGCAAGGGTACGGTAGCCGGGATTCTGGCCAAGCGCCTGGGCTGGAACCTGCTGGATTCCGGTGCGTTGTACCGATTGCTGGCCTTCGCCGCGCATAACCACGGTGTCGACCTGACCAATGAAGAGCTGCTGAAGAAACTCGCCGCTCATCTGGATGTGCAGTTCATCGCGGCGACGGACGGTCAGTTGCAACGCATCATTCTGGAAGGTGATGAAGTCAGCGATGTCATTCGCACCGAAAGCGTCGGTTCCGGCGCTTCCCAGGTGGCTGCGCTGCCCGCTGTACGCGAGGCGCTGCTGCAGCGCCAGCGAGCCTTTCAGGAGGCGCCGGGCCTTGTGGCGGATGGTCGCGACATGGGCACAGTGGTTTTTCCTGACGCGCCGCTGAAGATTTTTCTGACCGCCAGTGCCGAGGAACGGGCGCGCCGTCGATATTTGCAGTTGAAGGGCAAGGTCGAGGGTGTTAGTCTGTCGAGTCTGCTAGATGAGATACGTGCGCGCGATGAGCGTGACACCCAGCGAGCGGTAGCCCCGCTCAAACCGGCGGCTGACGCCATACAGCTGGATTCCACGGAATTATCCATCGACCAGGTGCTGGAACGCATCATGAGCGAGATCGCCATTCGCGATATCGCCGGGTGACCAAGAAGGCCGCAGGGGACCAGTCATAGTCCTGCGGTGGCTTCTTTTAAATGAAACTAACCCACACCGTCTGGGGTGTGGAGATGGGCGTATTCTTCGCCCTCATCAACAGGAATTAAAATGAGCGAAAGCTTTGCGGAACTCTTTGAAGAAAGCCTAAAAACCCTGAACCTTCAGGCAGGCTCCATCATCACCGGTGTTATCGTTGATATCGATTACCAGGCTCGCTGGGTAACCGTTCACGCTGGCCTGAAGTCTGAAGCACTCATCCCGCTTGAGCAGTTCTACAACGACGCTGGCGAACTGAACATCAACGTCGGTGACGAAGTTCACGTTGCTCTGGACTCGGTTGAAGACGGCTTTGGTGAAACCAAGCTGTCCCGTGAAAAAGCCAAGCGCGCTGAATGCTGGATTGTTCTGGAAGCAGCCTTCGCAGCCGAAGAAGTGGTCAAGGGCGTTATCAACGGTAAGGTTAAAGGCGGCTTCACTGTCGACGTTAACGGCATCCGTGCGTTCCTGCCAGGTTCTCTGGTTGACGTCCGTCCAGTGCGCGACACCACGCACCTGGAAGGCAAAGAGCTGGAATTCAAGGTCATCAAGCTGGACCAGAAGCGCAACAACGTTGTCGTTTCCCGTCGCAGCGTCCTGGAAGCCGAGAACTCCGCCGAGCGCGAAGCTCTGCTGGAATCCCTGCAGGAAGGCCAACAAGTCAAAGGTATCGTCAAGAACCTCACCGATTACGGCGCATTCGTCGATCTGGGTGGCGTCGATGGCCTGCTGCACATTACCGACATGGCTTGGAAGCGTATCAAGCATCCTTCCGAAATCGTCAACGTTGGCGACGAGATCGATGTCAAGGTTCTGAAGTACGATCGCGAGCGCAATCGTGTTTCCCTGGGCCTGAAGCAGCTGGGCGAAGATCCATGGGTTGCTATCAAGGCTCGTTACCCAGAAAGCACTCGCGTTACCGCGCGTGTAACCAACCTGACCGACTACGGCTGCTTCGCTGAGCTGGAAGAAGGCGTTGAAGGTCTGGTACACGTTTCCGAAATGGACTGGACCAACAAGAACATCCACCCTTCGAAAGTCGTACAAGTCGGCGACGAAGTGGAAGTTATGGTTCTGGACATCGACGAAGAGCGTCGTCGTATCTCCCTGGGCATCAAGCAGTGCAAATCTAACCCATGGGAAGATTTCTCTGGCCAGTTCAACAAGGGCGATAAAATCTCCGGCACCATCAAGTCGATCACCGATTTCGGTATCTTCATTGGTCTGGACGGCGGTATCGACGGTCTGGTTCACCTGTCCGACATCTCCTGGAACGAAGTGGGCGAAGAAGCCGTTCGCCGCTTCAAGAAGGGCGACGAGCTGGACACCGTTATCCTGTCGGTTGACCCAGAGCGCGAGCGCATCTCCCTGGGTATCAAGCAACTGGAAAGCGATCCGTTCTCCGAGTACGTTCAAGAGAACGACAAAGGCGCCATCGTTAAAGGCATCGTGAAGGAAGTTGACGCTAAAGGCGCCATCATCACTCTGGCCGACGATATCGAAGCGACTCTGAAAGCCTCCGAAATCAGCCGTGACCGCGTTGAAGACGCGCGCAACGTTCTGAAAGAAGGCGAAGAAGTAGAAGCCAAGATCATCAGCGTTGACCGCAAGAGCCGTGTAATTCAGCTCTCGATCAAGTCGAAAGACGTTGAAGACGAGAAAGAAGCAATCCAGAGCCTGCGCGACAAGCCAGTAGCTACTGATGCTCCTGTGGCCACCACCCTGGGTGACCTGCTGCGTGCACAAATGGAAAAGCAGAACTAAGTTCTGATTTTCTGTAAAAAAGGGCGACTTCGGTCGCCCTTTTTTGTGCCTGTAATTTAGTGAATGAATTTTGGCCAGCTTGATTTGCTCGGACCGTGAACCAAAAATGCCCAAAAAATGTCTGATTGTTTAGTCAGATCAAACGGTTATTTGCAGCTAGTCTTTAGTCTGAGACTGATGATCGCCTGGTAGGCTTTCTGGCAAAAGGACGTGAATGAACAAGCTCATTGTCGCAGTAGTAGTGCTGGTGCTAGCGGGTTGTACCACTAACGCCAAAACTCACGTAGTGCGTGGGGTTGGCGGCATTGAGGTCGATTGTTCGGGGCTCGGTTCGAAATGGGACATGTGTTACAAGCGCGCGACCAAGGAATGCAAGGGGGCGGGCTACCAGGTTGTTGCAAGGTCTGATGATCTCAAGGAAGAGGAGGAGGGGCTGTTTGGGTTCAACCCGGCAGGTTTCCTGACGCGCACTATGTTGGTGATTTGCCGATAACAGGGTGATCGCCCAGAGTCTACCCGTTCCAGGAATCAAGCATTTTGAGGCGCTGGGATAGATGGTAAAACTCAGACTGTTCAAAATCGTGCAGGCGTGCTAAAACCTTTGAAGCGCTGACCTAGCTGCTTGAAAAAGAAGGGAAAAATATGACGAAGTCGGAGTTGATCGAACGAATTGTCACCCATCAAGGGCTGCTCTCATCCAAGGATGTGGAGCTGGCCATCAAGACCATGCTTGAGCAAATGTCCCAATGTCTGGCTACCGGAGATCGTATCGAGATCCGGGGGTTTGGCAGCTTCTCTCTGCACTATCGCGCGCCGCGAGTAGGCCGCAACCCAAAAACCGGTCAGTCCGTTAGCCTCGATGGCAAATTCGTTCCACACTTCAAGCCTGGTAAGGAGTTGAGGGATCGGGTGAATGAAGACGAGGAGGAACAACAGTGAGTGGAAGGGCTCGTAGCGCTGCTCCAATTCGTTACGTCGGGTTGATCCTGATGATCTTGATGGTTGTATTGATAGTGGCGTTCGTACTGGAAAACCAAGAATTAGTTAGTGTGCAATTTCTAGGTTGGTTGATGCCTAAGCTTCCAGTGTCGCTGTATATGTTGCTGTCGTTGCTAATTGGTTTGGCGGTGGGACCGTTATTCAGTTGGTATGCTAGCCTTAGAAAAAGCCGAGGTTAGAAGTCTATTCGCTTCAAGTTGAGATGAAAAAGGCTGTAGTATTTTAGTCGGTTCAAAAATTGGCGGGCTGTATTATTTCGTAGGTAAGACTTTTCTAATGTTTAAGGATGTTGGTCGTCATGCTCCAGGTCTCGAACACCCCAATAAGCAGTGATGAGATAGATATTCTTGTCTTGATCAAAGCGCTTTGGGTGCGGAAGTGGATAGTTGTCAGTGTAACCGTACTTGTGACTATTGTCTCGGCGGTATACGCCTTTGCAGCTGAGCCATTGTACGAGGCCAGAATATACGTATTGCCTCCTGCTCAAAGCAATATTGCAGATTTTAACTATGGTCGAACATTGAATTCCGACTTGCCACTCTTCTCTGTTAAAGATGTTTACGATGTATTCGTTCGTAATCTCTTTAGTGAATCCTTACGGCGATCTTTTTTCGAGGAGGTTTATCTGCCGTCATTGACTGAAAATGCACGCCAGGGTTCGCGTGACCGTCTATATCAAAAATTCTCAAAGCAGTTGGTCATCTCTTCGGAGGGAAAGGAAAGCCCTGACCGTTATTCTGTTACTGTGCAGAGCGGCAATCCTTCGGAAGCCGGTGAATGGGTGCGCACTTATGTAAAAAATGCCGGTGTTACAGCAAAAAGCGAATTGATCAAAAACGTGGTTAGAGAAGCTCAGGTTAGAGCGCGTAACTTGGAGCAACAGATTAATGGTCTCCGCGAAAGTACTCGGCGAGAGCGAGAGGATAAAATAAAGGTTCTAAGTGAGGCTTTGGTGATTGCCAGAGCCATTGGTTTGAACAAGCCGGTCATTATCAGTGGGAAAACTCCCGGGGAGTTATCTCTGGGTGTGGATAGTCAAGCTTTATATATGCGTGGAAGTGATGCGCTCCAGGCCGAAATTGAAGGTTTGGAAAACCGTGAGTCTGACGATCCGTTCATTCAGAATCTGCGAGTTTTGCAAGTTAAGTACTCATTTCTTAAAAATTTGACCGTCGATTCCTCCGGTGTTTCGGTATATCGGCAGGACGGAGCGGTTGATGATCCTGATAGTCCGATCAAGCCGAATAAATTATCAATTCTGATACAGGGGGCGTGCTTCGGGCTCTTCCTGGGGTTGGTTTTGGCGCTGTTCGGGTATGTCGCACCTTTGTTGCGCGCCAAAATTCTGATTCCCTCCTCACATCCCTGAGGTGGGTAAATTACCGTATTGGGTGCACGGGCGTCTGGGGCGTTCGTTTGGATGCTTGTGTAGCGTTCGGGAAGATAGCGCTCGCCACGCTGAATAATCGGTTTCAGATGCGTGAAAATCCCTCCCTTTTTTGCTTGGTCGGAGGGGGGGCGGTGGATGATGCTAGTGGTGCGGCAAGCGTTCACGGTTCGATGGCTGTATCAAGCCATAAAGCGCATGCCGATACGTAGAAATGTGTCTACCTATCAAAATCTGGTAACGCTATTGTGTCATCTAGGAGATAATGGCGGGCGGGGCAAATAGAAGACTTTTGCCGGATGGCGGAAAAGTGTATACACTTTATAATTCTGTTAAAAGTTGTTGTGTTTGTTGTTGGTATATGGTAGGCGGGCTGGTTATGGTTGTTGGATAGGGATGCGGAAAAGAATGATTAGGCCAATTATCAACATTGGTTGTCAGGCAGTTTTTAAACTAGTGTTCGCTGTCGCATCTCTGAAAGTAGTGGCGTTTTATGTTGGGCCGAGCGGTATGGCCGTAGTTGGGCAAATACAAGCCTTTCTTCAGATTTTAAGTGCTGGTGCATCCTCGGTAACAACTTCCGGTGTGGTGAAACTGATAGCTGAAGATAAATATCCAAAAGAGCGAATCCTGCAATCGTCATTGATGCTGCTACTGGCTTTTAGTTTTTCTTTTGTTTTGGTTTTGCTTTTTTCGAGCACCCTTATTTCCGATTTTTTCTTGCAGGGTGGGTGGGTGGAGGTGTTATTGCTTCTGCCTCTAGGTGCTTTTTTTATAGGTTTGAATAATTTATTTATTTCTTACTTTAATGGTGGTCAAAAGTACAGTGAGTATTTGTGGTATTCCGTCATAACGGCATTTTTTACAGCTTTATTGACGTGTTCTTTTTCCATTATTTTTGGCAAGCCAGGAGCTGTTTATTCAATAGCACTGGCACCTGCTATTGCGGGTGTGTGTGTGTTGCTTCTGCCGGCGAGATTTCGACTTCCAAGACTGAGTCTGGTTAGACTGGATGTTGAAGTCATAAAGATATTGTTGTCTTACTCGCTTATGGCCTTGGGGTCGGTAATTATAGTCTACGGCGTGCAGATCGTCCTGCGAGACTATATATCTACTAATGGGTCAATGGCTGAGGCAGGCACGTGGTATGCAGTGACCCGTCTATCCGATATATACATGGGTATATGCAGTGTCCTCTTTTCTACGTTGTTGTTACCTAAGTACAGTTCACAAGAAGGCAGGGCCTTGGCGAGTTTTGTATGTCGTATCGGGGTAATGGCACTCGGTTTCGTTGTTGTGATGGTGGTCTCGGTAAACGTATTGGCGAGCTTCGCTATTTGGTTAATTTATGGTGATGCTTTTGCGGCCGCCGCTGGGATCATGAAAGTTTATGTGATTGGCGATGCTCTCAAGTGTCTGAGCTGGGTGTTTCTTTATGTGATGATCGCTAAGCAGCATGTTCGATTCTATCTCGTCTATGAAATGCTTAGTGCACTAATGTATCTCCTTTTCTGCATCTTGTGTTATCGGGTTTATGGCTTCAATAATATGGCTTATGGGTATCCACTGCAGGGGGCTGTTTCTCTGACTATGGTGTTGATATGGTTTTTGGTGGTTCGATATAACTCAATGCCTTTAGAACAGAACAATAAGTATGACGCAATATAATTTTGTATATGTTGTGGTTTGGTTGCTGGCCATTCTTTCATTGAAAAAAAATAATCACCCGTCGGCATGGTTGTTTTTTTTACAGGTGACGTTGCTTGCCTTGTTCGTAGGTTTGAAGTTTCAAACCGGATATGATTGGCCAATCTATGAGGCGCATTACACAGCAGTACAAAACGGGGAAGACTTTTATCTTGATTTTGAATTTGGGTATGAGTGGCTTGTCCAGCTTTCAGCAAGTATGGGGTTGGCGTTCGAGCAGTTTTCTGCGGTAATAAGTATATTGGAAATTGCTTTTATAGCTTTTGCAGTGAGACGCTTTTTTCCTAGGTATTGCCTGGTTGTCATGGCGATAATGTACTCGGTTCCAGATTTTTATTTGATACCTGCGTTTTCTCTGCTTAGGCAAGGCCTTGCAGTTAGTATATTTTTGATAGGTGTGTATAAGTTATTTTCAAATAAAAAAATCTCGGGCTTCGTCTTCTTTGCGATGGCTTGCTCGTTGCACTATTCGGTAGTTGGCGGAGTTTTGCTGCTTGCATTGCTCTATATTTTTCCTTTAAGTCGAAGGACATTTTCATTGATTTTTGCTGCTTCGGTAGCGCTGTATGTATCTTCCTTTGATATCATTCGAGGTGTTGTTGAGGTTTTGATCGTTTACGTCAATCCAAAATACATGGTTTATTTGGATCGTGATGTTTTTAACGCAAGCTTTGCATATCGGGCTGCATTTGCAGTTGTTTCACTAGTGTTTTTCTTATGTATATACGGGGCTTGGGTAAGGCGTGAGTCTTCTAGTGTTGAGGTTCTTGGTGATAGGTGGGGGTTGCAAACCTATCGGTTGGCCTTGTTGGCGCTGCTCATTCCTTTGATTATATTTGGCTTCCCAACTCTATCTACCCGGTATCAGTTTTTTTTCGCCATTTTCCTTGTGGGGTGTACACTCGGTGCTTTACAGTATGTGACATACGCATGTCGTATTATTGTTGTCTTTGTGATTGCGATAATTGCATACTTGCCATTCTATAGATTTATATCAAGTCCGCTTTCTATTGTTTATATACCCTATCAAAGTCAGCTCTTTTATGATAATAAAAATTCGACTGGGCAAGATCGAACTAATGATTTGCTCAACCAATTAGACGTGCTGTGGTCCAAATAATGAAATCAAGTAAAGATATCGTTCTGCTTACTACCAAATATGCGGATGACAAAAAAGATGCTTGGTTGACTAATGAGTTGGCTTACTCATTGAATGAGGACGGGCATAATGTCTCTGTGGTTGTTTTCTCGTGGCTTAAGAATGAACCTGTGTCATTCACTAAGGTGATTGATGGTATTAAGGTTATCAGGGTCAAGCTTCCGGCTATATTTTATAACACAGGGGTCATCGGTACTTCCCTGAAGATATTCTTGTTTCCTTTCCTCGCTCGCCATGAAGTGCGAAAGCAAGTGAGTAAGTGCGACCTGTTAATTGCCAATACGCCTTGTGTGACCATTTTGGGGATGTCTCGCTATTTTAGAAAAAAATTTGACTCCCAGTCTTTTCTGGTGCTCTGGGATTTCTTTCCATATTATTTGAAAGACCTCGGTGCTATCAGAAATAAGCTGTTTTTTGGTTTTTTCCGTTATCTTGAAGAAATAATGTACAAAAGCTTTGATCGCATCGGATGTATGACTGACGGTAATGCCAGGTTCTTGTTTGATAATTTTCCGGCGGTGGATAAGCAGCGTGTGGAAATTTTACCTCTTTGGGCGAAGATCAAGCAGGTTGATCCGATAGACAAGTCTGAAATAAGGTTGAAGTACGATTTGCCATCTACAGGGTTTATTGCTGTTTATGGTGGCGCAATGTCTATTGTCCAGGAATTGGACAATATTCTCGATTTGGCTGAGCTTTACACTGGTGATGATGTGACCTTCCTTTTCATTGGTAAGGGGACTGAGAAGGAAAGGTTGGAGGAATCGGTATTTACTCGTGGTTTAAAGAACGTAAAGTTTATCAACTACGTACCTCGTGATGAGTATCAGTATGTAGTTCAAGCCTGCGATGTGGGTCTGATTTCTCTGTCCGGGAAGTTAACTGTGCCGAGCTTTCCCTCTAAATCATTAGATTATTTTAAAGTTTCTCTTCCGGTGCTTGCATCTTTGGATTCAGTTACGGATTTTGGAGATATCCTTGAAAACAAAATATGTGCTGGTTTAGCCGTAGTGGCGGGGGATGTAACTAATCTAAAAAACAAATTGGATTTGTTGATTAAGGACGCTGAACTCTGTAAGGCCCTAGGGGCCAATGGTCGGCACTATTACGAAAAGTACTTGAGCGTCGAGAACGCAAGAAGTATTATCATGTCATCACTATAAGTGGGGTCTTCTCATGGCTATTTCTTTCAGTAACTCAACGCTTTTGATCACCGGTGGCACCGGCTCGTTTGGTAATGCTGTGCTGAAACGGTTTCTCGATACTGATATCAAAGAAATTCGTGTGTTCAGCCGAGACGAGAAAAAACAAGATGACATGCGTAAAAAATACGCAAACACCAAGCTGAAGTTCTATATTGGCGACGTCAGAGATTTCCAGAGTGTACTCAATGCTACTCGTGGAGTAGATTATATTTTTCACGCCGCTGCCTTGAAGCAGGTTCCTTCGTGTGAATTCCATCCAATGGAAGCTGTGAAAACAAACGTACTTGGTACTGATAACGTACTGGAAGCGGCGATACAAAATAACGTTAAGCGCGTAGTCTGCCTGAGTACTGATAAAGCTGTTTATCCAATCAATGCAATGGGTATATCCAAAGCAATGATGGAAAAAGTAATGGTTGCCAAATCCCGTAACGATA
This sequence comes from Pseudomonas fluorescens, assembly GCF_000967965.1. Taxonomy (GTDB): domain Bacteria; phylum Pseudomonadota; class Gammaproteobacteria; order Pseudomonadales; family Pseudomonadaceae; genus Aquipseudomonas; species Aquipseudomonas grandcourensis. The sequence continues at coordinate 47,852 of NZ_LACC01000027.1, forward strand.
ACAATACGGTTATCTGCGGTACCCGTTACGGTAACGTGATGGCGTCCCGTGGTTCCGTTATTCCTTTGTTTGTTGATCAGATCCGTTCGGGCATACCGCTAAGCTTGACTGATCCAAACATGACGCGATTCATGATGACTTTGGCAGATGCGGTCGATCTGGTTTTGTATGCTTTTGAGCATGGCACAAATGGTGACATGTTTGTCCAGAAGGCTCCCGCAGCGACTGTGGAAGTTTTGGCAAAAGCATTGATCAATATGCTTAATGTGCCAGATCATCCCGTTCAGGTTATTGGTACCCGTCATGGTGAAAAGCTTTTTGAAGCGCTGCTTAGTCGTGAAGAAATGTCCTGCGCTGAAGATCGTGGTGACTACTTCCGCGTACCACCAGATCTGCGGGATCTGAATTACTCCAAGTTTGTGGAGCAGGGTGAGACCAAAATCTCTCGCACTGAAGACTACAACTCGCATAATACCGAGCGCCTTGATGTAGAAGGTATGCAGAAACTGCTCCTCAAGTTGAACTTTATGCGCGCTATCCAGCGTGGTCAGCACGCTACACCTGAGGAATAAGCAATGAAGGTTCTGATTACAGGTGCCAATGGTTTTGTCGGCCAGAATCTTATTTCGCATCTGAGCGAGAAGTCCGATATCGAAGTGGTGCGCTTTACCCGCGAGGATTCCCTGGACGTCTTGCCGAGTCTGGTTGCGCGGGTTGACTTTATTTTCCATCTGGCCGGTGTCAATCGTCCGTTGAATCCGCAGGAGTTTCATATCGGCAATACCGATTTGACTCGTGCACTCTGTGATGCTATCCGACTCAGTGGTCGGAAAGTTCCAGTGCTGTACACGTCATCGAGTCAAGCGGAGTTGGATAACCCATACGGCAGCAGTAAACTCGGCGCCGAACAAGTATTACTTGATCTGAACTCGGAAAATGGTTCGGCAGTGCACTTGTTTCGTTTGCCTAACGTATTTGGTAAGTGGGCTCGTCCTAACTATAATTCAGCGGTTGCGACTTTTTGTAATAATATCGCTCGCGGTCTACCAATCAATGTCAATGATCCGCATGCGCGAATTAATCTGGTTTATATAGATGACGTAGTTGCATGTTTCATTGCTGTAATGGAAGGGAAAAACTCAGGCTCGCCGTTTGTTAGTGTGGAGCCACAATACAATATTACGGTGGGTGAGCTTTCCGAGCAATTGGCGGCTTTCCGTGATAGTCGCAAGACGATGATTACCGAGTCGGTCGGAACGGGGCTTGTAAGGGCGCTTTATTCCACTTATTTGAGTTATCTGCCGCCTGAGCGTTTTACTTACGAAGTTCCCAAACACGGCGATCCGCGCGGGGTTTTTGTGGAAATGCTTAAAACCAAGGAGGCTGGGCAGTTTTCTTACTTTACTGCGCATCCAGGGATAACACGCGGCGGGCATTACCACCACTCAAAGACCGAAAAGTTCCTTGTCATCAAAGGCACGGCATGTTTCCGTTTCCGTCACATTGTTTCGGGTGAGTTTTACGAATTGTTCACTTCCGGAGAAAAGCCGGAAATTGTCGAAACAGTTCCGGGCTGGAGTCACGACATTACCAATACTGGCAGTGAAGAAATGATCGTTATGCTTTGGGCTAACGAGATTTTTGATCGTGAAGCACCTGATACGTTTACCTTTCCTGTTGGTACTGAAGCTTAATTATCGTGCGCGCCGCTTTATTCCTTAGATAAGGAGTGGGCGGCGCTGTGCTTTTGTGGGGCTTGCGATCCCTTGAAGTGGTAGTCTTGTAAATCCGATTTTTTGACAGTTTGTCACCCCCGTCACAGGCTCAAAAACAGACCGGAAAGTCTGTTGGTATTAGCTTTTTCGTTGGCGTTTTCTTCGAATTGGGCACCACGGAGTGACCGGATGTGGCCGCCGAGATCGAACGCGGTGGAGGTAAGGTGTGATCGGCGGCGGCCTTACCCGGGGTGTTGAGGCCAAGTGGCGCAGCGTCCACTCGTCCATTGATGGCCCTCATTGGGCTTCATGCATGCTAATGGATAGCTTTAGTGGCAGTTGAAGATTAGAATTGTTAATCGTTTTTATCACTTAAAAATGTGACGTTTAAAAATGAAAAAATTGAAAATCGTTACCGTAGTGGGTACTCGCCCGGAAATCATTCGTCTGTCGCGCGTCATGGCCGCCCTGGACAGGGACTGTGACCATGTTTTAGTGCACACGGGGCAGAATTATGACTATGAACTGAACGAGATTTTCTTTCAGGATCTCGGTATCCGTAAACCCGACCACTTTCTGAACGCTGCTGGCGCAACAGGCGCAGAGACCATCGGTAACGTCATTATTTCCGTTGATCGTGTGCTGGCTGAGGTTCAGCCTGAGGCTCTTCTCGTCCTCGGCGACACGAATAGCTGCATGGCGGTCATTCCCGCCAAACGTCGTAAAATTCCGGCTTTCCATATGGAAGCTGGTAACCGTTGCTTCGACATGCGTGTGCCTGAAGAAATCAACCGACGTATTGTAGATCACACCGCTGATATCAATTTAACTTACAGCACCATTGCGCGCGACTATCTGCTAAGTGAAGGCTTGCCACCGGACAGGGTTATCAAAACTGGTAGCCCGATGTTTGAGGTGCTTAATTATTATCGTGAAGGTATCGATTCTTCGGACGTGCTGGAGCGGCTTGGGCTTGAGCAGGGCAAATTTTTTGTAGTAAGCGCACACCGTGAAGAAAATATTGATTCTGATACTAACTTCGGAAAGCTTGTTGAAGTACTCAACACAGTCGCAGCGCACTATGACTATCCGGTAATTGTCTCCACCCACCCGCGGACACAGAAGCGTGTCGATGCCATGGGGGTGAAGTTTCACGAGAATGTTCGTCTGCTAAAACCGCTCGGTTTCAAGGACTACAACAAGCTGCAACTTGAGTCCAAAGCGGTACTTTCCGATAGTGGTACGATCAATGAAGAGTCCTCTATTCTCAACTTCCCAGCGTTGAATATCCGTGAGGCGCACGAGCGTCCAGAGGGTATGGAAGAAGCCGCTGTGATGATGGTTGGCCTTGAGTCCGAGCGAGTGATGCAGGCCTTGCAGGTGCTGGACGGTCAAAGCCGAGGTGAGGTTCGCAGTCTGCGCCTGGTGGAAGACTACAGCATGCCGAACGTTTCGGAAAAAGTGGTCAGGATCATTCACAGCTACCGCGACTATGTTATGCGTGTCGTTTGGAAAAAGTACTGATCAGGACGAAAAGTATTAATGGCGAAGGTTTTTGTTGTTTCAGAGTATGTGGGTGCAGAACAAAATTCGACCGGTTTTTTTTGGTCGAAAATCGTTAGTAAGATTGGGGTAGAACTTGGGCGGGTAACAGTAATTTATCCAAGCGCAAGTAAGTCCTCATGCTTATTTGAGAGTCACGATGTTAAAGAAGTGGCATTCACAGCGCTGAAATTTAACAAAAACAAGCTGATTTCCAGATTCTTCGGACAGTTTTATCAGGTGGCCGGATTCTGTTGGCATATTCTCCGGGATGTAAAAAAAAATGATGTTGTGCTGACTGGGACTAATCCGGCATTACTATTGATGGTTATTCCCCTCTTGAAGCTGATCAAACGTTTTAAGTGGGGGGTTCTGGTTCATGATGTATTTCCGGAGAACTTAGTTCCTGCCGGCATAATGAAGTCCACCAGTCGTGTCTATCCGATAATCAACCGTTTATTCTCCAGTATTTATAATTCTGCAGAGTTGCTGATTGTTATCGGACGCGACATGCAGGAGTTAGTCAGCCTGAAGGTCACGAATACGGCTAAGGTCGTATTCGTGCCAAACTGGGCAGATGAGAAAGAGGTTTTTCCTTTACCTCGTCACACTGCGCCATTTTTAAATGAATTGGGGTGGCAGGAAAAAGTTGTATTCCAGTTTTTTGGCAATATTGGGCGTGTACAGGGAATTGAGAATATTCTCGACGCTATTTCTCTTGTCGAAGATGATCGGGCTGCGTTCATATTTATTGGAGATGGCGCGCTCGTCGCCAAGGTCAAGGAGTTCGTAAAAAGTAACCCTACAAAAAATGTTGCCTATGCGGGCACTGTTCCATTGAGGGACAAAAATCAGGGGCTTGCTGCTTGTGATGTAGCGTTAATTACCTTGGAGAAAGGAATGCTTGGACTGGGAGTTCCCAGCAAAGCATATTTTTCTCTTGCTGCAGATAAACCTCTTTTAGCAGTAATGGATGACAATGCCGAGATATCGCGAGTTATTCGCGAAAAAGGAGTCGGATGGCAGTGCAAACCGTCTGATCCGCGTGCTTTGGCCGACGTAATAGCAACAATATGCAATTCTGATCTTGAAGCGCTAAACGGCTGCTCGCTCGCTGTTTTTCGCGAGAATTATGCTGAGCATCTCGCATTGGATAAGTTCTATGGACATGTTGCTAATCTCATTGGACCGAACAAGGTATGAAAGTTTTAATTACTGGCGCCAATGGGTTTGTCGGGCGAGGTTTGGTTAGCGTTCTTCAGTCTGAATGCCATCAACTCGTTTGTTGCTCGCGAGTCGCTGTGTCCGACCATGAATTTGTTATTTCCTCTCCCTTAAGCGCCGATGCAGATTGGAGCCAGCTCTTAACGGGGGTTGATGTCGTAGTCCACTTGGCTGGCAAGGCTCACAATCTAGGTGAGCCAAGAGAAGTAGCTTTGCAGGGGTTCAAACAGGCGAATGTCGATGGCACGGTTCGTCTCGCAGAGCAGGCAATTTCGTCTAATGTCAAAAGGTTCATTTTTATCAGTTCCATAGGTGTGAACGGATCGTCAACGGAAGGTGCGTTTGACGAATCTTCTCCGGCGGCACCTCACGCGGATTACGCTGAATCAAAATGGGCTGCTGAACGGAAACTCGAGGAGTTAAATCGGAGGTCTTCCATGGAACTGGTTATTATAAGACCTCCTTTGGTATATGCGGCGCAAGCCCCCGGCAACTTTAAACGATTGCTTAAAATAGTTTCATTAGGGCTCCCTTTACCTTTTGCAACTATCAATAACCGACGTAGCATGATTGCGTTGGAAAACCTGGTTGACTTTATCCGTGTCTGTGTGACGCATCCAAAAGCTGCCAATAACTTGTTTCTTGTTTCTGATGGTGTGGATCTGTCCACCGCTGAGATAGTCAGGTTTCTGGCCAGTGGTATGAATAGAAAAGCTCGGCTTATTGCAGTTCCCCGGTTTCTCTTGTTGGCTGGGAGTACGGTATTGAGACGGCGCGCTATTTATACACAGCTTTGTTGTTCTTTGGTAATTGACTCTTCGAAAGCACAATCAACTTTGGGTTGGGTCCCTGTCGTCTCTCCTCAGCAAGCGTTGACAGAGTCCGGTCGGGGTTTCAAAGCGCTCTAACATTTTTTTGTGTGTGGTGTTTCTATAATGATAAATGCACATTTTTCAACCGAGTATTATTGGCTCGCCTTTCCTGCGGTAATTCTTTTGTCGCTCGGTTTGACCGGGGCACTGCGTATTTACGCGTTGAAGAACAGTCTCATTGATGTGCCAAATGGCCGGAGTTCTCACTCGATCCCCACACCTCGCGGTGGAGGGGTTGCCATTGTCGTTTGTTTTCTGTTGGTCATGCCGTTACTCGCTACGACAGGACTTGTAACCTGGTCAAATGCAATGGCATTGATTGGTGCTGGAGCCTGGGTTGCTGTGATTGGATTTCTTGACGATCACGGTCATATTGCGGCTCGCTGGCGTCTATTGGCTCATTTCGCTGGCGCGATCTGGGCATTGTTTTGGCTTGGTGGTCTGGCTCCGGTCGACGCTTTCGGCCTAACGATCGACCTCGGTTGGTTAGGTCATGTTGTTGCCGCTTTCTATCTGGTCTGGATGCTTAATCTTTACAACTTCATGGATGGAATTGATGGAATCGCCGGGGTTGAGGCCGTAACCGCGTGTATCGGTGCTTGTCTGATTTATTGGGTTACCGGTTTTGATGCTCTGGTTTGGGCACCTTTACTGCTCGCCGCTGCGGTACTGGGGTTTCTTTGCTGGAATTTTCCACCTGCGCGAATTTTCATGGGTGATGCGGGTAGTGGGTTTCTGGGCATCATACTGGGCATTTTTTCCCTTCAGGCATCCTCTAGCGCACCACAACTATTGTGGGTCTGGTTGATTCTACTTGGCGTATTCATTGTCGATGCCACATTCACCTTGTTGCGGCGTTTAATGCGGGGCGATAAAGTTTATGAGGCGCATCGCAGTCATGCCTATCAGTTCGCCTCTAGAAGTGTCGGTCGTCATCTACCGGTAACGGTTGGTGTCTTGATGATCAACCTGTTTTGGCTGCTTCCGATAGCTCTGTGTGTTGGGGTAGGGACCTTAAATGGCCTTCTCGGCCTGCTGATAGCATACGTTCCCTTGGTTTTACTCGCCGTCAGGTACCATGCGGGCGAGCTGGAACAAGTGAATTGAGGTGAATTTCGCCCGGTTGGTAAGGTTACAAAAAAGCTGTCATGTTAAATAATTGATCTCTGATTTTAAGTATCCAGCGCTTGAAGCTTTCAGGAGTGCGAAAGGGGTTTTATGGATAATCTTCGGGCATATTTGTTAAGGCTTCCACGTAGTCGCAAACGTATCTTGCAAGTCATCACTGACTGCTCGCTCGTCTGGGTAGCGTTGTGGATGTCATTCATCGTTCGCTTGGGTATTGACGAGATGATCAATCCGTTTACCCAGCATTTTTGGTTGTTCCTGGCTGCCCCGGTCATCGCGATTCCTCTTTTCATCCGCTTCGGAATGTACCGGGCGGTGATGCGTTACTTCGGTAACGATGCCCTGATTGCGATTATCAAGGCTGTCAGCCTTTCTGCCCTGATTCTCGGGGTGGTGGTGTTCTGGTACAGCAATCATCAGAACGTTGTCCCGCGGTCAATTATTTTTAACTACTGGTGGCTTAGCCTGATCATGGTGGGAGGGCTTCGTCTCGCTATGCGCCAGTATTTTCTGGGTGACTGGTTTGCAGCAGCACAACATGTGCCGTTTACCAATCGTGACGATGGGCTGCCACGCGTAGCTATTTATGGAGCCGGCGCGGCTGGGAACCAACTGGTTGCAGCACTTCGGATGGGGCGCGCGATGCGCCCGGTTGCATTCATTGATGATGATAAAAGCATCGCTGATCGCGTGATCTCTGGCTTGCAGGTGTATAAGCCCAAGCATATTCAACGCATGATTGATGTTACCGGGGCGCAGGAAATTCTACTTGCGGTTCCATCAGTGAATCGTGCTCGCCGCCGTGAGATTCTTGGCTTTCTGGAGCGATTCCCACTGCACGTACGAAGTATACCGGGGTTCATGGACCTCGCCAGCGGGCGAGTCAAGGTCGACGATATACAAGAGGTTGATATCGCGGACCTGCTCGGTCGGGATGCTGTGCCAGCACAGGGTGATTTACTGGAGCATTGCATCAAGGATCGATCGGTTCTCGTCACGGGCGCCGGCGGCTCTATCGGCTCCGAGCTTTGTCGTCAGATCCTGGTCCTGCAACCGACGACGCTTTTGTTGTTCGAACACAGTGAGTTCAATCTTTACAGTATTCTCTCGGAGTTGGAGCAGCGTATATCGCGAGAGTCGCTGTCTGTACGTCTGTTACCAATACTTGGTTCGGTGCGTAATCAGGACAAACTTCTAGATGTAATGAAAACCTGGCATGTCGATACGGTGTATCACGCTGCCGCTTATAAACATGTCCCGATGGTTGAGCACAATATTGCCGAAGGGGTGTGGAACAATGTAGTTGGTACGTTGAATACCGCACAAGCCGCTCTTCAGGCCGGAGTTTCGAATTTCGTACTGATCTCTACGGATAAGGCCGTGCGTCCTACGAACGTCATGGGCAGTACGAAGCGGTTGGCGGAGTTGACGCTGCAGGCATTGAGCCGCGAGGTGGCGCCGGTGATGTTTGGCGATAAGACCAATGTCTCTCGAGTCAATAAAACCAGGTTTACCATGGTGCGATTCGGCAACGTACTAGGGTCTTCCGGCTCGGTAATTCCGCTGTTTCACAAACAGATCATGTCCGGCGGTCCTTTAACGGTTACTCATCCGAAAATAACCCGTTACTTTATGACCATCCCGGAAGCGGCCCAGCTTGTGATTCAAGCTGGCTCGATGGGGCAGGGGGGGGATGTTTTTGTTCTGGATATGGGTGAACCGGTAAAAATTGTCGAGCTTGCGGAGAAAATGATTCATCTCTCCGGCTTGAGCGTACGTTCGGAAAAAAATCAACATGGCGATATCTCCATTCAGTTCACCGGTCTGAGACCTGGTGAGAAGCTTTATGAAGAATTGCTTATTGGGGATAACGTTGCGGCTACGCCGCACCCGATGATCATGACAGCCAACGAAGACTATCTCAGTTGGGATGTCCTTAAAGTCAGGCTGAGTGAGTTACTGTCGGCTGTTGAGCGCGATGATTACACTCAAGTGCGTCAAATCTTACGTGAAACGGTGAGTGGCTATACCCCCGACGGGGAGATCGTCGACTGGATTTTCCAGCAGCGCCGCCTCGAACCCTGATTGTTTCATATCCTGTAACGTACACATTTTTGACAGTTCCATGAGATCGCCTAAGTTTGGAGAGCAGCTTTGGAAAAGCTGCTTTCTCAGACGATGGCATGGAGCTTCACTTATGCGTACAAGCAGTTTCTACTCCCTGGTTTTCGCCCTTCTTGCAAGCGCCTCTCTTGCGGCAATCGCCGCGCCTGTCAACCCACCCGAGTTGAAGAATGCTCCTCTGGTGCAGGATGTAGCCGCCAAGGCACAGTCCGGAAAAGTCGATCTCAATAGTGCTGATGCACCTACGTTGCAACGTGAGTTGGCTGGGGTGGGCGAGGCAAAAGCCAAGGCGATTGTTGCTTATCGTGAAAGTAATGGTGCGTTTGCTTCAGTTGACGAATTACTGGAAGTGAAGGGTATCGGGAAAGCGATTCTGGATAGGAATCGCGAGAAGATCGAGGTGAACTAATAGTGTGATTGAATGACAAAGGCCGATCATTGATCGGCCTTTTTATTTGTGCGAGAGATTAGTCCCGAAAGTTTCTACTGCGGTGTGTTTGTTAATCGGGCTTTTTCGGTAGCAAGGTTGCCCGAGCGAAAGCAAGCAGGGTGCCGAGCAGTAATCCGAATATCAGCCCTGCGCCGACGATCAATGCTTTTTTCGGTTTGATAGGAAATGGTGGAGGCGAAGCAGTTCTGTCGATATTAACCAAGTTGAACTGGTCAGACTCGATATGTATGTTTTTCAAGTGCGCCAATTCTTCGCGGATTTTACTCAAGCCGTTCAAGAAAAGCTCTTCGTTATTGCGTTGCCGCAGCAAAGCGACCTCGCGGTTGTTGGCAAGGAGGGTGAGTTCTTTTTGAATCTCATCAATACGAGGCTCGGTAAAATCATCAGAGTTTCGCGAGACCAATGTCGCACGCTCTGCTTCTAGCGCCGACTGACCCATAAAATATAGAGGGATTTGTTGGTTGCTTACTTCTGTTCGAATCATGTTGCCCTGCCGTGTTTGCCCGGAGTCTCCAAGGGCAGATGGCGTAGTAGGGGCAACAATACCCAGCTTCTTGGCAATTGTTATTGCCTCATCCAGTTGTTTGATGCGATTTTGTCGGCGAGTTTGAAGCTGCTGACGCAAAGCCTTGAGTTCGTCTTGAAGCATCTCTTTTCTTAGCTGATCCTTTTCAAGGAGCTCGGCAATCTTTGAGTCCTTATCGGCTTCGTATGCTGCTTTCCTCGAGAGCAACTTTCTTTCGGTTTGTGCAATTCGGTTGTCAATAAGAGTTTTCAAGTCCGATTCGACTTTCTCTTTTTCACGTTTGACGACGAAGTCGGTAAAGTTGTTAACAATAGCGACACCATCCATTCCCAATGGGTACTCAACACCAAACTGAATGGCTTCCGAAAGATTGGCGGTTTTTTTAGGGTCGATTTGATCGACTGTAAAGCCATTGGTGTTGAAACGCTCAAGCGTTTCTTCGAGTGATTTACCATTTACTTGAATTGGCGCGAGCAATTCCGGGTTGGCCTGAAAAAATTTCAAGCGTACGGAATACGACTCCATGGAAGAACCGATACGTCTTAATGACTCTGCTGGATTGATTGTGTAAAGACCGGTTCCATTTAACATATCCAGGTCAGTTGAGGCGACCGGCCTGATATAGTTTTGTACTTTATATTGGGGTTGTGCCGTTAATGCATAAGTAATTGCGAGCGCCGTGGAAAGACCGGTAAAGAGTAGAATTATCCCTCTTTGTTTCCATAGGTTGCGTATAAATTCTGCAACATCAATTTCATGATGCTCAATGTCGGGGCTTATTTTTTCAGGGAAGTTCATGAAACCCTCAATTTATAAAAGTCTGCTGCCGTTGAGGGGTGCTCAATAGGTTTAGCTGACGAGTCTGAAAAAACATTTAGAAATATTTCGCATTCTCCCGTATCTAAATTCTCACTGCAAGCAGTTGATAATTGAAACTGTCAATTTTTGTAGCCTGTTCTGGTTCGTTTTGCTGAATCGATAGCGCATGCGGAATGCAGCAGGTTGGTTGCCTAGGTTCTGTACGAAATCAGTCGAAACCAATTTGAATTCCACAGGCGTCGAAATTCAGTAAAGTCCGCGTCCATCAAAGGCAGGAGCCCATGATGGCCAAACGGTATGAACTCCCCGACGCAGCCTGGGATTTGGTTGCGGATGTATTCGATGAACCTCGTCGTAGCGGGCGCCCACGAACAGATGACCGTTTAATGCTTAACGGCGTCCTTTGGGTGCTCTGTTCTGGTGCTGCTTGGCGTGACATGCCTGAGCGTTTCGGCCCTTGGTCAACGGTTTATCAACGTTTTCGTGACTGGCGCAATCGCGGAACGTTTGACCAGATGCTAAAGAGGCTTCACATCAATCTGAACGAGCAAGGGTTCATTGATCTGGAAACTTGGATGATTGACTCCACGGCAGTACGCGCAACCCGGGCCTCTTCTGGTGCTGGGAAAAAAGGGGGCCTGAAGAACCGCAAGATCATGCGCTCGGCCGCAGCCGGGGCGGCCTGACCACCAAGATTAACATGCTGTGCGATGCCAACGGTTTACCCCTGACATTTCTATTGTCGGGCGGACAAGCCAGTGACATCGCTTATGCCCAACCGTTGCTGGATGAGGCGTACATACCAAGCTTGCGCGGCGGCCCTCGCAAACGCTGCCGATGGCTGTTGGCTGATAAAGGCTATGACGCCGAAGCTTTGCGTCGTTACTGCGACCGCTATCGGATGCAGCCGGTGATTCCTCTGCGCAGCATGAAGCGCAAACCCAAGCCGGGTTTGCCGAGACTGTTTGATCGTCCCAAGTACCGGCAGCGCAACATCATCGAGCGTATGTTCGGATGGCTGAAAGAAAACCGCCGCATCCTTACGCGCTTCGACAAACTCGCGAAAAGTTATGCGGCGATGGTCTCGCTGGCCTGCGCCATGCGGTATTTACGACATTACTTTTCGTACAGAGCCTAGTGTGCATCCGCAGTTAATCGATTATCGCTCGATTGTTGGTTAGGGATAGAAGCAGGCTGTATCGCAGGGCACCTGTCCGCTGGTCCGAGGCTGAAATTATGTGTGTCATATATTTCTTAAATTATGCCTATAATAAATCGCCATCCCATTCCTCGCATTTCTTCAGGAGCACACTCATGAATTCAGTCCTGTCCCAAGGTACGGCACTCGTCACCTGCGCTTCCTCCGGTATCGGGGCGGTTTACGCTGAGCGGTTGGCAGCCCGCGGTTTTGATTTGTTGTTGGTGGCTCGTGACGAGCAGCGACTGGAGATGGCGGCGAGCAAGCTACGCTCGGAGCACGGGGTCAAGGTGGAAGTACTGAAGGCGGATCTCACTCAAAAGGAAGACGTGCGGCAAATCGAACAGCGGTTACGCAGCGATTCGAGTATCAGCCTTTTGCTCAATAACGCCGGTGTGGCGGCGGACGGGCTATTGGCTAATGCCGATACTGATCAACTGGAACGAATGATTCAGTTGAATATCACCGCTGTCACGCGATTGGCCGCAGCGGCGGCAGCCAGTTTTACCAAGGCCGGGCGCGGCACGATTATCAATATTGCATCGGTGGTGGCCTTGTTTCCTGAGCGCTTCAACGCGACGTATAGCGCCAGCAAGGCTTACGTATTGAGTTTGACTCAATCGTTGAGCGCCGAACTGAATGGCACCGGAGTGAAGATCCAGGCGGTGCTGCCCGGCGTGACACGTACTGAAATCTGGGAGCGCTCCGGTATCGATGCCTCACAGATTCCTGCGGAGATGGTGATGGAGGCCGGTGTAATGGTCGATGCAGCGTTGTCGGGCCTGGATTCGGGTGAGTTGATCACGATTCCTTCGTTGCCCGATGCAGCGGACTGGGATTCGTTCGTGGCGGCGCGTTTTGTGATGGCGCCTAACCTTTCCAAAAGCACGGCGGCTGCCCGTTATCGGTAAGCGCCATCAACTGGCTAGAGGTGTGTGCGGTATGAGTGATCGTCGAGTGGTAGTCACGGGCATGGGCCTGGTATCCCCTCTGGGGAGCGGCGTCGAAACAGTCTGGCAGCGCCTGTTGGCCGGGCGCTCCGGGTTGCGCAATCTGCCGGAAGACGTGGTGGCCGACCTGCCGGCAAAAGTCGGCGGCGCAGTACCAACGCTGGCTGATGACCCGGAAGCCGGGTTCGATCCGGACCGGGCAACGCCGCCCAAGGAACAGAAGAAGATGGACCGCTTCATTCTGTTCGCCATGGAAGCCGCGCGTCAGGCACTGGAGCAAGCCGGCTGGCAAGCGCTGGATGCCGATGCCCAGGAGCGCACGGCCACCATCATCGGTTCAGGCGTGGGTGGTTTCGGCGCGATTGCCGACGCGGTGCGCACCACCGACAGCCGTGGTCCGCGACGTTTGTCGCCATTCACCATCCCGTCGTTTCTGGTCAACCTTGCGGCAGGCCATGTGTCGATCCAGCATGGCTTCAAGGGGCCATTGGGCGCGCCGGTCACGGCATGCGCCGCCGGGGTTCAGGCGATTGGTGACGCGGCGCGGTTGATTCGTGCGGGGGAGGCGGACATCGCGGTGTGCGGCGGAGCGGAAGCGGCGATCGATCGGGTCAGCCTTGCCGGGTTTGCGGCAGCTCGCGCCTTGTCCAGCGCTTACAATGAAACGCCCGAGCGTGCTTCGCGACCTTTCGACAGCGGCCGCGACGGTTTTGTCATGGGGGAAGGGGCCGGACTGCTGGTCATCGAGTCTCTGGACCATGCGCTGGCTCGCGGTGCTCAACCACTGGCGGAGCTGGTCGGCTACGGTACCAGCGCCGATGCCTATCACCTGACCGCCGGCCCCGAGGATGGCAGCGGTGCGCGGCGCGCGATGTCGCTGGCATTGGCACAGGCCGGTGTTTCACCGGCTCAGATCCAGCATCTGAATGCTCATGCAACCTCGACTCCGGTGGGGGATCTGGGGGAGCTGGCGGCGATCAAGGCATTGTTCGGGGCGCAAAATGGCATCGCTGTGACATCGACCAAGTCGGCGACCGGACATTTGCTCGGCGCAGCCGGTGGACTCGAAGCGATCTTTACGCTGCTGGCGATCCGCGACCAGATCGTGCCGGCGACGCTCAATTTCGAGAACCCGGACCCTGCAACTGAAGGCGTGGATATCGTTCATGGCAACGCGCGGCCGATGACCATCGAATACGCGTTGTCCAACGGCTTCGGATTTGGCGGGGTCAATGCCAGCGTATTGTTCAAGCGCTGGCAGGGTTAGCCCTGAGAGTTTTTCAGGTGTTCGCGTGCGACGTCGAGAATCCGTTGGGCAAACTCGGCGTCGGCAACGCTGCGCGATAACAGCAAGGCGCCGACCAGCGTAGACATGATGACGATGCTGCGGTCGGCGGTGTGCTCTCCGTCAAGGGTGTGCTGGATCTGATCGAGTCGCGCCTGGAGCACGACGTCGCTGGTCGGACTCGGTTGACCACGCAGCCCCAGTTCCGAAGAAATAGTCAGCAGCGGGCAGCCTTCGTGGGGTGAGGTTTGATGCCATTCGGACAGGTAGGCGTCGATGAAGGCTTCGAGTGGCTGTTCCTCTGCGAAGATTTGCGCGCACAACTCGTCGACTTGTGCGCCAGCCTCCTGCAAGGCTTTCTCTACCAGTTCGTCTTTGGACTTGAAGTGCGAGTAAAAGCCACCGTGGGTCAAGCCCAGAGCTTTCATCAGGGGTTGCAGCCCGGTCGCGCCGATACCGTCGCGTCGAAATCGCGCTGAAGCTTCCTTGATTATGCGTTGGTGGGTCTGGGCTTTATGGTCCTGCGAGTAACGCATCTGATATCTCCGCATCAATGCGGCCATATTAACCAATGGAAATTGCATGGTGACTGTACTTCTACTTCTAATAAACATGCAGATGCTTCGATATGGGTGCAAAGCGGCATGATTCCGGGAGATTTCACGCAAAAACAAACCCCGCCGTTCAAGGCGGGGTTTTCAGTCAGCGGTCCTGCGCTTCCTTGGCGTCCATTTCCGCATTGCGTTCGGCGACGCGCTTGCGTTGTTCTTCGGTCAGTTCGACCTTGTTGGCGGTGTCGCGCAGCAGCATCAGACCACCAACGATCGAGCCGATGGCAACGACCAGAATCAACCAGGCATACCAGGGCATAGGACTCTCCTTGAAAGCAGGCGGTCGGCGAGGGCTCGCCAACCGATCGTGCATACCACTTTGAGTGATGGGGTTTCATCGCAGTTCCATCGCTATCACCCCCATTCTATGCCTGTTGTTCAAGGTTGACTCGAACGCTTTCAATGTCCGGTCAGCATCGCATCCGCCGGCGCTTCGGCGCGCAGTTGTGCGGTGAGCATGAAGTACACGAAACCTGCCGCCATGAAGCCCAGGAAGATCAGGCCGATCAACGTGTTGAACCAGGCCATCGCCACCAGGCACACCACTGCCAGCATCAGTGCAATGAACGGCACCAGCGGGTAGCAAGGGGCGCGGAAGGTGCGTTCCAGGTTCGGCTCGGTTTTACGCAGTTTGAACAGGCTGAGCATGCTCATGATGTACATCACGATGGCGCCGAACACGGCCATGGTGATCATCGCGGCGGTCAGCGTCATGCCGCCGAGGTTGATCAAGCCGTCGCTGTAGATGGCTGCAGTGCCGATGACACCGCCGGCGATGATCGCCCGGTGCGGAGTTTGAAAACGCGACAGTCTGGCCAGGGACGCCGGCAGGTAACCGGCCCGGGCGAGGGCGAAGAACTGCCGCGAATAGCCAAGTATGATCCCGTGGAAACTCGCCACCAGACCAAACAGGCCGATCCACACCAGCATGTGCAGCCAGCCCGAGCTTTCGCCTACCACGGTTTTCATCGCCTGGGGCAGCGGGTCGTTGATGTTCGACAGGGTGCGCCAGTCGCCGACGCCACCGGCGAAGAACATCACACCCATCGCCAGCAGCACCAGGGTCAGGATACCGCTGATGTAAGCCTTGGGAATCGTGCGTTTCGGGTCCTTGGCTTCTTCGGCGGCCATGGCAGCGCCTTCGATGGCGAGGAAGAACCAGATGGCGAAGGGGATCGCCGCGAACATCCCGGCAATCGCCGGACCACCGAATACATCGGAACCGGCCCAGCCATTGAGGGCGAAATGGCTGAAGCTGAATGCCGGGGCGACCACACCCATGAACACCAGCAATTCTGCGACCGCCAACACGCAGACCACCAGTTCGAAGGTGGCTGCCAGTTTTACGCCGAGGATGTTGAGGCCCATGAATACGATGTAGGCACCGACTGCCGCGTGTTTCGGGTCCAGGGCTGGAAACTGGACATTGAGGTAGGCGCCGATGGCCAGGGCAATCGCCGGTGGGGCGAAGACGAATTCGATCAGTGTCGCCAGCCCGGCGATCAATCCGCCTTTCTCGCCAAAGGCGCGACGACTGTAGGCAAAGGGACCGCCGGCATGGGGAATGGCGGTGGTCAGCTCGGTGAAACTGAAGATGAAGCAGGTGTACATGGTGGCAACCATGAACGAGGTCACCAGAAAGCCCAAGGTCCCGGCCACGCCCCAGCCATAGCTCCAGCCGAAATACTCTCCGGAAATCACCAGCCCGACCGCAATGCCCCACAGGTGCAAGGTGCCCAGCGTGGGTTTGAGTTGTGTGTTCATGGGTTTGCTCCCTGAGTGGTTTGGAAAGCTCGGGGGAGGCCAGTGCAGTGGGCGTGCCATTTCGCGATTGTGCGTCGTAATGGGCTGAAAGCTGTCGTATCGGGGATGATCGCTGCTGGATGCATGCTTTTTGATGCGCCAGTTGGGTGCGTTGATGTCTGTTGTGCCGCCATCGCGAACAAGCTCGCTCCCACAGTGGAGCCATGTTGTATGGGCTGACGCCTCTCAAATATGGGAGCAAGCTTGCTAGCAATGAGGCCCGCGCATGCGCCATCAATCCTCGCTGTAACAAAGCCATAAACCCACTCTTTACGCTTTCTTTATGCCCCGCGGGCACCCTCAGTCTCGTTCCTTTACAGCCTCCTTTCCGACAATGACTCCACACGCGGCAATACGCCGTAACACGGAGAACTTCCATGAGCGTTCTGGACGGGGTGTCGCTGCTGCTCGCAGTGGGGCTGTTCATCTATCTGTTGGTTGCGCTGTTGCGCGCGGACCGGAACTAGGAGCGGCTATGCACAGTTATGACTATTGGCTGATCCTCGGGTTTTTCGCCCTGGTATTGGTCCCGGCGCCGTTTCTCGGGCGCTTCTACTACAAGGTGATGGAAGGGCAGCGCACGTGGCTGTCGCCGGTCCTCGGGCCAGTCGAACGTGGCTGTTACCGACTGGCCGGGGTTGACCCGCAAGCCGAACAGAGCTGGCAGAAATACGCCCTGGCCTTGCTTGCCTTCAACCTCGCGGGTTTCCTGCTGTTGTTCACCATCTTGCTGTTCCAGGACCACCTGCCGCTGAATCCGCAGAACCTGCCGGGTCAGGAGTGGACGCTGGCGTTCAACACCGCCGTCAGCTTCATGACCAACACCAACTGGCAGGCCTATAGCGGCGAAGCATCCCTGAGCTACTTGAGCCAGATGGTAGGCCTCACCGTGCAGAACTTCGTCAGCGCCGCCACCGGCCTGGCGGTACTGGTCGCGCTGTGTCGCGGCATCGGCCGCAAGTCCACTCGAACCCTGGGCAACTTCTGGGTCGACATGACCCGCGCCACCCTCTACGGCTTGCTGCCGTTGTGCCTGCTGCTGGCGCTGTACCTGGTCTGGCAGGGCGTGCCGCAAACCTTCGCGCAGTACGTGAATGCGGTGACGATGCAAGGTGTTGACCAAGTGATCCCGCTAGGGCCGGCTGCCAGCCAGATTGCGATCAAGCAACTGGGCACCAACGGTGGCGGTTTCTTTGGCGTGAACTCGGCGCATCCGTTCGAGAACCCGACGGCCTGGAGCAACCTGTTCGAAATGGCCTCGATCATTTTGATCCCCGTCGCGCTGGTGTTCACCTTCGGCCATTACGTGAAGGACCTGCGCCAGAGCCGGGCGATCATCGCCTGCATGTTGGCGTTGTTCCTGATCGGCGGCGCGACCTCGCTATGGGCTGAATACCAGCCGAACCCGGCCCTGAACAATGTCGCCGTCGAACAGACCGCGCCGCTCGAAGGCAAGGAAGCGCGCTTCGGCACTACCGCCACTGTGTTGTGGTCGGTGACCACCACGGCCGCGTCCAACGGTTCGGTGAACGGCATGCACGACAGCCTCAACCCGCTGAGCGGCATGGTGGCCCTGGTCAACATGATGGTGGGCGAAGTGATCTTCGGCGGCGTCGGTGCCGGGCTTTACGGCATGTTGCTCAACGTGCTGATCGCGGTGTTCCTCGCCGGCCTGATGATCGGTCGTACTCCGGAATACCTTGGCAAGAAACTGCAGGCCAAGGAAGTGCAATTGCTAGTGGTGACCCTGATGGTCATGCCGATTGGCGTACTGGTGCTCGGCGCGATCGCCGCCAGCCTGCCAGGCCCGGTGGCCGCAGTGAGCAACCCTGGGCCTCACGGATTCAGTCAGTTGCTCTACGCCTACACCTCGGCCAGTGCCAACAACGGTTCCGCCTTCGCGGGCCTCGGCGCCAACACACCCTTTCACAACTTGATGCTGGGCCTGGGCATGTTGATCGGTCGCTTCGGCTACATCCTCCCGGTCCTGGCCCTGGCCGGCAGCCTGGCGATGAAGAAAACCGCGCCGATCGGGCAGAACAGCTTCCCGACCCACGGCCCGCTGTTCGTGACCCTGCTGACCGTGACCATTTTGCTGGTGGGTGGTTTGACCTTCCTGCCGACGTTGGCGCTGGGTCCTATCGCTGAACACTTGAGCATGGGCTTCTGAGGAATCAATGATGAATATGCCCGTAACCAAAACCGTCGCCGCCAAAGCGCCGGAACAACCGAAAACCGCCATCTCGGCCCTGTGGCGCCCGGCGCTGGTGCAAGCCTTCGTCAAACTCGACCCACGGCAGTTGCAGCGTGCGCCGGTGATGCTGGTGGTCGAACTGACGGCGATCCTGACCACCGTGTTGTGCTTCATTCCCGACACGGCGGTGCCGACTTTCGTCGCCGCGCAAATCGCGGTGTGGCTGTGGTTCACCGTCCTGTTCGCCAACTTCGCCGAAGCCCTGGCCGAAGGTCGCGGCAAGGCCCGCGCCGACAGCCTCAAGGCCGGTAGCGAAGGCCTCAGCGCCCGGCGCAAGACCAGCAACGGCAGCTTTCAGGTGGTGCCAGCCGCCAACCTGCGCAAAGGCGATGTGGTGCGCGTCGAAGCGGGGGAAATGATCCCCGGTGACGGCGAGGTGATCGAAGGCATCGCGGCGGTCAACGAAGCGGCGATTACCGGTGAATCGGCGCCGGTGATTCGCGAGTCCGGTGGCGACCGTTCGGCCGTTACCGGCAACACACGGCTGGTGTCTGACTGGCTGCTGGTGAAGATCACCGCCAACCCCGGCGAGTCGACCCTGGACCGCATGATCGCCCTGGTCGAAGGCGCCAAACGCCAGAAAACCCCGAACGAAGTGGCGCTCGACATCCTGCTGATCGGCCTGACCCTGATCTTCCTGCTGGTCGTGGTGACCCTGCAACCGTTCGCCCACTTCGCCAGTGGCAGCCTGCCGCTGGTGTTCCTGGTGGCGCTGTTGGTCACATTGATTCCGACCACCATCGGCGGTTTGCTCTCGGCCATCGGTATCGCCGGGATGGATCGGCTGGTACGTCTGAACGTGATCGCCAAGTCCGGTCGTGCGGTGGAAGCAGCGGGGGACGTGCACGTCCTGCTGCTGGACAAGACCGGCACCATCACCTTCGGTAACCGTCGTTGCTCGGCGGTGTATGCCGCGCCTGGCGTGACAGCCAGGGAGCTGGCCGAAGGCGCATTGCTGGCTTCGCTGGCCGACGACACTGCGGAAGGCAAGTCGATCGTCGAGTACCTGCGCGGCACTCATCCGCAACCGGAACCATCCGCTGACGTGCTGACAGCCGTGCCATTCAGTGCCGAAACCCGCTTGTCTGGTGTCGACTATCAAGGGCGCGTGTACCGCAAAGGTGCGGTGGATTCGTTGCTGGCGTTCGTGGGCCTCAAACGTGCGGACCTGGCACCGGCCTTGTCCCGTGAAATCGACAAGATCGCCCAAAGCGGTGGCACCCCGTTGTTGGTGTGTGCCGACGGCAAGTTGCTCGGGGCGATCCACCTCAAGGACGTGGTCAAGCCCGGTATCCGCGAGCGTTTCGCCGAGTTGCGCAAACTGGGGATCCGCACCGTCATGGTTACCGGCGACAACCCGTTGACCGCTGCTGCCATCGCCGCTGAGGCAGGTGTGGACGATGTGCTGGCGGAAGCCACGCCGGAGAAAAAACTGGCGCGTATTCGTCATGAGCAAAACGACGGTCGTCTGGTCGCCATGTGCGGCGACGGCGCCAACGACGCCCCGGCCCTGGCCCAGGCGGACGTCGGCATGGCGATGAATGACGGCACGCAAGCGGCCCGTGAAGCGGCCAACATGGTCGACCTCGACAGCGACCCGACCAAGCTGCTGGACGTGGTGCAAATCGGCAAGGAGTTGCTGGTTACCCGCGGTGCGCTGACGACCTTTTCCATCGCCAACGACGTGGCCAAGTACTTCGCAATCCTGCCGGCGCTGTTCGCCGCGATCTACCCGCAACTGGGCGTACTCAACGTGATGCACCTGAGCAGCCCGCAGAGCGCGATTCTCTCGGCGATCGTGTTCAACGCCCTGATCATTGTGGTGCTGATTCCGCTGGCGCTGCGCGGAGTGCGGGTTCACGCGGCAAGTGCGGCGGCGTTGCTGCGGCGCAATCTGCTGATCTACGGCCTGGGCGGGATCCTGGTGCCGTTCGTGGGCATCAAGGCGATCGACATGCTGTTGACGGCGTTGCATTGGGTTTGATGGCCGGTGCTGGTTTTTGTGGCGAGGGAGCTTGCTCCCGCTGGGCTGCGTAGCAGCCCCAACCCAACCGCCACGTTTTTTCAGGCACACCGCAGTCATTGGTCAGGCGGCTGCTTCGCACCCGAACGGGAGCAAGCTCCCTCGCCACAAGTGATGGGTGTGTCCGTGAGTGATGAGTACTCTCTGAATTCGAGGATTTTGCAATGTCCACATTGATACGCCCGGCCCTGAGCCTGCTGGTCCTGATGACGCTGATCACCGGCGTTGCTTATCCACTGGTGGTCACCGGCGTGGCCCAGGTCGCGTTCCCGGATCAGGCCAACGGCAGCCTGGTGCGGGATACCGAGGGCAAGGTCCGCGGTTCCTCGCTGATCGCCCAGGATTTCGTCGGCGACGCCTGGTTCCACCCGCGCCCTTCGGCCGGTGCCTTTGCCACCGTGTCGAGCAGCGCCAGCAACCTGTCGCCAAGCAACCCGGCGTTGGCGACGCGGGTGATCGACGAGGCCAGCAAACTGCTGGTGCCTGGCCAAGGACCGGTGCCCCTGGCGCTGGTCACTACGTCCGGCAGCGGTCTCGATCCGCACTTGCCACCGGCGGCGATTGCCTATCAACTGGCGCGTGTCGCAACGGCGCGCAACCTGCCGGTCGCGACACTGCAGCAACTGTTGGACGCCCACATCGAGCAACCACTGATAGGCCCGCCGGTGGTCAATGTGCTTGAGTTGAATCGGGCGCTGGAAAACCTGTAGATCAAAAGATCGCAGGCTTCGCCAGCTCCTACAGGATGTACGCCATCTGGTGTAGGAGCTGCCGCAGGCTGCGATCTTTTAATGCCACTCCCAAATATCAAGTCAAACAAGGCAATGAAAATGAGCAACTCCGGCCGCGCCGACGCGCTGTTAGCAGACCTGTCCCGCGATGGCCGTGGCCGTCTCAAGGTGTTTCTCGGCGCCGCGCCGGGTGTCGGCAAGACCTATGCCATGCTGCAAGCGGCCCACACCCAGCTGCGCCAAGGGGTGAAGGTCGTCGCCGGCGTCGTCGAAACCCACGGCAGGGCCGAAACCGAAGCATTGCTCGGCGGCTTGTCGCAGCAGCCGTTGGTACGTTCCGAGTACCGTGGCGTATTGCTCGAAGAAATGGACCTCGACGGTCTGCTCCTCGCCAAACCGAAGCTGGTGCTGGTCGACGAACTGGCGCACACCAACGCACCGGGCAGTCGTCACGAAAAGCGCTGGCAGGACATTCAGGAACTGCTCGCCGCCGGCATTGACGTGTACACCACGGTCAACGTCCAGCACCTGGAAAGCCTCAACGATCAGGTGCGCGGCATCACCGGCGTGCAGGTCCGCGAAACCCTGCCGGACTGGGTGTTGCAGGAAGCCTACGAACTGCTGCTGATCGACTTGCCGCCACGCGAGTTACTGGAGCGCCTGCGCGACGGCAAGGTCTATGTGCCGGAGCAGGCGCGGGCGGCCATCGACGCGTTCTTTTCCCAGACGAACCTCACGGCCCTGCGCGAACTGGCGATGCAAACCGCGGCGGCTCAGGTCGATAACGATCTGGCCCAAGGATATCGTCAGTTGGGGCAAGCAGCGCCGGCCGTGCGCGGGCGTTTGCTGGTGGGGGTCGACGGCGATGCCCAGGCCGAGCGCCTGGTACGGCATGCCAGTCGCGTGGCCCAACGGCGGCACCTGCCCTGGAGCCTGGTGCACGTGGACAACGGCAGCGTGCGTGACGAGCAGTCACGCCTGCGCCTGCAGAGCGCCCAGCAACTGGCCGAGCGGCTGGGCGGCGAAGTGGTGTTACTGCGCGCCGGTGAAGTGGCGAAAACCCTGATCCAGCATGCCGCCGAACGTCGCGCCAGCCTGGTGCTGGTCGGCCAGTCCCGACCGCGTTTGCGCCGACGTCTGTTCGGTGGCGGGCTGGCGGCGCGGCTGCTGCGTAATGCACGCGGACTGGAAATCAACGTTCTCGACAGCGATCACCAACAGCTTCAACCCCATCAGCGGTCGATGCATTCGCTGGTCTGGTTCGACTACGCATTGGCCGTGGTCGCGACGGTTCTGGCCAGCGCCCTGGCCTGGGCCGTGGCGAGCGTGCTGCCATTGCCGAACATCTCCCTGGTGTTTCTTGCGGCGGTGTTGCTGGTGGCGGTGCGCAGCAGCCTCGGGCCGGCGCTGGCCTGTGCGGCGCTGTCGTTCCTGACCTATGACTTTCTGTTCATTCCACCGAATTTCTCTTTCAGAATCCAGCGCGAAGAAGACGTGCTGACCCTGCTGTTTTTCCTGCTGATGGCGGCCCTCACCGGCAACCTCGCGGCGCGTCAACGCAGGCAATTGCAGGCATTGCGCGATACCCAGGAAGAGACCACCGAACTGCTCGACCTGTCACGCAAACTCACCGCCGCCACCGACCGCCAGGCCGTGGTCAGCGCGGCTGCCCAGCACCTCAATGGTTGGAGCGATGTGCAACTGTGCCTGCTCAATCGTGACGGGCAACACGGCTGGAAAGTCGAAACCGGTGGCCCCCTGGAGTTCAGCGAAGCCGAGCGCGCCGCCGCCGATTGGGCCTGGCAGCACGATCAACCCGCGGGCGCCGGCACCGGTACTTTGCCGTTCGGCCGCTGGTGGTGGTGGCCATTGTCGGTGGAGGACGGGCCGCTGGCGTTGCTTGGCGTGTGCGCCAGGGAAGGCCAGACCCTGAGCGGCCAGCGCCGACGCTTGTTGACCGCACTGAGCCAGCCGCTGGCCCAGGCTCTGGCCCGGGCGCAACTGGCCGATGATCTGGAAGCTGCGCGGCTGCACGGCGAAACCGAGCAACTACGCAGCGCCTTGCTGGCGTCGGTGTCCCACGATTTGCGCACACCGCTGACGTCCATGCGCGGCAGCATCGACAGCCTGCTGGCCCTGGGTGAAGCGATCCCGCTGGAGGATCGACGTGAGTTGCTCGAAGGCACCCGCGATGAAGCCGAGCGCCTGGACCGCTACATTCAAAACCTGCTCGACATGACCCGCCTCGGCCACGGTGCCTTGAAGCTGGCGCGGGACTGGGTATCGCCGGCGGACATCGTCGGCAGTGCGCTCAATCGCCTGCGGGCAGTCCTTGCGCCGTTGCAGGTCAGCACCGACGTGCCGGCCGAGTTGCCGTTGCTTTACGTGCATGCTGCGCTGATCGAACAGGCACTGATCAACGTGCTGGAAAACGCCGCGCGGTTTTCGCCACCCCACGGGCGTTTGCAATTGCGCGCAGGGGCCGATGACACTGAGCTGTTTTTCTCGGTCTGCGATGAGGGCCCGGGGATTCCGGAAGAGGAACGGGC
Source organism: Pseudomonas fluorescens (assembly GCF_000967965.1). GTDB lineage: Bacteria > Pseudomonadota > Gammaproteobacteria > Pseudomonadales > Pseudomonadaceae > Aquipseudomonas > Aquipseudomonas grandcourensis. The sequence continues at coordinate 71,657 of NZ_LACC01000027.1, forward strand.
GAAGATTTTCGACATGTTCTACACCGCGGCGCGAGGTGATCGTGGCGGGCAGGGTACCGGGCTGGGGCTGGCGATTTGTCAGGGCATGGTCGGTGCCCATGGCGGGCGTATCAGCGTCGCCGACGGCATCGAGGGGCGCGGCACCTGCATCACGTTGCACCTGCCGCTACAGGCTCAGCCGGGATACGAAAGTGAAGCCTGATCGTGCTTGCGCTACTCTCTTGCCACTTCTTAGTGTTGATGTGAATTCATGAGCCAGACCGCGACCATTTTGGTCATTGACGACGAACCGCAGATCCGCAAATTCCTGCGCATCAGCCTCGCTTCCCAAGGCTACAAAGTGCTGGAGGCGGGTACCGGCAGTGAAGGATTGGCGCAAGCCGCGTTGAACAAACCGGACTTGCTGGTGCTCGACCTCGGCTTGCCGGACATGGACGGCCAACAGGTATTGCGCGACTTTCGCGAGTGGTCGACGGTGCCGGTGCTGGTGCTCTCCGTGCGTGCCAATGAAGGGCAGAAAGTCGAGGCCCTGGATGGCGGCGCCAATGACTACGTGACCAAGCCGTTCGGCATCCAGGAGTTCCTGGCGAGGATCCGTGCATTATTGCGCCAGGCGCCCGCAGGCGAGGCGCAACAAGCGGCGCTGACCTTCGGTCCGTTGACGGTCGACCTGGCGTATCGCCGGGTGCTGCTCGACGATGTCGAAGTCGCGCTGACCCGCAAGGAGTACGCCGTGCTGGCGCAACTGGCGCGGCATCCCGGGCGGGTGATCACCCAGCAGCAATTGCTCAAGGACATCTGGGGACCGACCCACACCGAAGACACTCACTACCTGCGCATCGTAGTCGGGCACTTGCGCCAGAAACTGGCGGATGATCCGACCCAACCCAGGTTCATCGTCACTGAGGCAGGGGTGGGGTATCGGTTGTTGAGTGAATAGTTTTGAAATCTTGTGGTGACTGATCTGGCCCCATCGCGAGCAGGCTCGCGATGGGGCCCTAACATTCACCCGAGAGTTTTCAGGCGCTCAGTTTTGCTCATTCTCATACCGGTCCAGCGTATCCCGCGCAATCTCGCGTCCCAGCGCGATCAACTCCGGCGCCTTGTAGAACTCGAAAAACCGGCACACGCGCTTGGGCACGTTGATCAGGATGTCCGGCGGATACCCGGCAATCTTGTACTGCGCCAGCGACGTCTGCATCACCTCGAAACTCTGGTTGATCAAATCCAGCAAGGACGCCGGCCCGACGTTGTCGATGATGAACGAACCGGTGGCGGAGCGGGGCGCGCCACTGGCTTGCGGAGCCGCCGCCGGTTGCTGCGCTTCTGGCTCGGCGGATTCGATCCACGGATTGAGGTTCGCGCCTTCGGCCCTCAGGGCTTCCTGCTCGAGGATCAACAATTGCTCGGCCTGTTTGCGGCGGAACGGCATCTTCGAGCCCAGGGAGTTGATCAGGCTGTCGAAGCGGGTCTTGAAGGCGGCGGGACGCTGGATGACCGGCAATTGATAGTGGCGCTGGTTGGTGGAGTTGAGGTTGACTGCAATGATCAAGTCGCAATGGCTCGACACCACCGGCACGATCGGCAGTGGGTTGAGAATGCCGCCATCGACCAGCATGCGGTTGCCCTGCATCACCGGGGTAAACAGGCTGGGAATCGCGGCCGAGGCGCGCATGGCCTGATGCAGGCAACCTTCCTGGAACCAGATTTCCTGCTGGTTGGTCAGGTCGGCGGCAACAGCGGTGTAGGGGATGCGCAAATCTTCGATGTTGATCTCGCCGACGATTTTGCGGATCTGCCCGAAGACTTTCTCGCCTCGAATCGCCCCCAGACGAAAACTGACGTCCACCAGGCGCAACACGTCGAGATAGTCCAGGCTCTCGATCCAGTCGCGGTAATCATTGAGTTTGCCGGCGGCGTAGATCCCACCCACCACCGCGCCCATGGAGCATCCGGCGATACAGGCAATGTCGTAGCCGCGCCGTTCGATCTCTTCAATGACCCCGATATGTGCATAACCCCGGGCTCCACCCGAGCCCAATACCAGTGCGACGCGCTTTTTCATGGATCGCCCTCGTTTGAATGGTTCAACAATGCACCCATCGAGGGGCATGCTTCAATCGTCATGGTCGTTTGATGGCGAAAGAGCGTCGTATTTTCGACACTCCATGGCGGCACATGGTTATTCTCGTCAGCGCTATAGTTTGCACAGCGGACCAACGGCACTTTTCAGGTGCCACAACGTCTTACCTGCACGACTGTTGACCTATTCTTGAGGAGTGAATGATGAAAGCCTGGATCTGCGTGCCATTGATTGCCCTGGCGCTCGCCGGTTGTGCCGGCAAAACCGCTTATCGCGACAGTTGCGGTAGTAACCTGGATGCGGCATGGCATGAACTGGACCTGGCCAAAGCCGAAGGTTTCGCCGGGACCGTCAGCTACTCCAAGGCCCTGTCGTTGTTGACCGCAGCCAAGACCCAGCAGCAATTCGAGGGGTTCGAAGGCTGCACCACCAAAGCCGAGAAGGCCCGTTTCTATATTCGTGAATCGCGCGCGGGGCGTTAAAAGCGAAAAGCGGTTACAAGCTCTAAGCTGCAAGCTGCAAGACCCTTCGAGCTTGCAGCCTGGCGCTGTTTACGGAGTAAACCCCCATGATCGATCGGTTGGTGGCTCAGGTTCTGGGCCTGGAAGTTCGTCTGCTGGCCTGTCAGGCCCGCTTGAAAGAGCGTACAGACCCTGAAGCGTTACACGATCTGCGCACAACCATGCGTCGGTTGCGCAGCCTGTTGCGACCCTTGCGCGGGCAGCCCGGTGTCGAGCAACTGGAAGCGGCCGCCTCCCGGGTGGGCGACCTGACCACGCCATTACGTGATCGCGAAGTGCTGGCGGCGTACCTGCTCCAGCACCATCAACCCCAAGCCGCACAGTGGCGCATGGCGCAAATGGCCGAGGCCTATCCGGCTGTGGCGGCCAGTCCCGAGCTCGCGCAAATGCTGATCGTCCTCGATGCGTTTCCGCGTTTTCTGCGTGCCGCCCAGCGCCAGGGATTGCTCAAGGGCCTGCGCAAGCGCATCGAAAAACGCTTGGGCAAGCAATGGAAAAAACTCGACGAGGCACTGCACGATCCGACTCATAACCGTCATCGGCTGCGCCTGCTGATCAAGCGCGTGCGCTATGGCATCGACGCTTACCCCGAGCTGGACCGTTTGCCGAAAGCGGCCATGCCCCGATTGAAATCGTCCCAGGGCGCGTTGGGCGACTGGCACGATTGCGTGCAATGGCTGGCCATGGCTGAACGGGAAGCGGATTTGCAGCCCTGTGTTGCCGTGTGGCAAGCCACCATGGCCGAGGCTGAAAGCCGTGCGGACCGGGTGCTGGAAAAGCTCAGTCGCGATTGCTTCAAATCCTGAATCCCCAGCGGACACACACTGTAGGAGCGAGCTTGCTCGCGAATGCGGTTCATCATTCAGCTCTGTTGTTGACTGATCGAACGCTTTCGCGAGCAAGCTGGCTCCTACAGGGGGGGCGGCGAGCGTTGCGCGACTTATCTGTCAGTCAATTTGGCCGGAATAGGCGATGTATGAGCTTCGCCAGATGGTTAATATCCCTTCATCTTTTTCCGAACCCAGAGGTTTTCATGCGTTTTTCCGAACTGCTCGACGCTGTCCGCAGCCAGCCGCTGGCGCTGTCTATCCCGGCCTCCTGGGCCCAGGGGCGAGCCAGTTTCGGTGGCCTGGTGGCGGCTTTGCAGTACGAAGCCATGCGTGCCCGGGTTCCGGCGGATCGGCCGGTACGTTCGCTGGCAATCACCTTCGTCGGCCCGGTTGAGCCCGAGGTGCCGGTCAGTTTTGAAGTCGATGTGCTGCGCGAAGGCAAGGCCGTCAGCCAAGTGTTGGGCCGGGTGATGCAGAAGGGCCAGGTGGTGACGTTGGTCCAGGGCAGCTTTGGTGCCTCGCGCCCCTCGGAAGTGGCGGTGGCCGCTGAACCGGCACCGGAAATGAAGCACTGGGACGAATGCCAGGAATTGCCTTTTGTCGAAGGCGTGATCCCGGAGTTCATGCGGCACCTGGCGATGCGCTGGAGTGTCGGTGGGTTGCCGTTCAGCGGTAGCACATCCCGGCAAATGGGTGGCTGGGTACGCTTGCGCGGCGACGTGAAGGAAGAGGCCATCGGCGAGGCGCATATTCTGGCGCTGGTGGACGCCTGGCCGCCGGCCCTGATGCCGTTTTTGAAGAAACCGGCAATGGGCAGCACCCTGACCTGGACTATCGAGTTCGTGCAGCCGCTGCTGGAACTGAACACCCTGGACTGGTGCAAATACCTCGTCGAAACCGAATACGCCGCAGACGGCTACGGGCATGCCGCCGCAAAAATGTGGAGCGCGGATGGCCGGTTGATCGCCATGAGCCGGCAGACGGTGACGGTGTTCGCCTGATCAGTGACGGCGATGGCGCTCACGCCAGGCGCGCCACCATCCACCGCTGAGGAAGAACCGTGGAAACGTCAGGAACTGCTCGACCAACAGACGCGATAGCGCATCCTTGCGATCACTGAAGGGTTCGGCGGCTTGGGTCTCCAGGCTGTGGCCGTGGCGTTGCAAGGCCAGCGCCGCAATCACACCGATCACACCGATGGCGATATTTGCCAGGCTCAGGCTGAACACCCCGGACACAATCAGCAGAAATGCCACGATGAACAGCGGCACCGCGATCAGGTGCAGCACCAGATTGGTCGGGTGCTGATGATTGTTCGGGTACGCTCGCCATTGCCAGGCGGGAAGGTTGGGGTGACGTTTGCCCATGATGCCGATCCTCGATCCATGTTGAATACATGTAGGAAGAATAGGCCTGGTCCATGCTGGCGGCGAATCAAGGCTGGCTATTGGCTTGATAGGTGTCATGGTCTGGATTGATGTTGCCGGTTCCGGCCTCATCGCGGGCAAGCCCGCTCCCACATTCGTCCGCATTCTAATGAAAGAACTCGGTCACCTGTGGGAGCGGGCTTGCTCGCGATGAGGCCCTCAAAGTTTGAGCTGACCTATGGCCTTGCTCAGTTCCCCGGCCAATGCCGCCAGCTCATTGCTGGTGGTCGCCGACGTCACCGTCTGCTGCACCGTGTTCTCGGTCACGTCACGGATACTCACCACCGCCCGGTTCATCTCTTCCGCCACCTGGCTCTGCTGCTCGGCCGCCACCGCGATCTGCGTGTTGCTTTCACGCATCTGCGCCACTGCGCCGGTGATCTCGGCCAATGCCGCGCCGGCCTCTTGCGCCTGTTGTACGCAGTCGTCGGCCTTGAACGAACTCTCTTGCATGAAATCCACGGCGTCCCGCGTGCCGGCCTGCAACGCCGAGACCATGAGGGTGATCTCATCCGTCGAGGCCTGCACGCGTTTAGCGAGGTTGCGTACTTCATCGGCGACCACCGCGAAGCCGCGACCCATTTCGCCGGCTCGGGCCGCTTCGATGGCGGCGTTCAGCGCCAGCAGGTTGGTCTGCTCGGCGATGCTGTGAATCACGTTGACCACGCCGTTGATCTTCTGGCTGTCCTCGGCCAGGCGTTGAATCATCTCGGCGGTCTGCTGGACGCCGGTGGACAGTCCGGCAATCGAGCGCTGCACCCGTGTCACGACCTCCTGCCCGCTGCCGGCCAGGGTATTGGCCGATTGCGAAAGGTCACGGGTGGCACCCGCGTGTTGGGCGATGTGATACACAGTGGCAGTCATTTCATTGATCGCCGTGGCGGCCTGATCGGTTTCGCTTTGCTGGCCCAGCATGCCGTGGCGCACTTCATTCATGCTGGCCGCCAACCGCGCGGCGCCGACGTCCAGCTGCCGGGCTGTACTGGCGACGGTGTTGACCACCCGTTGATAACCGGCCTGCATGGCGTTGAAGGCGTTGGCCATTTGCCCGACTTCGTCGCTGCAAGCCAATGGCACGCGGGCCGACAGGTCGCCGGTTTTCTCCACGTGCAACATGACGTCTTTCAAGGTGTTGAGCTGGCTGAGCAGGAAGCGGATCAATAACTGTGATGCGCCGAGCATTGCCAGCATCAGGATGAACACCGCCATCGCGTAGTTGGCAAAGCGCTCGCTGAACACCTGGCTCAGACTTGGGCCGTGGGCAATCACGGCGACCTGCTGGCCGTCGGCACGGGTAAACACTTCGGCACCCATCAACGGATTGTCACCGAACAGCGGCATCACGTTGATCTCGACCCAACCGTTTGCATTGATGAGCTCCACAATGGGTTGTTCATTCAGCGACGGCGCCTGTCCGCGATTGAACGTCAGCAGGTTGTCGGCGTGGGGCAGCGGTTGCCCGGCAGGCCAGGCTTCGAGCAATCGCGCCTGGGCCTGGGCCGAAGCCTGGGCGGCGTGACTGCGGGCCTGCTGTTCGAGCTGTACCGCGTACAGCACCAGCAACAGGGTGGTGACGAAAGCGACAGCGTTGACCGCCCAGAATTTGTATTTCAGCGAGATATTGCTAAGCCAGGCACCCATGGAGGTCTTCTCTGATAGCGGAAACAGTTTTGGCAAGGTGCCATTATTGTGCCGCTACTCAGGTGGCTGATTCTTGATGCAGATCAACTTCAAGCCTGTGGGATTTATGGTGATCAGGAGATCAATGGCAGCCCATAGAACGCCCGCGCACAGGCGGTCGTGTGCGCCGCCAGATCTTCCTGGCTTTCCCCGCGATGCAGTGCCACTTCGCGCAGTACTTCGGTCAGGTATGCCGGCTCGTTTCGCCCGTTTTTCGGTTTGGGGCGCAGGCTGCGCGGCAGCAAATACGGTGCATCGCTTTCGAGCATCAGGCGCCCGCGCTTGATCTCCTTGACCAGTGGATGCAAATGCGTGCCCCGGCGCTCGTCGCAGATCCAGCCGGTAATGCCAATGTGCAGGTCGAGGTCGAGGTAGCTGAACAGTGCCTTCTGCTCCCCGGTGAAGCAGTGCACTACGGCGGCCGGCAGTCGGTCGCGGAAGTCGCGCAGGATTTCCAGCAATCGCTGGCTGGCGTCGCGTTCGTGCAGAAACACCGGCAACTGCAATTCGACGGCCATGGCCAGATGTTCTTCGAGGACTTTCTCCTGCTGCGGACGCGGCGAGAAATCACGGTTGAAATCCAGCCCGCATTCACCCACGGCCACCACATTCGGCTCCATGAGCAAGCTGCGCAAACGTCGGGCGCTGTCGGCGTTCCAGTCGCTGGCGCAATGAGGGTGAATACCGGCGGTGGCGAACAGGCGCTGGGCGCTTTCGTCCAGTTGCTGGCACAGCTCAAGGGCCTGTTCACTGCCCTCGACACTGGTGCCGGTCAGCACCAGTTGGCACACGCCGGCCGCGTAGGCGCGGTCGAGTACGGCCCGGTGTTTGTCGGCAAAACTGGCGTTGGTCAGGTTGACGCCGATATCGATGAGTTGCATGGTGCTACCTCGGCCCAAAGGCCGGAAAGCATATCAGAGCCGTGGATTTATAAGAAAAGCCAAGAACTACAACGGGTTAACGCTGTCTCTTGAGCCGCGGACCAGGCTGGGTTGGTAGTTTTGCCATCATTGTGCCAGTCTTTCGCACTTTGCCAGCGCCTTGGGCGCTCTGTTTTTGTCGCCGCGCTTGATGGTTTTCGTCATTGAAGCGGGCCTCATATTCTTTCCGGAGAGTGGATGATTCGTCCCTCGGTTTTGCTACTGCTGTGTTGTTCGCTGCTACTGCCGATGTCGGCGGTCGCGCGTCTGCCCGGGCCGCTGCAAGCCGTACCGGCCAGCAAGGTGCGCGACCTTGCGGAAATTCGCAGCAGTCGTGTGCTGCGGGTGTTGGTCAACCAGAGCCGCAACAGTTCCGGCGAAGTCCAGGGGCAGGCGATCGGGGTCGAATACCATCGCCTGAGAGCGTTCGAGCAGTATCTCAACGGCCACGCCCGTGACGGTCAGGAAATCACCCTCAAGATCATTCCCAAGGCCAAGGATCAACTGCTCGGCGCATTGCAGCGCGGGGAGGGCGATCTGGTGGCGCCAGGCGAGTTGCTCGATCTGCAACCGGGCTTCGCCGTCAGCACCAGTGAGCCGATTGCCAGCAACATCCCGTTGGTCCTGGTGGGCATCAAAGGCGAACGCCGCTACACCAAGCTTGAACAGCTTTCCGGCAAGACCCTGGCGTTACCCGCCGGCAGCGCTGCCGGGGATGCCGTCAGCCAGATCAATCAAAAGCTCGCCCTGCACAAACTGCCACCGGTCACAATCGAATGGGTCGATCCGACCCTTGCCGTCGAGGATGTGCTGGAGATGGTGCAGGGCGGGATCTTCCATCTGACCATCGTCGAGCAGCCGATCGCCGAACGCTGGGGCAAGATCCTGCCCAAACTGCGTTTCGACAAGCAGGTACTTGTCAGCGAGCCGGGAGAAGAGTTCTGGTTCGTGCGCCGTGATGCCTCGATGCTGCGGGCCAGCATTGATCGCTTCCTCACCGTCTACAAAAAACCATCGGATCAGGACGCCGCGTTCCTGCGGATCTATCGTCGTCTCTATCAAGTGCACTATCCGCTGGCCAAGGCGGACCGGCAGCGCCTGGAAAAGCTTCGCCCGGTGCTGCAGAAGCACGCCGATGCCCAAGGCATGGATTGGTTGAACCTGGCGGCGCTGGCCTTCAAGGAGTCAGCCCTGCAACCCGCCGCTCGCAGTGGCGGTGGCCCGACCGGTCTGATGCAGATCACGCCTTCTGCGGCGCAGCGGGTGGGGGTCAACAATATCCAGGACCTTGATGGCAATGTGCAGGCCGGGGCCAAGTACCTGGCGATGATCCGGCGCAAATTTTTTGCCAGCCCCAAGCTCAACGAGCGCGAACGCATGGCCTTCGTGCTGGCGGCCTACAACATCGGGCCGGAGCGGGTCCAGGGCATGCGCGCCGAAGCCCGGCGGCGAGGCTTGAATCCCAACCAGTGGTTCTTCCAGGTCGAACGCGTGGCCATGGAGCAAGTGGGTATGGGGCCTGTCAGCTATGTTAATAGCGTGAACAAGTATTACTTGGCGTTCGACCGGGAGCGCGAGTCGTTGGAGCCCCAGGAGCAAAAAGTTGCCTCACGAAAATGATCAACTAATCTGATTGTTATGGCGGGGTTTTTGCGCTTTTAACATGTGAATTACTGATTAATATAGCGGCCAACCAACACACACTTACAAGGAATGAATCAGCATGAGCACTCTGATCAACAAGGTACTGTCTACCCGCGCTGGCTACGGCCTGACGGTTCTGCGCATCGTGGTCGGCATTATTTCCGCCGCTCACGGCTCGCAGAAACTCTTCGGGGCATTCGGTGGCTATGGTCTGGCTGGAACCGCGCAGTACATGGAAAGCCTCGGACTGACGCCGGGTTACCTGATGGCGACACTGGCGGGCGGCATCGAATTCTTCGCCGGCCTGGCCCTGATCATCGGCTTGCTGGTTCGCCCGGCCGCGCTTGGCCTGGCCTTCCTGTTGCTGGTGGCGATTTTCTCGGTGCACATCAGCAACGGACTGTTCATGGCCAACAACGGTTATGAATTCGCCCTGGCCTTGCTCGGTGGCAGTATCGCGGTATTGATCGAAGGTGCGGGCAAACTCTCAGCGGACCGCGCCATCGCCGGTTGACCGCTCTGGTTCAACGAAAAGGCCCGCATTGTGCGGGCCTTTTTTGTTGGTGCGCCAGG
>NZ_LACC01000028.1 GCF_000967965.1 Pseudomonas fluorescens
TCGACGGCTTTGACCATGTCTTCGATGACCTTTTTAGCGTCGCCGAACACCATCATGGTTTTGTCCAGGTAGAACAGTTCGTTGTCCAGACCGGCGTAGCCACTGGCCATCGAGCGCTTGTTGACGATGATGGTCTTGGCCTTGAACGCTTCGAGGATCGGCATGCCGGCAATCGGCGATTTCGGATCGTTCTTCGCGGCCGGGTTGACCACGTCGTTGGCGCCCAGCACCAGCACCACGTCGGCCTGGCCGAACTCGGAGTTGATGTCGTCCATCTCGAACACCTGGTCGTAAGGCACTTCGGCCTCGGCCAGCAATACGTTCATGTGGCCGGGCATACGACCGGCAACCGGGTGGATCGCATACTTCACGGTCACGCCGCGATGGGTCAGCTTCTCGGTCAGTTCCTTCAGCGCATGCTGTGCCCGCGCTACCGCCAGGCCGTAGCCCGGCACGATGATCACGGTGTCGGCGTTGGTCAGCAGGAAGGTCGCGTCGTCAGCCGAACCGGATTTCACCGGGCGGGCTTCTTTCGAACCGGCCGGGCCGGCCGCATCCGTCGTATTGCCGAAACCGCCGAGCAGTACGTTAAAGAAGGAGCGGTTCATCGCCTTGCACATGATGTACGAGAGGATCGCACCGCTTGAGCCCACCAGCGAACCGGCGATGATCAGCATCGAGTTGTTCAGCGAGAAGCCGATACCCGCCGCAGCCCAGCCGGAGTAGCTGTTGAGCATCGACACGACCACAGGCATGTCCGCGCCACCGATCGGGATGATGATCAGCACGCCGAGCACGAAGGCCAGGGCCAGCATCACGGCGAAAGCGGTGTAGTCGCCGGTGAGCATGAAGGTCACGCCCAGGCCCAGTGTGGCCAGGCCCAGCAGCAGGTTCAGCTTGTGTTGGCCGCTGAACTGTACCGGTGCGCCCTGGAACAGGCGGAACTTGTACTTGCCGGCCAGCTTGCCGAAGGCAATGACCGAGCCGGAGAAGGTGATTGCACCGATGGCGGCACCGAGGAACAGTTCCAGGCGGTTACCGGCCGGGATCGCGTCACCGAGTTGCTTGACGATGCCCAGCGACTGCGGCTCGACCACGGCAGCCACGGCGATGAACACCGCTGCCAGGCCGATCATGCTGTGCATGAAGGCGACCAGTTCGGGCATCTTGGTCATTTCAACGCGTTTGGCCATGATCGAACCGGCGGTGCCGCCGATCAGCAGGCCGACGATCACGTAGACGATACCGTCCTGGGCCAGCTCGGCACCTAGTTTATAAATCAGGCCGACCGTGGTGAGGATCGCCAGGCCCATGCCGAGCATGCCGAACAGGTTGCCGCGGCGCGACGTGGTGGGGTGCGAGAGGCCCTTGAGCGCCTGGATGAAGCAGACCGAGGCGATCAAATACAGGGACGTAACCAGGTTCATGCTCATGCTTGCTGCACCTCGGCCTTGACTGCTGCGGCCTTGGCAGCCGGAGCTTTGGCCGCTTTCTTCTTGAACATTTCCAGCATGCGGCGGGTCACCAGGAAGCCACCAAACACGTTGACCGCGGCCAGGGCCACGGCCAGGGTGCCCATGGTCTTGCCCAGCGGAGTCACGGTGAGGGCGGCGGCGAGCATGGCGCCGACGATCACAATGGCCGAGATGGCGTTGGTCACGGCCATCAGTGGCGTGTGCAGTGCAGGTGTGACGTTCCAGACCACGTGGTAGCCGACATAGATAGCCAGCACGAAGATGATCAGGTTGTAGATACCGTGAGAGATCAGCATGTCTTCCATTGTTTTTATCCTCAGCCGTTCTTGCGCACGATCTGGCCGTCGCGGCACATCAGGCACGCGGCGACGATATCGTCTTCAAGGTTGATCACCAGTTGTCCTTCTTTATCGAACAACAGTTTCATGAAATCCAGCAGGTTGCGGGCGTACAGCGCCGAAGCGTCAGCCGCCACGGCGCTGGCCAGGTTGGTCGGGCCAACGATGGTCACGCCATTTTCGACGACCACCTGGTCGGCCACGGTCAGCGGGCAGTTGCCGCCCTGGGCTGCCGCGAGGTCGATGACCACCGAACCCGGCTTCATCTGGGCCACGGTTTCCGCGCTGAGCAGCGTCGGTGCCTTGCGACCGGGAATCAGCGCGGTGGTGATCACGATGTCAGCCTGCTTGGCGCGCTCGTGCACGGCCGCGGCCTGGCGCTGCATCCAGCTGGCCGGCATCGGTCGGGCGTAACCGCCGACACCGACGGCGCATTCACGCTCTTCGTCGGTCTCGTACGGCACGTCGACGAACTTGGCGCCGAGGGATTCGATCTGCTCTTTTACCGCAGGACGCACGTCAGACGCTTCGATCACCGCCCCCAGGCGTTTCGCCGTAGCGATGGCCTGCAAGCCGGCCACACCGGCACCGAGGATCAGCACGCGGGCTGCTTTCACGGTGCCTGCAGCAGTCATCAGCATCGGCATGAAACGCGGGTAGTGGTGAGCGGCCAGCAACACGGCTTTATAGCCGGCGATGTTGGCTTGCGAGGACAGCACATCCAGGCTTTGGGCGCGGGAGGTGCGAGGCGCAGCCTCCAGGGCAAAGGCGGTAATACCGCATTCGGCCATTTTGGCGATGGTTTCGTTGCTGAACGGGTTGAGCATCCCCACTACAACGGTGCCGCTTTTAATCAGCGCCAGCTCGCTGTCGCTGGGCGCGACCACCTTCAAAATCAGCTCTGCACCAAACGCGTCATTGGCGCCGCCAATGGTTGCGCCTGCCGCTTCATAGGCACTGTCGACAACGCTGGCATTAATGCCGGCGCCGCTTTGAACAGTGACCTTATGGCCCTGGCCGATCAGCTTCTTGATGGTTTCCGGGGTTGCAGCAACCCGTGTTTCACCGGTCTGGGTTTCGAGAGGAACACCAATGTGCACGTCAAATCTCCTGCGTGATCTTAT
>NZ_LACC01000029.1 GCF_000967965.1 Pseudomonas fluorescens
AGACATGGTCAAAGCCGTCGACTAACCCTCTGCGGCACACAGAACGCCCCGACTCGTCGGGGCGTTTTTGTTTGCGCAAATCGTCGGACAAACTATCCTTTTGTTACCGATCCGGTAACGGTGTTTTGCATGAAAGGCCCGGAATAGACGCCTCGATTGCGACCTTGGTAGCGGGACAGAAGCCGGCGTAATTCACTAGACTGCACGTCCTGCTACCTGTTGCCCGAGATAACAATCCATGTACCGTGACCGTATTCGCCTGCCTTCGTTGTTGGACAAAGTGATGAGCGCCGCCGACGCTGCCGCTCTGATTGAGGACGGCATGACCGTCGGCATGAGTGGCTTTACTCGCGCCGGCGAAGCCAAGGCCGTCCCTCAGGCGCTGGCCGAGCGCGCCAAGGTCACGCCGCTGAAGATCAGCCTGATGACCGGCGCAAGCCTGGGCAACGACCTCGACAAGCAGTTGACCGAAGCCGGTGTGCTGTCGCGACGCATGCCGTTTCAGGTCGACAGCACCCTGCGCAAGGCAATCAATGCCGGCGAGGTCATGTTCATCGACCAGCACTTGTCGGAAACCGTGGAGCAATTGCGCAACCAGCAATTGAAGCTGCCGGACATCGCCGTGATTGAAGCCGTAGCGATCACCGAGCAAGGGCATATCGTGCCAACCACCTCGGTCGGCAACTCGGCCAGCTTCGCGATTTTCGCCAAGCACGTGATCGTCGAGATCAACATGGCGCACAACCCGAATCTCGAAGGTCTGCACGACATCTATATTCCGACCTACCGTCCGACCCGTACGCCGATTCCGCTGGTCAAGGTCGACGATCGCATTGGCAGCACCGCCATCCCGATTCCACCCGAAAAAATCGTCGCCATCGTGGTCACCAACCAGGCTGACTCGCCCTCCACGGTGCTGGCGCCGGACGCCGAGACCCAAGCCATTGCCGACCACCTGATCGACTTCTTCAAACAGGAAGTGGCAGCCGGACGCATGACCAACAAGCTCGGCCCGCTACAAGCCGGTATCGGCACCATCGCCAACTCGGTGATGTGTGGCCTGATCGACTCGCCGTTCGAAGACCTGACGATGTATTCCGAGGTGCTGCAGGACTCGACCTTCGACCTGATCGATGCGGGCAAGCTGAGTTTTGCTTCGGGCAGTTCGATCACCCTGTCGAGCCGGCGCAATGCCGACGTGTTCGGCAATCTGGAGCGCTACAAGGACAAACTGGTCCTGCGCCCACAGGAGATCTCCAACCACCCTGAAGTCGTGCGTCGCCTTGGCATCATCGGCATCAACACGGCACTGGAGTTCGACATCTACGGCAACGTCAACTCCACTCACGTCTGCGGCACGCGGATGATGAACGGCATCGGCGGCTCGGGCGACTTCGCGCGCAACGCGCACCTGTCCGTGTTCGTGACCAAGTCGATCGCCAAGGGCGGTGCGATCTCCAGCGTGGTGCCGATGGTCAGCCATGTTGACCACACCGAACATGACGTCGACATACTCGTGACTGAAGTGGGCCTGGCAGACTTGCGCGGCCTCGCGCCCCGGGAGCGCGCCCGGATCATCATCGACAAGTGCGTGCACCCGGATTACCGCCAGGCGCTGAATGATTACTTCACCGCCGCGTGCGCCATCGGTGGGCACACCCCGCACATCCTGCGTGACGCCCTGAGCTGGCACATCAACCTGGAAGAAACCGGGCAAATGCTGAAGAAGTAATTGGTACAGATAGCAGCTGGCGCAAACACAGTTTCGTCAGTTTGCTCTTGCCTCTTCGCAATATGAAAAAAACTGTACTGCTGTACTGGTCATTTCTTAGGGAAAACTCCTACTCCACCGAGTCAAAACAGCATTTTTGCACCTTAATGGTGCTGATAGGTACAGTTGCCTCAATTTAGACCAGTACACCCCCTATAAACAGTTAACTGAGCTCTCACAATACAGATGAACTGTATCTACAGAGACTAGGCAAACGAGAGGATCATGGGCACCAGTTAAACCACTACCTAATCCCGCCATAAGCGGAAGGATGTCAACCATGGAACGTACACTCAGTTCCGAACTGTTCTTCGAAGACACTGCTGCAAAAACCCAGGCTTCCCTGCCTCTGCGCGTTATTGCCAACCTGATGCTGTGGCAGCGCCGCATCACCAGCCGCCATCAACTGGCTCGTCTGGATTCGCGTCTGCTGGCTGACGCCGGGATTAGCGAAGCACAACGCTACGAAGAGCTGAGCAAGCCGTTCTGGCGCTAAGTTAGCGTCGCTGGCTCTGACCTTAAGGTCCACCGCCAGCAACCCGAATTGAACAAACAAAGCCCGTCGTGGGAAACCACGACGGGCTTTGTCGTTTTGACCTGTCAAATCCGCTTTTACAGTAGGGAGCTACGAACACCAGTACAGTTTGCAAAAACTGCCAACTTGACGAGTACAATATCGTCGCGGTGTGTCTGTAGCAGATATTCGACCGGTGTCAGCATGGAGCCCTCCACTTATCAGGACAGGGACCGCGCCATGAATTCTTTACAGGATGTTTCCACCCCATCAGTTCGATCAAGACCTTGCTTGCACCGGGTTAGAGCTCTGCTATCAGGACTCTTCGCTAGTCTGGAAAGGGCGAGAACACGACGCTTACTGGCTCAACTCGATGATCGTCAGCTATCGGATCTTGGCATCAGCCACGCTGAGCGCATCAATGAATTAGATAAACCGTTCTGGCGCTGACGGTCAGTTTGCATGACGGGCTGTTCGAACTGACACACTCAGGCCTAATATCAAGCCAGAACGTGGCGAGCGCCAAGCGCTTGGCGTCTGACTTTGCAGATACTGCGCCATTTTTCAATTGGTTTACCCAAAGGAGTTACCCATGTCCCGTCTCCGTCTCCGTCTGCTCAGCGCTGCAGCCCTGTTTACCGTGGCAGCCAATGCCAGCGCAACCAGCTTCATCGTGACCACTGACGCTGTAGTCAACGCGCTCAAAGCCACATCCGATGCGACCACCGATGTCGTCTCGTCGTCGTTCAAAGATGACAAGATCGTCCTCGCGGCCCGTGACGACGCTGCCAGCTTCGTCGCCAGCGAAGGTTCCATCCGCGGCGTGAAGCTGGAAAGCGCCATCGACCACATCCACCGCCAGGCGCCACAGCTGAACGCAACCGACGCACAACTGGCGCAGGCGATCCTGACGATCTAAGCGACTGTATGGACATGGGGCATGCCTAACGTGCCCCGATGTTTCGGCACTGGCTCTAGACCGGGCCTTGCGCTAGGCTGGGGACTCACATTCAACTGTCGAGTCTCATGCATTTCCCTTCAAGTTTCTTGATCGTTCCAGTCTTTCTTACTCTTGGTTACTGCGGATCGGCCCACGCTTATGACGCCTTCAACCTGTCCACCCAGGGCATCGTCGCCAGTGGTTACGCCACAAGTTTGGTGACCTCCGCCCCCTTCGACCATAAACTGCTGCTCGCTGCCCATGACGACGCCGCGGCATTCATTGCCAGCGACGGCCAACTGAGAGGCGCACGACTGGAGTCGGCCCTGCGGTATCTGCGCCGAACCCAGGCAAAACTTCATGCCAGCGACCTTGAACTGGCACAGGCAATTCTCGTCCAATAGTTAACCCTGTTTTTCTGGAGTCGTTCCATGCGTAACCCGCTGATTGCTGCCACCTTAGGCCTACTGTTGTTGGCCGATGTGGCCCAGGCACATACTCTGGTTGCCACCAGTAATATGCTGATCCGTGCTACCCAGCGCACACTCGATTTCACCTCCGACACCACCACGTCCATTCGCGATTCGAAAATCGTGCGCGAAGCCCAGGACGACGCCGCCAGTTTCGTTGCCAGCAATGGCGACATTCGTGGCGCTCACTTGGAATCCGCCTTCGATTTGCTGCGCACCCGTGTGCCGGAAGCTCGTGACGCCAGTGACCAGGATCTCGCCGAAGCCATCCTCGCACTGTGAAGCGTCCAGGCGCCTGGCTGCTGGCCTGGGCCCTGTTGCTGCTCGGCAACACGGCCCACGCAGGCCTTCAATTACAGCTCAAGACCGAAGGTCTGACTCCCGCGCAACAGCAAGCCAGCCAGGCGTTGCTCAATGAAGCCATGCAGGCACTGCCGCCACGCTTTATCGAGCAACTCGATCGACGCATCGACGTCGGCTGGACCGATGACATGCCGAGAAATGCCTACGGTCAGGCGTCACTGGTGTCCGAACTCGATCTGAACCGCAACCTGCTGGCCGGTCTCACCGATGGCAGCGCCGCGACCAAGAAGACCCATCGCCCCCACGGCACCGTGCGCCGGGAAATGCTGGCCACGGTGTTGCACGAGTTGACTCACATCTACGATCGCTCACGCCTGTGGCCGGATGCCGAACGCAAGCTGATTCAGCGCTGCACCCAGCGCAACAACAGCTCAGGGCTGGTTGGCATTCCCGACCAATGCCGGGGCCAGTCCGATCGGCGTTTTACCCTCAGTGACGATCCGCGTCTGCTCGACCTCGCCGGCTGGCAGCAATACGTAGGCCGTCGCGGTGAGCGCGAACAGCACAATCGCCAGATTGCTCGCAGCCCGGACATCTACGAGACCAGCAGTCCGAAGGAGTTCGTCGCGGTCAACATGGAGTATTTCCTCCTCGACCCGAGCTACGCCTGCCGCCGTCCCGCGCTGTACAGCTATTACAAGGAGCATTTCGGCTGGGCGCCCGCCGCCAAAGACACCTGCAGCAAGACCTTCGCGTTCCTCAATGCCGGCAACGACTTCGCCAAGACACCTTTGGGCCAGGTCGATCCGGAGCGGGTCTATGCCGTTGACTATCTGCTGGCCGAGGCCAACCAGAACCTGTTCAGTCGCTGGGGCCACAGCATGTTGCGCCTGGTGATCTGTGCGCCGGGCCGACCACGCGGACCGGATTGCCGATTGGATCTGGACCAGCATCTGGTGCTGTCGTACCGCGCCTTCGTCGGCGACGTACAGCTGTCGAGCTGGGATGGCCTGGTCGGTAAATACCCGTCACGGCTGTTTATCCTGCCGCTGTCCCAGGTCATCGACGAATACACCAAGACCGAACTGCGCAGCCTGGCCTCCGTGCCCCTGAACCTGTCGCGCAGTGAGATTGAAGACGTGGTCGGACGTGCCGCAGAGATGCACTGGAGCTACGACGGCAACTACTTCTTCCTGTCGAACAACTGCGCGGTGGAAGAGCTGAAATTACTGCGTGGCGGCACCAATAACCCGCAATTGGTGGGGCTCGACAACATCATGCCCAACGGCTTGTTGGAAGTACTGAAGGGCCGCGGACTGGCGGACACCAGTGTGCTGGACGATCAACGAGAAGCCTTGCGCCTGGGTTATCGTTTCGACTCCTTCCGCGAGCGCTATCAGGCGATGTTCGAAATCCTGAAAAAGCACTTGCCGATCAAGCAGGAAACCGTCGAAGACTGGCTCGACTTGAAAGCCGCGGAACGTCGGCAATGGTTCGAGCAGGCTGACTTGCGCACCAGCGCGGCGTTGTTGCTATTGGAACAGGCCAGCTTCCGTCAGCAGTTGCTGTTGGCCCAGGATGAAGTGAAGCAGCGCTATCTGGGCGCCCGAGAGCTGAAGAATGGCGGCATGGACAAGGCCAACGAAACGCTCAAGGACATTCTCGCCAACAGTGGCTTCCTCAGCCGGCCGGCGGAACTGCTGGGCACCAACGGTTATGGCTTGCCGCAACCAAGCGAGTGGGAGCATCTGGAAGCGGAAACCAGTCAGCGCCAGAAGCAGCTCCTGGCGCTGTCCGGGGACCTGGACAAGGAAGTGAGAGCGCTGCTTGAACCGGGCCGCGCCGCCGAAATGGCCGCCAACGAGGCCAACGTGAAGCAGATTGGTGAACACCTGCGCAAACTGCACAAGGCATCGGGCGGGATAGAGTTGCCTTGATACCGCTCCCACAAGGTTGACAGCGTTTAGTCACGCAGCAAAAAGGGCTTCAGAACGCAGTCCTGAAGCCCTTTTTGCTGTTTAGTCTCTGAATCGGAGCTTTACCTTCAGCTGACGCGGGCCTTACGCACGCCTTCGGCCAATGCCGAGCACAGGCTCAGCACGCCATCCACGGCTTGTTCCGGGGAGGTGGCATTGGCGATGTGATCGATCAACGCCGAGCCCACCACTACACCGTCGGCCAGACGCGCGATAGACGCTGCCTGCTCCGGAGTCCGGATACCGAAACCGATGCTGATCGGCAGGTCGGTATGGCGGCGCAGACGGGCGACCGCTTCCTCGACGTGTTCCAGCGTGGCGGCGCCGGCGCCAGTCACACCGGCCACCGAGACGTAGTAGACGAAGCCGGAGCTGCCGTTGAGAACGGTCGGCAGGCGCACATCGTCAGTGGTTGGCGTGGTCAGGCGAATGAAGTCCAGGCCCGCGGCCTGCGCCGGGTCGCACAGCTCGCCGTTATGCTCAGGCGGCAGGTCGACCACGATCAGGCCGTCAACGCCGGCCTCCTTGGCTTCGGCGATGAAGCGCGGAACGCCGTACATGTGAATCGGGTTGAAGTAACCCATCAGCACCAGCGGCGTTTCGTTGTTGTCCTGGCGGAACTCGCGAACCATTTGCAGGGTTTTCGCCAGATTCTGCTTGGCACCCAACGCACGGATGTTGGCGAGCTGGATTGCCGGGCCGTCAGCCATCGGGTCGGTGAAGGGCATGCCCAGCTCGATCACATCGGCACCAGCCGCAGGCAAGCCCTTGAGGATTGCCAGAGAGGTGTCATAGCCCGGGTCGCCGGCGGTCACGAAGGTCACCAGGGCGGCACGGTTTTGTTCCTTGAGTTCGGCAAAACGCGTTTGCAGGCGGCTCATCAGTGTTTCTCCTGCTTCGATTGTTCCATGTGGTGCATCACGGTCTGCATGTCTTTATCGCCACGGCCGGACAGGTTGACCACCATCAGGTGATCTTTTGGCAGGGTCGGTGCGCGCTTGAATACTTCAGCCAGGGCATGGGCGCTTTCCAGGGCAGGGATGATCCCTTCCAGACGGCAGCACTGGTGGAATGCAGCGAGGGCTTCGTCGTCGGTCACCGAGGTGTACTGAACGCGGCCGATGTCATGCAACCAGGCGTGTTCCGGGCCGATGCCCGGGTAGTCCAGGCCAGCGGAGATCGAGTGGGCGTCGATGATCTGGCCATCGTCGTCCTGCAGCAGGAAGGTGCGGTTGCCGTGCAACACACCGGGTACGCCGCCGTTCAGGCTGGCCGCATGCTTGCCGGTCTCGATGCCGTAACCGGCGGCTTCAACGCCGATGATCTCGACACTCTTGTCGTCGAGGAACGGGTGGAACAGGCCCATGGCGTTGGAACCACCACCGATGCACGCCACCAGGCTGTCTGGCAGGCGACCTTCCTGGGCTTGCAGCTGCTCGCGGGTTTCCTTGCCGATCACGGCCTGGAAGTCGCGAACCATCGCCGGATAAGGATGTGGACCGGCCACGGTGCCGATCAGGTAGAAGGTGCTGTCGACGTTGGTCACCCAGTCACGCAGGGCTTCGTTCATCGCGTCTTTCAGCGTGCCGGTACCGGCTACCACCGGGATCACTTCGGCGCCCAGCAGCTTCATGCGGAACACGTTGGCCTGCTGACGCTCGATGTCAGTGGTGCCCATGTAAATCACGCAATCCAGACCGAAACGCGCAGCGACGGTGGCAGTGGCCACACCGTGCATGCCAGCGCCGGTCTCGGCGATGATGCGCTTCTTGCCCATACGCCGCGCCAGCAGGATCTGGCCGATGCAGTTGTTGATCTTGTGCGCGCCGGTGTGGTTCAGCTCTTCACGCTTGAGGTAGATCTTCGCGCCGCCGCAGAACTCGGTCAGACGCTCGGCGAAGTACAGTGGGCTTGGACGTCCGACATAGTCACGCTGGAAGTAGGCCAGTTCCTCCTTGAATGCAGGATCTTCCTTGGCCAACTCATATTCACGGGCCAGGTCGAGGATCAACGGCATCAGGGTTTCGGCAACGTAGCGGCCGCCGAACGCGCCAAACAGGCCGTTGGCATCAGGGCCGTTGCGCAGATTAGTCTGGGTCATGGGGCGCTCCAGTTGAATGCGTGAAGTGATGCATAAAGAGATAGTGGGCTTCACTCTACCCCTGACGCCCCGGCCTGAAAACCGATAAGATCGCCACAACCTGTCAGGAAAACTCACAGATCCAATGAGCCATGACCTTCCTCCGCTGAACGCGCTTCGCGCCTTCGAAGCCACTGCCCGCCTGAACAGCGTCAGTCAGGCGGCCGAACAGCTGCACGTCACCCACGGCGCGGTCAGCCGGCAGCTCAAGGTGCTTGAAGAACACCTCGGCGTAAGCCTGTTCATCAAGGACGGTCGCGGCCTGAAACTCACAGATGCCGGGTTGCGCCTGCGTGACGCCAGCAGCGAAGCCTTCGAGCGTCTGCGCAGCGTATGCGCCGAACTCACACAAAGCACAGCCGATGCGCCATTCGTGCTCGGTTGCTCGGGAAGCCTGCTGGCGCGCTGGTTTATCCCGCGACTGGGGCGACTCAATGCCGACCTGCCGGACTTGCGCCTGCACCTGTCGGCCGGAGAAGGCGATCTGGATCCGCGAAGACCGGGGCTCGATGCCTTGCTGGTATTTGCCGAGCCACCCTGGCCGGCGGACATGCAGGTTTTTGAACTCGCCAGCGAACGTATCGGCCCGGTCATGAGCCCTAGGTTCGTCGGCTATGAACGGCTCAAGCAAGCGCCGGAAACCGCGCTGCTGAACGAACCCTTGCTGCACACCACCTCACGCCCGCAAGCCTGGCCGAACTGGGCGCAACCACGCGGGCTCGACCCCAGGGCGCTGAAGTACGGTCAGGGATTTGAACATTTGTATTACTTGCTGGAAGCCGCTGTCGCAGGTCTGGGCGTGGCGATTGCCCCCGAACCCTTGGTGACGGAGGACTTGAAGGCCGGCCGCCTGGTTGCGCCTTGGGGCTTCAGTGAAACCCCGGCGCAACTGGCGTTGTGGCTACCCAAGCGCGCCGCGGACGGGCGCGCCCGGCAGCTGGCGCAGTGGCTCAAGAACGAACTGCGTCGAGCGGATTAATCACGCTTGCACAACAGATAAGCGGCCAGCAGGCCCAATGCGCCCACGGCGACACCAGCTGTTGTCCAGGGGTGGTCCTGGGCGTAGTCCCGGGTGGCAATCCCGGTTTCGCGGGTTTTGACCTTGACCTCTTCATAAGCATCGGCAAGCAGATGGCGCGAGTGCTTCAAGGCATTCTCGGCGTTGCTTTTCAGGGTCTTGAGGGTTTTACGCGACTCGTCCGAGGCGTCGTCCTTCAGGCTTTCCAAAGACTTGAGCAGACTCTCGATCTCGGCTTCCATGCTTTGCAATGAGGCTTTGCGTAACGAGGTGTTGGCCATGGTGGCTCTCCTGCATCGGTGATGAGTGGCGTGTGTTGGTTGGGACTTCATGGGTTCGAGAAAGTGCAGAAAATCTGAACTTCACACTCGGAACGGCCAACAGAAGAAATAGGAAAAATCACTGCTAGTCTGTAATTCACACGCCGAGGAGAACGCCATGTCTGACCATCACACCTACAAGAAAGTCGAGCTGATCGGCTCGTCCACCAGCAGTATCGAAGATGCGATCAATAACGCGCTGGCCGAAGCCAGCAAAAGCATCAAGTACATGGAATGGTTTGAAGTGACCGAGACCCGTGGGCACATCAGGGACGGCAAGGCAGCACACTTTCAGGTGACCTTGAAAGTCGGATTCCGGATTGCCAGCAGCTGACTTTGGGCTAGTCTTCTGAACTTGCACGCCGGTCGAATGCCATAGGGAATGGCAAAGCACTCCATGAGTGCGTCCGGCTGACGGCTGGTTACCCCTATGATCCGACCAGGGAATGCAACCGATGAAGAAGTTTATGTTGGCAGTAGCTTTGTTGAGCCTTGCGGGGAGCGCATTGGCGGGCGGCAAACCATGCGAAGAGCTGAAAGCCGAAATTGCAGCGAAACTTGATGCCAAGGGCGTTTCCGGTTATTCGCTGGAGATTGTCGACAAAGGTGCCGCTGCCGGCGGGAAAGTTGTTGGCAAATGCGAAGAGGGCGCCAAAGTGATCGTCTATAAAAAGTAGACAGATACTCGCCCGAATGAAAAAGCCGACGCCGTGGCGCCGGCTTTTTCATGCCTGTCGTTTGAGCATCAGCCCCGCATGACCTGCGCCAGCAGCTCGTAGGAATGCACGCGATCGGCATGTTCGTACAGGTCACAGGTGAAAATCAGCTCGTCGGCCTGGGTCTGTTCGATCAGGAACTCGAGTTTGGCGCGGATTTTCTGCGGGCTGCCGATCATGGCCAATCCAAGGAAATCGTGCACGGCATCTTTCTCATGGGGCAGCCACAGGCCGTCCATGGTCTTCACCGGCGGACGCTGTACCAGGCTTTGGCCACGCATCAGGGCGAGAATCCGCTGGAACACCGAAGTCGCCAGGTAATCGGCCTGCTCGTCAGTATCGGCTGCCACCAATGGCACGCCGAGCATCACGTAGGGCTTGTCCAAAACGGCTGACGGCTTGAAGTGATTGCGGTAGACCCGAATCGCTTCATGCATGTAGCGCGGTGCGAAATGCGAGGCGAAGGCGTAGGGCAGGCCGCGCTCACCGGCCAATTGCGCACTGAACAGGCTCGATCCCAATAACCAAACCGGCACATTAGTCCCGGTTCCCGGCATGGCGATGATGCGTTGGTCCGGGGTACGTGGCCCGAGGTAGCGCACCAGTTCCGCCACATCTTCCGGGAAGTCGTCGGCGCTGCCGGAGCGTTCGCGGCGCAGCGCGCGTGCGGTCATCTGGTCGGAACCGGGGGCACGCCCCAGTCCCAGATCGATCCGGCCCGGATAAAGGCTTTCCAGGGTGCCGAACTGCTCGGCGATCACCAACGGTGCGTGGTTGGGCAACATCACCCCGCCCGAACCGACTCGAATGGTCGACGTACCACCGGCCAGATAACCGAGCAGCACCGAAGTCGCGGAACTGGCGATGCCATCCATGTTGTGGTGCTCAGCCACCCAGAAGCGGTTGTAACCGAACTTCTCGACGTGCTGCGCCAGGTCAAGCGAGTTGCGTAGCGACTGGGCCGCGCTGCCGTTCTCGCGCACTGGCACCAGATCGAGGGTCGAGAACTTGATATCGGACAGTCGTTTCATAAACCTGCTTCTCCAATTGAGGGCGCAGGTTTGTTCTTGCGAACGCAAACCTGCCGAATCCAAAAGCGTGTTCATGCAATGAGGGCATATACCCGAGTTTCAATAGCCGGGTAAAAAATCCCGTGAAAAAAGCAGACTGATCTGACGAGATGAACTTTGCCCCGCCGTCTATCCTCACAACCCTGGCAAGCGAAAACCACGAAGGCGCAGTTCGAATAACTCAGCAACAAGGCCAAAGAGGGCTGTCCGGTGTCCAAAGTGCTGAATGCGAAGATCAGCCTGGAGGCAACGTTGGTCGGCTAGATTTTCGTTGAGAACAAAAGATCGCAGCCTTGCGCAATCTGCCGGGATCATTCGGTAAAAGGTGCTCAAGACTACGATCTTTTTTGTGTCGCGACAGACTTGCCAGCTAAAACTGTGGTCGAATAAATGACAGCAGCGAAAACCCACGATTGTGCGTGCTGCCTCAAAGGAGCTTCAACCATGAAACGTTTTGCCTTGGCGGTTATCTGTTGCGCACTGGCCACTTCGGCCTTGGCGGCACCGAAACCCTGCGAAGAACTCAAGGCCGAGATCGAAGCCAAGATTCAGGCCAGCGGCGTCACTTCCTACACGCTTGAAATCGTCACCAACGACGAGGTACACGACCAGAACATGGTCGTTGGCTCGTGCGAAAACGGCACCAGGAAAATCATCTACCAGAAGAACGACCGCTGACACCTCACATCAAGCAGTAAGACTCCCGATCTTCTGCAACGATCTCCCGCTTGGCGTTGTATAGCCTGGCTTCAGGAATGAAGGCAATCGAGCGGCCTTCAAGCACATAACGTTGGCCGGCTTCGAAATGATCGAAGTTGATGGTCAAGTAACATATGCGTTCAGAAGGGCCGCCCATCATGTTCAAGCCCCCGCCACCAGGTACTTCGAAGTCGAAGCGGACGATCAGTTCATGGCTGCCGGGCATAACCTCAAAATAACGCCCGTCGGCCAAGCGTTGTTTATCCAGACGCTCGGCCATCAGCAATTTGTCGTTAGGGAAGGGCGTGGAAAAATCGACCCAGGCCATCTTTGGATTAGCCGTCGGCATCGGGCTCTGACAGCCAGCGACAACGCTGGCAGCCAGCAACAGCATCAACCTGCGCATGATGAATGTCCCAAGGGGTTATGCATTCAGCATAACCCCGATCAGGAGTGTTGACAGCCCGCAGGCGTGCCTTGGCCAATCACTTTTCGCTGTTGATCGTAGAGTTTCGCCCAAGGCCGAAAGCCGATGTTCCCCGCCTGCAGCTGATAACGCTCGCCCGCGTTGAAGTCGTTGAATTTCACGCTCAGTTGGCAATCGCGCCACAACGGCTCGGCGTCGGGGCCGATGTTGGTGGGCTGGACCGTGAATTGGTAGCGGACCGTCAGCTCATGGCTACCGGGCTGGACCTGGAAATAGCGTTTATCGTCGGTGGCCTTGTCATCGACCTCCAGTGCCTGCAGCTTCGTATCTTCTTGCTTCGAGTCCAGGTCGATCCAGGCTTGCGCAGGATCAGGGCGGGGTAGTCCGAAAAAAGCACAGCCGGCCAGCATCAGCAGGCCTCCTGTCAGTATCAACATGCGCATAGCGAGCTCCAGTCAGGCGGGATAGTCTTGCGGAAAGACTCTCCAAGGAAGAATTATTGTGATCAGGCCGCTTCCTAGCCTTGGGTTACTTGATCGCGTTTTTCGCGTTTTGTTTCCGAGCCTGTTGTTTTTGTTGCTCAACGGCTGCACCAGCGCCAGCTATTACAGCCAACTGGCCAGCGGCCAACTGCAGTTGCTGCGGGCCAGGGAGCCGGTTTTCAGCGTGATTGCCGACCCGGCGCGCGATCAAAAACTGCGTACACACCTGGAGCAATCGCAAAAGGCCCGAACTTTCGCCAGCCAGCAATTGCACCTGCCGGATAACCAGAGTTACCGCTTGTACGCGGACATTGGGCGGCCCTTCGTCGTCTGGAATGTATTCGCCACGCCGGAATTCTCCCTCAAGCCCGTAAACCACTGCTTCCCCATCGCCGGTTGCGTGGCCTATCGCGGTTACTACAGCCAGAGCGCAGCCCGCGGCGCAGCGGCTTTGCAACGCTTGCAGGGCATGGACGTGTCGATAGGCGGCGTCGAGGCCTATTCGACACTCGGCTGGTTCAACGACCCGATCATCAGTTCGATGATGGGCTGGGGGGATGAGCGACTGGCCACGCTGATCTTTCACGAGCTGGCCCATCAGCGCTTCTATGTGAAGGACGACACGGAGTTCAACGAATCCTTCGCCACCTTCGTCGAGCAGGAAGGTACTCGCCAATGGCGCGCCTACCGCCACCTGCCACCGGATAACAATGCGCAGGCGCGTCAGCGCGACCAGTTCACTGAGTTGGTGCTCAAGACCCGCACCCGACTGGAACAGCTTTACACCTTGCCGCTGCCAACTGAACAAATGCGCCAGCGCAAGGTGGCCGAGTTCGAGCGCTTGCGCAGCGAATACCGACAATTGCGCGACAGCCAGTGGGCCGCCGACAAACGCTACGACGCCTGGATCTATGCCCCGATGAACAATGCCCGGCTATTGCCGTTTGGCTTGTACGACCAATGGGTGCCGGCTTTTGCCGCGCTGTTCCATCAGGAGAATGGCGACTGGCTCCAATTTTACGCCTCTGTGGAAAAGCTCGGCGCCTTGCCGACAGGCGAGCGCAAGGCTGCGCTCAAAGCGTTGGAAGGGGCCGATCAACCAAAGAACCAGTAGCAAACCCCAATCGCACCCAGCACACCGGCAAGCTCGGCCAGCAATGCACAACCGACGGCATGGCGTGCACGCTGGATGCCCACGGCGCCGAAGTACACCGCCAGAACATAGAACGTCGTTTCGGTACTGCCCTGGACCGTTGCCGCCACCAGCGCCGGGAAGCTGTCCACGCCCGAGGTCTTCATGGTTTCAATCAACATCGCCCGGGCGGCGCTACCGGAGAAGGGTTTGACCATTGCCGTAGGCAGCGCATCGACGAAACGCGTGTCCCAACCGGCCCATTCCACCAGATGGCGAATGCCATCCAGACCAAAGTCCAGCGCCCCGGACGCACGCAGTACGCCTACCGCGCAGAGCATCGCCACCAGGTAGGGCAGCAAGTTCTTGGCGACGTCGAAACCCTCTTTGGCACCTTCAACGAAGGCCTCGTAGACCTTCACTTTGCGCAGCGCGCCGATCACTAAGAACAGCATGATCAGGCCAAACAGCGTCAGGTTGCCGAGGATCGATGACAGGCCGGCCAGCGCAGTCGCCGATAGGGTCGCCAGCAACGCCATGAAAGCACCGAGGGCGAGGGCGCCGGGGATCAGGTAGGCCAGCACTACGGGGTCCCAGATGCGCAGGCGCTGCATGAACGCCACCGACAGGAAGCCGACAATGGTAGAGCAACTGGTCGCCAGCAGGATCGGCAGGAACACCAGTGTCGGGTCCGGCGCACCTTGCTGGGCGCGATACATGAAGATCGTCACCGGCAGCAGGGTCAGCGAGGATGCGTTGAGCACCAGGAACAGGATCTGTGCGTTGCTGGCGACGGTAGCGCTGGGATTGAGCTCTTGCAGCGCTTTCATGGCCTTGAGGCCGATCGGCGTGGCGGCGTTGTCCAGGCCCAGGCCATTGGCGGCGAAGTTCAGGGTGATCAGGCCGATGGCCGGATGACCCGGCGGGACTTCCGGCATCAGGCGCAAGAACAGTGGCCCCAGGGCCTTGGCCAGCCATTCGACGATGCCGGCTTTCTCGGCAATGCGCAGAAAACCCAGCCAGAGGGTGAGGGTGCCGAACAGCAGCACCATGACTTCGACCGACAGCTTGGCCATGGCAAAAATGCTTTCCACCATCGCCGCGAATATCCCGGCGTTGCCGCCAATCAGCCACTGGGCCAGCGCCGATACGGCTGCCACGATGAAGAAGCCAAGCCACAGGCCATTGAGCATCAGTCAAATCCCCCCAAAAGATCCGCGAATGATAGCGGGGTGGCCAGAAACGACAAACCCCGGATTTCTCCGGGGTTTGTCTGGTGCGGTAGATGCTCCCACATGGGGTATTGCATCAGCTCTTGGAAATTTCACCCGCCGGCAGTTTTTCCTTGCTGCGCCAGTGCGGCAGGGAGTTCCAGTAGCGCTGGCCCTTGGCGTCGTCGTACATGCCTTCCCAACGAGCGATAACCAGAACAGCCAGGGCGTTGCCGATCACGTTCAGTGCGGTACGGGCCATGTCCATGACGCGGTCGACACCGGCGATGAACGCCAGGCCTTCCAGAGGGATACCGACGCTGCCCAGGGTGGCCAGCAGTACCACGAAGGACACTCCCGGTACGCCGGCGATGCCTTTGGAGGTGACCATCAACGTCAGTACCAGCAGCAGTTGCTGGCTGATCGACAGGTCGATGCCATACAGCTGGGCAATGAAGATCGCCGCGATGCTTTGGTAGAGGGTCGAACCGTCGAGGTTGAACGAGTAACCGGTCGGCACCACGAAGCTGCAAATGGCTTTCGGCGCGCCGTAGGCTTCCATCTTCTCGATCACGCGCGGCAGCACGGTTTCGGAGCTGGCGGTGGAGTAGGCCAGTACCAGTTCATCTTTAAAGATGCGCATCAGCTTGATCACCGAGAAGCCGAACAGGCGAGCGATCAGGCCCAGGATCACGAAAGCGAAGAAGGCGATGGCGAAGTAAACCAGGATCACCAGTTTGGCCAGCGGAATCAGCGACGCGAAGCCGAAGTTGGCCACAGTCACCGCGATCAGTGCGAACACGCCGATCGGAGCGTAGTTCATGATCATGTGAGTGACCTTGAACATGCTTTCCGATACACCCTGGAACATCTTCACCAGCGGCTCGCGCAGGTCCGCCTGCAGGCTCGACAAACCGAGACCGAACAGTACAGAGAAGAAGATGATCGGCAGCATTTCGCCGCGAACCATGGCCGCAAAGATGTTCGACGGGATCAGGTTGAGGATGGTTTCGATGAACGCGTGTTCATGCTGTACCTCGGCCGCCGTGGCCTGGTACTTGGAAATGTCCACAGTGCCCAGGGTGCTCATGTCGATGCCGGCACCCGGATGGAACAGGTTGGCCAACAGCAGACCGACCACGATGGCAATGGTGGTGACGATTTCGAAGTAGATGATGGTCTTGAAGCCGATGCGCCCCAGCTTCTTGGCGTCTCCGACGCCGGCAATGCCGACGATCAAGGAGGAGATGACGATCGGGATCACGATCATCTTGATCAGACGGATAAAGATATCGCCTGCCGGTTGCAGGACGTTGCTGATCCACCAGGCTTTTTCGGCACTGAAATGGTTGAGCAGCGCACCGATTGCAATCCCCAATACCAGACCGATGAGGATCTGCCAGGCGAGGCTAAGCTTTGCCTTCTTCATATCTTTACCCTTACTTGTTGTTTGACTCAGGGAGATGCGCGAACTGGAACGCTTGTGGCGAAAAAGTCCAGTGCATCTTCCCCCCGTATAAGGTGCCCCGGAGCGCGTGTTTGCGGCTCTCTGGCAGGCGAAAAAAGGCGCAACTATTCCGATGCAAGGAAGCGCCGTCTAATGCCGTAAACGCCTACCCTATGCCGAATCGGCATGAGGTTTTTTTAGCGAAACGCGCGTCCCAACCGGTTCGAATACGACATTTCGGCAGGCATAAGTGCCGTGAACCGGCCATCACAGAGCAGATTGAACATTTTTTGAGCAGTGTCCGAGCGTTGATTTTTCAGCAAAATCCCGCAGGACGAAGGGAAAAATCGCGGCCAAAGAATGGTGATTTTTCTCGATATACGGTCGCAGATGAAACACCGGGAAAAGTATTTTCCGACGCAACAAGGATAAGGACGGGATAACAGTGATGAAATCGAGACGAGCGCTCTATTTCAATGTGTTGCTTGATCAAGCCCTTCGCAAGCCCGTCGAGCCTTGTCGGTCCGGCGAACTTGCGCAGTAGCTTTTCCTGACCCGGCCCTTGCGCAGGCACTCCCTGTACCCGTAGGTCACTGCGCCCCTGAAACAGGCAGAACGTCCCGACCCCTTGGTCATGCGCCGGCCTTCCTCAGGTGGCGCAGGTGGAAAGAGGCGCTGTGGCCTCCTTCGTGTACAAATTCTGTTCTATCAACCAGCCCTGCATGGGGGCCTCAGGCATGTAGGGGCAACGCCAGCCCGCATGCCATGGCACTACCGCCCAACAGCAGGGCGGCTGCCAGTGTCTTGAAAAACCCTCTCATATCAGCCTCGACCACGACGGCCAAAGAAGAAGGAGGCAATGAACATCACCAGGAACACGACAAACAGAATCTTGGCGATACCCGTGGCGGTGCCCGCGATACCACCGAAGCCCAGTACAGCGGCGATGATGGCGATGATCAGGAATGTGATTGCCCAGCTCAACATGGTGATTCTCCTTACGCTTCTGTTTAGAGGTGCTGCGTTTTCCCGGCGCATGGGGTGCGGCGGAAGTTTTGCCTAGAACACCCAACGCTCCTGATGATGTATCTCACCCACAGGCCTGGCCTGGTCGACATCCATCATGCGCATCGGGGTGCTATCGGCCTGACCGCTGCTGACAGCACTGAATTGGGTTTGGGTCGGATGCAGAGTCGACAGGCCTGGCGCTTCCGGCTGCCGGCTCTGCTCCCAGCGTAGAAACTGCTGGCCGCCGATCAGGGTGATCAAAAGCGCCAGAACAGCAAACAGTTCTTGCTGGATATGCACAGGCCAGAGGTGCAGGTGGGCGGCACGTTGACGATTCATCCTGGAACTCCTACCTCTGGGGTCGGTATTCGATAGCGGGCGTTTTTTTAATGCCCTGGTTAACCAGACAATTGCAGAGCGCATGCCAGCCTTGATTCGAATTAATTACCTTTAATATCAATATCTTATGAACATAAAAGAAAGCACTACGCGCGCATCCTGCACGATGCTCCTTGTGCCGTCGTGCGTATTGCACGACTGGTTTGAAGGAAGGCGTAAATTTTTTGAATTGAGAGGAGGGTGCGCAGGTCAGAAATTCACGCTGGCCGCTGGCAGAGACCGGGTATCTATCAAAAGACCCGCAAAATCAGGTGGCTAACCGACACATCGGATGAGAGCTACCCTGCCATGACAGGAATGGCTCAGAATCAATCATGCAACTTGCCCGATTTCTCCGAGACTAACTTAAGATCATTCATTAAGGAGCGCAGGAAAATGGAATCCGCCACTGAGCATCAAGGCCGCATTTTGCTGGTGGATGATGAGTCCGCCATCCTGCGTACCTTCCGTTACTGCCTCGAAGACGAAGGCTACAGCGTGGCCACCGCCACCAGTGCCGCGCAGGCAGAAGCCCTGTTGCAGCGGCAGGTCTTCGACCTGTGCTTCCTCGACTTGCGTCTGGGTGAAGACAACGGCCTCGATGTGCTGGCCCAGATGCGTATCCAGGCGCCCTGGATGCGGGTGGTGATCGTCACTGCCCACTCTGCCGTCGACACGGCGGTGGATGCGATTCAGGCCGGCGCCGCCGACTATCTGGTCAAACCGTGCAGCCCCGATCAATTGCGACTGGCAACCGCCAAGCAGCTGGAAGTCCGGCAACTGTCGGCCCGACTGGAAGCCCTGGAAGGCGAGGTGCGCAAGCCCAAGGATGGTCTGGACTCCCACAGCCCGGCCATGAAAGTGGTACTCGAAACCGCCCGCCAGGTTGCCACGACCGATGCCAATATCCTGCTTCTGGGTGAGTCCGGTACCGGCAAGGGCGAACTGTCCCAAGCCATTCACGGCTGGAGCAAACGCGCGAAGAAATCCTGCGTCACGATCAACTGCCCATCGCTGACTGCCGAGCTCATGGAAAGCGAACTCTTCGGCCACAGCCGCGGCGCCTTCACCGGCGCCAGCGAAAGCACCTTGGGCCGAGTCAACCAGGCTGACGGCGGGACGCTGTTTCTCGACGAGATCGGCGACTTTCCCCTGACATTGCAGCCTAAGCTGCTGCGTTTTATTCAGGACAAGGAATATGAGCGCGTCGGTGATCCGGTGACCCGCCGTGCCGATGTGCGCATCCTTGCGGCCACCAACCTCATCCTTGAGGACATGGTGCGCGACGGTCGCTTCCGTGAAGACCTGCTCTATCGCCTGAACGTCATTACCTTGCACCTGCCACCGCTACGCGAACGCCGCGAAGATATTCTTAACCTGGCCGACCGTTTCCTGGCGCGCTTCGTCAAGGAGTACGCCCGTCCCGCGCGCGCCTTCAGCGACGAGGCCCGGGAAGCACTGCTGGGCTATCGCTGGCCGGGCAACATCCGTGAGCTGCGCAACGTGATCGAGCGGGCGAGCATCATCTGTCCGCAGGAGCGGGTCGAGATCAGTCATCTGGGCATGGCCGAAACCCCGGTCAACAATGTACCGCGCATCGGCGCGGCACTGAGCCTGGATGAGCTGGAAAAGGCCCACATCGGCGCGATCCTCGCCACCGCCGACACCCTGGATCAAGCGGCGAAAACCCTGGGCATCGACGCCTCGACGCTGTACCGCAAACGCAAACAGTACAACTTGTGAGCAATAGCCGATGAAACTGGCGCTGAAATTGCGGACCCGGCTTTTCCTGAGCATCTCCGCACTGATCACCGTCGCGTTGCTCGGGCTCTTGCTCGGGCTGGTCAGCGTGATGCAGATGGCCGGCAGCCAGGAAGCACTGATCCGCAGTAACTTCATCACCCTGGACCTGGGGCTCAAGCTGCGTCAGACCCTGGGTGATCAACTGATCATCATGCTCAGCGAGAAGCCTGACTCCGCCGCTTTCGCCGCCTCGAAGCAGCATTACTTCGAACTGCTGGAGGAAGGCATCGCCCAGGAGCCGGCAGAAACCGCAAGCGACTACGGCTTCAGAAAAGCCAAAGCCGACTACGAGAGTTTTATCCAGGCTTATGAAACGTCCCCGGACCCGTCGAATGTGCTTAGTAGCCACGACAACCTGACGGAAAAATTCAACGCGCTACGCAATGGTCTGATCGCCGAGCACAAGCGCGCGCTGGATAACATCAGCGATACCGAGCGCAAGGCCCGGGAACGGGCACTGCTGATTGCCGGGTTACTTGGCCTGGTGGGTCTGGCGGTGCTGATCATCGGCTTCGTGACCGCGCAGGCCATCGCCCGGCGTTTCGGGGAGCCCATCGAGGCGTTGGCCAAGGCGGCGGACAATATCGGCCAGGGCAATTTCGATGTCACCCTGCCAATTTCTTCGGCGGTGGAACTGAACCAGCTGACCCGGCGTTTCGGGATCATGGCCCAGGCGCTGCGTGAACATCAGGCCACCAACGTCGATGAGCTGCTGGCCGGTCAGCAGCGTTTGCAGGCCGTGCTCGACAGCATCGACGACGGACTGCTGATGATCGACCGTCAGGGTCATCTAGAACACCTTAACCCGGTGGCTCAGCGTCAGCTGGGCTGGGAGTCCGATCGCCTGGGTCAGGGGTTGGGCACGGCGCTGGAGCGCCCCGAGCTCGATGAGCAGCTGCAACTGGTGCTGCGCGGCGGCACGCTGGAGCGGGCGCCGGAAGACTTGAGTGTTGAAGTCGATGGCGAGTCGCGACTGCTGACCTACAGCCTGACCCCGGTCAGCCATACCCAGGGTCATATTCTGGGTGCGGTAATGGTGCTGCATGACGTTACGGAACAGCGTGCCTTCGAACGGGTACGCAGCGAATTTGTATTGCGCGCCTCCCATGAATTGCGCACACCGGTCACCGGCATGCACATGGCCTTCGGATTGTTCCGTGAGCGTGCGCACTTTGCCCCGGACTCCCGGGAAGCCGACCTGCTCGATACCGTGAATGAAGAGATGCAGCGGCTGATGCAGTTGATCAATGATCTGCTGAATTTCTCCCGCTACCAGAACGGTTTGCAGAAGCTCACCCTGACACCGTGTTCCATCGAGGCGTTGCTGGAACAGGCTCGGTCCCGCTTTGCCACGGCGGCCGAAGAGAAGGAAATCAATCTGCTGGTGGAAGTGCAGGGACCTTTGCCGCGGTTGCAGGCCGACCAGCCACAACTGGAGCGGGTACTCGACAACTTGCTCGACAACGCCTTGCGTCACACCGGCTCTGGCGGGCGAATACGCTTGCAGGCCCGGCGCCACGGCGACCGGGTCATCATCAGTGTCGAGGACAACGGTGAAGGCATTGCCTACGGTCAGCAGGGGCGGATCTTCGAGCCCTTCGTGCAGGTTGGACGCAAGAAGGGCGGGGCCGGACTCGGCCTGGCCTTGTGCAAGGAAATCGTGCAATTGCATGGCGGGCGGATAGGTGTCTATTCACGGCCGGGGCAGGGTACTCAGTTCTATATGACGCTGACCGTTTAGGTCACCCTCACGCTTCATCATCCAGGCGCCGGCCTCCCCGACGCCGCCCCCGGGTAATCAATTCAGTGAACTGCACTGCGCTCAGCGCGCGGGCGAACAGCCAGCCTTGGCCAAACTTCACGCCTTCACTACACAGGAACGCGGCCTGGGCCTCATGTTCGATGCCCTCGGCAATCACCTTCAGGTGCAGCGACTGGGCCATGTGAATGATGTGCGGGGCCACGCCGCTGCTGGCGGCGTCATGGCCAAGCGCATCAATGAACGCCTTGTCGATTTTCAGGCAATCGACCGGCAGGGTTTGCAAATAGGCGAGGCTGCAATAGCCGGTGCCAAAGTCATCGATCAACACCTGGTGCCCGACATCCCGCAGCGCTTGCAGGTTTTCCCGGGCCACCACCACATCGACCAGCCCGCGCTCGGTGACCTCAAAGGCAATTTGCCGCGCAGCGACGTGGTGCAGGGTCAGCAACCGCGCCATCACCTGGCCAATCCGCGGAACCATCACATCACACGCAGCGAGATTGACCGAGATGTACAGCTGCGGGTTGGCACGTAGCAACTGGCCGAGTTGCTCGAGCAGGCGTTGCAGGACGAAGTCCGTCATCTGGCGAATCTGCCCGGTGTTCTCCGCCATCGGAATGAACAGGTCGGGACTGGTCAGGGTGCCGTCCGGCCTGCGCCAGCGCAGCAGCGCTTCAGCCCCGACACAGTTGCGGCTATCGAGGTCGAAGATCGGTTGATACAGCACCTGCAACTCGCCACGGCGAATCGCGCCGGTCAGTTCGGCGTCCAGCGACTGCCGCTGGCGTACCAGCAGAAACACCAGGAACCCAACGCAGATGCCCAGCGCGAGGCTGGCCGGCAGCAACCACCACCAGACCGCCGGGATATGCATGCCGGTGCGTGGGCTGATCAACACCAATTGATACTCCGGGTTGTCGGTGGGCATCCGGTATATCAGGCGTGTCTGGGTGATCTGCAGCGCATCACGGTTTCTCGGTGGCCAGGCCTCGGCCGGCGGCCAGACCTGAGAAGCGCCGAGCACCGGAATTGCGCGCGCGCCATGGTCCAGGACTACCAGCAGACTGCTGCCCGGCGACAGGTCGACCATATCGGTCAAATGCCCGCGAGAGGTCGCCACCCGGAAATTCCCGCGCCCGAGCATCAGCGCGGCGCGGTTTTCATCGGGTTCGGTGGTGGTGTTGAGCCAATAGCTGTAAGTCGGGCCCTTGATGTCTGGCGATC
Source organism: Pseudomonas fluorescens (assembly GCF_000967965.1). Lineage (GTDB taxonomy): Bacteria > Pseudomonadota > Gammaproteobacteria > Pseudomonadales > Pseudomonadaceae > Aquipseudomonas > Aquipseudomonas grandcourensis. The sequence goes on from NZ_LACC01000029.1 coordinate 22,812, forward strand.
GACTCAGCGACAGCCCTTCCTGGCGAGGGCGATTGGAGCAGATTCGCGAGGAGTCCATGTAGGCGGCTTCGTAGACGAAGCGATAATTGAACGAAACCTGTTGCAAGGTTGCGATCATTTCAGCATCGCAACCGCGCAACGGTTGCGCTTCAAGATCGTCAAGGCTTTCACGCAGTTGCCCGAAAAGCTGTTCCAGACGGGCGAGGAAGCGTTCGCCCTGAGCATTCATTTCTTCGCTTTCGTTTTGCTCGACCTGGTGTATGGCGACGAACAGGCTTCCGGCCATCAATAACGTTGCGCTCAAGACAGCAGACATCAGCCCCAGGAACCAGGGGCGATGGAACCAACTACGGAAGGTCTCTCGAGCAGCGGTCATTGTGAAATATCCGAAGGATTACCAATGAGTTATAGCTGCTGATTGGAAAAAAGCCCTGACCGTCGGGCGGGCGTCATTATTTTGTCTGATTCAACACCAACAGTAGCGCGGCAGTTTGTGCATCCGGAGTGCCATCGAAGCGCGCCGGACGGAAATGCATCTGAAATGCCGCGATCACATGTCGTGTCGCGACATCGAGCTCGCCGGTTTGTGGCGAGGCATAACCCAGGCGAGCCAACTGCGCCTGAAACCAGCTGATGCTCGGCAACTGCTCGGCGAACAGCATTTGCTGGCGCGCCACCGACTGTTCATTCGGCCAGATGCCCAAGCCTTCGGCGGCCAGACGCTTCCAGGGGAACAGTGGCCCCGGATCCAGCTTGCGCAAGGGTGCAATATCGCTATGGCCAATGATGTCGCGAGGCTTTGTGCCGTGACGTTTGCTGATGTCCTTGAGCAACACGATCAACGACTGGACCTGATCTTCAGTGTAGGGATACCACACGCGTCCGGTCGGGGTGTCCTTGAAGCCCGGGTTGACGATTTCGATACCGATGGAACTGGAGTTCAGCCAGGTCCGGCCATTCCACTCGCTCTCCCCGGCGTGCCAGGCCCGCACATTTTCATCCATCAGCTTGTAGATGGTGGCACCCTTGTCGTCGCCGATCAGGTAATGGCTGCTGACTTCACCGTGGGTCAGCAACTGCAACGAACGCTCCAGCGAGGCATTGGTGTAATGCACCACCACAAACTGTACGCGGCTATCGTAATTGGCCGAAGGGTGGCTGGTGTCGAAACGGGGACCGCTGGCACAGCCGGCAAGCACAATCAGCGATACGATCAGAGCAAAATATTTCATGGCGAAAGGCAGTACACGCAAGACAATAATGCAACAGTGTAACGTAATGCCTTGCGGGTGGACGGCAATCCCATCGAATTAAACAAAATGGAACAAATAACCGTCAGCTCGGTTCCACCCGGTTGCGGCCGGCATTTTTTGCGCGATACAGGGCCTGATCGGCTCTTTTAAGCACCTGATCGCTATGTTCACCCGGCCTGAAGGCCGTCATCCCGATAGACACTGTGATGGTCACCGGCTCTCCCTTGAAGTGGAACGGACAGGCCTCAATGGCGGCCCGCAAGCCTTCCAAGAACTTCAACCCTGCCGCCGGCACCGTGGATGGCATCAACAGCACAAACTCCTCACCGCCAAACCGGGCAATGAAATCCGTCCCGCGCAGCCGCTTGCGCAACACGCTGGCGATTATTTTCAGCACTTTGTCACCGGCCAGGTGCCCGTAGTTATCGTTGATACGCTTGAAATGATCGAGGTCGAGCATGGCCAGCAACAGCGTGTTGCCATGTTGCTGCCATTGTGTGACTTCGAGATCCAGCCGCTCGCTCCAGGCCGCGCGGTTGGGCAGCCCGGTCAACGGGTCGACCAATGCCTTCTGCCGTTGCTCTTCAAGGTGCTCGCGGTAACCCTGGGCCTCCTGCTCCATATGGGCGACCCGTTCGGCCAGGCTGTGCAGGCGCGCAGCGACCTCCTGCTCGCGTTCATCGCGCTGCTTCTGGTGCTGGTCCATGGTGCCCAGCAAGCCTTCGAGATGGTTTTCCAGTACGTGCTTGAGATCTTCCAGGTCCGCGGCTTCCTGCATGCTGCTTTGCAGGCCATCGACCTGTTCGCGGATCTGCGTGTCCATCTGCCGCGCGGCCGAACGATTGTCGGCGTGTCCGGCGGTGGCGGCCTGCAAGTTGCTCTGGAAGGACTCGAGGCGCTCGTTCAGCCGTTGCAGATAGACTTCGAACTCGTGCTGGCCGCTGTCGGTAATGGCCAGCATCAAGGTGGCGAAATCGTCGAGGATCGGCAGCAACTCGTACCAGTTCAGACCGTTTTTCAGACGATCGCGCATGGATTCGGCTTGCGGGCGATGGCGCTCGGGCAATGTCAGGTCGTCGAGCAGCCCCAGCAGCGTGTCTTCGATGTGGCTGGCCACCGAGCTATAGGAGGGCTCAGGGGAATCCGGGAGTGCATAGAGGATGTCGTGTTCAGCTGACGCCTGATCGACAGCGGCCACGTCCTCCATGGGCATCGGAGGTAATGACAAGCTATCCGGCGATGTTTGCGCGGTCAGCTCGTCGGGGTTTGTTTCCGACTCGGGAGGCGTCGCGATGGTTTCCGGGGTCGGTTGCTCGGCCGGTCCGGTTTCTGCCGCGGCGGCACTGGCCGGTTGAGGCTCCGTAGGAGGAGGGGCAAAAGCCACGACTGCCGGAGCAGGCGCAGCCACGGTTGGCTTGGTCGGCGCAGACTCGCCTTCAACTCGCTCAGCAGGGGGTCTATCGAAAGTTGCCGCAGGGGCCGCGGCTACAGAGGCCAGGCCAGGAGATGTAGCCGCTGATGCCACCGTCTCCTCCGCCTCACGACCGCCGAACAACCGCTGCAGCAAGCCCGGCCGGCCGTACTCCGTCGGGGTCTCCAGCTGGCTCAGGGCCTTGCCCTGCAAGCCACTCAGCTCGCTGAGCAGCAAGGGTATCTCACGTGCCTGACTGACCCGCGCATCCAGTTGCTTGGCGAAACTCTTGAGTGGCCGGCTCACATCCCGCGGCAGCGGCAATGTTTGCAGTTGCGTGACCAGCGCGGTCAGGGCGGCACTGGTCTGGTTGACCCGGGTTTCCCGACGCTGCTCCGAGTCGAGCACGGCTTTTTCCAGGCGTGGAATCAGCGCGGCCAGACCAGCGTCCATGTCATCGGTGCGCACGACCTCGCGCATTTCCTTCATGCATTGGTCAACGGCGCGGTCAGTACCTTCCGCCGCCAGGGTGCTGCGCACCAGCCCGCGACGCAGCAAGTCGAGCCGCGCGTCCCAGCGACGTTCGAGCTTTTCCTGTTGTTCGATGCTTTTGAGGTATTTCTCTTTCCAGCGCTGTGCTTCGTCGCTCATTCAGGGGTTCCGCGAGGGGCAGGACTCAACGCGGGCAATGCATCGGCCGTGAGCGAACCCGGCAAACGAATCTCTACCGCGACCGGCAGGTGATCGGAAATGGGCTGTGCCAGCACCTCGACCTTTTCCAGGGTCAGGCTCGGGCTCAGCAGGATATGGTCCAGGCAGCGCTGTGGGCGCCAGCTGGGAAACGTCGCTTCCAGTTGCGGCGCGAGCAGGCCGAGATCGCGCAACGGGGAATGTAGCAGCAGGTCACTGGCATGGGTGTTCATGTCGCCCATCAGCACCTGGTGCTTGTAGTCGCCAATCAACTCACGGATGTAGGCCAGTTGCAGGCTGCGGGCCCGGGCGCCCAACGCCAGGTGCATCATGACCACCACCAGCGCTTCCGGACCTTCGCCAAACCGCACCAGAATGGCTCCGCGACCCTTTGGCCCCGGCAGCGGATGATCCTCAATTGCCCATGGGCGCAATCGGCTGAGCACGCCATTGCTGTGCTGGGCCAGGCGACCGAGATTGCGATTGAGTTGTTGATACCAGTAGGGAAAGGCACCGAGTTGGGCCAGGTGTTCGACCTGATTGACGTAGCCTGACCGCAGGCTGCCGCCATCGGCCTCTTGCAAGGCGACCAGATCGAAGTCGCCCAGCAGGTTGCCGATTTTTTGAAGGTTGTCGGCACGCCCGGTGTGCGGCAGCAGGTGCTGCCAGCCCCGGGTCAGGTAATGCCGGTAGCGCTCGGTACTGATACCGACCTGGATATTGAAGCTGAGCAAGCGCAGACGACTGTCTGCGGGCAGGCCCGTGGACTCCAGATGATGTTCGTTGACCCGCGGATCATGCAGGCCAACGATGCGTTCAGTACCCCATCGGCGCATGGCAGTGACTGCCCTTAGTTGGCGGCAGCCTTGTTAGCCGCTCGCTCTTTGTCGATCAGTTTGTCGGCCAGTTGCAGGGCCTGTTCGGCACCGCCGGCAGAACCCACGTCAAAGCGGTACTTACCGTTGACGATCATGGTTGGAACGCCGGAGATTTCATACTTCTTGGCCAGTTCACGAGCCTTGACGATCTGACCCTTGATAGCGAAAGAGTCGAAAGTCGCGAGGAACTTGTCCTTGTCCACGCCTTGGGTAGCGAGGAAGTCGGCCATGTCGTTCTTGTCGGTCAGTTTCTTGTGTTCTTTCTGAATCGCATTGAACACCGCGGCGTGAACGTTGTGCTCGACACCCATGGCTTCAAGGGTCAGGAACATCTGACCGTGAGCGTCCCACGGGCCACCGAACATGGCTGGAATGCGCACGAAGTTCACGTCCGAAGGCAGCTTTTCGACCCACGGATTAATCACTGGCTCGAAAGCGAAGCAATGCGGGCAGCCGTACCAGAACAGCTCTACCACTTCGATCTTGCCAGGCACGGCGACCGGAACCGGGTTGCTCAGTTCGACATAAGGTGCAGCGGGGGCCTCAGCGGCCTGGGCAGTCATGCCGAACAGGCTGGCAGCGGCAAAAACGGCGCTGATGATCAGATTACGCATGCTTCACTCCTGGACAAATTTTTTCGCCTCGCGCGACCTGTTATCAGACAGGTCCTGGCGGGCTTGAGTTCTGTAGTGTAACGGCAGCGGCCAAAAAAAAGGGCGGCCAAAGCCACCCTTTTTATACTCGTTGCAACGGATTAATCGAGCGTTAACGTTGCAGGTGATAAGCACCCCGTTCAACGCCCGATCCGCCAGCCTTAGTGCAGGCCTTGAATGTAGCTGGACACCGCGGCGATGTCTTCGTCGCTCAGCTTCTTGGCAATGGTCTGCATGGGTTTGGTATCGCCGTCGTTGGTACGGCCGCCTTCTTCCCTGCGGAAATCGGTCAGTTGCTTGCCGACGTATTGAGCGTGCTGGCCACCCAGGTGCGGGAAACCGGCAGCCGCGTTACCTGCGCCATTTGGCGAGTGGCAACCGGTGCAGGATGGCAGGCCCTTGGCCAGGTCACCACCACGGAACAGGGCTTCACCGCGAGCGACGATCTTCGGATCGGCAGCACCGACGCTGCCTTTCTGGCTGGCGAAGTAGGCGGCGATGTCCGCCAGGTCCTGATCGCTCAGGTTGGTCAGCAGGCCGGTCATTTCCAGAACGGTGCGCTTGCCCGACTTGATGTCGTGCAATTGCTTGGTCAGGTAGCGTTCGCCCTGACCTGCCAGTTTTGGAAAGTTTGGCGCCATGCTGTTGCCATCCGGGCCGTGGCAGGCGCCACAGACGGCGGCTTTGGCCTGGCCGGCTTTTGCATCACCCGGTTGTACTGCCTCACCTGCAGCATGGGCCATGCCGGAGATGCCCACGGTCAACAGCAGACTCACGATCAATTTCTTCATCAGCTAATCCAACTACGGCTAAGGGTTAAGAGTTATGGACCGGGCTTACTCGCTCATCCAAAGGATGATGGCTTGGTAATCCTCGGCACTGCAGTCCATGCACAAACCACGCGGCGGCATCGCCTTGAAACCCTGGGTCACGTGTTGCACCAGCGTCTCCATACCTTTCGCCAACCTCGGCGTCCAAGCTTCCTGATCGCCTTTTTTCGGCGCCATGGGGAGTTGGCCGGAATGACAGGCACCACAAACACGGTTGTACACAGCTTCCGGATCCTGTGTAGCCTGAGCGCTGTAAAGCGGCATCAATACACCGGCAGCTAGCAGCCATTTCGTCATAAAACGACCTTTTCAGGGTTGAGAGCGAGCTGCGTTCTAGTGCGCAATCAAGGTCTGTCGCTCTCGTGAACTTCATCCTACGCTGGGACAAAGCGCACACAAAATCTGCGGCATTATATACTGGCGTCACTGAAACGGAAGCGACACTGCTTGCCGCACCCATTCCTGGCGCCGCCCACATCGGAAATCCCATGCAACTCAAGAATCCCATCCTCGGTCTGTGCCAACAGTCCACCTTCATGCTCAGCGCCGCCAAAGTCGACCAATGTCCGGATGACGAGGGCTTCGAAGTCGCCTTCGCCGGGCGTTCCAACGCCGGCAAGTCGAGTGCCTTGAACACCCTGACCCACGCCAGCCTGGCGCGCACCTCGAAAACGCCGGGGCGCACGCAACTGTTGAATTTCTTCAAGCTAGACGATGAACGCCGTCTGGTCGACCTGCCGGGCTACGGTTATGCAAAAGTACCGATCCCGCTCAAGCAACACTGGCAACGTCACCTGGAGGCATATCTGGGTGGTCGCGAGAGTTTGAAAGGTCTGATCCTGATGATGGACATCCGCCATCCGATGACCGATTTCGACTTGCTGATGCTCGACTGGGCCGTTGCTGCCGGCATGCCGATGCACATTCTGCTGACCAAAGCAGACAAGCTGACCTATGGCGCAGCCAAGAACACGCTGCTCAAGGTTCAAGCGGAAATCCGCAAGGGCTGGGGCGATCTCGTGACGATTCAGCTGTTCTCGGCCCCAAAACGCATGGGCCTGGAAGATGCCTACACCGTACTGGCTGGCTGGATGGAACTGGCGGACAAGGGTGCCGAAGCAGAAGCTCAGTAAGTGCCGAGAACTGCCTGCGGCGCACGCAGGCAGTTTTCTTTGGGCAAAAAAAACCCCGGGCTTCATATGGGGAGGGAGAAGTTCCGGGGTTCAAGCTCTAGACCGCTAGGGCGGGGTCCAGATATCTGCCAACACTTAACACAACATAGGAGCATCGAAGGGCTTCACCAGCCATTCAGTAACTCTGAGTGGTGGTGTGCAAGATTAGTTCAGATTTTTTTCAAATAGCTTTGAAATAACCCTGATCGCCCTCCGGACTAAGCTGTTTTTTGCGCCCTTCTGCCGCGGCACTCTGCCGCAGCAGAACACGACAATTTTCTGTAGGAGCGAGCCTGCTCGCGATGGAATTTCAGTCGCAATCGATGTGTCTGACACTCCATCGCGAGCAAGCTCGCTCCTACAAGAAGGCTCAGTGAGCCTCATCCCAGTTGTTTCCAACACCCACTTCGACCAGTAACGGCACATCCAGTTTCGCCGCCTCGCTCATGTGCACGCGAATTTCATCGCGAACCAGGTCGACCAGGTCTTCACGTACCTCGAGCACCAGTTCATCGTGCACCTGCAAAATGACTTTGGCGTCGAGGCCCGACGCGGCCAGCCAGTTATCCACCGCGACCATGGCTTTCTTGATGATGTCCGCGGCAGTGCCTTGCATCGGTGCGTTGATCGCCGTGCGTTCGGCGGCGGCGCGCTCTTGCGGCTTGTTGGAGTTGATGTCCGGCAGGTACAGGCGACGGCCGAAGAACGTCTCGACATAACCTTGCTCGGCGGCCTGGGCACGCGTGCGGTCCATGTACTGGCGAACGCCGGGATACCGGGCGAAGTAGGTATCGATGTAGGCCTTGGCGGTCTTGGTGTCGACGCCGATGTCCTTGCCGAGCTTCTGCGCACCCATGCCGTAGATCAGGCCGAAGTTGATCGCCTTGGCGCTGCGGCGCTGGTTGGAGGTCACGTCGGCCAGTTCGACCTTGAACACTTCGGCGGCGGTCGCGGTGTGTACGTCCAGATTGTGGCGGAAGGCGTTCATCAGTCCTTCATCCCGGGACAGGTGCGCCATGATCCGCAGTTCGATCTGCGAATAGTCCGCCGCCAGCAGCTTGTAGCCGGTCGGGGCCACGAACGCCTGGCGGATGCGACGCCCTTCGGCGGTACGCACCGGGATGTTCTGCAGGTTCGGATCGCTGGAGGACAGCCGCCCGGTGGACGCCACCGCCTGGTGATACGAGGTATGGATCCGCCCGGTACGCGGGTTGATCTGCTCCGGAAGACGATCGGTGTAAGTGCTTTTCAGCTTGCTCATGGAGCGGTATTCCATGAGCACTTTCGGCAATCGATAGTCGTCTTCTGCCAGTTTGGCCAGCACTTCTTCGGCAGTGGATGGCTGGCCCTTGGCGGTTTTCTTCAACACCGGCAGGCCGAGCTTCTCGTAAAGGATCACGCCAAGTTGCTTGGGCGAACCGAGGTTGAATTCCTCACCGGCAATCTCGAAGGCTTCACGCTCCAGCGCCACCATCTTGTCGCCCAGTTCAATACTTTGCACGCCCAGCAAGGCGGCGTCGACGAATGCGCCCTGGCGTTCGATACGCGCCAATACCGGTACCAACGGGATCTCGATGTCGGTCAGCACGCTGGCCAGGCTTGGAATGGCCGAGAGCTTTTCGAACAGGGTCTGGTGCAGGCGCAGGGTGATATCCGCATCTTCGGCGGCGTAAGGCCCGGCCTGCTCCAAGGCGATCTGATCGAACGTCAGCTGCTTCACGCCTTTGCCGGCGATGTCCTGGAAACTCACCGTGGTGTGGTCCAGATACTTCTGCGCCAGGCTGTCCATGTCATGGCGGGTGGCCGTGGAGTTCAGTACGTAGGACTCAAGCATGGTGTCGAAGGCGATGCCACGCACGGTAATGCCGTTGTCCTGATCGCCGCCGATGGCGCAATTGGCCAGGATGTTCATGTCGAACTTGGCGTGCTGGCCGACCTTGAGCTTGGCCGGGTCTTCCAGAATCGGCTTGAGCGCGCGCAGGACCGTGTCACGATCCAGCTGCTGCGGCACACCAATGTAGGAATGGGTCAACGGGATGTAGGCCGCTTCGTTAGCCTGAACGGCGAACGACAGGCCCACCAGTTGCGCCTGCTGCGCATCGATGCCGGTTGTTTCGGTGTCGAAGGCAAACAGCTTGGCGTTGTTCAGTTTTTCCAGCCAGGCATCGAACCGCGCCTGATCGAGGATGGTTTCATAGGCGGCTTCAGCAGCGGCGGCCGGTGCTTCGGCCTCTGGTTCGCTGAACAGATCGGCGGCCGGTGCAGGCTCGGCGGCAGCGCTCAGTTCCAGGCGTTTGGCGTCGCGATCAAGGTCGTTCAGCCAGCTCTTGAACTCCAGCAGGGTGTACAGCTCGTAGAGTTTGGCCGGATCTTCCGCGCCCATTTGCAAGTCGTCGAGCCCAACGTCCAGCGGTACATCGACCTTGATGGTCGCCAGTTGATAGGAGAGGAAGGCCATTTCCTTGTGCTCTTCGAGCTTGGCCGGCAGGGTCTTGGCGCCGCGAATCGGCAGGGTCGGCACGATGTCGAGCTGCGCATAGAGTTCGGTCAGACCGCCGTTCACACCGACCAGCAGGCCGGAAGCCGTCTTCGGGCCGATGCCTGGAACACCCGGAATGTTGTCGGAAGAATCGCCCATGAGCGCCAGATAATCGATGATCTGCTCCGGAGCGACGCCGAATTTCTCCTTCACGCCCTCCACGTCCATGCTGCTACCGGTCATGGTGTTGACCAAGGTAATGTGACCGTCGACCAGTTGCGCCATGTCCTTGTCACCGGTGGAAATAATCACCGGACGATCCGCAGCCGCGCTGCTGCGGGCCAGGGTGCCGATCACGTCATCGGCCTCGACGCCCTCGACGCACAGCAGCGGAAAGCCCAGGGCGATCACGCTCTGGTGCAGCGGCTCGATCTGCACGCGCATGTCGTCGGGCATGCTCGGACGGTTGGCCTTGTATTCGGCGTACATGTCATCGCGAAAAGTCCCACCCTTGGCGTCGAACACCACGGCGAACGGACTATCCGGATATTGCTTGCGCAGGCTCTTGAGCATGTTCAAGACGCCCTTGACCGCGCCGGTCGGCAGGCCTTTGGACGTGGTCAGCGGCGGCAGCGCGTGAAAGGCGCGGTACAGGTAAGAAGAACCGTCCACCAGGACGAGGGGGGCTTGGCTCATGAGCAGGATCAACCTTTTCGGCGGGTCCGGCGCTAGAATAGCGGGACCGTTGACGACAAAGGGACAAGGTTATCATGCGCACACTAAATCGCCTGTTGCTGGCTGGCTTGTTTGCTATCACACCTTTGGCCGTCATGGCGGCGGATGACGCCCCTTCGGCAGACCCGGATGTCACGATCCGCACGGAAGGGGACAAGCTCATTCAGGAATACCGCCAAAACGGCTTCCTGTATGCGATCAAAGTCACGCCCAAAGGCGGCAAGCCGTATTTTCTCGTGCGCGCCGATGGGTCGGACGGTAACTTCATTCGCTCGGATTACCCGGATATGCTGATTCCGGCGTGGGAAATTTTTAAGTGGTAAGTCGTCCTTAACTTTAATCGGCGCTGGCTCAACAGCGGCGCCCGTACTGGCAGTTTAAACATGTCTGTGTTCACCCCCCTGGCTCGGCCCGAGCTGGAAGCTTTTCTCGCCCCTTATGGCCTCGGCCGCCTGCTTGATTTCCAGGGGATTGCCGCCGGTAGCGAAAACACCAATTTCTTTATCAGCCTGGAGCAGGGCGAATTTGTCCTGACCCTGATCGAGCGCGGCCCGGTTCAGGAAATGCCGTTCTTCATCGAACTGCTCGACGTGCTGCACGGCGCGAACTTGCCGGTGCCTTACGCCTTGCGCACCACCGACGGCGTGGCCCTGCGCGAACTGGCGGGTAAACCTGCGCTGCTGCAACCGCGTCTGGCCGGCAAGCACATCAAGCAAGCCAACGCGCAACATTGTGCGCAGGTCGGTGAGTTGCTCGGCCATCTGCACCTGGCGACCCAGGCCAACATGATCAAGCGCAAAACCGATCGTGGCCTGGACTGGATGCTGGAAGAGGGCACGCAGTTTTTGTCGCACCTCGGTGCCGAACAGAAAGACCTGCTGCAGCGGGCGCTGGAAGAAATCACCCGGCAGAAAGGAAAAATCCTGGCACTGCCACGGGCGAACATTCACGCCGACCTGTTCCGCGACAACGCGATGTTCGAAGGCACGCACCTGACCGGGCTGATCGACTTCTACAACGCCTGCTCCGGGCCGATGCTCTACGACGTGGCGATTGCCTTGAACGACTGGTGCTCGAACGACGATGGCGTGATCGATGGACCGCGAGCGCGGGCCTTGCTGGGCGCTTACGCGGCCTTGCGACCGTTCACCGCGGCCGAAGCCGAGTTGTGGTCGACCATGCTGCGGGTGGCTTGCGTACGGTTCTGGTTGTCACGCCTGATCGCGGCGGAGTCGTTCGCCGGGCAGGATGTGCTGATTCACGATCCGATGGAGTTCCAGTTGCGCCTGGCGCAGCGGCAGACGGTCAATACGCCATTGCCTTTCGCCCTTTAAAGGCTTTGACCTGTGGGAGCGAGCTTGCTCGCTCCCACAGGGTCTGGTGTCGGTTACAACGACTCCAGGCACCCCGCCAGATCATTCCCCAGCTTCTCCAACACCTGCTCATAGCCCTGAGCAGTCGCCGGCGTGTACCCGCCCAGCGCATCCAGTTCAGCCAGCTTCACCGGCAAGCCCGCCACCAGGGTTTCCGCCAGGCGCGGCCGTAGCGGCGGTTCGCTGAACACGCAAGTCTTGCCGACTTCCTGCAACCGCGCGCGCATTGCCGCGACATGCTGGGCACCGGGCTGCACTTCGGCCGCGACGCTGAACACACCCACGTGCTTGAGGCCGTAGGCGTCTTCGAAGTAGTCGAAGGCTTCGTGGAACACGAAGTAGGGCTTGCCCTGAACATCGGCCAGGCGTTTCTTCAGGCGCGCATCCAACGCATCGAGACGCTCGTCAAAGGCTTTCAGATTGCTCTGATAGCGCGCGGCATTGTCAGGATCGGCGGCACTCAGGTCAGCGGCCATTTTCGTGGCGATGACCCGGGCGTTGACCGGCGACAGCCACAGGTGCGCATCGAGGCTGCCCGGACGGTGATCGTGGTCATGTTCGTCGGCTTCTTCGGCGTGGGAGTGGCTATCTTCGGCAAAGCGGCGCAGTTTCATGCCCGGCAAATCCTGCACGGCGACGTTGGGCAACGTACGACCATTGAGCACCCGTGGCAGGAAGCCTTCCATGTCCGGGCCGATCCAGTACAGAAGGTCCACCGATTGCACCTTGCGTACGTCGGAAGGGCGCAACGCATAGTTATGCGGTGAGGCCCCCGGCGGCAGCAAAACCTCGGGGATCGCCACGCCGTCCTGCACCGCCGCGGCGATCAACTGCAGAGGCTTGATGCTGGTAAGGACCTTGACCTCGGCCTGCGCTGAACCGATCAGCAGAAAACTTGCGATAAATGCGACAAAAACAGAAAAAAGTCGGGACACGATGACCACTCGAAGAGGCGAGAACGGGTAACATAATAACGTCTCTCACAAAACTCGTCGCCGCTCATGCTAAAAACACCGATCGCCAGCCGTCCCCACGACCACTCACATTGCGTTCACAGCGCTTTGTCCGAGGCCGATGTCCTGTGCGCACGTCAAGGCCTGCGCCTGACCGCGTTGCGTCGGCGAGTACTGGAACTGGTGTGGCAAAGCCACAAGCCCTTGGGTGCCTACGACATTCTCGCGGTCCTCAGCGAGCAGGACGGTCGCCGTGCCGCGCCGCCGACAGTGTACCGCGCGCTGGATTTCCTGCTGGAAAACGGCCTGGTCCATCGGATTTCTTCGCTCAACGCCTTCATCGGCTGCAATCACCCGGAACATGCTCACCAGGGTCAGTTCCTGATCTGCCGTATGTGCCACGCCGCGATCGAACTTGAGCAAAGATCCATCAGCGACGCGATCATCGCCAGCGCCAGGGATGTCGGGTTTGTGGTCGAAGGCCAGACTGTCGAAGTGGTCGGTCTCTGCTCGGGTTGTCAGGGGGCTTGATGAGCAACGCGCTGATCCGTCTTGAGCAGGTTGCCGTCACGTTCGCCGGGCAATCGGTGCTGGACAACATCGAGCTGAGCGTCGAGCCGGGGCAGATCGTTACCCTGATCGGCCCCAACGGCGCCGGCAAAACCACCCTGGTGCGTGCCGTGCTCGGCCTGTTGAAACCAGACCGCGGCAGCGTCTGGCGCAAGCCGAAACTGCGGGTCGGTTACATGCCGCAAAAACTTCATGTCGATCCAACCCTCCCGCTGTCGGTCCTGCGTTTCTTGCGCCTGGTGCCGGGCGTGGACCGTGCGATGGCCTTGGCGGCACTCAAGGAAGTCGGTGCCGAACAGGTGATCGACAGCCCGGTGCAAAGCGTTTCCGGTGGCGAAATGCAACGTGTGTTGCTGGCCCGAGCCTTGTTGCGCGAACCGGAACTGCTGGTACTCGACGAACCGGTACAGGGTGTCGACGTGGCCGGCCAGGCTGAGCTGTACAGCCTGATCACCCGCCTGCGTGACCGTCACGGTTGCGGCGTGCTGATGGTCTCCCACGATTTGCACCTGGTGATGAGCACCACCGATCAGGTGGTTTGCCTCAATCGTCACGTCTGCTGTTCCGGCCATCCCGAGCAGGTCAGCGGCGATCCGGCATTCGTCGAGCTGTTCGGAAAAAACGCACAAAGCCTGGCGATTTATCACCACCATCACGACCACGCCCACGACTTGCATGGTTCGGTGGTCAAGGCGCCCGCGTCGGGTCAACCCCATGTTCACGGAGATAGCTGCAAGCATGGCTGATTTTCTGCTCTACGCCCTGCTTGCAGGCCTGGCCCTGGCCGTCGTCGCAGGCCCGCTGGGGTCTTTCGTGGTCTGGCGGCGCATGGCCTATTTCGGCGACACCCTGTCCCACGCGGCATTGCTCGGCGTGGCCCTGGGCTTCCTGCTGGATGTCAGCCCGACCGTTGCCGTCACCGTTGGCTGCTTGCTGTTGGCGGTGATGCTGGTGACCTTGCAACAACGCCAGCCACTGGCATCCGACACGCTTTTGGGAATTCTCGCACCCAGCACGCTCTCTCTGGGCCTGGTGGTACTAAGCTTCATGCACGAAGTGCGGATCGACCTTATGGCTTATCTGTTCGGCGACCTGCTGGCGATCAGCCCGACCGATCTGGCCTGGATCCTCGGCGGTAGCGCTGCGGTACTGCTCTTGCTGGTTGCGTTGTGGCGCCCACTGCTGGCGATCACGGTGCATGAAGAACTGGCCAGGGTCGAAGGCCTGCCGGTGGCGGGATTGCGCCTGGCCCTGATGCTGTTGATCGCCGTAGTGATTGCCGTGGCGATGAAAATTGTCGGGGTATTGCTGATCACTTCGTTGCTGATCATCCCGGCGGCTGCGGCACAACGTCACGCCCGCTCGCCAGAACAGATGGCACTGGGCGCGAGCCTGCTGGGCATACTCGCCGTGTGTGGCGGGCTGGCGCTGTCATGGTTCAAGGACACCCCGGCCGGCCCGTCGATTGTGGTGACGGCCGCCGCGCTATTTCTGCTGAGTTTTGTTCTGCCCCGTCGAGGGGTGTAGACTTGCTCGTTTTTTGCGCAAATAGAGAGTCGCAGGAATGAAGTCGTTCGCCTCCCGTTATCTGCTCCTTGTCGCATTTTCTTTGCTGCTGGGCGCCTGCCAAAGCACGCCATCGGAAGCCACCAAGGCCGCCGATGCACGGGCCACGGCCATCGTGCAGCTGGAACAAAACATCGCCAGCGATGAACTGGCCACCGCCGAGGACCAATTGGCAGCCTTGCAGGCCGAATCGCCCAACGATGCGTCCCTTGAGCAATATCAGCGGCAGTTGGCCGAAGCCTATCTGCGTCGCAGCCAGATCGTGCTGCAAAAGGGTGATGTGGATGCCGCCGCGACCGCCTTGAGCCGTGCCCGCGCGCTGATGCCCAAGGCTCCGGCACTGACCGGCGGAGTCAACGGCTCGATTGCCCAGGCACGCAAGGCCGAGCTGGAAAAAGCCGAAGCCGCCCTCAAGGCTGCCGAAGCCAGGCCAAAAGCCAAGGTTATCGACCTGACGGCTGAAAGCACCACGGTCGTGCTGAATATCAACGATATGGGCAAACTGCGTCGCCAACTGGATGCCATCGCCGCCGATGTGGTGAACTTTCAGTGCGACGTGAGCATTCAGGCTCCGCGTACCAACGATTACCCTTGGCTGGCTAACTTGCTGACCAAACGAGTGAAGAAGCTCGATCCCGAGTTTGATCTGAAGCTGGAGCGGCAGATTTTGCGCAGTGTTCCGGCGCAGATGGTTCTTAGCCCTCGGAAACCCTGAAAAGCTTCGCGGGCTTGCCCGCGAAGGCGTCCTATCTGGCAAAAAAACTCTCAGGCCGGAATCACCTTGGCCTTCGCCTCCCTGTCCCAAAACCGATGCTGCCCACCAGGTCGAAATTGCCTTCGGCTTTGGGCGAGCTTCTTCAGCCGTTCCTTTTTCCTGACCTTTGATCGCGTTATTGCCAAATGACAGGACAAATGCGAAATAAATGCTAAGAACCTCTATACGGACAGGCTAAAATGCGCGCCCGGCTAACCGCTGATCCTTTTCTAACGCGCCCCACAAGGTTCGCTACGTGATCGAGTTTCAAAACGTCCATAAAACCTACCGCGTCGCCGGTAAGGAAATCCCCGCCCTGCATCCGACCAGTCTGACGATTGAGAACGGGCAGGTTTACGGCTTGATCGGTCATTCCGGCGCAGGAAAAAGTACCCTGCTGCGTCTGATCAATCGCCTGGAAAATTCCAGCGGCGGCAAGATCATTGTCGACGGTGAAGAAGTCACCGCTCTCGACGCCAACGGCCTGCGCCGCTTCCGTCAGCAGGTCGGGATGATTTTCCAGCACTTCAACCTGCTGGCCTCCAAGACTGTCGCTGACAACGTGGCGCTGCCGCTGACCCTGGCCGGCGAACTGTCGCGCAGCGAGATCGATTCTCGCGTGGCCGAGTTGCTGGCGCGGGTCGGTTTGTCCGACCACGCCAAGAAATACCCGGCGCAATTGTCTGGCGGACAGAAGCAGCGTGTCGGCATTGCCCGTGCGCTGGCGACCAAGCCGAAAATCCTGCTGTGCGATGAAGCCACCAGCGCCCTCGACCCGCAAACCACCGCATCGGTCTTGCAATTGCTGGCCGAGATCAACCGCGAGCTGAAACTGACCATCGTCTTGATCACCCACGAGATGGACGTGATCCGCCGGGTCTGCGACCAGGTAGCCGTGATGGACGCCGGCGTGATCGTCGAGCAAGGCTCGGTGGCCGAAGTGTTCCTGCATCCGAAGCACCCGACCACCAAGCGCTTCGTGCAGGAAGACGAGCAGATCGACGAAAGCGAACAGCGTGACGACTTCGCTCACGTCCCGGGGCGCATCCTGCGTCTGACCTTCCAGGGCGAAGCGACCTACGCGCCTCTGCTGGGCACTGTCGCCCGGGAAACCGGCGTGGACTACAGCATCCTGGCCGGTCGTATCGACCGCATCAAAGACATCCCTTACGGGCAACTGACCCTGGCCGTGACCGGCGGTGACATGGAAGCGGCCTTTGCCCGCTTCACCGCAGCCGACGTCCACATGGAGGTGCTGCGCTAATGGAAGCCCTGACAAGTTTCTTCGCCAATATCGACTGGTTCGAAATCTGGCTGGCCACCGGCGACACCCTGCTGATGCTCGGCGGTTCGCTGTTGTTCACCGTGCTGCTCGGCTTGCCGCTGGGCGTGCTGCTGTTCCTGTGCAGCCCGCGCCAGTTGCTGGAAGCCAAAGGCGTCTACGCGATGTTGTCGCTGATGGTGAACATCCTGCGTTCGCTGCCGTTCATCATCCTGTTGATCGTGATGATTCCGTTCACCGTGTTGATCACCGGTACGTCCCTGGGTGTCGCCGGTGCGATCCCGCCGCTAGTGGTGGGTGCCACGCCGTTCTTCGCCCGCCTGGTGGAAACCGCCCTGCGTGAAGTGGATCGCGGCATCATCGAAGCGACCCAGGCCATGGGCGCGACCACGCGACAGATCATCACCAATGCCTTGCTGCCGGAGGCTCGCCCGGGCATCTTCGCGGCGATTACGGTGACAGCCATTACACTGGTGTCCTACACGGCGATGGCCGGTGTCGTGGGTGCCGGTGGTCTGGGTGACCTGGCGATCCGCTTCGGCTACCAGCGTTTCCAGACCGATGTGATGGTGGTGACCGTGGTGTTGCTGCTGGTACTGGTCCAGGTACTGCAAACCGTTGGCGACAAATTGGTTGTGCATTTCTCCCGTAAATAAAGACATGAGCCGGCCATTCGCTGGCAGGCGCCGGTAACCGGCGCCGCACAAGGAGTTAGCTGAATGAAAAAACTACTCGTGGCCTTCGCGGCCGTTGCCGCGTTCTCTGCTCACGCTGAAACCCTGACCGTTGCGGCCACTCCAGTGCCACACGCCGAGATCCTCGAATTCGTGAAGCCGACCCTGGCCAAAGAAGGCGTGGACCTGAAGGTCAAGGTATTCACCGACTACATCCAGCCGAACGTGCAGGTCGCGGAAAAACGCCTGGATGCCAACTTCTTCCAGCACCAGCCGTACCTGGATGAGTTCAACAAGGCCAAGGGCACCCACCTGGTTTCCGTAACCGGCGTGCACCTGGAGCCCCTGGGCGCTTACTCCAGCAAGTACAAGACCATTGCCGAACTGCCTGGCGGTGCCAACGTGGTGATCCCGAACGACGCCACCAACGGCGGCCGTGCGCTGCTGCTGATGGCCAAGGCCGGCCTGATCAAGTTGAAGGATTCGAACAACATCCTGTCGACCGTCAAGGACATCACCGAGAACACCAAGGACCTGAAAATCCGCGAACTGGAAGCCGCGACCATCCCGCGCGTGCTGACCCAGGTCGACCTGGCGCTGATCAACACCAACTACGCGCTGGAAGCCAAGCTTGATCCGGCCAAGGACGCGCTGTTCATCGAAGGCAGCGACTCGCCTTACGTGAACATTCTGGTGGCTCGCCCGGACGACAAGGACAGCGAAGCGATGAAGAAACTGGTCGCTGCCCTGCACAGCCCGGAAGTGAAGGCCTTCATTCTCGAGAAGTACAAAGGCGCGGTGGTGCCGGCGTTCTGATCGAACTGCTGCAACGAAAAAAGGGCGCATCGAATGCGCCCTTTTTTTGTGCCTGAAACACAGCCCCCACAGGGTTTGGTGGTGCTTTCAGTTGCGCTTGAGCATCACCGGCAACTGCGCCACCAGCTTCGCATTGTTCAACGGCGCCCGAATGAACCCGCGCTGGGTGCCGTCCGGCCCGATCACCGCAAGGTTACCGCTGTGGTCAACGGTGTAGTTCGGCTTGCTGGTGTCCGCCGGAATGAATGGAATGCTCACCGCGTTGGCGATCGTTTGCAGCTCATCGGTCGACGCCGGGGTCAGGCCAACAAACTGCGGATCGAAATAGCCCAGATACTGCTTGAGCTGCTTGGGCGTATCGCGATTGGGGTCGATACTGACCAGCACGATTTGCAATTTATCCACAGCCTCGGGTGGCAACTCGCTCTTGATCTGCCGCAACTGGGCGAGGGTGGTCGGGCAGATGTCCGGGCAGAAGGTGTAGCCGAAGAACAGCAAGCTCCACTTGCCTTTCAATTCATTGATCGCGACCGGCTGGCCATCCTGGTTGGTCATCATCACGTCCGGCAGATTCCGGCTCTGCGGCAACAAGATGATGCCAGCGTCGATCAGCGCCGTCGGATCGCCCTGGTTTTTCCCGGACAGCACCTTGTTGACGGTCAGGCCCAGGATCAGGGCGACCAGGGCGACGAGTATGAAGACGGTTTTCTGGGTTCGAGTCATAGGTTCAACAGTAGGTAGTGGTCTACGAGCAGGGCGATAAACAGCAGGAACAAGTAGTAAATAGAGTACTTGAACGTGTTGATCGCCGCGTGCGGCCGAGTGCCACGGTACAGCACCACGGCCCATTGCAGAAACCGCGCACCCAGTCCGAGCGCGCAGACCAGGTAGAGCGTGCCGCTCATGTGGATCACATAAGGCATCAGGCTGACGGCAAGCAATGCGAAGGTATAAAGCAGGATGTGAATCTTGGTGTAGTGTTCGCCATGGGTGACCGGCAGCATCGGTATGTCGGCCTTGGCGTATTCCTCCTTGCGATGGATCGCCAGCGCCCAGAAGTGCGGCGGGGTCCAGGCGAATATGATCAGCACCAGCAGCAGTGGCTCGGCGCTGACATGACCGGTGGCGGCAGTCCAGCCGAGCAACGGCGGTGCGGCACCGGCCAGACCACCGATGACGATGTTCTGCGGGGTCGCGCGCTTGAGGAATCCGGTGTAGACCACCGCGTAGCCGAGCAACGAGGCAAGGGTCAGCCACGCGGTCAGCGGGTTGGTGAACGCCAGCAGCATGGCTTGTCCGAGGACCGCCAATACCAGTGCGAACGTCAGCGCGGCGGTTGGCGAAACCCGGCCTTCGGCGAGCGGCCGTTTGTGGGTGCGCGCCATCACCGCGTCGATACGCCGGTCCACCACATGATTGACCGCCGCCGCACCGCCGGCACACAGGGCGATGCCCAGGTTGCCGAAAATCAGCACCGTCCACGGCACCCCGGCGCGGGTCGCGAGGAACATCCCCACCAGTGAAGTGATGAGCATCAGCACCACGACCTTGGGTTTGGTCAGCTCCAGGTAGTCACGCCAGATCGCCTGACTGGGACGTTCGCCGATCAGAATCGCCATGGCATCTCTCCTTTTATTGTTATGGGCCCGGCTGAATGTTTACGCGGGCTGAAGTGCCAGCGCGCTTGCTTGACCCGGACCAGGCTGGTTCGGGCGTGGTAATTGACCAGTACCATGGTCAGCAACAGCGCCGCGCCGCCCGCGTTATGCGCGACGGCCACCGGCAACGGCAGATGAAACAGCACGTTGCTGATGCCCAGGGTGATTTGTGCGCCGAGGGCGATCAGCACCAGGCCTGCCAGGCGCGTCATGCCAACTGCCTTCAGTTGCCACGCCAGACCGAGCAATACCAGGGTGACCAGCAACGCGCCGATGCGATGGGTCAGGTGAATGGCCGTACGGGCGTCGCTGTCCAGTTGCCCGCCGAGGTAGTTCGGACCGATGTGCTGGGTCAGGTGAAAACCATTGGCGAAGTCCGCCGCTGGCAACCACTGGCCGTGGCAGGTCGGGAAGTCGATACAGGCCACCGCGGCATAGTTGGAACTGACCCAGCCGCCGAGAGCGATTTGCCCGATCACCAGCAACAGCCCCGCCGTCGCCCAGTGCTGCAAACGTCGTGGCACGGTCAGCGCCGGCAGTACGCCGGACAGGCGCAAGGTCAGCAGAAACAATAGGCTCAAGGTCGCGAAGCCGCCCAGCAAATGCCCGGTAACCACCTGCGGCCAGAGCTTGAGCGTTACCGTCCACATGCCGAACGCGGCCTGGCCAAATACCACCGCCAACAGAAACAACGGCAGCTTCACCGGCTGTCCGGGATGGCGGCGATGCATCCACGAACGACCGGCCAACACCGCGATCAACAGCCCCAGCGTGCCGGCGAAGTAGCGGTGGACCATCTCGTTCCAGCCCTTGTGGGCCTCGACCGGAGCGTCCGGGAAATGCAATTCGGCATGGGCCAGCTGGGCTTCGCTTTTCGGCACGCTGATGAAGCCGTAGCAACCGGGCCAGTCCGGGCAGCCGAGGCCGGCGTGGGTGAGGCGGGTGTAGGCGCCGAGCAACACCACAATCAGTGCCAGCAAGGTGGCAAACAACGCGAGGCGAAATCCAGGTTTGGCCATGACGATGCCCTTATCCGATGTTCGACAGTTTCAACAGGTGGCGCAGATCGTTGAGCAGGTCCTTGCCCTTCACCGACGGGTCGTAGCGCAGCACAAGATTGCCGTGGGGGTCGATGATCCACAGGTGCGGCGCGTCATTGCTCTGGGCGCCTTTTGTGTAGGCAGGCAAGTCCAGTGAATAGCGTTGCAACTGCGGGTACTCGCGTTGAAGTTTAGTCTCGTAATCGCTGTTCAGCGTCTGCGCGGCGGCCAATGCATGGCTGGCGCGGGATGCATCGCGGCCCAGGCCGATCTGGATTTGCCGCGCCAGATACACCAGTTGCTGACAATCCACCGCGCAATCCTTAGGCGCGGTCACCAGTAACTGCCAGCGATCTTCCTGGGCCTGCACGCCGATGTCCGCGCGGGTCTGACCGTTGCCGATCAGTTCGCCGTGATAACTGCGGCCCTCGGGCACCCAGAAATTCAGCTTGTACATGCCGGTGGCGAGGATCATCGGACCGATCACCCCGAGCAGGATCAGCAGCAGTTGCATACGGCCCTTGCGCCGGTTCACCGACGGTTTCGCCTCAGACATGCTGGGTGGATTCATGGCCGCTCCCATGGTGTTTCTCCTTTGCGTTGTGCCAGCCGAGATAGAGATAAAGACCGAACAGGGCGATCGCCATGGCGAACCACTGCACGGCATAAGCGATGTGTTTTTCAGGACCCATGGCGACTACCGGCCAGTCGGCCTGATAGGTGGCGGGGCCGGTTTCGGCGCGCAGTTCGTAGGCAAAGCCTTCGCGGCTCAGTGCTGTCCAGAGTTTGTCTGGCTCAACGGCCGTAATCAGCTTCGGCCATGTCAACGTTGTGGGGTCTGCGTGCAATTGGAACGTCGCCCCGGGGGAGACGTAGACCCATGCGTCGAGGCTGACTGCTTCGCCAGGTGTCTTGAATTGCGGTGGTGTGCGGCGCTCCGGCCAAGGCAACCAGCCGCGATTGACCAACAGCCAAAGCCCGCTGGCCTGATCGTGAAAGGGCTGCAACAGCTCGACGCCGACCCTGCCGTTGCGTTGACTGTTATCCAGCAGCAGGCTGTGTTCGGCATCGAACCGGCCGTACAGGTGAACCCGACGGAAGGCCGGGTCTGTCGTGTGTTGCAGTTCGGTGCTGGCCATCGGCTCAGCGGCCCGGCGCTCGGCGTAGTTTTGCAGCAGCGCGCTTTTCTCCGCGCCCCGGCTCAATTGCCAGAACCCCAGGGACACCAGCAGCGGCAGCAACAGCGCCACCACCAGCGTTGGCACGATACCCGGCCGAAAGCGTTTCATGGCATCGCCAGAAAGTCGGTCATCGCGATAGCTATACTCAAGTGCATCGCTTATCCCCCCGGAGTCTCACCATGCTCAAAGCAGCCATCGTCCTGATGCTGATTGCCACGGTTGTCAGCCTGTTCAGCGGCCTGTTTTTTCTGGTCAAGGACGACAGCCGCTCAAACCGCCTCGTCATTGCCTTGAGTGTGCGTGTCACTCTGGCCGCCATTACCCTGGGTCTGATCACCTGGGGTTTTTTCAGCGGCCAGCTGGTTTCACATGCCCCCTGGTAACTAAAAGTTCACAGCCTCAGAGCACATAGACGAAAACAAACAGCCCGATCCACACCACATCCACGAAGTGCCAGTACCAGCTCGCCGCTTCGAAACCGAACTGGTGCTCGTTGTCGAAGTGCCCGCGCATGATCCGCACCAGCATCACGAACAGGATGATGGTGCCGATGGTGACGTGGGCGCCGTGGAACCCGGTGAGCATGAAGAAGGTCGCGCCGTAGATACCCGAACCCAGGGTCAGGCCCAGTTCATGGTAGGCGTGCATGTACTCTTCGGCCTGGAAGGTGAGGAACGCACAACCGAGCAATACGGTGAGCGCCAGCCAGAGTTTCAGTGCGCCGCGATGGCCCTTTTTCAAGGCATGGTGGGCGATGGTCACGGTCACGCTGGAACTCACCAGCAACACGGTATTGAGCAGCGGCAGGCCCCAGGGGCTGATGACTTCCTTGGGCGGTGGAAACAGTTTCGAGTCGGGGTTGCTCAGCAGCGGCCAGGTGAACTGGAAGTTCGGCCACAGCATGTGCGCGATGCCTTTGGCGCCTTCACCGCCGAGCGCCGGCCCGGAGATGTGACGGACATAGAACAGCGCGCCAAAAAAGGCGATGAAGAACATCACCTCCGAGAAAATGAACCAGCTCATGCCCCAGCGGAACGAACGATCCATCTGTGCGCTGTACAAGCCGCCGCGACTTTCCTTGATCACCGTACCGAACCAGCCGAACAGCATGTAGGCCACCAACAGCCCGCCGACGAAAAAGATCAGCGGCCCATGGGACTCCGGACGCGCCGCTTTCAGATCGTTGAACCAGGTAGCCAGGCCGTACACGGTGGTGACCATGCCGAGCGTGGCGATGATCGGCCATTTGCTCTGGGCGGGAACGTAATAATGTTCATGAGTTGCCATTTATTGTTCTCCTTATCGGGCACGCTCAGCCGCCAGTGTTTACAGCTACCGGTGGATGTCGGGCGGTGATATCGAACAGCGTATAAGACAGCGTCAGGTGCTTCACATCCTTGGGCATGTCACGGTCAACGATGAAACGTACCGGCATCTCGATCCGTTGACCGGGCTGCAGCACTTGCTGGGTAAAGCAGAAGCATTCGGTCTTGTGGAAGTACGCCGCCGCGGTGCTCGGCGCAATGCTCGGCACGGCCTGGGCACTCATCGGCTTATCGGTGGGGTTGTGAGCGATGAAGATCATTTCGTTCACCGCCCCCGGATGGGCCACCAGTTCCTCGCCCTTGGGATAGAAGTCCCAGGGCATGTCAGCGGTGTTGGTCGACAGAAACTGCACGCGCACCTGCCGCGAGGTGTCGACCGTCTGCTCACCCTCGTACTGCCCGCCAGTCTTGCCATTAATGCCGAAGGCCTTGCACATCACGTCGTAGATCGGCACCAGGGCAAAGCCGAAGACAAACATTGCCACCACCACGGTCAGCAGGCGCGTGACCAGTTTCTTCATTGAAATCGAGTCAGCCATGATTCCAATCCTCAACAAGCCCTGCCAGACATGAACACGGACCTGTGGCGAGGGGGCTTGCCCCCGTTCGGCTGCGAAGCAGCCCCAATATCTGCAATCTGGTTACACCAGGTAGACCGCATGGGCTGGTTTTGCGACTGCTGCGCAGCCGAACGGGGGCAAGCCCCCTCGCCACAAAGGTTTGACTTGTGCTCACAGAAGTGATGTTCATTTCACTTCCGGCGGCGTGGTGAAGGTGTGATACGGCGCCGGCGACGGAATGCTCCACTCCAGACCTTCAGCCCCGTCCCACGGTTTGGCCGGTGCTGGCGGGCCGCCGCGAATGGTCTTGATCACGATGAACAGGAAGAAGATCTGCGTGGCGCCGAACATGAATGCGCCGATCGACGACACCATGTTGAAGTCAGCGAACTGCAGGTTGTAGTCCGGAATCCGTCGCGGCATGCCCGCCAGTCCCACGAAGTGCATAGGGAAGAAGGCCAGGTTCATGCCGATGAACGACAGCCAGAAATGCAGCTTGCCGAGGGTTTCGTCGTACATGTGGCCGGTCCATTTCGGCATCCAGTAGTAGGCCGAGGCGAAGATCCCGAAGATCGCCCCCGGCACCAGCACATAGTGGAAGTGCGCGACCACGAAGTAGGTGTCCTGGTACTGGAAGTCTGCCGGGGCGATGGCCAGCATCAACCCGGAGAAACCGCCGATGGAGAACAGGATCACGAACGCCACGGCAAACAGCATCGGCGTCTCGAACGTCAGCGAGCCCTGCCACATGGTGCTGGCCCAGTTGAACACCTTCACACCGGTAGGCACCGCGATCAGCAGCGTGGCGTACATGAAGAACAGCTCGCCCACCAACGGAATGCCGACCACGAACATGTGGTGCGCCCAGACGATGAACGACAGGAACGCGATACTCGCCGTGGCGTAGACCATCGAGGTGTAGCCGAACAACGGCTTGCGCGAAAAGGCCGGAATGATCGAGCTGACGGCGCCGAACGCCGGCAGGATCATGATGTACACCTCGGGGTGACCGAAGAACCAGAACACATGCTGGAACAGCACCGGGTCTCCGCCACCGGCGGCACTGAAGAAACTGGTGCCGAAGTGGATGTCCATCAGCATCATCGTCACGCAACCGGCCAGTACCGGCATCACCGCGATCAGCAGGAACGCGGTGATCAGCCAAGTCCAGACGAACAACGGCATTTTCATCAGCGTCATGCCGGGGGCGCGCAGGTTGAGGATGGTGGCGATCACGTTGATCGCGCCCATGATCGAACTGATCCCCATCAAGTGGATGGCGAAGATGAAGAAGGTCACGCTTTCCGGGGCGTAGGTGGTCGACAGCGGTGCGTAGAACGTCCAGCCGAAGTTCGGCCCGCCACCGGGGGTGAACAGGGTCGACACCAGCAGCAGGAACGCCGCCGGCAACAGCCAGAAGCTGAAGTTGTTCATGCGCGGCAGGGCCATGTCCGGCGCGCCGATCATCAGTGGGATCATCCAGTTGGCGAGGCCGACGAAGGCCGGCATCACCGCACCGAATACCATCACCAGACCGTGCATGGTGGTCATCTGGTTGAAGAATTCCGGCTGGACGATCTGCAGCCCCGGCTGAAACAGCTCGGCGCGAATCACCATCGCGAACGAACCGCCAAGCAGGAACATGCAGAACGCAAACCACAGGTACAGCGTACCGATGTCCTTGTGGTTGGTGGTCAGCACCCAGCGCATCAGGCCTTTGGCGGGGCCGTGGGCGTGGTCGGTGGCGGTATGAACATGTTCATCGATTACAGCAGTCATGTCCTGTCTCCTGCAAACAGATGGGCTGGGCAGGCCAGGGTGTGTAGCCCCGACCGGTTCCTTACGTGCGCAATAGACCGGGTCATTTGCTTTCCGCCTGTTTCAGCTCCAGCACTTCTTTAGGCGTGACCATGTCGCCCTTGTTGTTGCCCCAGGCGTTACGCTCATAGGTCACGACCGCTGCGATATCGACTTCCGAGAGTTGTTTGCCGAACGCGGCCATGGCGGTGCCAGGCTTGCCGTGGAAGACAATGCTCAGGTGAGCCTCTTTGGGCCCGGTGGCGATCTTCGAGCCCTTGAGCGCCGGGAACATCGGCGGCAGGCCCTGGCCTTCGGCTTGGTGACAGGCCACGCAGGTGGTGTGATAGATCTTGTCGCCGCGATCCTTGAGCTCGTCGAGGGTCCATTCCTTGCTGGTCAGCTCTTTGAGCTGCGCGGCCTCGGTCTTGCGATCGGCCAGCCATTTTTCGTAATCGGCCTTTTCCTTGACCTCGACCACGGTCGGCATGAAGCCGTGATCCTTGCCGCACAACTCGGCGCACTGGCCACGGTAGATGCCGGGCTTGTCGACACGGGTCCAGGCTTCATTGACGAACCCGGGAATCGCATCGCGCTTGACCGCGAATGCCGGCACCCACCAGGAGTGGATCACGTCGGCGGAGGTCACCAGGAAGCGCACTTTGGCACCGACCGGCAGCACCAATGGCTTGTCGACTTCGAGCAGGTAGTGCTCGCCCTTGGTTTCCTTGTTGTGGATCTGATCCTGTGGGGTGGTCAGGTTGCTGAAGAACTCGACGTCCTGGCCCAGGTATTTGTAGTGCCACTTCCACTGGTAGCCGGTGATCTGGATATCGATTTCCGGCTCGCTGGCGTCGTACATCTTGATCAGGGTCGCGGTAGCGGGAACCGCCATGGCCACCAGGATCAGGAAGGGCACGATGGTCCAGAGGATTTCGACGGTGGTACTTTCATGAAATTTGGCGGCCACCTGCCCGGTCGAGCGGCGGTGGAGAATCATCGACCAGAACATGGCACCAAATACGATGATGCCGATCACCACACAGATCCAGAAAATGATCATGTGCAGGTCGAATACTGCGTGACTGATTTCAGTCGCTCCAGGCGCCATATTCACAGTCCAGGCCGCTTGCGCCTGACTGAAAATCGACCACAACAGGAGGCCCATCCAGACATGTGGATGTCGCATCATTGCGGGTTCCCCTTATCGTTCTTGTTATCCCGCCGGCTTTCACCTGCGGCAAGGGAGCGGCTGCATCAGACTACGAACTTGAGCACCGGGCCTTGCTGCATATGCAGTCGGGCGTCATCAGCTAACTCCATTCCAACCCGAGTATAGACAGCGACTCTCACCTCGCAATGCGAAGGCGTAAATGATCTGAAACAGCATTAACTTGCGTTGCAGGGCACGAATGGAGAAGGATGCAGACGAGTGGTGGCAAACCGATATAACGGGGCCGTCTCAAGGATGAAATAATTATGACAAATGCGTCTTAGCATTTTTCGTAAGCCAGCTAAGTTATGTCTTCCCTATTTCATTGCCTTGTTTCCTGGAGTTTTCATGAACACCGCCGCATTGCGCGAGCAGATCCAAAAAGCCCAACAACACGAAGCCGAGACCGGCCTGCTGACGCGTCAGCTGGAAAGCAAGCTGCCTCATCTGCACCCGGCGATCCAATTGCCGGAGACCGATACCAGCGGCGTACTGACGCGATTTGTCGCCGCCTACATCGAAGAAGTGCCCGATCTGCTGGATGCAGCCAATGAAGTCGCCAGGGAAGCGGGCATTGAGTCACAGATCAAACCGGTGCTGACAATCGCCGAGCAGTACTTCCTCCAGCCGCCAGCCATCATGGCCGGCCATGTCGGGCTCGACAGCCTGCTGGATGAAGCCTATCTGGCGCACCGGTTTGTCGAAGAGGTCAACGACCTGTACATCAAGCATTTCGGCCAGCCACTGATCCCCTTGGACATGACTGTCGCTAACCTGATTGCTCACCAATTGATCGGTGAGTCGTTCGCCAACCAACTGGACGAAGTGGTGCATCACGCCATCGACGAGATGCTCAACGACGAAAGCTTCGCACTGGAGTCGGTAGAAGCCTACCGCGAGAAGCTCAACAGCCCGGACACCGGCACCGCGTGGAAACGCTGGCCGTGCATGTCCCGTCGTTTGGGTGTAGGCCTGGAACTGGATCAGCCGGCGGCTTGATCCACCGGTAATCACAATCCCCTGTAGGAGCGAGCTTGCTCACGATGAGGCCATGTCATTCAACATCAAAGTTGACTGATCCGCCGCCATCGCGAGCAAGCTCGCACACATTGGACCTCAACCAGCCGCACCTATACCTGTATTCGTCCGCACCCGTCCCTCAAGCCTGCGCTTCAACCCCCGCGATTCAATCAACAGCTTCGAGCCCTTGGCCGCATTCGCCCGGCCCCACTCCTCCAGTAGCTCCAGACACGAGTGATCGATGTAGCTCAGGTTGTTGAGCGGCACATGCACCGTCGCGCCGGGTGGAATACTGCCCAGCACCTGGGTCAGCGCCGGCACTTTGAGGAAGGTCGCCGCGCCCACCAGGCGCAATTCCATTTCCCCTTCCTGCGGCAGGTCGATCAGGCTGATTTTCAACCGCGAAGCTTTCAGCGCCAGTTTCACCAGCGTCAGGCCGAAGCCAATCAACACGCCGGTCAGCAGGTCCGTGAAAACAATGGCGAGCGCGGTTGCCGCATAGGTGAACATCGGCGCCCGACCATACCGGCCCAAACCACGGAAGACCTTGAGATCCACCAGCTTGAAACCGGTGTAAACCAGCACGCCCGCCAGGCTCGCCACCGGAATGCTTTGCAGCACGCTGGAAAACAACAGTACAAACGCCAACAACCACAGGCCGTGGAAAATGGTCGAAAAACGCGTAGTTGCGCCGGCCTGAACATTCGCCGAACTGCGCACGATAACGCCAGTCATCGGCAACGCCCCAAGCAGGCCACACAGCATGTTGCCGATACCTTGCGCCGACAGTTCCCGGTCGAAGTCCGAGCGCTGACCACTGTGCATGCGATCAACTGCGGCGGCTGAGAGCAAGGTTTCGGCGCTCGCGATGAAGGCCACGGCAAACGCCGCGATCAGCAAGTTCGGATCAGCCAGGTTGAGCAGATCCGCGGGCTTCAGCCAGTCGATGGCCTCCGTCAGGTTGGCCGGAACCTCAACCCGTTTGACCTGCAACGCCAGCACCAGACTGGCAAGCGTGGCCAGACCGACGCCTAGCAATGCGCCAGGAATGAAGCGCAGGGATTGCGGACGGAATTTCTCCCACAGCCACATGACGGCGATCGTCGACAAACCGAGCAAACCGGCTTGCCAGCCAAACGTGGGCAACGCCTGAGCCAGCGCCGCCGGGAAGGCCGCCAGGTTATCCAGGCCCGAGGGTTTGGGTACGGCATCGAGCATCACATGCACCTGAGACAGGATGATCAGCACGCCAATCCCGGCCAGCATGCCGTACACCACCGCCGGTGCCGTCACCCGAAACCAGCAGCCCAGCTTCAAACGGCCAGCCACCAGTTGCAGCAAACCCGCCAGCAACAGAATGGGCCCAAGCATGGCGATACCGTGCTGGCGGACCAACTCGAATACCAGAACGGCCAGGCCCGCCGCCGGGCCGCTGACCTGCAGCGGCGAACCGGCCAACCAGCCGACCACCAGACCACCGATGATGCCGGTGATCAGGCCTTTGGCCGGTGGCAGCCCCGAGGCAATCGCGATGCCCATGCACAGGGGCAGGGCGACCAGAAACACAACCACCGAAGCCAGCAGCTCCCGTGGCAGAACAGCTTTGAGTCGAGCAGCACGCATGGTGAATCTCCCGATGTTTTCTTCAGGCATGGCAAAGCCAGGCTGCCTGAATGGCAGCCTCGGCTGAACCACACAACGATTTAGGAGGGTTTAGAAGCGCGCTTTGGGCGTCGCCACGGGAATTGGCAGGCTGCCATTGAGTGGCAGGAAACAGCCTTGATCGGCGTCGTACGCTTTGATTTCGCTGGTTTCGATGTTGTAGACCCAGCCGTGAATAAATAACTGACCGTTGGCCATGCGCGAGGCCACCGACGGATGGGTGCGCAGATGCTGCAATTGGGCAATCACATTCTCTTCGGTGAGGATGTGCATGCTTTCACTTTCGCTAGAGCAGTTGCAGTTCTCCTGCACCATGGTTTTGGCCACTTCGGCATGACGCAGCCAGGCTTTGAC
Source organism: Pseudomonas fluorescens (assembly GCF_000967965.1). Lineage (GTDB taxonomy): Bacteria > Pseudomonadota > Gammaproteobacteria > Pseudomonadales > Pseudomonadaceae > Aquipseudomonas > Aquipseudomonas grandcourensis. The sequence continues at coordinate 52,711 of NZ_LACC01000029.1, forward strand.
CGTGGGCATTTTTTCCAGACTGTCCGGGTTGAGCACCGCGCGCATGGCACCGCAGTCGGAATGCCCGCAAATGATGATGTGATGCACCCCCAAAGCCAGTACGGCGTACTCGATGGCCGTAGAAACACCGCCGTTCATTTGCCCGTAGGGCGGCACGACGTTGCCCACGTTACGAGTCACGAACAGGTCGCCGGGGGAACTCTGGGTAATCAACTCGGGAACGATGCGCGAGTCGGCGCAGGCGATGAACATCGCTCGTGGCCGCTGGGCCGTGGCGAGTTTCTTGAAGAGCTCTTCCTGCTGAGGAAAGATCTCATGATGAAAATGCAAAAAGCCGTCAACGATATGCTGCAACGCTGCATCGGCGGTTTCGGCCTCGGGTTGGGCTGAAGCCGACGCAGCCAACGGCTGTTTATCCTTGTCACTCATCAATTCATCCTCATTGGCGGGCTCAGGGAGTCATCCCGTGCGGTCCGGTGTGAAGCCAGTGGCTGGTTAAAAAACATCCAGGTCAAGCATCTCGACCCATCAGTCACTCGATGAACAAGGTAGCGGCCGAATCTTAATTGAAACTGAATAAAACGCTCTAGAATGCGTGTTACAGGTCACAAAAAACGTGACCAGCCTAAGGCGTGAGCGCGGTCTTCAGTACTCAACCATAGGCCAATTGTCCTCAAATCAACGACATTTGGCGACCGGGCGGACAAAAGGCATTGCAGTCCAGGTCAAAGCCTTCCCGGTGATTGAGCCCCAGGCGCTTGATGGTTTTGGCAAAGCGCTGTGCCAGCAGGTCGGCGAAAGGGCCTTCACCGCGCATTCGTGCGCCAAAGCGGCTGTCGTAGAGCTCACCGCCACGGCTCTGGCGAATCAGGCTCAGCACATGCGCCGCCCGTTGCGGATAGTGGGCGCCCAGCCATTCTTCGAACAGTGGCGCCACTTCCAGCGGCAGACGCAACATCATGTAAGCAGCACTTTTCGCCCCGGCCGCATGAGCCTCGGTGAGCAGGCTTTCGAGCTCACTGTCGTTGATCATCGGAATCATCGGTGAACACAGCACGCCCACCGGAATGCCCGCCTCGCGCATGACCCTGATCGCCCGCAACCGGGCCTTGGGCGCCGCAGCGCGGGGTTCAAGGATGCGTTTGAGTTCGTCGTCCAGGGTGGTCAGGCTGATCATTACTGCCACCAGTCTTTGGCTGGCAAGCTCGGTCAGCAGGTCCAGGTCGCGAAGAATCAGTGAGCCCTTGGTGACGATAGTCACGGGTTGTCGGTAACGCAGGAGTACTTCGAGGGTTTGCCTGGTGATCCTGTATTCACGCTCGATCGGCTGATAGGGGTCGGTGTTGGAGCCGAGGTTGATCGGCGCACATTGATACCCACGTTTTGAGAGTTGCTCCTCCAGCACCTGCGCGGCGTTGGTCTTGGCGATGAGTCTGGTTTCGAAATCCAGCCCGGGCGACATGTCCCAATAGGCATGGCTGGGCCTCGCGTAGCAATAGATACAGCCATGCTCGCAACCGCGATAGGGATTGATCGATCGGTCGAAGGGTAAGTCCGGTGACGTGTTGCGGGTAATGATGGTTTTCGCCGTTTCAATGCTCACCTCGGTGCCCTGGGTGAGTGGTACTTCCTGGTACCAGCCGTCGTCCTCAACCACCGAATGGCTGGGGGCAAAGCGATTGTGCGGGTTGGTTGCGGTGCCGCGACCACGGGGAGGCAGAGAGCTAACCATCGGCGGACTCCTTGATCTGTATATCCATACAGTATCCGAAGTGCTGCGAATCGACCAGTACCGCTCAGCCATTCATCTGGCGACAGGGTGCCGTGAGCTGACCTGTTCAACAATGATGAGAAAACTGAGGAAACATATAGTCAGTGGTTAGATCCAATACCCACCCGTATATTCAGCCCGACAAGCAACACCCTCAACAGCCATCAAATAAAGGGATTTATTAATGTCTTTCTTTAATCAGCGCGGTATCTTTCTGCAACTTATGCAACCGAGTCCTTCGGAGCCCAACACACTGGTTTCGCTACAACTGGCTCGAAAAGAGTTAAGTTGGGACGCGGAAAACAATGTTCAAATTGAAAGCCTGGTCGACTCGGAGTTTTACACTGCTGTTTCCACAGACCGTGGTAACTCGTTCAGCATCAGGGCCGTTGGCAAGGATGTCGATGGAGACGGAAACATCGGTGCCGACGACAAAGCCAAGTTACAGGCGCTGGCAAAGGCTTATGCCAGTATCGTCAATCCCTGAGCCCTGACTTTCCAATCACTGGAAAGCACAACTGCCGAATGCATGCGGGCTCCCGCATGCATTCCAGACAGCCACGAGGATAAAAAATGTCCCAGCCCATAAAAACCGGTGCTTATCTACAAAAAATAAAAACGCCAGAAGATGTACAGGTAGTTATCAAGCTAATAAGGGCAGACGAGTATCCAAACAAAACAATGGAGCAGTTCGCCGATGTTCTTGCAAGCGCTCCCTCCGTGACACTCCATATAAAAAATGATAGCAAGACTTCAAAGTTCGATTTTGATCCATGGTCCGATATCAATGTAACTCCAGACAATAGCATCGACGAAAAGGACATTGCCGCCCTTACACAACTTGCACTCGCTTTTTATCATCAACAAGTAATTGCTCCAGAGGGCATAGCGTACCTTTATTGTCTTCCCGCTGAGCTTCGAGTAGATGTTGAGGTATTTGACATTGATGAAGAGGATCATCAACTGTATAGCCTCGGTGTGTACGAGACCAAATCTGCGGATTCCGGCTCGCCTTTTGAAGGTCATGAGCGCAACCCTGAAACTGGACAGGTGTTTGACTATGGGGCCGAACTGAACGGCTTGCTCAAAGCATTTATCAAACTGAAACTATAACCTGAGCGCAGGCTTCACGATTCTTTGACAGTCAGCTCACAGGCCTTTGACCGTGCATGGCTGATCCTTGCCACCATCTTCCCGTCCCTTTCTGAACGGTCGCCAAGCATGTCTTTTCCACGTTTTTTATCTGCAATATGCCTGTCGCTGGCTGCACTCGTTAACCTGACACCGGCACTTGCTGACGACAGTGTGATGCAGCGTCCGGCAGACTGGGCTCAACCGGTCGAGAAGCAATACAACCTCTTCCAGATGTCGCCGACGCTCTATCGCAGCGCCTTGCCGGACAAGGACGCGGTTCCGCTGCTGGAGAAACTCAAGGTGGGCACGGTGATCAACTTCCTGCCCGAAGCAGACTCCAGTTGGTTGTCCACGCCAGGCATCACGCAAGTACAGCTGCCTTATCGCACCAACCATGTGGATGACGCCGATGTGCTCAAGGCCTTGCGTGCCATCAAGTCTGCCGAAGCCAAAGGCCCGGTGCTGATGCACTGCAAACACGGTTCCGACCGTACCGGTCTGATGGCGGCCATGTATCGGGTTGTCATCCAGGGCTGGAGCAAGGAAGAGGCCCTGAACGAAATGACCCAGGGCGGCTTTGGTGACAGCACCCACTTCAAGGACGGCATCCGCTACATGATGCAGGCCGACGTCGACAAACTGCGCACGGCCCTGGCCAATGGCGATTGCAGCACCAGCCCGTTCGCCGCGTGCTCGATGAAGAGCTGGTTCAAGTCCGCTCATATCGAATAAGAAAAGCCCCCGTTGCATGGCGTAACGGGGGCTTTTTTTCACTCAGTGCTGTTCGTCCGGCTTTTTCTTCAGTTTTGGGTTCGGGAAGAACTGAACCGCCTGAACCTTGGTGTCGGCTGGTTTGAGTGCGCTGGTATTAACCCGCGTACCCAACTCCTTGGGCACCGACAGCCCTTGCTCATTGAGTGTGTCGGAGTAACCGCAGGCCACGCACTCTCGGTGCGGGACCTGATCTTCGTTCCACATCATCAATTTGTCCGGCTCGCTGCATGCCGGGCAGACCGCCCCGGCGATAAAGCGTTTTTTCGTAATCACAGGTCCCTCACTCATGCTGCCGCGTCCTCACTCAGGCCGCTGTGGCGCAAGAGTGCGTCAATTGATGGCTCACGACCACGGAAGTCGACGAACAGCACCATTGGCTCCTGGGAGCCGCCACGAGCCAGGATTGCTTCGCGGAACGCACGACCGGTGTCGGCGTTGAGCACGCCTTCTTCTTCGAACTTCGAAAACGCATCGGCGGACAGCACTTCAGCCCATTTGTAGCTGTAGTAACCCGCGGCGTAACCGCCAGCGAAGATGTGCGCAAAGCTGTTGGGGAAACGGTTGTAGGCCGGTGGACGCATCACCGAAACCTCGTCGCGCACGCCTTCGAGCACTTGCAGCACGCTGCGGCCGTCGCCGTGGGTGGCGTGCAGTTCGAAGTCGAACAGCGAGAACTCCAGTTGGCGGACCATCATCAGGCCGGACTGGAAATTTTTCGCCGCGAGCATTTTTCCGAGCAAGTCCTGAGGCAGCGGTTCACCGGATTCATAGTGACCGGAAATCAGCGCCAGACCTTCCGGCTCCCAGCACCAGTTTTCCATGAACTGACTTGGCAGTTCGACGGCATCCCAGGCCACGCCGTTGATGCCGGACACGCCAGCATGCTCGACGCGGGTCAGCAGGTGATGCAGGCCGTGACCGAACTCGTGGAACAGGGTGGTGACTTCGTCGTGGGTCAGCAGCGCAGGCTTGCCGCTGTCGGCCGGGGTGAAGTTGCACACCAGGTTCGCCACCGGGCTTTGCAATACACCGCCGGCGGTGCGACGACGGTCGCGGGCGCCATCCATCCAGGCACCGCCGCGCTTGTTGGCGCGGGCGTAAAGGTCAAAGAAGAAGCGGCCGACATGCTGGCCGTTTTCCTTGATTTCAAACAGGCGGACATCCGGGTGCCAGGTGTCGAAGCCTTTGAGTTCGGCAATCTCGATGCCGTACAGACGCTGGACGATGGCGAACAGGCCGCCGAGCACCTTGTCGATCGGGAAGTAGGCGCGCAGGGCTTCCTGGGCCACGCTGTAACGCTGTTCACGGAGTTTTTCGCCGTAGAAACCGCTGTCCCAGCTTTGCAGGTCCTGGCAGCCTTGTTCAGCGGCATAAGCCTTGAGCTGTTCCAGATCCTGAGTAGCGAACGGCTTGCTGCGCTTGGCCAGATCGCGCAGGAAGCTCAGCACCTGATCGCTGGACTCGGCCATTTTGGTCGCCAGGCTCAGTTCGGAGAAACTGCTGAAACCCAAGAGTTTTGCCAGTTCCTGACGCAGGCCGAGGATTTCTTCCATGATCGGGCCATTGTCGTTCTGGCCGGCATTCGGCCCCTGGTCCGACGCACGGGTGCAGTAGGCCGCGTAGACTTCTTCACGCAGTACGCGGTCCTGGGCGTAGGTCATCACCGCGTAATAGCTCGGGAATTCCAGGGTGATCAGCCAGCCGTCCAGATCCTTGGCCTGAGCCGCAGCGGCCATTTGCGCCTTGGCCGAGTCGGTCAAACCGGTGAGGGCGGCTTCATCGGTGATGTGCTTGGTCCACGCCTGAGTGGCATCGAGCAACTGGTTGGAGAAACGGCTGCCCAATTCGGACAGCTTGCTCTGCACTTCGGCGTAACGTTTCTGTTCGGCTTCCGGCAGGTCGATACCCGACAGACGGAAGTCACGCAGGGAGTGTTCCAGGATAGTTTTCTGCGCCACGTCGAAACCGGCGGCCTCCGGACTGTTGGCCAGGGCTTCGAAAGCCTGGAACAGTTCGCGGTTCTGACCCATTTCGGTGGAATAGGCGCTCAAGGCCGGCAGGCATGACTCGTAGGCTTCACGCAGCTCGGCGCTGTTGCACACGGCATTGAGGTGGCTGACCGGGCTCCAGGCGGCGCCCAGGCGGTCGTTGAGTTCGTCCATCGCCAGCACCAGGCCAGCCCACGTTGGCTGTTTGACCTGGGTCTTGAGGATCTCGACGATGGCGGCACGGTTGTCAGCCAGGATCTGTTCAATGGCAGGTTGCACGTGCTCGGCGCGGATGGCGGAGAACGGCGGCAGGTCATAGGACTGCAAAAGAGGGTTGTTCACGCTCACGGTTGATACCTTGGCTGGAGAAACATGCAGCCATCTTAATTACAATCGACGTTCACCGCAGCTATCAGCAACAGAGAGAAACCCTATCGTGAACCTTCGCAAGTATCAGAACCACACGCCGCTGCTGGGTAAAGGCGCTTTTGTCGACGGCTCGGCGGTGGTGATCGGCGACGTTGAAATTGGCGAAGACAGCTCGGTCTGGCCGCTGACCGTGATCCGTGGCGACATGCACCGCATCCGCATCGGCGCGCGCACCAGCGTGCAGGATGGCTGCGTGTTGCACATCACCCACGCCGGGCCGTTCAACCCGGATGGCTTTCCGCTGCTGATCGGCGATGACGTGACCATCGCCCACAAGGTCATGCTGCATGGTTGTTCGGTAGGCAGTCGGGTATTGATCGGCATGGGCAGCATCGTCATGGACGGCGCGGTCGTCGACAATGATGTGATCATCGGCGCCGGCAGCCTGGTGCCGCCGGGCAAGCATCTGCAAAGCGGCTTCCTGTATGTTGGCAGCCCGGTAAAGCAGATCCGCCCGCTGACTGACAAGGAACGGGCCTTTTTCACCTACAGCGCGGCGAACTACGTGAAGCTCAAGGACCTGCATCTGGCCGAAGGCTACGACCAGCTTTGACCCGGCCCCCTTATTCAGGATTCGACATGCATTACCAAACCGTTTTGTTTGACCTCGATGGCACCCTCACCGATCCGCGCGAGGGCATCACCCGTTCGATCCAGTTCGCCCTGAGCAAACTGGGTATCGATGAGCCGGACCTGGCCAAGCTCGAACACTTCATCGGCCCACCGCTGTTGCAGGCGTTCATGCAGTTCTACGACTTCGATGAAGTCCGGGCCTGGGAGGCAGTGAATTTCTACCGCGAGCGCTTCAAGGTCACCGGTCTCTACGAAAACCGCGTGTTCGATGGTGTCACGCCGCTGCTGGAAACCCTGGTCGGACAAGGCAGGCAACTGTACATCGCCACTTCGAAACCGTGGGTGTTCGCTCGGGAAATCGCCCGGCATTTCGACTTTGCCAAACACTTCAAGGTGATTTACGGCAGCGAACTGGACGGCACCCGGACCAACAAGATCGAACTGATCGCTCACCTGATGGCCGAAGAAAACCTGGACCCTGCCAACACCTTGATGATCGGCGACCGCAAGCACGACCTGATCGGTGCGCGCAGCAATGGCTTGGACGCGGCGGCGGTGGGTTACGGGTTCGGCAGTCATGAAGAGTTGAGCGCCGAAGCGCCGGCGTATCACTTTGAAACGCTGGCTGAACTGCATCAGGCGTTTTTGCAGCGCTGATGCGGCCTCCACAAATCAACTGTGGGAGCTGGCTTGCTCAAGGTCTTGGCGGTGGGGCGAGTTTCTGCCCTTGCTCAACCGCCCAGCTCACCACCTGCGCGGTCAACTGATCGCTCGCCTGACCGAACCCGACCACCACCGCCGGAACCTGCACATCGCTGAGTGGCTGGCGCACTTCAAAGCGGCGGCTGGCGAGGATGCGCTGGTCGTAGCTGCGCACCAGCAATGCATCCAGACGCACGACCGCGCTGGCATTCGTACCTTGGTATTCAGTCTGGAACGCTTGCAGGCTGCCGCCCAATTCAAGATCGGTCTGGAAAATGCTGTCATCGGTGCTCAACAACGGCACCCGTCCGTCATGCTGGAAACCTTCCAGCAGGCGATTGCGCACCAGCACCGGCGTCGGGTCGCTCCAGCGTGACCCCTTGTAGTGGCTGATCACATCGCCCTGGGGAATCACTGCAATGCTCGGACTGTTCAACGCTTCGCTGGACTGGAGTTTGCTCAGTCGCAACGACCAGCGTTGCGGAGTTCCATGGCTGGCCGATGCGCTCTGGGCCGAAGGCAATCGATAGACCTCGAAGGGCTCTGGCTTGGGCAGGATCGAGCACGAGCTAATCAGCGTGAAGCCAGCGAGGAGGGCAATCCGAATCAGCTTCATGGCGTGAATTCCTTGGTCTTTTCACTGCCCAGCAGGTAACCGCTGGGGTTGGCCTCCAGACGTTTGGTAATGACGCGCAACGAGGACAGGGTTTCGCGCATCTCGCGCACGGCCGGGCCCAGGCCATTGAGGCCTTGCATGCCGCTGTTGAGCGAATCCTGATTGGCTGTGATCAGTTTGTTGAGGGTGGCACTGCTCTCCTGAAACGACTTCATCGCCTGCTCGGCGCTGCCCAGCGCCTCCTTGCCATGATCATTGAGCAGCCCGTTGGCATTGCGCATCAGCGCCGTGGTCTGCTCCAGCATGGTGTTGGCCTGCTTGCCGACCGATGCCAGTTGCTGCATGGCCTGACGGATATCGCCGCGCTGCTCGGCAATGGTCCCGGTGGTTTGCTCCAGGTGCTCCAGGGTATTGCTGATGCGCTCGATGTTTTCCGTGGAAAACATCAGGTTGACGTTATGCATCAGCGTGTTCACGCCGGACATCAAATCGTTACTGTCATTGAGCAGGCGGGCGATGGGCGAGGGCAAGGCGACAATGGTCGGCAGGTTGCCGTCCTTGCCCTTGAGCGTCGGGCTCTGAGGCGTGCCGCCACTGAGCTGGATGATCGAGGTCCCGGTGACCCCGGTCAGGGCCAGCTTGGCATTGGTGTCTTCCTTGACCGGGGTATCGCCGGCCAGACGAATTCGCGCCAGCACCCGACGCGGGTCTTTCGGGTCCAGACGCAGCGAGATCACGTCGCCAACCTTGATCCCGCTGTACTGCACCGAACTGCCCTTGGACAAACCGCTGACCGCCTCGTTGAACACGACTTCGTAGTCCTTGAACTCGGTGTCGACACTGGACTTGGCAAGCCACAGGCCGAACAGCAGCGCGGCCGTCACCACAATCACGGTGAACAGGCCGATCAATACATGATGGGCTCGGGTTTCCATGTCAGACCTCTTTGAGCTGTTGGGCGGCCGTCAATGCCGCGCGGCCGCGAGGGCCATGGAAGTATTCGTGAATCCACGCGTCGTTGGTTTCCGACACCTTGTCGATGGCGTCTGCCACCAGCACTTTTTTCTGCGCCAGCACCGCCACCCGGTCGGTAATGGTGTAGAGCGTGTCGAGGTCGTGGGTCACCAGGAAAACGCTCAGGCCCAAGGCATCGCGCAGGGTCAGGATCAATTGGTCGAACGCGGCGGCGCCAATCGGATCGAGACCGGCGGTGGGCTCGTCGAGAAACAGGATATCCGGGTCCAGAGCCAATGCCCGGGCCAGCGCAGCACGCTTGATCATGCCGCCGGACAGCGATGAGGGGTACTTCTCCGCCGCCGACAGCGGCAACCCGGCCAGGGCCATTTTCACCGCTGCCAGGTGCTCGGCATCGTTGCGGCTCAAGCCGGCGTGTTCGATCAGCGGCAGGGCGACGTTCTCGGTCACCGTCAGCGAAGAGAACAGCGCGCCTTTCTGGAACAGCACGCCAAAACGTCGTTCCACCAGCGAGCGCTCGTGTTCGGACAAAGTAGGAAGGTTCTTGCCGAAGACTTTCACCACGCCTTCGCTGGGCTCGCGCAACCCGACAATGCTGCGCAGCAGCACCGATTTACCGCTGCCGGAGCCGCCGACCACGGCCAGGATTTCGCCTTTGTACAAATCCAGGTCGAGGTTCTCGTGCACGCTCTGGCGACCAAAGCGATTGCACAAACCACGTACTTCAATCACCGCCTCGGAGGGCGCTCGGGGGATACGACTCACCAGCCCATCTCCATGAAAAACATCGCGGCTATCGCATCCATCACGATCACCACGAAAATCGACTGCACCACGCTCGACGTGGTATGTGCGCCCACCGACTCAGCGCTGCCACTGACCTTGAAGCCTTCGAGGCAACCAATCGCCGCGATCAGGAAGGCGAAGACCGGTGCTTTGACGATCCCCACCAGAAAGTGCTGAACGCCGATGTCCGATTGCAGCAGTGATATGAACATTGCCGGCGAGATATCCAGCGCCACTGCGCAAACCACGGCACCGCCGATAATCCCCGACAGCATCGCCAGGAAGGTCAGCATCGGCAGGGCGATCAGCAACGCCAGGACCCGCGGCACCACCAGCAACTCCACGGGATCGAGGCCCAAGGTGCGGATGGCGTCGATTTCCTCGTTGGCCTTCATCGAACCGATTTGCGCCGTGAACGCACTGGCGGTGCGCCCGGCCATCAGGATCGCGGTCAGCAACACACCGAACTCGCGCAGAAAGGCAAATCCCACCAGGTCCACGGTGAAGACAGTGGCGCCGAAAGTGGCCAGCACCGTCGACCCGAGAAACGCCACCACGGCGCCCACCAGAAAGGTCAGCAGGGCAACAATTGGGGCGGCATCGAGGCCGGTCTGTTCGATATGGGCGATCATCGGCGTGACGCGCCAGCGTTTGGGCCGGAACAGGCCGCGGGCGATGGTTTCGATGATCAGGCCAACGAAACCCAGCAGTTGCAGGGTGTCCTGCCAGACGATGTCCACCGCGCGACCAATACGGGTCAGCAACTGAATGGTAACGCTGACTTCCGGCTCCTTGATCGGTACGCAGAAATCGGTCAACGAGCAGTAGACGGTTTGCAGCAACGCGCGATCAGCAGCGGAGAGTGTGCAATCAGGATGTTCGGCGGAGCGGCCGAGGCGCTCGGAGCCGAGCAGCTCTACCAACAGCGAGGCGCCCGCGGTGTCGAGGGCGCCCAGTCCATTGAGGTCAACGGGGGTGTTGGCGTCGTACTGGCCGTGGAGTTTTTCGCTCAACAGCTTGAGGTCAGCGTAATGGGCAAGCGTCCAGTCGCCCGTCACTCGCAACCGCGCAGGGGTAATCGACGTGTCTAATCGGGCGTTGCCGGCCATTGTGCTGCTGATCATAGGCTCCGTGCTTGTTCAGTGATTACGCAGCTCTACGTAATAGCACGAACCGCACTACTTTTCTTTGATCGCTGTGCTGTCCGTGACTTTGAAGCGCAGCACGCCGATGACCTGGCCATCTTCGGTCAGCACCCGAACCTGCCATTTGCCGACCGGGTTGCCCGGGAAATTCTCCTTGTGGGTCCAGGCCCGGTAACCTTCCTTGCGCCCGCCGCGAATATCCAGAGGGATGCGGTCGACCTCTTTACCGTTGAACTGCCAGACGTGATAAATCCGCTCGTCCAGGCCACGCGGGGCGTTGATCGCGGTGTACGCGTAGAGCCCGCCATTGCGGATCTGCTCAGCACTGACTTCGTCGAGGCTGGCGCCAGGCGTGCGGTCCTGCATTTGCGTGCTGATGGCCACGTCGGTCATCCACAGCGTCGCCGGCGGCACCCACGAGCGCAGCTCCCAACCGACGACGCCAATGCCCAGGGTGATACTCAAAATCGCCAACGCACTGCGTACGGTACGAATCGGGAAGATCGACGCCAGGCTCGGGAACGACAACAGCACCGAGATACCCAGTGCCCATTTGAAACTTTGCGCGGTGGTCAGGTGCATGATCACCGGCAACGCGGTGAGCAGCGCGGCGAACAGGGTCAGGGTATGCAGGGCCAGAAACGCCCAGCGCCGGGGAGCCAACCATTTGTAGTAGAGCGGGTCGATGATCGAAATCAGCGCCGCGACGCCCAGCAGCCCGGTGAAAACCAACTGGCCGCTGTTCCACGTCGTGGTGATGAAAAAGAACGGCAGGACAAAGAACAGGCTTTCCTGATGGATCATCTGCGTTGCGTAACGCAGCAAGGGTTCCGGGATTTCTCGCTTGAAGATGCGCGTGAACAGCTTGGTCAGGCTGTTTTCCAGCATCAGCCAGATCCAGCTGATCAGCATGATGGTGGTGATCCAGCTCGCCAGGCCTTGCTGGCGATCGACCAGAATGAAACTGCCCACCCCGGAGATGAAACCACAGAGCGCAATGACCCCAGGGTAGCGCTTCATCAATTCGAGGATGCGCTGTACGAAAAGGGTCAGGTTTTGCATTCGGCGGTTTCACAGTCGTCGTAGGAAAAAACCTCGACAGGGTACCGCTGGCGCGGCCTTGTGGCGAGGGGGCTTGCCCCCGTTCGGCTGCGAAGCAGTCGTGAAGCTGATTACTGCAATGCATCTTTAAGATCGGAGTTGCTGATTTTGGGGCCGCTTCGCGACCCAACGGGGGCAAGCCCCCTCGCCACAGTTAGTCGCTCGCCAGTTGGAATGGTTACTTCCTGCGATGCAAACGCCAGCTCAGCAGGATCAAAACAATCAACCCCAATCCCCCGACCACCAGCCACATCAACTGGTCATAACTGAATAACGGCTTCTCGATCCGCAAATACCCCGGTTGCAGGAGCAATTCACGCACGGCCTTGTTCGCCTCTTCCAGGGTCACCCCTTGCAACTCCCGGGTCGGGTTGGAGAAGCGACCGTCCTCGTAGTCGCCAATGGCGCTCCAGTAGTAGTCGGCCAACGCACTATTGCCTTGTACGGCCCAGGCCTGGCGGGCAATTGCAGCCTGCTTGAGGCGGTTGAAGGTGTCGGCATTGAGGCCGTCCTTGAGCAGCCCGGCCTTCAGATCCTCGAGTACTTGTTCGGCATCGGCCACGTCGTCGCGTTCAAGGTCGGCATTGAGGCTCATGAAACCCACGCCGCCGAACACCTCGCGTTCCGCCCACGGACCGTAGGACAAACCGTGAACCAGGCGTAACTGGCGATAGAGCGCCCAATCCAGATAGTCCTTGAGCAAATCGAAGGTTTCATCGTGCCCATCCTCCAGTACCGGCTCCGGCACCAGCCAGTGCAACTTGGCGCCGTTGCCGACCAGTCCGTGGGTCAAGGTGCGCTCATGGGCGGCGCTGGCCTGGATTTGCGGCAGCGGCGGATGCTCGCCAGGCGTAATCGCTTCCAGCACGCCATACGCCCGCTCCAGATAGGCCGGCAGCAACTTGTCGAGGTCACCTACCACGATCAGGGTCATGTTGTTCGGCGCATACCAATCCTTGCGCACCTGCTCCAGTTGTTCACGGGTCAGGCCACCGACTTGCGCGCGCTCCGGGCATTTGAGGCCCAGCTCCACGGCCAGCTGGTTGCTGGCCGTGTGGCCGAGGTCCTGACGATCGAGCCAGCGTTGCAGGTGCGAGTAGTGGCCGCCGTCTTCACGCTCGACCACTTGCTTGGCCGCGTTGATGGCGTTGTCGTCGAATCGGGTCTGGGTCAGCAGCGCCAGCAACAGGTCGAGCACCTTGCGCTGGTTTTTCGCCGGAGCTTCGATGACGAAGGTCGTATCGGCATTGCTGGTGAACGCGTTCCACTCACCACCCAGGGCCTGCATGCGTTCCTCCAGGCCACCTTCGCCACTGGCGTCGATACCGCTGAACAACAGGTGTTCCAGCAGATGCGGCAGCTCCTTTTCTTCGCACTTGAAATCGTCCAGGCCAACGCCGACCACCAGCCGGATCGCCACATGCCCGCGGTCGGTGCCGGGTTTGAGCAGCAATTGCAAACCGTTGCGCAGGGTGTAGCCCTCGACCTGGAAGCGATCCAGGGCGAATGACGGGAATGAACCAAGCAACAGACAGGCGAACAACAGACAACGCATAACAAGCTTCCGTACGACTAGCGCAAGTTCAACAGACTTCAGGCAACTGTGGACGTTCAGGGTGAATGAGTGATGTCGCTCAAATCGTCGACCACCAGCGCACCGGTGTCCGATGTTTCCAGCACCACGTAGGCACTGCTGCAAAACAGCGAATTCAGACGCTTCATGTCGGCGATCAGCTCCAGGTGCAACGAACTGGTTTCGATACTTTGCACGATTTTACGTTGCAAGCGGCTGACATGAGCGTGGGCCAGGCGCCGTTCCTGTGCGCGGAAACGACGTTTTTCACGCACCAGCTGGCGGGCACTTTCCGGGTCGCCACTGAGAAACACCGACATCCCGAGCCGCAGGTTGGAGATCAACTGAGTTTGCAGCCCGGTCAATTCGTCCAGCCCGACTTCGGAAAACGACCGGCGCTGCGAGGTTTTCTGCTGCTGGACCTTGCGCAGCATGCGTTCGATCAAGTCGCTGGCCAGTTTCAGGTTGATCGCCAGTTCGATGATTTCCGCCCAGCGCCGGCTGTCCTGATCGCTGAGATCTTCCCGGGGCATTTGCGCCAGGTACAACTTGATCGCGCTGTAGAGCGCTTCGACATCGTCGGTCAGACGCCTCATTTCCTGGGTGACGGCGGTCTGTTTGCCGCGCAAAACGTCGAGCATGGCTTCGAGCATGTTGTCGATCAGGTCGCCCATGCGCAGGGTTTCCCGGGCCGCGTTGGCCAGCGCCAGACCGGGGGTGACCAACGCCGTGGGGTCAAGGTGCCGGGGCTTGGCCGTACCGTTGGCCAGCGGGTGCTCCGGCAGCACCCAGGCACAAAACCTGGCCATCGGCCCAACGCTGGGCAGCAGGATCAGGCAACGCGCGGTGTTGTAGAGCAGGTGAAAGCCGATGACCATTTCTTGAGGGCTGAAATCCAGGCCATCGAGCCAGTGCACCAGCGGATCGAGCACCGGAATGATCAATAAAAGACCAATCATTTTGTACAGCAGGCTGCCCAGCGCCACTTGGCGCCCGGCGGCGTTCTGCATGCTGGTGCTGAGGAAGGCGAGTACGCCGCTGCCGATATTGGCGCCGATCACCAGCCCGATGGCCACCGGCAGGCTGATCACATTGGCGCCCGCCAGGGTCGCGGTGAGCAAAACAGCGGCCAGGCTGGAATAGGAAATCATCGCGAACAGCGCGCCGACCAAGGCGTCGAGCAGGATGTCGCCAGTGAGCGAGGCGAAAATCACCTTCACCCCTTTGGCATGGGTAATCGGGTGCGCGGCTTCGACAATCAGTTGCAACGCCAGAATGATCAACCCCAAGCCAATGGCGACACGACCCATCTGCCCGAGCCTGGTCTGCTTGCGCGACAGAAAGAAAATCACCCCGGCAAAAATCAGCAGGGGCGACAACCACGACAGATCGAACGTCAGCACCCGCGCCATCAGGGCCGTACCGACATCGGCACCGAGCATGGTGACCAACGCTGGCGTAAGCGCCATCAGGCCCTGGCCAACAAAGGAAGTGACCAGCATAGCGGTGGCGTTGCTGCTCTGGACCATCGCCGTCACGGCGATCCCGGAGAGGAAAGCCAGCCAGCGGTTGGACATGTTATGGCTGATGACATGGCGCAAGTTGGTGCCGTAGACCCGCAGGATGCCGGTTCGGACGATGTGCGTGCCCCAGATCAGCAGGGCCACGGCAGAAAGCAAATTGAGCAGGGTGAGCATAATGACCCCCTGTGGTGTAGCGCCCCAAAGGAGCAAGTTGACGGTACCGCGCGACGTTCTACGTTCTGTACTTAAGCTGTAGTTGGCTAACGGTCTGCGCGCCAGCATCGCATAGCCAAAGAAGGGATTGAAACAAAACCGTCATGAAAACAGATTCATGTAACCAGCCAAAAACAAAGTGGGAGCGAGCCTGCTCGCGAAAGCGGTGTACCAGGCAACATTGATGCTGGCTGACACTCCGTCTTCGCGAGCAAGCTCGCTCCCACAGGTTTTGCGTATTTGCCGCTACCGGGTTACTGGCCCGGAATGTCCTTGCGCAGCTTTACCGGATCCTGCTGTTTCTTCTTTTTCGCGATGGCAGTGCGCATCCTGATGTTGATCGCTTCCACCGCCAGCGAGAACGCCATGGCGAAGTAGACGTAGCCTTTTGGCACGTGCACGTCCAGGGATTCGGCAATCAGCACCGTACCGACAATCAACAGGAACGACAGCGCCAGCATCTTCAGCGATGGGTGCTTGTCGATGAACTCACTGATGGTGCCAGATGCCCACATCATCACCAGTACCGCCACGATGATCGCCGCGACCATGACCGGTACGTGGGACACCATGCCGACTGCCGTGATCACCGAGTCCAGGGAGAACACGATGTCGATGATCGCGATCTGGACGATGGTGTAGAGGAAGTTGCCGCCCTTGCCTGAAGGTTCGTCGTTGCTTTCATCTTCACCTTCCAGCGCGTGGTACATCTCTTGCGAGCTTTTCCACAGCAGGAACAGACCACCGAAAAACAGGATCAGGTCGCGTCCGGAAATACCCTGGCCGAATACCACGAACAGGTCCGCCGTCAGGCGCATGACCCAGGTGATCGACAGCAGAAGCAGGATTCGCGTGACCATGGCCAGCGCCAGACCGAATATCCGGGTGCGCGCCTGCATGTGTTTAGGCATGCGGCTGACCAGGATCGAAATCATGATGATGTTATCGATACCCAGGACGATTTCCAGGGCGGTCAGGGTGAAGAAGGCAACCCAGATTTCAGGGTTGGTCAGCCATTCCATGTGTATTCCTTTGAGCGATTGTTAAACCACAACGGGCCCGGGCTTCAAACAGCGAAGCCTGGACCCGAAGTGGTGAGTCTTGGGCTTATAGAGTGCTGAACACCGGGAAAGTCCCCAACAGCAGTGCAGCAATCAGTATGCAGATACAAACCAGCACTGCCCACTTCAGGGTGAAGCGCTGGTGGTCACCGAAATCGATGCCGGCCAGGGCCACCAACAGGTAGGTCGATGGAACCAGCGGGCTCAACAGGTGGACGGGCTGACCGACGATCGAGGCACGTGCCATTTCCACCGCGGTTATACCGTAATGGCTGGCAGCTTCGGCAAGAACCGGTAACACGCCGTAATAAAATGCATCGTTCGACATGAAGAAAGTGAACGGCATGCTTACCAGTGCCGTGATCACCGCCAGGTACGGGCCGAGGAAGTCCGGAATCACCGCCAGCAGGCTTTTCGACATGGCGTCGACCATCCCGGTGCCGGTCAGGATACCGGTGAAGATACCGGCCGCAAAGATCAACCCGACTACCGCCAGCACGCTACCGGCGTGGGCCGCGACGCGATCCTTCTGCTGTTGCAGGCAAGGATAGTTGACGATCATGGCAATACTGAACGCCACCATGAACAGCACCGGCAATGGCAGCAGGCCGGCGATCAGGGCGCCCATCAGAGCCAGGGTCAGGGCGCCGTTGAACCAGATCAGGTTCGGACGACGGGCATCCGGGAACTGCGAAACGCTGATTTCGCTGTGGTCGATTTCATCGCCCACCAGGTGCAGTTCACCCAGGCGAGCACGTTCACGCTTGCCGTAGAAGTAGGCGATGACCAGGATCGCCACCACACCGGCCAGCATCGCAGGAATCATCGGTACGAAGATGTCGGACGGGTCCACATGCAACGCACTGGCAGCGCGAGCGGTCGGGCCGCCCCATGGGGTCATGTTCATCACGCCACCGGCGAGGATGATCAGACCGGCCATGATCCGCGGGCTCATGCCGATACGGCTGTAGAGCGGCAGCATCGCGGCCACGCAGATCATGTAAGTGGTCGCGCCGTCACCATCGAAGGAGACAACGAGCGCCAGAACGGCGGTGCCGACCGAAACTTTCAACGGGTCGCCCTTGACCAGTTTGAGGATCTTGCGCACGGCCGGGTCGAACAGGCCGGAGTCGATCATCAGGGCGAAGTACAAGATAGCGAACATCAGCATCACGCCGGTCGGCGCAAGCTTGGTGATGCCTTCGAGCATCATCGGGCCGATCTTCGGCGAAAAACCGCCGAACAGGGCAAAGATGATTGGAATTATGATCAGGGCGATCAGCGCGGACAGGCGCTTGGTCATGATCAGGAACATGAACGTGATGACCATGGCGAAGCCAAGGAAAGTCAGCATGGGAATACTCCAGGCGTAGCGCGGCTAGGGAATGGGCGGATCGGGCGGGATCAGCGCAGAACGGGAAGCACGAGACGTACGGGCGGAGTTGCAGCGAAGCGGCGGATAGAAGAGGACATCAGAATCACCATTGTTGTTGTTAAATGGGCTGTGCGAGCGATAAAACGCTGGCATTGGCCAACCGGTCTTTTGCCGGTAGTGGCGGCGATCCTAATCGGGGAAGCTTTCAGCCAGCTTTCGCCGATGAAAGCGTTGACCGGAAGTACAACCGGTCGTCGGATTGGGTTTCAAGTCCCTGAACACAGGGCGGGAGGTCGAAGCATGGTCAAACTTCACACCGGCGGCTGCCACTGCGGGCAACTGCGCTATCAATTCAGCGGGCCGCTGCACGATATCGCCCACTGCCATTGTTCGATTTGCCGACGGGTCAGCGGCGGCATCGTGACCACCTGGATCACCGTGCCGGCATCGGCCTTTCAATGGCTGGCCGGGACGCCGTCGCGGTACGATTCTTCATCCACCTGCGCACGATATTTCTGCGGCCACTGTGGGGCGCAACTGGCGCTGGTGACGCACCTGAGCCCGGAAAGCATCGACTTGACCATCGCCACCCTCGACCATCCCGAGCAAGCACCGGCCGAGCGGCACATCTGGACTGACAGCCGTTTGCCATGGCTGCATCTGGACGAACACTTACCCGGTGAGGCTCAAGAAACACTCTGATCAAAAAATAGACAGGTCCAACGGCCGAATAGCGCCCATCCAGATCGCATGCTCGGTGTGGTCAAGCAAATCGTCGCCGGTGTCCGGGTGCAGAAACACCACCAGCCCCTTGCGGTTCAGCGCCAGCCACGGCAGCACGTCGCCCAACACCTGCGGCTCGAACGCCAACTGGCAGCTCCAGTCCGGGTGCGGACCGACCGGCCGCTCGTGCACGCGACCCATTTTCAGTGGAAACAAACGCGCTGCCTGCTCACACAAGGCCCGCGCCTGCCCGATCGTGCTGGCATCGAAATAAACGTGGGCGTGGTAACCCGTGATCTGCTGCATCTGAACCCCTCTGAAAACTGTTCGAACCCTCGCCGGTTCCTGCGGGTCAAACATCATATAGGCGCTGGAAAACAGGAAGCCCAGCCATGAAAAATGCCGAAACCCCCGTCGTGAAAGTGGTGCTTTATGGTGCCATGAGTAGCCTGGGCAGTGCGCTGATGGCTGAAATGCTGCGACGCCAGCATGAAGTGATCGCAATTCTCGATGACCTCAATGCGCTGGCACCCCGCCCGGGGCTGCGCACCAAGACTGGCGACCTGTTCGATGCGCAACGGGTCAAGCAGAGTGTGGCCGGCAGTTCCGTGGTCATCTGCTTACTGGACGCTCCAGGCTTACCCTTCAACAGCGAACACGTAGAAAAAAACATCGTGCCGGGCCCGGTCGAGCAGGTACTGGCAGTGGATGCGCTAATCGATGGCATGCAGGCAGCAAACATCGCCCGATTGTTTCTGGTGGGTGATTTCGACGTGCTGGACGAACCGGAATCCGAGGACAGCTTGCAACGTCACGCCGCCGAGGAAATCCGCGAGGCACTGCAGAGCAGTCCATTGAAGTGGACGCTGGTTAACGAGCCGCGCGGGGTACCTGGGCTGACCATCGAACATTTCGCCAAACCCGGCGGCAACCTCGAGCCGGGGTTGTCCGAACCGCTCGGACGCCTGGCCCGCACCGCCGTGGGCATTGCCGATGAATTGCACTTGAACCTGCACATCCGAGAGCACGTCAACTTCATCGCCACCGACAGCTAAACCGCAATGGACGGCAGCGTCAGGCCGTTGAGCGATTGCGCACTACTGGCCTGTTCGGCCATCAACCAATCCACAAACTGCTGGATCAATGCTCTACGTCTTTTGCGCTGGGGCAACACCACGTAGTAACCCAGCCTCGACATCACCGTTTCACCGATCGGTCGACACAACAGCCCTTGCGCCAGCAAGTTATCCACAAGGTGGCGCCAGCCGATGGCCACGCCCTGGCCGCCAATCGCGGCCTGAATCAACAAAGTGTAATTGTCGAAGCGCAACTGCCCGGGCGCCGGGGGAGAAGTGATGCCCAGCTCGCGGAACACACCACTCCAGTCGAACCAATTACTGCTGTGCTCCCCACGCAGGTGCAGCAACGGAAACTCCAGCAATGCCTGGGCCGGCAAGGGCAGAGTGCGTTCGCTCAACAACTGCGGGCTGCACACCGGAAACACTTCCTCGCTGAACAGCCAGTGGCTTTCACCCTGCTTGAAGCGGCCATCGCCGAACAGCACCGCCACATCGATATCGGTACGTAGCATGTTATGGCTGCGTTCACTGGTGACCAGGCTGACATCCACCTGCGGATTGGCCGCGTGAAAGCGGTGCAAACGCGGCATCAGCCAATAGGCGGCGAAGGCAAAATCCGTGGCCACCTGCAGCACTTCATGCTGTTGCTGTGCGCTGATTGCGCTCAATCCTGCATCGATATTCTGCAAACCGAGCTGAACCTGCTCAAAAAGTATCTGCCCGGCCTCGGTCAACTCGATACCGCGATAAATACGGTCGAACAGGCGTGTCGCCAGTTGCTCTTCCAGGCGCTTTATCTGCTGGCTGATGGCCGGTTGCGTGGTGCCCAACTCAACCGCCGCGGCGGTAAAACTGCGCTGACGGGCCGCCGCTTCGAAGGCACGAAGCAGATCCAGTGACAGGTCACCAAGGGCGTCATACATAAGCTGTGCTTATCCTAGTCATTGCCGCGCGCGGGCTTTACCGCAAGATGCGAGGGTTTCATTCTCGAAGCCAGCACTCTCGCATAAACATCCACTATGGAATGCCGCGATCACATGAAGCGCAAGAACATTCTTTTCATCATGGCCGATCAAATGGCCGCGCCAATGTTGCCGTTCTACGGCCCTTCGCCCATCAAACTGCCTCATCTCAGCCGCCTCGCCGCACAAGGCGTGGTGTTCGACTCGGCTTATTGCAACAGCCCCCTGTGCGCGCCGTCGCGTTTCACCCTGGTCAGTGGCCAGTTGCCGAGCAAGATCGGCGCCTACGACAACGCAGCCGATTTCCCCGCCGACGTACCGACCTACGCCCACTACCTGCGCCGCCTCGGATACCGCACTGCCCTGTCGGGCAAGATGCATTTCTGTGGGCCAGACCAGCTGCATGGCTACGAAGAACGCCTGACCAGCGACATCTACCCGGCCGACTACGGCTGGGCTGTGAACTGGGATGAACCGGACGTGCGCCCGACCTGGTATCACAACATGTCGTCGGTGCTGCAAGCCGGCCCGTGCGTGCGCACCAATCAACTGGATTTCGACGAAGAGGTGGTGTTCAAGGCCCAGCAGTACCTGTTCGACCATATCCGCGAGGATGGCGACCAGCCGTTCTGCCTGACCGTTTCCATGACTCACCCACACGACCCGTACACAATTCCCAAGGCTTTCTGGGATTTGTACGACGATGCCGATATCCCGCTGCCTGCAACCCCGGACCCGCAGAACCTCGATCCGCACTCGCAACGTCTGCTCAAGGTCTACGACTTGTGGGACAAGCCACTGCCTGTGGATAAGATCCGCGATGCCCGCCGCGCCTATTTCGGCGCGTGCAGCTATATCGATAGCAACGTCGGCAAACTCCTGCAAACGCTCGAGGATACCGGGCTGATCGATGACACCATCATCGTGTTTTCCGGTGACCACGGCGACATGCTCGGCGAGCGCGGCCTCTGGTACAAAATGCACTGGTACGAAATGGCCGCACGAGTGCCACTGCTGATCAGCGCACCGGGGCAGTTCGGCGCCGGTCGGGTCAGCGCCAGTGTTTCCACGTCGGATCTGTTACCAACGTTTGTTGAATTGGCCGGCGGCTCGCTGGAGCCCGGCTTGCCACTGGACGGCCGCTCGCTGGTCCCTCACCTGCAAGGGCAGGGCGGTCACGACGAGGTGTTCGGTGAATACATGGCCGAAGGCACCATCAGTCCGTTGATGATGATCCGCCGCGGTGCCTACAAATTCATCTACAGCGAAGACGACCCCTGCCTGCTCTTCGACGTAAAGAATGACCCTCGTGAACTGGAAGAACTCAGCCAATCGCCGCAACATCGCCAGCTGTTCGACGGCTTTCTCACCGAAGCACGGGCCAAATGGAACATTCCGGCAATTCATCAGCAGGTGCTCGCCAGCCAGCGGCGCCGGCGTTTCGTAGCCGAGGCGCTGACCCTCGGCAAGCTGAAGAGCTGGGATCACCAGCCGCTGGTGGACGCCAGTCAGCAGTACATGCGCAACCACATCGACCTCGACGATCTGGAGCGTAAAGCACGTTATCCACAACCCTGCCAAAACCAATAATGTTAAGGGGAAGTCCATGCAAAGGTTATCCACAGTACTGACGGTCGGGCTCCTGGCTCTGGGTAGTGCATCGGCGTTTGCCGATCAGAGTTGCGAGACCGTGAAAATGGCCGATCCGGGCTGGAGCGACATTGCCGCGACCAATGCCATCACCGGGTTTCTGCTGGACGGCATGGGCTACAAGGCCAAGGTCGACACCCTCGCGGTACCGATCACCTTTGGCGGACTCAAGGATGGCCAGGTCGATGTGTTCCTGGGTAACTGGATGCCGGCGCAGCAGGGCTTCTATGACAAGTTCGTCGCCAGCGGCGATGTCACGCAATTGGCGAAGAACCTCGACGGCACCGAATTCACCCTCGCCGTTCCGGACTACGTGTGGGACGCGGGTGTGCATAACTTTGCCGACCTGAACAAATACGCCGACAAGTTCGACCACAAGATCTACGGCATCGGCTCCGGCGCGCCGGCAAACATCTCGCTGCAAGAGATCATCAAGAAAAACGATTTCGACATGGGCCAGTGGAAACTGGTCGAGTCCAGCGAGCAGGCCATGCTGGCGGAAGTGTCCCGCGCGGTGAAAAAACAGAAATTCGTGACTTTCCTTGGCTGGACCCCACACCCGATGAACGTGCAACTGAAGATGCATTACCTCAAGGGCGGAGAGAAATACTTCGGCGACACCGGCAGCGTGCATACCCTGACCCGCAAAGGTTATGCACAGGCCTGCCCGAACGTCGGCAAACTGCTGACCAACCTGAGCTTCACCCAAGACATGGAGAACAGCATCATGGCCGAGGTGGTGAACAAGAAAGTCAGCAATGCCGACGCCGCCAAGGCGTGGATCAAGGCCAACCCGGCGGTGCTGGACAAGTGGCTCGATGGAGTGAAGACCGTGGATGGGCAGGATGCGTTGCCGGCAGTCAAAGCCAAACTCTGATGATTACCTGTGGCGAGGGAGCTTGCTCCCGCTCGGCTGCGCAGCAGACGCAATCCGGTTACCTCGATGAGTCAGACACATCGTGATTGCCCTTTTGGGACCGCTACGCGGTCCAGCGGGAGCAAGCTCCCTCGCCACAATGATTGCCTGGGCCTGATACTCTTCCGTAAAACTCCACCCGAGAGGCCCCATGGCCCTGCCAAGCCGCCATTCACTCTTCCCCTTCCTCACCTGGCTACCCCGGCAAACCCGCGCCAGTGTCGGTCGTGACCTGATCGTTGGCCTCAGCGGCGCAATTCTCGCGTTGCCGCAATCCATTGCCTACGCACTGATTGCCGGCCTGCCGCCGGAATACGGCCTGTACGCCGCAATCATTCCGGTGCTAATTGCCTGCCTGTGGGGTTCGTCATGGCATCTGATCTGCGGTCCTACGGCGGCCATCTCCATTGTCTTGTACGCCAGCGTCAGTCCTCTGGCCGTTCCAGCGTCGCAGGACTACGTCATGTTGATCCTGTTGCTGACGTTTCTGGCCGGCCTCTTTCAGTGGCTGCTGGGGTTGCTGCGCTTTGGCGCACTGGTGAATTTCGTCTCTCACTCGGTGGTACTCGGCTTCACCCTGGGTGCCGCCGTGGTCATTGCCATCGGTCAATTGCCTAACCTGCTGGGGCTGGACTTGCCCAGCCAGGCCACCGCGCTGGATAATTTCATTACCTTGTTGCGCCATCTCGGCAAAATCGACAAACCTTCGCTGGCACTGGGGCTGGCGACGGTGGTGGTGGGCGTGATCCTCAAGCTGCTGCTGCCACGCTGGCCGACGCTCTTGATCACCCTGGTTCTCGGCGGCTTGCTGGTTTGGCTCTGGCCATCCATGTTCGGCCATGTGCAACTGGTCAGCGCCTTTACCGGCAAGCTACCTCCTTTCAGTCCGTTGCCGCTGGACCTCGATCTGATCCTGCGCCTGCTGCCCAGCGCGGTGGCGGTCGGAATGCTCGGTCTGGTGACCAGCCTGTCGATTGCCCGCTCGATCTCCGCACGTTCGCAGCAAATACTCGACGCGAATCAGGAAGTTCGTGCCCAAGGCCTGTCGAACATCGTCGGTGCGTTTTTTTCCGGATCGCTGTCAGCCGGTTCCTTCACTCGCTCAGGCCTGAGCTATGAAGCGGGTGCCTGTTCGCCCCTGGCCGGGATTTTTTCGGCATTGTGGGTGGCGCTGTTTGCGATCTTCGGCGCGAGCCTGATCGCGCACATCCCGATTCCGGCCATGGCGGGCAGCATTCTGTTGATCGCCTGGGGGCTGGTGGACCATCGCGGCATTCGCGCGTTGTTGCGGGTCAGCCGCGCTGAGTTCGTGGTAATGGCGCTGACCTGCGTCGCCACCTTGCTGCTGGAACTGCAAACGGCGATCTACGCCGGCGTGTTGGCCTCGCTTTTTTTCTACCTCAAGCGCACATCGCAACCACGGGTGCAGCATGTGCGAGATGGCGAGGAAGACATTCTGCGGGTCGGCGGCTCGATCTTTTTCGGCGCCAGCCATTACCTGCAAGTGCGCCTACAACGCATGAACGGCGCGCGCGTGGTGATCGAGGCGCAGCAGATCAACTTCATCGACTATTCCGGGGTGGAAATGCTGCACCAGGAAGCGCGGCGCCTGCTTCGCCAGAACCGCAGCCTGACCTTGCGCCGGGCCCGACCGCAGGTGGTGGAAGAACTGAGAAAGCTGGAAGGGGCGCAGAAGTGCCCGATCCGGTTTGAGGATTAAAGACTTTAAAGGGCCAACTGTCGGCGAAGTTCAGCCAACACCGGCGCCGTCTCCGGACGCACGCCGCGCCACAGGAAAAACGCTTCCGCCGCTTGCTCGGCCAGCATCCCCAAGCCATCCATCGCCACCGCCGCCCCATGTTCGCTGGCCCAGCGGCAGAACGAGGTCGGCTCCTTGCCGTACATCATGTCGTAGCACACCGTTTTGCCCGGTTCGATCAGGCTGGCAGCAATCGGCGGTACATCACCGGTCAGGCTCGCGGAGGTCGCGTTGATGATCAGGTCCACCGACTCCTGCAACCAGTCGTAGCCACTGGCCGAGACCGGCCCCAGATCGCAGAACAGTTCCGCCAGCAACTCGGCCTTTTCCACCGTGCGGTTGGCGATGATCACCGATGCCGGTTGCTCGGCCAGCAACGGCTCCAAAGCACCGCGCACCGCGCCGCCGGCACCGAGCAGCAGGATGCGTTTGCCCTTGAGGCTGAACCCGGCATTGACCGTCAGGTCGCGCACCAGTCCGGCGCCGTCGGTGTTGTCGCCCAGCAGACTGCCATCGGCCAGTTTGCTCAGGGTGTTCACCGCTCCGGCCCTTTGCGCCCGCGCCGTCAGGCTGTTTGCCAGCCGATAGGCTTCTTCCTTGAACGGCACCGTCACATTGGCGCCCCGTCCTTCGAGGAAAAACGTCCGGGCACAGGTGGAAAAGTCGTCCAGTGGCGCCAGTAGCGTGTTGTAGTCCAGCTTTTGCGCGGTCTGCTCGGCGAACAGGCGATGGATCAACGGCGACTTGCTGTGGCCAATCGGGTTACCGAAAACGACATAACGGTCCATCAGTATTCCTCGTTCAGGCTTCGGCCAACCAATCGCGGTCTTGCAGGAAGTACTCGGTCAGGCGCGCTTCTTCGCTGCCGGGCTCGGCCTTCCAGTCGTAGCCCCAGCGCACTTGCGGTGGCAGCGACATCAGGATCGACTCGGTACGCCCACCCGATTGCAGGCCGAACAGCGTGCCGCGGTCGTAGACCAGGTTGAACTCGACATAGCGCCCACGGCGGAACTCCTGGAATTCCCGCTGTTTTTCGGTGAACGCATCGTTCTTGCGGCGCTGCACGATCGGCAGATAGGCGTCGATGTACGCGTCACCGATGGCGCGCATGAAGGCGAAGGTGGTATCGAAGTCCCACTCGTTCAGGTCGTCGAAAAACAACCCGCCGATGCCGCGCGGCTCGTGACGATGCTTGATGTGGAAGTAGCTGTCGCACCAGGCCTTGTAACGCGGGTAGACGTCCGGGCCGAACGGCGCACAGGCCTGCTCGGCGACGCGGTGCCAGTGGATGCAGTCTTCTTCGTTGCCGTAATACGGGGTCAGGTCGAAGCCGCCACCAAACCACCAGACCGGTTCTTCACCTTCTTTTTCAGCGATGAAAAAGCGCACGTTGGCGTGGGAAGTCGGCACGTGCGGGTTGTGCGGGTGAATCACCAACGACACGCCGAGGGCTTCGAAGCCACGGCCGGCCAGTTCCGGTCGATGAGCGCTGGCAGACGGTGGAAGACCGCTGCCGAAGACATGGGAAAAATTGACGCCACCCTTTTCAATCACCGCGCCGTTTTCTATCACACGGGTGCGACCGCCACCGCCCGCCGGCCTGGTCCAGGCATCTTCGACGAATTGCGTGCCACCGTCTTCGGCTTCCAGGACGGCGCAAATACGGTCTTGCAGGTCGAGCAGGTAGGCTTTTACGGCCTCGGTGCGGGTCGTCATGTCATCACCTTGAATCGGGCAAAACAACGCGGCGCTCCATTGGAGCTCAGCCTGCGCAAATGGGCGCGTAGCATACCATCGCAAGTCACCTCGCCGCAGTTGACGAAGATCAAGCTTAGGAGTCCGATAGGGAGCTTGGTAAAACGACCTATGGAGAGTTCTGATGGCAAAGCGTATCCAGTTCCGCGCCCATGGCGGCCCCGAAGTGCTCGAATATGTGGATTACCAGCCTGCCGAGCCAGGTCCGAAGGAAGTACGCGTGACCAACAAGGCCATCGGCCTGAACTTCATCGACACCTATTACCGCAGCGGCCTGTACCCGCCACCGTCCCTGCCGTCGGGTGTCGGCTCAGAAGGTGCAGGCGTGGTCGAGGCGGTGGGCAGCGACGTGACCCGCTTCAAGATCGGCGATCGCGTCGCCTATGGCAGCGGCCCTCTGGGCGCCTACAGCGACGTTCACGTCTTGCCCGAGGCCAATCTGGTGAAACTGCCGGACGCCATCAGCTTCGAACAGGCCGCCGGCGTGATGCTCAAGGGCCTGACCGTGCAGTACCTGCTGCGTCAGACTTATGAACTCAAAGGTGGCGAAACCATCCTGTTCCATGCGGCGGCCGGTGGGGTCGGTTCCCTGGCCTGCCAATGGGCCAGGGCCTTGGGCGTGAAGCTGATCGGCACCGTCAGCTCGGCGGAGAAAGCCGCGCTGGCCAAGGCCAACGGCGCCTGGGCGACCATCGACTACAGCCATGAAAATGTCGCTCAGCGCGTGCTGGAATTGACCGACGGCAAAAAAGTCCCGGTGGTGTACGACGGTGTTGGCAAGGACACCTGGCTGACTTCACTCGACAGCGTCGCGCCGCGCGGGCTGGTGGTGAGTTTCGGCAATGCGTCCGGCGCGGTCGACGGCGTGAACCTGGGGATCCTGGCGGGGAAAGGCTCGCTGTACGTGACCCGGCCAACCCTGGGCACTTATGCGAACAACGCCGAGAACCTGCAACGCATGGCCGACGAGTTGTTCGAGATGATCATCAGCGGCAAGCTGACCGTGGACATCAGCCAGCGTTATCCACTGGCTGACGCGGCGAAGGCGCAGACCGAGTTGTCGGCGCGGCGCACGACCGGTTCGGTTGTTTTGTTGCCATAACCCTCTGTGGCGAGGGAGCTTGCTCCCGTTGGGCTGTGCAGCAGCCCT
The DNA here is from genome assembly GCF_000967965.1 of Pseudomonas fluorescens. Taxonomy (GTDB): domain Bacteria; phylum Pseudomonadota; class Gammaproteobacteria; order Pseudomonadales; family Pseudomonadaceae; genus Aquipseudomonas; species Aquipseudomonas grandcourensis. Next base: position 80,444 of record NZ_LACC01000029.1, read on the forward strand.
GCATTCGGCAACTGTGTAGTTTCAGTTACAACGCGCCTGCAGTTTTTGCGGGCGCTGCGCACCCGAACGGGAGCAAGCTCCCTCGCCACATGTTCATCCAGCTTTAGTCCGGGCGCACAACCCTCCCGGTGGCCAGATCGCGAATCACGCTCGGGTTCTTGCGCCCGCCCAGATTGCCACCCAGCACCAGATCCACCTGGCCACGGAAATACTGTTCGACGCGAATCCGCGTACGTGCCGCCGGGCGCCCCTGCGGGTTGGCCGACGTCGACACCAGTGGCCCGACCAGCGCGCACAAGTCCCGCACCAGTGGGTGATCGCTGACCCGCAACGCCACGGTTTCATGCACGCCGGTAATCCACTCTGGCAGCAGGTTCTGGTGCGGCACCAGCCAGGTGTTCGGACCCGGCCAGGTGCTGGCCATGCGGTCCATCCACAACTCGGGAAAGTCTTCGAAGAGGAAATCGAACTGACGGATGTTGTCGGCGACCAGAATCAGCCCCTTGTCCATAGACCGGCCCTTGATCAGCAGCAGACGTTCCACCGCTTCCTCGTCCCACGGGTCGCAACCCAGGCCCCAGACCGCTTCGGTTGGGTAGGCAATCACCGCCCCGGCGCGAATTGCTTGCGCGGCTTGTTGCACACGCCAACTGTTGACCATGAAAAACACTCCAGACTAAGGCTCTGCGCAGTTTACCGATCTTGTTTATAAAACCTAGCTCACCCGCGCAAACCAGCGCCCGCTTTCGCACACGGCGCGGCCATCCATTTCCAGTTCTGTCAACGCCACCAGCACTTTCGGCAGAGCCCAGCCGCTTGCATCGGCCAGCGCTTCACTGGTGTGAGGCGCGGCATGCAACAACTTCAACAGAGGGTGAGTCGTTGCAGGGGTGCAGGTTTCTGTAGATAACGACAGTCGTTGCCAACCGCGCAAAGCTTCGAGGATATGTTCGATGGTTTCCACCAGCACCGCACCGTCACGGATCAATTGATGGCAACCGCGGGCGCCGGGGTGATGGATCGACCCGGGCATCGCAAACACCTCGCGCCCCTGTTCCGCCGCCAGCCTCGCGGTGATCAGTGAACCGCTGGCGACACTGGCTTCGACCACCAGCACCCCGAGAGACAAACCACTGATGATCCGATTGCGCCGGGGGAAGTTGCCGGCGCTGGGGCCTGCATCCAGTGGAAACTCCGAAAGCACTGCGCTACCTGATGCGATCATGGCGTCCGCCAGGCGTCTATTTCGCTGTGGATAAAACTTTTCGAGCCCCGTACCGAGCACACCGACCGTTTGCCCGCCGACGTCGAGCGCGGCCTGGTGCGCGGCGGCGTCAATGCCCAGGGCCAGGCCGCTGGTAATGACAAAACCGGCACCGGCCAGGCTGCGGGAAAACGCGGCAGCGGTATCCATTCCCGGCCGGGAAGCGCGACGGCTGCCGACCATCGCCAGTTGTGGTTTTTCCAGAATGCCCGGATCGCCCGCGACAAATAACAGCGGCGGTGCATCGCTGATTTGTGCCAGCAGTGCCGGGTAGTCCGGTTGGTCCCACATCAGTAAATGCTGGGCCGGATGCTCCAGCCAGGCCAATGCATGACTGGCGCCATCACGGATCTCAGTGCTACGCCTGGCCTCTGAACAGGCCAGTGGCAAACCCAGCGCGCGCCAGGCACTGGGTGGCGCACTGAGGGCTTTGGATGCCGAGCCGAAGGCTTCGAGCAACTTCTTGAAACGCGCCGGACCGAGTTCCGGCAAACGGTGCAGACGTAAACGAGCTTCCAGTTCCGCAGGGGAAACCGGTGTAACGGCAGACAGCGACATGGATCATCCTTGATCGTTATGAGCACCCATACAAACGGGAATAAGCTGTGGATAACTCTGTTGGTAACTTGTGAAGCACTCTTACGGATTTCGCACCTTGTCCATCACCGACAGCGAGCGCGAAGCGCTGAGCACCAGCCCATAGCTGAGTTTGTCGTAGGTACGGAAAACCATCAGCAGACCGGCGCGCTCATCGGGAATTTTCAACGGCTGACCGGTGATCCGGTCCCGCACCGTTTCGCCTGTCTTCATCACCGCCAGCAGATTGCCTTCGGCCAGGCCGTCGCGCTGCCCCTTGTTCAGCGTAACCACGTCCAACTCGCCGATCTGCGTGACCCCACGCGGCACATCGATGATCAAACCATTGATTTCGTGGCTCGGTGCGCTGGGCGTGAAGGTCGAGTTGATCGCGTGCTCTTCACCGCTGAACAAGCGATCGCCGAGGCGGACCTCCTGGGTCGTGCGTTGCAATTCCAGGGTGGCGACGTCACCTTCAATGGCCACGACCTCACCGCCGCCGATGTCGTCGGCGTTGATCCCCAGTATTTCCTTGCTCTGCGGATCGGTGTAGACCTTGCCTTGGCGGAAGATGCCGTACGCCGGTTGCGCCGGATCGAAATGGCCGCGGGCAAAGATGCGGTCACCCGCGCCGCTGAGCACCCGTTCGGCATCACCGGCGACGACGTAGGGCGCCTTGTCGAAATCCTCGGCCTTGTCGACGATGCGGTTGCTCAGCAGAAAGCTGTTGATCGATTTCAGCGCAATGCTGGGGATAGCCTCGGTTACCGGGCTGCTGCGCACCTGAGGCGACAGCTTTATGGTGGGAATATCTTCCCGAAGTGGCACTTGCCCGTACGCCAGACCGGCCGAGGCCAGGAGCAGCAGGGCGAGTAGTGATTTCCTCATGCGGTGAATCCCTTTATTATGTACGTTCGCGTGAAACGCCAGAGCCCTCAGTGGCTCGCTCCCGGCTTGCTTGTCAAAACTTGCTTGTCAACAGAAGGGAGCTACGTTTTACAACGGTAGCCTGCATCTTCGGACCGCCAGACCATCGACCCGACCTTACTTCACACGTGCACTAATCAAGCTTATGGCCATTTTAAACATCCTCGAATTCCCTGATCCGCGTCTGCGCACTATTGCCAAACCAGTGGCCGTAGTGGACGACGAAGTGCGTCAGTTGGTCGACGACATGTTTGAAACAATGTATGAAGCGCCTGGCATCGGCCTCGCCGCTACCCAGGTCAACGTGCACAAACGTATCGTCGTGATGGACCTCTCCGAAGACCGCACCGAACCGCGAGTGTTCATCAACCCCGAGTTCGAACCGCTGACCGACGAGATGGGCCAGTATCAGGAAGGCTGCCTGTCTGTGCCGGGTTTCTACGAAAACGTCGATCGCCCGCAACGGGTCAAGGTCAAGGCCCTGGACCGAGACGGCCAACCTTACGAACTGATCGCCGAAGATTTGCTCGCCGTGTGCATCCAGCACGAATGCGACCACCTCAACGGCAAATTGTTCGTCGATTACCTGTCGACGCTCAAACGCGACCGCATCAAGAAGAAGCTGGAAAAACAGCATCGCCAAAACGCTTGATGCCCTCCTTCAAAGGCTTGCCACGGCAAGCCTTTTTCTTTTCAAGATGCTTTGCAATAGAGAACACCCATGACTGAGCCACTGCGCATCGTCTTTGCCGGCACCCCCGAATTCGCCGCCGAACACCTCAAGGCCCTGCTCGACAGCCCTTACGAGATCGTCGCGGTCTACACCCAACCGGATCGTCCGGCCGGTCGCGGGCAAAAACTGATGCCGAGCCCGGTCAAGCAGCTTGCTCTAGAGAACAGTATCCCGGTGTTGCAACCGCCGACCCTGCGCAACGAAGATGCTCAGGCTGAACTGGCTGCACTGAAGCCGGACTTGATGGTAGTGGTCGCCTACGGCCTGATCCTGCCGCAAGTGGTGCTGGATATTCCGCGCCTGGGTTGCATCAACAGTCACGCCTCGCTGCTGCCGCGCTGGCGTGGCGCGGCGCCGATCCAGCGCGCCGTGGAAGCGGGGGACGCCGAAAGCGGCGTGACCGTGATGCGCATGGAGGCCGGCCTCGACACCGGGCCGATGCTGCTCAAGGTCACCACGCCGATCAGCGCCGAAGACACCGGCGGCAGCCTGCACGATCGTCTGGCCGAAATGGGCCCGCCGGCCGTGGTCAAGGCGATTGCCGGCCTCGCCGCCGCAACGTTGAAGGGCGAAGTGCAGGACGACAGCCTCGCTACCTATGCGCACAAATTGAACAAGGACGAAGCACGCATCGACTGGAGTCGCCCGGCGATTGAGCTGGAGCGTCTGGTGCGTGCCTTCAACCCGTGGCCGATCACCCACAGCACCTTGAACGGTGAAGCCCTGAAAGTGCTGGCCGCGAACCTTGCCGAAGGCAAAGGTGCCCCGGGTGAAGTCCTCAGCGCCAGCAAGGAAGGCCTGATCGTCGCGTGCGGCGAGCAGGCCTTGTGCCTGACCCGTCTGCAATTGCCCGGCGGCAAGGCGCTGAACTTCAGCGACCTGTTCAACAGCCGTCGTGAGAAATTCGCCATCGGCACTGTCCTCGGTCAAGCGGCGGACGCTCAATGAACCCGCGTCTGGCCGCCGCCAAGGCACTCGCTGCCGTCCTGAGCGGAAAAGCCTCGCTCAACAGCTCACTGCCGACTCAACTGGACAAGGTCGAAGACCGTGATCGCGGTTTCACTCAGGACCTGGCGTTCGGCACCGCGCGCTGGCAGCCACGCTTGTCGGCACTGGCGGCCAAGCTGCTGCAGAAACCGTTCAAGGCCGCCGACGCCGATGTCGAGGCGCTGTTGCTGGTCGGGCTTTATCAGTTGCTCTACACCCGCGTCCCGGCCCATGCCGCCATTGGTGAAACCGTAGGTTGCGCCGACAAGTTGAAAAAGCCTTGGGCCAAGGCGTTGCTCAACGCAGTGCTGCGTAATGCTCAGCGCGAAAGCGAAACGATTTTCGCCGAGCTGGAACGTGATCCGGTGGTGCGCACCGCTCACCCGCGCTGGCTGCAAAAATCCCTGAAGGCATTCTGGCCGGAGCAATGGGAAGCCATTTGCGCGGCGAATAATGCGCATCCGCCAATGATCCTGCGAGTCAACCGTCGCCATCACAGCCGTGATGCCTACCTCGGTTTGCTGACTGAGGCGGGTATTGCCGCCACGCCGTGCGTGTACAGCCGCGACGGCATCGTGCTCGACGCCGCCGCCGATGTGCGCAGCCTGCCGGGTTTCGCCGAGGGTTGGATCAGCGTGCAGGACGAAGCCGCGCAACTGGCTGCCGATCTGCTCGACCTCGCGCCGGGCCAACGGGTGCTCGACGCCTGCTGCGCCCCCGGTGGCAAGACCTGCCACATCCTCGAAGCCGAGCCAAAACTGGCCGGCGTCGTGGCGGTAGACCTGGAAGCCAAGCGGCTGGTGCGGGTGCGGGAAAACCTCGAACGCCTGAAACTGAGCGCCGAACTGATTGCCGCCGACGGCCGCGACACTCAGGCGTGGTGGGACGGCAAGCCGTTCCAGCGCATCCTGCTGGACGCGCCATGCTCGGCCACCGGTGTGATTCGTCGTCACCCCGATATCAAGCTGACCCGCCAGCCCGACGACATCGCCGCGCTGGCGCTGCTGCAGGGCGAGTTGCTCGACGCCATGTGGAACACATTGGAGGTCGGCGGCATCCTGCTGTACGCCACCTGTTCCACGCTGCCGACCGAGAACACCGAGGTCATCGAAGCCTTCCTCGCCCGCACGCCGGGTGCTCGTGAACTGGACCTCGCCACGGCGGCCGGCATCAAGCAGCCCCATGGTCGCCAGTTGCTGGCCCAGGAAGGTGGCCACGACGGGTTCTACTACGCCAAGCTGATCAAGATCGCCGCCGCTCGCGGTTAAACGGATTCAATGGAGTGACTGGATGAAAATCATCATCCTCGGAGCAGGGCAGGTCGGCGGTTCGCTGGCGGAACACCTGGCCAGCGAAGCCAACGACATCACCGTGGTCGACACCGATGGCGAACGCCTGCGCGATCTCGGCGACCGCCTGGACATCCGCACCGTACAAGGTCGCGGCTCATTCCCGACCGTGTTGCGCCAGGCCGGAGCGGATGACGCCGACATGCTGGTCGCCGTGACCAACAGCGACGAAACCAACATGGTCGCCTGCCAGGTCGCCCACACCCTGTTCCACACTCCAACCAAGATCGCCCGGGTGCGCGAAGCCGCGTACCTGACCCGCGAAGAGCAATTGTTCCAGAACGAAGCGATTCCGGTGGACGTGCTGATCAGCCCCGAACAAGTGGTTACCAACTACATCAAGCGCCTGATCCAGCATCCCGGCGCCTTGCAGGTAATCGACTTCGCCGAAGGCAAGGCGCAACTGGTGGCAGTGCGGGCTTACTACGGCGGGCCGCTGGTGGGCCAGCAACTACGGCAATTGCGTGAACACATGCCGAACGTGGAAACCCGCGTCGCGGCGATTTTCCGTCGTGACCGGCCGATCCTGCCCCAGGGCGACACGGTGATCGAGGCCGACGACGAAGTATTTTTCATCGCCGCCAAGGCGAACATTCGCGCGGTGATGAGCGAAATGCGCCGTCTCGATGAGACCTACAAACGCATCGTCATCGCCGGTGGCGGGCAGATCGGCGAGCGCCTGGCCGAGGCCATCGAAAGCCGTTATCAGGTAAAGATCATCGAGATGAATCCGGCACGCTGCCGTCATCTCTCAGACCACCTCGACAGCACCGTGGTGTTGCAAGGCAGCGCCTCGGACCGCGACCTGCTGATGGAAGAGAACATTGCCGACGCCGACCTTTTCCTGGCCCTGACCAACGACGACGAAGCCAACATCATGTCGTCGCTGCTGGCCAAGCGCCTGGGTGCGAAGAAGGTGATGACCATCATCAACAACCCGGCCTATGTCGATCTGATCCAGGGCGGCGACATCGACATCGCCATCAGCCCGCAACTGGCGACCATCGGCACCTTGCTGGCCCACGTGCGCCGAGGCGACATCGTCAGCGTGCACTCACTGCGCCGGGGCGCGGCAGAAGCCATCGAGGCGATTGCCCATGGCGATGCGAAATCGAGCAAGGTGATCGGCAAGGCCATCGAAAACATCGGCCTGCCGCCGGGCACTACCATTGGTGCGATTATCCGCGACGAAGAAGTGATCATCGCCCACGATGACACCGTGATCGAAGCGGGCGACCATGTGATTCTGTTCCTTGTGGATAAAAAACATATTCGCGATGTGGAGAAGCTGTTCCATGTGGGGTTGAGCTTCTTCTGAGGTTTTGCAGCGACTGCACTGGCCCCATCGCGAGCAGGCTCGCTCCTACATTTGGAATGCATTCCCCTGTAGGAGTGAGCCTGCTCGCGATAGCAATTTCACTGGAATCCATCAACCCCTGATTCACCTCTATCAAGGAATCCACTGATGATCGAATCCCTGGAAAAAATGCTCGCCAAGGGTGTGGATAACTCATTGCTGCGCTTCGGCCTGGGCAAGGGCTATCTGGATCTGGGGGAAAACGCCAAGGCTGCGGAGCATTTCCAACGCTGCGTCGAATTCGATCCGAAGTATTCAGCGGCGTGGAAACTACTGGGCAAGGCCCATTTGGCGCTGGCGGACTTTACGGCCGCGCGGCAGGCCTGGGAGCAAGGCCTGGAAGCTGCTCGCGGCCATGGCGACAAGCAGGCCGAGAAGGAAATGACGGTGTTCCTGAAGAAGCTTGAGCGTCAGGCTCACTGATCAGAGATAACGCAAACCGATACCCTCGGCATCCACCAGCACCACTTCCATGCGTACCCGCGGCGCGCCTGTGGGTAATTCCTGCACCTGACCGTATACCACCGCCCCCCGGGGCAGCGCCGACAGTTGCGGATGCTTGACGTAAACACCAGTGGTAGACAGGTTGCGCGTCTGCCCCAGGCAATCGCCAAAGCTTTCGTGACTGATCTTGATGCGCAATGACTTGCGGTGTTCGGACATCTTCTGCGCCCTTGAATGAACGGTTGTGGATAACCCCAAGTCCAGGGTTATCCACAGATCATGCCAATTGAATCAATACCAACGCTCTTCACCCGGTGGACGCTTCTTGAAGCGCTTCATGCTCCACATGTACTGGCTCGGATACGCCCGCACATAGCGCTCGACCACTTTACTCATGGCCGCACAGGACTCCGCCGTATCGGTGCTGTACATGGCCTCTGGCGCGGCTTCAAGGATCACTTTGTAGCCTGAACCATCCGGCAGGCGCAGGGCGTGCAGGAACACGCCGACTGCTTTGCCGCCGGCCAGCATGTTGGGCACGAACTTGCTGGTCAGTGCCTGGGTGGCGAAGAACGGCACGAAGATCCCGGCGGATTCGGACGGTTCCGGGTCAGCGGGAATGCCCACTGCACCACCTTTGCGCACTTCCTTGATGACGCTGAGGATGCCTTCCTTGGTGGAAGCGGCGACCTTGTTACCCAACTGCACCCGCTGCTTTTGCAGCAATTCATCCACCGCCTTCAACTTCGGCGGACGATAGAAAATGATCGGTTTGCACTGACTGCAATAGAAGTGGTTCAGCACCTCCCAGTTGCCCAGGTGGCTGGTGATGCCGACCACGCCTTTGCCGGAGGCAAGGGCGTCCTTCAATATGTCGAGGCCTTCGACCTCGCGCACCAGGTCGATGGAGCGCTGGGCCGGCCAGATCCAGGCGCAGGCGCTTTCGGTCAGTGACTTGCCGATGTCCTTAAGGCTCTGTCCGACTAAACGTTCGCGCTCGACGGGGTCCATGTCCGGAAAGCACTTGGACAGATTGATCCGCACCACGTCGCGGGAACGGTTCGGGGTTTTCCACATGACCCAGCCAATCGCCGAGCCCACGGCCTGCACGGCCCGCCACGGAAGCAGGGCAAACAGCCGCAGAGCGCCTACCAGCAAGGCGCCTTTCAACTTATCCACAGGTCACTCCTGATTTTGTGCTGTGCGCGAGGCGGCCATTCTAACCGCCGTTCGCCAACTGCGCGTAGCGGTCGCAGTCCCGGGTGTGATCCATGACCATGCCCGAGGCCTGCATCAGCGCGTAGCAAATGGTCGGCCCGACGAACGTGAAACCGGCTTTTTTCAAGCCTTTGCTCATTTCCACGGCGGTCGGCGTCACGGCCGGGACTTCGCTGCGATCCTTGAAATGATTGATCACAGGCGTGCCACCGACGAACGACCAGAGAAACGCCACCGGGTCCTCCAGCGCCAGCCAGGCCTGGGCATTGCGCCGGGCCGCATTGAGCTTGAGGCGGTTGCGGATGATGCCGGGATCGAGCATCAACTCGTCGATTTCAGCATCGCTCATCTGCGCCACGCGCTGGACATCAAAACCGAACATCACCTGGCGATAATGCTCGCGTTTGCGCAGCACAGTGATCCAGGAAAGCCCGGCCTGGAACCCTTCGAGCAAAAGCAACTCGAACAAACCCTGCGCATCGCGTAGCGGCGTGCCCCACTCCTGATCGTGATATGCCATGTACAGCGGATCTTCTGAACACCAAAAGCAGCGTGGCATAAGGCTCCAGGGGGCGTGCGCAGCAATGAATCGGGTATACTCCCGCTCTTTAAATCGCAGCCCAAGAAACAGGTGAATTTCGTGAGCCAGCCTACGCCAGCCGTGCGTACCTTCCAAGACTTGATCCTCGCCCTCCAGCAATACTGGGCCGAGCAAGGTTGTGTGGTACTTCAGCCCTACGATATGGAAGTAGGCGCCGGCACTTTCCACACCGCAACGTTCCTGCGCGCCATCGGCCCGGAAACCTGGAACGCTGCCTACGTGCAGCCAAGCCGCCGTCCGACTGACGGCCGCTACGGCGAAAACCCGAACCGTCTGCAGCACTACTACCAGTTCCAGGTGGTCCTGAAGCCGAACCCGGACAACTTCCAGGAACTGTACCTGGGCTCCCTCAAGCATGTCGGCCTGGACCCGCTGGTCCACGACATCCGCTTCGTCGAAGACAACTGGGAATCGCCGACCCTCGGCGCCTGGGGTCTGGGCTGGGAAGTCTGGCTCAACGGCATGGAAGTGACCCAGTTCACCTACTTCCAGCAAGCGGGCGGCATCGAGTGCTATCCAGTGACCGGCGAGATCACCTACGGTCTCGAGCGTCTGGCCATGTACCTGCAAGGCGTGGACTCGGTCTACGACCTGGTCTGGGCTGACGGTCCGTTCGGCAAAGTGACCTACGGCGACGTGTTCCACCAGAACGAAGTGGAGCAGTCCACTTACAACTTCGAACACGCCAACGTCGACAAGCTGTTCGAACTGTTCGATTTCTACGAAAGCGAAGCCAAGCGCCTGATCGAACTCGACCAGCCGCTGCCGTTGCCGAGCTACGAAATGGTGTTGAAGGCTTCCCACACCTTCAACCTGCTGGATGCGCGCCGGGCAATCTCGGTGACCGCGCGTCAGCAATACATCCTGCGTGTACGCACCCTGGCGCGTTCCGTTGCGCAAGCCTACCTGCTGGCTCGCGCCAAGCTGGGCTTCCCGATGGCGACCCCGGACCTGCGTGATGAAGTACTGGCCAAGCTGGAGGCTGCACAATGAGTGCTCTGGATTTTCTGGTTGAACTGGGCACTGAAGAACTGCCACCCAAAGCCCTGAACACCCTGGCCGAGGCGTTCCTCGCCGGTATCGACAAGGGCCTGCAAGCTGCCGGCCTGAACTACGAGAGCAAAACCGTCTACGCCGCGCCGCGCCGCCTGGCCGTGCTGATCACCGCACTGGCCACCCAGCAGCCGGATCGCAGCATCAACCTCGACGGCCCGCCACGCCAGGCCGCGTTCGATGCCGAAGGCAACCCGACCCAAGCGGCACTGGGCTTTGCCAAGAAGTGCGGCGTCGACCTGAGCGAAATCGATCAGAGCGGCCCGAAACTGCGCTACAGCCAGAGCATCGCCGGCAAGGCGACCGCGAGCCTGCTGCCGACCATCGTCGAAGATTCCCTGAACGATCTGCCGATCCCGAAACGCATGCGTTGGGGTGCGCGCAAGGAAGAGTTCGTTCGTCCGACCCAGTGGCTGGTGATGCTGCTCGGTGACCAGGTCATCGACTGCACCATCCTCGCCCAGAAGGCCGGCCGCGACTCCCGTGGCCACCGCTTCCATCACCCGGAAAACGTGCGCATCGGTTCGCCGTCCAGCTACCTGGCCGACCTGCGTGCCGCCTACGTGCTGGCCGACGCCAACGAGCGTCGCGAGATCATCAGCAAGCGCACCGAAGAGCTGGCCACCCGCCAGGAAGGCACGGCAATCGTTCCGCCAGCCCTGCTCGATGAAGTGACCGCGCTGGTCGAATGGCCGGTGCCGCTGGTGTGCTCGTTCGAGGAGCGCTTCCTCGACGTGCCGCAGGAAGCCCTGATCACTACCATGCAGGACAATCAGAAATATTTCTGCCTGCTGGATGCCGACGGCAAGTTGCTGCCACGTTTCATTACCGTGGCCAACATCGAGAGCAAAGATCCACAGCAGATCATCGCCGGTAACGAGAAAGTGGTTCGCCCACGCCTGACCGACGCCGAGTTCTTCTTCAAGCAAGACAAGAAGCAGAAGCTCGAAGACTTCAACCTGCGCCTGCAGAACGTGGTGTTCCAGGAGAAACTCGGCAGCGTCTACGACAAGGCCGAACGCGTTTCCAAGCTCGCCGCGTTCATCGCTCAGCGCATCGGCGGCAACACTGCGTGGGCAGCCCGTGCGGGCCTGCTGTCGAAGTGCGACCTGTCGACCGAGATGGTCGGCGAGTTCCCGGAGATGCAAGGTGTCGCCGGTTACTACTACGCCCTCAACGACGGCGAGCCGGAAGATGTCGCACTGGCGCTGAACGAGCAGTACATGCCGCGCGGTGCCGGCGCTGAGTTGCCGAGCACTCTGACCGGTGCGGCCGTGGCCATCGCCGACAAGCTCGACACCCTCGTGGGTATCTTCGGTATCGGCATGCTGCCGACCGGCAGCAAAGACCCGTACGCCCTGCGCCGTGCCGCACTGGGTGTGTTGCGTATCCTGATCGAGAAGCAACTGGATCTGGACCTGAACGACGCGGTGGCCTTCGCTGTGAATGCATTCGGGACCAAGGTCAAGGCTGCCGGCCTGAACGAATCGGTGCTGGAGTTCATCTTCGACCGCCTGCGTGCCCGTTACGAAGACGAAGGCGTCGATGTTGCGACCTACCTGTCGGTACGTGCCCTGAAGCCAGGCTCGGCCCTGGACTTCGACCAGCGCGTGCAAGCGGTACAGGCTTTCCGCAAACTGCCGGAAGCTGCCGCCCTGGCCGCCGTGAACAAGCGCGTGTCGAACTTGCTGAGCAAGGTCGAAGGCTCCGTTCCGACAGTCGTGGAAGCCAAGTACTTCGACAACGCCAACGAGTTCTCCCTGTACTCGGCGATCCAGCAGGCTGACCAGGCTGTACAGCCAATGGCCGCCTCGCGTCAGTACAGCGAATCCCTGGCACGCCTGGCTGCACTGCGCGAGCCGGTGGATGCGTTCTTCGAAGCCGTGATGGTCAACGCGGAGGACGCAAAAGTCCGCGCCAACCGTTATGCGTTGCTGGCGCGCCTGCGTGGTTTGTTCCTCGGCGTCGCCGACATTTCGCTGCTGGGTTGAGGGACTGCTGTTGAAACTGCTGATTCTCGATCGGGACGGAGTGATCAATTACGACTCCGACGCTTACATCAAGTCGGTGGAGGAGTGGGTTCCGCTCCCCGGTTCGATCGAAGCCATCGCGCAGTTGAGCAAGGCCGGCTGGACGGTAGCGGTCGCTACCAACCAGTCGGGCATCGCTCGCGGCTATTACGACCTCGCCACCCTGGATGCCATGCACGAGCGCTTGCGCGCGCTGGTGGCGGAGCAGGGCGGTGAAGTCGGGCTGATCGTCTACTGCCCCCACGGGCCGGACGAAGGCTGCGATTGCCGCAAGCCGAAACCCGGGATGTTGAAAACCATCGCCGCTCATTACAACGTGTCGCCGACCAATCTCTGGTTCGTCGGCGACAGCCTTGGTGACCTGGAAGCCGCCAAAGCCGTCGATTCACAGCCAGTTTTAGTAAAGACCGGGAAAGGCGAAAAGACTTTGGGCAAGACCCTACCGGTAGGCACATTGATTTTTGACGATCTGGCGGCGATTGCCGCAGAACTTATCCACAATTAGAGTGCTTCTGAAATTCCTGATAAAGGATCCATCAGGAGTGCGCTTTATACAGGCGGGCAATGCCCGCAACGGTAAACGTCACCATGTCGATATTGCAGGCCATCAGAACCTTCCTCTTTTACCTGCTGCTGGGCACCAGTTCCTTGCTGTGGTGCAGCCTGAGTTTTTTTATCGCGCCGTTTTTGCCTTTCAAGGCGCGTTATCGCTTCATCAACGTGTATTGGTGCCGCTGCGCCCTATGGCTGAGCAAAGTGTTTCTGGGTATCCGTTACGAAGTGAAAGGTGCCGAGAACGTACCTGAACAGCCTTGCGTCATTCAGTCGAACCACCAGAGCACGTGGGAGACGTTCTTTCTCTCTGCTTACTTTTCACCGCTGAGCCAGGTGCTCAAACGTGAATTGCTCTATGTGCCGTTCTTCGGTTGGGCCATGGCCATGCTGCGACCGATCGCCATCGATCGCGACAACCCGAAAGCCGCACTCAAGCATGTTGCGAAGAAGGGCGATGAATTGCTCAAGGACAATGTCTGGGTGCTGATCTTCCCTGAAGGCACGCGCGTTCCTTTCGGCACCGTCGGAAAGTTCTCGCGCGGTGGCAGCGCCTTGGCGGTCAATGCCGAATTGCCGGTGCTGCCGATTGCGCACAACGCAGGCAAGTTCTGGCCGAAAACCGGTTGGGTGAAGAAGCAGGGCGTCATCACTGTGATCATTGGCAAGCCGATGTATGCCGCAGGCACCGGACCGCGAGCCATTGCTGAATTGAACGACCGGGTCCAGGCGTGGAACGAGCAGATGCAACGGGAAATGGGCTCGCTGCCACCGGCTCCGCAAGCGCCGGTTTCAAACGATCAGGTGGCTGTCTGAGATTCTGTGGATAACCTGTGTACCGTTTCATCGAAAAACGTCGTTTATTGCACGTAACTTTATGATTTTTTTATATATTTCTTAGAATGATAAAAACCATAAAAACGTGCATAAGTTTTTTTTGGACGTAAAAAAACCGGCTGATATAGCCGGTTTTTTTATGCCCGGAACAATTGCTGACTTCCGTTATGACGGAGCGACCTGAATCACTCGCGTTCATTCGGCAAGCAGCGGAAATTGCAGCCTGAATCTCGTACCCCGACCCACCTCGCTCTGACACTCGATTCGCCCGCCGTGCCGATCAACCACGGCTTTGACCATCGACAATCCCAACCCCACGCCATCGATACCCTGGGCGGAAGAAAAGCGTCGGTATTGGCTAAACAATTCGGGTAATTCCTCAGCGGCGATGCCTTTGCCCTGATCGATGAGATCACAGATCAGCCAGCCGTCGCGTTGACTGACGCGCAAACGGATACGAGTACCTGAAACACTGTATTTGATGGCATTTTCCAGCAGATTGAACAACGCCCGGGTCAGCAGCGCCTGATCCGCAAGAACCAGACTTTCCTGGGCTTCCTCTTCCACTTGATGAACCAGTTCGATCTGTTTCAGCTGCGCGATGGGCAGCGCCTGGTCGAACACATCCAGCACCAGCATCGCAAACAGGCTCGGCTGAAACTGATAAGCCTCGGACTCGGCCCTCGCCAGTTGTACAAAACCGTCAGTCAGTTCCAGGGCCCGGCGTACCTGTAGCTCGATTTGATCAAAGAGTTGCGCATCACCGCCCACTTGATGACGGTGGACATCGAGCAACGCGAGGATGGCCGAGTGAGGTGCCCGCAGGTCGTGGGACAGGAACCGCAACAGGATCGCGCGCTGTTCCTCCGCCTCGCGCTCAACACTCAAATCAGTCAGGTTCCATAGCCAGCCGACCGGAATATCACCGTCTACCGGCAACAACCCGCCACGCTCCAGACGCAGGCTGCGTTCCCTTAGGTCGCGAAACTCCAGCAGCGGCAGTGTCGATAAAGACGAGCCCGGCCCACGACTCATATCCGGATAACCGAGCTGTTTAAGTCGCCCGAGCACATCATCGCCGACCAGATCCCCGCCAAACAGGTCGCGAGCCTTGCGGTTGCCGAGCAGAATCTGCCCTTGGGGATCGCTGATCAAGGTGGCCACCGGCAAGTACTCCAGACCATCGGCGATGAATCGGTGGGTATCGCGGGTCAGGCTCATGGCTTGTTCCAGCGCCATGATCTGCTTCTGCAAACGGTCGCCACCGGGATACTGGGCACGACGGCGCTCCGGAAACACTTTCGGCTCGCTGTCCAACCGCGCCAATTCCCAACCGAAATAGGTCAGCACCACACTGAGGCGCCGCCAGTTCCAGATCAGATAACCAAACAGCATCCCCAGCACCGCAGGCGTCGGTGACCACCACCAGCGCTTGAACTCCGCAAGGCCGGCGCTGGTCAGCAACGCACAAGCCATCCCCGTGAGCGTCAACCAGAGCGCCAGGCGCGGGCGCCACAGCAACAACCCGAGCACGCACGTCACCAGAACAAGGGAAAGCCCTGCGCTCAGACCTGGGGACGCATCGCCCAGGTTGATTTGCACGCGATAAGACAGCAACGTCGTCAGCGGTAACAGCACAAGACTTATCCACAACCACTCGCGCACCAATTGCCGAAACAATCGCTGTACCTGGCTTGGCTCTCGGATTTCACGGCGGCGTTGGTCAAACATGGCCAACAGGGCAGGACGGGGTAAACGGTTTCATGATTACTACGCCTGAAGTTTCGACTCAAAGAATCATAGCGGACGCCGCGACCAACGGCGGGCCACTTGCTTTCCCTGTTTCGATTGAGCCGCTATGGTCGATAAAGAGCTGCCCAAGCGACAAGGAATCACCCTGTATGCGCGTAGCGATTCTGGACGATGAGCCCGCCGAACTGCGCCGGGTCGAGCAAACCCTGCAACAAATGGCCGAAGCCGGAGAGCAGCCGTGGTCGCTGTACAGCTTCGAACGAGGCGAAGACCTGCTGCGCCAACTGCGTAGGGAGACTTTCGATCTGCTGATACTCGACTGGCAACTGCCCGACCTCACGGGTTTATCATTGCTGCTCTGGACCCGCGAGCACATGGAAGCGCCGCCTGCGGCAATCATGCTCACCAGTCGGGACGGCGAAAGCGATATCGTTCAGGCCCTGAATGCCGGCGCCGATGACTACGTCAGCAAACCCTTCCGCCCCAATGAACTGAAAGCCCGTGTTGGCGCGGTCCTGCGCCGACATGGCCAGCAGCGCGCGGCGGCCGAAGGGTTGAGCTTCAATGATCTGGTTTTCGACGACGCCGAACTGACCATCACCCGCGACGGCAAACCGATTGTCATGACCGAACGCGAATACCGCCTGGCGCATTGCCTGTTCAGCAACCTCGGCCGACCGCTGTCACGGGATTACCTGTACGAACGACTGTGGCCCCATGAAAAAATGTCGTCGTCCCGGCCGCTGGACACCCACATCTATCGCCTGCGCAACAAGCTTGGCCTGACGGCGGATCGCGGTTGGCAGTTGCTGACGATTTACGGGTATGGGTATCGGTTGGAGAGTGTGGCGCCAGCGAGCGAGTGAAACGCAGGATCGAGTAGGAGGCGGGGTTGACCCCGCCGTCCTCTCACACCACCGTACGTACGGTTCC
>NZ_LACC01000003.1 GCF_000967965.1 Pseudomonas fluorescens
TTAACTGACTGGCATTACCCTTGAAGGGCCTCTTTACTATTGCGTCACAACTTAGTCCGGCTTGCCATCAACGACACCAGCGGTGTTGTCCAGCAGGCTCTTGGTCGCTGTTTGCAGGAACGCTTCGAGCTTGAGTTTCAACTCGGCGGTACGCGGCGCATCAGCAATGATTTCGGCGTGAGGGTTGGCACCCAATTCATACTGATACAACTTCGGCGCCATGTCCTTGTCCTTCGGCAGGACCAGAATCTGGTCTGCGGTGAGGATGGCCGTGGTCTGCTCGCTGCCCGACGGCTTGATCACACCAATACCGGCGTCGCCTTCCGGCAGGTTGAGCAGGTCGCGTCCCCAGCACTGATGACGCACTTCGCCACCGATGCGGCCCATGATGGTCGGCACGATGTCGATCTGAGTGCCCACAGTGTGGTCACGCTGGCCGAATTTTTCCTGGATGCCCGGCGCGATCATCAGCATCGGCACGTTGAAGCGACCCAGGTCCATTTCGGTGATCTGCTGTTCGTTACCAAAACCGTGGTCACCGACGATGACAAACAGGGTTTCCTTGAAGTAAGGCTCCTTGCGGGCCTTTTCAAAGAACTGGCCCAGCGCCCAGTCCGCGTAACGCATGGCGGTCAGGTGTTCGTTCAGGCTGCCACGATCGGTCACGCGCTCGACCGGCAATGGCGTCGGCAAGGCGTAAGGCGTGTGGTTGGACAGGGTTTGCAGCAAGGCATAGAACGGCTTGCCGTTTTCCCGCGCCTTGAGCTCGACCAGGCCACGGTCGAACATGTCCTGGTCGGACACGCCCCAGGTCGGATCAGAGAACACCGGATTCACGAAATCGTTACGACCGATGAAGTTGGTCATGCCCTGGTTGCTGAAGAAACCCGACTGGTTGTCCCAGGCGAAATCGCCGTTGTAGACATACACGTCGTCGAAGTCACGGGTGCTGAGCAACTGCGGCAGACCGGACAGCTTGTGGCTGCCTTCCGGGGTCTGCATCAGGTATTCGAAACCCGGCAGGTTCGGGAAGCAGGCCATGGTGGCGAACATGCCCTGGTGGGTATGGGTGCCGTTGGAGAAGAAGCGGTCGAACAGCAAGCCTTCCTTCGACAGTTTGTCGAGGTACGGCGTGATGTTGCCCGGCCCACCCAGCGCCCCCACCGAGTGACCGGCCATGCTTTCCATCAAGATCACGACGACGTTCTTGATCGGCAGGGTCTTGTCGGCTGGCGGGGTGTAATCGCGACGTACCGCCGCGGTGTCGGCATCCACCAGTTTTTCGGCCGGCAGCACCAGCATGTCACGCACCACTTGCTGGGCTTGTGGCTGTGGCAGGGTCGCCTTCCAGATATTGTCGCGTTCTTCGGACATCCGGCTCTTGGCTGCGGCTACCAGCGACAGCGTGCCGTTGAGGCCCAACTGGTTGGCGAAATTCGAGTCGGTGGTATAGACGTCACCCCAACGCAGCGGCGGGCCCTGACGCAGGGTGCCACGGGCGGCGACTACGCAAACCAGCAGGCACACCACAAACACCGCGATACGCGCGTACCACGGCGCAACCTGGCGTGTGCCGATGCTGCCGCCACTGAACGGGCCACGAGGACGGGTCGCACGGTCGGCGCCCTTGAATGCCAGGCTCAGGATCCAGGTGCCCACAGCCCATGCCAGCAGGTAACGGACCACCGGGAAACCGTACCAGAGCATGCTCATCACGGTTTTCGGATCTTCCTTGACGTACTGGAAGACCAGGCCGTTGAGGCGTTGGTGGAATTCACGATAGAAGTCCATCTCCATCAGGCCCAGGAACAGCGCAATGCTGGAGACCACCGTCAGCCAGAGACGGAACAGCCCGCGTGCCGCCATGGCCCGGGCGCTGAACAGTGCCAGCAGCAACGGAATGCTGAGATAGACCACCAGGCGCAGGTCGAAACGCAGACCGTTGGCGAATGCCTCGAGGAAGGTCGAGGCCGGCGTGTCGAGGATCATCGAGCGGTTGTAAACCAGCAGCGCGACGCGCAGCAGGCTGAACATGACCATCATGACCAGGGCACACAACAGCGTGTAGGACAGATGCGATTTGACGGTCGGTTGCAGCAGGCGACTAGAAGCTCGCTGCTGATTCAGGGCGTCCGGGATTGCCATGTCGTTTTAGGACCCATTGGAAGTTGAAGTTTCAAAAATACAGCTGCGCCTTGCCCTCTTTTCGGCCCGTACCAGGCCTGGGGGTTTGCGCGGTGCGCAAATGTTGCACGATCAACGGCAGCATTGCCATTGATAACTACCCTCATCCCGACTCTTTCATCCTGCATCCAGCAATACGCAACGCGTGACGGGAGAGCCGGCGAATTGTCTTGGAGACTTGGTGAAAATTTCGTGCAACGCATATCCGGAAACAAATTAAAGCCTGCGCACCGTTCAAAAACGCAAACGCCCCGATCGAGTCGGGGCGTTATGAAGTCATCTCAAAAGAGCGACACAGTTACTTCTCGGCGCGTTCCTTGAGGGCTTTCAAGGTATTGAACGGGGCATCCACCACGAACTTGTTGGCCACCATCGACGGCACGCTGCCGCCCGGCTCGGTGTGCACCTGATAGGTCACTTCGATCTGGTCGCCCTTGGGTACGAACTTCCAGAAACCGTCGACCTTGGCGACCCGGACGAAGCCTTTTTCTTCAGGAATGTATTTCGGTACGCCTTCGAGCTTGCGGGTCAGGCTGCCATCGGCGCCTTCGATGGTGGTGACGTGCAACACCGAATCTCGGGGAGTAACCGGCCACGGGGTGTTGAACTGAGTGTAGGTCCAGCTCTGGTCACCTTCGTGCTTGAGCAGCTTCTGGGTTTTGCATTCGTGAATCCAGGCGCAGGCTCCAGGCACGTCTTCCTGCAACGCACGCAGCTTGGCCATGGTGGTCTTCATCAGCGTGACGCCCTGATAGGCCTTGTAGTCGGAGCCGGCCACTTCACTCAGGGAGATCTTGATGCCGTCTTCGTCTTTCTTGACTTTCCAGTCTTCGGCCTGGGCCGTCGAGGTAGCCAGCACAACCGTCAAACCACACAGCACAGCCATACGATGCAGCGAACCCATAATTTTATTCCTTATTGTTGAAGTTCCGTTCGTTGGGCTTGCACCTCCGATCACCTTCAGGTTTTTCGGAGGTGATCGGAGGTGCAAGCCCACACATCACGCCGCCGTCATTTGCTCCCACCAGCCAATCAGCCGAATGGCTTCTTCGCTGCTGCTTCCGCACACCTCGGGGTCGGCCTCGAAGGCAGAACACACCGCCGGCCGTTCCGGCTGGCCGAAAATACTGCACAGGTTATCGGAGGAAAGTTGCAGGCAACGCTGCCCCGCGGCCTTGCCATTGGGCATACCGGGAATCGGTGAACTGATGGAAGGGGCTATGCAACAAGCGCCACAGCCCTCACGGCATTTCATGACGACAAGCTCCTCGCGACGAGCGATGTGTTAAAGGACGGGGCACAGAGTACCCGCTAAAACAGTTGTTTTAAATTACCTGCGAGCGGGTTTTTCAACTCAACCGAGCATGACCGAGCAGTCTCCGACAAAGCGTCTGGTCTGCGGTTCGCGGATCGGGATGAAGTTACTGCTTGAACTCGAAATCCAGTGCCGCACCTTCGACCTCGCGGCGCTCTTCATTTCGCAGTTGCAGCTGCATTTCATTGCTGATCAGCCGGCCGTTGAGCTGGAACTGGCTGCTATCGCTTTTGTCACCGAACATCTGGGGTAACAACGGCTCGCGCCTGACCAACGGCACCGTTCCGACCGGCTTCAGTTCCTGAACCATATCCTTGGGCAAGCTCAGGTCCAGCCTGGCAGATGGAAGCTCGGCCTTTACCACCTCGCTGGCCGGTTTCGATTTGGAGGCAATGGGCGGATGTTTTTTCACGGGCGCAGCCTGCTTACTGATCGCCGAGGCTTTTTTCGCAGGTGCGGCTTCTATCGGTGCGACATGGAAACTGCCGGTGGTCCGCTGATCCTGTTCGGTAGCGGCCACGACGGATGCCGGCTGAATACTCGCAATCAGGCAGAGCAAAAGCCAGGCGGCAGGAAAAGTCGGTTTCATGTATCCCACGGTGGGTGCAAACGGCAGAGATGCATATGCTCGCCTGTTGCAGCCCACAAGACAAGCGCAGTAGCAGCCCGTTACAAACCGCCAGCCATCTCCTGGCAGATTTGGGTGGCCAGCATGCCCAGGGTCATCAATGCGCGCTCGGCTTCACGGTTCCACGGGATGCCGCAGTTGAGCCGGATGCAGTGATTGAATTGCTCGGTATTACTGAAGATCAGTCCCGGCGCGATACTGATGCCCTGCTGCAATGCCCGCACGTGCAACTCTTGCGTGTTGACCCGCCCCGGCAGACTGACCCACAGAATGAAGCCGCCGGTAGGCCGGGTCATCTGCGTGCCTTCAGGGAAATACTGCTGCACGGCCAGCTGGAAGGCACTGAGGTTTTTCCGGTACTCCTGACGGATGAAGCGCAAATGCCGGTCATACCCGCCATTTTCCAGGTAAGCGGCAATGCCCATCTGGGTCACGCTGCACGCGGAATGCGTGCTGAAGGTCTGCAAGCGCTGGATCTCCTGCTGATACTTGCCGGCAATCATCCAGCCGATCCGCACGCCAGGCGACAGGGTTTTAGAGAAGCTTGAGCAATAGATCACCCGGTCCAGCCGATCGTAGGCCTTGAGGGACTTGGTGCGCCCCTGCTCGAACATCAGCTCACCGTAGATATCGTCTTCGACAATCTGGATATCGAAGTCCGACGCCAGGCGCAGCAATTGTTTCTGCCGCTCCTCTGGCATGGTACCGCCCAATGGATTGCTCAGACGGGTGGTCAACACCAACGCCTTGATCGACCATTGGTTGGCCGCCAGTTGCAGGGCTTCCAGGCTCATGCCCGTGGCAGGATCGCTGGGGATCTCGATAACCTTGAGGCCTAACAGATCGGCCAGTTGCAGCAACCCGTAATAGGTCGGCGACTCGGCCGCGATCAGATCGCCCGGACGGGTCAGCACACGCAAGGACATCTGCAGCGCATCGACGCAGCCGTGGGTGATCACCACTTCCGACGGATCGACCACCACGCCGGCATCGCGCATGCGGATCGCCACCTGTCGGCGCAACGGTTCGAAACCGGGGCTGAACATGTAGCTGAAGGCCCGCGGGCTATGGAAACGGGTGACCTTGGCCAATTGCTGATGCAGTGCCCGCACCGGCAAATAGTCGACACTCGGCACCGCAGCGCCCAGCGGAAAGACACCTTCACGACGGGATTCGACCAGGACTTGCTGAATGATGCTGCTGCGGGTGACCAGGCCGGGGCGCTCGACCCGGGCGATGTCCGGCGTCGGCGCGGTGAGTGCCGGCGTCTGGTGCACGTAGTAACCCGACTGCGGCCGGGCGCGGATCAGCCCCTGATCTTCGAGATTGGCATACGCCTGCAACACCGTCGCATGGCTGACATTGAGCTGCGAGCTCATCTTGCGCACCGAAGGCACGCGCTCTCCCGGTTGATAGACCCCACGGCGGATGTCTTCGGCCAGTTGTTGAGCAATACGTTGATAGAGCAAAAGATTGGTCATGACGCAGCACTCGATTTCACGGGCATTTTATTCTTGTGTGAAACAATACCGGAACAGTTTAGAAGTGTACGGGGACAGTTGCCACAATAGTCGACCGTACAGTGCGGTGTCAGCAAAATCTGTACTGTTTTGTGCGGTGATCGGCAGGCAAAAAAAACCCGGCGCTGCATGGCAGGCCGGGCTTTCCAGCGACGCAACCCTTAGCGGGCAGCGCCGAGCTGGCCCTTTTCGTCGGAAAACACAATTTCCACCCGACGATTCTGCGCCCGACCCCGTTCCGACGCATTCGCGTCCACCGGATACTCGTCGCCATAACCCTCGACCTGGATGCGCTTGTCGTCGATGCCCAGGTCCATCAGCACGTCAGCCACCGATTGTGCGCGGTCGCGGGACAGCTTGAGGTTTTCCTGCTTGCCCCCGGTACTGTCCGTATAACCTTCGATCCGCACCACACGCTTGGGGTTGAGTTGCAGGAACTGCACGATCTTCAACACCACACGGTTGGCGGACGGTTTCAATTCCGCTTCGCCCGTGTCGAACAGCATGTCGCCCAAGGTCATTACCAGCCCGCGGTCGGTCTGGCTGGTGGTCAACGCCAGGATCTGCTCTTCGAGCCATTTGCCTTGCTGCTGCACGCTGAACAGTTTGGATTCACGCAGTGCCAGTTGCAGACGCTGCCGTTCCAGTTCGAGTTTCGCCGCTTGCTCTTCGTTGAGCACCTGATTGGTGTGTTCCCGGGCAATGGCGCTATAGCGCTGGCTCAGGTAGGCGTAATGCACCACGTCCGAACCGCTGCCCCAATAGCTGGACAGGCGATCGGCACGGGCCAGGGACTCACCGGCGCGAATCACGTCCTTGGGGGCGATTCGCAGCACATTGGAGTCTTCCTTGACCTTCTGAAAGTCGGCACCGGCCTGCTGCAATGCAGTCTCGCTGTGCTGGCTGGCGCAGCCAAAGAGGCTCGCGCAGCCTGCCAGGATCAAACCGCCGAGGGCTTTGCTCTTGAGGTTCATTCGGCATCTCCCAGTTGCTTGCGCAGGCGGGCGATGCGGGTGTTGAGCACGTTCAACTGTTCCTCGCTCTTGGCCGTCAACACCTTGGCTTCAGCCAGGCGCGCATCGAGTTCGGCCTGTTCGGCCCGCATGCGTGCGTTTTTGAAGGATTGATCGGTCATGTTGCCCTTGGCGCGGTTGAACTTGTCTTCGGCCAGTTTCATTTCCGGCACATCGTCTGCCGTGGCGCCCACGGCCTTGGCCTGTTCGAGTGCCTGTTCGGTCAGGCGAATCTGTTCATTCGGCGCAGGATCGGTTGCACAACCCGCCAGGGCGGCAAAGGCCACGGCAGCGAAAAGAAGTCGAATACTCACTGAAAATCCTTACTGTTTTGGGGTACTGACGGGTTGTTGCGGGGGGATTGGCTGTGGTTGTGAGCGTTGTGATTTCCAGCGCTCGATATTGCGCATCAGCACGGCTTCCGTCAGTCCGGACGCGGGCAATTCTGTCATCTTTTTGGCCAACTGTCCGCGCAACCACGGATCGTTGCAGGCCGAGTCATGGGAAATCGCCAGGTACAGGCCAGGCTTGTCGACCGGTTGCGAGCGAGCGATCAGGTCAGCGGCCATGCCCAGTGTCTGTGCAGTCGCCATGCCCGAGTAACGCCCTGCCAGTACAAACTCGACCTCGCCCAACAAAAGCTTCTGAAAGGCCTGGGTCAGGTTGGACGTGTGCGTGAGGGTCAGTTGCTGTCCGGCAAAGGTGCTGAATTGCGGGGTCAATCGGGCCTTTTCCGACACGGCACCGGGATGGCCGTGCAGGTCCTGCACTTCGTTGTAGACCAGCGTCGAGTCCTTGCGAGTCCAGACCAGATAGTCGTTTTCCAGCAAGGCTGGATGGATGTAGTCCAGCGTCTCCAGTTCGCTGACGGTCAACGTCGCGTCCGCCAGCATGTCCATGCGCCCGCTGCCCACTTCGTCCAGGGCCTGGCTGCGTTTTCCGGCATAAAGCAGTTCGACCTTGAGCCCCAACTCCCCCGCCACTTGCTGCAGCAAATCGGCGCTGGCACCGATCAAGTATTTGGGATTCTGCGGGTCTTGCCACAGGTACGGCGGCGCGTCCGGGCTGCCGGTGACCACCAGGCGTTCGCATTTGCCTGCGGCGACAGACAGCGCCGGCAATAGCGTCAATCCCAGCAAGCTCCACACAAAGCGCAGATCCATGGCTACACACTCCACTCATACCCGGTTATGCCACCAGAAAAAACACAAAAAAAAAGCCCGACCAAAAGGCCGGGCTCTTTATAAGTGAAGCAGCCGGATTAGACCAGCTTCTCCAGCTCTGGGATGGCTTCGAACAGGTCCGCCACCAGGCCGTAATCGGCCACCTGGAAGATCGGCGCTTCTTCGTCCTTGTTGATCGCAACGATCACTTTGGAGTCTTTCATGCCGGCCAGGTGCTGGATCGCGCCGGAGATACCGACGGCGATGTACAGCTGTGGAGCAACGATCTTGCCGGTCTGACCGACCTGCATGTCGTTGGGAACAAAACCTGCGTCGACCGCGGCGCGCGATGCTCCGACGGCAGCGCCCAGCTTGTCGGCCAGGGCGTACAGGTGTTTGAAGTTGTCGCCGTTCTGCATGCCGCGGCCGCCGGAAACGACGATCTTGGCAGCGGTCAGTTCCGGACGATCGGACTTGGCCAGTTCTTCGCCAACGAAGCTGGAGATGCCAGCGTCGTGGGCAGCAGCAACGGCTTCAACGGCAGCGGAGCCACCTTCAGCGGCAACCGGGTCGAAACCGGTGGCACGCACGGTGATCACCTTGACCGCAGCGTTCGACTGAACGGTAGCGATGGCGTTACCGGCGTAGATCGGACGCTTGAAGGTGTCAGCGCTTTCTACCGAGATGATCTCGGAGATCTGGTCAACGTCCAGGGCAGCGGCAACGCGCGGCAGGATGTTTTTGCCGTTGGAAGTAGCAGCAGCCAGGATGTGGCTGTAGCCCGCAGCCCCTGCTTCCTGGGCAAGAGCTGCAACCAGAGGAGCGACGTTTTCCGGCAGCTGGTGCGCGTAGGCAGCGTTGTCAGCTACCAACACTTTGCTCACACCAGCGATTTTCGCAGCGGCTTCAGCCACGGCACCAACACCCTGGCCAGCAACCAGAACGTGGATGTCGCCACCGATTTTGGCGGCAGCAGCAACGGTGTTCAGGGTGGCAGGAGCCACAACCTTGTTGTCGTGCTCAGCGATTACCAAGATAGTCATGATTAGATTACCTTCGCTTCGTTTTTCAGTTTCTCGACCAGTTCAGCCACCGACTTGACCTTGATACCCGCGCTGCGTGCAGCCGGCGCTTCGACTTTCACGGTCTTGTTGGTGGAGGCGGTGGAAACGCCCAAAGCATCCGGAGTCAGCACTTCGAGAGGCTTCTTCTTGGCTTTCATGATGTTTGGCAGAGACGCGTAGCGCGGCTCGTTCAAACGCAGGTCGGTGGTGACGATGGCCGGCAGTTTCAGGGAAACTGTCTGCGCGCCGCCGTCGACTTCACGGGTAACAGCTACGCTGTCGCCGCTGATTTCGACTTTCGAAGCGAACGTGCCCTGACCGTAACCGCTCAATGCAGCAAGCATCTGGCCAGTCTGGTTGTTGTCGCTGTCGATGGCCTGTTTGCCAAGGATCACCAGCTGAGGCTGTTCCTTGTCGACAACAGCTTTCAACAGTTTGGCAACAGCCAGGGAAGTCAGATCTTCGGCGGACTCGACGAGGATGGCGCGGTCGGCACCCAGAGCCAGCGCGGTGCGCAGTTGCTCTTGAGCGGTAGACGGGCCTACGGAGACGACGACGATTTCAGTCGCAACACCCTTTTCTTTCAGGCGTACGGCTTCTTCCACGGCGATTTCGCAGAACGGGTTCATCGACATCTTGACGTTGGCAAGATCGACGCCGGAATTGTCCGCCTTGACGCGAACCTTGACGTTGTAATCCACAACGCGTTTGACAGCTACAAGAACCTTCATGGATTCCTCGTTACTCTCCGGTGAAAAGAAAGTCGCCTAGGCGAACCTGGCGGTTGATGCTCATCGGGCGCAAGGGCACCTCCAAAAACGCCGGCAAAGCTGTCAAGTGACCATCGCTCATGATCTGGATGACCGTTCGTCAGTGGTGACTGACGAGTCATTCAACATCGCGGCGTGTAAACTGCGTATCAAACCCGCGCAGCGCATCACTCTCTACTGCTATCGCCCTGTCTTTAGAGGTGCTCTTGAAGCCAACAGTCAGCCTACGGCGAGCGCAAAACCGCCCGTATCTTGACCGGAACGCCTATTCCGGTCAATACGCCAAAATGGCCGTTCATAAGGCGCGTGACTTTGATTTCTCTGGCTTTGAGCCAATTCAAACAAACGTTTGTATTGGACGCTGAGAGTGGTGTAGATATAATGCGCCACCAAAAGAGAAAGGTGGTCAATCGATTGTCCTCTTCCGGCGTTGCGCCGGGATTCATGGATGCGACACCCGACTTCCAAATTAGAAAAAAAACTGTTGAGCCTTGAGTAGGAGATAACCTGTGGAACGCGAATACATGGAATTCGACGTGGTCATCGTCGGTGCCGGCCCCGCTGGTCTTTCCGCCGCCTGCCGCTTGAAGCAGAAGGCCGCTGAAGCCGGTAAGGAAATCAGCGTCTGCGTGGTCGAAAAAGGCTCCGAAGTCGGTGCTCACATCCTGTCCGGCGCCGTGTTCGAACCACGGGCCCTGAACGAACTGTTCCCGAACTGGAAAGAACTCGGCGCGCCGCTGAACACCCCCGTCACCCGCGACGACATCTTCGTTCTGAAGAACGCTGAAAGCGCGCAAAAAATTCCAGACTTCTTTGTGCCCAAGACCATGCACAACGAAGGCAACTACATCATCTCCCTGGGCAACCTGTGCCGCTGGCTGGCCCAGCAGGCCGAGAACCTGGGCGTGGAAATCTACCCGGGTTTCGCCGCTCAGGAAGCGCTGATCGACGAAAACGGCGTGGTGCGCGGGATCATCACCGGCGACCTGGGCGTTGACCGCGAAGGCAACCCGAAGGAAGGCCTGTACACTCCTGGCATGGAACTGCGTGGCAAGTACACGCTGTTCGCCGAAGGTTGCCGTGGCCACATCGGCAAGCAGCTGATCAAGCGCTTCAACCTGGACACTGACGCTGATGCCCAGCACTACGGCATCGGCCTGAAAGAAATCTGGGAAGTCGACCCGGCCAAGCACCAGCCAGGCCTGGTGGTGCACACCGCCGGTTGGCCGATGGACATCATGGGCACCGAGAACACCGGTGGCTCGTTCCTCTATCACCTGGAAAACAACCAGGTGGTTGTCGGCCTGATCGTCGACCTGTCCTACAGCAACACCTACCTGTCGCCGTTCGACGAGTTCCAGCGCCTCAAGCATCACCCGGTGCTTGCTCAGTACCTGGAAGGCGGCAAGCGCATCAGCTACGGCGCACGTGCCATCTGCAAGGGCGGCCTGAACTCGCTGCCGAAAATGGTGTTCAAGGGCGGCGCGCTGATCGGTTGCGACCTCGGCACCCTGAACTTCGCCAAGATCAAAGGCAGCCACACCGCGATGAAGTCCGGCATGCTCGCCGCTGAATCCGTGGCTGACGCGCTGTTCGCCGAGAAGGACAGCAGCGAAGAGCTGACCACTTATGTGGACGCGTTCAAGAAGAGCTGGCTCTACGAAGAACTGTTCGCCAGCCGCAACTTCGGCCCGGCGATCCACAAGTTCGGCGCCATCGTCGGTGGCGGTTTCAACTGGCTCGACCAGAACATCTTCGGCGGCAAACTGCCGTTCACCCTGCACGACACCAAGCCGGATTACGCTTGCCTGAAACTGGCGGCCGACTGCAAGAAAATCGACTACCCGAAACCGGACGGCAAGATCAGCTTCGACAAATTGAGCTCGGTGTTCATCTCCGGTACCAACCACGAAGAAGAGCAACCGTGCCACCTGAAGCTGGCCGATCCGAGCATCCCGATCAGCAAGAACCTGCCGCTGTACGATGAGCCGGCACAGCGTTACTGCCCGGCTGGCGTGTATGAAGTGATCACCAAGGAAGACGGCGAGAAGCGCTTCCAGATCAACGCCCAGAACTGCGTGCACTGCAAGACCTGCGACATCAAGGACCCTGCACAGAACATCACCTGGGTGGCGCCGGAAGGTGCCGGCGGCCCGACTTACCCGAACATGTAAGCCGAACCGCGAACATCAAGGCTCCCGAAACGGGGGCCTTTTTGTTGCGTGCAATTCAGGACAAAACACTGCCCCCTGTAGGAGCGAGCCTGCTCGCGATAGCGGCCTGTCAGTCAGCTACGATGTCGGCTGATAAATCGCTATCGCGAGCAGGCTCACTCCTACAGGGTTTATCGGTATATCAGGCTGCGCGCTCGTCTCCGGGATTACGCTCAAAGTACCGCTTGTACTCGCGACTGAACTGCGACGTGCTCTGATACCCGACCCGATGCGCCACCTGCGCCACGCCCAATCCCTCGCCCAGCAACAACTGCTGCGCCCTGAGCAGACGCAATCGCTTCAAATACTGCACCGGCGACAACAAGGTGCTGCGCTTGAAATGCTCGTGAAAGGTCGACGCACTCATGTTCGCGCAACTGGCCAGGGTCTCGACGTTCAGCGGTTCGGCAAAATGCGCATGCAGATGGCTGAGGGACGCCGCGATCCGGGCGAACTGCCCCTGCTGCTCCACCAGCGCTCGCAACACATCGGCTTGCGGACCGCGCAAGGCGACGAACAGCAACTCGCGCAGGCGCGCTTGCCCCATGATCTGGCATTCCAGCGGATCGTGCAGGCAACGCAGCAGCCGCTCGACACAACCACGCATGGCGTCATCGAGCACTGCCGAGGTCATGGACTCAGGTGTTTGCGCCGGAATATGCCGCCCCGGTGCCAGGCCCATCGCCAACACCAGTTCACCCAGCATCACCCGATCAATCGCGACGGAAACACCCAGCATTGGCCCGTCCGGCGCGGCAAAGGTTTCACACTCGAAAGGCACCGGCAGCGCCTGAATCAGATAGTGCCCTGCGCCATATTCCAGGGTGCGCGGCCCCAGGTACGCCAGTTTGCTGCCCTGGGCGATGATCACCAGGCTCGGTTCATAGATCTGCGGCCCACGGGCCACATCGCAACTGGCCCGCAGAACCTGCACGCCCGACAACGAGGTGGGGACGAAGCCGTCGCGAGTGGACAGCGGCTCGATCAGCGAAACCAGGGTGGCATTGGCATCAAGGTGACGGGTTAACAGCATCGGGGGCTCTTCACAAAAAAAGTCACAAAAAAGTCACGGAAAAAGGGACGAAAGCATCATCGCAGATCCGCTGCCCAATACGACGGCTCGCACCCGCATGCCGGAGGAATAGGCATGACACCCGGAGGAATCGCCATGGCCGGTACAGGGTTCGGCGCCCAGAATGCGCCACCTCACCCGTCAGCGCTTTTGCGAGGTTCACCATGTACACCGCCATCGGATACGCCGCCCAGTCGGCCACCACTCCCCTTGCCCCCGTGAAATTCGAACGTCGCAGCCCAAGGCCTGACGACGTTGCCATCGAGATTCTCTACTGCGGCGTCTGCCATTCCGACATCCATCAGGCCCGCAACGAGTGGGGCATTGCCGTTTACCCGCTGATGCCTGGCCACGAAATCGTAGGCAAGGTGACCGCCGTCGGTGCGAAAGTCACCCAACACAAAGTCGGTGATCTGGTCGGTGTCGGCTGCATGGTCGACTCATGCCGCAGCTGCGAAGCCTGCCAGGCCAACCTGGAGCAATACTGCCTCGAAGGCCCGACCCTGACCTACGCCACCCCGGACCGGGTCGACGGTAGCAACACCATGGGCGGTTACTCCGACAGCATCGTGGTCAGCGAGCATTTCGTGGTGCGCATCCCTGAGAAACTGGCCCTGGCCAGCGCCGCGCCGATCCTGTGCGCCGGCATCACCACCTACTCGCCGCTCAAGCACTATGGCGTGAAGGCTGGTGACAAGGTCGGGATTCTCGGCATGGGTGGCCTGGGCCACATGGGCATCAAGTTCGCCAAGGCCATGGGCGCCGAAGTGACGCTGTTCACCCGTTCGGCAAGCAAGGCCGAAGAGGCGCGCCGCCAGGGTGCGGACCACGTGATCGTGTCCACCGATGACGCGCAGATGCAGGCCGCCGCCGGTCACTTCGATTTCCTGCTCGACACCATTCCGGTGCAGCACGACCTCAACCCATACCTCGATACGCTACGTTTCGACGGCGTGCATATCCTGGTGGGGTTGATCGAACCGGTGGAGCCGCCGGTGCATGCCGCCAAACTGGTGTTGGGGCGTCGTGTGCTCGCCGGCTCGCTGATCGGCGGCATCGCCGAAACCCAGGAAGTGCTGGATTTCTGCGCCGAGCACAACATCACCTGCGACATCGAAATGCTCGACATCCGCCAGATCAACGAGGCTTACGCCCGCATGATTGCCGGTGACGTGAAGTACCGCTTCGTCATCGACATGGCGACCCTCAAGGTTTAAACCTTGAGGCCAAGCTCCGCCGACAGCCGGGCCGTGACCCCTTTGATCAGGGGAATCAGCTCGGCCATTTTTTCCAGCGGCATGTAAGGCACGGTACTGGCAATGCTGATACCGGCGACGATGCGTTTGCTGGCATCACGAATCGGCGCGGCTACACAGCGGATCGATGGTTCATTGTCTTCCAGGTCGAAGGCATAACCGCCAGCTACGTACTCGACCATGCGCTGCTCGAACTGCTCCCAGGACTGCTCCAGGTGCTGAGGCCAGAACTGGTTTTTCCCACCCACCGGCAGGCTGACGTCGTACAGGCGCTGCCACTCTTGCGGCGAATCATCGAGCATCAGCGCCTTGCCGATCCCGGTACGCGCCAACGGCATGCGATGGCCGACCCGCGAACGCATTTCCGGGCCATTGCGCCCCGGATTCTTGTGCAGGTACAGCACTTCGTCGCCTTCACGAATCGCCAGGTGAATGGTGTCGCCGGTCAAGGCCGACAACTCATCCAGATACGGCCCGGCCAGGGTCACCAATGGCAACTCTTCACGGGCCTGAAAGCCCAACTCGATCAGTTTCGGCCCCAGCAGATAACCGACTTGCGGCACCACCCGCAGATAACGCTCGTCTACCAGGCAACTGGCCAGCCGATGGGTGGTGCTGCGCGTGGTACCGATCAGCCGGGCGATTTCCTTGAGATCCCGGGCGCCGCTGGCCACGGCGTGAACCACACCCAACCCGCGAAGCAGGGTCT
The DNA here is from genome assembly GCF_000967965.1 of Pseudomonas fluorescens. GTDB lineage: Bacteria > Pseudomonadota > Gammaproteobacteria > Pseudomonadales > Pseudomonadaceae > Aquipseudomonas > Aquipseudomonas grandcourensis. Next base: position 14,908 of record NZ_LACC01000003.1, read on the forward strand.
GGGTGCCGGTCGGCGCGGCGTCCTTGGCGATTTTTGGGGCGTCTTCCTGCATATCCAGCCTTTACCGTTGAGCGAGTGAACGGGCGGCATTATGGTCGCCCGCGTGCCACGACTACAACTTGATACGCTCGACCTTGCCCACCAGCAAGATGTAGGACAGTGCGCCAATCAACGCCAGCACCGAGATGTAGGTAATTGCCGGGGCAAAAGAATCACCCGTCGCGAGGAAGCCGATCACGATAGGCGTGGCAATCGCCGACAGGTTGCCGATGAAGTTGAACACCCCGCCGGTCAGCCCGAGCAAGCGCGCAGGAGCCAAGGTCGATACCAGCGACCAGGTGATCGAAGCCAGGCCATTGCCGAAGAATGCCAGCGCGAGGAAGGCAATCACCAATGGCGTCGACTCGACGAAGTTGGCGCCGATGATCGAAGTGGAAATCAGCAGGCCGCTGATGATCGGCAACTTGCGTGCGAAACCAACCGTGTAACCGCGACGGATCAAAAAGTCCGAGAAGAAACCGGAACACAGCACACCGATAAACGCGGCGAGAAACGGCAGCGATGCCAACAGGCCGGACTTGATGAAGTCCATGCCGCGGTACTTCACCAAGTAGGTCGGGAACCATGTGAGGAAGAACCACAGCGTCGAATTGAGACAGAACTGCCCGAGATAAATGCCCCAGAGCTTGCGCTTGGTCAGGACGATACCCAGGTCGGTCCAGCTGAATTTGGCTTTGACCTTGGCCTGTTCGGCCTGGATATCCACCAGCCCGCCGCCCTCGCGGATCAAGTCGATTTCCGCGTCATTGGCACCTTTGAAATCCCGAGGCTCGCGATACACCGCGTACCAGATCACCGCCCACAGAATGCCCACCGCGCCCGTGGCGACAAACACCATGTGCCAGCCGAACTCGTGCTGCAGCCAGGCCAGCACCGGCGTCAGGAAAGCCAGGCCGACGAATTGCCCGGAGGTGTAGAAACCGATGGCCGTGGCGCGCTCGCGCTCCGGGAACCAGGTGGTGACCACGCGGCTGTTGATCGGATAGGCCGGCGCTTCCAGGGCACCGACGGCCATGCGCAACACGAACAGCGCGATGAAGCTGCCGGCGAAGCCGAGCATCACCGTGGCCACCGACCACAGCAGCAAGGCGACGCTGTACAGAATCCGTGGCGGCACACGGTCCACCAGCCAGCCGCCGGGGATCTGCATGGCAGCGTAGGTCCAGCCGAACGCGGAGAAAATAAGGCCGACGTGGATCGGGTCGATGCCCAGGTCACTGGTCAATGCCGGGGCGGCAATCGACAGGTTGCTGCGGTCCAGGTAGTTGATCACCACGGTGATGAACAACAGCACCATGATGAAAAAACGCTTGCGGCTGGGCGTCACCAACGACGCCTGCCCGGTGAGGGTTTGCGGTTGCATGGGGGGGGTGCCTCTTCTTATGGTTATTGAGGTCGTTCTAAAGACTGACGCAGCCCCCTTGTGGGAGTGAGCCTGCTCGCGATAGCGGTGTGTCATTCAGCATTGATGTCGACTGACACACCATCGCGAGCAGGCTCGCTCCTACAGGGGATTTGTGGTGGATCAGAGATCACTCACCACTCGGCAAAACTGCCATCGGCATGGCGCCAGATCGGGTTGCGCCAGCGGTGGCCGATGGCGGCGCGTTCGATCACGTATTCCTCGTTGATCTCGATGCCCAGGCCCGGGCCGTTCGGGATCTTCACGAAGCCTTTGTCGTAGTCGAACACCCGTGGGTCTTTGACGTAGTCGAGCAGGTCGTTGCTCTCGTTGTAATGGATGCCCAGGCTCTGCTCCTGGATGAACGCGTTGTAGCAGGCCGCGTCCAGTTGCAGGCACGCCGCCAGGGCAATCGGGCCCAGCGGGCAATGCAGCGCCAGCGCGACGTCGTAGGCTTCGGCCATGTTGGCGATCTTGCGGGTTTCGGTGATGCCGCCAGCGTGGGACGCATCCGGCTGGATGATGTCGACGTAACCTTCGCTGAGCACGCGCTTGAAATCCCAGCGCGAGAACAGCCGTTCGCCCAAGGCGATCGGCGTACTGGTCAGCGGCGCCAACTCTTTCAGCGCTTCGTAGTTTTCGCTCAGCACCGGCTCTTCGATGAACATCAGCTTGTACGGATCAAGCTCCTTCATCAGCACCTTGGCCATGGGCTTGTGCACCCGGCCATGGAAGTCCACGCCTATGCCAACGTTCGGGCCGACGGCATCGCGCACGGCGGCGACGTTGGCCAGAGCCTGGTCGACCTTGTCGAAGGTATCGAGGAATTGCAGTTCTTCGGTGCCGTTCATTTTCACTGCGGTGAAACCACGCTCGACCGCGTCTTTCGCCGCGCGCGCGGTGTCCGCCGGACGGTCGCCGCCGATCCACGAATACACACGAATCTTGTCCCGCACCTGGCCACCCAGCAGGTCGCTGACCGACACCCCCAGCGCCTTGCCCTTGATGTCCCACAGGGCCTGGTCGATACCGGCCAGGGCGCTCATGTGGATCGCGCCGCCACGGTAGAAGCCGCCGCGGTAGAGTACGGTCCAGATGTCTTCGATGTTGCGCGGGTCTTTGCCGATCAGGTAGTCGGACAATTCTTCAACGGCAGCCGCAACCGTGTGGGCGCGGCCTTCGACCACGGGCTCGCCCCAACCGGTGACGCCCTCGTCGGTTTCGACCTTGAGGAAGCACCAGCGCGGCGGAACGATGAAGGTGGTCAGTTTGATGATTTTCATCTTTTGGCTCTCTTATTAGATGCAGCGCGCTCGGCGCTCAAAGAAGTCTTAGCGAAGGGCTTTCCAGGCAGCGACGTAGGCCTTGGCATTGGCCGCCACTTGCGCGGGTGTCATGCCCGGTTTGAACAGACCGGAGCCGAGGCCGAAACCTTTGACGCCGGCGTCGATGAACGACTGCATGTTGTCCGGCGTGATCCCGCCGACCGGCGCCAGAAGGGTTCCGGCCGGCAGCACCGCGAGCCAGGCTTTGACGACTGCCGGGCCCATCTGCTCGGCCGGGAACATCTTCAGCACATCCGCGCCTTCAGCCAGTGCCGCGAAGGCTTCGGTCGGCGTGGCGACACCCGGCGACAGGTACAGCCCCGCCGCTTTCGCCGCGCGCAAGACCTTCGGATCGCTATGGGGCATGACAATCACCTGGCCGCCCGCGGCTTTCACCTGCTCGACCTGTTCCGGCGTCAGCACCGTGCCGGCACCGATCAGGCAATCGGCGGGCAAGGTACTGCGCAGGATGCGAATACTTTCGTACGGCTCAGGGGAATTGAGCGGCACTTCGATGACGCGAAATCCGGCGGCGTACAGGACTTCGCCGATGGCCACCGCTTCCTGCGGGCACAGGCCGCGCAGGATCGCGATCAGGCCGTTTTGCGCCAGGGCTTGTTTGAGCATGTCAGGACTCCAGTCAGGTTTAACGGGATGCGGTGCACGTGACCAGGCCGGCAGCCAGTGCCAGTTGCCACAATCCGCGTTCGGTGGCCTGTTCGGCCAGGGTCACCCGGGCAAAACCGCAGGCGTCGAGCGCACGGCTGTAGCGGGCACAGAGTTGGGGGTTGCCGATGAGGATGATCGAAGGCAGGTGCACGCTGTTGCGCCGGTGCCGCTGGACATTGGCCAGGGCCGCCAACTCATGGCCGATCAGCAGGCCGGACAGATAGTCCGCCTGGGCGGTGGCGCTCAAATCGCCGGTCAGCCCGAGACTGCGGGCACTGAACATCGTCGACAGCGGACCGATTTCACCGTCCGCCGACAACGCGACCTTCACGCCGCGATCAAACGCATCGCCATCGAAGGACCCGCCACATTGTTGGGTGCGTCCGAGAATGCTGTGTTGACTGAGCACAGCGAAGACTTCGCCAGTCATGAAAGTGTCGAAATGCATGATGCAGCCGTCGGCCACTTCCACCCATTTCGAATGGCTGCCCGGCAGGCCGATCAGCAGATCAGCGCCCGCCTCGCTCTCCAGGTTTTGCAGCACGCCGAGCACCTGGGTTTCTTCGCCGCGCATCACGTTCGGCAAAGGCGAACGCTCGATGACGCCGGGCACGATGTGCACATCGACGCCGCGCAGGCTGCGCACGGTTTGCAGGGAAGTACTGAGCGTGGCGACGTTTGCCGGGGTGTCGCGGTAGGCCGCTTCGCTCCAGCCCTGGGCGCTGCCGACCATGCCGCAGGCAATCACCGGCAAATCCGGCTGGGCATCGAGCCAGTCGCCGCAGGCCTCATCGAAGGCCAGTTCAAAACCATCGGCGCATTCCCGGCCGCCAATGATTCGCGGCGCTTTCGGCAGCTGCATGATCCCCGACGACAGCGAGCGCTGTTCGAGCACTTGGCCACCTTCAGCCAGTTTGTAAGCACGTAATGAGGTTGTCCCCCAGTCGAGCGCGATCAATTGCGCCTGCATCGCTTCACCTGTTTTGGTTTTTGGCAGTGAGTGAGCGGGACTATAAACCTTGGCGCTACAAAATCTCAATATATAAATATCAATCCCATATTATGAGACAAGACAAAAAAATCGCAGCCCGAAGTCTGCGATCTTTTAAAAGCGATCAGTTACCCGCTGCGAAATCCCGCAACACTGCCCCATCCATCCGATAGCGCACCCACTCCTCCTGCGGCTGCGCGCCCAGGGATTTGTAGAAATCGATGGCCGGCGTATTCCACTCCAGCACGCTCCACTCAAACCGCCCGCAATCATTGGCGCAGGCGATTTTCGCCAGATGCCGCAGCAGGGTCTTGCCCGCACCGCCGCCGCGCTGTTCCGGAGTGATGTAGAGGTCTTCGAGGTACAGGCAGTTGCTGCCAAGCCAAGTGGAATAGCTGAAGAAGAACACCGCGAAACCGATGGGTGCACCGTCGCGCAGGCAGATCAGGCCATGGGCGGTGGCGCCTTCGCTGAACAGGCTGCGCTCGATATCGGCAACGCTGGCGATGACTTCATGGCGGGCACGTTCGTAGTCGGCCAGTTCAGTGATGAACGCGAGGATTTGCGGTGCGTCACTGGGGGTCGCCGGGCGGATTTCGATCGTCATGGACGTGCCTTGTCAAAAGTGGAAAACGCCATACTAAGTCGGCGCGTGACGTGTGGCGAGAGAGCTTGCTCACTGGCCACAAATGCGCTCATTACTCCGGCCAACACTAACCCTGGAATCGATAACCTCAGACCTAACATTCGGTCACTGCGTGGTTAGATACCTGCGCTGCTCATTCAGCCGGTCAAGGAACCGCGTCATGTCTACCGCAACATCCCCAGTTTCAAGCAAGCTGTTCGGCCTGTTCTGCCTCGCCAGTTACCTGTTGTCGTTGTCCTACGGTTCGACCTTTTTGCTCTCATTGCTGATCGGTTCTCGCGGCGGTAACGAACACGACGCCGGAAGTGTGATTTCGGCGGCGATGCTCAGCACCTTTGCGGCGGTGATTGTTTCCGGTCATTTGTCCGACCTGCTCGGCGCCGCCCGATCGGTGGCGCTGTTCGGAGTGTTGCTGGTAGCAGCCAGCCTGGGCTTCGCCCTGACCCCGGGCTTCGGTCACCTGCTGTTGTTTTTCGGACTGCTGCTGGGCCTGGGCTGGGGCGTGTTCTACACCCTTGGGCCGATCATCGTGGCGAGCCTGGTGACACCCGCACAGCGCGCCAAGTACTTCGCCCTGCTGTCGGGCAGCATGATGACCGGGATCGGCAGCGGCCCGTTGCTCGGTCGTGCGGCGAGTGCGCTCGGTTATCCGGTGACGGCGGCGTTTTACCTGGCGGCGCTGGCCAGCCTGATCGGCGTATTGCTGTTCTGGCGCCTGGATCGACAACTGAAACAGACGCCCGCGCAATCTGGCAGCGTGTCGCGGATTTCCTGGCGTGCAGCAGCTCAGGTGCTGTCGTCCAGGGCCGTGCTCCCGATCATCATGGTCGGTCTCGGCGGCTGCGTGTTCGGTGGTCTGTCGAGCTTTCAAACCAGTTACGCGGCGGCGCACTCACTCGACTATTCGCTGTTCTTCCTCGGCTTCATGAGCGCGGCGATCAGCGGCCGCATGCTGGTTGCCGGGTTCGTGGTCAAGCGCGATCCATTCCGTACGTCGTGCGTGCTTTCGGGGTTGATGCTGGCATCGATCGTGATGTTCGGTTTTATCGTCGACAGCAGCTTCAGCTACGTACTCGCGGCGGTGATGCTCGGAATCGGTTATGGCCTGACCTACTCGGTGATCAACGGCCTGGCCGCCAACGAAGCGCCGAACGGCACCACCGCACAATCCTTGCTGTTGTTCAGCTTGTCGTACTTCATCGGCGTGTTCGGCTTTCCATTGCTGGCCGGGAAAATCATCGTCGAGCAAGGCATGCCCACACTGTTGCTCACGGTGTTGGCGGTTGCCTCGCTCAACTGGCTGATCACCGTGGGCCGACTGATCTGGCGTAGGGCCACAGCGGTTAGCGCATTGGAGCAGGCCTGAGCCGTTCGTCGCCAACAGTGCACCCATCCGGGTCGAGGGCGTACTAATCAGGTAAGGACTCTACTCGTTGGAGACACCGCCATGATCCTGTCCAGGTTGACCGCCCTCGCTCTCACTGCGCTTTTGTCCGCTGCCTCCTTCGCCGAAACCATCGGCCCGAGCACCGGCCCGACCAATCCGGTGGAAAAACCCAGGGCCCCCGCCATCAAGAGTGCCCCCGGCATGAATACCGATGGCACCACGATCGACCACAACCTGCCGCCCTCCACCGGCACTGCCCCGCGGGTTCAGGGCAATGACGCGGGACGTCAGGGCGGTATAAATTTGCCAGGCAGCAAAACACCCAGCAGCGGCGGACTCGGCTCGACCACTAGCGGCAGCTCGGGTGATGACGACGATGACAGTCAATAGTTGCCAATTTGAGGACAGAAGCTGGAACGAAGAATTTTGCGCTATCAGGAATGTGCAGGCAGGAATTGATTGAGGCGCTGCGCAAGGCAAGTGAGTGCCGGATCATGTGTTGAGTTTAAGGGCCTCTTCGCGGGCAAGCCCGCTCCCACAGGATCTGTGCCAGACCACAATTCGATGTGTGAATGCAGAACCCTGTGGGAGCGGACTTGCTCCGGGCGGCGATCCGACGAAGACATCAGCACATCCAACATCGATGTGACCGACAGATCGCATTCGCGAGCAAGCCCGCTCCCACAGGAGATCACCTGCACCGTCAGACTTCGGTGGTCAGCGTTGTTTCAGTCGGTCTATGACCACCGCCAACAACAAAATCGAACCCCGGATCACATACTGATAAAACGTATCGATGTTCTTCAGGTTCATCGCATTCTCGATGATCGCCAGAATCAACACCCCGGCGATCACATGCCGGATCATGCCGATCCCGCCACTCAACGACACCCCGCCCAGCACGCAGGCCGAGATCACCGTCAGCTCGAAACCCTGACCGATCATCGGTTGGCCGGAGGTCATGCGCGAAGCCAGGATCACCCCGGCCAACGCGCCGATCACGCCATGCACGGCGAAGATGATGATCTTGGTCCGGTCGACATTCACACCGGCCAGCAGCGCCGCTTCCTGGTTGCCGCCGATGGCCATGGTGTTGCGCCCGTAGGTGGTGTAGTTCAGCAGCCAGCCGAAGAACAGGAAGCAGACGATGGTGATCAGGATCGGCACCGGTACGCCGAACAGCTGGCCGTTACCGAACACAAAGAACGATTCCTGGGACACCCCCACCGCTTTGCCGTTGGCGAAGATGTAGGCCAGGCCACGCACGATCTGCATGGTCGCCAGCGTGGTGATCAGCGCGTTGACCCGCAGCTTGGCGATCACTATCCCGTTGATCAGCCCGACGATCAGGCCCATCACCAGCGCCGCACAGACACCGAGAAACACGCTGTTGGTGTCGCGCATCACCACCGCCGCGACTACCCCGGCGCAGGCAATCACCGAGCCCACCGACAAGTCGAAATGCCCGGACGCCAGGCAATACAACATGGTGCATGCAGCGATCCCGGTGGTGGAAATCGCCAGGCCCAGGCCACGCATGTTCAGCGGTGAAAGGAAGTTGTCGATCAGCAAGGTGCAGGCGATAAAGATGCCGACGGCCGCCAGCAGCATCACCCAGTCATCGAGGAAGCGTCGCAGGTCCAGCGGTTTGCGTGGGGTCGGCAGGGTGTTGTTTTGGGTTGTCATCATAGTCACCTCTCAGTTCGCCACGCCGTCGGCGCGTTGGCGCGGCAAAGCCAGTTGCAGCAGGTTGGATTCGTTGGCCTGTTCGCGGCTCAGCTCGCCACGCAGGGCGCCTTCGCACAGCACCAGGATGCGATCGGAAATGCCCATGACTTCCATCAAGTCGCTGGACACCACAATCACCGCGATCCCCTCGGCGGCCAGGTTATGGATGATCTGGTAGATCTCGGCCTTGGCACCGATGTCGATGCCACGGGTGGGTTCGTCGAGCAGCAGCACTTTCATCGGCATCGACAGCCAGCGGCCGAGAATGGCCTTCTGCTGATTGCCACCGGACAGGTACATGATTTTTTGCGCCGCGTTGGGCGTCTTCACTTTCAGCGCCTTGATCTGCTGCTCGGCATTGTCCTTCTCCCACAGGCCGCGCAACAGGCAACCGAAGGTGGAGTGAGCGCCGCGCGCGCTGATGTTGATGTTCTCGGCGACGCTGGCCAGCGGCAAGATGCCTTCCTTCTTGCGGTCCTCGGGGCACAACAGGATCCCGGCGGCAATCGCGTCCCGGGGTGAACGCAGCTTCAGTTCATGGCCACGAAGTTTCAGCTGTCCGGCGCTGTTGCGCGCCAGGCCGCTGAGCAGGCGCAACAGCTCGGTGCGACCGGCACCGACCAGCCCGAACAGCCCGAGGATTTCGCCTTTGTGCACCTCGAAGCTCACCGGCTCGCGCAACCCCGGCCCGAGCAGACCATCGACCTTGAGTGCCACCGCGCCGCGCTGGCGCGGGCGGTAATCGTAAATGTCCTGGATGTCGCGCCCGACCATGCAGGTGACCAGTTGATCGTGGGTCAGCTGGCTCATGTCGTCGAACGTGCGTACGTAACGCCCGTCCTTGAACACCGTCACCGCGTTGCAGATGCGGAACACTTCTTCCATGCGGTGGGACACGTAGAGCACCACTTTGCCCTCGTCCCGCAGCCGGCCGATGATCGCCATCAAGCGGTCGATCTCCCGCGCCGAAAGGCTGCTGGTGGGTTCGTCGAAGGCAATCACGTGGGCGCCACGGGACAACGCCTTGGCGATTTCCACCAATTGCCGCTGGCCAAGGGACAGGCGCCCGACTTTCTCCTGCGGGTCGATTTCATCGGCCAGGCCCTTGAGGCAGGCCAGTGCCTGCTGGCGCAGGGTACTGCGATTGATCAGGCCGAAACTGGCGGGCAGATGCCCGAGAAACAGGTTCTCGGCCACGGTCATTTCCGGCACCAGATGCAGCTCCTGGTGGATCACCGCGACACCACTGCCGATGCTGTCGGCGGTGGACTTGAAGTCCATCGTCCGCTCGCCGATCTGCAACGCACCGCTGCAAGGCGTGTAGGCCCCGCCGAGGATTTTCAGCAGCGTCGACTTGCCAGCGCCGTTCTCGCCCATCAAGGCGTGAACCTGCCCCGGATGGGCGACGAAGCTGATGTTGTCCAGCGCCCTCACACCGGGAAAGGTCTTGCCAATTCCGTTGAAGCGCAAGCTGCCGGTAAGGCTGTGTTCGTGTTGGATTGTTTGCGCGTGCATAACCACCTCTTCACACCGATCAGGCAACCCCGCCGCCGGGGCCGCCGCTGAAATCAAACGGCCGTCAGTTCCACAGGCCGATCTTTTCCAGCTCCTGCTTGAAGTTGTCACGGGTGATCAGCGTCACGTCGTCCATGGCGGTGAACTTTGCAGGTTCTTTGCCGGTGGTGACCCAGTCGTACATCATGCTGGCGGTGTTGTAGCCCTCGATGTGCGGGCTCGGCAGCATCGAACCGTAGAAGCCGCTGTCGGGTTTCTTCAGCTCGCCGATGGCGTCGGTACCGTTGATGCCGATGCCGATCACGTTGGCCGCGGCGAAACCGGCGCTCTCGGTGGCGCGCACACCGCCCAGGACGGTGTTGTCGTTCATGCCGCCGATGATCAGGTTCTTCGCCGCCCCCGGCAGTTTCACCAGGGCCGAGTTGGTGGCGTCCATGCTGCCCGGCACGTCGAGGGTCTTGAGGGCCGCGAACAGGATGTGGTCTTTCGGCATGCCGGCATCTTCCAGCGCTTTGACCGAACCGTCGGTGCGCTTCTTGCCGGTGTCGAGTTCGTTGTAGGTGTTGATTACCGCATAGGTATCTTTCCATTCCCAACCGCGTTTCTTCGCTTCGGTCGCCATGGCATTGCCTTGCTTCTGGCCGACTTCGAACGCAGCCATGCCGAGGTACGGCACGTCTTCCATGAACTTGCCGCCGGCATCGACGAAACGGTCATCGACGGCAATCACTTTCAACCCGTTGAGCTTGGCCTTGGCCATGATCGCAGGGCCGAGGGACACGTCCGGCGGGCAGATCACGAACCCCTTGGCGCCGTTGGCCGCGAGGCTGTCGATGGCCGAAAGGGTTTTCTCACCGTCCGGCACGGCGATCTTGATCAGGGTGAAGCCCTTCTCTTTCCCGGCCTTTTCGGCAAATGCCCACTCAGTCTGGAACCAGGGTTCTTCCGCCTGCTTGACCAAGAAACCGATCTTCACTTCCTCGGCTGCCAGCAGCGTGCTGTTCAGGCTGAACGCCGAGACCGCCAACGCGGCACAGCACAGGGAACGGATAGCATGACGACGATTCATAAGCTGACTCCTTGTTATTTTTCTTGAGCGTTCTTTGAAAGCGTTCTTTGTTAACCAGCGGGCGGTAAAAACATACTGCCAATAGTCATATCGTATGATGATTGGATTTCAGGCGTAGCAACGCGCCTGAAAACCCGATCACTCAGTCGTGGTACATCACCGAGCGCCCACCATCGATGGTGATGCACGAGGCATTGATGAACGGCGCTTCATCACTGGCCAGGAACACGGCGGTCATTGCCACTTCGATCGGCTGCCCGATACGGCGCGGCGGGTGCAGGTCAAACGCGCGCTGGCGTTCGGCGTGGGGGTCGGCAAAGCCGTTCCAGTAATCGACGTTCAACTGGGTTTCGATGTAGCCCGGCGCAATCGCGTTGACGCGCACACCCTTGGGCGCATATTCGATGCCCAGCGCGCGGGTCAGGCCGAGCAGGCCATGCTTGGCCACCGGGTAGGGGAAGCAGCCAGGGATGATGTGGGAGGAATGGGTGGACGCGATATTGATGATGCTGCCGATGCCCTGCTCGATCATCTGCGGCAGTACCGCCTTGCAACCGTACCAGGCGCCATCGAGGTCGATGGCGAAGCAGCGACGCCAGTCTTCCTCGGTCATTTCCAGCGGATCGCGGAACACGTTGACCCCGGCGCAGTTGACCAGCACATCGATCCGGCCGTGCAGGTCGATCGCCAGCCGGGCCATGGCGTGCAGATCCTGCTGACGCGACACGTCAGCCTTGATCGCCACCACATCGGCGCCCTGGTCCCGCCAGTGCGCCGCGACCTTCTCGATTTTTTCGGCCTGAATGTCGCTGATGATCAGCCTGGCCTGCTGGGACGCGAAGGCCGCCACAATCGCTTCGCCGATACCCTGGGCGGCACCGGTCAACAATACGACCTTGTTTTTCAGGCGTTCGCCCTTGGGCGGTTCCGGCACCGGTGGCAATGACAGTGGTTCAGCCATGGATCAAGACTCCTGTTCGAAGACACGACGAAAACCGGGCATCTGTCGATGTCCGGTCAAAAGGCGCTGGGTAGGAAACAGGTGAGTGCGAAAACGTTTCAGCTCGGAAACGTTCTGAGGCACAGGCTCCGCAAGGGAGCACGGGGGAACTTCGCTGCATCACTTCACCTGTTTTGTTTTTTTAAGTGTGAGTGCATGTAACTCGTGAGGCCGACTATAAACCCGGCTCGCGATAAATCTCAATATATATATTTACATCCCATATTTTGGGATTTATCCGGCAAAACGCGTGCAGTGCTTTCCAGGCACATCCACTGCAATCGACAACACAGCCCCATCCAATGGATGGCCCAGCGGACTCGCCGCGCTCGTGATGTACAGGGTTTTCAGGTCTGCACCGCCAAACACACAGCTGGTGGGGCGACTGACCGGCAGCTCGATGATCCGATCGACCTTGCCGTCCGGGCTCAACCTGAGCAGGCAGCTGCCGTCCCAACGGGCATTCCAGATAAAACCTTCGGCATCCATCGCCGAACCGTCCGGGCCGCCACGCCAATGCGGACCAAACCAGACCTGCGGCGTATCGAGAGCACCGTCGGTACGGATGAAATGCCGATACAAGGTGCCGTCGAGGCTGTCGCCGAAATACACGCTGGTGGCGTCATCGCTCCACAGCAGCGTGTTGGGAATGCCCAGATTGCGCAGCAACGGCGTAACCCGCCCGGCGCGATCGATGCGAAACAGTCCACCGCAACGGCGGACGATGGGCAGGTCTTCGCCGTGTTCTCCGATGTTGTTTTGCATGGTGCCGAGCCAAAGTCGGCCCTGGGCGTCGCAGCGGGCTTCGTTGGGGCGGTTGCCCGGTTGTGGATCGGCCACGCAGAGCAACGTCAGGCGCGGTTCCAGGCCAGGAGAGTCGAGGTCGAGGCGATACACCCCGCTGCTCAGTGTCACCAGCGCGTCGCCGCTTTCGCAGGGAATGAACGCCGACACGTGCTCCGGCATCTGCCAGATCTGCACGTTGGCGCCAATCAATCGCAGCGCCTGTTTACCGGCGATGTCCACCCAGTACAGGGCTTGGGTGGGCGCATCCCAGAACGGACCTTCGCCCAGTTGTGCCCGATGTCCGGTCACCGCAGTCCACGCCATGAAACCTCCTGCATTGTTCTTGTTTTTATGTGGGGATTTTCGTTGTCAGCTGGCCTTTTTATCGGCCATGACTTGCGGGTAGTAGCGCTTGATCGCCAGGTCCGCGTTATCGATCAGGGTCATGCAGGCCCAGACACCCCGGGCGGTATCACGGGCCGCGATAGCCTCGGCCAGGTCCCGGTGAATCGGCAAGGTGCGACGCAGTTCATCCGGGTCGGCGGCGGACACTTCAAAGGCCACCGCCAACAACGCGCCGAGAGCGGGAACCATTTGTTCGATGAATTGATTGTGGCTGGCAGCGAGAATGCACTCGTGGAAGAGCTGGTCGGCACGGTTGTAATCGATGCCGCTGTCCACCGCCCGTTCCAGCGCGTTGCAGGCCAACAGGATCGCATTTACCTGTTCGCCGGTTGCGCGCTCGCAGGCCCAGCGCACGGCCATCGGTTCGATGGTACGGCGCAGGTCGAGCAGATCGTCGACGAAGTTTTCCGGCAAGCCGCTGCGTGACAACCAGCCGACGACTTGTGGATCGAAGAGGTTCCAGCGCCGCACCGGCAACACCCGCGTGCCGACTTTCGGCCCGACCTCTAGCATGCCTTTGGCAACCAGGGTCTTGATGGCTTCACGGATGACCGTGCGGCTTACACCAAGCTGTTCGCCTAGGTCGGCTTCGACCTTGAGTGACTCACCCGGCTTGACCTGCCCCGTGGCGAGCCAGCAACCCAGCCAGTCAACCGTCGATGCATGAAAGCTGCTGGACATGGACACCTCAAAGCCGTTCGCATTGGAGGCCCACGCTAATCATCATATGATTGGAAGTCAATTTGATTCTTTGGGGAAAATCAGAAATCCAATGTGGGGGTGTCAGGGTTCGAGGCCGATGGGGAAAAACTCGCCGCCACTCCATACACCGAGCCAGCGCTGGCCGTCGATCTCGCGACTCACCGCCAGCTCCACCAATTGATAGAACACGTTGCGATGGATCAAGGCTTCAAGATTGCTGCGCACATGCACGTAAGGGGCTGGCTCCTGCGTTACCGGGTCGATGATCACGCGCACCGGATGATCGGCGCCGGCCTCGGTGGCTTCATCGACGTTGGTGGTAAAGCGCAACAGCTGCGCCTCGCCCTCACCTTCCACGTCCACTGCAATCGCCACGAACGGCGCATCGTCGACCTTGATGCCGACCTTTTCCACCGGAGTGATCAGGAAATAATCATCGCCGTCGCGGCGAATGATGGTGGAGAACAGTTTGACCATCGGTTTGCGCCCGATCGGCGTGCCCAGGTAAAACCATGTGCCGTCGCGGGCGATGCGCATGTCGATGTCGCCGCAGAAATCCGGATTCCACAGGTGCACCGGCGGCAAGCCTTTGGTCTTGGGGATTTGCCCCAGCAGGTCGTTGGCTTTTTGCGGGCCACTCATGGCGTTCTCCTTGGCATTACTGGTCGCTGAGGCCCAGCAGGCTGCGCGCATATTGTTCCAGCGGCGGGCCCATCAGGTCTTCGGGTTTTTTATCGTGGAACGTCAGTAAACCGCCACGACTCTTGATGGTTGCAGTATCAATCAAATACTGGGTGCTGGTCTCGATCAACATGATCTGAATCATACCGCTGTCGATGCCGAGACGATCCAGGGCTTCCTGGTCCAGCCACTCGTCCGAGTTGCCGATACGGTCGTCGGATTTGGCAAACCGGGTGTAGAGCAGATAGTGCGCACCGGCGGCACGGGCGTCGCCCATGGCCTGGTCGAGGCCTTCCGGCGTACGGGCACGGCGGACCATCGGGAAGTATTCGACGAAGCCATCGAACGCAACTTCGGCAATCACGTTGGGCCGCGGGTAAACGTCGCTGCCTGGCGGCATGAAAGCGCCCTGGGCGATGTAGACGAACGAGTCCGGCTGAATGCGCAGGTTGTTTGCGCGACGGCTATCACTGTGGTCGAGTAACCCCGCATCGCTCATATGGTAACGAGTCCCTTCGGCCATATCGCTGACGTTCATGCAGCCACCAAGTGCCAAAACGGCCAGCAGCAAAACCAGGCTACGCATCCTATCCTCCAGAGGCCGGTGTCGGAAAACCGGCGAATGGCCGTAGGATGCAGCTTCCGCGCCAGCTCAAGTTGCGCTTTGCCTGATCAAACGCAATCGCGGGCAAGCCACGCTCCCACAGGGTTTGGCGTAAACCCTGTGGGAGCGTGGCTTGCCCGCGATGAGGCCAGTTCAACCGCCGATAATTTTCATGACAGTCGCGCCACCGGAGAACGCCACTTCCTGCTTGTCCCCCAAGGCTTT
This sequence comes from Pseudomonas fluorescens, assembly GCF_000967965.1. Taxonomy (GTDB): domain Bacteria; phylum Pseudomonadota; class Gammaproteobacteria; order Pseudomonadales; family Pseudomonadaceae; genus Aquipseudomonas; species Aquipseudomonas grandcourensis. Next base: position 30,103 of record NZ_LACC01000003.1, read on the forward strand.
CACCAGCAGTCGCTGCAAGGCTGGCAGCGCCTGATGGCGCGGCTTGTCCAGCAGGTCGCCGATGTAATGGCGATTGCTCGACGACAGGCAGCCATGCAGCCACCCGGTAGAGGACAAACGAAGGCGCGAGCAGGTACGGCAGAACGGCACACTTTCGTTGGCGATCACGCCGAAATGGCCTTGCCCCGGAATTTCATAGCGCACCGCTGTCGCATCGACGGGGGCGTCGGCTTGCAGATACTCGTAGCGCTCGCCGATCAGGCTCAGCAATTGCTGGAGGCTGACGAACTGTTGCAGAAAGGCATTGGAATCGTTGGCCAGGTGGCCCATGCGCATCAGCTCGATGAAACGCAGTTCATAACCGCGCTCCAGGCAGTAGTCGAGCAGCGGCATCACCTGATCAAGGTTCTGGCCGCGCAGCGGCACCATGTTGACCTTGATCTTCATGCCGGCCGCACTGGCCTCGTTCATGCCATTGAGCACGGTGGCCAGGTCGCCGCCCCGGGCAATGCCGCGGAACGCACTGGCGTCCAGGGTATCGAGGGAAACGTTGAGGCGCCGAATGCCCGCGTTCACCAGCAGCGGCAGTTTCTTCGCCAGCAACTGACCATTGGTGGTCAGGCTGATGTCTTCCAGGCCCATCTGACCGACCGCTGTCATGAACGCTTCGAGTTTCGGGCTGACCAGCGGCTCGCCGCCGGTAATGCGCAGACGCTCGATGCCCGCCGCTTCAATCAGGTAAGCCACGCCGCGCGCCATGGCTTCGGCCGACAATTCATCCTGCGCAGCCACCAGCCGCTTGCCATTGGGCACGCAGTAGGTACAGGCGTAATTGCAGGCTGAGGTCAGACTGATTCGCAAGTTGCGAAAACGCCTGCCTTGACGATCAACGATCATGGTCACTCCGGCGGAAGAATATCGGGCCGCTAAAACTTGACTCAGAAATCAAGTTTTAGCAAGTCCTCTACCTGAGTATATTCCTGCGGTACTGCGCCAAGTAGCGAAATCATGGCGCAATAAGGCAACTGAATGGCTCAGCTGCCGGAAGTGTCGGTGTCGCGCTTGCGCTTGTTGCCCATGCGCACGCCAATATCCATCAGGAACTGGAAGAAACCTTCCTGATCTTCCAGCACATTGCTCCAGAACGGCGAGTGATACAGCGCGACGGCACCGTGCACCAGCGCCCAGGATGCGCAGTAATGGAAGTAAGGTGGCACGTCTTCCAGCTTGCCTTCGCTGATCCGGCCCTTGATCAGCAGGGTCAGGCGTTCGAAGTTCGAGGCACGGATCTTGTGCAGCTCCTCGATCATCTCCGGTACCTGGTTGCCCTTGACCACTTTCTCTTCAAGGCGGTCGAACAGGCGATAGCGTTGAGGATCGCGCATGCGGAATTCGAAATAGGCACGGGACAGGGCTTCCTTGTCCTTGTCGACGTCGGCGGAGTGCAACAGCTCGTTCAAATCGCGCTCGTAGTCGAGCATCAGGCGCAGATAGATTTCCGCCTTGGATTTGAAGTGCTTGTAGATCGTGCCTTTGCCGATACCGACGGCATCAGCAATCATCTCGACGGTGACACTGTCTTCACCTTGTTCGAGGAACAGCTTGAGCGCGGTATCGAGAATTTCCTGCTCGCGGCGACGGAATTCACGGACCTTACGAGGTTCTTTATGCATAAGAAAAGGTCTGTCGGGGGTCAAAATTCGAAGCCGCGTATTATGCCTAACTTACGCAAAAATGCACGGATCATCCGACCATATCTGCGCTTTCTGGTCATTCCGCGTACGTTTACAGGGTGATGAGAACTCTTCCGAAGCGCACGTATTCCAAATTTGTTTAAAAACCCTGGCCGCTAAACTGGACGAGGCGCAATCCTGATCAATACTTGAACTGTCGGCGGGGCATCTCCCCCAAGTGTCACGCCGATATTGGTACCAACGGACCGTGTGCCATTGTTTTACTCCTAATGGTCTTAACCCGGATTCACCCCCCAGAACCCGGGTTTTTTTTGCCTGCGATTTAACCTTTTACATGTGCCAGCGGGAACAGCCGCTTGAAATTCGCCGTAGTTTGCTCGGCAAATCGCTCGTAGGACTCACCACGCAACATTGCCAGAAATTCCGCAACTTCACGCACGTACTGCGGCAGGTTTGGCTTGCCGCGATAGGGAATCGGTGCCAGATACGGCGAGTCGGTTTCCACCAGCAACCGGTCGGCCGGTACCTTGCTGGCCACATCGCGCAACGCGTCGGCATTGCGGAAAGTGACAATCCCGGACAGGGAAATGTAATAGCCCATGTCCAGCGCGGCCTTCGCCATCTCCCAGTCTTCGGTAAAGCAATGCAGCACCCCCGCCTGGGGCAGCGCCGCCTCACGCAGCAAGTCCAGGGTATCGGCGCGGGCGCCACGGGTATGGATGATCACCGGCTTGCCGGTCTGTTGCGCCGCTTGCAGGTGCAGGCGGAAGGACTCCTGCTGCAACTCTGCCGCTTCCGGCTCGTAGTGATAGTCCAGACCTGTTTCGCCAATCGCCACCACACGCGGGTGATTGAGCTCCCGCAACAGCCAGTCCAGCGCTGGCGCGGCGCCCGGCTGCACATCCAGAGGGTGCACGCCCACCGAGCAGTCGACGTCGTCATAACGTTCGGCCAGGGCTTTGACGTCGGCCGCGTTGTCCGCGCTGACACCGATACACAGAAAGTGCCCTACCCCGCGCTGCCGGGCCGCATCAAGGGCTGCATCCAGGGAGCCGTCGTGGACAGTCAGGTCGAGGCGATCAAGGTGACAATGGGAATCTACGAGCATAAAGGGCTGCAACTTGTATCGAATGGGTGGGACGGTCGGATGTTCTGATACTCAGAGTCTAGGCGCAGACAGTCATCGCTGGGTAGGCAACGACACCCATTGCACCAGCAATGCCTCCAGCAGCAAGGCCGGATTGAGGTTGGCCTTGCTCAAGACTTTCTGTCGCTGGGCGAGGATCCAGTCCTGAATATCAAGGACTTTGCCCTGGGCGCTTTTCTGCGCCAGGTATTGCACGACCTTGCGCATGTCGGTCAGGCCGAGGCCGGCTTCATCCTGGGTCAACTGATAACGCAGGATCAGGCTCGACCAATCGCAGAACCAGTCGAACAGGCGCAACATCGGAATGTTTTTCCATTCTTCGGCCAGTTGCGTCGGCGACTGCTGTTGCTTGAGGAGTTTCTTCACCCCCTCCACCACTTGCGCGCGCTGTTCACGCACGCCCTGGGCCTGGAGATTGACCGCCGCCAGTGGCGAACCAGCGGCCAGCGTCAGCAGTTCGACGCGCTCTTCTTCGGAGCACTCCGGCAACGCCCGGGCCAGCCACTTCAAGCTCATGGCCTCGCCCGGCAGCGGACAGGCCTGCTGCACGCAGCGACTCTTGATGGTTGGCAACAAACGGCTCGGCTGATGGCTGACCAGCAACAACACTGTATCGCCGGACGGTTCTTCAAGGCTTTTGAGCAAGGCGTTGGCGGCGTTGATGTTCATCGACTCGGCCGGCTCGATCAGCACCACCTTGCGACCGCCCAACTGCGCGGTCTGCACCACGAAACCGACCAGATCGCGAACCTGGTCGACCTTGATCGCCTTGTCGGCCTCTTCCGGCTCCAGGATGTAGTTATCCGGGTGGCTGCCAGCCTTGAGCAGCAGGCAGGACTTGCACTCTCCGCAGGCTTCCAGCGCGTTCGGGCGCTTGCACAGCAAGCTGGCCATCAAGCGCTCGGCCAGTGCCCGCTTGCCGATCCCGGCCGGGCCATGCAGCAGGTAGGCGTGGGCATGCTGGGCGCGACCGGCCAGTTGCTGCCAGAGGTTTTCCTGCCACGGATAGGCCTCAGCCACGGCTCAACTCCAGCAGGCGCGGCAGCAAGGTATCCAGTGATTGCTGAACCTGTGCCAACGGCTGGGCAGCATCGACCAGCACATAACGCGCCGGATCCGCCTCGGCCCGCTTGAGGAAGGCACTGCGCACGGCATCGAAAAAGGTCCGGCCTTCGAGCTCGAAGCGATCCAGACGACCACGAGCGCTGGCGCGGGCCAGGCCGACCTCGACAGGCAGATCGAAAATCAGCGTCAGGTCCGGGCGCAGATCGCCCTGGACGAAGGTTTCCAGAGTCGCGATGCGCTCCAGCGACAAGCCGCGACCGCCACCTTGGTAGGCGTATGTCGAATCGGTGAAACGATCACACAAGACCACGGCATCGCGAGCCAGCGCCGGGCGAATCACCTCGGCCAGGTGCTGGGCACGCGCCGCGAACACCAGCAGTAACTCGGTATCCGGGTTCATGACTTCATCGACCGGGGCCAGCAGCACTTCACGGATGCGCTCGGCCAACGGCGTGCCACCCGGCTCGCGGGTCAGCACCACCTCGATGCCGGCGGCGCGCAGGCGCTCGGCCAGGTATTCGCGATTGGTGCTCTTGCCGGCGCCTTCGGGGCCTTCCAGAGTAATAAACAAGCCGGTCACAGGCAGTCCTTAATCAGAGTCATTGCGAGCTTTTCGGTGCGTTGGCATCGAGTTCGGGCGTTTCAGGGGCTGGCGCAGGATCTTGCGCTGGCACTTGCGGCAGCGCCTCGGGAGCCGCGTTCGGCGAAGCGGCCGGGATCGGTGCCAGCTCCTGCGAGGCCTCGGCCTCCTGCGTACCGTTTTGTTCAGCCTGGGTCGGCGCTGTCTCTGGCGTGGTAGCGGGTGCCGGGCTGGAGCGGTAATCGGCGCGACGCTTGAGCTGGAACTCCTTCACGGCATTGTTATGGGCATCCAGGTCATCGGAGAACACGTGAGTGCCATCACCACGCGCCACGAAGTAAAGGCTGTTGCCCTCCACCGGATTGAGCGCTGCATGGATGGCTTCGCGACCGACCATGGAAATCGGGGTCGGCGGCAGGCCCGCATTCATGTAGGTGTTGTAGGGCGTCGATTCCTTGAGGTGAGCCCGGGTCAGCTTGCCGCTGTAGCGGTCGCCGAGGCCGTAGATCACCGTCGGGTCGGTCTGCAGCAGCATGCCTATCGCCATGCGGCGCACAAACACGCCGGCAATCTGCCCACGCTCCTGCGGTACGCCGGTTTCCTTTTCCACCAGCGAAGCCATGATCAGCGCCTGGTAGGGCTCGGTGTACGGCACATCGGAAGAGCGCTGCTCCCACTCCTTGGCCAGCACTTCGTCGAGGCGGTCGTAAGCGGTTTTCAGCAGCTCGACATCGGACATGCCCCGCACGTAACGGTAGGTGTCAGGGAAAAAGCGCCCTTCCGGAAAAATCCCGGTGTGGCCGAGCTTGTCCATGACCTGGCTGTCGCTCAAACCGTCGAGACTATGGTCGAGCCTCTCTTCCTTGGCCAGCGCTGCGCGGACCTGACGGAAATTCCAGCCTTCGACCAGGGTCAGGCTGTACTGAACCATGTCCCCGCGCTTCCACAGGTCGATCAGGCCTTCAACGGTCATGCCCGGTTTCATGCGGTATTCACCGCTGTGCAGGGGTTGTTTGGCGAGGTTGAAGCGCCAATATACCCGCAGCCAGAATGCGTCCTTGATGACGCCATTGGCTTCGAGTCGGTAGAAGGTGCGGGTCGGCGTGGTGCCCTTGGGCACATCCAGCAATTGTTCCTGGGCAATGTTCAGCGGCTGTACCAGCGCCGAATGAATTTTCCAGGCTGAAGCACCCAGCAGCAGCCCTGCCAGAACCACTCCGGTTTCCAGCAGCAGCAAGAGTTTACGTCTCACGTATCAAGCATCCAGTAGCACACGGGCAATGGTTTGGAGTTTACGGGTGAGCGGCCCAACCGGCCAGTGAAGAGCAGCATAGGCGCGCACCGGCCAAATACCATACACGCTGTTGCAGACAAAGACTTCGTTAGCCCATTGCAGCTGTTCGAGGGGGATATCGGTGATTTGCGTGGGGATTCCCAGCGACTTGGCCTGAAACAATATTTCGGCACGCATCACGCCTGCCACGCCGCAGCGCTTGAGGTCAGCGGTGATGAGCACGCCATCACGCACCAGGAACAAGTTGCTGAACACACCTTCAATCACGCGCCCGGCCTGATCGAGCATCAAGCCTTCGGCATGCTCGGTGTCCTGCCATTCGGCACGGGCGAGGACTTGTTCAAGACGATTCAGGTGCTTGAGGCCGGCCAGCAATGGCTGCCTGGACAATCGCGTGGTGCAAGGAAACAGGCGAACACCCTGCTCACCGTGCGCGGCAGGATAAGCCGCAGGTGGATTGCCTTGCAGAATGCGTCGGGCCTGGGCCGAAGGATCGGGGGCGTAACCGCGCAGACCATCGCCACGGGTGAGGATGAGCTTGAGCACCCCGTCACCCAGTGCCGCCGCATAGGCCAGCAACTCGCTGCGGACCAACTCATGATCGGCAGTAATTGCCAAACGCGAGCAGCCGTCCACCAGACGCGACAGATGCCGGTCCAGCAACACGGGCTGCCCGTTGCGCACGGCGATGGTCTCGAACAGGCCATCGCCATAAGCCAGGCCGCGATCCTTCAGCGACAAAGCGTCAGCCGGCTGACCGTCGACCCAGCTGTCCATCAGCCTGCGAACCGGCGGAACACCAGCGAGCCATTGGTGCCACCAAAACCGAAGGAGTTGGAAACGACCACATCGATATCCATGTTGCGCGCCGTGTGCGGCACGAAATCGAGGTCGCAGCCTTCATCCGGCTCATCGAGGTTGATGGTCGGCGGTGCTACCTGGCTGTTGATCGCCAGCACGCTGAAGATCGCCTCGACCGCGCCCGCCGCCCCCAGCAGGTGGCCGGTCATGGACTTGGTGGAACTGACAGCCAGCTTGTAGGCGTGCTCGCCGAACACCGACTTGATCGCATTGACTTCAGCCAGGTCGCCTGCCGAAGTCGACGTGCCGTGGGCATTGATGTACTGCACTTGATCGCCATTGATTTTGGCATCGCGTAGCGCATTGGTGATGCAGCGCGCAGCACCCGCGCCATCGACTGGCGGCGAAGTCATGTGGTAGGCGTCGCCACTGGTGCCGAAGCCGATCAGCTCGGCGTAGATGGTCGCGCCACGCGCCTTGGCGTGCTCGAGCTCTTCCAGTACCAGCGCACCGGCACCATTGGACAATACAAAGCCATCGCGGCCCTTGTCCCATGGACGGCTGGCGCGGGTCGGCTCGTCGTTGCGGGTCGACAGCGCGCGGGAAGCACCGAAGCCGCCCATGCCCAAACCGCAGGCCGCCATCTCGGCACCGCCGGCAATCATCACGTCGGCTTCGTCGTACATGATGTTGCGGGCTGCCATGCCAATGCAGTGTGTACCGGTGGTACAGGCCGTGGCGATGGCGTAGTTGGGTCCTTGTGCACCGAGGTGGATGGACAGGAAACCGGAAATCATATTGATGATCGAGCCTGGCACGAAGAACGGAGAGATCCGTCGTGGGCCGGTCTCGTGCAGCGTGCGGGCGGTTTCTTCGATATTGGTCAGACCGCCAATACCCGAGCCCATGGCCACGCCGATACGCTCACGGTTGGCGTCAGTGACTTCCAGACCGGAATTGCGTACCGCCTGAAACCCTGCGGCCAGACCGTATTGAATGAACAGGTCGAGCTTGCGGGCTTCCTTGACCGACAGGTATTCCTCGACATTGAAGTCCTTTACCGAGCCGCCAAAACGGGTGGAATAGGCAGAAAGGTCGGCGTGTTCGATCAGACCAATGCCACTGCGGCCAGCCAGAATGCCCTGCCAACTGCTCGGCACATCCGTGCCCAGTGGCGACAACATACCCATACCGGTGACTACGACGCGTCTACGCGACACAGCACTCTCCTTTTTTCAAATGACGACTTTGCATCAGGCCTAAAGAAAAAACCGCACGCCATGATGGCAGTGCGGTTTTTCCATGACAGCGAGCAACGATTACAAACTATTACGCCTGGTGGCTAGTAACGTAGTCGATTGCAGCTTGTACAGTAGTGATCTTCTCGGCTTCTTCGTCAGGGATTTCGGTCTCGAATTCCTCTTCCAGAGCCATCACCAGCTCAACGGTGTCAAGGGAGTCGGCACCCAGGTCTTCAACGAAGGAAGCAGTGTTGACCACTTCTTCTTCTTTAACGCCCAGTTGCTCAGCAACGATTTTCTTGACGCGCTCTTCGATGGTGCTCATACCTTGTTTTCACTCCTAATGGACAAATTCAGGCAGCTGGCCAGTGGGTAAGTGTATAGAAAGACTTTTCAGCTTTTCAACTGAAAGCTTCACTCCTCGAACCCGGTGACCCTCTGCCTATAAATAGATTGCAGCTTTATAACGGATTTTAGACAGCTCGTATGACATTTTTTTGAAGCAATCCGTCACATTTGAATTACATGTACATCCCGCCGTTCACCGGGATTGTAGCTCCGGTAACGTAAGCCGCACCGTCCGACGCAAGAAAAGCGACCACGGACGCGATCTCTTGAGCCTGCCCCAGGCGACCCAGCGGAATCTGCGTCTGCAAGGCTTCACGCTGCGCCTCGGGCAGTTCACGGGTCATATCGGTATCGATGAACCCAGGGGCCACCGAGTTTACCGTAATCGAACGCGAACCGACTTCACGCGCCAGTGCACGGCTGAAACCTTCCAGACCGGCCTTGGCGGCAGCGTAGTTTACTTGGCCTGCGTTGCCCATGGCACCCACAACCGAGCCAATACTGATAATTCGGCCCCAACGGGCTTTGGTCATGCCACGCAAAACGCCTTTGGACAGGCGGAACAGACTGTTCAGATTGGTATCGACAACGTCGTGCCACTCGTCGTCTTTCATGCGCATCATCAGGTTATCGCGGGTGATACCGGCATTATTGACCAGAATCGCCGGCGCACCGAACTGCTCCTGAATGCTCGCCAGAACACTTGCCACGGACTCGTCGCTGGTGACATTGAGTTCCAGGCCAGTGCCTTGAATACCGTTTTCCTTCAGGGTTGCGGCAATGCGTTCAGCACCCGACGCGGAGGTCGCGGTACCAACAACGATGGCGCCCTGACGACCCAGTTCCAGGGCGATGGCCTGGCCGATGCCACGGCTTGCACCGGTGACCAGTGCAACTTTACCTTGCAGACTCATGCAAGCTTCTCCTGATTCAGGCCAACGCTGCACGGGCGGCAGCGAAAGCGTCTGGGGTATTGAGGTTGGATGTCGACACGCCTTCGGCGCAACGCTTGTTCAGACCGGCCAGCACTTTGCCCGGACCACACTCGACCAGGTTGGTCGCACCCTTGGCGGCCAGCGCCTGGACCGATTCAACCCAGCGTACTGGCTTGTACAGTTGCTCGAGCAGATCGCGCTTGAGGGTTTCCAGATCGGCCGACACCTGGGCACTGACGTTCTGCACCACGGGAATCTGGGGCGCCTGCCAGTCGATCGCAGCGATCGATTCGGCGAAACGCTCGGCAGCCGGACGCATCAGCTCGCAGTGCGACGGAACGCTGACCGGCAACGGCATGGCGCGCTTGGCACCACGCGCCTTGCAGCCTTCGATGGCGCGCTCGACTGCAGCCTTGGCGCCAGCGATGACCACCTGGCCCGGCGAGTTGAAATTGACCGCGCTGACAACTTCGCCTTGCGCCGCTTCGGCACAGGCTGCCAGTACGTCGGCATCGTCCAGGCCCAGGATGGCAGCCATGCCGCCCTGACCGGCCGGAACGGCTTCCTGCATCAGTTGGCCACGACGCTCGACGAGCTTCACCGCATCGCCCAGGCTCAGACTGCCTGCCGCAACCAGCGCGCTGTATTCACCCAGGCTGTGCCCGGCAACGTAAGCCGGGCGCGCGCCACCTTCGGCCAGCCACAGACGCCACAGGGCGATAGAGGCGGTCAGAATGGCCGGCTGGGTTTTATCGGTTTGATTGAGTTGCTCTTCCGGCCCTTGCTGGGTCAGTGCCCACAGGTCGTAACCCAGTGCATCGGAAGCTTCTTTGAATGTTTCAAGGACAACCGGATGTTGCGCGCCCAGCTCGGCCAGCATGCCGAGGGACTGCGAACCCTGTCCTGGAAAGACAAATGCGAGGGAAGCAGACATGTAACAAGCCCCTAATGATCTTGTCGTCGGAGAGTTGGCGCCCCGCTCTGGGGACGCAAGAAACTGACAGTTGGATGGCCCATCGAACCAAGCGGTCACATTTAAGCATTGTCCGACGAAAACGCCTAAAGCAACAAATCCTCCAGACGACCGTGCAGGCGCTCGGGAAGATTCTCCTGAATCTCGATCAAGGCGCGCGCAATGGCACTCTGAAACCCCTGGACCCCGGCAGAACCGTGGCTTTTCACCACAATGCCCTGCAAGCCGAGAAAGCTCGCGCCGTTGTGCCGTGCAGGCGCCAGATCCGCCTGCAGACGCTTCATCAAGGGCAGCGCCAGCGCGCCAACCACGCGAGTGGCCATGTTCTTCCTGAACAACGCCTCGATGCGCCCGGCAATCATGATCGCCAGACCTTCACTGGATTTGAGCAGGATGTTGCCGACAAAACCGTCACACACCACCACATCCGCTTCGCCACGGTACAAGCCGTCTCCCTCGATAAAGCCGATGTAATTGATGCCACGGGCGCCTTGCAACAAAGTCGCTGCCAACTTGACCTGCTGATTACCCTTGATGTCTTCGGTGCCGATGTTCAGCAACGCCACCCGAGGACGCGCTATGCCCAGGGTTTCAGCCGCAACCGACCCCATGACCGCAAACTGCAACAGATGCTCGGCACTGCAATCGACGTTGGCGCCCAGGTCGAGCAATTGGCAGTAACCCCTCTGCGTCGGAATCGCCGCCACCATGGCCGGACGGTCAATGCCCGGCAGGGTCTTGAGCACGAAGCGCGACAACGCCATCAGCGCGCCGGTATTACCAGCACTGACACAGGCCTGGACCTTGCCGTCACGCAACAACTCAAGCGCCACGCGCATCGACGAGTCGGGTTTGCCACGCAGGGCCTGGGCGGGCTTTTCGTCCATGGTGATGACTTCGGACGCCGGCGTAATCGACAGGCGCGCGCGATCCACAGCCGTATGGCCAGCGATCAATTCTTCAAGTAGGGAGGGTTGACCGACGAGGGTCAGGTGCAACGAGGGTGTAGCAGACAGGCAAGCAAGGCTGGCCTGTACAATGCTGCGGGGACCGAAGTCCCCGCCCATTGCGTCAATCGCGATGACTTGAGCGGACAAGTGATTACTCGTCAGCGCCCTTGTCGATCACTTTACGGCCACGGTATACGCCTTCTGGCGATACGTGGTGACGCAGGTGAACTTCACCGGTGGTTTTTTCTACAGACAGGGTGCTAGCCTCGAGAGCGTCGTGCGAACGGCGCATGTCACGGGCAGAGCGGGATTTTTTGTTCTGCTGAACAGCCATAATTGATTAACTCCTAAACGTTTGGGTCACGCTTTAACTGCGCCAATACACTGAACGGGTTGGACCGCGTTACCTCGTCCTCGCTCGGTTCGGGCTCATCGAGACCCGCCGGCTGCTGGCATTCTTCCGGATGATGAGCAGGCACAATGGGCAAGGCGAGCAGAAGCTCCTCCTCGATCAGTGACTGCAGATCCAAAGGATCTTCGCCCAGTTCCAGCACGTCATAACCTTTCGGCAACGACTGGGTATTCGCACCCTCCTTCACCACAGCGTAACTGCATTCGCTATGGATCGGCAGGGTGACCAGCTCAAGACAACGCTGGCAAACCATTTTGACTTCAGTGTCGATAAAGCTGTGGATGACCACAGATTTACGTTCATCTCGTTCAAAAACGAATTTAGCCTGCACCGTACCGACATTGTCGGAAAGCGGGTCGCAGAGTCTCTCCAAATCGGCCAGCAGCATTTCACCTTGAAGGGTGGTGCCACGATCAGCCAATTTGCGCGGGTCAACGTGAGGTGGAATCGGGTCATTCAACATAGGCGCAGCATTATAGGGATGCCCCCGCCCATGTCAAAGGAAATTCAGCCCTGTCCGTCACTTGGAAGCCTCGCTAGAATTCGCACACGCCTTATGGAGTTGCGCATGCTGCCTTTATTACTCGCTTCCAGCTCGGCCTATCGCCGGGAATTGCTGACCCGCCTGCAGCTGCCTTTCACTTGCAGCTCGCCGGATATCGACGAAAGCCATCGCCCAGGTGAGTCCGCCATCGAGCTGGTCAAACGCCTCGCCGAAGAGAAAGCGCGCGCCCTGGCCGACAGCCATACCGCTCATCTGATAATCGGCTCCGACCAGGTCGCCGTGCTGGGAGACCGGATTATCGGCAAGCCCCACACGTTCGAAAAGGCCCGCGAACAGCTGCTGGCGGCCAGCGGTGCCAGCGTGACATTCCTGACCGGCTTGGCCCTGCTCAACAGCCAGACCGGGCACTGCCAGGTCGATTGCGTGCCATTCACCGTACACATGCGCACACTCGACGCGCCCCGCATCGAACGCTACTTGCACGCCGAGCAACCCTACGACTGCGCAGGCAGCTTCAAGGCCGAAGGCCTGGGGGTCAGCCTGTTTCGCAGCACCGAGGGGCCCGACGCCACCAGCCTGATCGGCCTGCCGCTGATTCGCCTGATCGACATGTTACTGGCAGAAGACGTACAGATTCCTTGAATCTCAATACTAAAAAACCGGCCACGCAGGCCGGTTTTTCATGCCATTTCAGAATCAGCGCAGCGACGGACCGTTAAAGCCCATCCACATCGCCAAATGCTCAGCCACACTGGCACCGAGTTTTTTCGAGAAGCGATCGAATGGCGACTCCTGAACGGTGAAGTCCACCAGTTCTTTCTCGCCGATCACATCCCGCGCAACCGAACTGGCATTGCCCAGCCCATCGACCAACCCCAACGGCAGTGCCTGCTCGCCAGACCAGACCAGGCCGGAAAACAGCTCCGGATGCTCCTTGTCCTTCAGGCGATCGCCACGCCCTTGCTTGACGCTATTGATGAACTGCTGGTGGGTCGTATCGAGCACGCCCTGCCAGAAGGCGGTTTCTTCCGCCTTCTGTGGCTGGAACGGATCGAGGAACGACTTGTGCTCGCCAGAGGTATAGGTGCGACGCTCGACACCCAGCTTCTCCATGGTGCCGACAAAACCATAGCCGGCCGCCGTCACACCGATGGAGCCGACCAGGCTAGCCTTATCGGCGTAGATCTGATCTGCCGCGCTGGCGATGTAGTAAGCGCCGGAAGCCCCCAGGTCGGAAATGACCGCATACAGCTTGATGTCCGGGTGCAGGCCGCGCAGACGGCGGATCTCGTCATAGACATACCCCGACTGCACCGGACTGCCGCCCGGGCTGTTGATGCGCAGGATGACGCCCTTGACCTTCTTGTCCTCGAACGCCGCGCGCAGGCTGCCAACGATATTGTCTGCGCTGGCCGGCTCCTTGTCGGCAATCATGCCTGTCACATCGATCAACGCCGTGTAATTGGCACTGAGGGTAGCTGCCTTTTCCATATCCATCAGCGGCGAAAACAGGGCAATTGCGCCGAACAGATACACAAAAGTCAGTGATTTGAAGAATATCCCCCAGCGACGGGACCGGCGCTGTTCCTGTATACCGGCCAGCAGCGTCTTTTCCAGCAGCTTCCAGCTTCTGTCGTCACCGCTCTCTGCGCTCGCCTTGGCGGGCGCCTTCCATTCGTCGGTCATACCATCCACCCCAAAAACAACCGGTTAAGCCTGCTGACTCAGCCAGGCATACAATTCTGAAAAATGGTCGATGGCCAGTCGCGGCTCATACAACTTCAACGCATCGATCGATTGAGCGCCATAACTGACGGCCACCGAGCCCATGCCGGCGTTGCGCGCCATCTGCAAATCGAAAGACGAATCACCGACCATCAACGCCTGCTCCGGGCGAACCTCGCAATGCGCGAGTATCTGCTCGAGCATCAGCGGATGGGGCTTGCTGGCGGTCTCGTCGGCGGCGCGGGTGATATCGAAGTAATTCTCCCAGCCATGGGACTTCAACACCCGATCCAGCCCGCGACGGGCCTTGCCGGTCGCAACAGCCAGATGATAGCCCTCGGCACGAAACGCCTCGAGCGACTCGACCACACCCTCGAACAGCGGCGAAGGCACAACCTCTGACGCAATGTAATGCTCAGCATAGTGCTCGCGGAAGGCAAACAGCTCGGCGTCGCCGATTTCGGGGTACAGGGTGCGGATCGCTTCCGGCAAGCCCAGGCCGATGATGCCCTTGACGGCCAGATCATCGCGCAACTCAAAACCGGAACGCTGCGAGGCAACGTGCATCGCCTCGACAATCCGGCCAATGGAATCGGCCAGGGTGCCGTCCCAATCAAAGATCAGCAGCTTGTAATCAGATGGGCGCACTCAATCGCTCCACGGTTTTTGCCCACATTTCGTCGACCGGCGCCTGCAGCTTCAGCTCACCGCCATCGGGAAGCGGCACGGTCAGCATGTAGGCGTGCAGGAACAGGCGCTTGCCACCCAGATCGCGGATTTCCTTACTGAAATCGTCATCGCCGTACTTGGTGTCGCCGGCAATGCAGTGCCCGGCGTGCAACGTGTGGACGCGGATCTGGTGAGTGCGGCCGGTGATCGGCTTGGCTTCAATCAGGGTGGCAAAGTCGCCAAAGCGACGCAGGACCTTGAACACGGTCACAGACTCCTTGCCCTCCTCCTCGTCGACCTCGACCATACGCTCACCGGAGCGCAGATTGCTCTTGCCGAGCGACGCTCGAACTTGCTTGATCGAGGATGCCCAGTTACCGCGAACCAGCGCCATATAGCGCTTGTCAACGCCATCACCGCGCAAGGCAGTGTGCAAGTGACGCAGCATGCTGCGCTTCTTGGCGATCATCAGCAGGCCGGAGGTGTCACGGTCGAGACGATGAACCAGTTCGAGTTCCTTGCAATCGGGACGCAACTGACGAAAGGCTTCGATGACTCCGTAATTCAAGCCGCTGCCGCCGTGAACGGCGATGCCGCAAGGCTTGTTGATCACGATCAGCGCCTTGTCTTCGAAGACAATCGAGGCTTCGAGCCGCTGCAGCAGGCCTTGTGCCAGCGGTACCGGCTCGTCACGCTCAGGCACCCGAACCGGCGGCACGCGCACGATATCGCCCGCCTGCAGCTTGTACTCGGGCTTGATCCGACCTTTGTTCACACGCACTTCGCCCTTGCGCAAAATGCGGTAAATCAAGGTCTTGGGCACGCCTTTGAGTCGGGCGAGAAGGAAATTATCAATACGTTGGCCGGCATATTCCGGCGAGACCTCAAGCAGTTGTACGCTTGGAGTCGGGGGGGTAGTCGTCGTCATGGCGCGGATGATAACAATTTTTTATGGAATTGAAGCACTTAATCATTGCTGCTATAGTCGCGAACGTCGCCAAAAGCGGCCTGGACAGCGGACCAACGGTCAAAAACCGGCCCTGACCAACGCAATTCACCAGGACGCGAGGCCGTCCTACGGGGCTTTCGCTACGTAACGGTGGAGTTTGCAGGTGTAACGAGCGCAGGTGACATGAGGCCTGAATCACGCCACAAAGCAGAGTTTTCCACTCGTTTTGCGCGCCATATTCACGGCCAGTTCACAAAGTGCAGTCAGCTGCGAATGACCCCGAGCGAAGGCATCGGAAACAACGCCTAAATTAGCCATGATGCGTGACCTCCCCTTTCGGAGCTCACGGTAAATGCCAACCCGCTGCGGATTCTGCGCGCGGCAGCACCCGAATTATCAGGGATACGTGTAGGGTGGAGATGCACAACCGCCGGACTGTGTAGCAACAGGCTTACTCAAGACGCTTCATCTCGTCCACAGCCGCTGGTTGATTCCTCCTCCTGACTGAGTGCTTAAGTAGCCACAGCAAGCAGGACGCGTACGTCGCGATGAAGGCCCACATTGGCCGGACTTCGCTGGACACGGGAATTGGCCAACCACTCCCGACGCACCTGACACCGACCGTGAGAAGTCGTGTGTGCCGAACGCCGTTTCCGGCAGCCCGGAAACCGACGGTACTACATGAAAAGAATGCTGATTAACGCAACTCAACCCGAAGAGTTGCGCGTTGCACTGGTAGATGGCCAGCGCCTCTACGACCTGGACATCGAATCCGGTGCACGCGAGCAGAAGAAGGCCAACATCTATAAAGGCCGGATTACTCGCATCGAACCAAGCCTCGAGGCTGCCTTTGTCGATTTCGGCTCTGAGCGCCACGGCTTCCTGCCCCTCAAAGAAATCTCCCGCGAATACTTCAAGAAAGCCCCGGAAGGTCGCGTCAACATCAAGGACGTCCTGAGCGAAGGCCAGGAAGTCATCGTTCAGGTCGAAAAAGAAGAACGTGGCAACAAGGGCGCCGCCCTGACCACCTTCATCAGC
Source organism: Pseudomonas fluorescens (assembly GCF_000967965.1). Lineage (GTDB taxonomy): Bacteria > Pseudomonadota > Gammaproteobacteria > Pseudomonadales > Pseudomonadaceae > Aquipseudomonas > Aquipseudomonas grandcourensis. Next base: position 46,429 of record NZ_LACC01000003.1, read on the forward strand.
CTGGCCGGTCGTTACCTGGTACTGATGCCGAACAACCCGCGTGCCGGCGGTATCTCCCGTCGCATCGAAGGCGAAGAGCGCAACGAACTGCGTGAAGCCCTGAACGGCCTGGTTGCCCCGGCCGACATGGGCCTGATCGTGCGCACTGCCGGCCTGGGCCGCAGCAGCGAGGAAATGCAGTGGGACCTCGACTACCTGCTGCAACTCTGGACCGCTATCAAGGAAGCTTCGCTGGATCGTTCCGCGCCGTTCCTGATCTACCAGGAAAGCAACGTGATCATCCGCGCGATCCGCGACTACCTGCGCCAGGACATCGGCGAAGTGCTGATCGACAGCGTTGAAGCCCAGGACGAAGCCCTGACCTTCATCCGCCAGGTGATGCCGCAGTACGCCAGCAAGATCAAGCTGTACGAAGACAGCGTTCCGCTGTTCAACCGCTTCCAGATCGAAAGCCAGATCGAAACCGCCTTCCAGCGCGTCGTCGAACTGCCTTCCGGCGGCTCCATCGTTATCGATCCGACCGAAGCCCTGGTGTCCATCGACATCAACTCGGCGCGCGCCACCAAAGGCAGCGACATCGAAGAAACCGCACTGCAGACCAACCTTGAAGCGGCCGAAGAAATCGCCCGTCAGTTGCGCCTGCGTGACATCGGCGGCCTGATCGTCATCGACTTCATCGACATGACTCCTGCCAAGAACCAGCGCGCCGTGGAAGAGAAAGTCCGCGAATGCCTGGAAGCCGACCGCGCTCGCGTGCAAGTCGGTCGTATCTCGCGCTTCGGCCTGCTGGAAATGTCCCGTCAGCGCCTGCGTCCGTCCCTGGGCGAAAGCAGCGGCATCGTCTGCCCGCGTTGCAACGGCACCGGCATCATCCGTGACGTTGAATCGCTGTCCCTGGCGATCCTGCGCCTGATCGAAGAAGAAGCCCTGAAAGACCGTACCGCCGAAGTTCGTGCACAAGTGCCGATCCCGGTGGCCGCGTTCCTGCTCAACGAAAAACGCAACTCGATCACCAAGATCGAACTGCGCACCCGTGCCCGCATCGTCATCCTGCCGAACGATCACCTCGAAACGCCGCACTTCGAAGTGCAGCGCCTGCGTGATGACAGCCCGGAAGCCGCGACCAACCAGTCCAGCTACGAAATCGCCGCTGCCGCTGCCGAAGTCGAAGAAGTCCAGCCAGCCGCTGCGACCCGCACCCTGGTTCGCCAGGAAGCTGCGGTCAAGACGGCCCCGGCCCGCGCCAACGCTCCGGTTCCGACCGAAGTGGCCGCTCCGGCCCCTGCCCCGGTCGCCGTACCGGAGCCAAGCCTGTTCAAAGGCCTGGTGAAGTCGCTGGTGAGCCTGTTCGCCACCAAGGAAGAGCCTGTTGCTCCGGCCGTGGTTGAAAAGCCTGCGACCACCGAGCGTCCGGCCCGCAACGAAGAGCGTCGCAACGGTCGCCAGCAGACCCGCAACCGTAACGGTCGCCGCGATGAAGAGCGTAAGCCTCGCGAAGAGCGTGCACCGCGTGAAGAACGCGCACCACGTGAGCCGCGTGAAGAGCGTCAGCCACGGGAAGTGCGCGAACCTCGCGAAACCCGTGAGGAAACTCCAGCGGTAGCCCGCGAAGAACGCGCACCACGCGCGCCTCGTGAAGAACGTGCACCGCGCGCTCCGCGTGAAGATCGCAAGCCACGTGGCGAGCGTGAAGAACGCGTTCGTGAACTGCGCGAGCCTCTGGATGCCGCTCCGGCTGTTCCGGCTGTTCCGGCCGCCGCTGCTACCGCTGAAGAGCGTCCAGCTCGCCAGCCACGTGAAGAGCGCGCTCCACGCCCACCGCGTGAAGAACGTCAGCCACGTGCCGAACAAGCCGCTGCTGCCGCAACTGAAGAAGAACTGGTCACCAACGAAGAGCAACTGCCGGAAGACGGTCAGGAAGGCGCCGAAGGCGATCGTCCACGCCGCCGCTCCCGTGGCCAGCGTCGTCGCAGCAACCGTCGCGAGCGTCAGCGTGACGCCAACGGCAACGTGATCGAAGGTTCGGAGGAGTCCGAGTCCGGCGAAAACGCTGAAGCGCCAAGCACTGCCGATCTGGCCGCCGGCCTGGCTGTCACTGCAGCCGTTGCCAGCAGCGTGATCAGCGCTCCAGCCGAAGCTGAAGCCAATGTGCAAGCCGAACGCGCCACTGCCGCGACCCTGGAAGCAGCTCCGGTTGAAGCGCCAGTCGTTGAAGCGACCACACCGGTCGAAGTCACCGCCTCGCCGGAAATCGAAGTAGCGCCAGCGCCAGAAGCTCAGCCAGCTGTTGAAGCGGCTGCCGAGCCAGCGCCAGTGGTGGAAGCACCTGCCGTGGTTGCAGAAGCGGTTGTTGAAACCGTGACTGAAACCGTGCGTGAAGTTCGCGAAGAGCAAACCGCATTCAACTGGGTTGCCGAGCCAGCCGTCGCTGAAGTCGCTGCACCTGCCGCTGAGACCCCAGTGGCTGAAGCCATGGTTTCCGAGCCGGTGGTTGCCGCCGCAGAACCGGCTCCAGCGCCTGTGGTTGAAGCGCCAGCCGTTGAAGCTCCGGTCGTTGCCGAAGCACCTGCTCCGGTAGTCGAAGCTGCTCCTGCCAGCGCCCTGACGCCAAGTGGCCGTGCGCCTAACGACCCGCGTGAAGTGCGTCGTCGCAAGCGTGAAGCCGAGCGTCTGCAGAAGGAAGCTGAACTGGCTGCTTCTGCGGCTCCAGCTGAAGCAGCTGTCGCTGCCGAGCCTGCACCGGTTGTTGCTGAAGTGGTTGAGGCAGCTCCTGCCCCAGCCGCTGAAGTGACTGCCGAGCCGGTTGAGTCGGTGATCCACGAAGCGCCGCGCTCCGTTCAGGAAGCGGTAGAGCAACACGAGCAAGCCCAGGAAAAAGAACACGAGCCTAAACCTCTCGTCTGATTCCATCGGCCACTAAAAAGCCCCGCCTGGTGAACCCAGGCGGGGCTTTTTTACATCTATGAAATCACACCAGTCCCCTGTGGGAGCGAGCCTGCTCGCGATAGCGGAATGACATTCAACATTGGTGCTAGCTAATCCACCGCTATCGCGAGCAAGCTCGCTCCCACAAGGATCTATGTTGGTCTGAAGGTTAGTGCCTCAGGCACATCCACATCCCAGACCACACCGGGATCATCCACGGTCACTTCAACCACCCGCCCCTGAGCAAACAGCGGTTTGGCGCCGCGATCCCCCGATAACGCCATCAACCCCGCCGAGAAGTCCCGTCCGAACCCGACCGGATGCCCATACTCGCCGCTCTGCACGGGCACGCTGATACTGTCACCGCCAATGCCCGCCACCACTTGCCCGATACTGGATGGCAGGATGAACGGCATATCCCCCAGCACCATCAGCCAGCCATCGAGTTGCTTGCAGGCAGCGACTCCCGCGGCAATGCTGTCACCCATTCCCGTCGACTCGATCAATACAATCTCGCAGCCATAGGCCTGAGCCATGCGAATCACTTGCGGGCGGTCAGCAGTGGTCACCAGCACGCGTTTGTCCAGCGCCGCCGGCAGGTTGACCAACGTGTGCTCGATGACGAACCGCACCACGCCGTCACGCCCGGTGCAATCGGCCACCAATTTATCCTTTTCGGCGCCCGCAACCTCACGAAACCGGCTGCCCTGCCCCGCCGCCAGTACGACGACGCCAATGGACTCGCTCATACGCTCTCCCGCAAGACTTTCTTCTGCTTCAGTTCGATGCCATTTTTGACCGCCACGATTTCCGCCATGAGCGACAAGGCAATTTCCGCTGGATTATGACTGCCGATGTGCAAACCGATCGGACCATGCAAGCGGTCAATCGCCGGTTGCGACAAACCCAGTTGAGCCAGGTTTTCCCGGCGCTTCTGGCTGTTGACCCGCGACCCCAGCGCCCCGACGTAGAAAGCCCTGGAATCCAGGGCCGTGAGCAGCGCCATGTCGTCCAGACGCGGATCATGGGTCAAAGCCACGATGGCCGTGCGTTCATCGGTCTGGATGTTCAATACCGCCTCATCCGGCATGCCCGAAACGAATCGTCCATGCTGCTCCTCCCAGCCATAGACGAACTCGCTACGCGGATCGCAAATCAGCACCTCGAAATCCAGTAGCCGGGCCATTTCCGCCACATAGCGCGACAGCTGCCCCGCGCCGATCAGCAGCAAGCGCCAGCGCGGGCCATAGATCGCCCGCAAGGTCTGTCCGTCGAACGTCAACACGTCAGCTTTACTGGCCGGCTGCAAAAGCACCTCGCCGGTGGTCAGGTTCAGTTCACGGGCAACGATTTCATGGGCCTCGCAACGCACAAGCAATTGCTCGACCCAATCCCCATCGTCGATGCGCTCCTCGGTCAAGCGCAAGGTGCCTCCGCAGGGCAAGCCGAAACGTGAAGCTTCCTCGCGGGTCACGCCGTAGGTGATCAGTTGCACCGGCGGCCCGTCAAGCTCAAACCGCCCGTCGTGCAGCCGGGCGATCAAGTCATCTTCGACACATCCGCCGGAAACCGAACCAATCACCATGCCGTCCTCGCGCAAGGCCAGCATGGCGCCGGGTGCCCGGGGCGCAGTGCCCCAGGTTTCGACCACGCTGTACAACACCACCCGCTGACCGGCGCGATGCCATTGCAACACACTGCGCAGGACGTTCAGATCGGCGCTGTCCATCAGGCGCCAGCCTTCTGCCAGCCCGACAGCTGATAACGAACCGGTAGGTTGCGGATGCGTTTGCCGGTGGCAGCAAAGATCGCATTGCACAGTGCCGGCGCAATCGGTGGTACGCCTGGTTCACCCACACCGCCCAACGGCACGTTGCCCGGCGGCGTCACCAGATGCACGGCCACTTCTTTCGGTGCCAGGGACATGCGCGCCACTTCGTACATGTGGAAGTTATCCTGCTGGACCTTGCCGTCCTTGAAACTGATCTCCCCCAGCACCGCATTACCCAGGCCCATGACGCAGGCACCCTCGAACTGCGCGCGAATCCGCTCGGGATTGATCTGCGGTCCGCAATCGACGGCAATGTCAGCCTTGTGCACTACCAACGTACCGTCGTCCTTGACCTCCACCTCGATCACCGCCGCCACATAGGTCACGAAGCTGTAATGCACCGCCAGGCCCAGGCCGCGCCCCTTGGGCAACTCACGCCCCCAACCGGCAGCTTTGGCGGCGGTCTCCAGTACCGTGCGCAGGCGCGCGGTATCGATCGGATAACGCTCCGGGGATTCACCGTAGTTCCACTCTTCACTCAAGGTGCGCGGATCGATCTGACGGTCCGGGCCGAGCAATCTGATCTGGTACTTCAGCGGATCCTGCCCGGCCTTGTGCGCCAGTTCATCGATAAAACTCTGGATCGCAAAACCATGGGGAATGTTCGACACCGAGCGATACCAACCCACCCGGGTATGCACCGTTGCCTCGGGGTTTTCCAGGCGAATGTTGGGGATCGCATACGCCATGTTGGTGAAGCCCATGCCCAGCTCGAACGCCGCCTCATGGTTCATGCCCAGCGCAAACAACGCGGTGATGCTCGGCGCCACCGTACGGTGCAACCAGCCGGACGGCAGGCCGTCCTTGTTCAGGCTGGCCTTGAGGTATTCGGCCGACACGGTGTGGAAGTAGGAACAGTGGATGTCGTCTTCACGGGTCCATTGCACCCGCACCGCTTTGCCGGGGAACTCCTTGGCGAGGATGGCGGCCTCGATGATGAAGTCAGGCTTGGACTTGCGCCCGAATCCGCCCCCGAGCAGGGTCACGTTGAACGTGACGTTGTCGAACGGCAGGCCAAGGCGCTCGCCTATCCGTTCCCGGGTGACCTGCGGTGCCTGGCTTGGCCCCCAGGCTTCGCACGCACCGTCCTTGAACCGCGCAATGGCGACCATCGGTTCCATCGGCGACTGTGACAGATGCGGCAAATAGTAGGAGGCTTCCAGGGTGCTATCGGCGCTGGCCATGGCCTTTTCGAGGTTGCCGGTATTGCGCACCACCTTGCCGGGCTTGAGCGAGGCCGCTTCAAGTTCCTTGCGATAGGCAATCGAGTCGTAGCTGGCGTTGGGGCCGTCGTCCCACTCGATTTTCAGTGCCTCGCGGCCCTTGATCGCCGCCCAGGTATTGCTCGCCACCACGGCGATACCGCCGAGCGGTTGAAATTCTGAGGGCAACGGACGACTTTCGATCTGTACCACTTTGACCACGCCGGGGACTTTCATCGCCGCGCTGCCATCGAAGCTTTTGACTTTGCCGCCATACACCGCGGGCCGCGCGATGGTCGCGTACAGCATGCCGTCGAAATGCACGTCGGCGCCGTACACGGCGCGACCGTTGACGATGTCCTCCCCATCGATGGCCTTGGTGCCTTCCTTGCCGATGTAACGGAACTCAGCGGGTTGCTTGAGCTTCAGGCTGTCGCGGGTCGGAACCGGCAACGCGCCTGCGGCGGAGGCCAGGGCGCCATATCCGAGCTCGCGGCCGGACGGCTCATGGACAACCTTGTGCAATTGCGCATGGCATTCACCAACCGGCACTTTCCATTGCGCGGCGGCAGCCTGTTCTAGCATGGTCCGCGCGGCGGCACCGCAGCGACGCATCGGCTCGTACCAGTGACGCATGCTGCGTGAGCCGTCAGTGTCCTGGTTGCCGAAGCGCACTTCATCGCCGGGGGCCTGCTGCACCTTGACCAGAGCCCAATCGGCTTCCAGTTCATCGGCCACCACCATGGTCAAGCTGGTGCGCACGCCCTGGCCCATCTCCGAGCGGTTGCAGATCACGGTCACTGTGCCATCAGCGGCGATGCTGACATACACCTTGGGATCATCAACCCAGCCGTGAGGCATGCCGTCGGCGCCGAACTTCTTCTCTTTCTCGTCGGCAAACGCGTCCTGCCAGCCCCAACTCGCGGCAACCACCAGCGCACCGGTCGCCCCCACGCCCTTGAGAAAACCACGGCGACTGAGGTTGCTCAGGGCGAAATCATTCGGTAACCGGCTCATGCCTTGACCTCCTTCAGGTGAGTGGAGGCCTGGCGGATCGCGGTCTTGATGCGGTTGTAGGTGCCGCAGCGGCAGATGTTGCCAACCATCGCTTCTTCGATCTGCTCGTCGCTCGGATTCGGATTGGTCTTGAGCAGCGCCGTCGCCGACATGATCTGCCCGCCCTGGCAGAAGCCGCATTGGGCGACTGCCGTGTCGAGCCAGGCTTGCTGCACGACTTTGCCGATCGGGTCGGCATGCAGGTTGTCGATGGTGCTGACATTCTGCCCGGCGACTGAACCGATGGGCGTGATGCAACTGCGTGCCGGAGCCCCTTCGATATGAATGGTGCAGGCGCCGCACAGGCCCATGCCGCAGCCGAATTTGGTGCCGTTGTAACCGGCCACGTCGCGGATCGCCCAGAGCAGCGGCATGTCCTCGGTGACGTCGAGTTGATGGTCTTGACCATTGAGTTTCAGGGTAATCATGGGCACGCCCGCATAGGTCTTGAGTTATGGGGTCGAGCAATCTGCCGCTGGATCTCGGTGGGTCGCACGCAGATCGACTCAGGCTAATGGGCTCTCTTGTGCGGACGCAAACGGTCTGCACCGGGCCTTTGGTGGAGCAAGAGTGTGCATCGTTAGCTGACTAAGTTAACCGAGCATTAACAAAAAAGCCCTGCTGAGACAGGGCTTTTTAGCTGCAAGCTTTAAGCTGCAAGCTTCAAGTAGAAGCAAAACAGCGAAAAACCTGAATTTAAGGATTGTAGCTTGCCGCTTGAAGCTTGTAGCTTGCGGCTGCTTCATCAATACCGGTTCGGCTCCATTTCCAGATCGACATGGAAACGCTCGAAAATGTCTTTCTGGATACGCTGCGCCAGGTTCAGCAATTGCAGACCCGTCGCGCCGCCATAGTTGACCAGTACCAGCGCCTGCAATTTATGCACGCCAGCATCAGCCTCGCGGAAACCTTTCCACCCTGCCCGCTCGATCAGCCATCCGGCGGCCAGCTTCATCTGCCCGTCGGGTTGCGCATAGGCCACCAGGTCCGGGTATTCGCCCTTGAGCCGTGCAGCCAGCACCGTCGATACCAAAGGGTTCTTGAAAAAGCTGCCGGCATTGCCGAGTACGGCCGGGTCCGGGAGTTTTTCGTTGCGGATGCTGCAAATGGCCTGACTGACATCGCTGGCGGTCGGATGCTCGATACCCTGCTCGGTCAGGCGCTGGCGCACCGGGCCGTACTCCAGGTGCAGATGCGCGGCGCGGTCGAGGGCGAAACGCACACGCAGGATCAACCAACGCCCCAGCTCCTGCTTGAACAGGCTGTCGCGGTAGGCGAAGTTGCACTCTTGCAATGTGAAGTCACGCAGTTCGCCGGTCTGGCGATCGAGGGCGGTCAGGCCGGCGAACACGTCCTTGATTTCGACACCATAAGCGCCAATGTTTTGCATCGGTGCCGCACCGACGGTGCCGGGAATAAGACTGAGGTTTTCCAGGCCGGACAACCCCTGGGACAGTGTGTGTTGCACAAAAGGATGCCAGGGCTCGCCCGCCTCGGCCTCGATCACCACTTTGCCGCCTTCATCGCTCAGCACGCGAATCCCGCGCGTGGCCATGCGCAGCACCAGCGAATCGATGTCCGCCGTCAGCAGCAGGTTGCTGCCGCCGCCGATCACCAGCACCGGGACCTTGTGTTCCAGCCCGTAGGCCAGGGCTTCGCGCACATCGGCGTCGCTATGGGCCTCGGCAAACAACCGGGCCTGGACATCCACGCCAAAGCTGTTGAACGGCTTGAGCGAAACCTGCGATTGAACCTGCAAACTCATAACCGTCCCTTCAATTCGATCACCAGCAAATCGCTGGCGTGCTCGATCAGGTCGAGCACCTGCTCGAAGCCTTGCTCGCCGTCGTAGTACGGATCCGGCACTTCATCGACCGGCGACTGGTAGCGACGCAGGAACAGGTCGAGTTCGGCCTTGCCCTTGGCCGGTTGCAAGGCCTTGAGGTTGCGCAGGTTGCTGTTGTCCATCGCCAGGATCAGGTCGTAGGTGGCGAAATCGGCACGGCTGACTTGCTGGGCGCGCTGGGTGGACAAGTCATAACCGCGCAGCTTCGCCGCGGCCTGACTGCGCTTGTCCGGCGCCTTGCCGACATGCCAGTCGCCGGTGCCGGCGGAGGCCACTTCAACCTGATCGGCCAAGCCGGCCTCGCGCAGCTTATGCCGCAGCACGCCTTCGGCCGTGGGTGACCGGCAGATGTTGCCCAGGCAGACAAACAGAACCCGCATCACGCCTCCAGCAGGCGACGAACGCGCTCAAGGTCTTCAACGGTATCGACACCGGCTGGCGGCGCGATCAGAGCGTCGGCGACGTGGATTCGCACGCCGTGCCACAGGGCACGCAGCTGCTCCAGGCACTCGGTGTTTTCCAGCCAGCATGGGCCCCAGCTGACGAAATCCTGCAGGAAACCGGCGCGGTAGGCATAGATGCCGATATGGCGGCGATACGGCACACCTTCCGGTAACTGCTCAGGGTTCACGGCAAATGCATCCCGCGCCCAAGGCAAGGTGGAACGGCTGAACGTCAGCGCCAGGCCATTGAGGTCGCTGACGACCTTGACCACGTTGGGATTGAACAGGGTGCCCGCGTCTTCGATCGGCTCGGCCAGGGTGGCCATGCGCGCTTCGGCGTGGGCCGCCAGGTTGGCGGCGACCTGATCGATCACGCTCGGCGGGATCAGCGGTTCGTCGCCCTGGACGTTGACCACGATGGCGTCGGGCGCCAGGCCCAGCTTCATCGCGACTTCGGCCAAGCGATCGGTGCCGGAGTTGTGATCTTCACGGGTCAACACCACTTCGGCACCAAAGCCTTTGCAGGCCTCGACGATGCGCGCGTCGTCGGTGGCCACCACCACCCGCTCGGCGCTGCTTTTGCTCGCCTGTTCCCAGACGTGCTGGATCATCGGTTTGCCGGCGATCAGCAGCATCGGCTTGCCCGGCAGGCGGGTGGAGGCGTAACGCGATGGAATGACGACGGTAAAGGCTGTGGTCATTTATCCAGGCGCTCGTCGGTGGTCAGGGTGCGCGCTTCGGATTCGAGCATCACCGGGATGCCATCGCGAATCGGGTAGGCCAGGCCTGCGCCCTTGCTGATCAGCTCGGTCTTGTCGGCGCTGAGCTTGAGCGGGCCTTTGCAGACCGGGCAAGCGAGGATATCGAGCAATTTGGTGTCCATGAGCATTCCCTGGAAAAAACGGAGTTAAGGCAACAAACGATCCGGCAGCAGGCGCATCAGCTGTGTGTCGAACCAGGCCACGAAGGCCGGCGACGGCACGGCATCGACCGCCAGGTACCACCAGTCGGCGGCGGCAAAGGCACGGCATTTCACCGCGTCCTTTTCCGTCATCACCAACGGCAATGACGGCGTGAAATTCAACACCTCCACGCTGTATTCGGCGTGGTCGGCAAACGCATGTGGAACCGGCTGCCAGTGTAGCGTTTCGAGGGCCTTGAAGAAACGTTGCGGATTGCCGATGCCGGCCACCGCGTGCACAGCCTGGCCTGCGCCGAAGTGGTCAAGGGGACGTCGTTCGCCGCTGCGCAGGTTGACCAGCGCGGTGGGGCGCAATTGAAAGGCAAATCCATCATCGCGGTCAGCCACGGCACCGTTGTAGAGCACCGCGTCGACGCTTTGCAGGCGCTCGGCCGGCTCACGCAATGGCCCGGCGGGCAGGCATCGACGGTTTCCCAGGCCGCGGGCGGCGTCGATCAGCACCAGTTCCAGGTCACGGGCCAGGCGGTAGTGCTGCATGCCGTCGTCGGACAGGATCAGGTCCAGCGGCTCACTGGCCAGCAAGGCTTTGACGGCATTGCTGCGATTGGGGTCGATCATCAGCGGCACGCCCGTACGCTGGACGATCAGCAACGGCTCGTCACCGGCGACGTCGGCACCCTGCTCGGCCTCGACCCGCCACGGCAACTGCGGCGGTTTGGCGCCGTAGCCACGACTGACCACGCCGACGCGCAGGCCGCTGCGCTGGCAGTGTTCGATCATCCATAGAATCAGCGGCGTCTTGCCAGTGCCACCCACGGTGATGTTGCCGACCACGATCAGCGGCACCGGTGGTTGATAGATCTCGCCCTCACCCGCCAGAAAGCGCTTGCGCTTATTCATGACCACGCGCCGGTACAGCCATTCCAATGGCCGCAACAGCTTCAGGGCCGGATGACCTGCGTACCACGCGGCGAGCAATCGATCGGACATGGCCATCAGGGCGCCGGGGGCGCCGCCTCGATGGTGGTCATGCGCAAATGACTGAAGCCGAGTTTGCCGGCCGCATCCATGGCAGTCACCACGGACTGATGCTGAGTCTTGCCATCAGCGCTGATGGACAGCGGTCGGTTGGTGTCGCCGTTGGCTTCTTTTTGCAGCGCGTCCATCAGCGAAGCCAGGTCGCTTTTCGGCAAAATCTGGTTGTTCACCGAAAACACGCCGTCGGCACTGATGGCGATGTCCAAAGGTTTGCTCTGATCGTCGGCCGGCGTGCCGCTGACGGCTTCCGGCAGATCGACTCGCAACTGGGTTTCACGGGTGAAGGTGGTGGTCACGACAAAAAACAGCAGCAGGATGAACACCACGTCGATCAGCGACGCGAGGTTGATGTCCACCGTTTCCCGTGGTTTGCGGCGGAATTTCACGCTTTGCTCCCGGTCAGGTCCACATCGCGATCGCCCTGCACCACTTCGACCAGCTTGATCGCTTCCTGCTCCATGCCCACCACCAGCTCATCGATCCGGCGTTGCAGGAAACGGTGGAAGAACACCGAAGGGATACCCACCATCAGGCCCGCAGCCGTGGTGATCAGGGCCTTGGAAATACCACCGGCCAGTACCGAGGCGTTGGTGGTCATGCCATTGCCTGTGAACGCACTGAAAATATCGATCATGCCCAGCACCGTACCCAGCAGGCCCAGCAACGGCGCCATGGCGGCGATGGTGCCTAGGGCGGCGACGTAGCGTTCGAGCTCATGGATAACCCGCTGTGCGGCCTCTTCGATGCACTCCTTCATGATCTCGCGACCATGCTTGGAGTTGGCCAGGCCGGCCGCCAGGATCTCGCCCAACGGGGAGTTGGCGCGCAGTTCCTTGAGTTTTTCCTTATTGAGCTGTTTGTCCTTGATCCAGACCCAGACCTGCCCGAGCAAGTGCTCCGGGGTCACGCGGCTGGCCCGCAGGGTCCACAGACGCTCGGCAACGATCGCCATGGCCGCGATGGAACTCAAAATGATCGGCAGCATCATCCAGCCGCCGGATTTGACCAATTCCCACACAGTGACAGCCCCCTCGAAAAAGTGCGCCACTCTAACATAGGGGGTGCAAGCACCGAAGACCGTGATGTCGCATCCGGTCGGGCTTTGATAATGCTCGGTTATGGGCTCAAGGGTGGCGGATCGCGCCAGAAACGCCGCTCCTGGCGCATTGACCACGGTGGCTCGAAGCGTCCCAGTTGCAGACGAATGGCTCCGTGTTCGACGCTGTCGTAGATCGCCATTCCACGTTTTTGATAACGCGCAATGACCGTCGCATGCGGATGGCCAAACGAATTGCCCTGCCCGCGGGAGATCAGCGCCCCTTTAGGTTGCAGGACATCCAGCAGGGCCATGGACGACGAACTGCGACTGCCGTGGTGTGGCGCCTGCAGCCAATCGGTGGGCACGGCCAGCGGACTGTCCAGCAAGGCCCTCTCGGCGGCGACATCAATGTCGCCACTCAACAGCAACCGCTCACCACTGGCCTCGATCAGCAGGACACAGGAGTTCTGGTTACTGTCGCCGGCCAATGGCCAGTGCCAAAGTTGGAAATCGACTTCATCCCAGGTCCATTGCCGACCGCTCTCACACTTCTCGGCCTGCAACTCCATAGGCAAGTCTGACGGCTCACCACTGACCACCTGTTCCACCGGCAAGCCCTTGGCAATCGCCCGGGCACCGCCGGCATGATCGGCGTGGGCGTGGCTGATCAGCATCAGGTCGAGCCCCTTCACCCCCAGTTTGCGCAATGCCGGCAGCACTACCCGCTCCCCTTGGTCGAGTTCACCGAAACGCGGTCCGGCGTCATACAGCAACGTGTGATGCCGAGTGCGCACCAGGATCGCCAAGCCCTGCCCCACATCCAGTTGCCAGACTTCGGCCATGCCCTCCTGCAACATCGGCCTGGGCGAAAAAACCAACATCAACAGCATGGGCCACCCCAACGGGCGCATCGGCAAGCCTCGCGGCAGTAATAGCAAAAAAGCACCAATGGCACCGATTACCCAGGCCCATAGCGGGACTGCCGCGGGCACCCACGCGGGAATCTGGCCGGAGACGACCCCCAGCCCCCTGAACCACCATTCGATCAGGCCGCCCGCCAGCCACAGCAATTTTTCACCCAGGTAAGGCACCGGCAGCAACAGTGTCCCGAGCAACGCCGGTGGCAGGACCACCAGACTGATCCAGGGCACCGCGAACAAATTGGCCAGTGGCCCGCTGAGACTGATTGGTAACCCCAGTGCCAGTAACAACGGGCACAGTCCGATTGCAATCAGCCACTGGGCACGGGTCCAGGTCTGCCACCAACGCCAAGGCCCCAATCGTCCGCCGAAGGTCAATATCAAGACTGCCACGGCCGCGAAAGACAGCCAGAAACCAGGCTGAAGACTCGCCAGCGGCTCCAGCAGCAAAATGCCGTCGAGTGCCAACAACAGTGGCCACCATGCACCAAGATGACGGAACCGCAGACGCCACAACAACACCATTGCAATCATCAGGCAGGCCCGCCGCACCGGCACCTCGAAACCGGCCAGCATCCCGTAACCGAGTGCAGCGGCGAATGCCAGGCCACACGCCCAGGGCAACCATGGTAGACGGCTCGGCCATAACCCAAAGCGGGCCAGGCCGGCGATCAGCAGATACACGACGCCCGCCAATAATCCGATGTGCTGCCCGGAAATCACCAACAGATGCACCGTGCCGGTGTCCTGCAATACCTGCCAGTCTTCACGACTCAGCCCGGCGCCGTCCCCGAGTACCAACGCCGTCAACGCGCCGCTTCGCCCTTGGGCATCCACCGCCAGCAAACGCTGACGGATTACATCGCGCCAAGCCCATCGGGCTGGCGCAAGGCGCTCGCCCTGCTTGACCGTCCCGGTCGCGCCAATGCGTTGTGCCAGCAACCAGGCCTGGTAATCGAAGGCCTGCGGATTGAGGAGCCCGACCGGGCGCTTCAACTTGACCGCCAGGCGCCAGCGTTCACCACTGTTCACCGGCGGCCCGCCATACCAGGCCAAACGCATTTGCCGCGGCAGCCGGGTACGTCGGGACTGTATGTCGGTCAATTCGAATCGCACGACACCGTCGTCATGCCGGGGCAAGCCCGTGACCCGCCCTTCGACCCAGCGGGTTTCTCCGTCCAGCGCCGGCGGCAACCGGTCATCCAGCGCCCACTGCGCATTCACGCAGGCCCAACTCAAGCCGAACAGGTAAAACGCCACCGGATAGGTCCTGAACGGCAGCAACATCAAACCCGCCACCGGCATCGCCAGCCACAACCAGACCGGCGGTAATGCCGGTAAAAAACGCAAGGTCAACAGACCCAACGCCAGCGCCATCATCCCTGTGCGCATAAGCCCGTCCTTGAGAGTACCCTCAAGGCTTAGCCCGCCCTTCGCCTGGGCGTCGTCAATAATTGTCACAAAGTCTGAATGGGCAGTTCATAGAATCCAGACATACTTGCCGCCTTGACCGACCGAGAAGCCTTATGCCCCGGCGCTTATTCAAACGTTACATGCCAGATCCGATGAGCATCAGGGATCACAAATCCTTACGCTTTCTCGGCACGCTGTTGCATGACCCGAACCTGTGGCACCTCAACCGCCACTCCGTTGCCCGCGCCATGGCGGTGGGCTTGTTCGCCGCGTTCCTGCCGATCCCGCTGCAGATGCTGCTGGCGGCAATCCTCGCCATCATCGTGCGCGGCAACATGCCGATTGCCGTGAGCCTGGTCTGGCTGACCAACCCGATCACCATGCCCGCCGTGTTCTTCTGCACCTATCAGGCCGGAGCCTGGCTGATGGACGTTCCCGCCCGGCAGTTGCCGGACTCACTGACCTGGGAATGGATCAGGGGTGAGATCTCGACCTTGTGGCAACCGTTTCTGCTGGGCTCGGTGGTAACGGGGCTGGCACTCGGTGCGCTGGCCTACTTCCTGGTGATGATGTATTGGCGCTGGTGGGTGGCCAGGCAATGGAAGCGGCGCAAGAAGAGCCGGATGTGAGAATGCAAAACGGCCTCCACTTGGGAGGCCGTTTTTTTCGGTGTCTGGGCTGACGCCATCGCTGGCAAGCCAGCTCCTACAAAGGTTTGCTGCGGGTCAGGTACGCATCCCACGCCCGCTGACCAGCAACCGCGCACTACCGAGATACAGCACTGCGGTCGCGACCAGCATGAAGGCGATGGCCACGCTGATGCGGATATCCGATACCCCGAGGATGCCGTAACGGAACGCGTTGACCATGTGCAGCACCGGGTTGGCCAGGGACACGGTCTGCCAGAACGGCGGCAGCAAGGTGATCGAGTAGAAGACCCCGCCCAGGTAGGTCAGTGGCGTCAGCACGAAAGTCGGAATAATCGAAATGTCATCGAAGTTGCGCGCAAACACGGCGTTGATGAAGCCCAGCAGCGAGAAGATCGTTGCGGTCAGCACCACCACCAGAATGGTCACGCCCAGGTGATGCACCTGCAAGTGAGTGAAGAACAGCGACAGCAGGGTCACGATGATCCCCACCATCAACCCGCGCAGCACACCGCCCAGGGTGTAGCCGATCAGAATGGTGTGCGGCGACAGCGGCGAGACCATCAGTTCTTCGATGGAACGCTGGAACTTGCTGCCGAAGAAGCTCGACACCACGTTGCCGTAGGAGTTGGTGATCACCGACATCATGATCAGCCCCGGCACGATGTACTCCATATAAGTGAAGCCACCCATGTCGCCGATCTGCCGACCGATCAGATTACCGAAGATCACGAAGTACAGGACCATGGTGATGGCCGGCGGCAGCAAGGTCTGCGGCCAGATCCGGGTGAAGCGCCGGACTTCACGGTAAACGATGGTGTTGAGGGCAACAAGGTTGGGGCGCAGCTCGGAACTCATACCGCCACCTTCGACAGATTTTTCTCCACCAGGGACACGAACAACTCCTCGAGGCGATTGGTTTTGTTGCGCAGGCTCAGCACTTCGATGTTCTGCTGCGCCAACTGGGTGAACAGCGCGGTGATGCCCATGGACTTCTCCACCTGGACTTCCAGGGTGTGGCTGTCGATCAGCCGGGACGGGTAGCCGAGCAACTGTGGCGCCACTTGCAACGTGTTCTTCATATCCAGCAGGAACGTTTCCACATGCAATTGGCCGAGCAACTGCTTCATGCTGGTGTTCTCGACAATGGTGCCGTGATCGATGATGCCGATGTTGCGGCACAACTGCTCAGCCTCCTCCAGGTAGTGGGTGGTGAGGATGATGGTGATGCCTTTCTGGTTCAGCTCGGTGAGGAAGCTCCACATCGAGCGACGCAGTTCGATGTCCACCCCGGCAGTCGGTTCGTCGAGGATCAGCAGGCGCGGTTCATGTACCAGCGCGCGGGCGATCATCAGGCGACGCTTCATGCCGCCGGACAGCGAGCGCGACGGCACGTCCTTCTTGTCCCACAGGCCGAGCTGGGTCAGGTACTGTTCGGCGCGTTCCTTGGCAATTTTCGCCGGGATGCCGTAGTAGCCGGCCTGGGTCACGACGATGTCGAAGGTCTTTTCGAACTGGTTGAAGTTGAATTCCTGAGGCACCACGCCGATGGAGCGCTTGAGCTGCGCAGGATTCCTGTCCAGGTCGTGACCGAAGATATTCACTGTGCCGCTGGTCTTGTTCACCAGGGTCGAGAGAATGCCGATGGTCGTGGATTTGCCGGCGCCGTTGGGGCCGAGCAAAGCGAAAAAGTCACCTTCGGCGACATCCAGATCGATACCACTCAAGGCCTGGAAACCGTTGCCGTAGGTTTTGGTTAGCTGCCGGATGGACAGAGCGGAACTCATATCTGATTTACGCACCAAGAAGGGAAGAAAGGGGTAAGTATGGGCGGCGGCGAACAATACAACCGCAGCGACCTGGCACAATGGTGCTTGTCGCCGCCACACAAGTACAGTCAAGCGTGTCGATAGTGAGTATTAAGTCAACGCGGTCATGACCGCCTTTTGATACGCCGGACGCTGTTTCAACCGGGCATACCAGGCTTGCAGATGAGGTTGCGGCGCACGTTCGATCGGCATCTCGAACCAGGCATAAATGAAACTGCCCAGGGGAATATCACCCATGCCGATCTCGTTTCCGGACAGGTAGGGCTTGTTCGCCAACGCCTGATCGGCCATCGCCAGCAGCGTGTCGCATTCCTTGATCGCCGCCTTGATGGCGGTCCAGTCCTGCTGGTCTGCCGGGGTACGCAGCACACCCCAGAACACAGTACGGAACGGGCCGGCAAAGCTTGAGGTGGTCCAGTCCATCCACTTGTCGGCAGTGGCGCGGGCCTTGAGATTGTTCGGGTACCAGGCCGTGCCGTCGGCATGCAAGGCCATCAGGTAACGCACGATGGCGTTGGATTCCCACAACACAAAACCGTCGTCTTCAATGACAGGCACGCGGCCATTGGGATTCATGGCGCGGTATTCGGGCGTATCGACGACACCAAAGGCGCCACCGGCATCAATCGCCTCATAGGCCAGTCCCAGTTCTTCGGCGGCCCACAATGGTTTTCTGACATTCGATGAGTTTTTCCGACCCCAGATCTTCAGCATGACCGCCTCTTTTTCGGTAAGTGGGCAGGCAGCATACGCCGGATCAGGCGCGACTCAAATCGCTCTGCATGTCGCCCAGCAACGGTTGCTGCTGCTCACCGAACAGGTGCGGATAGCATTTTTCCAGGTGTTCGAAAAAGAACACTTCAGGTACGTCGGCGAACTGGCCGTGATCGACGAGGTACTCCATCAGCTTCGCGCCATCGCGGTTGAACGGATGAAAAACGCTGTCGTTGACCCCGTCGAATTCCAGCGGCGCCACATTGAACAGGTCGCAGAGTTTGCGGTTGAACGCTGGCGTCGCCTTGACCCAACGATCCCGCAGATAAAACTCGGTGTAGCCGTGCATGGCGAACATGTCGCTCTTGAGCAACTCAAGCAGCCGTGGCGTCGACAGATGATTGCGCACATCCGCCAGGCCGATCCGCGCGGGAATCCCGCAATGCCGTGCTGCACCTGCCAGCAACGTGGCCTTGGGCACGCAGTAACTCTCCCCGGCCGCCAGCGCATAACTGCCGCGCAGGGTCTGCGGATCGCGACTGAAGGTGTACGGGTTGTAGCGCACCGCTTCGCGCACGGCGTAATAAAGACTGATCGCCTGCTCCAGCGGATCGCGACTGGCGCCACGGTGCTTTTCGGCGAACTCCACCACGGACGGATGGTCACTATCGATGAAGCGGCCGGGACTCAGATACTCGTGCATGAGAATAATCTCCTGGGGAAGCCCCGAGTCTAGCGAGAGCTTCAGCACAGAGATAACGACGTTTCGGCCAAACTTGGGCGCTTTGCCGCTCGCTCGATGAACGCTTTTCCCACGTGTGCGGCCCATTTGTCGCACGAAAATCATCCGGGGTTTCCCACGATTCCAATCACATCGTTCCAACCAGCCTGTTTCGCGGATGCCGTCTAAGCTCTGTGGGCTGGTTCGCCCTGGTTTCACGGAGGAATGAATATGCTGTTGTTGTGGATACTGGTTCTGCTGGTCGGGATTGCCTATTTGGCCCACCGCCGCATCGCCCCGCTGCCCGCCTTGGTCATCGTGGCCATCTATGTCGTGGCCATGGGCGCTTTCAGCCGCGCGCCGGGCTGGTTGCTGCTGGTTTACTGGGTACTGATCGCCGCCGTCGCAGCCCCCCTGCTGCTGCCCGACCTGCGCCGCAAACTGTTCAGCGCGCCGATGTTCAACTGGTTCCAGAAAACCCTGCCGCCCATGTCGCAAACCGAACGCGATGCCATCGACGCCGGCACGGTCTGGTGGGACGGCGAACTGTTCAGCGGCCGTCCGGACTGGAGCAAACTGCTGTCCTATCCCAAGGCGCAATTGAATGAAGAGGAACAGGCTTTCATCGATGGGCCGACCGAAACACTCTGCGCCATGGTCAGTGAATGGCAGCTCGGTCAAACCATGGACCTGCCGCCGCAAGCCTGGACCTTCATCAAGGACAACGGCTTTTTCGCCCTGATCATCCCCAAGGAGTTTGGTGGCAAGGGCTTCTCCGCCTACGCCCACTCGCAAGTGGCGATGAAACTGGCGAGCCACAGCGGCGACCTCGCCTCCACCGTGATGGTCCCCAACTCCCTCGGCCCGGCCGAACTGTTGCTGCATTACGGCACCGACGAACAACGCAATCATTACCTGCCTCGCCTGGCGCGCGGCGACGACATCCCGTGCTTTGCACTGACCGGTCCGCTGGCCGGCTCCGACGCCGGCGGCATGCCGGACTCCGGGGTGATCTGCAAAGGAGAATGGGAGGGCCAGGAAGTCCTCGGCCTGCGACTGAACTGGGAAAAGCGCTACATCACCCTCGGCCCGGTGGCCACCCTCCTCGGCCTGGCTTTCAAGGCCTACGATCCGGATCACCTGCTGGGCGACAAGGAAGACCTGGGCATCAGCCTGGCGCTGATTCCAACTGACATCGCCGGTGTCGAGATCGGCCGCCGGCATCTGCCGTTGGGCGCCGCATTCATGAATGGCCCGAACTCCGGCAAGGACGTGTTCGTCCCGCTGGAGTTCCTCATCGGCGGCCAGGAAATGCTCGGCAAAGGCTGGATGATGCTGATGAATTGCCTGTCGGTCGGGCGTTCGATTTCCCTGCCGGCGGTGGGCACCGGCATGGCCAAGTTCACCAGCCTGGTCACGGGCCAATACGCTCAGGTTCGCGAGCAGTTCAATGTGCCAATTGCTTCGTTCGAAGGCATCCAGGAAGCCATGGCACGCATTGGCGGCAACGCCTGGATGATGGACGCCGCCCGCATGCTGACCGCCAATGCGGTCGATCTGGGCGAGAAACCGTCGGTGCTGTCGGCGATTCTCAAGTACCACCTGACCGAACGCGGCCGCGACTGCATCAGCGATGCCATGGATGTGCACGGCGGCAAGGCGATCATCATGGGGCCGAACAACTACCTTGGTCGCAAATGGAACGGCGCGCCGATTTTCATCACCGTCGAAGGCGCGAACATTCTTTCACGCAACCTGATGATCTTCGGCCAGGGCGCGATTCGCTGCCATCCCTTCGTGCTCAAGGAAATGGCCCTCGCCGGCCGTGAAGACAAGGATCAGGCGCTCAGAGAGTTCGATGAGCTGCTGCTCAAGCACATCGGTTTCGCCGTGGGCAACGCCGCCAGTACGCTGGTGCTCAATCTCGGTTTCGGGCACCTGGAACACACCCCGGGCGACAAACTCAGCCAGGGTTATTTCCGCGCCCTCAACCGTCAGGCCGCTGCATTCGCTCTGCTCGCCGACCTCAGCATGATGTTGCTGGGCGGCGCACTGAAACGCCGCGAACGCCTGTCCGCACGACTGGGCGACGTACTGAGCAACCTTTACCTGGCGTCCGCCGCACTCAAGCGCTACAACGACCTCGACTCACCGCAGTACATGACACCACTGGTGGCCTGGGCCATGGAAGAAAGCCTCGGCCAAGCGGAACGGGCCATGGATGAACTGCTGAGCAACTTCCCGAACAAAGTCGTCGGCTGCCTGTTGCGAGTGATCGTGTTCCCGTTCGGTCGCCGACACAAAGGGCCATCGGACAAACTCGGTGCCGAAGTCGCTGGGGTGATTGGCCGCGCCAAGGGCGACCCGGCACTGGAGGAAGTGCTCCTGGGTTGCTACCGCCCGCAAGGGAGCGACGATCCGGTCGGCGCATTGCAACACGCCTGCAATCTGTTGAGCGCCGCACAGCCGTTGCAGAAGAAGTTGCATGTGGCACTCAAGAGTGGCCAGGTCAAACCGGTGGCCGGCGAGTCGGTGATCGATGCTGCCCTCGAAGCTGGCGTGTTGCAACCGGTGGAAGCCCAAACCCTGCGTGAAGCCGAGGCGGCCCGGCGCAAGGTGATCGATGTCGATGACTTTGACCAGGAGGCCTTGGTACTGGCCGAGGGAAAAGTCCGCTGATCCCTTCAAACATGTAAAAACGGGCGCGGGCGCTTTATACTCCCGCGCCCGTTTTGCTCTTGAGGACTTATCTCGTGTCCAACATCGTTGCCGATCATCTCGTTTTACTCGACCACCTGCGCAGCATCCTGGTCGCCGTAGGTGAGGCCGAGCAGGTTCCCGAAGAAAGCCATGCCTTGTTCCTTGAGCGCTTCGACGAGCTGCTGGCGTCACTGCCGATCGATCCGATCGAAAGCCAATACCTGGGCCAGGACATCCTGACTCAAGTCATTTCCCGTTATCCGCAAATCGCCCACCTGATTCCACGGGATCTGCTGTGGTATTTCGCCGGTGACTGCCTGCACTACTTGTCCGATGAAGAAATCGACCTGTATCAGGCACTGGAAGAGCGCCGCTTCGAAGCCGAACAGAACGACGAACCTTTCGACTGGAACCAGGAAAAGCAGCTGCTGGCGCTTTCGAACCAGGACAGCAAGCACTGATCTTCAATCAGTGATGCCAAAGGCCCGCATGCTTGAGCATGCGGGCCTTTTTTTGTTTATTGCCTTCAACGCAACCCGCCAGTTTCAGGCAACCGCACTGTGCTGCGACCTTGCCCGCCCCCTCCGCCCGCCCGCCTGATTCGAGCCTTTGCACCAATAGTTTTCTCTCTAACTCATGGCACTTTGGTTTGATTGAACTACCTTCAAACTACAAGAAGTCATAACGGCTCGAGTTTCCACGTTAGCTTCAGTGATCAGATAGCGGATTGGCAAAAGGAGTTACCTCACCATGATCCTGACAGGCGTTTTCCGGCTCTGTACCTGCATTGCCGATTACTTTCAGGGGGAACCAGGACAGCGGACAGCGCCGTCCATAGCCGCGAGTATCGCTCTTGCCGGCAGTCCAGGTCACCGGATCACTGAAAACCGTTTCAGCAAAGGTCGCTCGCTATCCAGCCGGATCAGCGAATTGCGCCCGCTCGTGTGTAGCACGCAAGGAATAACGCCTGGGCCATGGATGAGTGGTCTGGCGCATTGGGGGGGATAGTCCGATCCCCATGAAGTGATCCGAGACAACTCGGCCTGACTAAAGATGGCCTATCCAGCGAGGATGTACTCAATGAGCTTTCGTACCGAGCCCGCTTTCAAGCGAATTATCCATGGCCTGTTCTGGATGGGCCTCAGCGTGGAAGCGGCTCAGGCCGCGCCGGCCAATTGCCCGCAACTGGACAATTGGCCGACAACGTACGAGGTCGGTCAGGGACTGCAGAATGAACTGCGCAGCCCCGTTCCGGTCACGCAACTGGCGGTGGGTGACCCGAAAATTGCCGACGTGCAACCCAGCGGCAGCAACGCCTTCATACTCACGGGCATTGCGCCGGGGACCACCAGCCTGATGGTCTGGACCGCCTGTTCGAAAACGCCGCGCCAAAGCATGGTATTCGTCAAGGGCAAGGCCACGTCAGCGCTGACCAGCGCGCCGACGGTGCCTTCCGACGACCCGCTGCTGCCTAGCCAGGTGCAGACCGATATCCGCTTCGTTGAAGTCAGCCGGACCAAGCTCAAGGAAGCCTCCGCCTCGATTTTCGGCATCCGGGGCAACTGGCTGTTCGGCTCGCCGAGAACCTTGCCCACCATCGGCGGCATTGTCACGCCGGCGATACCGGTGAACAACGACAACTTCAACCTCACGTTTGCTACCGGCAATACCCTGGTGGCGATCAACGCGCTGGAAGGCAGCGGTTTCGCCTACACCCTGGCGCGACCAAGCCTGGTAGCGCTCAGTGGGCAGAGTGCGAGCTTCCTGGCCGGCGGTGAAATACCGATTCCGGTGCCCAGTTCAGGCAGTGATAACGTGTCCATCGAGTACAAAGAATTCGGTATCCGCCTGACTCTGACGCCGACCATCATCGGGAAAAACCGTATCGCACTGAAAGTAGCGCCGGAAGTCAGTGAACTGGACTTCACCAACGCCGTGAGCATCGCCGGCACGGTAGTCCCGGGCCTGACCGTGCGCCGTACCGATACCAGCATCGCCTTGGCCGACGGCGAAAGCTTCGTCATCAGCGGCTTGATCAGCTCCCGCAACAATTCCCAGGTGAACAAGTTTCCGGGGCTGGGCGATATCCCGGTTCTGGGCGCGTTTTTCCGCGACAACACCATCAACCGTGAAGAGCGCGAACTGCTGATGATCGTTACCCCCCATCTGGTCCAGCCACTGGCTGCCAATGCACAACTACCGTCATTGCCTGGCGAGCAGCTGCGCAATTACGACCCGAACTTCTACCGCATGTTCTTCCTGGAAAATGGCGACTTCGACAGTCTCAGTGGGCTCTCGCAATGAGCCGAAACCTGAACCGGACTGACCTCGCCCTCACTCGTAACGGTGACTTTGAACGCTTGTCAGGCCAGCTATATTGCCATTGGCCAGGCGTTCAACGTGTTGTAGCCAGAGGACCTTCGATGAAAGCAGTCATTGCAATTGCGGCGACATTAATGCTCGCAGGTTGTGCCAGCAATGGCATTTCTTCGCGACCGGCCAGCTGTGCCAAGCCTGGTTCGGAGCAAGAACTGGCCCTGAACCTGGCCGACAACATGGCCGACGAAGGCCGTTTGTATGCCAGCCTGGCGAATCTGGAAGGATTGCCCGATGACCTGGTCCAGGTTCGCCTGCGCAAGGCTCGGGTGCTGCGCTTGATGGGGCGTAGTGGCGACGCGCAGCCGTTGTATCAAAGCTTGCTCGGCACCTGTCTGGCGGCTGAAGGGGAACATGGCCTGGGCCAGTTGGCCGCCGCCAAAAATGATAACGCCAGCGCTGCCACTCACCTTGAGCGTGCGGTGAAGATGGCCCCCACCGACGACAGAATGCGAAATGACCTGGGAGTCGTCTACCTCAATCAGCGACGGATCCCTGAAGCACGCTTTGAGTTCATGACCGCCATGGAGCTCAAGCAGGCAAACACACTGGCGGCACTCAATATGGTGACGCTGCTGATCTACCAGGATAACTGGAAGGCGGCGGCCGACCTCGTGACCCGCGCCGATTTGAGCCCCAAGCAATTCGCGGAGGCTCAAACCCGCGCGGAAAAACTCAAGGCCTCCGCCAAAAAAGTGGTGGCTACCGATGGGAATCGCAAGACTGAGGTAGCCGATGCCTCTACCAGTGCGAACAAGTAGAACGTACGAGGAGTCGAGATGAATACCAAACGGCTGTTGATCGTGTGCACGGCTTGCCTGTCAACCACTGCCTGGGCCATTGAGCCGGGGCCCACTTCGCCGTATCAACAAGGCACCGAGCAGTGGTTGCAACTGCAGATCCGCGGTGTGGTTGCCTCCCCTCACCTGCAAACCGCTTCGGCCACCGAACGTGACCTGGCTATGCAGCGCTGGCTCAATAGCTTCAACTACCCGATTCCGGAGTTTTATGACCAGGATGCAGCGGGACAAATGACCATCGGCAACTGAGTCGTGTCGATGGGTGATCAGCCTCTGGCGTAGTTCAGAGTGGCCTGGCTGAAAAGCCGGGCTTGATGTCGTGTGCAGGAAAGCAGTGGTATCTATACAGTATCCAACCCTGACCGGATTACCCCGTAGTAGCTGTGTGAACCTATGGCAGGAAAGTGCAGGTCAGACTCGGGTGGCAAGGCTGTCGCACTCGACAGCCTCAAGCCGTTTGAGCTCACCTGAATGCTCTCAACACCCCGATCAGGGCTGGGCCGATGGCTACCAGAAAGAAGCTCGGCCACAGGCAGAAAATCAGCGGAAATATCAGTTTGGTACCGATTTTCGCCCCTGCCTCTTCGGCGGCCTGGGTGCGCCGGTCACGGAATTCATCGGCATAGATACGCAGGGTGTCGGCCACGCTGGTACCAAAGCGGATGCTCTGCGCCAACAGACTGACCAACCCTTGTACGTCATCCAGACCAGTGCGCCTAGCCAATTGCTTGAGGGCCTCGGTACTGCTAATACCCGCGCGGATTTGCGCATTGACCAAGGCCAGTTCTTCGGCCAGTTCGACCTGACTGACCGACATTTCCTCAGCCACCCGTTCGATGGTCGTGGGCAAGGCCAGGCCCGACTCCACGCACACCACCATCAGATCCAGCGCATCCGGAAACGCGGCACGCAGCCGGCCTTGTCGCAACTCTTTGCGCTTGGCGACATACAGTGCTGGCACCAACCATCCAATAGCGGCCACCATGGCCACCAACAGCAACCCCATGTTGAGGGACACCTTGGGAATCATCGGCAACAGCAGCAACGCAATACCGATCAATAACAGCGGCAATATCAAGCGTACCGCCCAGTACATCTGCACTGCCGACGAGGAGCGGTATCCCGCATGCATCAACAGGGTCTGGGTGACGGACGTCTGAGCCGACTCGGCCGAGGCAAAACGCTGGCCGACCCGCTCCAGCAACAGTTGCAGGTTACCCGGAGCTTCCTGTCCGGTCGTGTTGCCTAAATGGCCACGCTTGATCAGCGCCAGACGCCGCTGCACCGGGTCCTGAAGACCCTGCATCAGCAAGATCACGGCGGCGACTGCAAGCACCGTACTCAAACCGATCGCGCCAAGGAACAACAGGCGCGCCATCTCCTCGTTCCCCGTGACCCGACTGAACAACCCGAGCAAAAAGTCCATGACCTGTACCTCCCGGTAGCGAACACCGCTTAAACTTGAATCCGGATGATTTTGCGTATCCAGAAAATCCCGATCAACATGGCGCAGAACGCCCCGATGATCAGCTTGTGACCGGTGGGATCATTGATCAGCACAGGCAAGTAACTGGGAGTGGTGAGTATGATCGCGATCGCCAGTACGAAGGGAATCGCCACCAGCACCCAGGCCGACATGCGCCCTTCCGCCGACAGGGTTTTGACTTTGCGCTGAAAGCGGAAGCGTCCGCGAATCAGCCGACTCAGACGCTCCAACACCTCAGTCAGATTACCGCCGGTCTCGCGATGGATGAGGATCGAGGTCACCAGCATCATCACCGTCATGCTCGGTATGCGCTCCAGCAGGCCGAGCATGGCCCGGCGCACATCGTTGCCATAGTTGATATCGGCGAAGGTCAGGCCGAACTCATGAGCGACCGCCCCCCTGTGTTCCTCGGCCACCAGGCGCAGGGTTTCGTTGAAGGGGTGCCCGGCGCGCAGAGCGCGGCACATGGCATCCAGCGCATCCGGCAGGCCTTCCTCAAACTCAGCGAAACGCTTGCCACGGTCGTGAGAGATTTTCAGTATGGGAAACCAGAAAATCGCGAAACCCGCCACCAGCGCCATCCACCAGACTGACGAGACCATCCAGATCAAGATACCCACCCAGAGACTCAGCACCAGCCCGAGTAGCAATACGCGGTAGGCCCGGTATTCGTGCCCGGACTGCTCAATCATTTGCGTCAATGCCTCCATCAAGGGCAGCTGCTCAAGCCTGGCCTCCAGGGGCGACAAACGCGTCAGGTACTTCTGCCGCAACACCGTCTGCATGTTGGGCAAATTATTGGCTTTCTCCAGTACATGCAGGCGGCCACGGATGCGCTTGCGCATCTTGCCGGCCTCGCCAAACACCGGCACAGCCACACTCTGGGACAGGAGGAAGACGGCGATAAACACCATGCCGAGGAACATCAGAATGAATTCACCAGGAATACTGTTCATGACTGCCGTGCCTCCATCCACTCAGGCCTGAACATCGTCAGCGGCAACTCGATGCCGCGCTTGGCCAGTACATCGCGGAAGGCGGGGATCATGCCGCTGGGTCGATAATCACCCAGCACTTCGCCGTTTTCGCCCATGCCATGGCGCGCGAAGGAGAAGATTTCGGTCATGGTGATGATCTCGCCTTCCATGCCGTTGATCTCCTGCACGCTGACCAGCCGGCGCTTGCCGTCCTCCTGGCGTTCCAGCTGGATGACCACATCGATAGCCGATGCGATCTGCTGACGCATGGCCTTGATCGGGAAGGTCGCCCCGGTCATCGACACCATGTTCTCGATCCGCCCCAACGCATCGCGTGCGGTGTTGGCGTGAATCGTGGTCAGCGAGCCGTCGTGACCGGTGTTCATCGCCGTCAACATGTCCAGCGCCTCGGCGCCGCGCACTTCGCCGATCACAATGCGGTCCGGACGCATCCGCAGGCTGTTGCGCACCAACTCCCGCTGGCTCACCTCGCCGCGCCCCTCGATATTCGAAGGCCGGGTTTCCAGGCGCACCACGTGGGGCTGCTGCAGTTGCAGTTCGGCCGAATCCTCGATGGTGACGATCCGCTCGTTTTGCGGAATGAAACTGGACAGGACATTGAGCATGGTGGTCTTGCCGCTGCCAGTACCGCCGGAAATCAGCACGTTCAAGCGCCCACGGACAATCGCCTTGAGCAGCAGGGCAATGGCCGGGGTCAACGTCCCTACCTGAATCAGGCTGTCGGTATTGAGCAGGTCCACCGCAAAGCGCCGGATCGACATGCTCGGGCCATCGATGGCCAACGGCGGGATAATCGCGTTGACCCGCGAACCGTCCTTGAGCCGGGCGTCCACCAACGGCGAAGACTCGTCGATACGCCGACCCAGGCTGGAAACGATGCGGTCAATGATGTTCAGCAAATGCTGATCATCGCGAAAACGCACATCGGTGCGTTGCAACTTGCCAAAGCGCTCGACATAGACCGAGGCAAAGCCGTTGACCAAAATGTCGGACACGCTGTGATCGGCCAGCAACGGTTCCAGGGGGCCAAGACCGAGCACCTCGTCGGTGATCTGCTTGATGATCAACTGGCGGCTGGAAGTACTCACCGGTGCCGAATGCTCATCGAGCAGGCGCTGGCAAATATCGCGAATCTGTCGCGCGGCCTCAGCCTGTTCAAGGGAGTCCAGCAAGGACAGGTCCATGACCTTGAGCAATTGCTGGTAGATCTTTTCTCGCCATTCGGCCTCCACCGGGGTGACCTGACTTCTGGTTTCGTAAAGAACGTCCGGCGTTGCACGCTCCCACGCCATTATTTCCTCTGCCGGATCCTGCAGGTCGTCACCCGGCTGGTTAGCCGACGATGAGGCGGTTTTAGCGGACTGTTTGCGCAAGCGGTTACGAAAGTCGCTGATCATGGGTCATCCCCCGAAAAAACGGTTGAAGGCGCGTTTGAGCAAGCCTTTGTTTCCAGCTATCTGGTTGCCGACCAACTCCTCGGTCATGTCGCGCAGGGCAGCGGTGATCGCCGCCTTCGGCGCATGCAGCCCCAACGGCACGCCAGTGTTCTGACTCTGGCTGACCAGATTGAAGTCATTGGGTAATTTCGACAGGTTCGTGCAGCGCAGCGCCTCGCCGATATCCTTGAGACTGACCGCTGCCGCCTTGTCAAAGCGATTGACCACTATCTGCAACTGATCCCCACGCACGCCCAGGTCTTCGCGAAGAATCCGCACCAGAGAGCTTGCATCCCGAAGATGGCTGACGCTCTGCTGCACCACCACGTACACCCGGTCCACCTGTTCCAGCACGGAGCCGGTGAGGTGGTCGATTTGCCGTGGCAGATCGATCACTACCCAGTCATAGCTGGCGCGGGCCAATTGCAACAGGGTGTCAAGTTGCTCAGGCTGGGCATCCTGCGGCAGACACAGCTCACCGGCCCGCCCCCCCAGCACATGCAAGGTCGGGCTGAAGTGGCTGCAAAATCCCCGTAGCGCGACACTGTCCATACCGTCGATCTGATGCAACACCTCCAGGTGGCTGTGGGTTTGCGCCACATCCAGGTAGTGCGTCACGCTGCCAAATTGCAGGTCCATATCCAGCAAAAGGGTACTGCCACCCTTCATGCTCAACTGCTGAGCCAGGTTGCAGGCCAGCATGGTGCCGCCGGATCCGCCCTTGGAGCTGATCACGGCGATCAATTTCCCTTCTGCCCCGCTGCCGGTCCGAACCTCCATGACCAGACGATTCAAAGCGGCAACCAGTTCTGTCTCGGCGACGGGCTCGGGCAGCACGTCACGGGCGCCGGCCTGCATCGCCAGACGCATGCCTTCCTGTTCGCTCAGCAGTCCGCACACCAGCATCGGCGGGCGCTCATGGGCCGGGCGCTGCAACAGTGCCGCCAGCTCTTCACGCCACAGGTGGCTGACGCGCAACAGCAGCAGATCGGGCATCCGGTCCAGGCCGTAGAGCGGGTCGACATGCCCATTGCTCACCAGGCGAGTGCTCACCTCCAGGCTGGGCATGCGTTGGCAGACGCTCTGCAGGTCGCGCAACGACGGGGCATCACGGCTGCTGATCAGCAACCTGAGCCCGGCTTTGCCGGTCGAACTGGAGAGTGGAGTGTCCTTGGTATTTAACATGGCGTGATCTCCCCGGAATCGGAATGACGCCCGAGGCTTTCGCGTGGCAACGTTGCCTGGAATGTAGGCAGGGTAATAGACACGCCGAACCCGGGAATGAACAATTTGAATACGTAGTCTGGCAGACTCAACCGGACATAGCGGATGGCACGAAAGCCGCTGGTAGTGGGGTTGGCTACCAGGTCACCCTTTACGTCCAGGTAGGTCAACTCCAGCTTGGTGGTTGCCAGCCCGCCAATCAGCCGGCTATTACCTGTATCGCCCGCCGCGTTGAAGATCGCCCGCCGCAACACCACCACATCGCCGATATCGCACACCGCGGCCAGTCGCGTACCACGGCGCACGACTTCATCCAGCGCATTGACCGTGAAGTACAGGCGGCCCATCTCCAATACGCCGAACAACAGCGTGAATACCAGCAGACCAATGAAGGCGAACTCCACCAAATAGGCGCCGCGCATGCGTTTGCGATTCATCACAGAGCCCTCATGACGGTAGTGGCGACCAGCGGAATATTCAGTGCAATCCGATTACCAAAAAAACCGGGAAGCGCTCCAGTGCAAATGCTTACGCCAATCACCGGGCAGAACGTGTAAGTGATGGTGACCCGCACATGGTCGGTGTCCACCGGGGCGACGACCACGTTATCAGTCGTCAACCCTGACACCACAGCGGTCCCGGTGTTGGCAGGCACACCATAGACTGCAACGTTTTTCGTCTGGATCTGCAGCGTATCGCTCAGAACGACCTTGCCAAGCGTTGAGTCCCAAGCCTGACCGGCGACGAAACGGTCGGCATCGCGGCTGGCTTGCAGCAGCAGGTTGTACTGGTAGAGCATGCGACCGAACTCACCGAAGGCCAGCAACAGCAGGAGCAACACCGGCAGGACCAGGGTGAATTCCACTATGGCCAGGCCTTGCTGGCGCTGCGGATGTTTAAATCCGTGAAGTCTCATGACGCCTCCTACGAGTCAGTGCTCGGAGTGGGAGTGCCGCTGTCGTTGCGATAGGTTTTGTAGAGCTGAATGATCTGCGGGCCGGCATCGGTTGACGGTGAGGGGCCGGCCACGTTGTCGCCTTCGCACTTCTTCACGAACTGGCCGAAGATCGACGCATCTCCGTTAGTGGCTGGCTGAATCACGAAAAAACAGCCAAAACCAAGAACTGGAATCGAACCGGCCCCATCATTTTTCCCGGAACAGTCGCCAATCACGACTTTCAGAACTCGCCGTTCGAACGCGCCATTGCGCTGACAGTCAGTACCCGAGCCAGCAACACAGGCAGCAGAGCTGGCAAGCCAGTCGTTGTAACCGAGCAACGGTTTGCCGCCGGCGTAGAGATTGCCGTCGCTCACGGTGACTGGCTGGCCACCGGACTCCACCTGCGGCGGGTCCTGACCTTTCGCTTTGTTGGTCATCAACGGCGTGCTGTAGCTAATCACCAGATCCGACGGATAGGTGCTGGCGCTACCCCCGAGGGGACCGGAGTAATCGCCGAAGCGAGTATTCAAGCCTTGAACAGCAGGGCCAGCCGTATTGCCAGGCTTGGTGAGAACTTCGTCCCCTACATTCCGGCATTTCGAGATTTCTCCGGCCAGGTCCTCCCTGACCGTACTGCCGCCCGAACCAAAATCGAGCAATTGAAAGTTTCCTGGTCCAATTGAGTCGTTTTTGTTTTGGGCGGTCTTCAATACCTGCAAATCACCGAAGTTGAAGCCGAACGGGCTGCTCTTGGTCGCGTCGCCACAGACCATCAAAGGTGTAAGATCACAGGGGCTTGCAGGGCTGGGACCTGCAGTGGCGATCGCCGCCACCGCTTTGTTCCCCACACCGCCAGAGCCGAATGCCTGGGCGAAGTTCCAGAAAAATCCTCTCAGGCTATAGTTCGGCACCGATACCCGAACATATTTGGCATTCGCCGGCCCGGGAAAGGCGAACGGGCCATAGACGCTGCTTGCCAGTTCCACCACTGCAAATGCACCGGCGTTGCTGCCGACAGCCGTGGCCAATTCTTTGTTACCTGTAGCAATGGCATTCTGTGTCAACGTGTGGAGCGCGGCGGTACGCGTCGCGTCGGCCGCGCTGACACTGTTGATGCCACCCGTCACCTGACTCAGGGTTTTGGCGCCACTCAAGGCGGCGGCGTCCACCGCATTCTGCAGGCGTGTCTTGTTCAGCAACATGTGTCCGCCGTCCAAAGCCAACGCCGCCATCATGGCCATCGCCGCCAACGCGATCACCATCAATACACTCACCGATCCTTCCTGGCGCCTTGGCGTCGAAGTGAACGGCCGCTGAATACGAAGATTCATCATCAAGCCCTCGATTGCCGATACTGATCCGGATCGGTTCCGCCAATACCTGGGTGCCCAGGTGCCCCTACCGCCCTGTCAACGCATGTTCACTACACTGGCCTCGACTCCACGGATAATGGTGACGGCTCTGCCACCCTCTCCATTGCCACGCGGCACCACGTGTTTTGACTCTGTGGCGGTAGCCATCGCCATGACCGGTGCGGCAGGTGCGGCAGGTGCAACGGTCGCGATTTTTCTTTCGGTGTTCAGCGGGTTGCGCAAAGTCAATTGCAATTTCCCTTCCGATTGCGCCGTGACCAGGGTTTCAGCCTCTGCGGTCGTCATCTCCAGCGTCACTGCACGCACCACCACCGGTTGGGTTTTGTCGGTACCTGCAGTCTGATCCACCGCCAACACCCGCAAATTTTCGAGGATGGTCTTGGACACGGCGTTGTTGCCGGCACTTTCCGAGCGTTTGGTCGCCAGTACGTCGACCCGGTTACCCGGCAACAGGAATCCGCCCACGCCGACCACATCGTCCACCCGTACCGATATCGCGCGTTTGTCAGGCGCAATCAAAGAGGCCAGGGTGCTGCCACCCAAGTGCTCGCTCAGACGCGCACCGCGCACGATGTCGCCCCGCAGAATGTCGAACGTTGCAATCTTGCCCACGGCTTTTTCGCTGGCATCGAAGGCATCGTCCGGGATCGTATCCATGGGCATGCGTACGGTCGTGACCTGCTGGGCCTCGACCATCTGCCCGAATGGAATCTCTACCGTGGCGACCACCACGCTTCGAAGGTGGTCATCCGGGCTGGCATTGAGCCGCGCGCTCAGCCAGGAGTCGGCCATCCATGCAGCCCCAAGGCCCATGGCCAGAGAAACACCTATCAGGGTAAGCGTACGAGAGCTCATGTCATTATCTCCGTATCAAAGAAAGTCGAGCTGGACGAAGTAGTTGTGCCAGGCCCATTCCAACTCTTTCGGTGACAGTGGTCCGGAACCGCCCATATAACGCTGGCGATCGAGTGCCATGTTCAGGAGATCGCGGGGATGGCAAGGCACCAGGGGCATGCCTTCACTTGCATACAGCCTTTGCAGCACATAACGCAGCAGCAGCGGGTCATAGGAAATGCCCAAACGCTCGCTTTCCTGACGCCAGATCTTTTCGTACTGCTCGGGCTTCAGGTAACCGAATTGCAGCTTGTAGCCAATCCGGCGAAGGAAGGCCTCATCGGCCAGCTCCAGGGGATTGAGGTTGGTGGAAAACACCAGGATCAGATCGAAAGGCAGCTCGCAATGCCGACCGCCGCCCAGGTTGAGGAAATCGCGTTTCTCTTCCATCGGGACGATCCAGCGATTCAGCAGCTCGGCGGGTGCCATGCGCTGGCGCCCCATGTCGTCGATGATGAACAGGCCATTGCTGGCCTTGAGCTGCAAGGCGGCCTGGTATTGACGGGTGAAAGGGTCATAGCGAACGTCCAGCTGCTCCATGCTCAACTCACCGCCCGTGATGACGATCGGGCGTTTGCAGCACAGCAGTCGGCGATCGACCCCTTCGTTGAGCATCAGATTATTCTGTTGAGCGTTATCATCGAGCCGCTGATGCACCTGCGGGTCATAGATCTCGATCACCGACTCGTTGATGACGATGGCATAAGGGACCCATATGGCCTCGGCGAACAGACGGATCAACCGACTGCTGACATAAGTCTTGCCGGTACCCGCGGGGCCATAAATCATGATCGCGCGCCCGGAGTTCATCGCCACACCCAACTGATCGAGCATCTCCTCCGTGAGCACTACACCAGCAAGGGCATTGCGCATATCGTTGGCGTTGATGCGACCATGGTGAATGGTCTGTAGCTTGATCAGGGACCGGTAGGTACTCACCGGGAACGGTGCCGCACCGATATAACCACTGCGCGACAGGGCATCGCGGGCGGCACTGCGGCCACGTTCGGTCAGGCCATAACGCAGCATCTGTCCGCCCGTTTGACTCGCCTGGCCCAGCACTTCGACACGGCCATCCTTGCGCAGAAACGCCAGGACCTCTTCAAGTACCGCGCCGGTCAGCGCCAGGCGCTCCACCAGCCGCGACATGTCCAGCACACCGGCATCAAACAAATGCTTGCACACCAACTCGCCGAGAAAACTGTCGGTCAGGCCAGTTTCGCGGATAGTGCAGGGCTGAGGAGCCAGGCGTTGCACCGCGTTCCGATCGCTGGGGTAGGCATCACTATCGACGATGACGTGCATGTCTAACCTCCGAATCCACCGGCAGTGAGTTGCCAGTAGATGGTGTTCAAAGTGCCGATCAATATTGCAATCGAATAGGGGAAAGGCTTGCCGGCTACTTCATCTGAAGTTGGCGCCAGATAAGCGTGCGCCCTTAGAATCAACCAATAGCGTCCCAGGGTCTGACGCAATTGACCGCGAAACAGCACTATTAATAAACCGCATACACCACCGGCTATCAGGCTGAACATTGCAGCCCACAATGCATAATGGAACGGTAGAAAACTGCCGACCATGGCCATCAACTTCACGTCACCGGCAGCCATGCCACCGAAGGCGTACATTGGCAGAAACAGCGCAAAACAGATCAAGATGCCCAGCAGGCTGTCACCCAATCCGCTGACACCACCTGAATACATTTGACCGATCAATCCCAAGGCAAGCCCCAACAGGACGAGCATGTTGGGAATACGGTGACGAAGCAGATCGCTCACCACCGCCACGCCCAAAAGTCCTATCAGTAAAACCATCGATAGCAGTTCCGTGGACATGGCATGTCTCCCTACAGGTGTTAATCGTTAGCACGCAACGTTGTTATTGGTGGCCTTGAACAGCGCAGTGATTTGCGCTCTCTACGCAAACTGACGGGGACAACGCGAAGTCCATTAAGAAAGCTGCCGGCGCCCTATTAGAAATAATGGCAACTGGCTATCCCATGGACATCGACGCGTCCCCCAGCGGGAATTACGGTGCGGCGGGGGGAGTGCAAGCGGAACCCTTAATCGCATCGCACAGCGCCTGTATTTTGTCCTTAACCTCTAATCCAAGGGTCGAGAACAATCCGACGACAAGCGCCGTAACCAACCCTCCGGCTACCGCGTATTCCACAACGGTCAGGCCATCTTCGTCTTTGACGAACTTCACTACCGAAGCCTTGATTGTTTGCATGATCATTTTGCCCACCTCACTCGAATGTTGTTTTTTCTGAGGCAGTACTTTCTGCGCTGCCTGATGCAACACTAGTCAGGGGCAAGGCATAGGCGTTAGGAGGATTTTGCACATCGTTAGGACTTTTTTGCGGGGCGGCCAAATACGGAACATTGGCCTTTGCAGAAGTAACGAGGGGTAAACAATGCATTGAAACGCAAAGGCAATTGCCATTGATTCACAAGCGACAGGCGGCTCAACCCGGGTTTGCCGACAACACACAAGCAAACACTCGCCCAGGGCAGCCTTCCAGAGGACTCATAGAGCGAAAAGA
This sequence comes from Pseudomonas fluorescens, assembly GCF_000967965.1. GTDB lineage: Bacteria > Pseudomonadota > Gammaproteobacteria > Pseudomonadales > Pseudomonadaceae > Aquipseudomonas > Aquipseudomonas grandcourensis. Next base: position 81,747 of record NZ_LACC01000003.1, read on the forward strand.
ACTAAAACTCGCCTGTTCTATCGGGATTAAATCTGCAAAGTGATAGCACATTGGCAATACTGGCGATGAGAGTCACTAGAACCCCCAGAGTAGAGACATGACGTCCAATTTGACCAAAAGGCCATCGCTCCTATGGTTCGATCTGACTCATGATCGGTCCACGAAAGAACTCGTCACGCAGTTCGAGGACGCCTGCGACTGCAAACTGGCAAAAAACTCCGTGTTGCCCATCGGGGAACACGCAGACATGATCTGCATCCATTTTGATCGCCCCGACACGCCAGGTTTGCGGCTATTGCTGGAGATCAAACGCACCTCCCCCACCATCCCAATTACCATGTTCACCGTGCAACACTCGGAGGAACTGGCTGTATGGGCCATGCGCTCCAGCGTCTGGGAATACATGGTGCTCCCACTCTCGCCCAACGAGAAGAAGCGTTACCTGGCGGCGGTGGTGCAGCTCTGCGAGCTGCGCCGAAATTTCAACGGCCTGGACAAGTCATCGCAGATCGACCATTCCCCGACGCTGCCGGACAGCATCCGGCTGACCTCAGGACACCAAAAACACCAGGCGCTGAACAGCGTCATGCTGTACATCGAACAGCACTTTCGAGACAGCATCGATCAGAGGGATCTGGCGCAGCGCTGCGGCATGACGACATTTCGCTTCAGCCGCCTGTTCAAGGAAGCCAATGGACTGGGCTTCACCGATTACATCCTGGACAAGCGCATGAACTTCGCCAAAGACCTGCTCGACAACAGCCAGATGCCGATTACCAGCATCGGCTATGAGGCCGGCTTCAAGGATCCTTCCTACTTCGCCCGTGCCTTCAAGCAGTTCGCAAATTGCACGCCCAGCGAATACCGCCTTGTACGGCAAATCAGGGCGACCGCAGCTGCGCAACAGGTGCTGGATGAGAAAACCACTGAGACGCTCGAAAGCCTGGTACAAACCCTCAGCGGTTGATCTGGTTTTTTACGCACAAACAAAAACGCCGCTCAATGAGCGGCGTTTTCGTTAAATATGGAGCGGGAAACGAGACTCGAACTCGCGACCCCGACCTTGGCAAGGTCGTGCTCTACCAACTGAGCTATTCCCGCAAATGGCGTCCCCTAGGGGACTCGAACCCCTGTTACCGCCGTGAAAGGGCGGTGTCCTAGGCCACTAGACGAAGGGGACACGCTACCCGAAACACATGGTGTGTGTTTCGGTGTCCAGAGCCGCATCCGAAGACTTGGTTCTGGTTTCACTCAGCCCTGCCCGAAAGCAACGCTGTTTAAAATTGGAGCGGGAAACGAGACTCGAACTCGCGACCCCGACCTTGGCAAGGTCGTGCTCTACCAACTGAGCTATTCCCGCATTGGCGTCCCCTAGGGGACTCGAACCCCTGTTACCGCCGTGAAAGGGCGGTGTCCTAGGCCACTAGACGAAGGGGACACACGTACAACATTCACTCCCTGCTTCGTTTCGCTGTGTGCTTTACGCTGCAAGTGGCGCGCATTCTATGGATGGATTGAGAGGTCGTCAACCCCCTGATATAAATTTATTTAAATCAATGACTTCACCCTGCTTTTGGGAGCCGTTGCGGTTTTTCCGCTGCCCGGCGTTTGACGCCTATATTCTGGCACCCGCCAAGACGTTATAGTCCACCGGGTGATGGCAATCTGTATATCGAGTGCCATCATTTATAGATGCGGGGCTCCGGCCGATATAAGTACAAGCATGTCCGATCCAACCCGTCGTGCGGGCCTGGGCGCTCAAATGCCAAGCCACCAGACTCGCATGCGTAACCTATAAAGAGGTCTTACCGGTGACGCCACTCATGATCACCCTGCTAGTCGTAGCCGGGATCGCACTGTTGATCGCCATTGGCTACATGAACCATGTGGTGGAAAACAACAAGCTGGAAAAGGCCCGTACCAAGATCGAGCTCAACGATCGCCTGCGACGCTGCGGCGAAATCACCGAGACGTTCCCCGGCCAGCTGATGACCCCGGCACTCAAGCTACTGTTGGCCCGCCTGGAACTGAACGTCTGCCAGCGCCTGCTCAACCTGGAAAAATCCAGCGCCAACCTCAAGGCACGGATCGCCGAACTGGAGGCCCTTGTCGGCCAGGGTGAATCCATCCCGGTCAACAATCCGCCAGCACCGATCCAGACCGAAGCCAAGGCCAAGGATGTACGCTTCCTGCTCGAAGCCCTGCACGGCCAGATTACCCGTGCGGCACAGGACGGCTTCTTGCCCCCCAACGAAGCCAAGCGCTGGATTCGTGAAGTGCGCCACATCCTGGTGCTGCTGCACATCGAGTTCTTCAACAACCTCGGCCAGCATTCCCTGCAACAGAACCAGCCCGGGCAGGCTCGCCTGGCATTCGAGCGCGGCGTGCAATACCTGCGCAAACAACAGGACCCACAGGTCTACGCCGAGCAACTGGAGTACCTGGAAAAACTCCTGGCCCGCGCCAACGATCAGGTCATGGATCGCATCGCGCCGGTCGAAGGCGAGGTCAACCAGTTGACCGAAGGCCTCAAGGACGTCGAGGCTGACGCGGACTGGAAGAAAAAAGTGATCTACGACTGATCAGCGAAAATGAAAAAAGCCACCGAGAGGTGGCTTTTTTTGGTCTGACCGATGATCAGTTCAAAGCCTGAAATGCCCCACCATCCCCTTCAGTTCAACCCCCAGTTGTGCCAGCTGAATACTGGACGCTGCATTGCCCTGCATCGCCAGCGATGACTGATCGGCACTGGCGCGAATACTGGTGACACTGCGATTGATCTCCTCGGCCACCGAGCTCTGTTCCTCGGCCGCCGCGGCGATCTGCTGGTTCATCTGCTGGATCAACGACACCGCCGCCGCAATGCTTCCCAGCGCACTCTCGGTCTGCAAGGCATCACTGACCGCCAGCTTCACCAACTCACCACTGCTCTGGATCTGCTGCACCGACGACTGCGCCGCCGAGCGCAAAGCGCTGACCAGGCGTTCGATTTCCTCGGTCGATTGCTGGGTTCGCTTGGCCAGCGCACGCACTTCATCGGCCACCACCGCAAAGCCCCTACCCTGCTCGCCGGCCCGGGCCGCCTCGATCGCCGCGTTCAATGCCAGCAGGTTGGTCTGCTCCGCCACGCTCTTGATCACACTCAAAACCGTGCCGATGTTCTGGATTTCCGCACTCAGGCTTTCGATGCTCGAACTGGCCGAGGTGGCCGAGTCCGCCAGTTGCTCGATCCGCGCCATGCTCTGGCGCACCACCTGCTGACCACTTTCAACCTTGCCGTCAGCCGTTTGCGCTGCCAGGGCCGCCTCCTCTGCATTACGTGCGACATCATGCACCGTGGCCGTCATCTGATTCATTGCGGTGGCGACCTGTTCGGTTTCCTCTTTCTGCGTGCTGACTTCGAGATTGGTCTGTTCAGTCACCGCCGACAGCGATTGGGCGGAAGTCGCCAACTGCTCGATACCCGACTGCAAGCCGCTGACTATATGGCTGAGTCCCGCGCCCATTTGTTGCATTGCCTGCATCAACTGGCCAATTTCGTCACGGCGGGTCACGTCAATGGTCGCACTCAAATCCCCCGAGGCAATCTGCTGCGCCACCTGAATCACGCTGCGCAGCGGTGCCACGATCAACCGGGTGATGAACCACGCGGCAACCAGCCCGACCAGCAAGGCCAGGGCGGAAGAGCCAATGATCAGCAGCGAGTTCTTTTTCAGCTCGGCCTGCATCGCCAGGTCTTGCGCGACATAAGCCTGATCCACCCGCTCGACCACTTGGGCCGCGCGCTGATGCAATTGTTGATAGACGGTTTTTTCCTGCTCCAGCAGGCCGGTGTACTCGGCAAGCTTGTCACTGAAACTGGTGATATGGCCCATCACCTCATTGAGGACGGTCTGGTACCCCTCGTCCTTGACCGTGGTCTTGAGCTGCTCGGCCTGGGTCAGTGCCTGGCTGGCCTGTTCGATCTTGCCCTGCCCGGCGCTGTCGTCGCCTTTACGACTTTGATCCAGGCGCACGCGAGCTTCATTCATGGCTTGCAGCATCAAGCGTGAAACCTGGCCGACCTGGCTGGCCTGATCGATGAATTGCGCACCATCTTTGCCTTCGGAATCTTTCAGCGTATAGGCGCCGTCATCGGCGAGCCCGGACTGCAATACATCAAGATTATTGGCCACGCTGGACACCGACCAACTGGCCATTTCCAGGGCCAGGTCCTTGGCCTGGGTGAGCGAGACAAACTCGTCGAAGGCCTTGCGATAGGCCCCCAGGGACTGTTCGACATCATTCATCACCGGCACGTTGGCCGCAGACGCGGCCTTGAGCTGGCCGGCCAAGGCGATCAGGCCATCGACGCCCTCGTGCAGAGCATCGACGGTTTTTGGGTTGCCGTGCAGGGCGTACTCCTGCTCCAGCAGCCGCACCTTGAGCAGACCGCTGTTGAGCGATGACATTTGCTTGAGCCCGTCGAAGCGCTGGCTGATGGTTTGCAGGGACCAAACACCAATGCCTGCCACCAATGCAGTCAACAACAGCACCAGGACAAACCCGACACCCAGTTTTTTCGCCATACCGAGGTTGGCAAAACGTCCTTGCACGGCCGAATTCATTGCACTTAGTCCCCTGCCAAAGTCTGTAGACGCAGATTCGCAACGGGCCAGTGGCAACACAAGGCTCTGGCGCCGGAATAATGGCAAAAAGCTACGCCAACGTCGTTTTCAGAACGCTTGAGGTCGATCCCGGGCAGTGGCCTGAAAGAACGCCCGGGCACGCGGGTCACAGGCATATGCCACGTTGATACGCTGCCAGTCACTGGTCTCCCCCGAGGGGTTGAAGGCGGTCTTCGATGACAGCAGTACACCCAGGCGCCGAGCGTGGGTCCGCACCTGATCGTAGTCGGACATTCGTGATCGCGCCCAGATGAACAAGCCTCCTGCCGGCTTGCCGAAAACTTCCCATTCGACATCTTCGAGCAATTGCAGCACCGCCAGCCGGTCGCTGCTCAAGCGTTGGCGCTGACGCTGTACCAGTTTGCGGTAGGCACCGTTAGCCAACAGGCACGCCAGCACCGACTCGCAAAATCGCGAGGCGCCCATGCCACTGATCATCTTGACCTCGGCCAGGCGCGTAATCACTTCGACACCGGCCACCACAAATCCGACCCGCAAGGAACTGCTGAGGGTCTTGGAAAAGCTGCCCACGTAGATCACGTTGTCGTCCACCGCAGCCAGACGCATACCGGAACCGCTGTGCAAATCCGCATAAACGTCGTCTTCGATCACCTTCACGCCAAAGGTCCTGGCCAGCTGCAGTACGCGGCGCGCCACCACCGGTGCAAGGCTGCTGCCGGTCGGGTTGTGATAGAAGCTATTGATCAGCAACCCTTGAGGCCGGTGCTTGACCAGCACCGATTCGAGCACGTCCAAGTCCGGCCCGCGCGGTGTTCGCGGCACCTCGACCATGTGGATGCCATGCAACCTGAGCAGATCGAACAGCACCGGATAACCTGGACTCTCCACGACCATACAATCACCGGCCTTGAACAGTGTCCGCACGATCAGGTCAAGCCCCTGGCTGGCACCCGCCGTGGTCATGATCCGGTTGTCCTGCGCCCGGATATCCAGCTGCCTGAGGTGTTTGAGGATCTGTTGTCGCAAGGCTGGCAAACCCAGCGGCGTGCTGTAGTTGAACAGGCTGGCCGTGTCGGTACGACTGACTTGCCGAATCGCGTAAATCAGATCGTCTGTCTCGCGCCAGCTTTCAGGCAGCCCGCCACAGCCCAGCCTCAACTCAGTCGAACAGGGCCCGATCTCGGGCTCAGCTCCCTCGAACCACACCGGCTCGTGCTTTGCGCCTGCGGCCAATATCGGGTCGGCAACCGTATAGCCGGCCCCATGACCTGACACCAGCATCCCCTGCGTCACCAGGCGTTCACAAGCCTGGGCGACGCTTACCTGACTAAGCAAATTGGTCCGCGCGATCTGTCGCACCGAAGGCAGGCGTGTACCGGGCGATACCCCACTGGAATGAAGCCAGCAGGTCAGCGCATCAACAATTTGCTGTACGACGGGCACCAGCGCCTGTCGGTCGATTCTCAATTCCATGAGCAAGCAAACTCCTGTTGATTTTGCGAGAAGCAGTTAATCACAGGAGTGTTCGAAGACATGTGCGACAACGCCGCCAAAACCCTTTGTTCTAATCATTTGAAACACATTGCCTGGCCCTTCAACGGAACCCAAACACCTGTGGGAGCGAGCAGGCTCGCTCCCACAGGTTGCAACTCTTCTTTGGTAGAGATGTTTGCTTTAAAACGCAGTAACCCCGCCATCCACCGCCAGCGAATGGCCAGTCGTGAACGCCGCGCCATCGCTGCACAGGTACAGCACCGCGCTGGCGATCTCTTCAACCTTCCCGATGCGACCGACCGGATGCATGGCGTTGGCAAACTCGCCTTTTTTCGGGTCGGCTTCATAAGCGCGACGGAACATGTCGGTGTCGATCACCGCCGGGCACACCGCGTTGACCCGGATCTTTTTCTTGGCGTACTCAATGGCCGCCGACTTGGTCAGGCCGATCACTGCGTGTTTAGAGGCTGCGTAGATGCTCATTTTCGGCGCGGCCCCAAGGCCGGCCACCGATGCCGTATTGACGATCGCGCCGCCCCCTTGCGCCAGCAGCAGCGGCAACTGGTACTTCATGCACAGCCAGACGCCTTTGACGTTGACGCCCATGATCGCGTCGAACTCGTCGAGCGTACCTTCGGCCAACTTGCCTTTTTCGATTTCGATGCCGGCGTTGTTGAAGGCATAGTCAAGGCGACCGTAAGTGTTGATCACCTCCTCCATCAGATTTTTCACATCGCTTTCCAGGGTAACGTTGCAACGCACGAAGGTCGCTTCGCCGCCGGCTGTACGAATCAGCGCCACCGTGCCCTCGCCGCCCGCCACGTCCATATCGGCCACCACGACCTTCAGGCCCTCGGCGGCAAATGCCTGGGCGGTCGCGCGGCCAATACCGGCCGCCCCGCCTGTCACCACGACCACCTGGCCGGAAAACGTCATGCTCATTGTTATGTCCTCGAATAGAAGAATGCGGGGAATCGCGTGTGACCAGTCTAGCCATGGAGGTCTTGAACACGGCAGCACTATCAAGGCTCCGGTTGGACATCCATGAGTTGCAGTGATGGAACTGTCGTACCAACTATCACTGCACTGGATCAACCTGCATTCGCCGCATCAGCCGAACTTGCGGCATCGTCGCTGACCGGCTATCAACAAAGCTTCATTCATCTTGAGTGCCTGCCATGACCTCCCAGACCAATCGCCAATTCCTGCTCGCCAAACGTCCGGTTGGCGCGGCGACCCGAGAGACATTCACCTACCAGGAAGTACCGGTCGGCGAGCCGGCGGCGGGTCAGATCCTGGTTCAAAACGAATACCTGTCCCTGGACCCGGCCATGCGCGGCTGGATGAACGAGGGCAAGTCCTACATCCCGCCGGTCGGGCTCGGCGAAGTCATGCGCGCCTTGGGTGTGGGCAAAGTCATTGCCTCGAACAACCCGGGGTTCGCGGTCGGGGATTACGTTAACGGCGCCCTGGGCGTGCAGGACTTCTTCCTCGGCGAGCCACGAGGCTTCTACAAGGTCGATCCGAAACTGGCACCGCTGCCACGTTACTTGTCAGCACTGGGCATGACCGGGATGACGGCGTACTTCGCCCTGCTCGACGTCGGCGCTCCGAAGGCCGGTGACACAGTGGTGTTGTCAGGCGCAGCTGGCGCCGTGGGCAGCATTGCCGGGCAGATCGCCAAGATCAAAGGGTGCCGGGTGGTTGGCATCGCCGGCGGCGCCGACAAGTGCAGGTTCCTGATCGATGAACTGGGTTTCGATGGCGCTATCGACTACAAGAATGAAGACGTCCTGGCCGGCCTCAAGCGCGAGTGCCCGAAAGGCGTCGACGTGTATTTCGATAACGTGGGTGGCGACATTCTCGACGCAGTGCTCAGCCGCCTTAACATGAAGGCGCGGGTGGTGATTTGCGGTGCCATCAGCCAGTACAACAACAAGGAAGCGGTCAAGGGACCGGCCAACTACCTGTCGCTGCTGGTCAACCGCGCGCGCATGGAAGGCTTTGTGGTGATGGACTACGCCGCCCAGTACGCCAGCGCCGCCCAGGAAATGGCCGGCTGGATGGCCAAGGGGCAGCTCAAGAGCAAGGAAGACATCGTTGAAGGACTGGAGACTTTCCCGGAGACGCTGATGAAATTGTTCAGCGGCGAGAATTTCGGGAAGTTGGTGTTGAAGATCTAAGGCAACCACAAACCAATGTGGGTGCGGCGGTGCGGCGATCCGACTTGCTCGCGAATACGATGTATCAGTCAACATTGATGTCGACTGACACGCCCTCTTCGCGAGCAAGCCCGCTCCCACATTTGGTTCTGCGGTGTCAGATCAGGCCAGTTCAGCCACAACCGAAGCCAATGCCTTGGCCGGATCCGCCGCCTGGCTGATCGGACGGCCGATCACCAGATAGTCGGAACCGGCATCCAGCGCCTGACGTGGCGTCAGGATTCGGCGCTGATCGTCCTGGGCGCTGCCCGCCGGACGAATCCCCGGGGTCACCAGTTGCAACGACGGATGCGCAGCTTTCAGTGCCTGGGCCTCCAGGGCCGAGCACACCAGGCCGTCCATCCCGGCTTTTTCCGCCAGGGCGGCCAGGCGCAGCACCTGCTCCTGGGGCTCGATGTCCAGGCCGATGCCCGCCAGGTCTTCACGCTCCATGCTGGTCAACACGGTCACGCCGATCAGCAACGGCTTCGGACCGGTACGCTGATCCAGCACTTCACGGCACGCAGCCATCATGCGCAGGCCGCCGGAGCAGTGCACGTTGACCATCCACACGCCCATTTCCGCAGCCGCCTTGACGGCCATCGCTGTGGTGTTCGGGATGTCGTGGAACTTGAGGTCCAGGAACACTTCGAAACCCTTGTCGCGCAGGGTACCGACGATTTCCGAAGCGCAGCTGGTGAACAGTTCCTTGCCGACTTTGACCCGGCACAGCTTCGGGTCCAACTGATCGGCCAGCTTCAGTGCGGCGTCACGGGTAGGGAAATCCAGGGCGACGATGATAGGAGTCTGGCAGGCGGACATGAGTGGGCTCTCAGGCAAGTCGAAATCGGCGCGCATTGTAGCGGAACCAGCGCCGCTGCGGGACCCGATGATCGGTAAATCGTCGCGACGGCTCAGGCAAGACTAGCCCTTGAGGCCATTGTGTCGAGCTCGATACAGACACGACACGCCCGCAACACCCCGGCCCGCTACCCTCGGCAACCGCAACAGGTCCCTGCAACAGCACTTCCCGCCTCAGGGCCGGACGCCTATGCTGGAACCACAACCTCGCAGCCTATCTTTGTGGTTGGCAGCCTACCTGGCAGATGAACGCACGCATGCACAACACCCAAGCACCCGTGAACGACGACCAAAAAACGCCCGGTGACGACAAACGCTGGAGCATTCGCGCCCTGATCGTCGACGATGACGTCCCGATCCGCGAATTGATGATCGACTACCTGGCCCGGTTCAACATCCATGCCAGCGGCGTCACCGATGGCGCCGCGATGCGCCTGGCGATGCAGGCGGAGCATTTCGACGTGGTGGTGCTCGACCTGATGCTGCCCGGTGAAGACGGTCTGTCGCTGTGCCGCTGGCTGCGCGCCGAGTCGGACATCCCGATCCTGATGCTCACCGCCCGTTGCGAACCCACCGACCGGATCATCGGCCTCGAACTCGGCGCCGACGACTACATGGCCAAGCCGTTCGAGCCCCGCGAACTGGTGGCGCGGATCCAGACCATCCTGCGCCGGGTGCGCGATGACCGCAGCGAACAGCGGGCGAACATTCGTTTCGACAATTGGCGCCTGAACAGCGTGCTGCGGCAACTGATTGCCGACAATGGCCTGGTGGTGCCGTTGTCCAACGCCGAATTCCGCCTGCTCTGGGTGTTTATCGAACGTCCGCGCCGCGTGCTCAGCCGGGAACAACTGCTGGACGCCGCTCGTGGTCGTTCGATCGAAGCCTTTGATCGCAGCATCGACCTGCTGGTGTCGCGCCTGCGCCAGAAACTCGGCGACGACCCCAAGGCTCCGCAGTTGATCAAGACCGTTCGCGGTGAGGGTTACCTGTTCGATGCCCGAGACATCGGCTGATGCGCGGGCGCTTCGATACGCTGTTCGGTCGCCTGTTTGGCGTACTGTTGCTGGCGATTATCCTCGCGCACCTGCTGGCCTTTGCCTGGTTCCACCATTACGGCCCGCCGCCTCCGCCGCCTCCACCGGAGTTTTCCGAAGGCCTGGACGGGCCACGCCCGCCACTGGACCCACGTTTCGAGAAACGGCCGCCTCGACCGTGGTTTGGCGGTCCGTTGGTGCCCCTGACGTTTCAATTGGTCTCGCTGATCATCGCCGCCTGGTACGGCGCCAAACTGCTGAGCCGGCCGATCCAGCGCCTGAGCGACGCGGCCGAGCGCTTGAGCGAAGACCTCGACAGCCCACCACTGGATGAATCGGGACCACGGGAAGCACGGCAAGCGGCGCACACGTTCAACAAAATGCAGCGCCGAATCCTGGAACAGGTCAAGCAGCGCTCGCGCATGCTTGGTGCCGTGTCCCACGACCTGCGCACGCCGTTGTCGCGGCTCAAGCTGCGGCTGGAGAAAATCGACGACGAGAAGTTGCAAGGCCAGATGCGCCAGGACCTCGACGACATGATCAGCATGCTCGACGCCACGCTCACCTATCTGCATGAACAGCGCACCAGCGAAGCCCCGCAGTGGATGGACGTGCAGGCGTTGGTGGAGTCCTTGAGCGAAAATGCCCAGGACCAGGGTGCGAACGTCCAGGCCAGCGGCCACTGCGCTCCCCTGCAGGTGCAGCCAATGGCCTTGCGCTCCTGCATCAACAACCTGATGGACAATGCCCTGCGCTATGCCGGACAGGCGCTGATTACCCTGCAAGACCATCGTGAACAGTTGGTGATTCGGGTCATCGACCATGGCCCGGGCATCGCCGCAGAACAACGCGAAGCAGTGTTCGAACCCTTCTTTCGCCTTGAAGGCTCGCGTAATCGCAATTCCGGCGGCGTTGGCCTGGGCATGACCATTGCCCGGGAGGCCGCGCAACGAATGGGCGGGCAGCTGACACTGGAAGAAACCCCCGGTGGCGGCCTGACGGCGGTGATTCGCCTGCCGCGCGCCTGAAAGCAAAACCGGCCCAATGTGGGAGTGAGCCTGCTCGCGATGAGGCCCTGTGCCGATCGAGTAGGAGGCGGGGT
>NZ_LACC01000030.1:0-102496 GCF_000967965.1 Pseudomonas fluorescens
AAGGGGCGAGACCTTTTGGTTACTTTTGGGGCGTTTGCCAAAAGTGACCCGCTGTAAGAGCGGAACCGTAAGCCGCCATTACCGCAGAAATGGATATGTACTCAACCCAAACCACCAGCCTGGTCGGCCCAGAGGCCGCCAAGGCCTAGTCCCCTCGGACGATGTGACGACTGGACGTCAGAGCAAGAATCCATCGCACTCCCCAACCAACAAAAAGGCCCAGTGCGATGAACGACGTCAATCTCAAAGCCGACATGCTCCAGGCCATGCGCCGCCTGGCCAAGTCAGTCACCATTATCAGCACCAGCAACGGCTCCGAACGCTTCGCCATGGCCGCCACGGCCGTCGACTCGCTGAGCACCGAGCCGCCATCGCTGCTGATCTGCGTGAACAAGACCGCCTCGCCCCACGCCGCACTGGCGACCGGCGCCGACTTCTGCGTCAACATCCTCGGCGTCGAGCAACAAGACCTCGCCAACCTGTGCAGCGGCGCGATCAAGGGCGAAGCACGCTTCGACCGGGGCAACTGGCTGACCAGCCCCGGCGGCATTCCTTACCTGGGTGACGCGCAGTCGGCGATCCTCTGCCGCCAGGACGGCCACTTCAGCTACGGCACCCACACCGTGTTCATCGGGCGCATCCTGCAGATTCACACCACCGACGCCATCACCCCGCTGGTCTACCTCGACGGCAGCTACACCACCACCGCCAAACCCGCACCTTCTCTCGCTGCTGCTGGCTGAGGCCCGAACATGGACAGCCTGAACCGGTTGACGGCGTTGCGAGTGAACAGCGCCGACCAGTTGCCATGGGATGACCGCTGCGATTTGCTGATCATCGGGTTTGGCGGTGCCGGCGCCTGTGCCGCCATCGAAGCCAGCACTCGCGGCCTGTCGGTGCTCGCACTGGATCGCTTCGAAGGCGGCGGCGCCACGGCGCTCAGCGGTGGCGTGGTGTATGCCGGCGGTGGTACGCCGTATCAGCGTCAGGCTGGCTATGAAGACAGCAGCGAAGCCATGTTCAATTACCTGCGTCAGGAAGTCGGCGAAGCCGTCAGCCACGAGACATTGCGCAATTTCTGCGACGACAGCCGCGAGCAACTGGCCTGGCTGGAGCGACAAGGCGCGGCCTTCGAGGCCAGCGTGCCACCGCACAAAACCTCGTACCCGAGTGACCAGTACTACCTCTATTACTCCGGCAACGAAGCCGTGCCGGCCTATGCCGCCAGCGCCAAACCGGCGCCCCGCGGTCATCGCACCAAAGGTCCGGGCATGTCCGGCGCCAGTCTGTTCGCCCCGCTCAAGGCCAGCGCCTTGCGTCATGGCGCACGCCTGCGCAGCCAGTGCGAAGTGCGGCGACTGGTGCTCGACCTCGACGACAAGGTCATTGGCGTCGAAGCCTGGCAGTTGCCGTCGGGTAGCCGCGCGGCCAAACAACATGCGCGTCTGTCACGCTGGGCCGCCGCCATTCATATGTACGCTCCGGCGCTGGCCGACCGCTTGCGCGCCCGTCAGCGCCGCATCGAACAGACCAGCGCCATTCGGCAATTGATTCGCGCCGAACAGGCGGTGTTGCTGAGCAGCGGTGGTTTTATCTTCAATCGCGAGCTGGTGCGCCAGTACGCGCCGCAGTACCTGGCCGGTCTGCCGCTGGGCGCCACCGGGTGCAATGGCAGCGGCATCGCCCTGGGCCAGAGCGTCGGTGGCAGCGTGGCGCGGATGGACAAGGTCAGCGCCTGGCGTTTCATCAATCCGCCACTGGCCTGGGCGCGCGGGCTGATCGTCAATGCCCGCGGACAACGTTATGCCAACGAAGAAATCTACGGCGCAACCCTCGGCCACGCCATGGTCGAAGAACAGGATGGTCGCGCCATTCTGATTCTCAATCGGGCGCTGGTTCGAGAAGCACTCAGTCAGGTCGGTCCCGGCAAGGTGTGGAATTTCCAGCGCCTGCCGGTACTGCTCAATCTGGTATTCAACGCCAAACGCAGCACCAGCCTGGCCGGCTTGGCCAAGCGCTGCAATCTGCCGCCCGAACTGCTGCGCCAGAGTGTCGAACGCTATTCCCGTGCGGCACGGGGTGAGGTCGCCGACGAGTTCGGCAAGTCCGCCGCGATGCTCGCCAACCTCGACCAGGGTCCGTGGTACGCCCTCGACCTGTCTTTCGACAGCAAACTCTTCCCCTGCCCGGTCATCACCCTGGGCGGGCTGAAGGTCTGCGAGGACAGCGGGCGTGTGCTGGACCACGCCGGCCAGCCAATAAACGGTCTCTACAGCGCCGGCCGCAATGCGGTCGGGGTCGCCTCCAACCTGTATGTCTCCGGCCTGTCCCTGGCCGATTGCATTTACTCCGGTCGCCGGGCTGCCGCCCACGTGGCCGACCAATTCGCACTTCAAACCGCACGATCAGGAGAACAACAATGCAACGTGTAGAAGGCAAAGTCTGCATCATCACCGGCGCCGCCAGCGGCATCGGTCGCGAAGACGCCCTGCTGCTGGCCCGTGAAGGTGCCAAAGTGGTACTGACCGACCTCAATGAAGAGGCCGGTCGCCAGGTGGCTGCAGAAATCGGCGCCAACGCGCTGTTCATCCGCCATGACATCGCCAACGAAAGCGACTGGCAACACGTGGTCAAGACCACCGTCGAACACTTCGGCCGTCTCGACGTGCTGGTCAACAACGCCGCGATCCTGGCGCTGGGCAGCATCGAAGACACCACCCTGGAGCTGTGGCAGAAGGTGCAGAAGATCAACGGCGAAGGCTACTTCCTCGGCTGCAAGTATGCGATCCAGGCCATGAAGGAAACCGGTGGCGGTTCGATCATCAACATGTCGTCGGTCGCCGCGTTGGGCGCGATGCCGATGTTCTGCGCTTACTCGGCGTCCAAAGGCGCGGTGGCGGCGATGACCCGTTCCATTGCGCTGCACTGCAAGCAGCAGGGTTACCGCATCCGCTGCAACAGCGTGCACCCCGATGGCGTGAACACACCGATGACCCAGGCCCTGGCCGGTGGTCAGCCAATCCCGCAGGAAGCGCTGGACCAGGACCCGATGAACCGCATGGCCGCGCCACGGGACATTGCCAACGTGGTGCTGTTCCTCGCCACCGACGAGTCGCGATTCGTCAACGGTGCCGAGATCCGCGTCGACAACGCCCAGCTGATCAGCGGGCTCTGAGGTCGAGGTGAACATGGGCACGCAACAACAGAACCTGACCCCGGCCGAACACACGACGGGAAGCGTCTCATTGCAAGTGTGCGCGGTGATCGACGAGACCGCCGATGCGCGCTCGCTGGTGCTGGACGTACCGCCAACCCTGCGTGAGCGCTTTCGCTACAAACCGGGCCAGTTCCTGAGTTTTCGCGTGCCCTTGGCCGGCAAACTGTTGACCCGCTGCTACTCCATGGCCAGCTCACCCCTCGCGGATGCGCTGCCCAAGGTCACGGTGAAACGGGTCGATGGCGGCCGAGTGTCGAACTGGATGAACGAAGTGCAGGTCGGCGACTGGCTGGAAGTACTGCCACCGGCCGGACTTTTCTGCCTGGACCCGCAGGCGGACACCGAAAAGCCCCTGGTCCTGTTCGGGGGCGGTTCGGGCATCACCCCGGTGTTTTCCATTCTCAAGTCGGTGCTGCACAGCAGTCGGCGGCCGATCAAGTTGATCTACGCCAACCGCGATGAAGCCTCGGTGATTTTCAAGGACGAGCTGTGCCAGTTGATCAAGGCGCATCCTGATCAACTGCACGTGGTGCACGTCCTCGATTCGGTGCAGGGTTTCCTGACGGACCATCAGGTCCGTCATCTGCTGCGCGGATCGGCCGGCGGCGACTACTTCATCTGCGGGCCGGGACCGTTCATGGACACCGTGGAGCGCACCCTGCTGGCACTGGGCGAAGCGGCCGAGCGGATCCATGTCGAACGTTTCGTCTCGCCACCGGACCCCGACGAACTGTTGGCCGAAGAAGCCCACGCCCGCGAGGCAGCGATGGGGTCGCAGTGCGAAGCGATGATCGTCGAGCTCGATGGCGAACAACACGAAATCGCCTGCCAGCCCGGCGACACCCTGCTGCAAAGTTGCAAGGCCGCCGGCCTCGACGTGCCTTCGTCCTGTGAAGAAGGTTTCTGCGGGGCCTGCATGTGCGTGGTCAAGGAAGGAGAGGTTCAGTTGGCGCGCAACGATGTGCTGACGCCCAAGGAACTCGCCGACGGTTGGACGCTGGCCTGCCAGAGCCGACCGACGGGTGCCCGGGTACACCTGAAATTCCCTGACTGAAGTTCACTCAAGGACAAACACTGCACCTGTGGCGAGGGAGCTTGCTCCCGTTGGGCCGCGAGCGGCCCCAAAAAACCTGAAAGCGACGACTGCTTCGCAGCCGAGCGGGAGCAAGCTCCCTCGCCACAGGTGAGTTATGACTGAACGACTTTGCCGGACTGAGGGGCTTTGTCGCCTTAGTCTCAACGGACGATCACTCGGGCCCGGTCTGCGGTTAGACTCGGCCCCAGCATTAGCCCACAACAATAAAAGAGGTGCAGTTATGGCTCGTTTGCAGAATAAGGTCGCGGTGGTCACCGGCGGCGCTTCGGGTATCGGTCTGGCCTGTGTGCGCCGTTTCGCTGCCGAAGGTGCGCAAGTGGTCGGGCTCGACATCGGCAGTGCACCGGCAGACTTTCCCGGCCTGTTCATGACCCTGGACGTGCGCGACGAGGCGCAGGTGCAGCAGGTCATGCAAGAAGTCATCAGCCGCTTCGGGCGCATCGATGTACTGGTCAATGCCGCCGGTGTCGCCGACCAGGGCAGCGTGACCCAGACCACCACCGCCAACTGGCAACGGGTGATGGACATCAACCTGACCGGCAGCATGCTCACCAGCAAATACGCGCTGGAATCGATGGTGTCGCAACGCGGAGGCTCGATCATCAACGTCGGTTCGATCTTCGGCCTGCAAGGCTGCGACGGCAACGTGGCGTACAACGTGTCCAAGGGCGGCATCAATCAGCTGACCCGCTCGATGGCCATCGACTACGGCTACGCTAACGTTCGCGTCAACGGCCTGTGCCCGGGCCTGATCGAAACGCCGATGACCAGCATGGTCCGTGACAATGACGCGTTCCACGCGTTTTTCGCCTCGCAGCACATGCTCAGCCGCTCCGGGCAACCGGAAGAAGTGGCCAACGTCGCGCTGTTCCTGGCCTCGGACGAAGCGTCCTTTGTCAGCGGCCAGATGATCGCCGTGGACGGTGGTTTCTCCGCCGGTCGCCGTTTCGCCCCGCCTGCCCAGTAATTCGCAATCCGGCCGGGCGCCCTGCCCGGCCTACTCCCTTTTTCGTACTTGTCTTCTAACCGGGGAGGCCCCATGCCGCCTGTCGCCACCGCACTGACCATCGCTCAACTGTTCGCCAACGCTGCCCAGGCCTACGGCGACCGCCCGGCCATCGAGGACGCGGGCCACGTCATCAGCTATCGACAACTGGACCAACTGCGTCGCCAGGCTGCCCGCGCACTGCTGGCCCTCGACGTACAGGTCGGGGACCGCGTGGCAATCTGGGCGCCCAACGTGTGGGAATGGATCGTTGCCGCCGGCGCCCTGCAAAGTGTCGGCGCCGCTCTGGTACCGCTCAATACCCGGATGAAGGGCAGCGAGGCCGGCTACATCCTGCGCGAAAGCGGCACCTGCGTACTGTTTGCCATCGGCGAATTCCTCGGCACGGACTACCCCGGCATGCTGGCGTCGGAAGACCTGCCTGAGCTGCGTCACATCGTCAGCGTGCGTGGCGCCAATTCGGGCACCCTGGCCTGGGAACGGTTTATGGACCTGGGCGTCGACGTGCCGCACCTGGCCTTGCGCACCCGCGAACAAAGCGTAACTCCGCAGGCCCTCTCCGACGTGCTGTTCACCTCGGGCACCACCGGCAAGCCCAAAGGCGTGATGACCAGCCACGGCCAGAACCTGCGAATCGTTCGGGACTGGAGCGATATCGTCGGCTTGCGCGAAAGCGATCGCTACCTGATCGTCAATCCGTTCTTCCACTCTTTCGGCTACAAGGCCGGTTGGCTGGCCGCCTTGATGCGTGGCTGCACCCTCCTGCCCCAGCAAGTGTTCGATGTGCAGGCCGTGCTCGAATGCGTGCAACGGGAACGCATCACCGTGTTACCGGGGCCACCCACGTTGTATCAGTCACTGCTGGCCCATCCGCAACGCAGTGACTTCGACCTGAGTTCCCTGCGTGTGGCGGTGACCGGGGCGGCGGCGATCCCGGTGGAGATGATCCACCGCATGCGCGACGAACTCGGCTTCGCCACCATCGTCACCGCGTATGGCCTGACGGAAGTCTGCGGTTTCGCCACGATCTGCCGCGCCGGCGACTCCGCGGAACTGGTCGCCAACACCAGTGGCCGGGCGATGCCGGGGGTAGAAGTACGCTGTGTCGGCAACAACGGCCGCAGCCAGCCAGCGAACATTCCCGGTGAAGTGCAGATTCGTGGCTACAACCTGATGCAGGGTTATCTCAACAACCCCGAAGCCAGCGAGGAGATTCTCGACGCCGATGGCTGGCTGCACACCGGCGACATCGGCATGCTCGACGAACAGGGTTACCTGCGCATCACCGACCGCCTCAAGGACATGTTCATCACTGGCGGCTTCAATGTGTACCCGGCGGAGATCGAACAGTGTCTGCTGACCTATCCGGGTGTGGCCCAGGCAGCGGTGATCGGGATTCCCGATGAGCGCATGGGTGAGGTGGCGATGGCGTTCCTGCTGCCCGCGCCGGGGATGGAAATCGAACAGGCACGGTTCCTCGCCTGGTGCCGTGAGCAGATGGCCAACTACAAGGTTCCGCGCCGGGTGCAGGTGCTGCAGAAGATGCCGATCAATGCGGCGGGGAAAGTGACGAAGAATGTGTTGCGCGAGTGGGCATTGCAGCCCGCCGACTAAACGCAATCCCTGTAGGAGCGAGCCTGCTCGCGATGGTGTGTCAGTCGACATCAATGCAACTGATAGACCATCGCGAGCAGGCTCGCTCCTACAGGGTTCGGGGGTGCACAAAAATTTCCCGCCCGACACAGTTCAACTGTAGGAGTGAGCCTGCTCGCGATAGCGGTAGAACATTCAACATCACTGTTGTCTGATCTGGCCCAATCGCGAGCAAGCTCGCTCCCACAGGTTTTGAGTTTTACCGACGAGTCAGACCACCCGCGCCGGATGCTGCTGGCGCGGGTCGCCGAGCATGGCGCGGTGGGATGGTGGCTGGCGACCTTCGGCTTCGCTGATGCCGTAGCCTGGGGCGATTTCGGCGGTGATCAGGGTCTGCCCGGACAACGCCATCAACTGCGGATCATTGAGCAAGGCATGGATCACCCGCCCGTTGAATTGCGGGGTTTCGGCGTGGGCGAGAAACGCCTGGTACTGCTCGCCATGCTGCTCACCGGCAATCTTCGTGCGTTCGGTCAGTTGCGGGCCAAGCCACAGCGACAACGCCGCCACGCCCTGCCCTTCGAAATCGATCGCCATGTCCGCCGCCAGCTTGTCGACGCCGGCCTTTTGCGCGCCGTACGCCGGGCCATGCATGTAGCAGCCGGCACCGAACGACGAGGTGAAGCAAATCAGCCCCTGGGCACTCTTCAGCAACAGCGGCGCGGCGTAGAAGCTGGCGATGTAGGCCGAGCGCAGACCGACGTCAAGAATGCGCACCAGGTCCAGCGGTTTGGCCCAGAACGGCCCCGGCTCGATCAACTGGTCATGGATGAACGCAGCGTTGTTCACCAGCAGATCCAGATGCCCGCACTCTGCTTCTACTCGGGCAAACAGCGCCTGAACCTGCGCGTCATCGGCGTGATCACAAACCACCGCGATACCACGCCCACCGGCAGCGGTGATCGCGGCGGCGGTGTCCTCCAGCGAGCCGCGCAAGGCATGCCCGTACAAATTCGATCCGCCCTGCGTCGGGGCGCGACCGGTGACATACACCGTCATGCCCGCCGCCCCGAGGGCCAGGGCAATACCCTGCCCGACTCCGCGACTGGCGCCGGTCACTACGGCGATCTGTGGATGCTGGTTGTTCATTCGACACTCCCGAACAAGGTTTTCGCCGAAGCGGTTTCGCTCTGGCGCTTGATGTGATTGGCGGCCAGGTAACCGAAGGTCATGGCCGGGCCGATGGTCGAACCGGCGCCCGGATAGGTGCGGCCCATCATCGAGGCCGCGCTGTTGCCGATGGCGTACAGGCCGTTGATCGGTTCGCCGTCTTCATGCAGCACGCGGGCGTGCACGTCGGTCAGCAGGCCACCCTTGGTGCCGATGTCGCCAGCGTCGATGCGCACGGCGTAGAACGGCCCCTTGAGCAACGGCGCCAGGCACGGATTGGGTTGCACGTTCGGGTCGCCGTAGTAGCGATCGAACAGCGATTCACCCTTGTGGAAATCCTCGTCGACACCCTGCACGGCCATGCCGTTGAAGCGCTGCACGGTGCGCACCAGCCCGTCGGCGTCGACGCCGATTTTCGTCGCCAGTTCTTCCAGGCTCGACGCCTTGTGGAAGTAGTCGCGCAGGTGCTCGGGCAATTGCCAATCGCGCTGGGCATAACCCGGCAGCAAGGCGCCGCAAGGGTATTTGCGGCGGAACTCGGCGTCGAACACCATCCAGCACGGCACGCTCGCGGCGCCTTCGCGGTTGTTGGCGTACATCGCGTAAACGATATCGGTATAGGGCGCGGCCTCGTTGACGAAACGCTCCCCCGCCGCGTTGACCATCACACACCCCGGCAGGGTGCGTTCAACGAACAGCGCGCGCTGTTTTTCTTCGCCCTTGACGTAGGTGGTCGGCGCCCACCAGCTGTGCTCCATCAGCGCGGTCCGCGCGCCAAGGGCCTGGCCGGCGCGGATGCCGTCGCCGGTATTGTTGGGCGGCGTGGCGCTCCAGTTGGCCCGGGACGGCTGCGGCAGGTACTGCTCGCGCATCGCCTGGTTACGCTCGAAACCACCGGCGGCGATGATCACCCCGTAGCGCGCCTTGACGTTGAGCAACTGACCGTTGCGATTGACCCGCGCCCCGCCGACCCGGTCGCCGACCAGCAGCAGCTCTTCGAGCGCACAGTTGAGCCACAGCGACTTGCCGCGATCCTGCAACGAACAGCGCAAGGCACCGATCAAGGCATTGCCCAGGGTCAGGAAACGGTCGCGACGGGACAAGCGCCGCCCCTCGCGATCACGCCAGTAGCGCCACATCACCCGCAAGGTCAGGCGCAACCAGCCGGGGCCACGGCACAGCAGCACCTGCGCCTCTTTCATGGTCATCGCCATGCGCCCCATCATCAGGGTGCCGGGGGACGGAGCGCGCATGCGCAAAAATTCTTCACCGAGTTCAGCGGCATCGAACGGTTGTGGATCCATCGAGCGATAGCCCGGTTTTCCACCCTCGACCTCCGGATAGTAATCGGCGTAGCGCGGTTGCGCTTCGAAGCGCACGCGGGTGTGTTGTTCCAGGTACTCGACCATCTCCCGGCCGTGCTCGACATAGGCTTCGATGCGCCCGTCGTCGATCTCGCCATGGGTCACGGCGCGGATGTAGGCAATCGCTTCGGCCGCCGAATCACTGCCGCCTATCGCATTGATCCGGTGGTTGTTGGGGATCCAGATGCCGCCGCCGGACACTGCCGAGGTGCCGCCGTACTCGCCGCTCTTTTCGATCAACAGCGCATTCAGGCCCAGGTCGTGAGCGCGCAGCGCAGCGGTCATGCCCCCGGCTCCCGAGCCAATCACCAACACATCACAGCACTCGTCCCATTTGATCCCGGCAGCGTTCATGCGATCACCCTTGTTCAGCGCCCATCAGGCAGAAACCGCCACCGCCGGATCTTCGCCCGGTGCAGTCGGTCTCGGGATTGTTCGCCGCGCGCGCCGGGTGTTCATCGTCCGATAAGACTAAGGCCAGGACGGCTGCCGCCCTGTACAAATCGCTTAGTCCGCTTGGACGATGTTGCGCGCAAGTCGTGACTCCATAGTCGCCCACAGCACCAATCACCCCCCTGAAATGCAGGTCGGGCAGGTCTGACCTGGGCCATGAGGACGACATGATAAAAACAATAATCGCCCCACCAACACAGCACCCTCGCACACAGCTTGTTCTATTGATGCTGGCTGGCGGACTTAGCGCTCACGTTAACGCCATGAGCTTTCAGCCAAGCGAAGACTTGAGCATCGACTGGGACACCACACTGACGTACAGCCTCGCCTGGCGGACCGAGTCACGCGATCACAAACTGACCGCCAATGCCAACGGCAACGACGGCGACAACGCGTTCGACAAAGGCAGCCTGATCAACAACCGCAGCGGTTTTCTCACCGAAGCCAACATCAAGTGGCAAGACGACTACGGCGTGTTTGTCCGGGCGACGGGCTTCTACGACAACGTCTACGATCAGGACAACGACAACACCACCGGCACTTCCAACTGCTTCGCCGGCGGCCATTGCAGTCAGCCTGACCGCTTCTCCCAGGACACCATCGACCAGCACCGCAATGAACTGCGCATGCTCGATTACTATGCCTATGGCACCTGGGACGTGGGCGGCCATGCCTTCAACGCGCGCCTGGGTAACCAGGTGGTGAGCTGGGGTGAGAGCCTGTTCTATCCGGGTATTTCCGCGGCCCAGAGCCCGGTGGACGCGACCAAGGCGACCACCCCCGGCGTCGAGGTCAAGGAAATTCTGCTGCCGGTCGGCCAACTGTTCACCCAGTTTGCCCTGACCGAAAGCCTGGGTATCCAGGCCTACTACCAATACAAGTGGGAAAAGACCGAGCTGTTCGGCGTGGGTAGCTACTTCTCCACCACCGACTTCATCGATGAGGGCGGCTTCAACGACGCCTCCGGTTTCGTCACCCGTCTGAAGGACGACAAACCGAGCGACAGCGGCCAGTACGGTGTCGCCTTCACCTACGCCGCCGAGTCGCTGAACAACACCGAGTTCGGCCTCTTCTACTCGCGCTATCACGACAAGACGCCGTCGCTGGATTTCGCGACGAACCTGGGCCGCTACCAGGTGCGCTACTTCGACAACATCGACCTGTTCGGCGCGAGCTTCGCCACCGTGCTGGGCGACGTCAGTTGGGCTGGTGAAGTCAGCTACCGCGACGGCACGCCGGTGATGGTCAACAACGGTTTCTCCAGCCCCGTGCGTGGCAAGACCGTACAAGCGCAGACGTCGATGATCTATGTGCTCGGCCCGACCGCCTTCGCCGACAACACCAGCCTGACTGGCGAGGTGGTCTACAACACCGTGGTCAGCAACGACAAGTCGCAACCGGTGACCTTGGCGCCGGGCTTCGCGCTGCCGGGAACCGACAGCCTGGTCTATGACCGCGATGCCTGGGGCTACACGGTGCAGGCGAACTTTGACTACAACGACGTGTTCAGCGGATGGGACATGTCGGTGCCTGTCACTTTCAGCGCCGCCGCTCACGGCGACAGCTCGATGGTCGGCTCGATCAACGCCGGCCAGAACGATAACCGCGCCAGCATCGGCAGTTCGTGGCGCTACCTGGGCAACTTCACCGTCGAGGCCCGCTACAACGCCTACCTCGGCAATGCCAACAACAGCCCGTTGGCCGACCGCGACAACGTCGCGCTCAACTTCAAGTACCGGTTCTGATTCCCCTGTCGGAGGAGCACAGCATGTCCAGATTCACCCAAACCATATTGAGCACGGCGCTGACCGTCGGCCTGCTCGGCAGTGGCCTGGCCTACGCCAAGGTCAGCCCCGAAGAAGCCAACCGCCTTGGCCAGGACCTGACCCCGATGGGCGCCGAAAAAGCCGGCAACGCCGACGGCAGCATCCCGGCCTGGTCCGGCAAATGGCGCGGTCTGCCACCTGGTCTCAAATACGCCGGTCCCGGCACGCCGTACCCGGATCCGTACGCGGCGGAAAAACCGCTGTTCGTGATTGATTCGAAGAACATGGACAAGTACGCCGACAACCTGACCGATGGCCAGAAAGCGCTGCTCAAGCGTTACCCTGACACCTTCAAGATCCCGGTGTACCCAAGCCATCGCGACTTCCGCCTTGATCAGAAGATGGAAGACCTGATCAAGAAAAACGCCGTCACTGCCGAACTCGACAATGACAACAACGACACGAAAAACGCCTGGGGTGCCTCGCCGTTCCCGATCCCGAAGAACGGCAGCGAGTTGATGTTCAACCACACCTTGCAGGGGCGTGCCAACACCGAAGAAGCCAACTACGGCCAGGCGGTGATCTACTCCAACAAGGAAAAGGTACTCGAAGAGGTCAACTACAAGATCTTCTCGATCTGGTCGAGCCCGGACAAGACCCTGGAGACCGCTGACGGCGTGCTCACCAACTTCCTGATCACCACCCTGGAACCGGTGCGCAAGAAAGGCGAGATCGTGGTCGGTCACGAATTCATCAACCCGACCGCCTCCCCGCGCCAGGCCTGGCAGTACAGCCCGGGCCAACGCCGGGTACGTCGCGCGCCGACCGTGGGCTATGACTCGCCGACCGGTGCGGGAGGTTTTCGTGTGTACGACGAAGACCGTTTGTTCAACGGTGCGCCAGACCGCTACAACTGGACCATCGTCGGTAAAAAAGAGATCTACATTCCGTACCACAACTACAAGATCGACGACCCGAGCGTGACCTCCGACCAGATCCTGGCCACCACCGGTCACGTCGATCCGCAGTACATGCGCTACGAGAAACACCGCGTCTGGGTGTTGCAGGCCAACCTCAAGGAAGGTGCCCGCCACGTGTACGCCAAGCGCGTGCTGTACCTCGACGAGGACACCTGGTCCGCGACCATGGCCGACAACTACGACAGCCGTGGCCAGTTGTGGCGCACCAACATGCAGACCTCGATCTACGCCTACGAGATACAGCGCTACCACGCTCGCCTCGGGATCTACCACGACCTGATCGCCGGCTCCTACCTGGTTGACCGCATGCTGATCGATCAGAAACCGGCCAAGCTCAATGCCACCGCCTTCACCGAAGACGAATTCACCCCTGGCAACCTGCGCAAACTCGGCACCCGCTAAACTCACCGCGCCCCGACCGAATCATTCGGTCGGGGCGTTGTGCTTTGTAAAATCCGCGCCTCCCACGGAAGACTCCCCATGAACAAACTCCTCACCGGCATCATCGCCATGGCCAGCGTTGGCCTGTCGATGCAAGCCAACGCCCTGAACATCCTGCTGACCAACGACGATGGCTGCCGCGCACCCGGCATCGATGCGATGTACCGCGCCCTGACCACTGCCGGGCACAAGGTCACCCTGGTCGGCCCGTTGAACGACAGCAGCGGCATCAGCGCCGCCAGCGTGGTCGTACCCGGCCAGGCCCTGGCGGTGACCGAACTGGCGCCGGGCCGGTTTTGCGTCGGGCCGCCAGAGGGCTACAGCCCACCTGCCGGCAAGACCTCCGCCATTGGCACGCCTGTGGATGCGGTCAATGTCGGCCTCGATGTGATCCTCAAGGATTCGCCGCCAGACCTGGTGGTGTCCGGCAGCAACTTCGGTGAAAACGTCGGCCCGCTGACGCAGATGTCCGGCACCCTCAACGCCGCCGTGCGCGCCATGTTCAAGGGGATTCCGGCGGTGGCGGTGTCCACGGCCATCGACATGGACCTGATCATCCGCGACCAGCAGGCCGGCTACCGCAAGACCCTCGGCGCCATGGACGACACGGCGCGCTTTGCCGTGAAGGTCATCGAACAGGCGAGCCTGGCCGGTACAGAAGCCAGACAGGCCTGCGCCAGGAACAAACATCAGTGTGATTTGAACGTGCTCGGCCTGCCGGGTGCCAGCGGCCTGAACCTCAACTACCCGCCCCTGAAACCCGATGAAGTCAAAGGCGTGAGCTTTGCGCCTATCGGCAACTGGGACCGCGTGAACTTCACCTCACAGCGCGGCGCCGATGGCGTGGTCCACGTCAACCTGGCCCCGCCGTCGACACCGACCGAAGCCCAGCAAAAGGCCGATGCCTATCAACTGTGGCAAGGCCACGCGGTGATCACCGTGATCGACGGCAACATGACCGCGCCGCAGGCGGTGCAGGATCAGGCGAAGAAGATGTTGCGCGGGATCAAGCCTTAAGCCAACACGGAACCTGTGGAAAATACAAACATGTGGCGAGGGAGCTTGCTCCCGCTCGGGCGCGAAGCGGCCGTAAGATTTTTACGACTGCTGCGCAGCCGAACGGGAGCAAGCTCCCTCGCCACAGGTGTATGTCAATTCAAGTCACGGTTGAAACGGCACGAATTCCGTCACTTCCAGGTCAAACCCGGAAACGGCGGTGTACGGCACCGGCGAACTCATCAGGCGCATTTTGCGCACGTTCTGGTCCCGCAGGATCTGCGCGCCGATGCCCAAAGTCCGTTGCGGAAACTGTGGCGCCCGGTGTTTGCCTCCACTGCGCTGACGCAGTTGTTCGAGCACGCCCTCGGCCGATTCCTTTTGCGCCAGCAGCACCAGCACACCGCTACCGGCCGCCGCGATACTGGCCAGCGAACGTTCCAGGGTCCACTGTTGCGGCCCGCCTTCGCTTTCACAGCCCAGTACGTCACGCAACGTCTCGATGCTTTGCACCCGCACCAGCGCCGGTTGCGTGCAGTCGATCCGGCCCTTGACCAGCGCCAGGTGCAACGAGCCCTGGTAGGTGTCCTGATAGGTGGTCACCTGGAACTCGCCGTGACGGGTTTGCAACGGATATTCGCCGCCGCGCTCGATCGTGCCTTCATGCAGGATGCGGTAGTGAATCAGGTCGGCAATGGTGCCGATCCGCAAGCCATGGCGCTGGGCGAATTCATGCAGCTCGGCACCACGGGCCAGTTCACCGTCCTCGTTGAGAATGCCCACCAGGGTTGCCGCCGGTTGCAGCCCCGCCAGTCGTGTCAGGTCGCAAGCGGCCTCGACATGGCCGGCCCGCTGCATCACGCCACCGGGCAAGGCCTGCACCGGGAAGATATGCCCCGGTTGCACCAGGTCCGTCGGAACGCTGGCCGGGTCGACCGCCACCTGGATCGACCGCGCCCGGTCCGCCGCCGAGATGCCGGTGGACACCCCGGTGGCGGCTTCGATCGAGCGGGTAAAACCCACGCCATGTTGCGCCCGGGAGTTGGGCACCATCAGGTCCAGGCCCAGCGCGCGGCAGCGCTGCTCGGTCAGGGCCAGGCAAATCAGCCCGCGTGCCTGCACTGCCATGAAGGTGACAGCCTCGGCCCCGGCCTGTTCGGCGGCCATCAGTAGCGAGCCTTCGCCGTTGTGCTCGTCGTCGGTGATCACCACCATCCGACCGGCGCCGATGGCCTCGATCAGTTGCGGCACCGTGTTGAAAACCAGGCCGCTCATTTGAGTGCCCCGCGCAAATCGGCGCAAGCTTCTGTCAACGCTTGTGCTGCTGCTTCAACAAACGGCGCCATGCTGATAAAGCCGTGAATCATGCCTTCGTAACGCTGCACGCGCACCGCCACACCGGCTTCGCGCAGGTACTCGGCCAATGCCTCGCCCTCGTCCCGCAGCGGATCGAACCCGGCGGTGAACAATGTGGTCGGCGGCAAGCCTGCCAGGCTCTCGGCGCGCAATGGCGAGGCCAAAGGATCATCCGCCTGCCCGACATCTTGCAGGTACTGCTGCCAGAACCAGCGCATCATCCCGGCGGAAAGCAGATAGCTCTCGGCGAAGTCTTCGAAGGACTGACTGTCGCAACCCGCATCGGTGACCGGGTAAAACAGGCACTGATAACTGATCTTCGGCCCCCCGCGCTGTACCGCCAACTGACTGACCGCCAGCGCCAGATTGCCTCCGGCGCTGTCCCCGGCCACAGCCAGTCGACTGCCATCGACGCGCAGTTCAGCCGCGTGCTCGACCAGCCAGCAGGTCGCCGCATAACAATCGAGGGGTGCCGCCGGGAACGGGTTTTCCGGGGCCAGTCGGTACGCGACCGACACCACCGCCGCTTCGGTCTGGCGAGCCAATGAGCGGCAGAGATTGTCGTGGGTATCGAGATTGCCCATGACAAAGCCGCCGCCATGGAAAAACACCAGCAACGGCAGGTTGGGTTCTTCCGATGGCCGGTACAGCCGTGCGTCCAGTTCACCGTCCGCGCCGGCCACCCGTAGGTCGCGCACCTCGCTCATCGGTTCGCCGGGGATGGCCGGCAGCATATTGTCGGAGAACTGCCGGTACTGAGCGGCATCGACCTGACTGAAATCGGGCTCCGGGATGTCGCGAAACTGCTGGAGAACCCCAGCGATCTGCTTATCGAGCGGCATGGGCATCGTCCTCTACGTCGGCCATTTGAAACTGCGGATTGGTCTCGCCCAGGATGCTTTGTACCCGGCGCTCAAGGGCCGGCTTGAAACCCTTGTGGGGCAGGATCCAGAAGCGTTTTTGCGCGACGGCGGCGAACACTTGCGCGGCCAGTTCCGCCGGGGTCATGCCCTGGCGAATGGTGCTGTCGAGCAGTTGGCTGAAGTCGGATCCGGCGGTGTCCACCACCTGGTTCGACGCCATGATTTCACTGGCCACCGGCCCCGGGCACAGCACCGAAACCGATACCGGCGCACCGATCATGGCGAGTTCGTAATGCAGGGTTTCCGAGAGCGCAACCACGGCCTGCTTGGTCACGTTGTACGGCGCCATCAGCGGGCTGCTGACCAGCCCGGCAAGGGACGCCGTGTTGATCACATGGGCGGCCCGGCCCTGGCTGAGCAACAGCGGCACAAAGGTGCGAATGCCGTTGATCACGCCATTGAGGTTGACGTCCAGCATGCGCTGCCATTGCGCCTCGGTGATTTCCCAGCTGAAGCCGGTTTGCATCACCCCGGCGTTGTTGAACAGCAGGTCGACCCCGCCAAAGTGCTCCACAGCCCGGTCACGCAAGCGCTCGACCTGCGTTACATCACCGACATCGGTAACGCAGGCAATCGCTTGCACACCGCTGGCCTGCAATTCGTCGCACAGGGCTTGCAGGCCCGCTGCATCCCGATCCGCCAGCACCAGGCGAATGCCCAGCGTCGCCGCGTGTTCGGCCAGGCCGCGGCCAATACCACTGGCGGCCCCGGTAATCACCGCTACCGGCCCTTGTTCATTACTCATCGCCAACTCCTGCCATGGGTCCAATGGCGCCAGTAGAGCGGGCCTACTTGAAGCGGCCATCGTCCATTCAGACGATGCCCGCTTTTACAGGGGCGGCAGAATCCCTTACATGCGCCAAACCCGTGATCCCTTGGGAGAATAATAAGATGAGTACCCTGCACCGCATCGAAGCCAAACTGCTGGAAGACCGCTACGCCCGCGGCTGGCATTGCCTGGGCCTGGCCGCGCAATACCGCGACGGCAAGGCCCATCGCCTGGAGGTGTTCGGCACCCGTCTGGTGGCGTTCCAGGGTGAAGACGGCGATCTGCATATTCTTGATGGCTACTGCCCGCACATGGGCGCCGACCTGAGCACCGGTTGCGTTGAAGGCAACTCGATCCGCTGCCCGTTCCACGCCTGGCGCTGGGGCGCCGATGGCGTATGCGATGACATCCCTTATGCCAAGCGCATCCCGCCACGGGCCAAGATCAAAAGCTGGCCGATCATGGAAGAAAACCAGCTGCTGTTCGTCTGGAATGATCCCGAAGGCAACCCGCCACTGCCGGAACAACGCATTCCGCGCATCGACGCCTGCTACAACGACAAATGGGCGGCGTGGGAAGTCGCCGAGCTGCAGATTGGCACCAACTGCCGCGAACTGATCGACAACATCGCCGACATGGCGCACTTCGGCACTGTGCACGGTGCGCCGGTCGAAGAGTTCATCAACATTTTCCAGGGCCACCTGGCCACCCAGATCATGCGCGCCCGCAGTGAGCGCCTGTCCGGCGACAGCGTGTTGACCACCGAAGCCACCTACTTCGGCCCGGCCTATCAGATCACCGAAATGAACGGCGCCATGAACGGCCAGCCGATTCACTCGATCCTGCTCAACTGCCACGTGCCGATCGATCTGGACAGCTTCACCCTGCGCTACGGCGTGCTGGTGAAGAAGATCCCGGGGCTCAGCGAAGAGCAGAACCAGGCGATGGCCAAGGCCTACGTCGCGCAGGCCCAGGCAGCCTTCTACGAGGACGTGGCCATCTGGCACAGCAAGACCCGCGTCGATAACCCGCTGCTGTGTGACGGCGACGGTCCGGTCTACCAGTTGCGTCGTTGGTACGAGCAGTTCTATACCGATGTGGAAGCGCTGTCGGCCGACGTTGCCGAACACAAGAAGTTTGTCGTGCGCGCCAGCGAACGGGTCTGACGCCAGCGGCTTTTCGCCCGCCCCGGGCCTGATCGGCAGCCGCCTGTCAGGCCCTGAGCCCAAGCGTTGCAAGGAGTCGATACCGGCGCTTATTCTCGGCCACCGCCAATGCTAATAATAAAAACGGTTTTCCCTATGCAGCAGAGCCTCAGCCTCGATACGTTCAGTGATTTGATCGGCAACCTCTATCAGGGTCCGCTGGAAACCATTCCCTGGGCGACTTTTCTCAATCAGCTCAATGTGCATCTGAACAGCAAGTACGTGACCTTCATCCTGCGTCCGCCCAGCGCCCACGTGGACGGTCTGATGGTCAACACCACCGGCACTTCGACCGAGGCGACCGCGTCGTACAACAAACACTTTTTCAGCCTTGACCCGTTCGTCGACCTGCCCAACCGCCAGGTCGTGACCCTCGCCGAGTTCGTCTCCAACGACGACTGGCAGAATTCCGAGTTCTACAAGAACTTCCTTGAACCTGTGGACGTGTTCCACATCCTCGGTGCCGACATCAACACCGTCGACGGCGCCCAGTGCCGCATTCGTATCAGTCGCGGACGTGACGACAAGCCTTTCGGCAATGAAGAAAAGGCCATGCTCACGCATTTCATTGCGCACCTGGAACGTTCGATCAAGATCCACATGCAACTCAACCGCATCGAAGCCGAACGCAATCTGTACGCCGGCGCGGTGAACCAGATGGCGGTCGGCACGATCATCCTCGACGAGTCCGGCAAGGTCCTGCAGACCAACCAGGTCGCCGACCGGCTGATCCAGGAAAAGGACGGCATCAAACTGGTCAACGATGGCCTGCAGGTCGGTACGGCCCGGGACACCCAAGAGTTCCGACGCCTGGTCAAACAGTCGCTGCTGTCGCAAAAGAGCAGCAACCCGTCGGTGGTCGAAGCCCTGCGCGTGCAGCGGCCGTCCGGCAAAGCGGACCTGGGGATCATCGTGCGCTCGGTGCCATTGACCGACTGGAGCGAAGGCAAACAGTGCCCGACCGTGGTGATTTTCATCAGCGATCCGGAGCAACAGTCCACCGCACCGCAGGAAATCGTCCGCGCACTGTTCGACTTCACCCCGGCGGAAACCCAGCTGGCGATGCTGCTGGCCAACGGCTTGACCCTCGACGAAGCGTCGGAAGAGCTGGGGATCAGCCGCAACACCTCGCGGGCACACCTGCGCTCGACCTTCTCCAAGACCGGCGTGACCCGCCAGACCATGCTCGTGCGCCTGATCCTGCGCAGCGTGGCGACCCTCGGTTAACCCTCAGTGCCGCCCTCGTCCGCTCGGACGATGGCGGCTCCCGTTGTACAGCGCACAGTGTCTTTATCCCAAAGAGGGGACTGCCCCATGCGCAACTGCCCAACCATCCTCAAGACTGAACTGCTGGCGCAAAGCGGCCACTTTCAGATCGAAGCCCTGCACCTGCAATTCAGCAACGGCCAACAGCGGGTCTACGAACGCCTGCGCGGCACCGGTTATCGCTCGGTGATGCTGGTGGCGATGCCTGATCCTGCGCATGTGCTGCTGGTGCGCGAATACGCGGTCGGTGTGGAAAAAACCATTCTCGGCCTGCCCAAGGGCGGCGCCGAGCCCGATGAAGACTATTTGCAGGCGGCGCAGCGCGAACTGAGCGAAGAAGTCGGAATGCGCGCAGCACGCCTCACCGAGCTGGGCGAGCTGACACTGGCACCCGGGCACTTGTGCCATCGCTACCGAGTGGTGCTGGCCGAAGAGCTGAGCCCCTGCCAACTGCAAGGCGACGAACCCGAACCCCTGGAATGCCTGCGCGTGCCTCTGGCACAGATCCCCGAACTGGTGGCCCGTGGTGAACTGCATGAAGCCCGGGCGATTGCGGCGCTGTTCATGGCCATGGGCGCCCTCGCCCGCCGCGACTGATGCCAGTCTCGAATGACTCGCCACAATTGATCACAGAACAATGGAATGTCATCAGCTAGTCCATTCGGACGAAGTCAGTCGCGAACCGCCGCCATAACCTGTTTCTACAACAATAAAACCGTGTCGAGACTCATCATGCGCAAAACTACTTGTGCTCTGTTCATCATCCTCTGTGCGGGTGCTTCCACCAGTCTGTGCCAGCTGTTCAAGAACGAAGCCTACCGACCGACCACCGCCTACTTCAGCTGTTCGAGCACGGCGATCAATTGCTATCCGCCCGTGGTGCGCAACCTGCTGCCTTGAGCACAGTTTCCACCGGCCATAAAAAAACCACCGGATCGGTGGTTTTTTTATGGCCGCAATAATCAGGTAGGCAGTACACCCCTGGCCCGCGACAGGGTCAGCGCCAGGTCTTCGATCATGTCCTCCTGGCCACCCACGGTTCCGCGTCGGCCCAGCTCCACCAGCAGCTCGCGAGCAGCGATGCCGTACTTCTGCTCGGCACGTTTGGCGAACAGCAGGAACGAGCTGTAGACCCCGGCGTAACCGAGGGTCAGTGCATCGCGGTCGAGGCGGATCGGCTGGTCCATCATCGGCACCACCAGGTCTTCGGCCACGTCCATGATCTTGTACAGGTCAACACCGCTGTTGACGCCCATGCGCTCCAGCACCGCGACAAACACTTCCAGCGGCGTATTGCCCGCCCCCGCGCCAAGACCCGCAACCGAGCCGTCGATGCGCGCAGCACCGGCCTCGATGGCGGCCAGGGAGTTGGCGATGGCCATACCCATGTTGTGGTGGCCGTGGAAACCGACTTCGGTCCCGGCGTTCAGGCCGGCACGCAGGGCCCCGATCTTTTGCGTCACTTCATCGGGCAGCATGTAGCCGGCCGAGTCGGTGCAGTAGATGCAATTGGCGCCGTAGCTTTCCATCAGACGCGCCTGCTCCAGCAGCTTCTCCGGGCTGACCATGTGCGCCATCATCAGGAAGCCGACGGTGTCCAGGCCCATCTTCGCCGACATGCCGATGTGCTGGCCGGACACGTCCGCTTCGGTGCAGTGGGTCGCCACACGAATGGTCGACACGCCGTGTTCATGGGCCATTTTCAGGTGATCGAGGGTACCGATCCCCGGCAACAACAGGGCCGAGACCTTGGCCTGTTTCATCTGCGGGATCACCGCGGAGAAATACTCCTCGTCACTGTGGGCCGGGAAGCCGTAGTTCAGGGAAGCGCCGCCCAGGCCATCGCCGTGGGTGATTTCGATCAGCGGCACACCGGCCGCATCGAGGCCGGTGGCCACCGAAACCATTTGTTCAATGCTGATCTGGTGCTGTTTGGCGTGCATGCCGTCGCGCAGGCTCATGTCATGCAGACGGATGCTCTTACCTTGCAAATTCATCGGGATTCTCCACTCAACGGGCAGGCAGTTGCAGGGTGCCCTTGTGGGCTTCTTCGGCGAACATCTCGGCTGTGCGCAAACCGGCGGCAGTCATGATGTCGAGGTTGCCGGCGGACTTGGGCAGGAAATCGCCGAGGCCTTCGACCTCAATGAAAATCGACACCTTGCGCCCGTCGAACACCGGCCCGTTGATCAACTTGTAGCCCGGCACATAGCGCTGAACTTCGCGGACCATCTCCAGCACCGAGGTGCGGATCGCATCCTGGTTCGGCTCGTCATCGGTCAGGCAGTGGATGGTGTCGCGCATCATCAACGGCGGCTCGGCCGGGTTGATCACGATGATCGCCTTGCCGCGTCGGGCGCCGCCGATCTTCTCCACCGCACCGGCGGTGGTGCGGGTGAACTCGTCGATGTTCTGCCGTGTGCCCGGACCAACCGAACCGGAGGACACCGTGGCGACGATTTCGCCGTAGCTCACCGGTTGCACCCGCGAAACCGCCGCCACCATCGGGATGGTCGCCTGGCCACCGCAGGTGACCATGTTGACGTTCATCGCCAGGCTCGACGCGTGCTCCTTGAGGTTGACCGGCGGCACGCAGAACGGGCCGATGGCCGCTGGCGTGAGGTCGATCATGATCACCCCCAGCTCGTTGAGCTTGCGGCTGTTTTCCGCATGCACGTAGGCCGAGGTGGCATCGAAGGCGATGCGAATGTCATCGTCGAGCACGTGGGGCAGCAAGCCGTCGACACCACCGGCGGTGGTTTTGATGCCCATTTCCCGAGCACGTTTCAGTCCTTCGGATTCAGGGTCGACACCCACCATCCACACCGGCTCGATCCATTCCGATCGGCACATTTTCATCAGCAGATCGGTGCCGATGTTGCCCGGGCCGATAATGGCCGCTCTGAGTTTTTTGCTCATTAGGTTAAAACTCCAAAAGTCAGGCGCAGAAAGACACCCGGGCACTGCCCAGGCCATCAATGGTCAGTTCAAAACGGTCGCCGGCACGAGCCGGTTCCAGCGGCACCAGCGAGCCGGACAGAATGATTTCCCCGGCCTTGAACGGAATGCCGAAGGCGCCCAGGGTGTTGGCCAGCCAGGCCACGGCGGTCAGCGGATTGCCCTGCACCGCCGAACCCAGGCCTTCGCTCAAGGGCTCGCCATTCTTGAACACACGCATGCGCAAGTTCGGCAGGTCCAGCTCGCGCGGGTCGACCTGGCTGTCGCCCAGCACGAACACACCGCAGGAGGCGTTGTCAGCGACGGTGTCCTGGATGCGAATGCGCCAGTCGTGAATCCGCGAGTCGACGATCTCGAAGCACGGCATCACGTACTCAGTGGCGGCCAGCACGTCGGCTTCAGTGATACCGGGGCCGACCAGATCATGCTTGAGCTTGAAGGCGATCTCGCCTTCGGCACGGGGCTGGATCAGTTTGTTGGCGGACAGGGAAATTTGCGCATCGTCATCGAACGACATCTGTCGCGTGATGAAGCCGAAATCCGGCTGATGCACGTTGAGCATCTGCTGCACCGCCGCCGAGGTCACGCCGATTTTCTTGCCGACGATCTGGTCACCGGCCGCCACCCGACGCTCAATGGCGTACAGGGAAATGTGATAGGCGTCTTCGATGCTGATCGACGGCCAACGCTCGGTCAGCGGCGCCAGGGTGGAGCCGCTGAGCAGCGCCTGATAAAGCTCTTCGCCGAACTCACGGCGCAATTGCACGCTCATCCGCGGGCCTCCTGAAGAAACGCCAGGCACTGGCGGTTGAAAAAGTCACGGTGTTCGACCTGGACCCAATGCCCGCACTCGCTGAGCATCACGAAACGGATGCCGGAGCAGTTTTCAAGCATGGTCTGGGCACCGGAGGACGGGCAGAACTTGTCGTTCATGCCCCAGAAACCGAGGATTGGGCACTGCAACTCGCCCAGGCGCGACGTCATGTTCGGCACCTGCATGGTCGACAGCACGCACACCGGCTGCTGTTGCACCACGGCCACGCGCTCGTTGACCGTTTCATCGCTGATCAGGCTTTCATCGAACAGTTGCAGGGCCAGCAGGCGACGCATGCCCGCTGCGTCGTTCAGTTCACCTTTGGCGAACGCCGCGCCCATTTTCTGGATGCCTTCCATCTGTAGGTAATACTGTTCCTTTTCCATCAGGCCACCGGGCGCCATCAGCACCAGACGGCTGACACGCTGCGGTTGGTCGAGGGCCAGTTTGATCGCGATCGCGCCGCCCAGGGAGTTGCCGACCAGCACACAACGCTGGATGTCGAGGGCATCGAGCAAACCGCTCAACGCTGCGACAAAGAAGTCCAGGGTGTAGAGGGTGTCGGGCTTGTCCGAAGCGCCGTAGCCCGGCAGATCCGGGACGATCACCCGGTAACCGGCCTCGGCGAACACCGGGTAGTTCTGCTTGAAGTTGCTGTGACCGCTGGCGCCTGGCCCGCTGCCATGGATGAAAATCACCGGCTCGCCGTTGCCGGTGTCTTGCCCGCCGATGTCTTTGTAGTGCAGCTGCAAACCATCCGGCAGCGTAACGAAGTGCCCTTGCGCTGAAGCGCCCATAAGGTGTCCTCCCGGCCTGTTGTTGTAGCGGGATTATTCCGAGGGGCCGAGTCGCCAACATCGTCCGACAGGACTACGCCCCTGCAGGAGCGAGCTTGCTCGCGAAAAACGTCAGGACACCGCAGGGCATCAGGTTTTACGCATTATCGTTGACGTCCATCGCGAGCAAGCTCGCTCCTACAGTTTCTAGTCTCATCGGACGTTGGCCTACAAAGACGGTCGACCTAGCATCGATAGCATTCCCGAGCGACAAAAAGAGAATTCCCATGCTTGATCCGATGGACTTTCGCGGCAAAGTGGTACTGGTCACCGGCGGTGGCAAAGGTGTGGGTCGCGGCATCAGCCAGCGCTTCCTGGACTGTGGCGCCGAGGTGGTGATTTGCGGTCGCGAAGCCCCACAAACCTTGCCTGCCAGCGCCGGGCGCGAGGCGCTGTTCGTGCCCTGCGACCTGCGGGATGTCGAGCAATCCGGGCGCTTGATCACACAAATCGTCGAGCGCTTCGGTCGTCTCGACGTGCTGATCAACAACGCCGGCGGTTCGCCGAATGCCGACGCCGCGACAGCCTCACCGCGTTTCAGCGAGGCAATCATCCGATTAAACCTGATCGCGCCACTGAACCTGTGCCAGCAGGCCAACCAGGTGATGCAGGCCCAGGCCGACGGCGGTGCGATCATCAACATCTGCAGCGTCAGCGCCACCCGCCCTTCCCCCGGCACCGCCGCTTACGGCGCGGCCAAGGCCGGTCTGCTGAACCTGACCACCTCGCTGGCGGTGGAATGGGCGCCGAAGGTGCGGGTCAACGCAGTGACCGCCGGGCTGATTCTCACCGAGCAGTCGGCCATGCATTATGGTGACGACGCGGGCATAGCCCGGGTGGCAGCGACCATTCCATTGCAACGTCTGGCGACCCCGGAAGATATTGGCGACACCTGCCTGTACCTGGCCTCGAAGCTGGCCCGTTACGTCAGCGGTGCGGACATCGCGGTGCATGGCGCGGGCGAACGCCCGGCGTTTCTCGACGCGGCCCAATCCCATTCATAAGAGGAGCTTTGACATGCCCGTAGCCAGCCACAGCGTTGTACTGAACCTCACGCAACAAGCCGCCTGGGCCAAACTGCGCGACCTGAGCCTGGCCCCGCACTACGTGCCGGGCCTGACCGGTTGCCAGTTTCATCCCGGCGTGCAGGAAGGCCTGGGCGCCAGCCGCCGGGTGTTGCGCAAGGGCGGTCAGTATCTGGATGAAAGCGTGGTGCAGTGGCGGGAAGGCACGGGGTTCGTGCTGCGGTTGCACAAGGGCGGCAATGACTCGCCCTTTCCGTTTCGCGAGGCGAGTTTCAGTTATGCCTTGCAGCCGGAGGGGGATGTGACCCGCATCACCCTGCAAATGAGATACAGCCTGCGCGGTGGCAGGCTGTTTGAAAGGTTGCTGGCCAAGGCCTTCAACAAGGTCGTGCAGCAGATTGCCGAGAACCTCAAGGCCTTCTACGAAACCGGCCGGACACAGAATCCCGACCGGATCGAAACCCGCCTTCAGGAGCGCGCCACTTCCGAGTGAGCGGTAAAACGGGTGGCGACGATCTTCCATTGGCCGGCGATACGCTGGTAACGGTCCTGATAGAACCCACCCAACTGCCGCGTCGCCCCGCTCTCGCCATCCAGGTTGAAATACCACAGGGCCCAACGGCCCTGGGCCTGATCCTCGTTCAGCACTTCGATTTCCGGGTTGGCGCCGTGATGCAGGTCGATCACCCGCTGATGGCAAGCCAGTTCGCGATACAGCGCGACAAAACTGTCGCGCTCGCGAAAGACCCCCAACGGTCCGTAATCGATCAGCACTTCACCTTCGGCAAAGCAGTCGGCGATCACCTCGACCTGCTTGAGATCGCAGGCGTTGAGGTAGCGATGCTTGAGCTGGCGGATCTCCTCCAGCGCTTCCAGGCGGGCGATCCGCTGCTCCAGATTCATACTGCACCTCGCGCTGTCACGTTGACCTCACTCCAGAAGGCTTTCATCGAACGGACTTTGCCGTCGGCATCGAACTCCATCACGTCGATCACATGCAGCGAGCACGGTTGCCCGCCCCACTCCATGTCGACCCGGAACGGCATCGCGCCGCAACCGTTGAGTGTCGCGCGCACCGGGCCGGTCTGGGTTGCGGAGACTTTCATCGCCCCCAGCCCTTCACGGTAAAAGCGCGCGATGGCGTCGATGCCCTGCAACGGCGCGTGGCCGACCGGGTCTTCAACGGTGGCGTCCTTGGCGTAAAGCGCGAGGATGCCCTCGATGTCGCTGGCATCCACCAGCTCCACATAACGCGCCATGGTCGCCTGAATCTGTTGAGCGCTGATCATTCAGACCACCTCGAACAGCGCAGCAGCGCCCATGCCGCCACCGATGCACATGCTCACCACCACATAACGCAAACCGCGACGCTGGCCTTCGACCAACGCGTGGCCGACCATCCGCGCACCGGACATGCCGAACGGATGGCCGATGGAGATCGCCCCGCCGTTGACGTTCAGGCGCTCGGCCGGAATACCCAGGGTGTCGCGGCAGTACAGCACCTGACAGGCGAACGCTTCGTTCAACTCCCAGAGGCCGATGTGGTCCATGGTCAGGCCGTGGCGCTTGAGCAGCTTGGGGATGGCGTACACCGGGCCGATGCCCATCTCGTCGGAATTGCAGCCGGCGACAGCCATGCCGCGATAGATCCCCAGCGGTTCCAGGCCACGCTTCTCGGCCATTTTGGCGCTCATCAACACCGAGGCCGATGCACCGTCGGACAACTGCGAGGCATTGCCGGCGGTGATGAAACGCCCCTTGTCGCTCCACTGACCGCCCGGCCACACCGGCTCCAGCGCCTTCAGGCTCTGGAGGGTGGTGTCGATACGGTTGCACTCGTCGCGCAGCAAGGTGACGGTTTCATAACTGGTTTCGCCGGTGGCCTTGTCGAACAGTGCCTTGCGGCTGGCCAGCGGCGCCAGTTCACGGTCGAAGCGCCCGGCACTCTGGGCCTGCGCGGTGCGCAGCTGGCTCTGGTAGCTGTATTCGTCCTGCTCGTCGCGGGAGATGCCGTAGCGCGCGGAAACGATCTCGGCGGTTTCGATCATCGGGATATAGGCGTGCGGATCCAGCTCGATCACCGAACCCGACTGGTTGCGATACAGGTTCTTGTGCTTGTTCTGCACCAGGGAAATCGACTCCAGGCCACCGGCCACGGCGATGTCGATTTCGTCGCACATGATGCCTTTGGCGGCCATGGCGATACTCATCAGGCCCGACGAACACTGGCGCTCGACAGCCATCCCGGCAACCGACGCCGGCAAGCCGCCGGCAATCGCGCACAGGCGACCCAGGTTATAGGACTGGGTGCCCTGCTGCGCCGCGGCGCCGATGATCACGTCGTCCACTTCACCCGGCTCGATGCCGGCACGGCGCACGGCTTCGCGCACCACATGGCCGCCCAGTTGCGGCGCTTCGGTGTCATTGAACGCACCGCGAAAGGCTTTGCCGATCGGAGTGCGGGCGGTGGAAACGATGACGGCTTCTTTCATGCTGGATTCCTCGAAAATGCTGTTGAAGGTCAGGCCGGGTAATAGCGACTGATGGTGTCGACCACACAGCCGGGACGTTCCTCGCCGTCGATTTCCACGCTGACGCGGATGGTCGCCTGTACGCCGCCCTTCACTTCCTCGACCGCGATCAGTTGCGCACTGCCGCGCACCCGCGAACCGACGCGCACCACCGAGGGGAAGCGCACCCGCTCACAGCCGTAATTGACGCCCATGGCCAGGCCACGGACTTCGACGATCTGCGGCAAGAACAGATTGACCAGCGACAGGCTCAAGTAGCCATGGGCAATGCAGGTGCCGAACGGGCCGCTGGCAGCCTTGACCGGATCGACGTGAATCCACTGGTGATCACCGGTGGCGTCGGCAAACAGATTGATTCGGTCCTGTTCCAGCAGCAGCCAGTCACTGGCGCCAAGCGATTCGCCCACGGCGTCGAACAAGGCCATAGGCGTGTCGAAAATACGTGGCATGGTCACGCCCTCTGGCTGGACACCGACAACACTTCGCCGGTCATGTAGGAGCTGTAGTCGCTGGCCAGGAACATCATCACGTTGGCCACTTCCCAGACTTCGGCGGCACGACCGAACGCTTCGTTGGCGGCCAGTTGATCGAGCACCGCCTGGGGCGCGGATTTGCGCAGGAAATCGTGCAGGGCAATGCTCGGGCTGACCGCGTTGATGCGAATGCCGTAGTCGGCGGCTTCGACCGCTGCGCAGCGGGTCAGCGCCATCACGCCAGCCTTGGCGGCGGCGTAGTGCGCCTGCTCTTTCTGCGCACGCCAGCCCAGTACCGAGGCGTTGTTGACGATGACTCCAGCACGACGCTCCATCATTTTCGGCAGCATGGCGCGGGTCATGCGCATGGTGCCGGTGAGCGTCACGTCGATGACCCGATTCCACTCTTCGTCGGCCATGTCCACCAGCAACCGCGAGCCGCCAAGGCCGGCGTTGTTGATCAGCACATCGACGCCTTGCAGGTCACGCTCGGCGCAGGCGATCAGTTGCTGCACCTGAGCTTCGTCGGCAACGTTGCAGACCTGGCCGAAGACCTGCTGCAGCCCGGTGGTTTCGCGGATTTTCAGCACCGCTTCGGCCAACCGGCCTTCATGGATATCGCTGATCATCAGCGCACGACAGCCTTCTTCGGCGGCACGTACGGCGGCGGAAAAACCGATCCCGGCACCGGCGGCGGCGGTGATCAGTACCGACTTGCCGCGCAGCAGACCGCGACCTTCAACATATTGAGGTACAGACATGAACTCTCTCCTTTCAGGCGCGCGGACGCGGCTCTTTGGGCATGCCCAAGGCACGCTCGGCGATGATGTTGCGCTGGATTTCGTTGCTGCCGCCGTAGAGGGTGTCGGCGCGGCTGAACAGGTACAGCGACTGCAAACGGGTCAGTTGGTAAGGTCCGGCTTCGAGCAATTCCGCCTCGGCGCCGAGGACGTCCATCGCCAACTTGCCGAGGCTGGCGTGCCAGGTCGACCAGAACAGCTTGTAGATGGTTGCCTCTTTGCGCAGCGAACCGTCCTGGCTACCCGAGAGCATGCGCAACGAGTTGTAGCGCATGATCCGCAGCCCGCTCCAGGCTTCGGCCAGGCGCTGACGCAGGATCGGGTCGCGGTCGGCGCCGTTGGCCTTGGCGATGGCGATGATTTCGTTGAGTTCGTTCTGAAACTGCATCTGCTGGCCGAGGGTGGAGACACCCCGCTCGAAGCCCAGCAGCGCCATGGCGATCTTCCAGCCTTCGCCCGGCGCGCCGATGATGTTGGTGGCGTCGGTTCGGGCATCGTCGAAGAACACTTCGTTGAATTCCGAGGTGCCGGTGAGTTGTTCGATGGGGCGTACGGTGATTTCCGTCTGGGCCATCGGCACCAGCAGGAACGACAGACCGCGATGGCCGACGCTGCCCGGTTCGGTGCGGGCGATGACAAAGCACCAATCCGATTCGTGGGCCAGGGACGTCCAGACTTTCTGGCCATTGATGATCCAACTGCCGGTGGCTTCATCCAGCGTTGCGCGGGTCTTGACGTTGGCCAGGTCGGAACCGGCGCCCGGCTCTGAATAGCCCTGGCACCAGAACGACGTACCGCTGACGATCCCCGGCAAAAAGCGCTGCTGCTGTTCGACCGTACCGAACGCGGCGATGGTCGGCCCGGCCAGGCCTTCGCCGATGTGCCCCATGCGGCCGGGACCGCCCGCGCGGGCGTATTCCTCGTTGAAGATCACCTGTTCGGTGATCGACAAGCCGCGCCCGCCATGCTCCGGCGCCCAGCCGACGCAGGTCCAGCCACCTTCGGCGAGCTTGCGCTCCCAGGCTTTGCGCTCTTCGGGAAACATGTGCTCATCGCCCGGTCCACCGCGAAAACGCAAGGCTTCGAACTCGCCGCAGAGGTTGGCGCTCATCCAGTCGGCGACTTCCCGACGGAAGCGTTCGTCCTGCTCGCTGAAACTGATTTTCATGGCTGCTCTCCCAGAATCACCGAAGCAATGCGCTCGCGATGCCAGGCCGGTAGCCCGAGGAAACTCTCGCTGGCACGGGCGCGTTTGAAGTAGAGGTGCGGGTCGTATTCCCAGGTGAAACCGACGCCACCATGCAACTGGATCGATTCGGACGCGCAATGGAAGTAGGTCTCGGAGCACTGCGCCTTGGCCAGCGCCGCCGCCAGCGGCAGTTCGGCCGCGACCTGGGGATCACCCTGGGGATCGAGGACTTCCTGGGCCACGCACGCGGCGTAATAACTGGCCGAACGGGCGCATTCGACTTGCAGCATCATGTCGGCGGCGCGGTGCTTGAGGGCCTGGAAACTGGCAATCGGGCGACCGAACTGCTGGCGCTCCTGCATGTAGGCCACGCTGAGGTCGAGCACCTGCTGCGCGCCGCCGGTCTGTTCGGCAGCCAGGCCGATGCAGGCCAGTTGCAGAACTCGCTCAAGGTGCGACCAGCCGTTGCCGAACTCACCCAGCAGGCAGTCGGCTTCAAGGTACAGGCCCTTGAGCTGGATCCGCGCCTGACGCCGGGTCTGGTCCATGGTCGGCAACATCTGCCGTTCGATGCCTGCGCGGACGGCGCTCACGGCAAACAGGCTGATGCCCGTTTCGCCAGTGGTTCCGGGTTGTCGTGCGGCAATGATCAACAGGTCGGCGCCATGGCCGTCGAGCACATGCTTGAGGGTACCGTCGAGGACGAACCCGTCGCCTTCAGCCACCACCGTTGCCTGGACATCGTCGGCGGACCAGCCGTTGGCACTGCTGAACGCCAGGGTCGCGGTCACGCTGCCGTCGGCAATCGACGGCAACCAACGCTGCTTCTGTTCATCATTGGCCGCCAGCAACAGCGCAGGGGTGGCCATGCAGGCGGTGGCGAAAAACGGCGAGCACAGCAAACGCCGGCCCATCTGTTCCAGCAGGATCGTCAGCTCGACAAAGCCGAGGCCCAGGCCACCATAGGTTTCGGGGATATGAATCGCTGGCCAGTACATTTCCTGGCACAGACGCTGCCAGAGGGCTTCGTCGAAACCCCGCTCACTGACCATTGCCGCGCGCACGGCGGCAGAATCCGAGACATCGGCGAGGAAGCCCTCGGCCGATGCGCGGATCATTTCCTGTTCGTCGCTGAATGCAAACTCCATCGCGGCGCCTTCTGCTCGTTTGGCGGGGCGCGCGTGGCGCAACACCCCTTTGAGCATGAAGTTTGGCGCCGGCCGGACGCGGCAGAATCGTTAGCCCTGCCTAGTCCGAACGGGTGATGTGCTGCGGTGACTGTTCGGCCGGGAAGCCGATCAGCGGCAATCTCCACCCATGCGCACCAGCAGCGCCGCACGGTGCGGTTTGAGGTACGGGTTGACTTCACCGACCTGGCACGACGCCAGGTTCTGTAGTTCCGGTGCGAGGGGTTCTTGCACAAACAGCAACCCCGCCGGACGGGACTCGGACTGCAACTGCGCCACTGTCAGTGGCGCCACTGGCCGGCCCATGTAGTAGACCAGACGGATATCCGGCTCACCGAGGGTATAAGCCTTC
Organism: Pseudomonas fluorescens; assembly: GCF_000967965.1. GTDB lineage: Bacteria > Pseudomonadota > Gammaproteobacteria > Pseudomonadales > Pseudomonadaceae > Aquipseudomonas > Aquipseudomonas grandcourensis. Next base: position 31,767 of record NZ_LACC01000030.1, read on the forward strand.
TGACCCGGTTGCCCATTAGCCAGCGTGGCGACCTGCTCAAGACCACCGAACCGGTGCGACAATACCCGCGCTTCGACGAACATGTAGAACACCACAAAACCGGCCAGCATCACGTAGGGCACAACGGCCAGGACCGTGCGCCAGCGCCCCTTCAGGTCGTCGAGCAGCGCCGACCAGTGCATCGCCAGCAGCAACGCCATGGACGGATAGACTGGCAACAGGTATTTGCCGTGTTTTTCAGTAAACAAGGAAAACACCAGCAGCGGCAGCAAACTGCAAATCAGCAACATGCCCGCCTCGCGGCGCGAGCGGATCATTGCCCAGAACTTGCGCGGTTGCACGAATGCGATCAGCCAGAACGGGAAGAAATCCCCGGCCAGGTACAACAGGTACGCATACCAGGCCTCGGCACCCTGCCCGTCGATCTTCTTCACGATGTCTTCGCTGATGATCGAGGCCCAGATGCCCCAGCCCTGGTTCACAGACACCGCCACGTACCAGGAACCGCCCAGCACCAGGGCAATCAGCCAGCCCCAACCGTCGCACAGATAAGCCTTGGCCCGGGCATCGCGGTAGATCAAGGCATAGGCCAGGATCGGCGCCGTCACCCACAACAGGCAAACCGGCCCTTTGGTCAGCAACGCGCAACCCAGCAGCACGTAGCTCAACCGACTCCACAAGACCCGACCTTGCAGGAAGATGAACTGCCAGGCCGCCAGCAGCGCACCGAAGCACAGCAGGGTCAGCAACATCTCGATTTCCGAGCGTCGTGCGAACAGGCTGAAGGCGCCGTTCGCGGCCAGGAACACCACGGCGAACAGTCCGACCTGCCGCCCCGCCTGCCGAACGCCGTACAGATAGGTGCCAACACAGCACAAGGCGGCAGCCAGCGCCGAAGGCAGGCGCACGCTCCACTCGGACAAGCTGCCCAGCACCGCCGTTGAAACCAGACCGGCCCAATAGAAAAACGGCGGCTTGGACAAGTACAAGTCGCCGTTCATGTAAGGCAGCAGCCAATTGCCTGCCTCTCGCATTTCGCGCACGGTAACGGCGCGGCGGGCCTCGTTGACACTGAGGAACGGCACGCTGCCCAGCCCCCAGAAAAACAGCAACGCAACCGCGATGGCCACGAGCAACGTAATGTATCGGGTCGATAACGATCCGGGCATGACCTACTCCTTCAGGTGTTTGCTTTTTGCGATCAGCTGCAAGTTGCGAAAATAAACGAGAGAGCCAAAGGCCTGTCCGGCGATGAACACCGGGTCTTCACGGTAAATGGCATAGGCGAGCAACAAGGTGCTGCCGACGATGCTCAGGTACCAGAAGCTCACCGGGATCACGCTGCGTTTCTTGTATTCGCTGTACAGCCACTGCAGGACAAACCGCCCGGTAAAGGCGATCTGCCCGACAAAACCGACGATCAGCCAAAGGGCTTCGCGGGAGAGATTCATCCTTTGATCTCCTGGGCGATGGTGTTCAGCCGCGTGCGCTTGATCAGCCACCAGACACCGAACAAATCGAGAATGCCGACCAGCGCGCGGTCGATGTTGCCGTATTTCGAGACCCCGGCCGTGCGCGGTCGGTGGTTGACCGGGTGCACGATCATGCGCCCGTTATGGCGCTGGATCAGCGCCGGAATGTAGCGATGCATGTGGTCGAAGTACGGCAGGCGCAAGAACGCCGCGCGCTCGATCAGCTTCAGGCCGCAACCGGTGTCCGGGGTGGCGTCCTTGAGCAGGCGGCGGCGCAGGTTGTTGGCGAACCGCGAGGCGTAGCGTTTGCTTGCGGTGTCGCGGCGATTGACCCGATGCCCGGCGACCAGTTGCACATCGACCTTGCCCGGTTCGCCGCGCACCAGCGCCAGCATGCCGGGAATGTCCGCCGGGTCGTTCTGGCCGTCGCCATCGAGGGTCGCCAGCCACTGTCCGCGGGCCTCACGGGCGGCGTGGTACAGCGAGGTGCTCTGCCCCAGCGAACGTTCGTGATGCAGGATGCGCAGGGTGTTCAAGCCGTCGTGGCGGATCTGCCGCAATTCCTGCAGGGTTGCGTCGGTGCTGCCATCGTCGACGACGATGATTTCGTACGATTCAGCGGCCAATGCGACGCGAATTTCCTCAAGCAGCGGCTTGAGGTTGTTCGCTTCATTCTTGGCGGGGATCAGTACGGATACAAAAATGTCTTGGCTCATGGAGTCACTCTCGCCTTTATTGGATTTCTTTTATCAGAGGCGAATCAAGGTGTCGTACACCGGCCGACTCGATGCAGGGTTCAGCTATTCAGGACGATGGCGCCAACAATACCCCGCCCTTTGGACGCACTCGCGCGCGCCCCGCATACGGTGCCCGGCCATTTGTAAAAATGGCGTTAAGATTTCATACACTTTTTGTCATCATTCACTTGATGGCGCAACGAATTCGGTTGCCATTGGCGCTTGCCCATCTAAAGTGCACTCACGCGAGTGAAAAACATGAATCGGGTAAGGATGCAGAACCATGAGCACTGAGCAAGAGACGACTTTAGACGAGCAGCGGCTCGACAGTACGGAAATCCGCATTCTGGGCTCGTTGATCGAGAAACAGGCCACCAGCCCGGAAACCTATCCCCTGACCCTCAATGCCCTGGTGATTGCCTGCAACCAGAAAACCAGCCGCGAGCCGGTGATGAACCTCACACCAGGCCAGGTCGGCCATAGCCTGCGCGTCCTCGAAGGACACGGTTTCGCCAGACTGGTGATGGGCAGCCGCGCCGACCGCTGGGAACACAAGGTCGACAAGGCTCTGGAACTGGTGCCGGCGCAGGTCATCCTGACCGGGCTGATGTTTCTGCGCGGCCCGCAGACCGTCAATGAACTGCTGACCCGCAGCGGCCGCATGCATGAGTTCGAAGATGCCGAACAGGTGGTGCATCAACTCGAACGCCTGATTGCCCGGGGCCTGGCCGTACTGATTCCGCGTCAGGCCGGCCAGCGCGAAGATCGTTACACGCACGCCCTGGGCGACCCGGCGGATATCGAAGCGATCATGGCTGCAAGGAACAACCCGGCCGAACGTGGCAGCAGCGGGGTTTCGGTTGAACGGATCGAAGAGCTGGAAGCGCGGATTGCGGCGCTGGAAGAGCGTTTGGCACGACTGGAATGACTTCTTAACTTTCAAAGATGCCCACTGTGGCGAGGGAGCTTGCTCCCGCTGGGCTGCGAAGCGGCCCCGAAAAGGGGACTGCTTCGCACTCCAGCGGGAGCAAGCTCCCTCGCCACAAAAGTATCCGTCATCCTGTACCGCTACTCGCCGTCCCAGTAATCCACCCCATCGGCTTGCCGGGCAACGGCAACAAAGCCTGACGCATTACCCTCGGCATCCACCTTGAAGTCATCCATCACGGCGTATTTACCGGAATCCGGGTATTCACAGATCTCCGGCGATTGCTGGGTGCTGACGGCCAGGTACCGCAACTCGCCGTTACTGGTATTGATGATCTGATGCGCCTTTTCAGGCCCGCCCGGTGGACAAGCGATCACATCACCGGCGCGGATCGGAAAACGTTCGGTTCCCAGGCGAACCTCCCCTTCCCCGGCCACGACGTAGAACATTTCCTCATTGACCCGATGACTGTGGAACGGGCTGCCGCGCATGCCTGGCTCCAGCACATACAGGCGATAACCCAGCTTTTGTGCCCCCAGTTGCTGACCGACGCGGGCCAGGCGCTGTTGGTAGCGACCGGCGGTTTCACCGCTCGGCGCAAACGCTTCGGGCAGCGGTTCAAGTTCGACTGAATTCAGGTTGAGAATGGGGGGATGCATGGACACCTCCTAGCTGCGGGCAAACGCCACGGCCTTCTGGAATTGCTCATCCGTTGGCCGCACGCCGGTATAGAGCACAAATTGCTCCAATGCCTGGATCGCGATCACTTCCAGCCCGGTGATGACCCGCTTGCCTTCGGCACGAGCACGCATGATCAGCGGAGTTTCGGAGGGAATCGCCACCACATCGAAGACAGTGTCCGCTTTTTCGATCACGTCAGGCTCAAAGGCCAGTTGCTCGGCCTCCGGCCCCCCCGTCATGCCGATCGGGGTGACGTTGACCAGCATTTGCGGGCGACGACTCCCCAGCTCGGCCTGCCACTCATACCCCAACGACTGCGCCAGTGCCTGTCCGGCGCGCTCGTTGCGGGCCACGATCAGGCCGCTTTCATAGCCGCCATCGCGCAAGGCGCTCGCCACGGCCTTGGCCATGCCGCCACTGCCGCGCAAGGCAAAGGTCGAGTCCTTGGGCACCTGGTGTTTTTCCAGCAACTGGGCAACGGCGATGTAGTCGGTGTTGTAGGCTTTGAGATGACCGTCGGTGTTGACGATGGTGTTGATCGATTGAATGGCGGCGGCCGATGCGTCGAGTTCATCCACCAGGGCAATGCAGGCTTCCTTGAACGGCATCGACACGCCACAGCCACGAATGCGCAGGGCGCGAATGCCGACAACGGCACCCGGCAGGTCCTGGCTGGCAAAGGCCTTGTAGTAGAAATTCAGGCCCAGCTGTTCATACAGATGATTGTGAAAACGCAGACCAAAGTTCCCGGGGCGTCCTGAAAGGGACATGCACAGCTGGGTGTCTTTGTTGGGGTTCATCTGCACGGGCAAGCTCCTTCAAATGCACTTTTCGGATGGACGGGATTAGCCCTCCATCGGGTTCTGATCGATCATATAAGTGTGTTAACACGGCCTTACACGGGTCGGTAAGAAAGTCGGTACAGACCTTACACAAAATTTACCTAACGGCCGTGCTGTTTTTCAGAAAAACGCTGTCTTAGAAGTATCCCCGCGACAATCCTTGGGTCTATTGCAGACACAAGCGCCGGGCTGAAGAACCGAGGAACTATCATGATCCGTAAAGTCCCCACAGTAGCCTTGCTGATCGGCGCCCTCGCTATCGCAGGACAGGCGCAAGCCCATGGTGGTGGTAATTACTGGCAGGGCCCGGCGGTGTTTGGCGCGATCGTCGGTACTGCCATCGTCGGCTCGGCTCTGATCAACGCCAACCGCCCGGTTTATGTCGCACCGCAACCGGTCTACTACCAGCCCGCGCCGGTTTATTACGCACCACCGCCTCCGGTTTACTACCAACCGGCCCCGGTCTACGTGCAACAACCGATCTACTACCGCCCGGCCCCGGTGTACTACGGACCACCCCATGGTTACTACGGCCCGCCACGCGGCTACTACGGCCACGGCCGCTGGTAACGAACTCATCCAGCCCCGCTGATAAAGCGGGGCTTTTTTATGCCCGTTTGTCGGTACAGGTCTGGATAAATCTCGCCAAGGTCGCTATCGGGACAGTACCCGTGGCAAAAATGGGCAAGATGGACTCGACCCGATTTCTGCCGTGCGGCAAAAAACGGTCATATTTTTGTCATGACAGTTCCGCAAGCTCGGTGCTGTCCGTCGATAACAGTTGAAAACAACAAGGACGACCACATGCCAACGCAAAACCCGCACCGCATCGTCGGTCTGTGCACCTCCAGCAAGGTGTACAACGCACTGACCGAACTCAAGCACCTGGAAGGTCATCGCAGCGCCAAATTTCTCTCGCTGCTGACGCAAAGCCTGGTACGCAAGGGCCTGCTCAACGAGCAGGAAGTGGTTCATATGCTCGATCAGGTGGTCAGCTGACCGACCAACGGTCGTTTGCCCCCTCTGGCATCAATGACCACTATCGAAAGCGTTGATTACCCCTAAAGGCACCCTGACCTTAAAGTAACTCCACAGATTGATGGAGGTACTTGTCGTGTCCAAGGTTCAGATCATGTCCGTTATCGGCAGCGCCGTCCCCGCACAGCTCAGAGAGCTGGGCATGCTCGCCTGCTGGTATCTGGTGCAGGATGGCGTGCAGATCAGCGGCCCGCTTACTTCGCTACCCGCCGCCAAGGAGCTGTCGCAACGCATCGGCACCGGCCAGTCCGGCAGGCTCAACGCCTAAGGCAACTGCACCCGCGGTTTGGTTTCAATGAAAATGGCCCAGCTCGACATGAACAGGGCCGCGATCAGCGGGCCGATGACAAAGCCGTTGAGTCCGAAAATCGCCAGGCCGCCGAGGGTAGAGATCAGGATCATGTAGTCCGGCATCCTGGTGTCCTTGCCCACCAGAATCGGTCGAAGCACGTTATCCACCAGGCCGATCACGAAAACCCCAAACAACCCCAGCACTATGCCCTGCCAGATCGCCCCGGTGAGCAGGAAAAACACCGCCACCGGCGCCCAGACTATTCCCGCCCCCACCGCTGGCAGCAGTGACAGAAACGCCATCAACACCGCCCAGAGCAATACGCTGGGGATGTCCAGAAACCAGAAAATCAGACCGCCCAGTGCGCCTTGCGTGATGGCCACCAGCAGGTTGCCCTTCACCGTGGCCCGCACCACACGATTGAACTTGAGCTGCAAACGACGTTTCTGCTGTTCCTGCAACGGCACCGCCGCACGCACCTTGCGCGCCAGTTCCGCACCGTCGCGCAGGAAGAAAAACAGCAGGTACAGCATGATGAAAAAACTGACGACGAACTCGAAGGTGCCCTGACCAAAAATGAAGGCCTGCGCCGCCAGCTCCTGACCGCCGGTCATCGCGCTTTTGACGATTTTCTCTCGCAGCCCGTTCAACTCACCCATGCCGAAGCGATCCAGCAGATGCTGGAAATACGGCGGCAGGCTGTGCTTGAACTGCGACACGTACCCGGCAATATCGAGTTCGCCGCTCTCGACGCTTTTGTAGAGCGACGCACCCTCTTGAACCAGCAAGGCGCTGATGATGATCACCGGCAGAATCGCAATCACCAGGCAAATGCTCAATGTGCACAGCGACGTGAGGTTGCGTTGCCAGCCGAACTTCTCTTGCAGCCGGCGCTGCAGTGGCGCAAAGACGATGCCAAGGATCACCGCCCAGAACACCGCGCCGTAAAACGGCAGCAGGATCCAGATGAACGCAGCGCTCACCAGCACCAGCAAAACCGTCAGTGATTTGTCTTGTAGGGGCGCTTCGTTCATGTCCGATCCGTGCCAGAGAGGACGAAAAACTTCCGCCCTGATGTTTAGTCCACTACGGCTCGCGCGAGTGCCATCGGTTTGTTGAACAAGCATAGATCCAGGTCAATAATCCCTCGCCACCGAACGTTTACCCTGCGCGGCTTTTGCGACCGACACTGCCATGAACTTCACCGCGCCAGAACTGCTCGCCCCCGCCGGCACCCTGAAAAACATGCGTTACGCCTTCGCCTACGGCGCCGATGCCGTGTACGCCGGCCAGCCGCGCTACAGCCTGCGGGTGCGCAACAACGAATTCGACCACGCCAACCTGGCCCTCGGCATTCGCGAGGCCCAGGCCCAGGGCAAGCGCTTCTACGTGGTGGTGAACATCGCGCCGCACAACGCCAAGCTCAAGACCTTCCTCAAGGACCTTGAACCGGTGATTGCCATGGCCCCGGATGCGCTGATCATGTCCGACCCCGGCCTGATCATGCTGGTACGCCGGCACTATCCGCAGATGCCGATCCACCTTTCGGTGCAAGCCAATACGGTGAACTGGGCGAGCGTCGAGTTCTGGCAGCAGCAAGGCTTGAGCCGGATAATCCTGTCCCGGGAGCTGTCCCTGGAGGAAATCGCCGAGATCCGCGAGCAAGTGCCGGCCATGGAACTGGAAGTGTTCGTGCACGGCGCGTTGTGCATGGCCTATTCCGGGCGCTGCCTGCTGTCGGGCTACATGAACAAGCGTGACGCCAATCAGGGCAGTTGCACCAATGCCTGTCGCTGGAAATATTCGGCGCAACCGGCCACGGAAAACAATCTCGGCGAGATCGTGCAACAGTATCAGCCGGAACCCACCCTGGGCATCGGCGCGCCGACCGAGCAGGTGTTCCTGTTGCAGGAAGCCAATCGTCCCGGCGAACAGATGCCGGCCTTCGAAGACGAACACGGCACCTACATCATGAACGCCAAGGACCTGCGCGCCGTGCAGCACGTCGAACGCCTGACCCACATGGGCGTGCACTCCCTGAAAATCGAAGGCCGGACCAAATCGCACTTTTATTGCGCGCGCACCACCCAGGTTTATCGCCGAGCCATCGACGATGCGGTGGCGGGCCGGGCCTTCGACCGCGACCTTATGACCGATCTGGAATCCCTCGCCCAGCGCGGCTACACCGAAGGCTTTCTACGCCGCCATGTGCATGACGAATACCAGAACTACCAGAACGGCAGCTCCGTCTCGGAGCGCCAGCAGTTTGTCGGTGAATTGACCGGGCAGCGCCGAGATCGCCTGGCCGAGGTCAAGGTGAAGAACCGCTTCGGCCTGGGCGATCACATGGAGCTGATGACGCCCAAGGGCAACTTCCACTTCGATCTGCATCAGTTGCAAAACGCCAAGGGTGAAGCGATCGAGGTTGCACCGGGAGATGGGCATACGGTGTATTTGCCGATACCGGATGCAGTGGATCTGGAGTTTGGGTTGTTGATGCGGGATATCAGCGTGACCTGACCTGCAAATCCACCCAATTCCTACAGGGAAATGTGTCAGGCAAACTCTTCGCGGAGCATCGCCACAAACGCCTCCCGCGCCGGGTGCACCCCGGCGTTTTCGTGCCAGTAGAACAGGCTCTCGATTGCCGTCAGTTCGGGAAACTCGAACGCCACGCACCCGGCACCCTTGGCGTATTGATCGAAAACCCCTTTAGTCACCAGCGCCACGCCGGCCCCGGCGCTGACGCAACCGACAATCGCGCCATAGCTGGCCAGGCTGACAATCGGCAGCGCCAACCCATTGCGCAATAACCAATGCTCCATCGCTGCCCGGTAAGGACAGCCCTGAGGCCAAAGGAACATCGTCTTGTCATGCAGGTCCGTCACGTTGCGCAACGGCCCGAGGGAGGTTGAGGCGATCAACAGCAACTCTTCGCGGTACATCGGCGTGCGCTTGAGGTGCGCACGCTCGACGTCGACCGCGACGATTGCACCGTCGAGCTTGTGATTGAGCGTGTCGTCGAGCAACTGGGCCCAGGTGCCGGTGGTCAGCTCCAGCGCCACCTGCGGGAAACGCTTGTGGAATTTCGCCAGCAACCGCGGCAATCGCCCGGTGGCCGACGACTCGATGGCCCCGATGCGCAGCGGCCCCGAGGGTTCGGCCGAAGGATCGACCGCGCGCTTGGCCTCGGCGGTGAGGGCAAGAATTTTCGAGGCGTAGGCCAGGAAGGTTTGCCCCGAAGGGCTGATGCGCAGCCCTCGCCCCTCGCGCAGGAACAGCGCGACACCCAATTCGGCCTCCAGGGCCTTGATCCGTGCCGTGATGTTCGACGGTACGCAATGCAACAGCTCGGCCGCGCGGGCGATGCTGCCGACATCGGCCACGGTCTTGAACATGCGAATCTGTGCCAGCTCCATACATCACCAAAAGTGAACGGTTAGCGCAGTATAAGTCAGTTGTGGCGAACGATCCGCTTTCTGATACTCGGTGCATCCGCCCACAGGTGCACGACCATGACGCCGCTCACACCCTCCCCCGTTTCCCCCTGGAAAATCATCCTGGCCATGGCGTTTGTCGTGGCGTGCTGGGGCTATTCGCCGACCGGCATCCATATCGGCTTGCTGGCCTATGACCCGGTGCACCTGGCACTGCTGCGCTTCCTGCTGGCTTCCGTGTTCATGGCCGTGGTCGCGATGTTCAAGGGCATTCGCCGGCCGAGCCTGCGCGATCTGCCGTTGATGTTCGGCCTGGGTTTCTTTGCCGTGAGCCTGCACCACGTGGCGATCAACTTCGGGCAGCAAGGTGTCAGTGCTGGCGCTTCGAGCGTTCTGGCCCAGACCACGCCCCTGTTCAGTACGCTGATCGCGCGCTTCGTGTTCAAGGATCAGGTGAGCCTGTGGCGCTGGGGTTGTGTGCTGCTCGGGTTGTTGGGCGTGGTGATTGTGGTGGCGGGCGATCATGGCCTGGGCAGCCTTGATGCCCACGGCTTGCTGATCCTGTTGGCGGCGGTGTCCTGGAGCCTCTACTTTGCCCTGCAAAAGCATCACACCGGGCGTTACGACGGGCTGACGCTGGTGTGTTACACGGTGTGGTCCGGGACGGCGCTGTTGCTGGTTTTCTTGCCCGGCCTGGCGGATCAAGTCGCCCTGGCGCCGCTGCGTGTGCAATTTGCGGTGATTGCCCTGGGGATATTCCCCAGCGCCCTGGCGTACCTGGCCTGGGCCTATGTACTGGCGCATGTCGATTTGAGCCGGGCGACGATGACGCTGTATCTGACGCCGCCGACGGCGATGGTCATTGCGTCTTATGCGCTTGGCGAACGGCCGACATTGATGATTGTGGTCGGCGGGCTGGTGGTGTTGGTGAGTGTGCTGGCGTTGAATCTGGAGCGGCGGGCTGTGGTTGTTCAGGCTGTCAGGGTCTGATTCAGGTTTTTCGCTGACAGGCCTGACGCTATCGCGAGCAAGCTCGCTCCCACAGGGTTTTATGGTTGCCGCGGTTCTTGAGCACGCCCCAGAACCTGTGGGAGCGTGGCTTGCCCGCGATGAACGATGACGCGGTATCACTGACCATCAACTGGGAGAAAACCGGTCACGGCTGTTGGTCAGGTGCAACCACATCGCCGCCCGCGCCGCATCCGGATCCTGGCGCTTGATGGCATTGAGAATCGCCTCGTGTTCAAGATTGGCCAACTGGCCAAGCTTGCTCAAGTCCACCGCGCCACGCTCGGCGGCATTGACGCGGGTGCGCGGGATCATGGCACTGCCCAGGTGCTGCATGATTTCGGTAAAGCATACGTTGCCGGTGGCTTCGGCGATCAGCAGATGAAAACGCCGGTCCGCTTCGACACAGCTGTCGTTGTTGGCCAGCAGGCTTTGATAGTCATCCAGTGCTTCACGCATCTGCGCCAGTTGCAGATCGCTGCGGCGCGTTGCCGCCAGCGCCGCCGCCTGGGTTTCCAGGCCCATGCGCAATTCCAGAATGCTGCGCACCCCCAACGCGGTATCGACATTCAGCCGCAGCCCCTGCTCCGGTGCGCGCTCGATCACGAACGTGCCAATGCCGTGCCGGGTCTCCACCAGCCCCGAAGCCTGCAACTTCGAGATCGCCTCACGCACCACCGTGCGACTGACCCCGTGTTCCTGAACGATAGTGTTTTCCGACGGCAGCTTGTCGCCGGGCAACATCTGGCCGAGCAGGATGCGCTGGGTCAGTTTCTCCACCAGGTCATGGGCCAGGTTATGGCTGCGCTTGCGGGCGGGTACTTCGAGGTCTTCTTGCATCGGGGTGTCCGGAAATCAGGGCTATCGAATCGTAGCACCGCGTCGGGCGGGAATCCTGAAAAATCTCGCTCAACTTGTATGACAACACTCAACAACAAGCCGATATTGGTTCGTTTTAAAGGCCATCAGCCACCGCCAATAGAATCAAAATCTCCGACAATGCGCCATTTCATTGAGCAAGCGTGGTTGCAAGATCAAAAAATGTAGTTGTATGATGTCTATCAACAACGCAGCACTCAGCTTCACCCCGCATAAAAATAACGAGTGGGAGAAAACGCAGTGAATACATCCATCTCCGGGATGCACGACGACGCCAATTCAGCGCTGAAGTCCGCCATCGCCAAAGTCAAACGTCACGTCTTGCCGCTGTTCGTCATCATGTTCATCGTCAATTACATTGATCGCGTGAACATCGGTTTCGTCCGCGCCCACATGGAACACGACCTGGGCATTGGCGCGGCCGCCTACGGCCTGGGTGCCGGTCTGTTCTTCATCGGTTATGCACTGTTCGAAGTGCCCTCCAACATCCTTCTGCAAAAAGTCGGCGCACGCATCTGGCTGACGCGGATCATGTTGACCTGGGGCCTGGTCGCCGCGGGCATGGCGTTCATCCAGAACGAAACCCACTTCTACATCCTGCGTTTTCTGCTGGGCGTGGCCGAAGCCGGGTTCTTTCCCGGGGTGATCTACTACTTCACCCGCTGGTTGCCCGGCGTGGAGCGCGGCAAGGCGATTGCCATCTTCCTCAGTGGCTCGGCGTTCGCTTCGCTGATCTCAGGCCCCCTGTCCGGCTTGCTCCTGCAAATCGAAGGGCTGGGCCTGCACGGCTGGCAGTGGATGTACTTCATCGAGGGCATGTTTTCGGTGGGGTTGTGCGTGTTCGTCTGGTTCTGGCTGGACTCCAGGCCCCACGACGCCAAATGGCTGAGCCGCGAAGAACAGGACGCGCTGGTCAAGGCCATCGATGACGAACAACTGGCCCGGGAAGCCGCCACGCCGATCAAGCCGTCGCTGGGCAAATTGCTCAAGGATCGCCAGATCATTCTGTTCTGCCTGATCTACTTCTTTATCCAGTTGACCATCTACGCCGCGACCTTCTGGCTGCCGAGCATCATCAAGAAGATGGGCGACCTGAGCGATGTCCAGGTCGGGCTGTTCAACTCGATTCCGTGGTTGCTGTCGATTGTCGGCATGTACGCCTTCGCTTCCCTGTCGGGCAAATGGAAACACCAGCAAGCCTGGGTCGCCACCGCCCTGCTGATCGCTGCGGCCGGAATGTTCATGTCCACCACCGGCGGGCCGATCTTCGCCTTTGTCGCCATCTGCTTTGCCGCACTGGGCTTCAAATCGGCCTCGTCGCTGTTCTGGCCGATTCCCCAGGCCTACCTGGATGCGCGCATTGCCGCTGGCGTCATCGCGTTGATCAACTCAGTAGGCAATCTCGGAGGTTTCGTTGCGCCGACCACTTTCGGCCTGCTGGAAGAACGCACCGGTTCGATTCAGGGCGGGCTGTACGGCCTGGCCGCGACCTCGATCATCGCCGCCATCATCGTGTTTGCCGCCCGCAACACACCGAAACCCGCATCTGCCGTGGCGCTGGGCAAACCTGCACCCAACCACGCCTGAATTGTGCTTTTTAAGGATTGGAATATGAACCCACAAGACACCGCAAAAGCCCCGGTCATCACCAGCATGCAAGTGGTTCCGGTCGCCGGCCACGATGGCATGCTGCTCAACCTGAGCGGCGCCCACGGCCCGTTTTTCACTCGCAACATCGTGATTCTCAAGGACAACGCCGGCCACACCGGTGTCGGCGAAGTACCGGGGGGCGAGCGCATCCGCCAGACCCTCGAAGACGCACGCAGCCTGGTGGTCGGCAGCCCGATTGGCACTTATCAGAAGATCCTTAATCAGGTACGCCAGACCTTCGCCGACCGCGATGCCGGTGGCCGCGGCTTACAGACCTTCGACCTGCGCATCACCATTCACGCCGTCACCGGACTGGAAGCCGCATTGCTCGACTTGCTCGGCCAGCACCTGGACGTGCCGGTAGCCGCCCTGCTCGGCGAAGGCCAGCAGCGCGATGAAGTGAAGATGCTCGGCTATCTGTTTTATGTCGGCGATCGCAACGCAACCGACCTCGCCTACCGCCGCGAACCGGACGCCGACAACGACTGGTTCCGCGTGCGGCACGAGAAAGCCATGACCGCCGACGCTGTGGTGCGCCTCGCCGTCGCCGCGCACGCAAAGTATGGTTTCAAGGATTTCAAACTCAAGGGCGGCGTGCTCAGCGGCGACGCGGAAATCGAAGCGGTCACGGCCCTCGCCGAACGCTTCCCCGATGCGCGCATCACCCTCGACCCGAATGGCGCCTGGTCACTGAAAGAAGCCATCCGTCTGTGCCGCGACCAGCACCGCGTGCTGGCCTATGCCGAAGACCCGTGCGGGGCGGAAAACGGTTACTCGGGTCGCGAAGTCATGGCCGAGTTCCGCCGGGCCACGGGCCTGAAAACCGCGACCAATATGATCGCCACCGACTGGCGGGAAATGGGCCACGCGATCCAGTTGCAGTCGGTCGACATTCCCCTGGCCGACCCGCACTTCTGGACCATGCAAGGCTCGGTGCGCGTGGCGCAGATGTGCCACGAGTGGGGCCTGACCTGGGGCTCGCACTCCAACAACCACTTCGACATTTCCCTGGCGATGTTCACCCATGTCGCAGCGGCCGCGCCGGGCGAGATCACCGCCATCGACACCCACTGGATCTGGCAGGACGGCCAGCGCCTGACCAAGTCCCCGCTGCAAATCGTCGACGGCTGTGTGCAGGTGCCGCAGAAACCGGGGCTGGGGGTGGAGCTGGACATGGATCAGGTCGCCAAAGCTCACGAACTGTACAAAGGCATGGGCCTGGGGGCGCGGGATGACAGCGTGGCAATGCAGTTCCTGATTCCCGGCTGGAAGTTCGATAACAAGCGGCCGTGCCTGGTGCGTTGAGTTGACGGTTGCGCGTGGCCGCCTGTTGGCGGCCTATTTTAAAAAGCGCTCGGAGCATGGCGCTTCACGCCCTAAAATGGCGCGCAACTGAATCAACGACGGATGAAACCAACATGGACAGGCTGAAAACCATCGCCGCTTGCATGGCGATATTCGCCGCGGGCCAATGCGTGGCACAGGATCAAATCGAGACAGTGGTGAACGCCGCTGTACAACCGGTGATGCAAGCCGAGGGCATTCACGGCATGGCCGTGGCAGTCACCGTCAACGGCCAAGCGCATTACTTCAACTATGGCGTCGCCTCGAAAGAAACCGGCAACCCCGTCACGCAAGACACCCTGTTCGAAATCGGCTCCGTCAGCAAAACCTTCACCGCCACCCTCGCCGCCTACGCCCAGACCACGGGCAAGCTGTCCCTGTCGGACAAGGCCAGCCAGGTCCTGCCGGCCTTGCGCGGCAGTGCGTTCGACCACATCAGCGTGCTGCAACTGGGTACCTACAGCGCTGGCGGCCTGCCCCTGCAATTTCCTGCCGAATATGATTCGGCCGACAAGATGCTCGGCTACTACAAACAATGGAAACCGCTCTACGCCCCCGGCAGCCACCGACTGTATTCGAACCCCAGCCTTGGCCTGTTCGGCTACCTCGCCGCCCAAAGCATGGGCCAGCCGTTCGATAACCTGATGGAGAAAACCCTGCTGCCGAAACTGGGCCTCAAGCACACCTATGTGCATGTGCCGCAGGATCAGATGGCGCTTTACGCCCAGGGCTACGACAAGGACGGCAAACCGGTACGGGTCACTCCGGGTGCGCTGGATTCCGAGGCGTACGGGGTGAAAACCAGCGCCGCGGACTTGCTGGCCTACGTCGGTGCAAACATGAAACCAGCGTCCCTGGAAAAGCCGTTGCAGCAAGCCATCGCCCTGACTCATAGCGGTTACTACACCGTAGGCGATATGACCCAGGGCCTGGGTTGGGAGTTGTATCGCTACCCGATCACACTGGATCGTTTGCTGGACGGCAACTCCACGCCAATGGCCATGCAAGCCCATGAAGTCCAGTGGCTAAACCCGCCACAAGCGCAGCCAGAGAACGTGCTGATCAACAAGACAGGCTCAACTGGTGGCTTTGGTGCTTACGTGGCGTACGTGCCATCGAAGGGCATCGGCATTGTGATGCTGGCCAACAAGAATTATCCCAATGCAGAGCGGGTCAGGATTGCTCATCAGATTCTGAGCGCCCTTTCCCAATAGCGACTGATCCATCTGTGGGAGCGAGCTTGCTCGCGATGGCGTCGTAACAGTCGATACAATGGTTGAATGTCAGGCCGTCATCGCGAGCAAGCTCGCTCCCACAGAAAAACCTTCCATCGCCACAAGATTGAGGTTCAATCATCCGGCATTTCAGGCGGCTTGGAGGGCTTGGCCGGTTTGCTGTTTTTTCCGGGTTTGGCGCCTTTGACCGCAGGCTCCGCTTCAGCGACGGGTGCAGCCACGGTCGCGGTAAATTCTTTCTCGGCCGCGGGCAACTGATCGACAGCGCTGAAAATCTCGTCCAGCTTGAAGGCGTCCGATTGCTCAAGTTTCTTTTCGCCGTCCTTGCCGACCAGGATCACCTTGGTCTTGGCGCCAGCACCCAGCTTGAGCGAGCGGATCAGCGCCGCCGTGTCCTGTGGCCCCAGGTCTTTGCCGTCGCGCTGGCCCATCAGGTTGAGCACGGTGTAGAGCACCATGTTGCGGTCGGTGAAACCCTTGCGGTTGGCTGGCTCATCCAGAGACTTTTTCAGGCCGACCCAGTTCGGATCAACCGTGCTCGGAGCGATGACAATCAGTGGCCGAGCCCTGCCCTTGTCCATGTCCAGCGGTGAGTCGCCATCGGCGGCGAACGAGGTGCCGGCAATCGCCAGCAAAGTAGCCAGGGTCAGTGACCTGATGAGCATGCGCATCTCCTTCTGATATCCACGCTCTAATGATTGCGCATCGCGGCGATCGTTCCGGGTGACGTACCGCAAATATTTTTCGCCTTGCCCCAAGCTTAGGTCAGGGCGGTCATTGCGCAACAGGCTGGGCTAATCTGAAGGCTCATGACAACCCGCCTGATCCGTCGTGAGGACTTGCCCATGAGCACTCAGTTGAATCACACCATCGTCTGGTGCCGGGACAAGCAGGTTTCGGCGAATTTCCTGGCCAGCCTCCTTGGCCTGCCCGCCCCGCAGCCCTTTGGGCCCATGCTGATCGTCAAACTGGATAACGACGTGTCACTGGATTTCTACGACAACGACCCGCCGATAGCGTCCCAGCACTACGCATTCTTGATGGGCGACGAGGATTTCGATGCGGCCTTCGCACGCCTGCAAGCCAACGGTCAGCCGTGGTGGGCCGACCCGGGCAAGCAGCGACTGAGGGAGATCAATGATTACGCGGGAGGACGGCGGGTGTATTTCGATGACCCGGACGGGCATCTGCTGGAAATATTCACCCGCGAATGAAGCTTTCGTGGCGGCTTGAATCAGAACGCCAGTTTGTAGCCGATCAACAACAGCATGGTCGCCAGGCAAGGGCGCAGCAATTCGTCGGAGATGCGCCCGGTCAGGTGGCTGCCCAGGTAAATCCCCGGCAACGAGCCCACCAGCAAGTAACCCAGGACGTGCCAATCCATGTTGCCCATGCTGGCATGGCCAAGCCCCGCGACCAGGGTCAGCGGCACGGCGTGGGCGATTTCAGTCCCCACCAGGCGGCGGGTCGGCAGCATCGGATAGAGGATGAACAGTGCCACGGTGCCCAGTGCACCGGCGCCGATGGACGTCAGCGCGACCATGGTGCCAAGGACCAGCCCGGTGATGACCGTCATCACATTCAAGCGCAATCCGCTGGGGTTGTAGTTGCCGCCCGCACGTTTGTGGGCGAAGTCGAGCAGGCGCTTCTTGAACAGGATCGCCAGTGCCGTGGCAAACAACACAAAACCGAGGGCCTGCTTGATGATCGCGTTCATCGCCTCGGGGGCGCTGTGCAGGGTGCTGAGAAACCACAGCGTCAACGCCACCGCAGGCACGCTGCCCAAGGTCAACCAGCCGGTAATCGCCCAGTCGATGTTGTTGTTCTTGCGGTGAACCAGTACACCGCTGGATTTGGTGATGGCGGCGTATAGCAGATCGGTACCGACGGCCGTCGCCGGGTTGATGCCGAACCCTAGCAGGATCGGCGTCATAAGCGACCCGCCACCCACGCCAGTCATGCCGACGATGAAGCCGACGACCAGCCCGGCAACGACCAACCCGATGTTCACTAAATCCATGAATACGTCCACAAAGATCACAAGGGAAATCTGGCCCGCAGCATAGCGATATTTCTTATAACCAGTTATATCGATGCGATCTATCTTTATACCCTGAATTCAATTCCCACAAGGAATATGTGTCGTGCTCACTGAACCGGCAGGAAATTCAGGAACAGCAGGCTCTGGGCATAGTTCAGGCCGATGCGCCGGTAGCGTTCGTCGAGCATCTGGGTCAGCAGGTCCAGCCGGGCGACGATCTTGCCGAACTCGACGGCGAAGCTCAGGTTGCTGCCCTCCTCCGAGATTTCGTTGGAGAACAGCAAGGGCAGGCCCTCTTTGTTCTGTCGCTGGCTGAGGATCCAGGTGGCGATCTCGATGTTGCGCGCGGCATTGCTGACGAACACCGGGTTGATCGTATCGGTCATGTAGAACTCGAGGCGATTGCCATGGGCGGTCACCAGCATGCTGCCGATGGCATAGATGAACGCCCCGACCCGGTCGCCGAGAAACTCCGGGCTCATGGCAAACCTCAGGGCCGCAAGGTCCTTTTTGCCGCCCAGGGTCGGTAATGGCTGCTGCAGCTCAATGGCCATGCGCACTTGCTTGCCGGCGGTGCGGGCATCGAGGAAACCGGATTTTTTCAACTCATCGGGGTTACGCAGGTAGAGCTTGCTCATCAACAGGTAAAGGCTGTCGAGGTTGTCGCGCATGGTCAGGGTGGCCATACGGTCGACGCTGGTTTGCAGGAACTCCTGGGGTTTGCCTTCGCGCATCTGGTTGATGATGTCGCCGCCCTGCTGTTGGCTGCAACCGGTGACGAAGAACATCGACAGACCTGCCAGCAGTAGGCAATGACGGCGGATTTTAGTGGTGATCGCGGGTGAAACTCGAGCCATGGGTTCTTGGACTTGGGCATGGGCCGGCGGTGGGGATCGCCGCTGGCTGCCATGGATAGAGCCGGACATTTCGAAAAAGTGCAGTATCGGCACAGAGCAATCGATCACCGGCAGGGTGCAGTTCAAGAGATCACAGCCTGTGGCGGAACCGATGGACTATTCTGCTGCCCACTGAAACAACCATCGGCATTCATAAAGGAGGTTTTGCATGCGCACGCTTGAACTGGCCGGCACCCGGGTTCCGGTCATCGGCCAGGGGACCTGGCAGATGGGCGAAGACCGTTCACGGCACACGGAAGAAGTCGCGGCACTGCGCCTGGGCATCGAACTGGGCATGACCCTGATCGACACCGCTGAGATGTACGCCGAAGGCGGCGCCGAGGAAGTGGTCCGCGATGCCATCGCCGGTCAGCGCGACAGCGTCTTTCTGGTCAGCAAGGTGTACCCGCACAACGCCAGCCGCCAGGGCATTCCCCTGGCTTGCGAGCGCAGCCTGCGCAGGCTTGGCACCGATTATATCGACCTGTACCTGTTGCATTGGCGCGGCCAGTATCCCCTGGAAGAAACCGTCGACGCCTTCGAGCGCTTGCGCGAAGCCGGCAAGATCGGCCGTTGGGGCGTGTCCAACTTCGACCTCGACGACCTGCTGGAACTGGAAGCTCCGGCCTGTACCACCAATCAGGTGCTCTACAACCTGGAACAACGGGGCATAGAATTTGATTTGCTGCCCTGGAGCCAGCAACGGCGGCTGCCGGTCATGGCTTACTGCCCGATTGGCCAGGGCGGTAAAATGCTCGCCAATACTACGCTCAGGCAAGTGTCCGCCCGTCACGGCGTCACACCGGCACAGGTGGCACTGGCATGGATACTGCGTCAGGAGGGAGTGATCGCCATCCCCAAGGCGGTCCGACTCGAACATGTACGCTTCAACGCCCAGGCCGCCATGTTGCAGCTTGAGCCCGGGGATCTGGAGGCGCTGGACCAAGCGTTTCACGCGCCACAACGCAAACAGCGGCTGGCCATGGTCTGAACCACCGCAGTCTGTCAGAGAGCTTCGTCATGAGAAGCACCGACCACCTGGACCCGTTCAATCTGCAACGTTTTCTCCAGGCTCAGGAACCGGTATTCGAGCGGGTTCAAAACGAGCTGAACAACGGACACAAGCGCAGTCACTGGATGTGGTTCATTTTTCCGCAGTTTGCCGGGCTCGGCGGCAGCGAGATGTCGCGCCGCTTTGCCATCCGCTCGCGGGAGGAAGCCCTGGCCTACCTTGAGCATCCGTTACTGGGCGCCCGGCTGCGCACCTGTACCCAGGAAGTGCTGAACATCCGGGAGCGCTCGGTAGCGGGGATTTTCGGTCATCCCGACGACCTGAAGTTTCACTCCTCGATGACCCTGTTTGCCCAGGTCGCCGACGCCGACAGCCTTTTCCAGCAAGCCTTGAACCAGTACTTCCACGGCATCCTGGATGACTGGACCCTGTCGCTGATGGACTCAAAACAGGCCCAGTTGCCCACCAATCAGGGTTGAGAAGTCGTCGTCGACAAACGGCAGTATCGCGTCCGCCACCGGTTGCAGCTGCCGGGTGATGTAGTGGTCGTAATCGATGGGCGCGCTACGCACTTCCAGCGGTTCGGGGCCGGCGACGGTGATCACGTAGCTGATCCAGCCGCCGTTCTGGTACTGGCGCGGGCGGCCCTGCCGGTCGTTGTACTCGTCGGCCAGGCGCGCCGCGCGCACATGGGGCGGTACGTTGCGCTGATAGTCATCGAGGGTGCGGCGCAGGCGTTTGCGGTAGATCAGCCGGTCATCGAATTCGCCGGCCAGGGTCTTGCGCACGTAGTCACGCACATAGTCCTGGTAGGGCTTGCGCAGGAAGATCCGCGAATACAGCTCTTGCTGGAATTGCCGGGCCAGCAGCGACCAGTCGGTGCGCACGGTTTCCAGGCCTTTGTAGACCATTTCGTCGCTGCCGTCGTCCCGGGTGACCAGCCCGGCGTAGCGCTTCTTGCTGCCTTCTTCGGCGCCGCGAATGGTCGGCATCAAAAAACGCTTGTAGTGGGTTTCGAACTGCAATTCGAGAACGCTCTGCAGGCCGTATTCCTGCTGCACGTGCTCGCGCCACCACTGATTGACGTGCGCCACCAGCGCATGGCCGATCTGCGCCGCCTCCTGCTGGCCATGAGCGCGACGCAGCCAGACGAAGGTCGAGTCGGTGTCGCCGTAAATCACCGCATGCCCCTGGGCCTCGATCAACTGGCGGGTGCGCAGCATGATTTCGTGTCCGCGCAAGGTGATGGACGACGCCAGGCGCGTGTCGAAGAAGCGACAACCGCTGGAGCCGAGCACACCGTAAAAGGCGTTCATGATGATTTTCAGCGCCTGGGACAGCGGTGCGTTGTGTTCGCGCTTGGCAGTTTCCCGGCCTTCGGCCACCCGGGCGACGATGGATGGCAGGCAATGTCGGGTGCGAGAAAAGCGCGCGCCACGAAAACCCGGCACCGACTCGCTGTCGTCCGGATGCTTGAGCCCTTCAATCAGCCCCACGGGGTCAATCAGGAAGGTGCGGATGATCGACGGATAGAGGCTTTTGTAGTCGAGCACCAGCACCGACTCGTACAACCCCGGTTGCGAATCCATGACAAACCCGCCGGGACTGGCTTGCGGTGGCTTGCCGCCGAGGTTGGGTGCAACGAAACCCTGACGGTGCATCAGCGGCATGTACAGGTGCGTGAACGCCGCCACCGAACCGCCCATGCGATCGGCCGGCAAACCGGTGACGCTGGCCCGCTCCAGCAGGAAGGTGAGCAACTCGGTCCTGGCGAAAATCCGCGTGACCAGTTCGCAGTCCTTGAGGTTGTATGTGGCCAGCGCCGGTTTGTCCTCGGCGAACATACGATTGATTTCGTCCATGCGCTGGTACGGGTTGTCGATGGACTTGCCCTCGCCGAGCAAGGTTTGCGCGACGTTTTCCAGGCTGAACGAGGGGAAGCTCCAGGTCGCCGAACGCAGGGCCTCGATACCGTCGATAATCAAGCGGCCAGCGGCTGAAGCGAAGTAATGGTTGCCGCTGCCGTGTTCACGCCACTGCATTTCCTCGCCGCCACGCCCCAGTTTCAACGGCACCGCCAGGCGTCGGGCGTGTTCGTGGAGCACCCGCAAGTCGAACTGCACAACGTTCCAGCCGATGATCACGTCGGGGTCGAACCGGGCAAACCAGTCGTTGAGCTTTTTCAGCAACAGGGTCCGCGAATCGCAGTATTCGAGCTGGAAATCCACCTGGCTAGCGTCGCCGTTGGGCGGACCGAGCATGTACACCTGACGCTCGCCGCAGCCTTCCAATGCGATGGAATACAACTCGCCCTGGGCGGTGGTCTCGATGTCCAGGGACACCAGTTTCAGGCTTGGCCGGTAATCGGGGTCGGGTTTCATCTGCGCGTCGAGCAGCAGGCCCTCGGAATTCGGCGTGCCACTGAAGCGCACCGGTGCGGTGATGAAACGTTCCATCATGTAGCGTTCCGGCGGGCGCACGTCGGCTTCGAACACCTCGACACCGGCCCGGCGCAGCGCGGTTTCCAGGCGCATCAACTGGCCATGTTGCTGGCAGTAAAGACCGAGGACCGGGCGATGTTCGAAATCCTGCAGGGCCAGGGGCTTGAGCTCGACGTTCTTCTCGTCATGCAAAACGCTTTCGGCGGGCTGACGCTGCGCAGCGGGGATGAACGCCACCGATGGTTGGTGAGGCAGGCGGATACGCCGGGGACCGCTGTCGGTCGCCAGCCAGAATTCGACTTCCGTACCGGCCGGGGTGTCGCGCCAATGCCGGGTCAGGACGAAGCCCTGCTGTAGATCCACCACTGCAAACCTCGAAACTGATTCAGAGGGGGATTCTACCCGTCATCAGTCGCGATAGCGCGTATGGCCCCGGTATCTCTGGCCCACAAGTAATCTATTGGCCTGAAATGTGTGGTTTGCCAAAGAAAAACCGTCGAATGACGTTTTTTACGTGTTAACTGCCGCTTTCGCCCTTGCCCTGAACGCTCGCGTCTACGATTCTTCAAGAACAACGACAACACCCGAGTAACCACCATGAAAACCGTCGCCCAACTGCTCAAGCTCAAAGATCAGAAGAATCAGGAAGTGCACCAGATCAAACCCGACCACATGGTGCTCGAAGCATTGATGAAGATGGCCGAGAAAAACGTCGGCGCCTTGCTGGTGGTGGAGAATGATGAAGTGCTGGGCATTATCAGCGAACGGGACTACGCGCGAAAACTGGTGCTGCACGGCCGCTCTTCGGTGGGCACGCCGGTGCGCGACATCATGGTTTCGCCGGTGATTACCGTCGACACCCACCAAACCGTGGATACCTGTCTGGGCATCATGTCCGATAGACGCCTGCGTCACTTGCCGGTGGTCGAAGGCGGCAAATTGATCGGCCTGCTGTCGATTGGCGACCTGGTCAAGGAAGCGATTGCCGAACAGGCTGAACTGATCAAGCAGCTGGAACAGTACATTCGCGGGGAATAAGTCGACACACCGAAGATCCCTTGTAGGAGCAGGCGTGCTCCCACAAGGGATCTTCGGTGTTCAGACCGGCCAATGCCGGGCGAACACCGGTGCCAGTGCCGGGTGGCGGTCGATGCGTTCCAGCCAGGCGAAAAACCCCGGCCGGGCGTTGCGCAAATGTTCCCGACTGCCCGCCCATCGCGAGATCACTGCCGCCAGCACATCCAGGCCCCCGGGTTTCTCGCTGCCCAGGTACAACTCGCCCGAGAACTGATCGGCAAACACCTCCCAACTCCAGTGCAGGCGCCGGCGGGCGCCCTCCATGAGGTTCTGCCTGGACGACTCATCCGCCTCGGCCAACCAGCGTTCGGGGTAATCAATGATGCCGATGGCCGCATAGCAATTGCTGACGATGTACGCCATGCCGCGAATGGCCTGGTCCCGCTCGGCCGGATCCTGCGGCAACAATCCCGATGCGGGAAAGCTCAGCCCGAGGTGGATCAGGATCGCCGCGCTCTCGGTCAGGACACTGCCATCGGGTAGCTGCAAGGTCGGAATCTGTTTGAGCGGGTTGAGTTTTTCCAGCGCCTGGGCCGCCTCCGCGGACGTCTCGACATCGATGAAGCGATAAGGAACATCGCAGAGCTCAAGGGCTGCTTCGATAGCCGCCGCTCCGGAGTTCAGATGGCCGTAGAGCTGGTGCATAAACGTCTCCTTGCATACCGCGACCTCTGCCGGGCCACATCGACCGTCGCGGCAGAGGAACGCGCCAGCTAACCAGTGTAGAAGCCGCCGCCCGCCACACAGTGGCCATCCGACGATCGCACCATCACGCTCACAAGAGGTGTGGCGTCGGACCTATCATTGCCGTCGATGTTCACCATCACTTCAATGAAGTTCTCTTAAAAAATCCCCGGCGTAACATCTGCTCCATACCAACCCATAAGCACCCCGGAGCACACGATCATGAAACGCCAGACCCTCCTCAGCATCGCTTTCTCGGTTTTCGCAGTTAACGCTTTCGCCGCAAACTCTGCTCAACCTGTGGTCGCTGAAGGCGGCTCGGATCGTCTGATTGAAAGCCGTGTGGCCGAGGGTGGTTCGGATCGCCTGCTGGAAAAACGTGTTGCCGAAGGCGGTTCCGACAAGCTGCTGCAAAACCGTGTCGCTGAAGGCGGTTCCGACAAGCTCCTGCAAAACCGCGTCGCTGAAGGTGGTTCCGACAAACTGCTGCAAAACCGCGTCGCTGAAGGCGGTTCCGACAAGCTCCTGCAAAACCGTGTCGCTGAAGGTGGCTCGGACCGTCTGATCGAAAGCCGCGCTGTCTGAATGCAGTGCTTGACCGCAGAACTCAATGAAAACCCGGCCTCACCCGCCGGGTTTTTTATGCTTTTTTATACGTCGCGATTACTGCACTGCCCGCGCCATGCAGCGCTGGTAGCGTTCATCGACTCGCTTGGCGAACCACGCGGTGGTGAGTTTGCGGGTGATTTTCGGGCTTTGCAGCACGATCCCGGGCAACACTTCACGGGGTAACGGCCGGCCCTCGGCCCGTTCGGCCAGTTCGAAAACCCGCCGATAGAGTTTGCTGTCTTCGAACCCCAGGGTTTTCCCCTCTTCCAGTTGCTCACGGATCGTCGGATTGCGCATGTCCAGTTGCTTGCCGAGGCTGCGCACAGCCAGTTCCGTGGTGCCGGGCATGATCGAACCGTAGTTCACCAGGTCGCCATCCAGCGCCAACGGGATACCGGAAGCCCGGCTCACCGCGTTCTGGAACGCGGCGTTACGGCTGGCGTACCAACCCGCGTTGAAGTCCGCAAAGCGGTACAGCGGCTGTGGGTAACTCACCGGATACCCGAGCAGATGCGCGATGCCGAAATACATGCCGCCGCGCCGGGTGAACACTTCATGGCGAATCGAGCCCTTCACCGGGTACGGATAGCCCTTGGCCTGCTGCTCGGCAAAGTCAATGCTGACCTGCATCGGCCCGCCGGTATGCACCGGGTTGAAGCCGCCGAACAGCTTCTTGCCCATCGGCACCATGCCGATGAAGTCGTCGAAAATGGCGCTCAGTTCCTTTTCACTGCGCGCGGCATTCAGGCGGCTGCTGTAGCTTTTGCCGTTGGGCGAATCGAGCATTAACGCACCGCTCACCAGCAGGCCGGGAATATGTGCCTTGGCGGCACGGCGGTCGATCTCGTCGCGGGCGATCTTGCCCAGGCCCGGTACGCTCGGATCGACCTGAAAGGTCGACTCCTGTTCCGTCACCGCGAGCACCGAGCACAGGTTTTGCGTGGTCGCCGAGATGTCTTGCGCGGTAAACGCCACCTGGATATCCGTGGCCCAACCCTGGGGATCGGCAGCCTTGGTCGGCAGCAAACGCATAATCTCGGCCTTCACTTCGGCCGGGCTGCGCGCCGCCGGTTCCTGGGTCCGTTGGCTGCCGCAACCGGCCAATACCAGCAACACGGCGACGCTTGTGATCAATCTGATTTGCATGTCGTTCCATCTAATCCGTTGGTCCGGGCCAACCATACGACCAATGGCAGGTCAGCGGCTACGTCCGTGGCAGTCTGACGGTTGCCGCCCTCCCCGACTGGACCATACTTGATTCACACAGCGAGGAGGACAGGTCATGCACCGCAGCGACGTGTTGATCATCGGCGCCGGCCCGACCGGGCTGGTCCTGGCGTTGTGGCTGAGCAAGCTGGGCGTGCGCGTGCGGATCGTCGACAAAACCTCGGCCCCCGGCACCACCTCCCGGGCGCTGGCCGTCCAGGCACGGACGCTGGAGTTGTATCGCCAGCTCGGACTGGACGACGCCGTGGTGCAACACGGCCATCAAGTAAAGGCCGGCAACTTCTGGGTCAAGGGTGAGCCCGTGGCGCGCCTGCCCCTGTCTCAGATCGGTGAAGGCCTGACGCCCTACTCGTTTCTCGAGATATTCCCCCAGGACGAACACGAACGGCTGCTGATCGAGCGTCTGGAAGCCTTCGGCATTACGGTGGAACGCAACACTGAACTGGCAGGCTTCGAGCAAACCGCAGACGGCATCACGGCCACGCTGAACCTGCCCGACGGTCAGCAGGAAACCTGCCAGGCCTGTTACCTGGCCGGGTGCGACGGTGCCCGGTCGATTGTGCGCAAGACCCTGGATACCGGGTTTCCCGGCGGGACCTACCAGCAGATTTTCTACGTCGCCGACGTGCAGGCCAGCGGCCCGACATTCAACGGCGAACTGCATGTGGATCTCGACGAGGCGGACTTCCTCGCCGTGTTCCCACTGGGCGACAGTGGTCGTGCCCGGCTGATCGGCACGGTGCGCGACGAGCGCGCCGAACACGCCGAGACCCTGCGCTTCGAGGACGTCAGCAGCCGGGCCATCGAGCACATGAAGGTGAAGATCGAGCAACTGAATTGGTTCTCGACCTACCGCGTGCATCATCGGGTGGCGGATCACTTCCGCAACGGCCGGGCGTTTTTGCTGGGTGATGCCGCCCATGTGCACAGCCCGGCGGGCGGCCAGGGCATGAACACCGGGATTGGCGATGCCATCAACCTGGCCTGGAAACTGGCGGCCGTGTTGAGCGGCGGTGCCGAGGCCAGGCTGCTCGACACCTATGAAACCGAGCGCATCGCGTTTGCGCGCAAACTGGTGGCGACCACCGACCGGGTCTTCACGTTCGTCACCGCCGACGGGCCGATTGCCGATTTGCTGCGTACGCGCCTGGCGCCGTTCTTGTTACCGAAAATGACCTCGTTCGAAGCCTCCCGCCAGTTCCTGTTTCGCACGGTGTCGCAGATCACCCTGAATTATCGTGGCATGCCGTTGAGCACGGGCGTTGCCGGGCGTGTGCATGGCGGTGATCGCCTGCCCTGGGCCCATGACGGTGAGGGGGATAATTTCGAGTCGCTCAAGTGCCTGACCTGGCAGGTGCATGTCTATGGCGACACCAGCGACGAGATGATCGCCTGGTGCCACGAGCACCATCTGCCGCTGCATGTGTTCGACTGGCGACCGGCGTTCGAAGCGGCGGGCCTGGGGCGCAACGGCTTTTATCTGCTGCGGCCCGATACCTATGTGGCGATTGCCGAAACCTGCTCGGATCCGAAAGTGATCGAACGGTACTTCCGCGATCACGGGATCCGGACGTTTTTTGGCGCGACCTGAAAACACCACATTCCCCTGTGGGAGCGAGCCTGCTCGCGATAGCGGTGGATCAGTCAGAATCATGTTGACTGACACTCCGCTTTCGCGAGCAGGCTCGCTCCTACAGGGTTATAGAGTGATTATCAGATCCCGGCCAAGGCCAGATCCATCGCAAAATAGGTAAAGATCAGGTCTGCCCCGGCCCGCTTGATCGCCCCCAGGCTCTCGCGCACCACACGGTCTTCATCGATGGCCCCGGCCTGGGCGGCAAACTTGATCATCGCGTACTCACCGCTCACCTGATAGGCCGACAGCGGCAGGCGCGAGGCTTCGCGGATGTCGCGGATGATGTCCAGATACGCACCGGCCGGCTTGACCATCAGCGCATCGGCGCCTTCCTGTTCGTCGAGCAACGATTCGCGCACCGCTTCGCGGCGGTTCATCGGGTTCATCTGGTAGCTTTTACGGTCGCCCTTGAGCGCACTGCCACCCGCCTCGCGGAACGGGCCATAAAGCGCCGAGGCGAATTTGGTCGAATAGGCCATGATCGCCGTCTGGGTAAACCCGGCGTCATCGAGGGCCCGGCGAATCGCCTGGACCTGCCCGTCCATCGCTGCCGAGGGGGCGATCACATCGGCACCGGCACGGGCTGCCGCGACGGCTTGCCTGCCGAGGTTGATCAGGGTCTGGTCGTTGTCGACCTCATGGTTGTGCAGCACGCCGCAATGGCCGTGGTCGGTGTACTCGCAAAAGCAGGTGTCGGACATCACGATCATGTCCGGCACTGCGTCCTTGGCGATGCGCGACATGCGCGAGACCAGGCCGTCATCGCGCCAGGTGTCGCTGCCGCTGCTGTCCAGGTGATGGGACACGCCGAAGGTCATCACCGACTTGATCCCGGCACGGGCGTAGCGCTCGATCTCGCCGGCCAGTTTCGACTCGGGAATGCGCATCACGCCCGGCATGCTTTTGATCGGCACGAAGTCGTCGATTTCTTCTTCGACGAAAATCGGCAGCACCAGGTCGTTCAGGCTGAACTCGGTCTCCTGGAACAGGCTGCGCAGGCTCGCATTGCGGCGCAGACGGCGTGGGCGTGCTTCGGGGAACTGACTGGACATGGGTATTCCTGGATTTCAGAGGACGAGACGAACGTCGTAGGGAGGCGAAGCTTATGCCCTGCGCGGCGCTGGGCACAAACCCCGGGTGATCAACAAACTCTTGCAGGCTGGGCAACAATACTGGCATCCAGCACTGCCCCTCTGTGGGAGCGGTGTATCAGCTCGCTACCGGGCTCGGAATCTGCAACCCACGCACCACCGCCGGCCGCGCCAGGAAACGCTCCAGCACCCGCGTGACGTTAGGGAAGTTCTGAATGCCCACCAGATCGCCGGCTTCATAGAAGCCGATCAGGTTGCGCACCCACGGGAAGGTGGCGATGTCGGCGATGGTGTAGCGCTCGCCCATGATCCAGTCGCGCCCTTGCAGACGGCCGTCCAGCACCTTAAGCAGGCGCCTGCTTTCCTCGACGTAGCGGTCACGGGGACGCTTGTCTTCGTAGTCCTTGCCGGCGAACTTGTTGAAAAACCCGAGCTGGCCGAACATCGGGCCAATGCCGCCCATCTGGAACATCAGCCACTGGATCGTTTCGTAGCGCGCAGCCGACTCCTGGGCCAGCAGTTGCCCGCTCTTGTCGGCCAGGTAGATCAGAATTGCTCCCGATTCGAACAGCGCCAGCGGCAGGTCGTCCGGACCGTGGGGATCGAGGATCGCCGGGATCTTGTTGTTGGGATTGAGTGAAAGAAATTCCGGGGACATCTGGTCGTTGGTGTCGAAGCCTACCCGGTGAGGCTCATACGGCAGGCCGATCTCTTCAAGCATGATCGAGACCTTGACGCCGTTGGGGGTCGGCAAGGAGTACAGCTGAATCCACTCCGGATACTGGGCAGGCCATTTGCGGGTGATGGGGAAAGCGGACAAATCGGTCATGGGCGGGATCCACGAAGACATTGAGAGTGACGATCATAATGTAGATATCGGCTCAGCGATCCCTTGAAGCCATCGATCTCGCTGATAGGCGAGATCAAAAGAGATCACCACTGTTTCAATACCATCCGGTGTATTGTGTCCACATTTGTGCAACATCCTGTCGATAACCTTGGCTGCAAACCCGTGAAGGTTACCGATACATTGCCGCGCACTCGGCCGGAATCGAACCAAACGGGTTCAGGGGACTCAGAGCACCACCCCTTTGATAAAGGACTGGCTTCAATGACATGGAAAACACCCGACGCAGGACAATCGAGGTGTAAAGGTTTGTCAGCCTTAACCGAATTGCGCTGAAGATCCTTTTATTCATGAATCTGTTCAATTTTGCCAAACGCTTTAAATATCGCGCCTACCTTTTGTTGCCCGCCCTCTTGGTGGTCAGCGCGATGTTCCTGTCGCTGGAGCCCGGCCTGAGTCGCGCCCAACCGATGGATGGCACCCAGACGCTGGTCTTCCTGCGCCACGGGGAAAAACCCGCCGGCGGCCTGGGCCAGCTCAATTGCCGGGGACTGAACCGCGCCATCGACCTGGCCACACTGCTGCCGGAAAAGTTCGGCAAGGCCAACTATGTGTTCGCGGCCAACCCGACCCGTAACGTCGAGGAAGGCGAGCTCGACAATTCCTACAGTTATATCCGCCCACTGATGACCATCAGCCCCAGCGCCATCAAGCTGGGCCTGCCGGTGAACATCAACTTTTCCGCCAATGACACCAGTGACCTGGCCGATGAGCTGCTCCACGACAAGTACCACAACTCGGTCATCTACACGGCCTGGTCCCACGGTTACCTGCCAGAGCTGATCAACACGGTGGCCGGCGAAGCCACCGGCAAGGATGCGAAGATCATCGACGACTGGGAGTCCAGCGACTACGACTCGCTGTATGTACTGACCCTGACCTGGCACAACGGCAAGGCCAGTTTGCAGAGCCATGTGTACAAGCAAGGCCTGGATAACGGCGCAGAAACCTGCCCGACCTGAGTTGTGCATTGCCTGATCGGGCCTCATCGCGAGCAGGCTCGCTCCTACAGTGATCTTCGGTGAACACAGTTTTTGTGTACGGCGCAGATCCAATGTAGGAGCGAGCCTGCTCGCGATGAGGCCGGCACAGGCTACATCACCCTCGCTGGCTGCCCCGCTCGCGCAGATACTCAAGAACCGCCCCTCGCTCCCCGGCAAACTCGATCCGCGCGTCTTTCTTCTCCCGCTGAAACGCATACATCGGATCGTAATACTCGCACAGCAGCCCTTCGATCCAGCCCCGGTGCAGATCCACCGCGCCACTGCGGGCCTGCTCGGCCAACGCATCCTCCATCAAGACCAGCAAGCGTCGATGACGTTCACCACCCAGGCGCTTTTGCACATTGTTCAGGCTTTCCAGCAAGCGTTCGGAAAACAACGCAAAGCCCTCCTCGCCATGCACGTCGATGAATTCGGCGCACAGATCCACCACGTAATCGCGCAGGATCCGCTCGACCCGACCTTCCAGGCTGTCTTCCAGCCACACCATCGGGAACTGCTGCATGCCCTGGTACAGCGGCAACGGCAGCGCACAACTGCCCACCGCACGGCTTTCGTCTTCCAGTACGAACTGCTCGATGCCCCGTGCGCGTTTTTTCAACACGTCTACGGCCAAGCGGTTTTCGAAGTCGATGTTCGAGGGTTGGCCCGTGGCGCGCTTGCCGAAACTGGAGCCGCGATGGTTGGCATGACCTTCAAGGTCCACGGCGTTGCCCAGTTGCGTGAGCACCTCGGTTTTGCCGGTGCCGGTCATCCCGCCCAACAGGACGAAATCACACTGGGTCACAGCTTGATCGAGGGTGTCCAGCAGAAAGGTGCGCATGGCCTTGTAGCCACCGCCCACCCGTGGATAGTCGATGCCGGCCTCGTCCTTGAGCCATTGCTGGACTATCTGCGAGCGCAGACCGCCGCGAAAGCAATACAACAATCCATCCGGATGCGCCCGGGCAAAATCGGCCCAGGCCTGGATGCGTTCGGCCTTGACCGCGCCCGACACCAGTTGATGCCCCAGCACAATGGCCGCTTGCTGGCCGTGCTGCTTGTAGCAGGTGCCGACCCGCTGGCGTTCATGGTCATTCATCAACGGCAGGTTGATCACGCCAGGAAACGCGCCTTTGTTGAATTCGACGGGCGCGCGGGCGTCCATCATTGGCCGGTCGTTGAGGAAGATGTCGCGGTAATCAGTGCAGTCGACGAACATCAAAACACCTCGACCGCGTTGCTCTGTCGCTCGACCAG
Organism: Pseudomonas fluorescens; assembly: GCF_000967965.1. Taxonomy (GTDB): domain Bacteria; phylum Pseudomonadota; class Gammaproteobacteria; order Pseudomonadales; family Pseudomonadaceae; genus Aquipseudomonas; species Aquipseudomonas grandcourensis. The sequence goes on from NZ_LACC01000030.1 coordinate 63,171, forward strand.
TTCACCGATCGGTTCCAGGCTAAGGCCCAGTTCGGCGGCCACCGAAAGGAATTGCTCGTTGCCTTGCGGCGTCACGGCAATCAACAGGCCACCGCTGGTCTGCGGGTCGCAGAGCACGCGTTTGTGCAGCTCCTGAAGGCGTCCGAGCTTGCTGGCGTAGCTGTCGAAATTGCGCAGAGTCCCGCCGGGTACGCAGCCCTGTTCCAGGTAATACTCGACCCCCGGCAGGCGCGGTACGCGGTCATATTCAATGCGCGCCGTGAGCTGGCTGCCGTCGGCCATTTCCACCAGGTGCCCGAGCAGGCCGAAACCGGTGACATCGGTCATCGCGGTCACGCCGTCGAGCTTGCCGAAACGGCTGCCGGGTTTGTTCAGGGTGCACATCCAGTCCCGGGCCAGGCCGATGTCGGCATGACGCAACTTGCCCTTTTTCTCGGCAGTCGTAAGGATGCCGATACCCAAGGGCTTGGTGAGATAAAGCAGGCAACCGGCGGTGGCGGTATCGTTGCGCTTCATGTGGCGCTTTTCCACCAGGCCGGTGACAGCCAGGCCAAAGATCGGTTCTGGCGCGTCGATGGAGTGCCCGCCTGCCAGCGGGATGCCCGCCTCGTCACACACCGAACGACCGCCGCGTATCACTTCCCGGGCAACTTCCGGCGCCAACACGTTCACCGGCCAGCCCAGGATCGCAATCGCCATCAACGGATCGCCGCCCATCGCATAGATGTCGCTGATGGCATTGGTGGCGGCAATTCGGCCGAAATCGAAGGGATCGTCGACGATCGGCATGAAAAAGTCCGTGGTCGAGACCACGCCGCGTTCCTCATCGATGGCATACACCGCCGCGTCATCGCGCGAGGCGTTGCCGACCCAAAGCTTCGGGTCGAGGTTCTGCGCCCCGCTGCCGGCCAGGATCACTTCCAGCACTTGGGGGGAGATCTTGCAACCGCAACCGGCGCCGTGGCTGTATTGGGTCAGGCGAATCGGCTCGCTCATGGGGTTACCTCTTGGAGTCTAGGTAACTAATCCTACAGCAAATGCGCCTTTTTCTTTGTAGGAGATGCAGTGGTGAGCCGTGCCTCTGTGGGGGTGGGTTATGGCAACAGAATCACCTTGTCACCGCTGCCTTGATTCACTTCGGCATAGCGCTCCAGCCCTTCGGCCAAAGGCGACTCGAACAAGCCTTGTGGCAGGGGCAACAAATCCTGATCGAAGAACTTGCCAAACTGGTCAAGCATCGCTGCGCACGCTTGCACGCCGTACAGCAGCGAGTTGATCCCCACCACCGAGCCACCCTTGCGATACAACGCCAAGGCCGGCAACTGCACGTGACCGTCCACGGGTGCTGCAATGATCGCGATGCGGCCGAACGTGGCCAGGGCGGGTACCGAGGCCGGCAGCCAGAAACCGGTGGTGTCGAAAATCACGTCGGCGCCGCCGGCATAGACGGCGTTGACCTGAGCCCCGAGGTCTTCGGGTTTATCCAGTTGCAGGGTCTGGTAGCCCTGATCCTGCAAGTCCTTGACCTGTTCCGGACGCCGCGCGGCCGCCAGCACCCGGGCACCGCGCACCTTGGCCAAGGCCAGCGCGGCACTGCCAACTGCCCCGCCACCGATGACCAGCAATCGGGTTTCGGCCGTCACCAGGCTGCGCTCCAGTGCATCCCACGCCGTGGTGTACGGCACGCCGAGGCTGGCGGCCTGGGCAAAGCTCAGGTGCGTGGGTTTGAGCGCCACGCCATTGGCCGGCAGCTTGACGAACTGCGCGTGGGAACCGTCGGCGAAAAAACCCAGTTCCTTGCCCGTGCCCCAGACGTCCTGACCGATCAGCGCCTGCGGGCCGGCCACGACAACTCCGGCAAAGTCTCGACCGGGAATCCGCGGCAAGGTGGTGTAGGGAAAACGCCCCAGCACGTTCTTCACATCGCTGGGGTTGAGGCCGGCGGCCTTGATCTCGACCAGCACTTCATCGACGCCGGGCACGGGCGTAGGCACCTCGACGTAGCGCAGGGCAGAGAGATCACCGGTTTTATCGAATTGCAGAGCTTTCATGGGCGTATCCATCGAGTCGAAAAGGGTTCAGGAGATCCAGCCAGCCACCAGCCCCCGCCCCATCGGCCAGAGCTTTTCGCCGGCGAGCATGCCGAGCAGGCCCACCAGCGCGATGGCCGGGGGTGCGGGGGAACGAAAATCCAGGGCGCCGTAGAGCAGACCGACGCCCAGACCGATGGCCACAGACACGAGGTAGTTCATGGCGGACTCCGGGAGCAATTGAGGTATGCGCTGAGTCTAGGGGGCGACGCCTGCGAGCATCGGCCAAGTGCTTCTGAATTTCGGCCAAAGCCTGGCCTCGACGAGTTCAGTCCTGGCGTTGCGCCGCCGGAAACTGCGAAGGGGCAACGCCCAGCTCACGGCGAAACATGTCGCTGAAGCTGCTCGGCGAATAGCCCAGCTCCCGGGCAATCGCGCTGACCGGTACGCCCTGGATCAACTCGGCCACCGCCGTCGCCAGTTGCACCTGACGCCGCCACTCGGCGAAGCCCATGCCCAAACCGTCCTTGAACAGCCGCGCCAGGGTGCGCACGCTGGCTCCGGCGTTGTCCGCATGTTGTTCGAAAGGAATGTCCAGTGAAGGCGCAGCCATGACCGCCTGACACAAATTCATCAATCGCCGGTCGGAATCGTCCGGCAACGGAATTTTCAACAGCGAACGCCTGGCCCGCTTGAGCTCCAGCAGCGCCAGGCCCACCAGCGCGTCGTAATACTCGGGCGACCCGTCGTTACCCTGCTCCACCAGGCTGACAATCAACTCGCGCAGCAAGCCGCCGACCTCGATCACCTGAACGCTGTCATCCAGGGTCGCGGCCAGGGACGGCCGCAGGTAGATATTGCGCATCTGCAGGTCCGATACCACGCGAATCCCGTGGGGCACGCCGGGCGGCAACCACACCGCCCGCTGCGGTGGCACCACCAGCGCTTCATGCGGCGTCTCGACCCACATCACCCCGCTCATCGCATACAGCAACTGGCCCCAGACGTGCTCATGGGGCTCGATGTACAACCCGCGCGGATAGGTGCGCGCCAGCGGTTGCACAGGCACATTGGTATCACTCAGGTCAGGCGGTGCGGCGAGGGCCATGGTCAATGTTCATTGGGGGTACGGGAAGCTTCCATGGTAACGGGGCGCCGAACTTGTCGCCAGCAACTGCCGCTTTCCGACAAGCCGAGTGAATTTTCCCGATGGCGCGCGATCCTTCTATGTACAGCAGGGAGGAACCGGGGCTTTATGAACAGTGCAAAATTATTCGTCGTCGAGTACACCCTCCATGGCGATCCGAAGTCATTCATCATCCGCCTGGAAAAAATGGATAACGCAGAAGCCTGGCATTGGGCGAGCTGTGACGCGGGGGTGGGGCGAATCCCCCGGTTCGGACGCGAGAAGGTGCAAAAGACCAGCAAGCCGATGGCTGAAAAGTTCGGCGTGGAAAACGTCAAGTGGCGGCCGGCGAACTAATATCCGGTAACCATCAGGTTCGGGGGAAGGGATATGAGCACAACACCCGTCTACAGCCCTGCGCAGCTGGACTACGGTCTGGACACGCCGAACGGTCGCATCACCAAGAGCGCCGAGTGCCGGATCGGCCTGGAACAGGTCGAAAATGACCCATTCTGCTTCGCCATACGCGTCCCGGCGCCACTGCCGGAAGATCTGGAGCAAGCCAGGACCCTGGTGCTACGGGTCGAAGGGCGGCGCTTGCAAGGCACCGTGCGCCACAGCGAACGCCTGGAAGATGACAGCCTCAGGCTGGAAGTGGAGCCGGATTAGGCTCCACTTTTCATTCGCGGTTGTCAGCCATGAGCGCACTTGCACTCTTTATGGGTGCATTCCTCGCCGTGTTCATGGTGCTTGGCGCAGGCCTCACAGCAGTAGTGTTTGCCGTGACGGGCAATCGGATGTTCACCGAGTTTGCAGGAACATTTCGGGCAATCGCAGATACTTTCGCGGTCAATCATGGGGCTGACTCCTCTAGCAAGGTCGTCCAGTGCTCGGATGCACAGAACAAGTGTAGTGGCTGTCGCTCCTGCCAGTCACAACCCTACAGATTGCAAACCAGTCAGATCCGGAACTGCCCGACCAGGCTGCCCAGGCGCTGGCCGAGGTCGGCCAGGCTGCGTGAAGTCTGCGCGCCGAGTTGGGTTTCGTCGGCGACGTTGTCCACCGCCACGGCAATCTGGTGCACGCTGCGGTTGATCTCTTCGGCCACGGCAGTCTGTTCTTCGGCGGCACTGGCGATCTGCGCGTTCATCGAATTGATGGTCGCGATCAGCTGGGCCATGGTGTCCAGCGAAGCCCCCGCCTCGTTGGCCTGGGCCGAGGTGCCGTCGCCGGCCTCGCTGGAGCGGCGCATCGCCTCTACCGCCGACTGGGTGCCGGCCTGCAAACGGTCGATCATGCCCTGGATTTCCTGGGTGCTGATTTGCGTGCGGCTGGCCAGCGCCCGCACTTCATCGGCCACCACCGCAAAACCGCGCCCGGCCTCGCCGGCACGGGCGGCTTCGATGGCCGCGTTAAGCGCCAGCAGGTTGGTCTGCTCGGCAATCGAGCGGATCACCCCGAGCACGCTGACAATCGACGACACGTCTTTTTGCAGGCTGTCCAGGGACACGCCGCTGCTGCGGATGTCGTCCACCAGGGCATGGATCTTCTCGATACTGCCGGCCACCACACGCTTGGCCGCCTGCCCTTCTTCGTCGGTCTGCTGGGCTGCCACCGCGGCGTTCTGCGCGCTCTTGGCCACTTCCTGGGCGGCGGCCGACATTGCGTTGATCGCCGTGGCCACCTGATCGGTTTCGTGACGTTGGCGTTCCATGGCCTGGTCCGAACGGTTGGCCTGGTCGGACACCTGATTCACCAGTCCGGTCAGTTGCGAGGTCATTTCGGTGATCTGCCGTACCAGGCCGTGGATCTTGTCGACGAAACGGTTGAACGAGCCGGCCAGTTCACCGAGTTCGTCCTGGCTGGTGATGGTCAAGCGGCGGGTCAGATCGCCTTCGCCCGCCGCGATGTCGTCGAGGTTGGCCTTCATCAGATGCAGCGGACGCAGAATGGTATTGGCCAGCAGCATCCCGGCAGCGGCGATTACCAGCAGCAGCACGACTGCTACGCCAACGATGCTCAGCACCATGCCTTGCATGCGCTCCTGGACCTTGGCTTCGACCACGGCCACTTGTGCTTCGATGCCGTCGAGGTTGACCGAGGTGCCGACCGCCATGTCCCACTTCGGCAGGTATTCGGTGTAGCCGAGCTTGGGCACCAGTACCTGGGTGTTGCCGGGCAATGGCGAGCTGTATTGCAGGTAGTGCGTACCGTCCTTGGCGACTTTCACCAGGTCGCGGTTGACGTAGACACCGTTCGGGTCGCGGTTGTCCTTGAAACTCTGGCCCACGCCGTCGGGGCTGTTGGCCTTGAACAGGCGCACGGTGTTGGAGTCGTAGCCGAAGAAGTAGCCGTCCTTGCCATAGGTGATGCTCGACAGCAGCTTGATCACCTGGGCCCGCGCCGCCTCATCGCCGGGGGCGGCCGCGTCGTAGAGCGGTTTGATCGTGGTCATGGCCACGGCCACGTAGCTTTGCAGGGTCGCCTTGGCATCGCTGAGCAGGCGCTCGCGGGTCTGCTCGACTTCCTTGCGCGCCTGATCCTGAAGAATGAACAGCGTGGTCAGGCTGATGACCAGCGCAAACAGCAACACCGGGAGGACGGCAAGGGACAGGACTTTGGCCTTGAGGCTCATGCGCATGACGTTCACTCTTTTGATTTTGTTGGCGTGGTTAAAAGCTTAACGGCACGCCGGGTCAAAAGTTGAACGCGGCCGTCAGGTCCGCAGAAGATCCCCTGTGGGATTTCAGTGTTACAGAACCATCGCCGCAACCCAGCCAAACGCCAGCAGCGGCAGGTTGTAGTGCAGGAAGGTCGGGACCACGGTGTCCCAGATGTGATGGTGCTGGCCGTCGATGTTCAGGCCGGAGGTCGGGCCCAGGGTCGAGTCCGAAGCCGGCGAACCGGCGTCGCCCAGGGCACCGGCCGTGCCGACGATGCACACGATGGCCAATGGGCTGAAGCCCAGTTGCACGCACAGCGGCACGAAGATCGCCGCCAGGATCGGCACGGTGGAGAACGACGAGCCGATGCCCATGGTCACCAGCAACCCCACCAGCAACATCAGCAAGGCGCCAATGCCTTTGCTGTGATCGATGTACGACGCCGACGACTCGACCAGCGTCTGCACCTCACCGGTGGCCTTCATCACTTCGGCAAACCCGGAGGCGGCGATCATGATGAAGCCGATCATCGCCATCATTTTCATGCCTTCGGTGAACAGGTCGTCGGTGTCGCGCCATTTGACGATGCCCGACACCGAGAAGATCAGGAAGCCGACCAGTGCGCCGATGATCATCGAATCGAGCAACAACTGAATGATGAACGCCGCCGCGATGGCAACGCCGGCCACCATCAGGCTCAGCGGGTTGTATTGCACCGCCACTTGCTCGACCTGCTCGATCTTCGCCAGGTCGTAGACACGCTTCTTGCGGTAGCTGACAAACGCGATCAGCAAGCCCGCCACCATGCCCAGGGCCGGGATGCCCATGGCGTGGGTCACGTTGATGCCGCTGATGTCCACGCCGCTGCGGGCGACGTTGGCCAACAGGATCTCATTGAGGAAGATGTTACCGAAGCCCACCGGCAGGAACATGTAGGGCGTGATCAGGCCGAAGGTCATGACGCAGGCGATCAGGCGACGGTCCAGCTGCAGTTTGGTCAGCACATAAAGAAGCGGCGGCACCAGCAACGGAATAAACGCGATATGTATCGGCAAGATGTTCTGCGAGGCGATGGCCACGACCCAGAGCAGGCCGATCAGCAGCCATTTGACCTGGCCACCGCCGTTGGCGTGCTGGCGATCGACCATCGCCAGGGCTTTGTCGGCCAGCGCATGGGCCATGCCGGACTTGGCAATGGCCACGGCGAAAGCGCCGAGCAAGGCGTAGGACAACGCCACCGTCGCCCCGCCGCCGAGGCCGCTGTTGAAAGCCTTGAGCGTCGCCTCGATCCCCAGGCCACCGGTCAAGCCACCGACCAGCGCACCGACGATCAGGGCGATCACCACATGCACGCGGGACAGGCTGAGGATCAGCATGATGCCGACCGCGGCAATTACTGCATTCATTGTCATACCTCTGGGCAAGCGAAAAGAGTCCGGCCGGCAGTCTGCGAGAGCCGCCAGCGGATAAAAGGAATGGGTTTTATTAGAGGGCGCGCACTTTGAATGAAGCAGCTTCAAGCTGCAAGCCTCAAGCGACAAGCTTTTACGCTTTTTACCTGAAGCTTGCCGCTTGCGGCTCAAGAACGCTGTTTGTTGGCCGCTACAGTGCAAAGTCTCAGATATTTATCGAATAAGGACGTCTCCATGTCGCTCAGACAACTTTCCATTCAATGGAAAATCACCCTGCTGGCCGGGTTGTGCCTGGCGGGCATCGTGACCCTGCTGGTGGGTCTTTCGCTGTATCGCATGGAGCACAGCTCCGAGCTGGTGAAAGCCTCGAGCATGGAGATGCTGACTGACGCGGCCCAGGCCCGGATCGAGTCCCAGGGGGAAAACCAGGCGCTGGGGATTCGCCAGCAGTTCATGGACGCCTATCAGTACGGCCACGGCTTCTCGCGGCAGGTGCTGTTCCTGCGTGACCAGGCCGAGAAGCGCTTTCTCGATGCCTTCGACCTGCGCGAAGACCTGACCCGCCAGGTCAAGTCGGCCCTGCAAGCCAATCCGGACCTGCTCGGCCTGTCCCTGGTGTTCGAGCCCAATGGGCTGGACGGCAAGGACGAACTGTTCGCAGGTCAGGCCGAGCTTGGCAGCAACGACAAGGGCCGTTTCGCGCTCTACTGGTCACAGCCGACGCCGGGCAAGGTAACGTCCATGGCGCTGCCGGAAAAGGACATGGCCGACACCAGCACCGGCCCCAGCGGCGAAGCGGCCAACGCCTGGTTCACCTGCCCGCGCACCACCCTCAAGCCGTGCGTGATCGAACCCTACTTCTATGAGATCGACGGTCAGAACGTGCTGATGACCAGCATCGTTTTCCCGCTGATGGTCAATGGCAAGGTCATCGCCTCGCTGTCGGTGGACATCAACCTCAACAGCCTGCAAGCGGTCAGCCTGGGCGCGAGCAAGAAGCTCTATGACGGTCAGACCAGCGTCAGCATCATCAGCCCGGCCGGCCTGCTCGCCGGCTACAGCCCGGACGCCAGCAAACTCAGCCAGCGCCTGGACGCCGTGGATCAGGCCAGCGGCGCCGAACTGCTGCGCATGCTCGCCGCCAGCAGCAAAACCGCCAGCCTGCACAGCCAGCAGCAACTGAAGGTGCTGGCGCCTTTCCAGCCGATTCCCGGCGGTAAGTCCTGGGGTGTGTTGCTCGATGTGCCGGAGAAAGTCCTGGTCGGCCCCGCCGAAGCCCTGAAAAAGCAACTCGATGACAGCAACACCGCCGGTACGCTGGTCGAACTCGGCCTGGGTGTGCTCGCCGCGCTGCTCGGCCTGATGCTGGTGTGGCTGATGGCCCGCAGCGTGACCCGACCGATCCTCGGCGTGGCACACATGCTCGAAGACATCGCCAGCGGCGAAGGTGACCTGACCCGCCGCCTGGCCTACGACAAGCAGGATGAGCTGGGCCAGTTGGCCGGCTGGTTCAACCGTTTCCTCGACAAGCTGCAACCGATCATTGCCGAAGTGAAACGCTCGGTGCAGGACGCCCGCAGCACCGCTGACCAGTCGTCCGCCATCGCCGCCCAGACCAGCGCTGGCATGGAGCAGCAATACCGCCAGGTGGACCAGGTGGCGACCGCCTCCCACGAAATGAGCGCCACCGCCCAGGACGTCGCCCGTAGCGCCGCGCAAGCGGCCCATGCCGCCCGCGATGCCGATCAGGCGACCCGTCAGGGTTTGACTGTGATCGACCGCACCACCGCCAGCATCGACAACCTCGCCGCCGACATGAGCGCGGCCATGGTCCAGGTCGAAGGCCTGGCCGCCAACAGCGAGAAGATCGGCACGGTACTGGAAGTGATTCGTGCGATTGCCGAGCAGACCAACCTGCTGGCCCTCAACGCCGCGATCGAAGCGGCCCGTGCCGGTGAGGCCGGACGCGGGTTTGCCGTAGTAGCCGATGAAGTGCGCAACCTGGCCCGGCGTACCCAGGAATCCGTCGAAGAAACCCGTCTGGTGATCGAACAGCTGCAAAACGGTACCCAGGAGGTGGTGGGTTCGATGAATAACAGCCATCGTCAGGCCCAGGGCAGTGTCGAGCAGGTTGGCCAGGCGGTAACGGCGTTGCGCCAGATCGGCGAGGCAGTGACCGTGATCAATGACATGAACATGCAGATCGCCAGTGCCGCCGAAGAGCAAAGCGCGGTGGCCGAGGAGATCAACAACAACGTGGCGACCATCCGCGACGTGACCGAATCACTGTCAGGCCAGGCCAATGAATCGGCGCGGGTCAGCCAGTCGCTCAACAGCCTGGCGAATCAGCAGCAGAGTTTGATGGATCAGTTCCGCGTCTAAGCCTTGCAAGTCGAACAAAATACCTGTGGGAGCAAGCTCGCTCCCACATTTGTTTCCCACATTTTTTCTGCGCGCGGCTCAATCAAATGATGGCGAGTGGATATCTGCCGGACGTTGATTATGCTTCATGGAACCTTGCAGCATTTTCTGACGTCAACCTGAATGCAAGCCACGTAATCCGATGACTTCAGCCCCCGGGCCAGGGTGCGGCAACAATTGAGAGGTGCTCCGGCCTTAAAACAAGAACAACGGAGAAAAATCATGGTGGCAATCGACAGTACAACCACGGGCAGCACGCCCAACCGCGGGATCACCAGGGAGGAGCGCAAGGTCATCTTCGCCTCGTCCCTGGGCACCGTGTTCGAATGGTATGACTTCTACCTGTACGGCTCCCTCGCGGCGATCATCGCCAAGCACTTCTTCGCCGGTGTCAACGAAACGACTTCCTTCATCTTCGCCCTGCTCGCCTTCGCCGCCGGCTTCGCCGTTCGGCCCTTCGGCGCCATCGTGTTCGGTCGGCTGGGCGACATGATCGGGCGCAAACACACGTTCCTCATCACCATCGTGATCATGGGTATTTCCACGGCCGTGGTGGGCTTGCTGCCGGGCTACGCAACCATCGGCGTAGCCGCGCCGATCATTCTGATCAGCCTGCGCCTGCTGCAAGGCCTGGCGCTGGGCGGTGAGTACGGCGGTGCAGCGACCTACGTGGCCGAACACGCACCCAAGGGCAAACGCGGCTACTTCACCTCGTGGATTCAGACGACCGCGACCCTCGGCCTGTTTCTTTCACTGCTGGTGATCCTCGCCTGCCGCACTGCGCTGGGCACTGAAGCCTTCGAAGCCTGGGGCTGGCGGATTCCGTTCCTGCTGTCGATCCTGCTGCTGATCGTCTCGGTCTACATCCGCCTGCAACTGAGCGAGTCACCGGTGTTCCAGAAAATGAAGGCCGAAGGCAAGTCCTCCAAGGCACCGTTGACCGAATCCTTTGCCCGTTGGGACAACCTCAAGATCGTGATCATGGCCCTGCTCGGTGGTACCGCCGGTCAGGCGGTGGTCTGGTACACCGGGCAATTCTATGCGCTGTTCTTCCTGTTGCAGACGCTGAAGATCGACCCGCAGACCGCGAACCTGCTGATTGCCGGCTCGCTGCTGATCGGTACGCCGTTCTTCGTCATTTTCGGCAGCCTGTCCGACCGCATCGGCCGCAAGGGCATCATCATGGCCGGCTGCATCATCGCGGCACTGACTTACTTCCCCATCTTCCATGCGTTGACCCAATACGGTAACCCCGACGTGTTCATTGCGCAGGAGAAGAATCCGGTCACGGTAATCGCCAATCCCGGCCAGTGCTCGTTCCAGTTCGACCCGGTGGGCAAGGCCAAATTCACCAGCTCCTGTGACCTGGCCAAGACCGTACTGGCCAAAAAGGCCATCCCCTACAAGAACGTGAACGCCGAGCCGGGCGCCGTTGCGCAGGTGCGCATTGGCGAGAAAGTGATCGAGAGCTTCGAGGGCACCGGCATACCGGCCGCCGATTTCAAGGCCAAAAACGACGCCTTTACCGCCACCCTCGCCACCGCCCTCAAGGACGCCGGCTACCCCGAGAAGGCCGACCCGACCAAGACCAACTACCCGATGGTGCTGCTACTGCTGACGATCCTGGTGATCTACGTGACCATGGTCTACGGGCCGATTGCCGCCTGGCTGGTGGAACTGTTCCCGGCGCGCATCCGCTACACCTCGATGTCGCTGCCCTATCACATCGGCAATGGCTGGTTCGGTGGCTTCCTGCCGACGGTGGCGTTCGCCATGGTGGCGGCCACGGGGGATATCTACTACGGGCTGTGGTATCCGATTGTCATCGCGGTGATGACAGCCATTCTCGGCACGTTCTTCATGCCGGAAACCAAGGATCGGGAGATTCATCACACCTGACCGGCGCCGTCCCTGTAGGAGCGAGCCTGCTCGCGATAGCGGTGTGTCAGCCACAGTTAATGTTGACTGACATGGCCTCATCGCGAGCAGGCTCGCTCCCACAGGGGGCCTGGTGTGGCTTCAAGTGTGTTTGGGCAACTCGATAACGACCTTCAACCCGCCCCACTCGCTTTCCAGCAACGACAGTTTGCCGCCCCAGCTATCGACGATGTCGCGCACGATACCCAGCCCCAAACCATGCCCATGGGTTTGCTCATCCAGCCGCGTCCCTCGAGCGAACACCTGATCACGACGCTCTTCGGGAATGCCCGGGCCGTCATCTTCCACGCAGAGTTCAAAGCCCTCAGCAGTCTCGGCCACACTCAGGCGAACCTCGGCATCCGCCCATTTACAGGCGTTATCCAGCAGATTGCCCAACAGTTCCAGCAGGTCTTCGCGATCCCAGGGCAATTGCAGGCCGGCGGGTGCACGGTAGCTCAGCGCCAGGTGTTCGCCATGGATCATGTTCAGGGTGGCCAGCAACCCGGGGAGCTCGGCATCGCAATCAAACAGTGCGCCCGGCAACGCATCACCGGACAACCGAGCACGATTGAGTTCCCGATTGAGCCTCTGCTGGACTTGTTCCAGTTGTTCCTTGAGGGTCTTGCGCAGTTGCGGGTGCGCGTCGAGTTGCTCGCTTGAAGCCAGGCTCAACAGAACCGCCAGCGGGGTTTTCAAGGCGTGGCCGAGGTTGCCCAAGGCATTGCGCGAGCGCTTGAGGCTGTCCTCGGTGTGGGCCAGCAAGTGGTTGATCTGCGCCACCAGTGGCTCCAGCTCCACCGGCACCTGATCATCGAGTTGCGAGCGCTGGCCCTGTTGCAACTGCGCAATCTGCTCGCGGGCCTGCTCCAGTGGACGCAAGGCCCGGCGTACGGTAATCCGTTGCAGCAGCAGAATCAGCAACAGCGCTGTCAATCCGAGGCCAATCCCGAGTTGTTGCATGCGCCGGAAGCTTTCGCGGATCGGCGTGTAATCCTCGGCGACGCTGATGGAGATCGGCGCCCCCGAACGTCGATAGTCCGTGCGCAGCACCAGCAACTGCTGCCCTTCCGGACCCAGTTGCAGGTTGCCATGCAGGCCGGGTTGATCGAGCACCGGCAGTTCCTGATCCCATAAGGAGCGGGAACGCCAATGGCCATCGGTGAAATCGATGCGGAAATAATGCCCGGAGAACGGCCGCTGATAGGCCGGTGACAGGCGTCGCTCATCCAGTTGCAAGCCTTGCGGCCCGCGCACCAGCGCCGCCAGCAGGTTCTCGCTGTCATTGCGCAACCCGGCTTCGAGGTAGCGCTGCAACCCCATTTCGAACAGCCACAGGCTGGTTTGCGCCAGCACCAGGCCAACGACCACCATCACGCTGATCAGGCCCAGGCTCAAGCGGCGCTGGATCGATCTCACCGGGCTTGCCCGCCGAACAGGTAACCCTGGCCCCGACGGGTTTCAATCACACTTTTGCCGAGCTTGCGGCGCAAGTGGTTGACGTGGACTTCCAGCACATTGGAGTCGCGCTCGGTTTCACCGTCGTAGAGGTGTTCGGCGAGGTGGCCTTTGGAGAGGATCTGCTCGGGGTGCAGCATGAAATAACGCAACAGGCGAAACTCCGCGGCGGTCAGCTGAATGTCGGCACCGTCGCGCACAACGCACTGGCGACCTTCGTCCAGATGCAGCCCGGCAGCCTTGAGCGTTGGCTGGTTGACCTGGCCATGGGAGCGGCGCAGCAATGCCTGGATGCGCAAAAACAGCTCTTCGGGATGGAATGGCTTGGTCAGGTAATCGTCGGCGCCGGCCTTCAAGCCTTCGATGCGCTCTGCCCAGGAATCCCGGGCCGTCAGGATCAGCACCGGCGTGGCCAGACCCGCCCCGCGCCACTGCGCCAGCACCTCAAGCCCCGGCACGCCCGGCAGACCGAGGTCGAGGACGATCAGGTCGTAAGGCTCGGTGCTGCCCTGATGAACCGCATCGCGACCATCGGCCAGCCAGTCCACCGCGTAACCCTGGCGGTTGAGGCCGGCCAGCAGCTCGTCGGCCAGGGGCACATGGTCTTCCACCAGCAGCAAACGCATGGATCAGTCTTCCTTGTCTTTCAATATTCGGCCGTCAGTCGCATCGATGTGCAGCTCACGGACCACGCCTTCGGGGGTCAGCAACTCGACATCATAAAGGTAGATGTTGTGCTTCTCTTCGAGTTCGGCTTCCAGCAGTTTCGCGCCTGGGTAGCGATCCATCGCCTGCTGCAGCAGTTGCTCCAGTGGCAGGATCACGCCCTGTTGACGCAGGCGCAGGGCTTCATCCTGATCCAGGTCGCGGGCCATCACTGCCGAGCAAAATGCCAGAAGCAGCAGCACCATCCGGCTGCCGGTGCATCGATTGAGTAAAAACACCTTCATTACCAATCCTGATGATCCTTGAGTCACTGCCTGCTGACCGGGTCTAATTCCATGCCCTGTGCCAGTGGTGTGAGCTTCTCGAAAGCCACAATGGTACCAGCGATGCGCTATCCCAGCGTTGCGTCGGGGTCCAGGCGAGCCACCTTAACCCGCTGAACTTAATTGAAACTGAATTGCCATCATTGCTGACACCCTCGCTCCCACAATGATCACGTTTATAATTTCCCGCTTGCCACACTTCGAGACCGCAATGACCGCCATCCACATCAAGTTCCCTTCCCTGACCCTCAAGGCCGGTCCACGCGCCTTTGCGCGCATCCGGGACAACGGCTTGAGCGCCGCCGACGTCGGCACCTTGCCTGGCGCGGCCGGCGGTCCGAAGGCGCTGGGGATTCAGGGTCTGGACCTGGCGCTATTCGGCGAGTGGCTGCCGGCGGCACCGCGAGAACGCTCGCTGATTGGCGCATCGGTGGGTTCCTGGCGCTTCGCCAGCGCCTGCCTGCCGGACGCCGCCGAGGGCATCCGGCGTCTCGGGCAGCTGTACACCGAGCAGCACTTTGCCAAGGGCGTGACCATGGCGCAGATCAGCCAGAGCTCACAGCGCATGCTCAATGACCTGCTCGACGGTCGCGATGCCTCGATCCTCAGCAACAACCATTACCGCCTGAACATCATGGTGGTTAAAAGCCACGGCCTGCTGGCCGACGATCATCGCGGCCGCCTGGGGCTGGGCCTGTCATCGGTCATTGCCGACAACCTGCGCGGTCGGGCGCGGCTGGCACGGCACTTCGAACGCCTGATCATCCACGACCCGCGCCTGGCGCCGCCGGTGAATGCCTTGACTGACTTCCCGTCGCGCTTCGTCGCCCTCAATGCCGGCAACTTGCGCCAGGCCCTGCTGGCTTCGGGCTCGATCCCGATGGTGATGGAAGGCGTGCGCGACCTGCCGGGCGCCGGCGCCGGGACCTTCCGCGACGGCGGTCTGCTGGATTACCACCTGGACCTGCCCTACAGCGGCAACGACATCGTGCTTTACCCGCACTTCACCGACCGGGTGATCCCCGGCTGGTTCGACAAGACCCTGCCATGGCGCCGCGCCTGCCCGGCTCGCTTGCAGAACGTGCTGTTGCTGGCGCCGTCGAAGGAATACCTGGCGCGCCTGCCCTACGGTAAACTGCCGGACCGAAACGACTTCAAGCGCTTCATGGGCGATGCCCCGAGCCGGCAGAAATACTGGCGCACGACCATGGACGAAAGCCGCCGCCTGGGGGACGAATTCCTCGAACTGGCCGCCAACGGTCGCCTCGGCGAGCGCTTGCTGACCCTTTAGTCAGGACAAACTGGTAAACTCGCCGCCTGCCCGAATCGCTGCGGCGAACGCCACCTGAACAGAGCTGAAAACACTGTGGAAATCTTCAAAGAATTTACTTTCGAATCCGCCCACCGCCTGCCCCACGTACCGGACGGCCACAAGTGCGGGCGCCTGCACGGTCACTCGTTCAAAGTGGCAATCCACCTGAGCGGCGACCTCGACCCGCACACCGGCTGGATCCGCGACTTCTCGGAAATCAAGGCGATCTTCAAGCCGCTGTACGAGCGCCTGGACCACAACTACCTGAACGACATTCCCGGCCTGGAAAACCCGACCAGCGAAGTGTTGGCCAAGTTTATCTGGCAGGAATTGAAGCCCCTGCTGCCGGAGCTGAGCGCGATCCGTATCCACGAGACCTGCACCAGCGGTTGCATCTATCGCGGCGAGTAATCTTCAGACAACACTGCTCGCTCCCACAGGGGAACAGCGTTTTGTCAGAGAAAAAGAAAACAGCCTTCATCGGCTGTTTTTTTATGCCTATGCTTTTTGCCTCTTCCCCCCGCCAAGAGGACAAGCCCATGACTGACTGGCCGCTGGATCAGGTCTTCGACTTCAAC
The DNA here is from genome assembly GCF_000967965.1 of Pseudomonas fluorescens. Classification (GTDB taxonomy): domain Bacteria; phylum Pseudomonadota; class Gammaproteobacteria; order Pseudomonadales; family Pseudomonadaceae; genus Aquipseudomonas; species Aquipseudomonas grandcourensis. Next base: position 79,077 of record NZ_LACC01000030.1, read on the forward strand.
GGACATCAAGTGCACTACGCCGTGCGCGGCGACGGCCCGCCGCTGGTGTTCGTGCATGGCACACCGTTTTCTTCCTGTGTGTGGCACCGGATCGCGCCGTATTTCACCGCGACTCACCGCGTCTACTACTTCGATCTGCTGGGCTATGGACAATCGGCACAACCCGACGACGATGTCTCGCTCGGTGTGCAAAACCAGTTGTTGGCGCAGTTGCTGGGGCATTGGCGCCTGGACCGCCCCGACGTGGTGGCCCACGACTTCGGCGGTGCGACCGCCCTGCGCGCGCACCTGCTCAATGGCAAGGACTACCGCAGCCTGACGCTGATTGACCCGGTGGCCCTCACGCCCTGGGGTTCGCCGTTCGTGCAGCATGTGCGCCAGCATGAAGCGGCCTTCAGCGGACTGCCCGATTACATCCAGCGCGCCATCGTGCCGACCTATATTCGCGGAGCCATCCAGCGCGAAATTCCCGACGCCGAACTCGCCCCCTACGTTCAGCCGTGGTTGGGGGAGCCGGGGCAAGCGGCGTTCTACCGGCAGATCGCACAGATGGACGAGCGCTATACCCGTGAGGCCGAGGGCCTGTACCCGACGATTCGCTGCCCGGTGCAGATTCTGTGGGGTGAAGACGACCAGTGGATTCCCATCGAACGCGGGCGGGCCTTGCAGCAGATGATTCCTGGATCGCAGTTTTATCCGATTCCCAACGCCGGTCATCTGGTTCAGGAAGATGCACCTGAAGCCATCGTCGCCGCACTTATGCGATTTTTACCCCTGCAACTATCTACCTGAACAAACCCGCTCCCACATTTTGAACTGGCGGGATTCGCCGCAGGCGAGCTAACGTAAAGGTATTGCCTAAACGATTCGCCAAAAGGATCTGCCCGATGCACATCATCAACGCCCGTCTGCGCAATCAGGAAGGCCTGCATGAGTTGAACCTGGAAAACGGTCTGATCAGCAGCATCGGCCGCCAGATCGAAGCCCCGACCCTGGGCCCTGACGATCTGGACGCCGGTGGCAATCTGGTAGTGCCGCCCTTTGTCGAGCCGCACATCCACCTCGACGCCACCCTGACCGCCGGCGAGCCGCGCTGGAACATGAGCGGCACGCTGTTCGAAGGCATCGAGTGCTGGGGCGAACGCAAGGCGACCATCACCCAGGAAGACACCAAGGCCCGGGCCAAAAAAACCATCCAGACCCTCGCCGCCCACGGCATCCAGCATGTACGCACCCACGTCGATGTCACCGACCCGCAACTGACCGCGCTCAAGGCCATGCTCGAAGTGCGCGAGGAAAGCCGGCACCTGGTCGACCTGCAAATCGTCGCGTTCCCTCAGGAAGGCATCGAGTCCTACCGCAATGGCCGCGAATTGATGGAAGAAGCCATCCGCATGGGCGCCGACGTGGTGGGCGGTATACCGCATTTCGAGTACACCCGCGATCAGGGCGTCAGTTCGGTGAAGTTCCTCATGGACCTGGCCGAACGCAGCGGTTGCCTGGTGGATGTGCACTGCGACGAAACCGACGACCCGCATTCACGCTTTCTCGAAGTGCTCGCCGAAGAGGCCCGCAGCCGCGACATGGGTTCGCGGGTCACGGCCAGCCACACCACGGCCATGGGCTCCTACGACAACGCCTACTGCGCCAAGCTGTTTCGCTTGCTCGGGCATTCGGGGATCAGCTTTGTCTCCTGCCCCACCGAAAGCATCCACCTGCAAGGTCGCTTCGACAGTTTCCCGAAACGCCGGGGCGTGACCCGGGTCAACGAGTTGCTGGAAGCGGGCATGAACGTGTGCTTCGGCCAGGACTCCATCGTCGATCCGTGGTATCCGCTGGGCAACGGCAACATTTTGCGGGTGCTCGAAGCCGGCCTGCACATCTGCCACATGCTCGGTTATCGCAACCTGCAAAGTGCGCTGGACCTGGTGACGGACAATAGTGCCAAAGCCATGAACCTCGGCGATCGCTATGGTCTGGAGCGCGGGCGGCCGGCGAACCTGCTGATTCTGTCGGCGGAAAGTGATTACGAGGTGATCCGCAGCCAGGGGTTGCCGCTGTACTCGGTGCGCGATGGCAAGGTGTTGATGAAGCGGACGATGCCGGTGGTGGAGTTCGCTGGTCTGAGCTGAAATTTGCGTTTACCGGATTGGCCCCATCGCGAGCAGGCTCGCTCCTACAGGTTTTGTGAACGACATGTAACCACTGTAGGAGCGAGCCTGCTCGCGATGGCGATATCAAAATCAATCGATAACTCGAGCCGTACCAAACAGGCTGACCCGACTCAACTCCCCCTGCTCCTCCTCCAACAAGATCGGCGCCGTGCCACCCGGCATCGTCACCTTGACCTCCCCGGCGCTCACCCAACCAACCCGCCAGGCCGAACTGGCCACCGCGCTGGCACTGGTCCCCGATGACGCCGTCGGCCCCTCGCCCCGCTCGAATACTCGCGCGGCGATGTGCCCTTCGGACAAACGCATTGCCCATTGCAGATTGATCCCCGCCGGACAAGGTTTGCCTGCACCGACCGGCATGGCGTAAGCAATCCGCGTCAGCCCCTCACCCAGCACCGGCTCGCGCATCTGCTCGTTGCTCGGCAGATCCCCGGCACTTTCCACCAGCGTCACGCAATGGGGATTGCCGACCCGCGCGAACTGACTGCGCGACCATGCGCTATTGAGTGCCGACAACTGTTCAACGTGGCTGAGTTCACGACCGTTGAGCACCGCTGCTTCAACCCCGTGAGCACTGACCGCCGACGGCCCGAATCCCGGCTGGCCCAGATCGAGCCAGAACCCCCTCACGCCCTCGACCTCTGCGGCTTTCACTGAAGTCTGCCCCGGTGACGGCGTGTCAGACTTGTCGTGGTGAACCCTGAGCAGACAGGCTTCGTTCTGCGGCAACAGCCCTTGATCGCTGAGGGCCTGGGAAAAAATCGTCAGCCCGTTGCCACTGCGCTCGGCCAGGGTACCGTCGGTGTTGACGATCAACAGATCAAAGGGAGGCGACGACTGAAACGGTCCGACCAGCAAACCGTCGCTGCGATGATCCTTGCTGCCGGACGGTTGAGTGCCTGGAGCCCAGCTGCAGCAAGCCTCGATCGCGGCTAGCGTCCAGGCTTCGATGGTTTGCGCTGCCTGGCTAGCCTGATCGGGCAGGTCGATGCCCTGGCGGCGCAGTTCTTCTGGCGCTACCACGATGTAAATGTTGCCCCGTGCATCGTACCGCTGCGCCATGGCGCCCTCCGTGTGTCATTGGAATGGCTCAACATATCGCGAAAAACAGCGGCGCTGTGCAAGGATGTCGCCCTGTTTGACCGTAAAACTTTCCGGGCACTGATCGAACCCTCACAGGCCGATCACTGTCCGTTGAGGACGCGACGCTTTTTGCCAAGGATTGTTATGACCAGCCTCAACAGCCAAACCACTTTCGTTCCCGGCCGCCTGGAACAGATGTCCACGCGCATCGCCTTTTTCATCGCCGGGGTCGGCATCGCCGCATGGGCACCGCTGGTGCCCTATGCCAAGGCCCGGGCCGGACTGGATGAAGGCACCCTGGGATTGTTGCTGCTGTGCCTGGGGGTAGGTTCGATCCTGGCGATGCCGGTGGCCGGGATCCTGTCCACACGTTTCGGCTGTCGGCGGGTGACGGCTGGCGGGACCCTGCTGATCTGTGCCGCCCTGCCGCTGCTGGCAACGGTGTCGTCGATTCCGGCCCTGATCGCCGCGTTGTTCATGTTCGGCGCGGGGCTCGGCACCGTGGATTCGACGGTCAACCTGCAAGCGGTGATCGTCGAGCGCGCCAGCGGCAAAAACATGATGTCGGGTTTCCATGGCCTGTTCAGCCTGGGCGGGATTGTCGGTGCGGCAGGTGTCAGCGGATTGCTTGGCCTGGGGATTTCACCCCTGGGGGCCACGCTGGTGGTGATTGTGTTGCTGCTGATCGCACTGGCCAAGGCCGTGCCGCATCTGTTGCCCTACGGCAGCGAGAGTTCGGGACCGGCGTTTGCGGTGCCCCATGGCATCGTCCTGTTCATCGGCGGCATGTGCTTCATCGTGTTTCTCGCCGAAGGCGCGGCGCTGGACTGGAGCGCGGTGTTCCTGACGCAGGAACGTGGCATCGACACGGCGTATGCGGGGCTTGGTTATGCGGCGTTTGCCCTGACCATGACGGCCGGGCGTTTGACCGGTGACAAAATCGTGCGACGCCTGGGTGCGACACGGGTGATTGTGTTCGGCGGGCTGACAGCCGCCGCAGGCTTGTTTCTGGCGACGTTCGCACCGAGCTGGGAGGCGGCGCTGGTGGGTTATGCGTTGCTGGGTGCCGGTTGCTCGAACATTGTGCCGGTGCTGTACACCGCGGTCGGCAAACAGACGGTCATGCCCGAAAGCATCGCCGTGCCGGCCATTACCACCCTGGGTTATGCAGGAATCCTGGCAGGCCCCGCCGTCATCGGCTTCGTCGCCCATGGCAGCAGCTTGAGCTTTGCCTTTGCCTTGATGGCGGTGTTGCTGGTGGCGGTGGCCGTTGGCGGGAAGGTGTTGAAAGTCTGAATTGTGGCGAGGGGGCAAGCCCCCTCGCCACAGGTGGGTTAGAACCCGACACTGGCCTGCACAAAGAACGTGCGCGGCGCACCGACGTACATCCCCGAGTTGTTGTCGCTGGAACGGGTGAAGTACTGCTTGTCGAAGATGTTTTTCACCCGCGCCCCCAGTTTCAGGTTCGACACCTGCGGACCGAAGTCATAGCCGCCACGCACGTTCCAGGTCACGTAACCCGGAATGTCACCGAACTGCCCGTCGGCGGTGCCTTCGGTGATGTAGTTGCCGTTGAAGCTGCCATCGGCGTTCACGCCGGTGCCCGGCGAGCGCTGCTTGGACTGGGCGAACGCATCGACGTTATAAGTCCAGCGGTTGATGTCGTAACGCAGGCCGGCAGTGGCCACCTGACGGGAATAGAACGGCAGGTCACGCCCCTTGAAGCCCGGGATCTCGCCTTCGTAGGTGGCGCGGGTGTAGGTGAAGCCGGCGTTGGCGGTCAGGCCGTCAAGGCGTGGGTCCAGCGCGGCCAGATCGTAGTGCACCGAGGTTTCGATGCCCTGGTGCTTGGTCGCGCCGAGGTTGGTCCAGCCCACATCGTTGCTGATGTATTGCAGTTCGTCGTCGAAGTCGATGTAGAACAGCGTCACCTCCCCGCCCCACACGTCATCGTTGTAGCGCGTACCGATTTCGTAGGTCTTGGCCTTTTCCGGCTCCAGGCCGTTGGCGGGCTCATTACCGATACCGCCCTGCCCCAATTGGAAATACTGCAGCGCGCCGAACGAGGTTTCGTAGTTGGCGAACAGTTTCCACGCATCGGACATGTGATACATCACGCTCAAGGCCGGCAGCGGTTCGTTACTTTCGATGCTGCGTTTTTTCTCCGGCACCCGTTTACCGGCGTTATCGAGCACCGGGCGGTCGTGCCAGTCGGTGCTGATGTGCTCGAAGCGAATGCCCGGGGTGACGGTCCAGTTGCCAACGTCGATCTTGTTGTCGACGTAGACCGAATTGGCCTCGGTTCCACCGGTGCGGTCCTGATAGACATGGCCGTCCGCCCCCGGACGCACGACCGGCTGGTTGTTGACCAGCGCCACTCGGCTGGCCTCTTCGTGCATGGCCTCTTTCAGATAGCGATAACCGACGCTGACTTCCTGGGTGGTCGGGCCGACATCGAAGACATGGGACACCCGTGGCTCGATGCCGAAGGTGTAGTAGCTGCGCGGATAGGAGTTGAGTGTGCTCAGGTCCCGCGAGGCGATGGTGCTGCCACGGAAACTGTCGGTGTAGTAGGTCAGCACTTCGGCCTGGGTGCGATCGTCGATCTGCCGCGCCCACTTGAACGACACATCCTTGCGGCGGCCGCTGAAGTTGTCGTAGTCGCGCACCGACTGGAACGGGTCGGCGTCGTATTGCGCCTGGTTCAGGCCGCCGGGCATGTCGGCCTTGGCGTCGTAGTAGTGGAAATTGAGGCTGAAATCGTCGACATCGGTCGGCGCCCAATGGGTCTTGAGGATCACATCGTCGATGTCGTTGCCGTTGTTGCTTTCACGGTAACCGTTGCCGTTCACCCCGGAGTACAACAGCGCCACGCCCATGCCGTTGTCGGCGGTGCCGCCCATGAACGCAGTGTCGATGTGCTTCCAGCCACCGTGCTGCGAGGTTTCCAGGGTGGTGCCGATTTCAGCCGAGGCTTTTTCCGGGATCGCACGGGTCACGAAGTTGATCACGCCGCCGACGTTTTGTGGTCCGTAGCGAACGGAGCCAGCACCGCGTACCACGTCGATGCTGTCGAGGTTGCCGGAGGAAATCGGCGCCATGGACAGTTGTGGCTGACCGTAAGGAGCGAACGCCGCCGGGATGCCGTCGATCAGCACAGTGGAGCGTGGCGACAGGCGCGAAGTCAGGCCGCGCACGCCGACGTTGAGGGAAATGTCGCTGCCACCGGTGCCGTTGGCGTCCTGCACTTGCACGCCCGGGACGCGTTTGAGTACATCGCCGACGTTCATCGCGCCCTGCTCGACCATGGCTTCGCGGCGCACCACCGTTCGTGCGCCGGGGTGGTTCTGCACCACGGCGGCATCGGCATCACCGAGCCAGTCGCCGACCACCTTGATGTCAGTCACGCCCAGTTCCAGTGGGCCGTTGGCCGCCGAAGTCGGCGCCGGCATCAATGTCACTGAACCTTCATCGATCTGGTATTGCAGGTCGCTGCCTTGCAGCAACTGGCGCAGCGCGTCTTCCGGGGAAAGGTTGCCATCCACCGCCGGGGCCTGCTTGCCGGCAACCAGTTCAGGGCTGAAGAACACCTGAAGCGAGGTTTGCTGGCCCAACTGACTCAGGGCTTGTCCCAAAGGTTGCGCCGGGATGCGGATGCCGTCGGCGGCAAAGGCCTGGGGCAGCGCAATACTGACCGCCAGCGCGAGGGCCAGCGGCAACCAGGGGAGTTTGTTGTTTTTAGCGGTGGAGTTTTTCACGTCGAACGTAATCCTGAGGATCGCAAGAGTGTGCGCTTGTTAATGCAAACCAGTTGCAGTTGAACAGGAAGACGATGAACTCGAAAAAAACCTGAATTTTATTTTGAAATTATTTCCTGGCTGCCATCGCCAAGGGTGCGCACGGCCACTGGCAGGATGCTCGGCAAGGCCTTGAGCAGCGCGTCGGTGTTGTCGGACTTGAACACGCTGGTCAGGCGCAGATCGCCCACCGCTGCGTTGGCGACCTTGAGCGGCTTATCGCGATAACGCGAGACCTGCTCGGCGACTTCGGCCAGGCTGGCGTTGTTGAACACCAGTTTGCCGCTGCGCCAGGCGGTCATTTCCGCCGGGTTGACGGCGTAGGCGGCGGCAACTTTGCCCTGGGCATCGACGTGGGTGCCAAGGCCTGCCGTGAGATTGATGAAATCGTTATCGGCGGCATCGCGCCCTTGAACCTTGACGGTGCCCTGCTCCACCACCACTCGGGTTTCGCTGGCGCCATGGCGCACGTCGAATCGGGTGCCGGTGACCGTGACCTTGCCGCTGCCCGCCTCGACCACAAAGGGTCGGCTGGTGTCGTGCTCGACGCTGAACATCGCTTCGCCTTCGGTCAGCTCAACGTTGCGTTGATCCTTTTCAAAGCGCACCTGGATCCGGCTGCGGCTATCCAGATCCACCACCGAGCCGTCCGGCAACGCCACATGGCGACGCTCATTCAGGGCCGTTGAAAACTCGGAAGTGTAAGGCGCCGGATGATTCAAGCCGCTGAACCAGCCCAGGCCAAGCGCCACCGCGAGCACGCTGGCGGCCACCGCATAGCGCAACACCGGACGACGCTTTTTCAGGGCTGACGAGGTTTCACACAGGGCCCGCAAACGCGCCGCCGGCACCAGGTCGGCGGCGCTCCACAAGCCCTGGAGCACTTCGAATTCGTTTCGGTGTTGAGGGTGTTCGTCCAGCCAGAGCTGGAACTGGCGCCGCATTTCGACATCCGCAACAGGCTCCTGCAAACGCACAAACCACTGCGCCGCGTCATCGCGAACCCCTGTCTGCCCGCACGCGCAATCACGAGTATCCATCATGGAAGTTCCTGTTTGGCTGGGGAGGAGAAGGCGCGACCGGTCATGACTGCAACCCGTCCAGGCGATCGCGCAGATGCCGAAGCGTGCGGATCATATACTTTTCCACCATGTTCCTGGACAGCCCCAGGCGTTCGGCGATTTCGGCCTGGGTCAGACCCTCGATTTTCTGCCAGACAAACACCTTGCGACAGTTGACCGGCAGCTCGGTGAGCGCCCGCTCGATGGAATCCGCCAGCTGGATCGCGTGCATGAAATGCTCCGGGTCGCCGATCGGCGACTCACTGAGATCGATCGCCTCCGACTCCATGGCCCCCCGCCGGTCCTCGCGCCGATAACCATCCACGGCGATGTTGCGTGCGGTCTGGTGCAAATACGCCCGAGGCTGTTGCACCACCGCCGAATCGGACTCAAGCACCCGCACGAAGGTATCGTGGGCCAGGTCCTCGGCCTGCTGACGATTCCTCAGGCGACGGGTCCAGGTACCAACCAACTCTTCGTAATGCTCGAAAAAGCCGTGTCTGCGGGGCAGCTTGAGGGTCATTGCGGCGTGCTGTGGAGACGGAGCGCGAATAGTAATGCGTCCTATTAACTTGAAGCAATGGTTTGCGTCTCCCGTACCGGGCACTTTGTCCGCTTGCCATTGTGCATTTCGTCAGGAAAGCTGGATTGCGGCACGGAACCAAAGAAATCTGGCAGGCATTCAAATGCAGCCATTGACGGGTTGTAACAAAGTGCAGAAATGCCCGTAACCGGATTTTCCCCAGGAATTCCCACATGTTCAGCCCCAAAGCATCGCCCAAAAGAACACCGCTTGCCCGCCTGGCCCTGGCCATCACCTTGAGCACCCTCGGCCTGCCTTTCTGGGCGAACACTGCCCAGGCCCACGGCGGTCAAGCCGAAATGGTGCCGCTGCAAGCGGGCCTTGAGGAATTTGGCGCCACGGTGAAATGGGACGACTACGCCAATCTGTTCACCATTGCCAAGGACGGGGTCTACCTCAAGGTCAAGCCCGACAGCAAAGTGGCGATGCTCAACGGCAAGCGTATCGAGCTGACGGTGCCGGTGGTGTTCAAGGAACATACGGCGTTCATGTCCACCGACTTCATCAACCAGGTGTTCCAGTCCGGGCTGGACAAGACCTTCGTCGTCGAGACCCGCCCCAGCCCGCTCAACCCGCTGAGCGCAGCCGAAATCACCACGGCCGTGGACATCGTCAAGCAATCGGAAAACTACAAACCCGGTTTCCGCTTCACCGAAGTCTCGGTCAAGGAGCCGCCCAAGGATCAAGTGTGGAACTTCGTGTTCACCGGGCAGAACGTCACCCAGGCGCGTGAGGCCTCGATCGTGGTGCTCGACGGCAAGCACGTGATCGAAGCGCTGGTCGACCTCGACAAGAAAGAACTCAAGTCCTGGAAACCGATCGAAGGCGCCCACGGCATGGTCCTGCTGGACGATTTCGCCACGGTGCAGACGGTTGTGGAAACCAGCCCGGAGTACGCCCAGGCCCTGGCCAAGCGCGGCATCAATGACGTGAAAAAGGTCGTGGCGACGCCGCTGACCGTCGGTTACTTCGACGGCAAGGACGGCCTGGCGCAAGACAAGCGCCTGCTGAAAATCGTCAGCTACCTCAACACCGACGACGGCAACTACTGGGCGCACCCGATCGAGGGCCTGGTGGCGATTGTCGACCTGGAACAGAAGAAGCTGATCAAGATCGAAGACGAAGCGCTCATCCCGGTGCCGATGAAACCGACGCCGTATGACGGTCGCGGCCGCCAGGGCGTCGCCGTCAAACCGCTGGAAATCATCGAGCCCGAGGGCAAGAACTACACCATCAGCGGCAATAGCATTCACTGGCAGAACTGGGACTTCCACGTTCGCCTCGACTCGCGGGTCGGCCCGATCCTGTCCACCGTCACTTACGACGACAAGGGCAAGAAACGCAAGATCATGTACGAAGGCTCGCTGGGCGGCATGATCGTGCCTTACGGCGACCCCGACGTCGGCTGGTACTTCAAGGCCTACCTCGACTCCGGCGACTACGGCATGGGCACCCTGACTTCACCGATTGCCCGTGGCAAAGACGCCCCGCAAAACGCCGTGCTGCTGGACGCCACCATCGCCGACTACACCGGCGCACCGACTGCGATCCCGCGCGCCATGGCGGTGTTCGAACGCTACGCCGGCCCGGAATACAAACACCAGGAAATGGGCCAGCCCAACCTCAGCACCGAGCGTCGTGAACTGGTGGTGCGCTGGATCAGCACCGTGGGCAACTACGACTACATCTTCGACTGGGTCTTCCAGCAGAACGGCACCATCGGCATCGATGCCGGCGCCACCGGCATCGAAGCGGTCAAGGGCGTGAAATCGAAAACCATGCACGAAGACACCGCCAAGGAAGATACGCGCTACGGCACCCTGCTCGATCACAACATCGTCGGCACCACGCACCAGCACATCTACAACTTCCGCCTCGACATGGACGTGGACGGCGAGCAGAACTCACTGGTGGAAGTGAACCCGGTGGTACTGCCCAACGACCGTGGCGGCCCGCGCACCAGCACCATGCAGACCGAAACCAAAGTAGTCGGCACCGAGCAACAGGCGGCGCAGAAATTCGACCCGTCGACCGTGCGCCTGCTGACCAACTTCAGCAAGGAGAACAAGGTCGGCAACCCGGTTTCCTATCAGTTGATCCCGTACGCCGGTGGTACGCACCCGGTGGCCAAGGGCGCCAACTTCGGCCAGGACGAATGGCTCTATCATCGCCTGAGTTTCATGGACAAGCAGTTGTGGGTGACGCAATACAACCCAGAGGAAAAGTACCCGGAAGGCAAGTACCCAAACCGCTCGGACAAAGACTCGGGCCTGGGGCAGTTCACTCAGGACAACCACTCCATCGAGAACACCGACGATGTGGTCTGGCTGACCACCGGCACCACCCACATCGCCCGCGCCGAAGAGTGGCCGATCATGCCGACCGAGTGGGTACATGTGCTGTTGAAGCCGTGGAACTTCTTCGATGAAACGCCGACGCTGAACCTCAGCGCACCGAAGTAAACAGGTCATACACAACCCCTTGTAGGAGCGAGCTTGCTCGCTCCTACGGGGTTACATCGTCTTAAGGTGAACCATCCGCTTATTGGCTGACCACAATCTTCCCCAGCATCTGCGGATGCAGCGCACAAAAATACTCAAACTCCCCCGGCGTATTGAACACCCAGGAATAACTGTCTCCGGTATCCAGCGCCCCGGAGCGAAACAGCTTGTGGGTTTCCGCCACCGTGTGCGGGATCTCGTCGTCGTTTACCCACGTGACTTTGGTGCCCAAGGCCACGGTCAGATCCTTGGGCCCGAACATGAATTCCTTGATATCGATTTTTACCTCATTAGCCCATACAGGCATCGACAGCATCAGGCAGGCAACGGCCAATAATCGCGCTTTCATCCCAGTCCCCTCCGTCAAACCAGTGTCGAATCGATCAGCGCCAGTGGATGATCACCCTGGGTCGCTCGCACTTCGGTGACCCCCAAATAATTGCGCAGTTGATCAGCCGCCACGGTCATCGGCCCCGGCGTCGGCGCCGCGCCTGGTGCGGGTTGTGGATAAGCCGTGCCGCGAGCAGTGTGGAAGGTGATATTGCCTTCGACTTTCTGGATGACCTGATGGATGTGCCCGTTCAACACCGTTACCGAACCGTACTTGCGCAGCATGGCAATCGCCTGATCGCCATCTTCGGTACCCCAGCCCCACGGCTGATAAACCGTCCACAACGGAATATGGGTAAACACCACGATGGGCGTGCTGCTGCTCACGGCTCGCAAGTCATCGGCCAGCCACGCCAGTTGATCGGCACCAAGGGTTGCTTCATGGCCGGCCTGGAAGTTGAAGACATTCACCAACGCAATGAAATGCACGCCGTGGTCATCGAAGCTGTACCAGCCATTGCCTTTGGTGCCCTTGCCGTAACGTTCCAGATAGAGCTTGCCGCCGCCTTCGTCGAGGGTGTCGTGCTCGCCCGGCACGTAGTGCACGGGGGACGGCAAGCCTTTGAGCAACTGGGCGGCGGTGTCGAACTCCTCGGCTTTGGACAGATGGGTAATATCGCCGGTATGCAGGATCAACGACGGCCGTTTCGGCAGGGCAACGACTTTGTCTATAGCCACCTGCAAGGTCTTCAGAGGTTCCGGATTGGCCTCCTTGTTGAAACCAATGTGCGAGTCGCTAATCTGCACAAACTGGAACGTGCTGGCGAGTGCCTTGGGGTCGGTGACGTTACCCGCCTGATCCAGAGCGAAGGCCCTGGGAATACCGCCACTCAAGGCCCAGATCACGCCAGCCCCGGCCCATGCAGAGCACTTGAGCAGCGTTCGACGGTCAGGGTTCAACGGGCCGTCGGTACGTCGTTGGTGTTTTGAATGAATGTCCATCGGTAATCCCTCGCTGGAGAACTACAGTGATGTAGCTGACACGAGGTAAAAACCTGGCGGGACAGGTCTTTATTCCCTGTCGAAAATATATTTTTTCCTCGGGAATAAAACGCAACGCTTCACAGTTATAGGGATGGGACAGTGCGGAAACCACTATGACGCGATTTGAGGAACTGTTTGCGCCCCACCTGGACGCCGCCTACAACCTCGCGCGCTGGCTCACCGGCAACGACAGCGCCGCGCGCGATGTCGTGCAGGAAAGCGCCCTGCGGGCGTTCAGATTTTCGCAGCGCTTCGCCGACGGCAACGCCAAGGCCTGGTTCCTGACCATCGTGCGCAACGAAAGCTACACCTGGCTCAAGGCTTCGGCCGGCCACCATTGGGTCGCCATCGGCGATGAACTCGCCGAAGACGACAAGGCGCTCAGCCACAGCCAGACCCCGGAACTGCTGGCCATCCACAGCGAAAATGCGGCGCTGATCCAGCAAGCCCTGTGCGCCCTGCCGCCGGCGTTTCGCGAGGTGATCGTGCTCAAGGAACTCGAAGACATGCCCTACAAGGACATCGCCCTGGTGGTCGACATCCCCATCGGTACCGTCATGTCGAGGCTGGCCAGGGCTCGCGCCATGCTCACGCTCGAACTACTGAAGTTGTACGATCATGAATGAACTCGACTGCACGGTTTGCCAGACGCTGATACATGGCTATCTGGACAAGGAACTCGATTCGGCGACGGCCGCGAATGTGTCCGGGCATCTGGCCGAGTGCGTTGCGTGTGCGCGATTGCATGATCAGACGAAGCTGCTGATGGCCGGTGTGAAACAACGAGCGCCGTATTACGCAGCGCCGGCGTCATTGACTTCCCGGGTGTTCGCCCCTGAACCCCCATCGGTTGGCGTCGTCGAGCGTTGGCGCAAATGGTTCGCACCGGTTTTTTCAGCGACGGCGCTGGCCTTGGCGATGGTGCTGTATGTGGCGACGCCGGGCAGCGAACAGCCATTGATGGATGAGGCGGTCTCCAGCCATGTGCGTTCGCTGATGGGCGAGCATTTGAACGATGTGGTGTCGTCCGACCGCCACACCGTGAAGCCCTGGTTCACTGGCAAACTCGACTTCTCGCCGCCGGTCTTCGATTACACGGCACAGGGGTTTCCACTGCTGGGAGGACGGCTGGACTATCTGCAACATCAGACCACGGCGGCCCTGAGTTACGGGCGGGCCAAGCACATCATCAATGTTTTTATCTTGCCCACGCCTGAGACGGACAAGCCACGGCAAAGCCTGACGATCCGAGGTTTCAACGTGGTGTCCTGGCAAGAAAACCACATGCGCTTAGTGCTGGTGTCCGACCTGGAGAAAAGTGAGCTGGAGGCGTTCAGCCAGTTACTCAAGCCATAGCATTTTTTCACCGAAGCAAGAGCAAAAAAACCTCAAGCATGCCGCTTGCGATACTCCCCCGGCGCAATGCCGAAGCGTGATTTGAACGCGGTGGAAAAGTAACTGGAATCGGAAAACCCCCACGAGTAACCCAGCACCGACAACTTCTCCTCCTTGCCCGAGCGGCGCAGGGACTCGGCGCACAGGTCCAGGCGACGGTTCTTGATGTAGCGCGCCACCACCAATCCCTTCTTGGCAAACATCCGGTACAGGCCCCGGGTGGACATGCCGACTTCCCGCGCCAGCCATTCCGGGCACAGGTCTTCGGAGCGAATGTTGTCGTCGATGCAGGTGAGCGTCTTGCGGAAGCTCCGCTCGTGGGAGTCGCTGCTGTCGTCGGTCTGGCTGATCGCCGGACGCAGCAGGCTGACAATCGCTTCCAGGGTCGCTTCGCTTTCCTGGCGGGTCAGGTGCTGCTGGCGGGTGGCATCGAGGATCAGCCGGTGCGAGAGCATCGCAATGGGCGAGGTCGCGGCAATCCGGTGGCCGCACTTGACCTGATTGAAGCGCAGGGTTTGCTCGACCAGCTGATACGGCAGGATCAACGACAACTGCCGGGAGTTTTCGCTGTAGGTGAAGTCGCTGGGCCGCGCGGCATCGATCAGCGTGATGTCGCCGGGGGAAAGCAAGACCTTGTCGTCGCCCTGGGCCATGCCCGCCGTGCCGTCGAGCTGGAACACCGCAAAATACTTGCCGCCCTCGCCCGCCGCGACTTCCTGGGGCGTACGGTACAAACGCGCCTGGCACACGTCGACAAAACTGAGCTTGAGCGCATCGCTCTGGTATTCGCGGATGCGCCCGGCAAATTCGCTGCCCAGGGGTTGTGCGTTGAAGGCGCCACAGATCTGGTTGATCTGATGGATCCACTGATCGAACCCATCATGGCGCTGTGCTGTTGTAGAAATCATGTCAGGCCTCACGCAGGCTTATTTTTATTGTCTACGTCAATCCACACGACATCGGATGCTTCGAGTCTCCTGAACCGCACCATTCCCTGAACAATGACGTGCTATTTCAGTCCGCCAAAACGCCGATAGAAGCTTTCACCCACATCCGGCAACGGGCCGTCGGCCGTTTCCAGCGCGGCGTTCAGCCATTCTTCGGCCTTGGCGTAGATCAAACGGTAAATGTTGCGGCACAACTGGCGGGCGGCGCGGCCTTCCCAATCGCCGGGCAACAACTCGTCCGGCAGTTGCGGGTCGCGCAGCAGCAGCTTGCGGTACTCGTGGATCAGCAGTACCCGCGCCAGGAAGCAGTCGGCCGGTTGCAGGTTTTCCTGCTCGCGCAGGGCTTGCCACAGCGGCCGGAACAGCTGGATGAACTCGCTGTAGTGCGCGGCCAGTTCCTCGATGTTCCAGCTCTCTCGCACTTGCAGGCGCAGGGCCTTGGAGGCCAGTACGTCCTGGGCGGTGGTTTCGAAGACGATGGTGTCTTCCTGGACGCCGAGGTCGAGCAGGGTCGCGTTGACGTCGGAACGGTCGCTGCGCGGACAGGCCAGCACCACCGGCGAAATCGCGCCGAAGCCTTGCCACTCCAGTTCCTCGCGCACCTGCTTGCGTTTGTCCTGGGTCAGTTGCGAGAGCATCACCAGGCACCAGGAACCATCCCAGGCTGGCATCGTGGTGCTGTAGACCCGCTTGAAGGCCTTGTCGAAACGCCGGCGACCGGTGCCGGTCAGGCTGTAATAGCTACGGCGACCGACCTTCTCGGCGGTCAGCCAGCCTTCCTTGGTCAAGCGAAAAATCGAGGTGCGGATCAGTCGTTCATTGATGCCGATGGGTTCGAGCAACTGAATCAGGCTGCCCAGCCAGACGGTGCCGCCATGGGGTTCGATGGCATCCCCGTACAACGTGATGATCAAGGAACTGGCGCGGATCGGCGTCTGCTCCTGGAAGCGGGTAATCAGATGGTTCAAGGGAGTCAGGGACGACATGGGCGTTCCGTACGAAAAAAGAAAAGGAATATACCGAATGCCGCAATCCCTGTGGGGAAAGGGGTGATCACAAAGTACTGCCTTTCGGCCGCAACCCACTGTCGCTGATCCGCGGGCGATCCGGCTCCGGTTCGCTCAGCGGTTCGCAGACCTGCATCTGCGTAAGGCAACGCTGGGCCAGTTGCTGATACTCCCGGGTGCCGGCCTGTTTCCACGCCACTTCCTGATCGCTGAGGCTGCGCTTGACGCTGGCCGGTGCGCCCATGACCAGCGACTGTTCCGGGCATTCGAAGCCGGCCTTGACGAACGCCGCCGCCGAAACGAATGAACGCGGGCCAATCCGGGCGTTGTCCATCACCACCGCATTCATGCCCACCAGCGCATCGGCGCCGATCCGGCAACCGTGCAGCACCGCGCCATGGCCGATGTGGCCATTGCGCTCGACCACGGTGTCGCTGTCGGGGAAACCGTGCATCACGCAGGTGTCCTGCAGGTTGGCGCCCTCCTCCAGCACGATCCGCCCGAAGTCTCCGCGCAGGCTGGCCAGCGGACCGACATAGCAATGGGGGCCGATGATCACGTCACCGATCAATACGGCTGACTGGTGCACATAAGCGCTCGGGTCAACCACCGGAGTCAGGCCATCAAGGCTGTAGCAGGTCATGGAAGCTTCCTTCACAAAGCGATGCAATTAATGACTCAATTTGTATCACATCACTTTTAACAGCACAAAGACTAAAAACCGTATCACTTGAAATGCACCTTTCCGACGAATGCCAGCACGCCTCAAAAATCGCCATAAAACCCAATGTTTTCTGGGCAAAACCCGCTATCACCCCCCCTTCACAAGAAAGCCAAAACATCCAAACCAACACCAATAAGACACATTAAATCTATTTTCGTATTGCATTTACGTATCACGTTATAGCTATACTTGGGCAAAACCGGCCCCTGCGGCCGATCCAATAACGAGCCGGCACCACGCCGAGCGTGCACCGTGAGAGCATCCGCCATGCCTCTGACCCTTGCCGTCGAATTGATCGAGCCTGGCGTCCGCCTTATTACCCTGCAGCGCCCGCAAGCCCTGAACGCCTTGACCACCGAGTTACTGGGCGAACTGGCCGCTGAACTGAACATCGCGCAAGCCGACCCCGACACCCGCGCCGTGGTCCTCACCGGCAGCCGCAAGGCCTTCGCCGCCGGCGCCGACATCAAGGAAATGGCCGAACGCAACCTGGTCGGCATCCTCGACGACCCGCGCCAGGCCTCGTGGCAAACCATCACCCGCTTCAGCAAACCGCTGATCGCCGCGGTCAACGGCTTCGCCCTCGGTGGTGGCTGCGAACTGGCGATGCACGCCGACATCATCATTGCCGGCGAAGACGCCCGCTTCGGCCAGCCGGAAATCAACCTCGGGATCATGCCCGGGGCCGGTGGCACCCAACGCCTGCTACGCGCCGTCGGCAAATCCATGGCCATGCAGATGGTGCTGACCGGCGAGCCGATCGACGCCCGTCAGGCCCAGCGCGCCGGCCTGGTCAGTGAAGTCACCCAACCGGAATTCACCGTCGAGCGCGCCCTGCACATCGCCCGCAGCATTGCGGCCAAGGCACCGCTGGCGGTGCGCCTGGCCAAGGAAGCGCTGCTCAAGGCCATGGACACCGACCTGGCCAGCGGCCTGCGCTTCGAGCGTCACGCCTTCACCGTGCTGGCCGGCACCCGCGACCGCGATGAGGGCATTGCAGCCTTCCAGGAAAAGCGCAGCCCGACGTTCACCGGGCAATAAAGCGGCCACTGACATCCGAATTCGAACGACTGCCAAGAGAACGCCAAGACCATGAACTTCGAACACATCCTGTTTTCCATCGACGCCGGCGTCGCCCTGCTCAGCCTCAATCGGCCGGACCAGCTCAACAGCTTCAACACCCAGATGCATGGCGAAGTGAAAGAAGCACTCAAGCTAGTGCGGCAGAACCCGGACGTGCGCGTTTTACTGCTGACCGGTGAAGGCCGCGGCTTCTGCGCAGGGCAAGACCTGAGCGACCGCAATGTCGCGCCGGGCAGCGCCGTACCGGACCTGGGCGAGTCCATCGAAAAGTTCTACAACCCGCTGATTCGCCAGTTGCGTGACCTGCCATTGCCGGTGATCTGCGCGGTCAATGGCGTCGCCGCTGGCGCTGGCGCCAACATTCCGCTGGCCTGCGACCTGGTATTGGCCGCGCGTTCGGCCAGTTTCATCCAGGCGTTCTGCAAGATCGGCCTGATCCCCGATTCCGGCGGCACCTGGACCCTGCCGCGTCTTGTTGGCATGGCTCGGGCCAAGGCTTTGGCACTGCTGGGCAACCGCCTGAGCGCCGAGCAGGCCGAGCAATGGGGCTTGATCTACCAGTGTGTGGACGACGCCGGTTTGCGCGACGAAGCGCTGAAACTGGCCCGCCACCTGGCGACCCAGCCGACCTACGGCCTGGCGCTGATCAAACGCAGCCTCAACGCGAGCCTGAGCAACAGCTTCGACGAACAGCTTGAGCTGGAAAAAGACCTGCAGCGCCTGGCCGGGCGCAGCGAGGACTACCGCGAAGGCGTCGGCGCCTTCATGGAAAAACGCACCCCAGTTTTCAAGGGGCGCTGAGTCATGACAGCACTGAACACCAACGCAAGCATCGCCGTGATCGGCGCCGGGGCCATGGGTGCCGGCATCGCCCAGGTCGCGGCCCAGGCCGGTCATCCGGTATTGCTGCTGGACAATCGTCCCGGCGCTGCTGCTCAAGCGATTGAAGGCATTGATCGGCAACTGGGCAAGCGAGTCGAGAGCGGCAAGCTGTCCGCCGAATCGCGCAGCGCGACGATTGCCCGCCTGCAAGCGGTGGAAGCCATCGAAGTCCTGGCCGACTGCGACCTGATCATCGAAGCCATCGTCGAGAACCTCGAGGTCAAGCGCGCGCTGTTCCGCCAGCTCGAAGGCATCTGCGGCGAGCATTGCATCCTCGCCAGCAACACCTCGTCGCTGTCGATCACCAGCATCGCCGCGCAGCTTGAACATCCACAACGCCTGCTCGGCCTGCACTTCTTCAACCCGGCGCCGGTGATGGCGCTGGTGGAAGTAGTCTCCGGTCTGGCCAGCGATCCGGCACTCGCCGAGTGCCTGTACGACACCGCCAAGGCCTGGGGCAAAAACCCGGTGCACACCCGCTCCACACCGGGTTTTATCGTCAACCGCGTGGCCCGGCCGTTCTATGCCGAAAGCCTGCGGATGCTTCAGGAAGGCGCTGCCGACTGCCCGACCCTGGATGCGCTGATGCGTGAGGCCGGTGGTTTTGCCATGGGCGCGTTCGAACTGACCGACCTGATCGGCCACGACGTCAACTATGCCGTGACCTGCTCGGTGTTCGACGCCTATTACCAGGACACGCGCTTCCTGCCGTCGCTGATCCAGAAAGAACTGGTGGACGGCGGGCGTCTGGGACGCAAGAGCGGCCAGGGTTTCTACAGCTACGCCCAAGGTGCAGAGCGCCCGCTCGCGGCTGAAATCAGCAGCGATGCGAAAGTCGAGGTTTGTGCTGTGGAAGGCGATCTCGGTATCGCTAAAGGCTTGCTCGCACGCTTGCATGAACAAGGCGTCGAGATCGTCCAGCGCGATGGACAAGGTCTACTTCGCGTCGGTGACGCCGTGCTGGCCTTGAGCGACGGGCGCATGGCCTGCCAGCGAGCACGTGAAGACGGATTGCGTAACCTGATCCTGCTGGACCTTGCGTTCGATTACAGCAAAGCCCAACGCATCGCCATCAGCTACTCGAACGGCATTGATCCGCAGGCACTCGAACAAGGCGTTGCCCTGCTGCAACGGGCCGGCCTCAAGGTCAGTCTGCTCAGCGACAGCCCGGCCCTCGCCGTCCTGCGCACCGTGGCGATGCTCGCCAACGAGGCCGCCGACGCCCTGCTGCAAGGCGTGGCCTCGGCCGCCGACATCGACCTGGCTATGCGCGCCGGGGTCAATTATCCGCAAGGGCCGCTGGCCTGGGCCGATGCCATTGGCCTGTCGCACATTCTTGAAACGCTGGAAAACCTGCAAGCCAGTTATGGCGAAGAACGCTACCGGCCGTCGCTGCTGCTGCGCCGTCGCGTCGCCGAAGGGAGAACATTCCATGACTAACCATGAATCCATGACCCTGGCCAGTGAATGCGCGCAATCGCTGTTCCAGCGCGACGCCGCCAGCCAGGGCATGGGCATGCGCCTGCTCTCGGCCGGGCCCGGTTGCTCGCGAGTGGGCATGACCGTGCGCGCCGACATGGTCCAGGGCCACGGCACCTGCCACGGCGGCTACCTGTTCGCGCTGGCTGATTCGGCGTTCGCCTTTGCCTGCAACAGCTACAACGAAGCCACCGTGGCTATCGGTTGCAGCATCGACTACATCGCCCCGGCACGCCTGGGTGACACGCTGAACGCCGACTGCATCGAGCAGAGCCGTTCCGGTCGCACCGGCAACTATGACGTGCGCATCGAAAACCAGCAGGGCCAGTTGATCGCCCTGTTCCACGGCAAATCCTACAAAGTGCGCGGCCCGGTGCTGACGCAGGAGACCCCCAATGAATGACGCCTTGATCATCGACGCAGTCCGGACCCCGATTGGCCGTTACGCCGGCGTCCTGAGCAGCGTGCGCGCCGACGACCTCGGTGCGGTGCCCCTGCGCGAACTGCTGCGCCGTCACCCGCAAGTGGACTGGAACACGGTCGATGATGTGATCTACGGCTGCGCCAACCAGGCCGGCGAAGACAACCGCAACGTCGCGCGCATGTCGGCGTTGCTGGCCGGGTTGCCGGTCAGCGTGCCGGGCACCACCCTCAATCGCCTGTGCGGCTCCGGACTCGATGCCATCGGCACCGCCGCCCGGGCCATTCGCAGCGGCGAAACCGGGCTGATGCTGGTCGGTGGCGTCGAATCCATGTCCCGCGCGCCGCTGGTGATGGGCAAGGCCGAGCAAGCGTTTTCCCGTGCAGCGGAGATCTTCGATACCACCATCGGCTGGCGTTTCGTCAATCCGCTGATGAAAAAGGCCTACGGCATCGACTCCATGCCGGAAACGGCAGAGAACGTCGCCGAACAGTTCAACATCTCCCGGGCCGACCAGGACGCCTTCGCCCTGCGCAGCCAGCAACGCGCCGCAGCCGCCCAAGCCAACGGACGTCTGGCCAAGGAAATCGTTGCTGTGGAAATTCCCCAGCGCAAAGGCCCGGCCAAAGTGGTCGAGCACGACGAACACCCGCGCGGCGACACCACCCTTGAACAGCTGGCCAAACTCGGCACGCCGTTCCGCGAAGGCGGCAGCGTCACCGCCGGCAACGCCTCCGGGGTCAACGATGGGGCCTGCGCCTTGCTGCTGGCCAGCCCGGAAGTCGCCAAGCGCCACGGCCTGATCGCCCGTGGCCGGGTCGTGGCCATGGCCACCGCCGGCGTTGAACCACGGATCATGGGCATCGGCCCGGTGCCCGCCACCCGCAAGGTGCTGGAGGTGGCCAACCTGAGCCTCGCCGACATGGACGTGATCGAGCTCAACGAAGCCTTCGCCGCACAGGGTCTGGCGGTGCTGCGTGAACTGGGCCTGAGCGACACCGACCCACGGGTCAACCCCAACGGCGGCGCCATCGCCCTGGGCCATCCACTGGGCATGAGCGGCGCACGCTTGGTCACCACCGCCCTGCACGAGCTGGAAGAACGTAACGGCCGCTACGCCCTGTGCACCATGTGCATCGGTGTCGGCCAAGGGATCGCGCTGATCATCGAGCGTCTATCCCACTAAAGAATCGCGATTCCCAAGGAGCCGAGAGGTATCCTTGGGGCATGCACTCAAAGCCCTTGTGCAAAAGGGCTGGAACACAAAAACAATTCGAGTGAACACATGAACATGCCAATAGCCAAATCCGTTCTGGATCCTGTGCTGGACCCGCTGGAAACCGCCAGCATCGACGAGCTGCGCCAGCATCAGCTGGAGCGCCTGCGCTGGAGCCTGAACCACGCCTACAACAACGTGCCGCTGTACCGTCAGCGTTTCGATGCGCTGGGCGTGCACCCGGACGACATCAAGTCCCTGGACGACCTGGCGAAATTCCCTTTCACCACCAAGTCCGACCTGCGGGACAACTACCCCTACGGCATGTTTGCCGTGCCGATGCACGACATCGTGCGCCTGCACGCGTCCAGCGGCACCACCGGCAAACCGACCGTGGTCGGCTACACCCAGAACGACATCGACACCTGGGCCAACGTGGTGGCGCGCTCGATCCGCGCCGGCGGTGGCCGCCGTGGCGACAAAGTGCACATTTCCTATGGCTACGGCCTGTTCACCGGCGGCCTCGGCGCGCACTACGGCGCCGAACGCCTGGGCTGCACGGTGATCCCGATGTCCGGTGGCCAGACTGAAAAACAAGTGCAACTGATCAAGGATTTCCAGCCGGACATCATCATGGTCACGCCGTCCTACATGCTCAACATCGCCGACGAAATCGAGCGCCAGGGCATCGACCCGCACAAACTGGCCCTGCGCCTGGGCATCTTCGGCGCCGAGCCATGGACCGCCGAACTGCGCAGCGCCATCGAGCAACGCCTGGGCATCACCGCCCTGGACATCTACGGCCTCTCGGAAATCATGGGGCCAGGTGTCGCTATGGAGTGCGCCGAAACCAAGGACGGCCCGACCATCTGGGAAGACCATTTCTACCCGGAAATCATCGACCCGGTCACCGGCGAAGTGCTGCCGGACGGTCAGATGGGCGAACTGGTGTTCACCTCATTGAGCAAAGAAGCCCTGCCGATGATCCGCTACCGCACCCGCGACCTGACGCGCCTGCTGCCGGGCACCGCACGGCCGATGCGCCGCATCGACAAGATCACCGGGCGCAGCGATGACATGCTGATCATTCGCGGGGTCAACGTGTTCCCGACGCAGATCGAGGAGCAGGTTCTCAAAGTTAAACAGCTTGCCGAGTGTTATGAGATCCATCTGTATCGCAACGGCAACCTGGACAGCGTGGATGTGCATGTCGAGCTCAAGGCTGAGCACCAGCACCTGAGCGAGGAACAGCAGAAGGCTGTTTGCGGGGAGTTGAGCAAGCACATCAAGACGTATATCGGGATCAGTTCGCGGATTGTCTTGCAGCCGTTTCATTCGATCAAGCGGTCGGAGGGCAAGGCTTGCCACGTGCTGGATAAACGTCCTAAAGCATGACTGCTGCACCCTTTATGGCCCCGCTTTTTGCGGGGTTTTTTTTTGGCCGGGGATTTACTGACTCTGGAGCCGAGCCCTATTCCTGTAGGAGCGAGCCTGCTCGCGAAGGCTTTGTGTCAGGCGGCATGGATTTTTGAGGGTGTACATATCCGTTGCTGCGGTAACGGCCACCTACGGTTCCGCTCTTACAGAGGGTCACTTTGGAAAAGCCCCAAAGTAACCAAAGGGCTCTTGCCCCTGACATTCGGTGCCTCGCTGTGGCTCGGCATTCCCTCGTTCCGGTCCTGCTCCGTGGGCC
>NZ_LACC01000030.1:102515-102800 GCF_000967965.1 Pseudomonas fluorescens
GCGGCTAACCCGGCATCCATGTCGGGTTGCCCACTGCGCAGAACCTCCACTCGGCCTCACGAGGGGGCGTACACCGCAACCGCGCCCGAGGCGGCCTTACCGGCCAGCCTGGTTCTGATGCGTGCGCGTTCCCCTGTAGGAGCTGTCGAGTGCAACGAGGCTGCGATCTTTTGGAGGTGATACATCCACAAAGTTCCAGTCGGCTGTCGGGCCGCCTTCGCGAGCAGGCTCGCTCCTACAGTTGATCGGCGTACACCCACGCTTTTCACCACTCATCAGGCCGAG
>NZ_LACC01000030.1:102840-129231 GCF_000967965.1 Pseudomonas fluorescens
CGCAGCGAAGGAACGCCGAGCATTAGCGAGGGGCCGTACGTAAGGGGCGAGACCTTTTGGTTCCTTTTGGGGCGTTTGCCAAAAGGGACTCGCTGTAAGAGCGAAACCGCCAGCCGCCGTTACCGAAGAAACGGATATGTACCCCCCCCAAAAAAAGCGACCACCCATCCAAAGCGATACAAAAAAACAAATACGACACGTCATTTTGTGTTTGATATTAAATTCTGTATCGCTTATAAAGTTCCCCATGCCCCAGAACAGATTCAAGGCGGGAACTCAAAAATGTACGCACAGCTAGTAGAAACAGGCGTAAAGCGCATCAAAGACCTCTCGGAGATGTCCGAACAGGAACGCGCCTTCCAGGAAAAAATCGATTCAGAAATCAAGATCGAAGCCAAGAACTGGATGCCAGATGCCTACCGCCAGACCCTGATCCGGCAGATCTCCCAACACGCCCACTCCGAAATCGTCGGCATGCTGCCCGAAGGCAACTGGGTCACCCGCGCGCCGTCGCTCAAACGCAAACTGCAACTGATGGCCAAGATCCAGGACGAAGCCGGCCACGGCCTGTACCTGTACAGCGCCATGGAAACCCTGGGCGCCGACCGCGATGAAGAAGTCGCCAAGCTGCACAGCGGCAAGGCCAAGTACTCGAGCATCTTCAATTACCCGACGCTGAACTGGGCCGACATGGGCGCGGTGGGCTGGCTGGTGGATGGCGCGGCGATCGTCAACCAGGTGGTGCTGCAGCGCACCTCCTACGGCCCGTATTCCCGGGCGATGGTGCGCATCTGCAAGGAAGAGAGCTTCCACCAGCGCCAGGGCTACGAAATCCTCCTGACCATGATGCGCCACGGCAACCAGGCACAAAAAGACATGGTCCAGGACGCGATCAATCGCCTGTGGTGGCCATCGCTGATGATGTTTGGCCCGAGCGACGAACACTCGCCGAACAGCGCCCAGTCCATGGCCTGGAAAATCAAGCGCCAGAGCAACGACGAACTGCGCCAGCGCTTCATCGACCAGACCATCCCGCAGCTTGAGTTGCTGGGCTGCACCTGCCCCGACCCGGACCTGAAATGGAACGCCGAACGCGGTCACTACGACTTCGGCGAAATCCAGTGGAACGAATTCTACGAAGTGCTCAAGGGCAACGGCCCGTGCAACCAGGAACGCGTCGCCACCCGCCGCAAGGCGATTGAAGACGGTGCCTGGGTCCGTGAAGCCGCCGTCGCCCACGCCCGCAAAAAACAAAACAAGAACGCCGCCTGATCCGGCCACCTGATGTGGAGTAACTGAAATGTCCGAGTGGACCCTCTTCGAAGTCTTCGTGCGCAGCAAGCACGGCCTCAACCACAAGCACGTCGGCAGCGTGCATGCCGCCGATACCACCATGGCCATCGAGAACGCGCGCGAGCTCTACACCCGTCGCAGCGAAGGCGTGAGCCTGTGGGTCGTGCCTTCGGCATTGATCACCGCCTCGTCGCCGGATGAAAAAGACCCGCTGTTCGATCCGTCGGACGACAAGGTCTACCGCCACGCCAGCTTCTACGAGCTGCCGGCCGAAGTCGGGCACATGTGAGGTCGACCATGAATAACAAGACCGATCTGATCGAATACCTGCTGCGCCTCGGCGACAGCGCCCTGATCCAGGGCCAGCGCCTGTGCCAATGGTGCGGCAAGGCCCCGGCGCTGGAAGAAGAGCTGGCGCTGATGAACGTCGGCCTCGACCTGGTGGGCCAGGCACGCAACTGGCTGGAATATGCCGCCGAACTGTTGGACGACGGCCGTGACGCCGATCACCTGGCGTTCCGTCGCGACGAGCGCGCCTATCGCAACCTGCTGCTGGTGGAACAACCCAACGGCGACTTCGCGGTGACCATGCTCAAGCAGTTCCTCTATGACGCCTGGCATTTGCCGGTACTGCAGGGCCTGAGCCAGTCCAGCGACGAACGCATTGCCGGGATCGCCGCCAAGGCGGTGAAGGAAGTGACTTACCACCTGCGCCGCTCCGGCGAATGGATCGAGCGTATGGGTGACGGCACCGAGGAAAGCCACCAGCGCATGCTCGCGGCCATCCCCGAAGTCTGGCGCTTCACCGTGGAACTGATCGCCGCCGATGACAGCGAACAACAGCTGTGCGAAGCCGGCATCACCCCGGACATCGCCAGCGTGGCCGCCCAGTGGCAGGTCAAGGTCGAGCAGATCTTCACCAGCGCCACCCTGCCCGTTCCTGCGGCACCGAACTACTTCTACCTGAATGCACGCAAGGGCCTGCACACCGAACACTTGGGCATCCTGCTGGCCGAAATGCAGTTCCTGCCACGAGCGTACCCCGATGCAACCTGGTGAGCTGATCGCCAGCGACCTCGGCGCCCGGCCGGTTCAACCGACCGACCTGGCTGCCGCGTGGGCGATTCTGGCAGAGGTCATGGACCCGGAAGTGCCAGTGGTCAGCGTGGTTGACCTGGGCATCGTCCGCGATCTGGACTGGCAGGCCGGCCATCTTCACGTGGTGGTCACGCCGACCTACTCCGGCTGCCCGGCCACCGAAGTGATCGAGAGCGACATCCGCGAAGCCCTGGAACAGGCCGGATTCAAGGCGCCGCAGCTTGAGCGCAAATTGACCCCGGCCTGGACCACCGACTGGATCAGCGACAGCGGCCGCGAACGCCTGCGCGCCTACGGCATCGCACCGCCCGAGGGCAGCACCAGCAAGCGCAGCCTGCTCGGTGAAAGCCCGCTGGTTGTGTGCCCGCAATGCGGCAGCGCCCACACCGAGGTCCTCAGCCAGTTCGGCTCCACCGCCTGCAAGGCGCTGTACCGCTGCGTCGATTGCCGGGAACCGTTCGACTATTTCAAGTGCATCTGAGCGGCGAATCGGCCGTCCCAGCTGGAGAACAACTATGAGCAAATTTCACAGCCTGACCATCAAGGACGTGCGCACCGAAACCCGTGACGCGGTGTCCATCGCCTTCGAGATTCCGCAGCACTTGCAGGACAGCTTCCACTTCACCCAGGGCCAGCACCTGGTGATGCGCACCCAACTGGACGGCGAAGAAGTACGCCGCTCCTATTCGATCTGCACCGGGGTCAACGACGGTGAGCTGCGCATCGCCGTCAAGCGTGTTACCGGCGGACGCTTCTCGGCGTTTGCCAACGAACAACTGAAAGCCGGGCACACCCTGGAAGTGATGCCACCGGCCGGGCACTTCTGCGTTGAACTCGACCCGGCGCGCCATGGCAACTACCTCGCTGTGGCCGCAGGCAGCGGCATCACGCCGATCCTGTCGATCATCAAGACCACCCTGCAAACCGAGCCCCACAGCCGGGTCACCCTGCTGTACGGCAACCGCTCCAGCTCCGGCGCATTGTTTCGCGAGCAGCTGGAAGACCTGAAAAACCGCTACCTGCAACGCCTGAACCTGATCTTCGTGTTCAGCCGCGAGCAGCAGGACGTCGACCTGTACAACGGCCGGATCAACGCTGAGAAATGCGAGCAACTGTTCAGCCGCTGGCTCGACGTCAAGGCCCTCGACGCCGCCTTCATCTGCGGCCCGCAGGAAATGACCGAGACCGTGCGCGACAGCCTCAAGGCCAAGGGCATGCAACCTGAGCGCATCCATTTCGAACTGTTCGCCGCCGCCGGCAGCGAGCAAAAACGCGCCGCCCGTGAAGCCGCCCGTCAGGTGGATGCGGCGGTCAGCCAGATCACCGTGATCAGCGACGGCCGCGCCCTGGCGTTCGACCTGCCGCGCAACAGCCAGAGCATCCTCGAAGCGGGTAACGAGCAAGGTGCGGAGCTGCCCTACTCGTGCAAGGCCGGCGTGTGCTCGACCTGCAAGTGCAAGGTCATCGAAGGCGAAGTGGAAATGGACAGCAACCACGCCCTGGAAGACTACGAAGTGGCCGCCGGCTATGTGCTGTCGTGCCAGGCCTTCCCGATCAGCGACAAGGTAGTGCTGGATTTCGATCAGCTCTGAAACCGCCGCGAAACCCTGTAGGAGCGAGCCTGCTCGCGAAAGCGGTGGGACAGCCACCGGCAATGCTGAATGTGATGCCCTCATCGCGAGCAAGCTCGCTCCCACAGGGGGCCAGTGATCGACCCGAATACACCGTTTCACCCAAAACAAAAACAACAAAGGAGCGCGCGTCATGACACCCCAGGAAGTAGAACTTATTCGCCAGCACCCGGATTTCATCCAGCTGGTTCGCCGTAAACAGAAGCTGTACTGGTCACTGAGCCTGGCCATGCTGGTGATTTACTACGGCTTCGTGCTGCTGGTGGCTTTCTCCCCTTCTACCCTCGGCCAATCCCTGAGCGGCGGCGTGACCACCGTGGGCATGCTGGTGGGTGTCGTCATCGTCGGGCTGGCCTTTGCGCTGACCGGCTTCTATGTGTATCGCGCCAACAACGTGATCGACCCGCTGAATGAAAAACTCAAGCAGGAGTGCGCCCGATGAGCCGCCTTCTTGCGCTGTTCCTGCTGCCGCTGGCGGCTGTCACTGATTTTGCGATGGCCGCTGACGGCGCAGCCCGCCCATTGAACTGGAACGCCATCGGCATGTTCCTGGTGTTCGTGCTGTTCACCCTTGGCGTGACACGCTGGGCGGCACTCCGTACCCGCTCCACCAGCGACTTTTACACCGCTGGCGGCGGCATGACCGGTTTCCAGAACGGTCTGGCGATTGCCGGCGACATGATCTCGGCCGCCTCGTTCCTCGGCATCTCCGCGATGATGTTCCTCAATGGCTACGACGGTTTGCTCTACGCCCTGGGCGTGCTGGCCGGCTGGCCGATCATCCTGTTCCTGATTGCCGAACGCCTGCGCAACCTCGGTAAATACACCTTTGCCGACGTGGTTTCCTATCGCCTGGAACAGACCCCGGTGCGCCTGACCTCGGCCTTCGGCACACTGACCGTGGCCCTGATGTACCTGGTGGCGCAGATGGTCGGCGCCGGCAAGCTGATCGAACTGCTGTTCGGCATCGACTACCTCTACGCGGTAATGCTGGTCGGCGTGTTGATGGTGTTCTACGTGACCTTCGGCGGCATGCTCGCCACCACCTGGGTGCAGATCATCAAGGCGGTGATGCTGTTGTTCGGCACCAGCTTCATGGCGTTCATGGTGCTCAAGCACTTCGGCTTCAGCACTGAGGCGATGTTTGCCGGTGCCACCGCCGTACATGCCAAGGGCAACGCGATCATGGCCCCCGGGGGCTTGCTATCCAACCCGATCGATGCGATTTCCCTAGGGTTGGGCATGATGTTCGGCACCGCCGGCCTGCCGCACATCCTGATGCGTTTCTTCACTGTCAGCGATGCCAAGGAAGCGCGGAAAAGCGTGTTCTACGCCACCGGTTTCATCGGCTACTTCTATCTGCTGCTGATCATCGTCGGCTTCGGCGCCATCGTCATGGTCGGCACCGATCCAGCGTTCCGTGACGCCAGCGGCGCGATCATCGGCGGCGGCAACATGATCGCCGTGCACCTGGCCCAGGCGGTAGGCGGCAACCTGTTCCTCGGTTTCATCTCGGCGGTCGCCTTCGCCACCATCCTGGCGGTGGTTGCCGGGCTGGCACTGTCCGGCGCCTCGGCGGTGTCCCACGACCTGTATGCCTGCGTGATGCGCAAGGGTCAGGCCAGCGAGCAGCAAGAGATGCGCGTGTCGCGAATCGCCACCCTGTGCATCGGTGTGCTGGCGATCATCCTCGGCCTGCTGTTCGAGTCGCAGAATATCGCCTTCCTCTCGGGCCTGGTGCTGGCCATCGCCGCGTCGGTGAATTTCCCGGTGCTGCTCCTTTCGATGTACTGGAAAGGCCTGACCACCCGTGGCGCGGTCCTCGGCAGTCTGTCCGGACTGGTCTCGGCGATTGTCTTGCTGGTGCTGAGCCCGGCGGTGTGGGTCAACGTGATGCATCACGACAAGGCGCTGTTCCCGTACTCCAACCCGGCCCTGTTTTCCATGAGCCTGGCGTTCTTTAGTGCATGGCTGTTTTCCGTCACCGATACCTCGCCCCGTGCAGCCCTTGAGCGTGGCCGTTATCTGGCGCAGTTCATCCGCTCGATGACCGGCATCGGTGCCACCGGCGCCAGCAAACACTAAACGACGACCGAACAGTTGGCAGGGAATAAAAATAATGACACCCGCACGTACCACGTCTTACCGATCACTGTTTTCGCTGGCTGCCGCATTGAGCCTGCCCATGATCGCCCCCAGCGCCATGGCCGACTTCATCGGCGCCAGCAAGGCCCGTATTGATATGCGCAACCACTACATCAACCGCGATTTCCGTCAGGACAACGCGCCGCAATCCAAGGCCGAAGAATGGGCCCAGGGATTCACTGCGCGCATCGAGTCCGGGTTCACCGACGGCACCTTCGGTTTCGGTCTCGATGCACTGGGAGAGTTGGGGCTCAAGCTCGACTCCAGCCCGGACCGCCGTGGCACCGGCCTGCTACCGTTCGGCCCGCAGAGCCATGAGCCCGACGACGATTACAGCGAACTGGGCCTGACCGGCAAATTGCGGGTCTCCAAGAGCGTGTTGAAACTCGGCACGTTGCAACCCTTGTTGCCAGTGGTCACTTACAACGACACGCGCCTGCTGGGATCGACCTTTGAAGGTGGCTTGCTGACCAGTCAGGAGATCGACGGCCTGACGGTGAATGCCGGACGCCTGACCAAGGCCAACCTGCGGGACTCTTCCAGCAACGATGACGTCGGCTTCGGCGCCGCCACTAGCGATCACTTCGACTTCGGTGGTGGCAGCTACGCGTTCAGTCCGCAACTGAACCTGAGCTACTACTACGGCAAGCTCGACCAGATCTATCGCCAGCAATTCGCCGGACTGGTGCATACGCAACCACTGGGCAACGGCTTCAACCTGCGCAGCGACCTGCGTTATTTCGACAGCCGGGGCGACGGTGCCGAACGGGCCGGGCGTATCGACAACCGCAACCTCAACGGCATGTTCACGGTGTCCCACGGTGCCCACAAGGTCAGTGCCGCCTACCAGCAATTGTCCGGCGACAGTGCCTTTCCGTTCATCAACGGCGGCGATCCGTACGTGGTCAACCTGGTGACCTTCAACACCTTCACCCGCGCCGAGGAGGATTCCTGGCAGCTGCGTTACGACTATGACTTCGCGGCGCAAGGCATTCCCGGCCTGACCTTCATGACCCGCTACACCGACGGCAGCCATGTCAAGGCGGGCAAGGTCGACAACGGAAGCGAATGGGAGCGCGACACCGATATCAGCTACGTCATCCAGAGCGGTGTGTTGAAGAACGTCAGCTTGCGCTGGCGCAACGTGACCTTCCGTTCCGGCAATGGCTTGACTACCGCCGTCGATGAGAACCGATTGATCGTCGGTTACACCGTGGCGCTTTGGTAATTCCGAAAGGGCGCGGTCGCCGCCGCGCCATAACCCTTCATAACCAGGAGCAATCGTGATGTCTCACGCCCCTACCCTGCATGCCCCTACCCTGCAGAGTTTCATCGCCGGTCGCTGGATCGGCCAACAGGGCGCGCAAGTGCTGCGCAGTGCCATCGACGGCCATGAAATCGCCCGCACCCATGAGGAGCGCCCGGACTTCGCCGAGGCCATCGAACACGGCCGTCGCCAGGGCATCAGCGGCTTGATGGCGCTGGACTTCCAGCAGCGCGCCCAGCGTCTCAAGGCTTTGGCCCTGTACCTGAGCGAGCGCAAGGAACAGCTCTACGCGATTTCCTATCACAGCGGCGCAACCCGCGCCGACAGCTGGATCGACATCGAAGGCGGCAACAGCACGCTATTCACCTACGCCAGCCTCGGTTCGCGGGAGCTGCCGTCGGGCAACATCGTCCACGAAGGCCCGGCGATGCAGCTGAGCAAAATGGGCACCTTTGCCGGTACGCACATCCTGGTGCCTCGCGGCGGTCTGGCGGTGCACATCAACGCGTTCAACTTCCCGATCTGGGGCATGCTGGAAAAGTTCGCGCCGAGCTTCCTCGCCGGCATGCCGTGCATCGTCAAGCCCGCCAGCGCCACCAGCTACCTGACCGAAGCCGTGGTGCGCCTGATGGACGAATCCGGCCTGCTGCCGGCGGGCAGTCTGCAACTGATCATCGGCAGCACCGGCGACCTGCTCGACCGCCTGCAAGGCCAGGACGTGGTGACCTTCACCGGCTCCGCCGACACTGCGGCCAAGCTGCGGGTCAACCCGAACCTGATTCGTAACTCGGTGCCGTTCAACGCCGAAGCGGACTCGCTGAACTGCGCGATCCTCGCCCCGGACGTGACCCCGGATGACGAAGAGTTCGAGCTGTTCATCAAGGAAGTTGCCCGGGAAATGACCACCAAGGCCGGGCAGAAATGCACTGCCATCCGCCGCGCCATCGTCCCTGCCAAACACATCGATACAGTCGCCACCCGCCTGCGCGATCGCCTGGCCAAAGTGGTGGTCGGCGACCCGTCGGTGGAAGGCGTACGCATGGGTGCGCTGGCTTCCCACGACCAGCAGAAAGACGTGGCCGAGCGTCTGGAAGCGCTGTTGCAGAGCAGCGACATGCTGTTCGGCGCCCGCGACGGTTTCGAACCCCGTGGTGTAAATGTCGACAAAGGTGCGTTCTTCGCCCCGACTCTATTGCAGGCCCGCGACCCGCATGCCGAGGGCGGCGCCCACGATATCGAAGCGTTCGGCCCGGTCAGCACCCTGATGGCCTACGACGATCTGGACGAAGCGCTGGCCCTGGCCGCGCGCGGCAAAGGCAGCCTGGTGGCCAGCCTGGTGACCAAGGACCCGCAAATCGCCGCCAAGGCCATCCCGGTCGCGGCTGCCTTGCACGGCCGTTTGCTGGTACTGGATCGCCATTGCGCCGGCGAATCCACCGGCCACGGCTCGCCGCTGCCACAACTCAAGCATGGCGGCCCGGGTCGTGCCGGTGGTGGTGAAGAACTCGGTGGCCTGCGCGCGGTGAAACACTACCTGCAACGCGCGGCGGTGCAAGGTTCGCCGACCATGCTGGCGGCGGTCACCGGCGAATATGTGCGCGGCGCCAAGGTCATCGAAACCGACGTGCATCCGTTCCGTCGCCACTTCCAGGACCTGCAGATCGGCGAATCGCTGCTGACTCACCGCCGCACCGTCACCGAGGCGGACCTGGTGAACTTCGGCTGCCTGTCGGGCGACCACTTCTACATGCACTTCGACGACATCGCCGCCAAGGAATCGCAGTTCGGCAAGCGCATCGCCCACGGCTACTTCGTGCTGTCGGCGGCGGCCGGCCTGTTCGTCTCCCCTGGCGTCGGCCCGGTGCTGGCCAATTACGGCCTCGACACCCTGCGCTTCATCAACCCGGTGGGCATCGGCGACACCATCCAGGCCCGCCTGACCTGCAAACGCAAGATCGACCAGGGCAAGAAGAGCCCGCAGGGCATCCCGCAAGGGGTGGTGGCGTGGGATGTGGAAGTGACCAACCAGTTGGGAGAGCTGGTGGCGAGCTATGACATTCTCACCTTGGTCGTAAAACGCGAAGACTAACGCAATACCTGTAGGAGTGAGCCTGCTCGCGATGAGGGCGTGTCAGCCAACATCATTGGGCCTGACAGATCGCTATCGCGAGCAGGCTCGCTTCTACAGGGGTATCGGTAGGCCAAAAATTTTGGTTAATGCTTACGCAACCACTCGATAAACAGCGCAAACAACTCCGACTGCGAACCTACCTCCAGTTTCAGGTACAGGTTCTTGCGGTGCATGCGTACGGTTTCCGGTGAGATGCTCATCTGGCTGGCCGTGGATTTCACCGAATGCCCGCGCAACACCATATGCGCCACTTGCCGCTCACGTTCGGTGAGCAAATCGCTGCCGAAATGCTCGAAAGCCGACTGTACCCGGTGCTTGAGATCATCGCGCATGCCCTGGTCTTGATCGCACTGAGTCTCGCCACTGCGCAGCATGCCCCGTTGACTGAACTCGCTGATGAATTCGCGCACCAGCGGTTCCACGGCGCGCAGCAGATTCAGCTGTTCGGCGCTCAGGCATTCACCGCCGAAACCCTGATAGAGGCTGACGGAAATCTTCGTGTCATTGCCGATATCGACAATGTAGTAGCTGTCTTCCGAACAACCCGCATTCAGGTAATAGGTCTTGTAGTAGTCACTGTCGAAGAAGTTGTCCGGGGCAATTTCCTCCAGGTGATAGAAGCCTTGCGCCAACCCCTGCTCCACCGCCAGGCAGAACGGGTCGAGCAAATAACCCCCGGCAAAATAGCGCTCCAGGATCGAGACCTGATACTCCTGGGCGATCCCGCGCTGATGCAGCAACTGGGGCGCGCGGTCCTTGCGCTCCAGGCTGATCATCATCGACTCGACGGACACCAGTTGCGCCAACGCCGACGCCAGGTGTTGCAGGGCGTCAGGCTCATCGATATGGGCGAATGCCTCGCGCATTCCCCCATGCCATTTGTGCAATGCCCCGAAGGGCACCGCGATCAGCGTATCGTCGTGTGGTTTGCTCATGCCCCGCAGTCTAGCGGCTGGACACGCCCTTGGTAACAGCCTGACTGACGAAATCATTGGCCCGCGTACTGTCCGCTCGCTTCAAGCTCGGCCGCCACTTCCAGAATGCATTCGCGCAGGGTCTCGACGATTTCATCGACCTGGGCAAACGTCAGGATCAACGGTGGCGACATCACATTGAGATGCATGATCGGCCGCACCAGCAAGCCCCGGGCCTGGGCCCGCACGTGGATTTTCTCGCCGATGTTGATCTCGTCGGGGAACAGCGCCTTGGTGCGTTTATCGGCGACGAACTCCACGCAGGCCATGAGTTTCTGGCAGCGCACATCCCCCACCAGCGGCAAGTCCCGCAGGGTTGCCAGGCGCACTTCCAGATAGGCGCCCACCGTGTCGACATGGGCCAGCAGGTTTTCCCGCTCGATGATCTCGATGTTCTTCAGCGCCGCGGTGCAGCACACCGGATGCCCGCTGTAGGTGAAACCGTGGGTGAAGCAGCGGCCCTTGCCCGGCTCGGCGATGACTTTCCAGATACGGTCGGAAAAGATGCACGCACCCAGCGGCAGGTAGGCCGAGGTCAGGCCCTTGGCGGTGGTGATGATGTCGGGCTGCACGTCGAACACATCATAAGAAGCAAAGAACTTTCCCAGGCGCCCGAACGAAGTCACCACTTCGTCAGCAACGAACAAAA
The DNA here is from genome assembly GCF_000967965.1 of Pseudomonas fluorescens. GTDB lineage: Bacteria > Pseudomonadota > Gammaproteobacteria > Pseudomonadales > Pseudomonadaceae > Aquipseudomonas > Aquipseudomonas grandcourensis. Next base: position 114,029 of record NZ_LACC01000030.1, read on the forward strand.
TGTCGTAGCGCTGGCACACGTCCCACATGCGCTTGAGATAACCCCGGGGCGGAATGATCACCCCGCCCGAGCCCATGATCGGCTCGGCAAAAAAACCGGCAACCTTGTCCGCGCCGATCGAGAGGATCTTGTCTTCGAATTCCTTGACCAGGAACTCGAGGAACTGCGCCTCGTCCATGCCATCGGGCGCTCGGTACGGGTTGGGGTTGGAGACGTGGTGGATCAGCGGGTTGGTGTAATCGAACTCCGGCACCCGGTCGGCGGCCTTGTTGCCGATCGACATGGTCAGGGTGGTGGAGCCGTGATAGGCGTTGAACCGCGCGATGACGTGCTTCTTCGCAGGTAGGCCACGGCAGTTCTGGTAGTACTGGATCAGCCGGTAGGCGGTGTCCACGGCGGTGGAGCCACCGGTGGTGAGGAACACATGGTCGAGGTCGCCGGGAGCGAGGCTGGCGAGTTTTTCGCACAACTGGATGGCGACGTTGTTCGACATGTCGGAAAACGGATTCGAATAAGCCAGTTGCCGCACCTGATCGGCGATGGCCTCGGCCATTTCCTCACGGCCCAAACCGATGTTGGTGCACCACATGCCGCCCACCGCATCGAGAAAGCGGTTGCCCTGGGTGTCGTAGATGTAGGCGCCTACGCCTGCGACGATGTTCAGCGAGCCTTGCTCGGCGTGTTCGTCGAACACGTGATAGCCGTGCATATGGTGAGCCTTGTCGGCCTTGACCAGTCGGGACTCGTCCGCTGGGGAAAAAACGCTGCGTGCTGGCGTCGCCATAAATAAACCTCTAACCGAATTGACTAACGTTCGAACCCATCAGATGCCGCTTTTCACCGTGCTCCAGACCCGGGTAATCGCCCGCATGTCCTTGGCGTCCTGGGTCTTCTGCGGGAACAGCCGCTCGCGGGTCTGTGGATCGGGGTAGATGGCCGGGTTGTTGCGCACATCGGCGTTCAACAACGGCGTGGCCGCGGCGTTACTGTTGGCGTAATTGATGAAGTCGCTCACGTCCGCCATCACCTGCGGCTGCATCAGGTACTCGAGAAACTTGTGGGCATTGGCGACGTGCGTCGCATCGGCCGGGATGTACATGTTGTCGAACCAGATCAGCGAGCCTTCCTTGGGGATGAAGTAGGCCAGGTCGATCTTCTTCTTGGCTTCTGCGGCGCGGGCCATGGCGGTGGCGTAGTCGCCGGACCAGGTCATGGCCATGCACACGTCGCCGTTGGGCAGGCTGGTCAGGTAATTGACGGAGTCGAATTTGCGGATGTACGGCCGCACCGACAGCAGCAAATCCTGTGCGGCTTTCAGATCTTCCGGTGCGGCGCTGCGCGGATCACGCCCCAGGTACTTCAGGGCCATGGGAATGACTTCAGTCGGGGCATCGAGCAGGGTCACGCCGCAGTCGGCGAAGCGCGAGACGATCTTCGGATCGAAGATCATCGCCAGCGAGCCGATCGGCGCGTCCGGCATGCGCTCCTTGATCTTGTCGACGTTGTAGGTCACGCCGTTGCTGCCCCAGGTATAGGGCGCAGAGTACTGGGTGCCAGGGTCATAGCCTTGCAGGTCTTCGAGGATCTGCGGATCCAGGTTGGTCCACCCCGGCAACTGCTTTTTATCCAGCGGCTGGAACACCTTGGCCTTGATCAGCGGCGGCGCGAGGGAGGCATTCAACACGATCAGGTCATAACCGGAATGGCCGGTGAGCAGCTTGGCCTGTACCGTTTCATAAGAATCGAATGTGTCGTAGACCACCTTAATACCGGTGGCCTTTTCGAAATCGGCGATGGTTTTTTCACCGATGTAATCCGCCCAGTTGTACAGCCGCAGCGTATTGCTGTCGTCCACTTGAGCGGCGTAGGCATGAAAGGTCAGCGGTACAACAAACAGACTGGAAATCACCTTAAGCAGCGTCTTGCCCATAGCAAATGCACCTTATAGCGAGTTCGGCTCTGGATGAGCGGATGCCCCCACTATTGGTCGATTCGCCGGGCGCGGCCATACCCCGAAAGGGTGTGTGTCGCTTTTTGGCACACCGGCATGGCAAAAAGCGGCAGTGCAGTTGACCCGTTTTGCCATAGATCCGGAGTTTGTCCGGCGCTTAAAGTGGCAGCCCTGAACCGACCCTGCAGAGCCTGCGATGACCGACCTGATCAAACACGAGCAACGCGACGGCGTGTTGACGCTGACCATCGACCGCCCGGACAAGCTCAACGCACTGAACAACGCCATGTACACGCAGTTGGCCGACCTGCTGCAGGCCGCCGACGAAGACGAGCAAACCGGCGTGATCATCCTCACCGGTGGCCCGGCGTGCTTCACCAGCGGCAATGACCTGGTGGATTTCCTGCAGAATCCGCCCACTCATCTGGACGCCCCGGCGTTCTACTTGATGAAGGTCGTCACGCGCCTGCAAAAACCGCTGGTCGCGGCAGTCTGCGGTGCGGCCATCGGCATCGGCACCACCTTGCTGCTGCATTGCGATCAGGTACTGGTGACCCGCAACGCCAAGTTGCGCATGCCGTTCGTCAACATCGGCCTGTGCCCCGAATTCGGCGCCAGCCTGTTGCTGCCACGCCGCCTCGGCCATGCCCGCGCCGCGAGCCTGCTGCTGTTGGGCAACGGCCTAGACGGTAACGAAGCGGTGGCCTGGGGTCTGGCCAACGAAGCCTTCGATGACGGCGAACAATGCCTGGCGGCGGCGACAAAAATCGCCCAGCGCTTCCTGGCCATGCCCCAGCAAGCCTTGCGCCAGTCCCGGCAGCTGATGAAACAGGCTTCCCTGGCCGAACTGGAAGCCACCCTGCGCGAAGAAAACACGCTGTTCATTCAGCGCCTGAATACCGACGAGGCGAAAACCGCCTTGAACGCCCTGCTCAATCGCAGTACAGATAAGAATCCACCGAAAGGAAACCAGCCATGAACACTCCAGAAATCTACGTCGTCAGCGCCGCCCGTACCGCCATCGGTACATTCGGCGGTTCGCTCAAGGACGTGCCACTGGCCGACCTCGCGACCACGGCCGTGAAAGCCGCCCTGGAGCGAGCCGCCGTGGACCCGGCGCTCGTTGGCCATCTGGTGATGGGCAACGTGATCCCGACCGAAACCCGCGACGCCTACATCTCCCGCGTCGCAGCGATGAACGCCGGCATCCCGAAGGAAACCCCGGCCTACAACGTCAACCGCCTGTGCGGTTCGGGCCTGCAAGCCATCATCAACGCTGCCCAGACCCTGATGCTCGGCGATGCCGACATCGTCGTCGGTGCCGGTGCCGAATCCATGAGCCGTGGTCCGTACCTGATGCCGGCCGCCCGCTGGGGTTCGCGCATGGGCAACGCCCAGGTCATCGACTACATGCTCGGCATCCTGCATGACCCGTTCCATGGCATCCACATGGGCATCACCGCCGAGAACGTCGCTGCGCGCAACGGCATCACCCGCGAAATGCAGGACGCCCTGGCTTTCGAAGACCAGAAACGCGCGGCTCACGCGATTGCCAACGGCTACTTCAGCGAACAGATCGCGACCGTGGAAATCCAGGATCGCAAAGGCGTCAAACTGTTCAGCGTCGACGAACATCCGCGCGCCACGTCCCTGGAACAACTGGCAGCGATGAAGCCTGCGTTCAAGAAGGACGGCTCGGTCACCGCCGGCAACGCCTCGGGCCTCAACGACGGCGCCGCCGCACTGGTCATGGCCAGCGGCAACGCGGTCCAGGCCAATAACCTGAAACCCCTCGCCCGCCTGGTCAGCTACGCCCACGCCGGCGTCGAACCTGAGTTCATGGGCCTGGGCCCGATCCCGGCCACACGCCTGGCGCTCAAGCGCGCCGGCCTGACCGTCGCCGACCTGGACGTGATCGAAGCCAACATCGCCTTCGCTGCCCAGGCCTGCGCCGTCAGCCAGGAACTGGACCTCGACCCGGCCAAGGTCAACCCGAACGGTTCGGGCATCGCCCTGGGCCACCCGGTGGGCGCGACCGGCGCAATCATCGCCACCAAGGCCATCCACGAACTGCATCGCACCGGCGGCCGTTATGCACTGGTGACCATGTGCATCGGTGGTGGCCAGGGGATTGCGGCGATTTTTGAACGCGTGTAAGCCTCGAACAATCGCTGAAAAACCTGTGGCGAGGGAGCTTGCTCCCGCTGGACTGCGCAGCAGGCCCCGCTTTTTAAGAGCCGGGGCCGCTGCGCGGCCCAACGGGAGCAAGCTCCCTCGCCACATTTGACCGTGTAACGCCCCCCAGAGAAGCAACCGGCGCTTGATGGATTCCCCCGGCAACTGGTCGCAATCGATCAATACCGCCCCCGCCCCGCATCACCGACTTCGCCGTAAACCGGCTGCCACCAATCGAAATCAAAGCGACGGCTTTTCCCCCTTGTCCAGAAAAATCTGCGCCGGCAATTCAAAGCCGCGCAACTTGAGCAACGTCAGCGGCCCTGCGCCCAGTTCAGTGCGCAGGTGCCAGGTCAGGTCGAGGCCGTCGGGGGCCCGAAGCTGCACGCGGTACTGGCTGTCGGTGTCGTTCAGGGCGGTGATTTTTGCCTGTTCGAGCAGGCGGATCAGGCCCCAGGTACCTTCGTAATCGCCGTAGAGGCGTTCATTGGCCAGCACGCTGATCCACAGCAAACGCGTGCCCGGATGCTGGCTGAAGCCCGGCCAGCTAAAGCGCTGCCAGCGTTCCTTCTGGTTGAAGTACTCATGCTTTTCGCCGTTGAGGATGAAGGTGGTCTGCACCACGTCGCGCACCGGCTTGCCGCGCAGCTCGAAGCTCAGGCCCATGCCGCCGTCGGTGTAGAGCACGTCGGCAAGGTGGCTGAGCTGGTTGATCGCCGCGAGGAACTTCGGGTTGAAGTGCAGGCCCTGGCTGTGCCGCGAATCGGGCACCCAGCGGCTGCCTTCCTTGCGCAGCACGCCACCCAGTTGTTGTTGCAGGAACTGGTCGATGCGCCCGGCGTCGGCGCGGATCATCTGCCCGAGCATCGGCAACGAGGCATCGCTGCCGGTGGCGGCAAAGGGATAGCGACCGGCAAACGCGCCCTGCCAGTCGCGTACGATCGCCCGCTGCCACTGGCTGTTGAGGCCGGCCACCGAGGGTTGCAGGACTCGCTGCCAGGCCTGCTCCAGCGGCTGCACGAACAGGGTCTGGCCGACGCCGTCCCACTCGGCACCGAGGCTGGCGGCGAGCAGGCTGCCGTAGGCCTGGGTGTCGGTGAGGTCGACGCTGTGGCCCTGGAACACGCTTTGCGCCAGGGCCTGGGTCATTGCCTGGGGATTAGGTGCGTTGCTCACTTGCTGCAACTTCAGGCGCACCCGGGTGACGCGGTTGAGGAAGGCTTGCAGGCTCAGGCGTTCCGTGTCGTTCTGGTTGTCGACGTCTTTGCCCAGCAAGGTCAACAGCGGGCCAAAGGTGGCGTCCAGGGGGCTGCCAGTGCCGGGCACCCCCTGCTCGATCACCGGAACCGGCTCCTTGCCGAGCAGTTGCTGCGCCGACTGCACCAATGACTCGGCCAGCGCCTGACGACGGGTGCCAGCCTGGCCCTGATAGGCCAAGGTGTTCATCAGCGCGATCAGCGGCGACTGACGCACATCGCTCATCAGCGCCAACTGGTCGATCACCTCGCCAAGGCTGTCCACCGGTTGCCAGCGCAGTTGGTTGAGGAAGTCCAGCCAGGCGTGGGCGTAGTCCTGGAAGTAGCGTTCGGTCAGGCGTTGCTTGAGTTGTTCCGGGCTCAGGTCGGCGGCGAGACGCGCCGGGTTGTCGCTGAGCACCCAGTCGATTTCTTCACGGCGTGCCTCGGCGATGGCGTCGATGGCCGGGCGCACCTGGCCTTCCCAGGCTTGGCGGGTGAACACCCCCGGCACCTCGGCCGAAGTGGCAAACAGCGTCGATGCCTCGGTGTCGCCGACCATCTGCGCCAGGCTCAGCGCCGGCGCGTGATTGGCGGCGTTGTCGAGCACGGATTGGTACAGGCTGGCTTCGCCGTTGCGCTGGCCCAACTGGCTGATCAGCACCTGCCGCACCTGGGCCACCAGCTTGGGGTCGGCGTCGATGCGCCAGTTTGGGTGGGCGGCCAGTTGCTCGGCGTAAAAGGCCCACAAGGTCGGTGCCAGCGCGTGCCAGAGGCCTGGTGAGTAGCCGGTGCTTTGCGGTTCGGCTTCCACCAAGGCTAGGATGAGAAAAGCCGGATCGGCTTTTTCCGGGCGCGCCAGCATCAGGTAGGCCTTGAGTTGCGTGTAGGCAGATTGCGCGCGCTTGGCACGCTCGGGGCTGTCCGGTGGCAGCTTGACCAGGGCGTTGAGCCGGGCCTTGAGGGTGGCCGCCGCCGGGTCGCGCAACAGGCGCTGGTTGGCCTCGACGTAACGCGGCCACAGCGTGGCCAACAGCGCGTCGTTCTGGTCCAGGCCGAAACGCTGGTACCACGGTGAGCCGTGGCTGGCGCGGTAATCCAGGCGGCCCAGTTCGCGGGTCAGTTCGTTGAGAGCGCTGAGTTGGGCGTCGCCGGGGGTGGCCTGCTGCAGCGTCGTCAGCGAGGTCTGCAAATGGTGGATCTGCACGCGGTTGCTGATGAACGACAGCAGCAGGCCGGCGCCCCACGCAAGGGCCACGGCCAACAGCAAGACATTAGCGACGCGCGGGGCGCTCCAGCCCAGACGACGGTTCCGCTGTTTTGGTACGCCGAGCACGCCGTGCCAAGCAGGGTCCATGGGCCAGAAGTGCTCTTCTTTGTTCTGCGTTGTATTGGACAACGGCAGGCTGAACCACAGGCCGCGCAACGGAACATCCTGCCTGCCGCTGCCGAACCACGGCGTCAGTACCTTACGCCAGCGGGCCACGCCTTCAACTTGCAGGTCCCGCACCAGGCGCACCAGAAAGTCATGCGCCATCGTCAGGTTCATCTGCGCCCAGCCTTCCTGGCGCATGGGGCCCAGTAGACTGCGCAGCGACGTTTCCAGTTCTGTCGCGGTGAGGCGAGACGGCAGTGCGCAGCCAACCGCCTGGCTCGGGCGTTTGTCCTGCAACCAGTGACTGGCGCAAACCTGCCAGAGGTGCAGCGGCAGCGACCAGCCCAGCGTACCCGCGAGGTCTTGTAGGTGCCGCGCGCCTTTACCCATGTGGTAGCCGTCAGCGCTCTGCTCGGCATTCAATGCCCAAACCACGCCGTCGAGAGCCCGCCAGCGAGTCAGGCGGCGATAACGCTCAATCACCACGTCGTCCAGCTTGTTTTGCACGCTGCCGCCCCATAGCAGCAAGGTGTCCTGATCTTCCAGCCAGTGGTCCCGGGTCAGGCCGGGGGCGATGGCCTGGATCTGCTCGGGTTCGCCGACAATGAGCAGGAGTCGGACCTTGGGATGCCAAAAACCGCGGTGGCGCGCCCGCAACGAAGTTCTAATCCTGGCTTCCCATTGTCTGTCCTCGGCGCCAGCCGAATTTGCAGAAGGCCGTTGCGCAGGCTGGGGCTTATCGTCCGACTCAAATGGTTGATAAGTAGCACTGCCAATCCACCGGCCTATCAATTGGTACCCACCCAGGAACACCATCAGCACGAGGGTGGTCACCGAGCTCACCGAAAGCCAGAGCGTTTGCCGGGCACTACCCGATGCCATGCCCAATGACTCGGGGTGGCGCCAGAGCAGCACACTCAAGACCAATCCGGCCATCAACAGCACACTCGCCAGCACACCCAACCCTACAGAGCGTCGAAACTGCATTCGAGATTTCCTATTTCGAAAGGGGTGACACGGGCATCAACACCGTGCTCCAAAGGCCATCGACGGCAGTTCCGCCGCTGAAAATGAATTGCGGCCCGGCGCCGCGTTCAATCGTTTGCGCCGCAGCGGCGATGGCCAGCCACGGTGAGGCTTTCCCCGCATGGCCAAGCAACGCGTCGAGGTTGCAGAAATTCTGCGGCGGCTTGACCGGCATGAGGACGTCACGTAATACGCTCTCCACAGGGCTTGGCGCACCTACCCCAGCCCGCCAGACCTTTTCGATCGATTGCCCCAGCAGCGGTGCCCAGTCGAGAGCCTGACGCGCGGAACCCAGCAAGCCAGCTTCGCTGAGCTGGCGTTGCTGTTCTGGGCGATGAAGATAAGCAATGGGCGATAAGGCCGACTGCGTAAGCCGGTTGCCGAACAACAAACCAACGGCCACTTCTGCTGTGCCCTCAGGCTGATCCGGTGCCAACTGCACTGCCAGCACCATCAGCAAAGCCTGATCGTCAATACGCTGATCCAGCCAGCGATCCACCGCAGCCAATCCACGGCCTTCGACGGGGACCACCGATTGACGGATACCGGATTCTCGCCATGCGTTGCGCCATGCAGGAAGCCATTGGTCCTCAGGCAGCCTGCAATCGACGTCCAATAACAGGGCAATTGGTTTATCGTCAGGCAACTGTGAAAGGACTGGTGCCAAGTCGGCGAGCGAGCGTGTCAATACACTCAAGAACACTGCTTCGAGGTCTTCACCCAGGTCTTCATCCAAACGGCTGTGACTTAATGGCGCCCCGTCAATCCTGAACGGTTGCGCTTTCAGTGCTGCATTCCCGTTTAGCAATGCGTCCAGTTGCCCCACTGGCCCAGCCGATGGATCTCGCAGCGCGGTGTAACAACTCACCCCTAAAATCTGTTGAGAGCGTCGACCTTTCCGAAGCCTGCGGGTCAGGTCTTTTTCACGGGCATCATCCCAACCATCAGCAGCAGCTTGCTTGCCGATATGTAATAACACTCGCGCAAATCCCAGCACGCACCAGCCAAGAAGTGGCAGACCCAACGCCAGACTCCAGAAGTCAACAGGCTGCTGGTCCAACGATTCATCGGTGAAGAGGAAACTCCCTCCTATCCCAAACAACAGGCACAGCAACAGCAGGCCAAGCCAAAGCCAGACCCGAGGTCGTGCAGGACGTCGCGCACGAGCAGGTACAGTATCCAGTCTGACAGACATGACTAACTCGCTCCCGCTTCGGGCCACGAGGGCATAAATACACAGCCACCCACCGCACAGGGATTCCCTCCCGCTTCGTACTTATTCGAAAGCATTTTAACTGCCGCACAATATCGAAGTTTCACGCACATAAAATCTGACCCCCAATAAAATCCACCCTACCGAACCTTGTAAATTACAAACTTCGAAACAGCCTCGGAACTTTTAACACCTACCAATTCGCCGTGTTCATTCAGGCACGCCTCAACGAACACATATCACTCAGGAAAATGACCGACTATAACTTAGGCATCGATCACAATATGTCCGCCAGCAGAACCCACCCACTACTTTCATGAAGATCATTCGAGGCTTTATAGTTGATTTTTATCCATCCACCTTTGAAGCCAACCACATCAACACTATCACCCTGAGCCAAATGCATTTCCGAAAGACTAGATAAACCAGGCAAATATGAAACCTTGGTTTTTTGTGCTGTTATTCTCGCACTGAGTGGCTTTTCAAGACTTAAAACGCCTTGATCGAAAGCCTGGCTTCTCGTTAGAGTCTCAAACCTTAGCGCCGACAGCACATTTGAAGTCAGTACAAGACTCATCTGTTGCGGAGGAGCGTCTGGGACAACAGCATTTATCTTTACCAAAACAGATGATTCAACTATATGCTCCGCATCCGCATCAACCCCAACAATATAAATATTATTTGGATATTCTAAATACATTCTAAATCCATCACTAAAAGGTTCAAGACGCACAACCTCTTCGGCTATATCTGATTTCTCCAACAACATCACATTTCTTGACAGCGGAACATTTTTTTCGCTGTTCCGGTATACAAAGATGACAACCTCATCATTACCACGAACAATGCAGATCAGATTTTTTTTGGTTTTTAGTTCGTGCGAGACTTGTAGATTTGAATTGTCCCTCATGCACTCTTCGGATAAAACCCCGAATGTCATCAGCATAACTGTAACGGCAAGCACTTTACCAATTTTGCTTGAGACTCTCATAAGCGCTCCTTATTTTTACATCGTGGCCGATCTGATTATTCCGCATTGGCAATATGAATTTAGTTCTCCGCGAAAACTATCGACTTACATTGCGCCCACCTAGTTATAAGCTTCGCCTTTCCTTGATATAAGATTTTGCACCAGCCCGCCATTGAATCCGCAAGCGTGACTTGATCACCTTTAATCAAATATGCTTTCTTTGGATCCTGTAAAGCCGGCTCCGAATCACCGGCATATAGGAATGTCTTTTCTTGAACCGTACCCATGATTTTGGTGGACGAATTTATCGCCCGAAACAAGGCTGAGCGAACCGCGCCCTCCACAGATTTCTTATCTTTGTATGGATATAGATACGTCGATTTTCCTTGGGTATCAACGAGATCCCCTCCCAAATCAAAGAAGCGAGAAAGTTTCTGGTCTCGAATTAAAATGCCACCTTGGTGTCTTATTACGCTCACATCGTAAATATCACTTTTTGTATCCCACGACTTTGGGGATTGCATGCTATGAATAACAAAAAGCATTTCCTCGGCCGCACCTTCGATAGCTAGAAAAAAAACATCATTAATCTTGCCTTGAGTTCCGGCATACGGAAATTCATACAAAAGCTCTGGCCTTTCGGATTCCGATATCGCATAGAGCGATATTTCATCAGGGTCGCGCGATAATTTCAGCCCATCTTGTGAACTTGTTTTTGAATAGACAAAACATACACTTGACCCGTGCAAAACCGTTGATTTATGGGCTTGTAGCAAACCGATCCCGCCACATTCATCACCACTTGCAATAGCAACCTTTAACACCCCAAAAAAAATAACAGCAACACATATTACCTTAATCATTTTTTGAACACCCACTATTAAAATGATTGTTGAAAATTGATGTGATCTCCCTTTTGTATTGTTGACGCTCCGACAATCCCGCGAACCCGGCGTTAATGGGGCGAGTGACAGCAGTAACGGCAGCATCTCCCACTAGAGAAACATTATCTGCAATCGCGGCAATGTTTCTACTTTTCCAAAACCATAAAGAAGTCTCTATAGCGACTGCAAAATCATTTTCTAACAGTTCAGGATTTCTATCGACTGCGATTCCGGTTTCGTTGGCAAACTTCTTGTACGTGTCATAGTGAGTAAGGTGAATCAACCCTCGACCTCGATAATCTTTCCCTGGCTGCTCGCTATTTCCATAACAGTGCAGACCGTATGCTGCGTCATTTCCAATCAGGTGTTCATCTATCCACCTTAATTTTTCCTCATCACTCGCGAACATTAATCCCTTTCGTGAAAACCCGGCATTGATCACAGTCGGGGATAATCTATAGAGCCTGGCAGCCGTAAAAGTCCCTCTAGAATAATTCAACGACTCTCGAAAGTTTATAAACCCACCCGTCTCAACTTTTGCCTGAGCCAGCAAGTGAGTCACTTGATTGCAGCTATTTACACCGTATTTATCAAATATTGTTTTAGATGCATCCATCATTGCAGTGACGAAAGACGAATTTATATCTCTATGACATATCTCCTCGATAAACTCTTTAGTTAAAGTTATCGCAGCGCTGCAATTTTTACAGATTAAAATTTCGTTTGTGCTCATGAAGTAGCCAGCTAACCCCACCGGATGAAAGTGATACGGCCTCCCCCACGCCGGCAACCCCACTTTCTCCGCCACTTCCCCCCACCAACTGATCTGCTCGATCCGCTGCTTCTCCGCCTCCCAATTCCAGTGTGGCGTAGAGCCGCTGTGGCCGAGCAATTCGTCCAGCGCATCCCACTTCTGCGTCTGGTGAAACCATTCGCTTTCCTTGCGCAGGACCATCTGCGAGATGGCTTGCGCCAGAGCCGGGAGTCGCAGGGCTGCCTGCAGTTCGTCGGCGGTGATCTTGCCGTCGCCGTTGCGGTCGATGATGTCGTACAGGCGATTTTTCATCGGCCCTTGGTTGTTTTTCTCGGCCAGGGGCCGAAAGCGCTCGCGTTGCTCCTCGTTAAAGCGGCCGACAGCACTGAAAAACGACGCCATTTCCTGTCGAGGCGTGCTGTAGTCGAAAATCACCTCATAACCTTCCCACGACCACGGGCTGAGCCACGGGGTGGCGTCGACTTCTTCGCACACCCAGCCGTCGAGCAGGTTGTGGTCTGCACCGTGCAGCAGCCCGTCCAGGCGATACCAGTTGCGGGCCTTGCGGTACTCGGTCGCCGGCACGTGGATTTTTCTTTCGGCCGGCAGGCCATCCAGGAGGCTTTTAGGGACTAACAGGTCGGCGGCGCTGCGTGGGCTGGCGTCACTCGACGCCTGCAGGCGCGCGGCCGTCACCCATTCTTCATGGGGCACCACCGGCGTGCCCTTGACCAGCTTCATCCAGGTGCACTCTTTCGCCGGCAAGCGCTTGGCCCAGTCTCGACTGGCGTCAAAGAACAGATCGACGTCATCGCCGGTGAACACTTCCAGGTGCAGTTTTTCCTCCGGTCGATCTGCGCCCATGCTCTGGTACTCGCCGAAGTGCCCTATCAAGGCACCCGCCTGGATCGGCACCGGTTGGTCGAGTACCACGATGCGGTCAGTGGCCAGCGGAGCGAGCTCGCCTTGCAGCGAGGCAAAGTGCACGTAGAGGTGGACACGCTCCAGCTTGCGGAAATCGCCCTCGCCGCTGACCGTGACGACCGAGCCTGTCGGCAGTTTTAAATGGACATCGCTCGTCACGCTCGGCTCGGCGCGAACATTCACTGCCGGTTCCGACGAAGTGATGCGGTACTCGTTGTCCCCGAGGGGTCGCAGCAGCTTGGCGGCGATGTAGCCCGCCAGCGCACCGTCGTCGGTGATCAGGACATCAGGGCCAAGGCGATTTTCCAGTTTGCGGTAGGCCCCCGTGCCACTGACGGTCACCGGCGCACCCCGCGGCAGGAAGTCGATGATCTTGCCTTGGGAAGGCTGGTGACGCACATTCAGGCCGCGCTGTTCCAGCGAGCCCGGGCGAATGTCCTTGGCGTTTTGCGGGACCCGCAGGGTCGGACTGGCGGGCCAGAAACCGGGGCGCTCGATGGCATCGTTTTGCTCGTATTTCGCCCAATCCTGCAGGTGCATGTACAGGCTGTAGAAGGTCAGGCTGGGCGGTATGTCCGTGCTGCCGGTAATCTTCGGCGGCTGCAGGCGATGACGCACCAGGACGAAATTGCGCGAGAACGGTTTGTTGATGGTCATCTCGCCGATGAAATAACGTGTGGTCGGCGCGTGCGTGTCAATGCGGTACGCCACCACTTCGCCATCGGCCAGGCAGCGGACGCTGGACTGATCCAGGGTGCCGGCGGTGCCCCCGTCGAAATGGATACCGCCGTGGAACAGACCGCTGCGACCGATTGGGTAGTAGCCGCCGCCGGCCTTGGCCAGGTGGGTCAGTTGCATCAGTGGGTTGAGGTTGCTCTTGAACGGATGGCACCAGTTTTTCAACGGAGCCGGGCTCGCGGGCGGCGTAATGAGCCGGGTATCGGGCGTCGGCAGGATTGGCGCGCGGGGGGCCGCAGGCGGTAGGGGCGGCTCGTGTAAGCCAAAAAGTCGGGCAAGCAAACTGGCCATGTTGTATGTCGCTCCTTGTTGTGCAAAAGGGATCAGGCAGAGAAATCCGAAAGGTCCGAGGACGTGGTGGGGTGTTCGGCCAATCGAGATTGCGCCGGCATGTCCTGTGCTTGCGTGGCTGCACCGCTGTGTTCGAAATGGGCTGCCTTGACTTTGTGATCCCCCGCCGTGCCCGACTCGATGCTGTTCGTATCCAGACTGAGGTAACTGCCACCTCCGTTGAGGACGATTTTCTTCTTCGCCGTGATGTGGATTTCATCTTCGGTGCTGGTGATGTCCAGGCCGTGCCGGGCGATCAGTTCCAATTTGTCGTTCTGCGCCTGCACACTCACCGGGCCCTGGTTGGCGATCAGCTTGATGCCGAGCTTGCGCACAAACAGGCTCACGCCCTGCCCCACGCCGATGAACAGCCGCTTGACCACGCTGAGGTCGGCCTCGCCCCCGGCGTTGAGCATCAGGTTGTCCTTGGCCGCCAGTTGCAGGTGTTTTCCGCTGGTGACGGCGATGCCTTGCGGGGCGCTGAGCAGCAGGACCTGGGATTTGAGCTGTTCCAGATCCTGGCGCAGCAGGTTCAGTTGCGCGGCAACATCGGCCGGTTCGGCGCGGGCGGTCTGGGCGTCGCTGGAGAGCTGTTGCAGCTGTTCACCGGCCTGTTGCAGACGGGCCACGGCGGCGTCCATGTCCAGCACCGGGCCCTGCGCTTTGGGCTGCGCGTCGGCACTGATGAATACGCCTTTGCCTGCACGCAGACTGCCCCAATCATCCGTACGCAGCTCAAACCCTTCCCCACGCTTCTTCCGCTGGCCATCCACCAGATGCCCCAGATTCAGCTGACTCTTGCCGCCATACTCGGTACTGAGCTTGATGTGCTCCTGCCCCCGCGTGTCGTCCATGCGCAACTTGTTATTGGCCGGCGTGCGCAGCACGTTGCGGTGGTCGTTGCGCTGGGTCACCAGGTCCGGGTGCTGGTCGTCGTGCAGGCCGTGGGCGATGTAGGGGCGGTCCGGGTCGCCCTGCTCGAAAGCGATGGCGACTTCGGTGCCAGCGATCAGCGGCAGGTGCAGGCCGTAGGTGTCGCCGGCGTAGGCGCGGGCCTGGCGCAGCCATTTGCTTTCGCGGCCGGCTGGCCAGGTGTCGCGGTCGAAGAGGAACTTGACCCGGTAGCGCCCGTGATCGTCGATTTCGGTGTACATCGGGTTGCTCTGGGGGTGGGTGATGCGCGCCGGGAGGGTGCCGGCGATCTGTGGTTTGGGCGGCACCTCGGGCCGGAAACACAGGCGCAACGCGTAGGGCATGGCCTCGAAATCGCAGGTCAGGCTGCGGTCGCGGGCGGCGCGGGTGGTGATCTTTGTGATCACCACCCGGGAGGCGAAGGCCTTGGGGGCGTCGCCGCTGATGGTCAGGACCTGGCCGGGGGCCAGGGTGGCGCTGCTGCTGGTGCCGCTCAGGTGGGTCTGGTTGTTGAGGTAGCGTTCGTGGCGCAGGCGCGCATAGAAAAAGCCGCTTTCGCTTTGCAGGTCTTCGTCGCGCAGGTGGGACTTGCCGAGCACGCGGTAGGGTTCGGCGTAGTGGTAGGCGTCGCCGTAGGTGTTATCGGCGACGCCACGGGTCGTGGCCACGCCGTGAGTGGTGGGCTCGCCGAGGGTCTGGTCGACCTCGCCGTCGAG
>NZ_LACC01000031.1 GCF_000967965.1 Pseudomonas fluorescens
CGCGCCATGCCTGGCGCACAAGCAAAAGAGCAGCCGAGGCTGCTCAATCTGTTTGCCGATTATCCCGCGCACCGCGCGGGAACAACCATTTCAATCAACGTTTCTGGGTCAGGGCGCGGCGTTCGAACTCGACGATTCGCTGACGGTAGTGCTCGATCGTCTGGGCGGTCAGTACGCTGCGCTGGTCGTCTTTCAGCTCACCGTTGAGCTCCTGGGACAATTTACGCGCCGCTGCCACCATCACGTCGAAGGCTTGCTTCGGATGGCGAGGGCCTGGCAGACCGAGGAAGAAGCTCACTGCCGGGGTGCTGAAGTGGTCGATGTCGTCCAGATCGAATACGCCAGGCTTGACGGCGTTGGCCATGGAGAACAGCACTTCACCGTTGCCGGCCATGCTTTCGTGACGGTGGAAAATATCCATCTCGCCGAAACGCAAACCGCTCTCCAGAATGTTCTGCAACAGCGCCGGGCCCTTGAAGCCGGCAGCGTCGCGGCAGATCACGCTGATCACAAGCACTTCTTCCGCTTGTGGCTGATCTTTGTCGTTGACCGCTGGCGCGGACTTGGTGTCATCCGGGAAATCGCCGTCGCGGCTGCTGAAGCTCGGGCCGCCGTCCAGATCCAGGCTGAGGTTCATGTCTCCCTGGGAAGGCTCGCTGTGGCCACGCTTGCCGCGCTTGGAGCCCGACTCGCGAGGCTCGCGGGCCGGCATGCTCACCGACGGCAGATCGTGCTCGTCCAGTTGCGGCTCTTTATGCGTGTCCAGCACGCGCGGCGGGCCCAGCAGCTCGGCGCTGGAGCCGCTGTCCTCGTCCGGCAGATTGGACAGACTTCGATCAAGACGGAACTTCAGTTTTCCCTTGCCGCCGCGCATACGGCGCCAGCCATCGAAAAGAATACCGGCAATGACAATAATGCCGATGACGATCAGCCACTCGCGCAGACCGATTTCCATGTAATCCCGTGCCTCTATAAAAAATGCTGAAAAATAAGGGGTTTACAACCTGCAAACCGCTTTAAAACGTGGCGCCAACTCTATGTTCTGACAGGCGTTTTGCCCACGTATACGAAAAATTGACATTAAACTAGCACGACCAAAGGCAACTTTACACCGTCTACCACGTTGGCTGACGCGAATATGTCGATTGGCCAGCAAGTCGAAGCCAGGAAAAGAGTCCTACATACCGTAAACCCTCTTTCCTACAACCACGACTCAGGCATCCACCATCGCCATCGCCTCCTCGACATCCACCGCCACCAGACGTGAACAACCGGGTTCGTGCATCGTCACACCCATCAGTTGTTCGGCCATTTCCATGGCGATCTTGTTGTGGGTGATATAGATGAACTGCACTGTCTGTGACATCTCTTTTACCAATCGCGCGTAGCGTCCAACGTTAGCGTCATCCAGTGGCGCGTCAACCTCATCGAGCATGCAGAACGGCGCCGGGTTCAATTTGAAGATCGCAAAAACCAGGGCCAATGCGGTCAGGGCTTTTTCGCCGCCGGAGAGCAAATGGATGGTGCTGTTCTTCTTTCCGGGCGGCTGCGCCATGATTGTTACCCCTGTATCGAGTAAATCTTCGCCCGTCAGTTCCAAATACGCGCGACCTCCACCGAAAACTTTTGGGAAAAGCGCCTGTAAACCGCCATTGATCTGATCAAAGGTATCCTTGAAACGGTTACGGGTTTCCTTGTCGATCTTGCGAATCACGTTCTCAAGAGTATCGAGCGCTTCCACCAGATCGTCGTTCTGCGCATCCAGATAACGTTTACGTTCCGATTGTTGCTGGTACTCATCGATGGCCGCCAGGTTGATCGCGCCCAGACGCTGAATCCTCGCGGCGATGCGCTCGAGTTCTTCCTCGGCGTCCTTCTCGCTGGCCTCGGCGGTCAACGTCGCGAGTACGCCGTGGAGATCGTAGCCGTCTTCCAGCAATTGGTCCTGCAAGGTCTTGCGGCGCACGGTCAGGGCTTGCCATTCCATGCGCTGGGTTTCGAGCTGACTGCGAATCAACTGGGATTGCTGTTCGGCCTGGCTGCGGCGCTTCTCGGCGTCGCGCAGTTCGCGGTCGGCGTCTTCGAGGGCGATCTGCGCGGTCTTGAGCTCTTCGTCGACGGTCATGCGCTTGTCGAGCAATTCCTCGAGCTTCAAACGC
The DNA here is from genome assembly GCF_000967965.1 of Pseudomonas fluorescens. Taxonomy (GTDB): domain Bacteria; phylum Pseudomonadota; class Gammaproteobacteria; order Pseudomonadales; family Pseudomonadaceae; genus Aquipseudomonas; species Aquipseudomonas grandcourensis. The sequence continues at coordinate 2,160 of NZ_LACC01000031.1, forward strand.
AGCTCTTCCAACGGAGCTTCGCCCTCCTCCAGATTGAGGCTCAGTTGCTCGCGTTTTTCAGTCAGCCGCTCGGATTGCATCTCCAGACGCTCCAGCGCCTGACGCGTTGAATCGTGCTGGGCCTTGAGCGAACCCAGACGCACCGCCAGCTGATGGGCGTGATCCTTGTGCTGCCGCGCTTCCTGGCGCGCCCGGTCCAGGCGTTCGCGCAGGCTGTCGCGCTGGGCCAGCAGCAACTCACGCTGCTCGGTGTCCAGCGCCATGCTGTCGAGGGCTTCCTGCAATTGCAGGCGCGCCTCACCGATATTTTCGTGTTCCAGCGCTCGCTGCTCATCGAGTTCGACAAGCTCTTCGTCGAGGCGGGTACGACGCAGGGTCAATTGTTCGGCCTTAGCTTTGCCGGCGGACAATTGAGCCTTCAATTCACCTTGCTGACGCGCTTCGTCCTGGAGCAAACGGCGCAAATGCTCGCGACCGTTTTCCTGCTGACGCTGCTGCGCCCTGAGATTCTGCAGACGGGTTTCCAGGGTTTCGACGGCGGCTTCGCGCTCTTCACGCTCAAGGCCCAGTTGCTGGATTTCCTGACCACGGGCGAGCACGCCGCTTTCCGCTTCACTGGCCCGACGCACCCGCAGGAAATGCCGACCGATCCAGTAACCGTCACGGCTGATCAGGCTCTGCCCGGCAGCCAATTGGCTCCGCAAGGCCAAGGCCTGTTCGAGACTGTCCACCGGACTGACCTGCCCCAGCCATGGCGACAGATCGAGCTGCGCCTCGACCTTGTCCAGCAAACTGCCCGGCACCCGTACGCCATCGCTGGACGGGCTGAGCAAGCGCAAGTCGCCCTGGGCAAAGCCCGACAGATCGAAATCGTTGAAGTCGTCCACCAGCACCGCTTGTAGATCGGCGCCGAGCACGGTTTCCACCGCCAGCTCCCAACCGGCCTCAACCTTCAGGCCTTCGGCCAGGCGCGGGCGATTCGCAAGATTCTGTTCGCGCAGCCATTCGGCGGTGCCGGTACCCGGATCGAGCGCGGCTTGCTGCAAAGCTTCGAGCGAAGCCAGCCGACCGTTGAGGCGCTGCAAATCGCCTTGCGCCTGCTGCTGCGCGGTCAGCGCTTGCTGCAATTCCTGACGCAACTGCTCAAGCTTTTCGACCTGGGCTTCTTCGCTGGTCTGCAAATCCTCAAGTGTCGCTTCGGATTCGGCGAGCTGCTCGCTGAGCGCCATGATCGCCGCGTCTTCCGGGTCCGCCGAGAGCAAGGCGCGTTCTTCGCCTAGACGCTTCTGGCGATCGGCCAGGCGCTCGAGGCTGGTTTCCAGCTGCTGGATCCGCGACTGCTGCACTTCGGCCTGACGGCGCGGCTCGGCGGCGGTGAGGTTGAACGTATCCCACTGCTCTTGCCAGCCGTGCATGGTGGTTTCGGACTCTTCCAGCGCGGCAGCAGCCTCTTCGGCGGCGGCGCTGGTGACTTCCTGCTCCGGGTTGAGCATGTCCAGCTCTTCGCCGAGGGTCAGCAGCAGCGTGCGGTCGTGGCCCAGGTGCGATTCGGTTTCCAGGCGTGCGCGCTCGGCCTCTTTCAGGTCTTCCTGCAACTGGCGCAAACGCTGCTGACCGTGCTGGATGCTCTGCTCGACCCGGGCAATGTCGCCACCGACCGAGTAAAAGCGCCCCTGCACCAGGTTGAAGCGTTCCGAGAGATCGTGGTGCCCGTCACGCAGGCGCTCGATGCTTGCGTCGGCATTACGCTGTTCGGCCACCAGGGCTTCGAAAGAAACTTCCTGGTTACCGATGATCGCTTCACGCTGGCCGACCTGATCGTTCAGCGCCTGCCAGCGCAGGGCCGACAGCTGGGCCTTGAGCTGACGCTCCTCGCCCTTGTATTCCTGATACTTCTTGGCGGCCTCGGCCTGGCGGTGCAAGCGTTCGAGCTGACGCTCAAGCTCTTCGCGAAGGTCGGTCAGGCGCTCAAGGTTTTCGTGGGTGCGGCGGATGCGGTTTTCCGTCTCGCGCCGGCGCTCCTTGTACTTGGAGATGCCTGCGGCTTCTTCGATGAAATTACGCAGGTCTTCGGGCTTGGACTCGATCAGCTTGGAGATCATCCCCTGCTCGATGATCGAGTAGCTGCGCGGGCCAAGGCCGGTGCCGAGGAAGATATCGGTGATGTCGCGGCGCCGGCATTTGGTGCCGTTGAGGTAATAGGTGGTCTGGCTGTCGCGGGTCACTTTGCGGCGAATGGAAATTTCCGCGTAGGCGGCGTATTCCCCGAGCAAGGTGCCGTCGGAGTTGTCGAACACCAGTTCGATGCTCGCCTGGCTCACTGGCTTTCGGCTGGTGGAGCCGTTGAAGATGACGTCGGTCATCGATTCGCCGCGCAGGTTCTTCGCCGAACTCTCGCCCATCACCCAGCGCACGGCGTCGATGATGTTCGATTTGCCGCAGCCATTGGGCCCGACCACCGCCGCCATGTTACTGGGGAAGTTTACCGTGGTCGGGTCGACGAAGGACTTGAACCCCGCCAGCTTGATGCACTTGAGCCGCACGCTCAGGCGTCCGTCAGGGCAGAGATCACCAGATCGCAACTGCGCTGGGCATAAGCCGTCAGCACCACGCGAATCTGCGCAAAGTCACGGGCCAGCACGGCTGCGAGCAAGCGCTCGAACAGTTCGAGGAATTCACTCATCGACGCTTTGCGCTGGTCCAGCGCGAGGAAATACGCACGGCTCATGGCCGGCTGCAGATTCTCGACGGTTTCCTGCAAGTACGGGTTGTTGGCGAACGGATACGCGGCGCGCATCACATTGAAGCTGTCGTCGACGAAAGTGCGGATGTCCTGACGCTCGTAGCTGGCTGTCAGGCGTTGCTGGATCTGCACGAACGGCGCCATGTCGGCTTGGGTTTTCCAGCCACTGGCCACCGAGTTACCGAGCAGAATATAGAGTTCGCTCATCAGCGTGCACAGGCTCTGCACCTTGTGCGGCGTGAGCTCGGTGACGTGGGCGCCACGTCGCGGCAGGATCGCGATCAGGTGCCGACGCTCGAGGATCAGCAAGGCCTCGCGGACCGAACCACGACTGACATTGAGGGCCAGCGTGACCTTCTGTTCCTGGATGCGCTCCCCGGGCTTCATTTCGCCGCGAATGATGCGTTCGGCGAGGTGGTGAGCGATTTGCTCGGCGAGGCTGTCCGGCGCCTTGAACGTCATGGTTGTCCTTCAAACTCTTTGATCTGTACAAGCGGCGCAGTGTAGCGCAATTGCTGCATCAGGGCGGAGTGCCCACCCGGAGGTTTTTTGGCACGATTCAAGCAAATTCAAGCAAAAAGGCAGGCTATGGAACCAGCGACAATAATTAAGGAACAGGTGGTTAATCGACAAATTGCAATTTCCTGACCTTTAAGTCAGAAAATCATTGACCGAAAAGTCAGACCTGCTAAATTCAGTTCCTATCGGTTAACAACAATAATGAGTCTGCGAGGCCTTCCGTGATCCAGTTTTTACTAAACCAGGAACTCCGTAGCGAGCACGCCCTGGACCCGAACCTGACCGTGCTCAATTATCTGCGCGACCATGTGGGCAAGCCCGGCACCAAAGAAGGCTGCGCCAGCGGTGACTGCGGCGCCTGCACCGTGGTGGTCGGCGAATTGCAGACGGATGACGACGGCCGCGAACACATTCGCTATCGCAGCCTCAACTCGTGCCTGACCTTCGTGTCGTCCCTGCACGGCAAACAGCTGATCAGCGTCGAAGACCTAAAGCACAAGGGTGAACTGCACAGCGTGCAGAAAGCCATGGTCGAGTGCCACGGTTCGCAATGCGGCTTCTGCACCCCCGGTTTCGTGATGTCGCTGTTTGCCCTGCAAAAGAACAGTGATGCACCGGATCATGCCAAGGCCCACGAAGCACTGGCCGGCAATCTCTGCCGTTGTACCGGCTACCGGCCAATCCTGGAAGCCGCCGAGCAATCCTGCTGTGGCAAGCAGCCGGACCAGTTCGACGCCCGCGAGGCCGACACCATTGCGCGCCTGAAAGCCATTGCCCCGACCGATATCGGCGAACTCAACAGCGGCGACAAACGCTGCCTGGTGCCGCTGACCGTGGCCGACCTGGCCGACCTCTACGACGCTTATCCACAGGCCCGCCTGCTGGCCGGCGGTACCGATCTGGCGCTGGAAGTCACGCAGTTCCACCGCACCCTGCCGGTGATGATCTACGTCGGCAACGTCGCCGAGATGAAGCGCATCGAACGTTTTGACGATCGCCTGGAAATCGGCGCCGCCACCTCCCTCTCCGACTGCTACGAGGCCTTGAATGCCGAGTACCCGGACTTCGGTGAATTGCTGCACCGCTTCGCCTCCTTGCAGATCCGCAACCAGGGCACCCTGGGCGGCAACATCGGCAACGCCTCGCCGATTGGTGACTCGCCGCCCCTGCTGATCGCCCTCGGCGCGCAAATCGTGCTGTGCAAAGGCGAAACCCGCCGCACCCTGGCACTGGAAGATTACTTCATCGATTACCGCGTCACTGCGCGCCAGGAAAGCGAGTTCATCGAGAAAATCATCGTGCCCCGCGCCAGCGTCGAAAAACTGTTCCGCGCCTACAAGATCTCCAAGCGCCTGGACGATGACATTTCCGCCGTGTGCGCCGCCTTCAACATTCGCCTGGAAAACGGCGTAGTCGCTGAAGCCCGCGTCGCCTTCGGCGGCATGGCGGCCATCCCGAAACGCGCTGCTGCCTGCGAGGCCGCATTGCTCGGCTCGCCATTCAACAACGCCACCGTTGAACGCGCCTGCGCTGCCCTGGCAGAAGACTTCACGCCGCTCTCGGACTTCCGCGCCAGCAAGGAATATCGCCTGCTCAGCGCGCAGAACCTGCTGCGCAAATACTTCATCGAACTGCAAACACCGCACATCGAGACTCGGGTGACCGCTTATGTCTAATCATCACGCCGTAGAGAAGACCCAAGCCGAATTGGCTGAACTGTTCGCCAAGGACCTGACCACCGGTGTCGGCCGCAGCGTCAAGCACGACAGCGCCGCCAAGCATGTGGCCGGTGAAGCGCAGTACATCGACGATCGCCTGGAGTTTCCGAACCAGCTGCACGTTTATGCGCGCATGTCGGACCGTGCCCACGCGCGGATCATCAGCATCGACACCTCGCCCTGCTACGCCTTCGAAGGCGTGCGCATCGCCATCACCCACGAAGACGTGCCGGGCCTGAAAGACATCGGCCCGTTGCTGCCGGGCGATCCGCTGCTGGCCATCGACACCGTGCAGTTCGTCGGTCAACCGGTGATCGCCGTGGCGGCGAAAGACCTGGAAACCGCGCGCAAGGCGGCCATGGCCGCGATCATCGAATACGAAGACCTGGAACCTGTGCTGGACGTGGTCGAAGCCCTGCGCAAGCGCCACTTCGTACTCGACAGCCACACCCATCAGCGCGGCGATTCGGCCACGGCACTGGCCACTGCCGAACATCGCATCCAGGGCACGCTGCACATCGGCGGCCAGGAACACTTCTACCTGGAAACCCAGATCTCTTCGGTGATGCCGACCGAAGACGGCGGCATGATCGTCTACTGCTCCACACAAAACCCCACCGAAGTGCAGAAACTGGTGGCCGAAGTGCTGGACGTATCGATGAACAAGATCGTTGTCGACATGCGCCGCATGGGCGGCGGTTTCGGCGGCAAGGAAACCCAGGCGGCGAGCCCGGCATGCCTGTGCGCGGTGATCGCACACCTCACCGGCCAGCCGACCAAGATGCGTCTGCCGCGGGTCGAAGACATGCTGATGACCGGCAAGCGTCACCCGTTCTATGTCGAGTACGACGTCGGCTTCGACAGCACCGGCCGCCTGCACGGCATCAACCTGGAACTGGCCGGCAACTGCGGTTGCTCCCCTGACCTGTCGGCGTCGATCGTCGACCGCGCGATGTTCCATTCGGACAACTCGTACTACCTGGGCGATGCGACCATCAACGGTCACCGCTGCAAGACCAACACTGCGTCGAACACCGCCTACCGTGGTTTCGGCGGCCCCCAAGGCATGGTCGCCATCGAAGAAGTGATGGACGCCATCTCTCGCCATCTGGCCCTGGATCCTTTGGCCGTGCGCAAGGCCAACTACTACGGCAAGACCGAGCGCAACGTCACCCACTACTACCAGACCGTCGAGCACAACATGCTCGAAGAGATGACTGCGGAACTGGAAGAAAGCAGCCAGTACGCCGAACGTCGCGAAGCGATCCGTCGCTACAACGCCAACAGTCCGATCCTGAAAAAAGGCCTGGCGCTGACCCCGGTGAAATTCGGCATTTCCTTCACCGCCAGCTTCCTCAACCAGGCCGGCGCGCTGGTACACGTCTACACCGACGGCAGCATCCACCTCAACCACGGCGGCACCGAAATGGGCCAGGGCCTGAACACCAAGGTCGCGCAGGTCGTGGCTGAAGTGTTCCAGGTGGAAATGGACCGTGTGCAGATCACCGCGACCAACACCGACAAAGTACCGAACACCTCGCCGACCGCCGCTTCCAGCGGTGCCGACCTGAACGGCAAGGCCGCGCAGAACGCTGCCGAAACCATCAAGCAACGTCTGGTGGAATTCGCCGCTCGTCAGTACAAGGTCAGCGAAGAAGACGTGGAGTTCCACAACGGCCACGTGCGGGTCCGCGATCACATCCTGACCTTCGAAGCGTTGATCCAGCAGGCGTACTTCGCCCAGGTGTCGCTATCGAGCACCGGCTTCTACAAGACCCCGAAAATCTACTACGACCGCAGCCAGGCGCGCGGCCGTCCGTTCTACTACTTCGCCTTTGGCGCGGCGTGCTGCGAAGTGCTGGTTGACACCCTGACCGGCGAATACAAGATGCTGCGCACCGACATCCTCCACGACGTCGGCGCCTCGCTGAACCCGGCCATCGACATCGGTCAGGTCGAGGGCGGTTTCATCCAGGGCATGGGCTGGCTGACCATGGAAGAGCTGGTGTGGAACAACAAGGGCAAGCTGATGACCAACGGCCCGGCCAGCTACAAGATCCCGGCCGTGGCGGACATGCCGCTGGACCTGCGGGTGAAGCTGGTGGAAAACCGCAAGAACCCGGAAGACACGGTGTTCCACTCCAAGGCCGTGGGCGAGCCGCCGTTCATGCTCGGCATCGCCTCGTGGTGTGCGATCAAGGACGCCGTGGCGAGCCTTGGTGACTACAAACATCAACCGAAAATCGACGCACCGGCGACCCCGGAGCGAGTGTTGTGGGGCTGCGAGCAGATGCGCCAGCTGAAGGCGGCGAAGGCTGTCGAGGCTGAGACCGAGTTGGCTTCGCTTTAAAGTCCGAGGCGCGCCCATCGCGAGCAGGCTCACTCCTACAGAGGAATGCATTCCAAATGTAGGAGTGAGCCCTCCTCGCGATGAGGCCGGAACAGACAACAGAGATGTTGAGGTGTTTATGTATAACTGGATCGACGCCCTCGCCGACTTGCAAAACCGGGGTGAGCCCTGCGTGCTGGTCACCATCATCGAAGAGCTCGGCTCGACGCCGCGCAACGCTGGCTCGAAGATGGTCATCAGCGCGAACCAGAGCTTCGACACCATCGGTGGCGGGCACCTGGAATACAAGGCCATGAAGATCGCCCGCGAGATGCTCGCCAGCGGCAAGCAGGACACCCATCTGGAGCGCTTCAGCCTCGGTGCCAGCCTCGGCCAGTGCTGCGGTGGTGCAACTGTTTTGCTGTTCGAACCGATGGGCCAGGTTCAAGCGCAGATCGCCGTGTTCGGTGCCGGCCACGTCGGCCGCGCTTTGGTGCCGCTGCTGGCCAGCCTGCCCTGCAGGGTGCGCTGGATCGATTCGCGGGAAGATGAATTCCCCGAGCAGATCCCCCATGGCGTGCGCAAGATCGTCAGCGAAGAACCGGTGGATGAAATCGATGATCTGCCGGCCGGCAGCTATTGCATCGTGATGACCCACAACCATCAACTCGACCTCGAACTGACCGCAGCGATCCTCAAGCGCAACGACTTCGCCTACTTCGGCCTGATCGGTTCGAAGACCAAACGGGTGAAGTTCGAACATCGCCTGCGCGACCGCGGTTTCGACCACAGCGTCGTGCAACGCATGCGCTGCCCGATGGGCATCGGCGAAGTCAAAGGCAAGTTGCCTGTGGAAATCGCCATCTCCATCGCCGGCGAAATCATCGCCACCTACAACGCAAACTTCGGCCAGCAGACGTCCAGCGCCGAGCCTATTGCCAAACTGCTGCCCGCCTCACGCCGCAGCCACGCTTCGAAGCAAGCCGCCTCGAACTGACAAGCCTGACATTGAGAACTCACATGCCTTTGACTCGCAAAGCTTACCGCGCCGCCATCCTGCACAGCATCGCCGACCCAGCCGTCGTGGGCATCGAAGCCTCCTACGAGTATTTCGAAGACGGCTTGCTGGTTGTGGATAACGGCCAGATCAGCGCCCTGGGCCACGCCAGCGAACTGCTGCCGACCCTGCCGGCTGATGTCGAAATCACCCACTACCAGGACGCGCTGATCACCCCCGGTTTCATCGACACCCACATCCACCTGCCGCAAACCGGCATGGTCGGCGCCTATGGCGAGCAGTTGCTGGACTGGCTCAACACCTACACCTTCCCGTGCGAAAGCCAGTTCGCCGACAAGGCCCACGCCGACCAGGTCGCGGATATTTTCATCAAGGAACTGCTGCGCAACGGCACCACCACTGCGCTGGTATTCGGCAGCGTGCACCCGCAATCGGTGAACTCGTTCTTCGAAGCCGCCGAGCAGCTCGACCTTCGGATGATCGCCGGCAAGGTGATGATGGACCGCAACGCCCCGGACTACCTGACCGACACCGCCGAATCCAGCTACGTCGAAAGCAAGGCGCTGATCGAGCGCTGGCACGGCAAGGGTCGCCTGCACTACGCGGTCACCCCACGCTTCGCACCGACCAGCACCCCGGAACAGCTGACCCTGGCTGGCCAGTTGCTGACCGAATACCCGGATCTGTACATGCAGACCCACATCAGCGAAAACCTCAAGGAAATCGAGTGGGTCAAGGAGCTGTTCCCGGAGCGCAAGGGCTACCTGGACGTCTACGATCACTACCAGTTGCTCGGCGAGCGCTCGGTGTTCGCCCACGGTGTGCACCTGTGCGATGACGAGTGCGCGCGTCTGGCAGAAACCGGTTCGGCCATCTCCTTCTGCCCGACTTCGAACTTCTTCCTCGGCAGCGGCCTGTTCAACCTGCCGATGGCCGAGAAGCACAAGCTCAATGTCGGCATCGGCACCGATGTGGGCGGCGGCACCAGTTTCTCGCTGCTGCAAACCCTCAACGAAGCTTACAAGGTCATGCAACTGCAAGGTGCGCGCCTGAGCCCGTTCAAGTCGCTGTACCTGGCCACCCTCGGCGGCGCCCGCGCACTGCGCCTGGAGGACAAGATCGGCACCCTGCAACCGGGCACCGACGCCGACTTCCTGGTGCTGGACTACAACGCCACGCCGCTGCTGGGCTATCGCCTGAAGCAGGCCAACAACATCGCCGAGACGTTGTTTGTATTGATGACCCTGGGAGATGACCGGACTGTTCAGCAGACTTATGCGGCGGGGAATCTGGTGCATCAGCGCTAAGTTCTTTTGCGGGCATAAAAAATCCCCCGGCGCTTTTCAGCCCGGGGGATTTTTGTTGCCTGTCAGATCGTCATCGCGAGCAGGCTCACTCCTACATTTGAAATGTGATCCCCTGTAGGAGCGAGCCTGCTCGCGAAAGCAGCGACTCGGTCTATCAGATTTTCGCCGGCGAACGCCCAGGCTTCTTGGTCTGCAACAAATGCGAGAACACCGCATGCAGATCATCCGAAGCACTTTCCTCGTCGAGGTTGAGCTTGCTGTCGATGTGGTCCATGTGATGCATCATCAGGTTCACCGCCAGCTCAGCGTCGCGCTTCTCGATGGCGTCGATCAACTGGGTGTGCTCGTCGTAGGAGCAGTGGGAACGGTTGCCGCTTTCATACTGGGCGATGATCAGCGACGTCTGGGACACCAGGCTGCGCTGGAAACTGATCAGCGGCGCGTTTTTCGCCGCTTCGGCCAGCTTCAGGTGGAACTCACCCGACAGGCGGATGCCGGCACCACGATCGCCACGGGAGAAGCTGTCGCGTTCGTCGTTGACCATCTGGCGCAATTCGGCAATCTGCTCGGCGGTCGCGTGCTGAACCGCCAGCTCGGTGATCGCTCGCTCCACCAGACGGCGGGCCATGAACACCTGGCGGGCTTCTTCGACGCTAGGGCTGGCGACCACGGCGCCGCGATTCGGACGCAGCAACACCACGCCTTCATGGGCCAGGCGCGACAAGGCGCGGCGAATGATGGTGCGGCTGACCCCAAAAATTTCCCCCAGCGCTTCTTCGCTCAACTTGGTGCCGGGCGCCAGACGCTGCTCGAGGATGGCCTCGAAAATATGCGCGTAGACAATATCGTCCTGGGTACCGCTGCGGCCGGCTTTGCCTGCTCGCGGTTGTTTCTTTAGGGGTTGCAACTGTTCGTTCATGGGCACTCGAGTCGGAAGAACTGCGGCGAATTGACCGCGACTGTAATACGGCACAGTGGGTCGCTGGCAAGTATCGCGTAAAAAACACTGCAATTGTACACAATGGAAGGTGGCAACACGACTGTACGGCTGAATGTTGCCTCGGCTGTATCGCAACGCCTGATTACTTTTGAGTTTAGGCTTAAAACACAAAACTTTTGTCGAGAGACATTTTTGTGGCGAGGGAGCTTGCTCCCGCTCGACTGCGCAGCAGTCGTAAAATCAGCCGACGCATTCCATTGGACACACTGCAGTGCCTTGATTGGGGCTGCTTCGCAGCCCAGCGGGAGCAAGCTCCCTCGCCACACATTTGGGTCAGCCACAAATACCTGCTGGATTCACTGCTTTTATAGACAAGGAACAACACCCGTCATGAACGACGCCACCCACACGCAAATCCGCCCGCTGGCCGACACCTCGCCCTCGGCCATCGTCGCCGGCTTCATCGCCATGATGACCGGCTACACCAGCTCCCTGGTGCTGATGTTCCAGGCCGGGCAAGCGGCCGGCCTGAGCAGCGGGCAGATTTCTTCGTGGATCTGGGCGATTTCCATCGGCATGGCGGTGTGCTCCATTGGCCTGTCCCTGCGCTATCGCACGCCGATCACCATCGCCTGGTCGACCCCCGGCGCCGCGCTGCTGATCACCAGCCTGGGTGGCGTGAGCTACGGCGAAGCCATTGGTGCCTACATCACCTGCGCGGTGCTGGTGACGATTTGCGGGCTGACCGGCAGCTTCGAACGACTGATGAAAAAGATTCCGGCATCCCTGGCCGCCGCCCTGCTGGCGGGGATCCTGTTCAAGATCGGCAGCGAGATTTTCGTCGCGGCGCAACACCGCACCGCCCTGGTACTGGGGATGTTTGTCAGCTATTTGGTGGTCAAGCGCCTGTCGCCGCGCTACGCGGTGTTGGCAGCATTGCTGATCGGCACGGCATTATCAGGCTTCATGGGGCTGCTGGACTTCAGCGGTTTCCACCTGGAAGTGGCCACGCCGGTCTGGACCACGCCGCACTTCTCCCTCGCCGCGACCATCAGCATCGGCATCCCGCTGTTTGTCGTCGCCATGACCTCACAAAACATGCCCGGCATCGCCGTATTGCGCGCCGATGGTTACACGGTGCCCGCCTCGCCGCTGATTACCACCACCGGCATCGCCAGTTTGCTGCTGGCACCGTTCGGTTCCCACGGGATCAACCTGGCGGCGATCAGCGCAGCGATCTGCACCGGGCCGCACGCCCATGAGGATCGCAACAAGCGCTACACCGCAGCGGTCTGGTGCGGGATTTTCTACGGGATCGCTGGTGTGTTCGGCGCGACGCTCGCGGCATTGTTTGCCGCGCTGCCCAAGGAACTGGTGCTGTCGATTGCGGCGCTGGCGCTGTTCGGCTCGATCATCAACGGTTTGAGCATCGCCATGAGCGAAGTGAAGGAACGTGAAGCGGCGCTGATCACCTTCATGGTCACGGCATCGGGGCTGACGCTGTTTTCCATCGGTTCGGCGTTCTGGGGGATTGTCGCGGGGGTGGTGACGTTGGTGATTCTGAATTGGAGAAAGCAGCCATAAGCTGCAAGCTGCAAGCTGCAAGCGCATTTAACTTGCCGCTTGCAGCTTGAGGCTTACAACTGCCTTTAAGCCTGATTGATCGGCTTTTCCGGGTACCAGACGTCCAGCAGCGGGCTGACTTCAACGCTGGTCAACTCGGTGCGGCCTTTGAGCCAGGCTTCAACGGCAGCGCGCTGTTCAGCGCTGACCGAGCCACGCTTCTGCAGGCAAACCAGACCGTAGTCGTCGCCGCCAACATAGCCCAGACCGTTGGCTTCCATGGCTTCTTTGAGGAACGCGTCGAGGAAAGCATCAATGGCTTCATCAGCCAAATCTTCTTTGAAATCCAGGTTCAGCTCGAAACCCAGCTCTTGAAATTCATCGACGCACAGTTTTTTGCGCAGACGCTGGGAACGGTTAGTCGCCATTGGAACAATCCTCTTAAGTAATAACGGGCGGCACTTTAGCAGTTTAAGCCGCCGATTGCCTGACTCTCTGGGCCACCACGCCTACCGTCGGTAAAAAAATAGCCGATCAGACAGCCCTCGAACGGCACAAGCCGTGACACCTTGGGGCATAATGCCGACACTTTCATGACCATTGAGGGAATTTATCTCCATGCCCTCTTTATATTTTCCCTCGGCTGTAGGGTTTTATTTCAGATGATCAAATCTTTGCGTCCATTGCTGCTGGCCAGTTTTCTTCTTCCCCTGGCCTTCTCCGTTTCCGCCGCTCCAGTCAATACCGCGTTGTCGCCCAACGTTGAAAAAGCCTTGAAAGCCAGCAAGTTGCAGGACGACGCCCTGTCGCTGGTGATGATCCCGCTCACCGGCCCCGGCACCCCGACGGTGTTCAACGCCGACGTGTCGGTCAACCCGGCGTCGACCATGAAACTGGTCACCACCTACGCGGCGCTGGAAATGCTCGGCCCGAACCACCAGTGGAAAACCGAGTTCTACACCGACGGCACCTTGAGTGGCGGCATTCTCAACGGCAACCTCTACCTCAAGGGTGGCGGCGATCCGAAGCTGAACATGGAAAAACTCTGGCTGCTGATGCGCGACCTGCGCGCCAATGGCGTGACCCAGGTCACCGGCGACCTGGTGCTGGATAAAACCTTCTTCGTGCAACCGCAACTGCCGGAGTTCAATGACGACGGCAACGACGAGAACAAGCCGTTCCTGGTCAAGCCCGACTCGCTGCTGGTCAACCTCAAGGCGCTGCGCTTCGTCGCGCGCAATGACTCGGGCAAGGTGCTGGTCTCGGTGGAGCCGCCGATTGCGAGCATCCGCATCGACAACCAGGTCAAGGCCCTCAATTCCAAGCAATGCACCGGTGGCGTGCGCTACAACCCGGTTGCACAGGCTGACGGCAGCGTGACCGTGACGGTCGGCGGTCAGCTGGGTGAAGGCTGCAGCTCGCAGACTTACCTGTCGCTGCTCGACCACGCGACCTACACCGCCGGCGCCGTCCGTGCGATCTGGAAGGAACTGGGTGGCAGCATTCAGGGCAAGGATGTGCTGGCGCCAACACCGAAAGACGCCAAGGTCCTGGCCCGGGCGTTCTCGCCGGACCTGGCGGAAATCATCCGCGACATCAACAAGTACAGTAACAACACCATGGCCCAGCAGTTGTTCCTGAGTCTCGGCCAACGCTTCCGTACCGATGCCGATGGTGACGACGCCAAGGCTGCCCAGCGTGTCGTGCGTCAGTGGCTGGCGAAAAAGGGCATCACCGCGCCGCACCTGGTGATGGAGAACGGCTCTGGCCTGTCCCGTGCCGAGCGCGTCAGCGCCCGTGAAATGGCCTCGATGCTCGAAGCTGCGTGGCACAGCCCGTATTCCGCCGAGTACATCAGTTCGATGCCGATTGCCGGCACCGACGGCACTATGCGCAAACGCCTGAAGACCACTGCCATGCGCGGTGAAGCCCACGTCAAGACCGGCACCCTGAACACCGTGCGGGCGATTGCCGGTTTCAGTCGCGACGTCAACGGCAACACCTGGGCGGTGGTGGCGATCCTCAACGACAAGGCCCCATTCGGCGCCTCGTCGGTGCTCGATCAGGTGCTGCTGGACCTGTACCGCCAACCGAAACTGCCGCAGACGGCTTCGGTGTTGTAACCCGGACCCTGAGAACTACAGAGATCAACTGTGGGAGCGAGCTTGCTCGCGAAAACGGAATGTCAGTTACATCAATGTTGACTGTACTGACGCTTTCGCGAGCAAGCCCGCTCCCACATTAATCGCGTACAACCCGGGTTAATTCATCTCCTCCTCAACCCGATCCCTTCCCGCCTGCTTCGCCGCATAGACCCCCGAATCCGCGCGCAACAGCAAGGCATCGGCGCCCTCCCCGACCCGCCAACTGGCAATCCCGAAACTGGCGGTGACCGTACCGACGCCTTCAATGGGTGAACAGCGCAGGCCTTGCCACAATTGCTGGGCCAACACATAGGCATGCTCGCCGCTGATATCCGGGCACAGCACCATGAACTCCTCTCCGCCCAAGCGGCAGAACACATCGGTGCGACGCAGCCGGTGGCCGATCCGCTGGCAGACGGCCTGCAACACCCGATCACCGATGGCATGGCCATGCAGGTCATTGATGCGCTTGAAATGGTCGATATCGAGCATGATCACCGACAGATCCCCACCGCCGCGCTCCACCCGGGCCATTTCGATGGTCAGGCGTTCCTGGAAATAACGGCGGTTGTGGATACCGGTCAGGGAATCGGTGACAGACAGCGCGCGCAATTCCTCCTCCACCCGCTTCATATCAGAAATGTCCGAGATGTAGCCGTGCCAGAGCACACCGCCACCAGGCAGTTCCTCCGGCGTGGCCTCGCCACGTACCCAACGCAGACCCCGTTGCGGCAATTGCACGCGGTATTCCTCGCGCCACGGGCTGAGGGTGTCGGCCGAGGCGCGGATCGAGGCACGGACACGGGTGGTGTCCTGGGGGTGAATCCGGGTGAAGATCGCTTCGGCATTGTGCAGCAGCACATCAGGTTCCAGCTCGTAGATCTCGCGAATGCCGTCGCTGGCATAGATCACGCTGAAACGCCCGTCGAACTCCATCTTGAACTGGTAAATGCCACCAGGCACATGGGCGCTGAGTTTCTTCAACAACAGGTCCCGCGCCGCGAGTGCCTCGTGGACCCGTTTGCGTTCGGTGATGTCGATGCACACCGCCAGGTGCCCTACCCACAAGCCTTGCTCGTCAAGCACGGGCGTGGCGAGCATGTTGACCATCAAATGGCTGCCATCGCCACGCACCAGCGTCCACTCCCGCGCCTCGTGGTCGCCCTCCGAGTCGCCTTCGACCAGCATCGCCTGGCAGGTCGGCACCGGTTTGCCATAGCGTGCGCTCAACTCTGCCGAGCGAGCGACCAGCTCCCGGGGCAGGTGCAGGCTCTCCAGGGTCATGTGCCCCACCACCTCGGCGCTGGAATAGCCAAGCATCTGCTCGGCACCGGCGTTGAAGGTGCTGATGACGCCGCGCAGGTCGGTGGCGATGATCGCGACCTGGGTGGCGGCATTCAGCACGCCACGCAACTGGCCATGGGTACCCCGCAGTTCCTGCTCTCGATCGCGCAGCTCCTGGGTGCGTTGCTCCACCAGTTTCAACGCCCGCTGCCGCTGACTGACCAACACATACAGCAAGGCACTGAGCATCACGCTGAGCAACCCACCCAACACCACCACACTGGTCACGGAGGAATGGTTGGCCTTCACGAACGCGTCGCTGGGCTGGATATCGACTTGATAGTCATGATCGGCCATGCGCAACAGGCGCGTGGCGGACAGCTCGCTGATGGCCGGTGGGTTGGGTGACTCGAACAGCACCTCGTGCTGGTCTTCGATCGACAAATCGAGGATGCGCACCGAGAGATAGTCATGGCCGGCGTCCGGCAGTCCGTCCGCCAGCAACTGGCGCATGCTGATCACGGCCATGACATAACCGTAGGGCTTCGCGGCTTTGTGGTCCTGACCGTTGCGCTGCGTGACCGGTGCGACCAGCAGCACGCCGCGCGCATAAGCCGGCTCGATACTCACCAGATGCATCGGTTGCGACACCGCCATGCCGCCATGCTGATCGGCCCGATCAAGCGTGGCACGTCGCAGTGGCTGGGCCAGCAAGTCGTAACCGAGGGGAGCGCCGAGTTTGCTTTGCGTCTGGCTATACAGAACCGCCACGTACTCATCTCGTTCGCCGGCCAGTTGCAATTGGCCGTCGGCGTTGAGTTCTCTCAGGGTGAAGCTGCTCAAGCCTTCGTCACGCACCCGACGCTCGAACGCCGCCCGCTCGTCACGAGTGACCCGCTGGGCATAGGAATACGCCTGGGTTCGCAGCAATAAAGGTTGGGTGTAGCCGTCGAACTCCGCTCGGGACACCGAATCGGAATTGGCGAAAAAGCGGCGCAGGCCGTCGAGGCGCTGCTCCTGATCTTCGAAACGCTCTTCGATACGGCTGTAACGTTCACTGGCCAGCAGTTGGAAACGTTGCCGTAATTGATGGTGAAACAGATTCAGCGTCGACCACGCCAGCAACCCGGTGAGCACCCCGCCGACCAGCAATACCAGCAACGCGACCAACCAGGCCGACGCATCTTCGCTGATAAAACCCAGGATCTTGGGGCGCACGGCGTGCAACGACATAGAACGCAACTCAAAACGCCAGGTGCGGGAAAGCCCTTTGGCCTTGAGGTGTGTTATAGCTATTAGCCACTAATTTGACCAGCACTGATGGGATCCAAGAGCCTTTGAAAATCAAGGCTCTGTGGATCCAGTCACATCAGGTGTCAACGAGCCATGATTCTCCAGGCGCGATGGATCTTGGCGTTGCGGGAAAAATCCGGATCGATGGTCTGGGCAGTGATCTCCTCGACGGCATAACGCTCGCCGAGATTGGCTTCCAGTTCGAACTTGCGGAAGTTGTTGGAGAAGTACAACACGCCGCCAGGCGCCAAGCGCGCCATGGCCAGGTCGATCAGTTGCACCTGGTCACGCTGCACGTCGAAGACACCTTCCATGCGCTTGGAGTTGGAGAACGTCGGCGGGTCGATGAAGATCAGGTCGTACTCGTCACGACTGGCTTCGAGCCACGCCATCACATCACCCTGCTCCAGGCGGTTCTTGTCGGAAAAACCGTTCAGCGACAGGTTGCGACGCGCCCAGTCCAGATAGGTTTTCGACAGGTCGACGCTGGTGGTGCTGCGCGCGCCGCCCTTGGCCGCATGCACACTGGCCGTCGCGGTGTAGCAGTACAGATTGAGGAAGCGTTTGCCGGCCGCCTCTTTCTGGATACGCATGCGCATCGGCCGGTGGTCGAGGAACAGACCGGTATCAAGGTAATCGGTGAGATTCACCAGCAGTTTGATCCCGCCTTCGTTGACCTCGACGAACTTGCCCTGTGCCGCCTGGCGCTCGTACTGCTTGGTGCCGCTCTGACGCTCGCGACGCTTGACCACCACGCGGCTCTTGTCGATGTTCAACGCCTGCGGGATGGCTGCCAGGGCATCGAACATGCGGGCCGAGGCCTTTTCCGGATCGATGGATTTCGGCGCGGCGTATTCCTGGACGTGGACCCAATCGTGATACAGGTCGATAGCCATGGAATATTCCGGCATGTCGGCATCGTACACGCGGTAGCAGTCGATGCCTTCGCGCTTAACCCACTTGCCCTGGGCCTTGAGGTTCTTTTGCAGGCGGTTGGCGAACATCTGCCCGCCTTCGCTCAGGCGCGGCTGCTCGATCACCGGAGCCGGTGCCGGCGTCGGTTTGATCGGGTTGCCGTTTTTGTTGAACTTGCGTTCTTGCGGTTCGTTCGGCGCCTGATCATAGGCGGCTTGCTCGCGCTCGACCTGGCGCTGTTCCGGAGTACGACGCTCGCCGGTGACGAACTGGTCCGGCAGCACCTTGATCAGCAGCAGCTTGCACGGCAAGGCGCCGTTCCAGAACGAATACTGTTTGTGGCTGCGGATACCCATGCGCTTGCCCAGGTCCGGCGCGCCGGTGAACACCGCCGCTTCCCAGTTCAGGCAGGCCTGACGCAGGCGCTCGCCGAGGTTCTGGTAGAGGTAGAGCAGGCTCGCCTCATCGCCCAGACGCTCGCCGTACGGAGGGTTGCAGATCACCAGGCCTTTCTGGTTCTGGTCCGGGCGCGGCTCGAAAGTCGCGACTTCGCCCTGGTAGATCTTGATCCACTCGCTCAGGCCGGCACGCTCGACGTTGTTGCGGCCCGGTTGAATCAGCCGTGGATCGGCTTCGTAGCCGCGGATCCACAATGGTGTCTTGGCCAGGCCGGCCGCTGCGCGCTCGGAAGCTTCTTCGTGCAGTTTTTTCCACAGCGCCGGGACGTGACCGAGCCAGGCGGTGAAGCCCCACTGCTCGCGACGCAGGTTCGGCGCGATGTCGGCGGCGATCATCGCCGCTTCCACCAGGAAGGTGCCGACACCGCACATCGGGTCAGCCAGTGCGCCGCCTTCGGCCGCGATACGTGGCCAACCGGAACGGATCAGGATGGCGGCCGCGAGGTTTTCCTTCAGCGGTGCCGCACCTTGCTGCAGGCGATAGCCGCGCTGGTGCAGGCTGTGGCCCGACAGGTCGAGGGACAGAATGGCTTCGCCGCGGTCCAGGCGCAGGTGAATACGCAGGTCCGGGTTGAGCTTGTCGATGGACGGACGATCGCCTTGCGGGGTGCGCAGTTTGTCGACGATGGCGTCCTTGACCTTCAGCGCGCCGAAGTGGGTGTTGTCGATACCCGAGCCATGGCCGCTGAATTCGACGGCAAGGGTGCCGTCATTGAGCATGTGGTCTTGCCACTCGATGTCCAACACGCCGTGGTACAAATCTTCGGCGTCCTTCATCGGGAAACGCTTGAGCACCAGCAGCACTCGGTTGGCCAGGCGCGACCACAGGCACAGGCGATAAGCGGTTTCCATGGTGGCCATGCCGCGTACGGCAGAGGTGTGCTCGCGCGCTTCCTCAAGGCCAAGCCCGACGGCTTCCTCGATGAGCAGGCCTTCAAGGCCTTTTGGGCAAGTGAGGAAGAGTTCGAAATGATCGGACATGGGAATTCCAGAACCTTTAGCTGAGTGACCGGGCAACGCATTGCCGGTCCAGTTTTCAATCAGGCGCTTTTCTCGAAGAGCGCCCGCGTGGCACGAAGGTGTGCCGTTCCACCCCTGCTGCCCGGGTTAAATGAGCTTAGATGCAAGGACAGATAAAAAAGTTGATGCAACAAAATGTCATAAGTCGACCCTTCGTCGAATAGTGCCTCCCGGCAACGGGAGCCATTCTCAGTAAAGGATTAAGCCCATCATCAAGCGCAGGGCCGATCATACCGGGGTTTGGCCAATAAATACGCTACCACCGCTCTGTTACTTATGGCGTTAGCACATGAACGGTTACGTCCTTATGACAAAACGATCATTCCCTCGATGTGACGCATTGGTTAGAACTCAATACAGGTTGGCGCCGCAATGACGCCAACACCTTGGCTCGTCACGCCGGCAACGAGCCACCAACGGCAGAGTTTTTCTGCCAGACCTCAATAGAGGTCGACGCGATAAATACAGTCAACAAGTGAGGGCAACACCCTATGAGAAGACTTAAGCGTGATCCGTTGGAAAGAGCATTTTTGCGCGGATATCAATATGGCGTTGGTGGTAAATCCCGTGAGCTTTGCCCATTTACTCTACCGTCGGTACGTCAAGCCTGGATCAACGGCTGGCGAGAAGGACGCGGCGACAACTGGGACGGTATGACCGGCACTGCGGGAATCCACAGACTCAACGAACTTCACGCCGTCGGCTAATTACAGGGCACAACACTCCGACACGACAATTTGATTTTGTACTGAATTAACCACGCACGTCCCATCCGGACGGCGGGCTCCGGCCCAGGGGCTCCTTTATGGAGCCCTTTTTTATGTCTGCCAGAAACACCGCGACAAACCTTTGTGGCGAGGGGGCTTGCCCCCGTTGGGCAGCGAAGCTGCCCTAAAACCGAACAATGCGGTGTATCAATAGCATTGCGATCATAGGGCTCACGACTGCTTCGCAGTCGGACGGGGGCAAGCCCCCTCGCCACAAAAGCTCGTTAGCGTAGCGCTGCGATTGCGTCGACCGACTCACGAATCAGCGCCGGGCCTTTGTAGATGAAGCCCGAGTAGATCTGCACCAGGCTCGCGCCTGCAGCGATTTTCTCCGCCGCGTGCTTGCCTTCGGTAATGCCGCCCGCCGCAATGATCGGTAAACGCCCGCCCAGCTCCGACGCCAGCACTTGCACCGTGTGGGTACTCTTGTCACGAACCGGTGCGCCGGACAGACCGCCGGCTTCTTCGCCATGCTCCATGCCTTCGACGCCTACGCGGCTCAGGGTGGTGTTAGTCGCAATGACCGCATCCATCCCGGTTTCGATCAGCGCTTGCGCAACTTGCGCGGTTTCTTCGTCGCTCATGTCCGGCGCGATCTTGATCGCCAGCGGTACATGTTTGCCATGACGCAATGCCAGTTCCGCGCGGCGCTCGGCCAGATCGGCCAGCAACTGCTTGAGAGAGTCACCGAATTGCAGGCTGCGCAGGCC
Organism: Pseudomonas fluorescens; assembly: GCF_000967965.1. Classification (GTDB taxonomy): domain Bacteria; phylum Pseudomonadota; class Gammaproteobacteria; order Pseudomonadales; family Pseudomonadaceae; genus Aquipseudomonas; species Aquipseudomonas grandcourensis. Next base: position 22,888 of record NZ_LACC01000031.1, read on the forward strand.
CGGCGTGTTCGGCGAACTGACGTTGACCGTCACATAGCTGGCGTGGGCGTAGACCTTGTCCAGGCAGATCAGGTAGTCGTCCACGGCACGCTCGACCGGTGTATCGAAGTTCTTGCCGATGTTGATGCCCAGCACGCCCTTGTACTTGGCCGCCGCCACGCGGGCGAGCAGGTGATCGACGCCGAGGTTGTTGAAGCCCATGCGGTTGATGATCGCCTCGGCTTCCGGCAAACGGAACAGGCGTGGTTTCGGGTTGCCAGGCTGTGGGCGCGGCGTGATAGTGCCGATTTCGACAAAACCGAAACCCAGTTGGGCGAAACCATCGATGGCCGCGCCGTTCTTGTCCAGGCCGGCGGCCAGCCCCACCGGATTCGGGAAGTCCAGGCCCATGACATTCACCGGCACCTTCGCCGGGGCCTTGCACAGCAAGCCGTTGAGTCCAAGACGCCCGCCCGCGCCGATCAGGTCCAGGGACAGATCGTGGGAGGTTTCCGGGGAGAGTTTGAACAACAGCTGACGGGCCAGGGTGTACATGGGCGGATTTGACTCGATTGGCGGCGAATTGAGGTGGCGATTATAGCCGTGCAACGGGGCGGCAAGCGAGGCGCGTGATCAAATCAACGGACGATGGCATATGCCTTGCACCACTCTGGGCACCAGCACCCATGCCAACGACCGAATGTGTGCAAAGACAATGGCGTCGTCCCCGGCCTGCTCATGCAAGAACTCGGGACGACGTTTTTTTTGCAAGGTGAACACGCGATGAACGAACCGTCAGCCGGCCCTCTAGCCTGGGTCAATGGCAGCGATGCCCCGGAAAAAACCGAAATCAATCTCGGCTTCATGGCCCTGAGCGACTGCGCCTCGGTGGTTGTCGCCGCCACCCAGGGCTTTGCCCAGCCCCACGGCTTGACCCTGAACCTCAAGCGGCAGTCGTCCTGGGCCAACCTGCGGGACAAACTGGTCAGCGGCGAACTCGATGCCGCCCACAGCCTCTACGGTCTGATTTATGCCGTTCACCTGGGCATCGGTGGCGTGGCCGCGACCGACATGGCCGTGTTGATGGGCCTGAATCAGAACGGCCAGAGCATCAATCTGTCCCACGGTTTGCAAGCGCTTGGAGTGACCAGTCCTGAAGCACTGGATAGGCACGTGCACCAAACTCGCTCAAAACTCACCTTCGCCCAGACGTTTCCCACCGGCACCCATGCCATGTGGTTGTATTACTGGCTCGCCAGCCAGGGCATTCACCCGCTGCTGGATGTCGACAGCGTGGTGGTGCCGCCACCGCAGATGGTCGCGCACCTGCGGGCCGGGCGTATCGACGGCTTCTGCGTCGGCGAACCCTGGTCCGCCAGCGCCGTGCAACAGGACCTCGGTTTCACCCTGGCCACGACCCAGACCCTCTGGCCCGATCATCCGGAGAAGGTCCTCGGCTGCACCCGTGCATTCGTCGAGCAATACCCCAATACCGCGCGGGTGTTGGTGATGGCGGTTCTGGAAGCCAGCCGCTTCATCGAACAAAGCACCGAGAATCGCCGCAGTACCGCACAATTGCTCAGTGCCGCGCAGTACCTTGACGCACCACTGGACTGCATCGAACCACGCCTGCTGGGCGAATACGCCGACGGCCTTGGCCAGCGCTGGCAAGACCCGCACGCGCTGCGCTTTCACGGCGATGGCGAGGTCAACCTGCCGTACCTGTCCGACGGCATGTGGTTCATGACCCAGTTCCGCCGCTGGGGCTTGTTGCGCGATGATCCGGACTATCTCGCGGTTGCCCGGCAGGTCCAGCAACTGGACCTCTACCGTGAAGCCGCCCGTGCCGTCGGCGTCGCTTCGTCAGCCGAGCAAATGCGTAGCAGTCAATTGATCGACGGCAAGATCTGGGACGGTTCGGACCCGGCCGGTTATGCCCGCAGTTTCAAACTGCACGCCATGAGCGACAGCTCGCACCGATCCGCCAGCCGCTGACAGGAGACCACGAACATGCTGCGTATCCTGCTGATCAACGACACCGCCAAGAAAGTCGGACGCCTGAAGGCCGCCCTGACCGAGGCCGGATTCGAAGTGATCGATGAATCCGGTTTGACCATCGACCTGCCAGAACGCGTCGAAACGGTGCGTCCGGATGTGATTCTGATCGATACCGAGTCACCGGGCCGCGATGTCATGGAACAAGTGGTGCTGGTGACACGCGACCAGCCACGACCGATTGTGATGTTCACGGACGAACACGACCCCGATGTGATGCGCCAGGCGATCAAGTCCGGGGTCAGTGCCTACATCGTCGAAGGCATTCACGCACAACGCCTGCAGCCGATTCTCGACGTGGCAATGGCACGCTTCGAAAGCGACCAGGCCTTGCGTGCCCAGTTGCATGCCCGCGACCAGCAATTGGCCGAGCGCAAGCGCATCGAACTGGCCAAGGGAATGCTGATGAAAATGAAGGACTGCAACGAGGAAGAGGCCTACACGCTGATGCGCCGCCAGGCGATGAGCCGCCAGCAGAAGCTGATTCAAGTGGCGGAGCAGATTATTGCCATGAGCGAGTTGCTGGGTTGACCCTGCCACAAAAGCAGTGTTGGCACAGATCTCGCTAAGTAATCACTACAGGTAACCAACGGCGGTTGCCCCACCTACGACAAAGACGTCGCTCACCTCATTTGCCCTTGGCGGATCGGGTGGCGGCGTTTTTTCGTTTTGGCCCCACAGCACGGGGCCGGTGGTGCGGCCGTATCGGCGCCCCACCTGCAAGCTCATGACTCCTTTCGAGACTCTTCACAGCTGAGGTGCGCAATGAATTCAAGCTTCTGGAAATCCGGCCATACACCCACATTGTTCGCAGCGTTCCTCTATTTCGACCTGAGTTTCATGGTCTGGTACCTGCTCGGTCCTTTGGCGGTACAGATCGCCGCCGACCTGCACCTGACGACGCAGCAACGGGGGCTGGTGGTCGCCACGCCGATTCTGGCCGGGGCGGTGTTGCGCTTCGTGATGGGGATGCTGGCTGATCGCCTGTCACCCAAAACCGCCGGCCTGATCGGTCAGGTCATCGTGATCTGCGCGCTATTCGGCGCTTGGAAACTCGGGATCCACAGCTACGAGCAAGCCTTGGTGCTGGGGCTGTTCCTCGGTATGGCCGGCGCCTCCTTCGCCGTCGCCCTGCCCTTGGCCTCGCAGTGGTATCCACCACAGCACCAAGGCAAGGCCATGGGCATCGCCGGCGCGGGTAACTCAGGCACAGTGCTCGCGGCATTGATCGCCCCGGTGCTGGCGGCGGCGTTTGGCTGGAGCAACGTGTTCGGGTTTGCCCTGATTCCGTTGATCCTGACCCTGGTCGTCTTCGCCTGGCTGGCCCGCAATGCCCCCGAGCGGCCAAAGGCCAAATCCATCGCCGACTACTTCAAGGCCCTGGGTGATCGTGACAGCTGGTGGTTCATGTTCTTCTACAGCGTGACGTTCGGCGGCTTCATCGGCCTTGCCAGCGCCCTGCCCGGTTACTTTAACGACCAATACGGCTTGAGCCCGGTGACTGCCGGCTACTACACCGCTGCCTGCGTGTTCGGCGGCAGCCTGATGCGTCCCTTGGGTGGCGCGCTGGCTGACCGGTTCGGCGGCATTCGGACCCTGTTGGCGATGTACACCGTCGCGGCGATCTGCATTGCCGTGGTCGGCTTCAACCTGCCGAGTTCCTACGCCGCACTGGCGCTTTTCGTCTGCACCATGCTCGGTCTGGGTGCAGGCAATGGCGCGGTATTCCAGTTGGTGCCCCAGCGCTTTCGCCGGGAAATCGGCGTGATGACCGGCCTGATCGGCATGGCCGGCGGCATCGGCGGGTTTGCCCTTGCGGCCGGCATGGGCGCGATCAAGCAAAGCACCGGCAGCTATCAACTGGCGCTGTGGTTGTTCGCCAGCCTCGGCGTTCTGGCCTGGTTCGGTCTGCACGGCGTGAAACGTCGCTGGAGAACCACCTGGGGTTCGGCCGCCGTGACGGCTGCGCGGGTCTGACGCCACGATGAGCCTGCAACTGAGTTTCGCTGAAGCCAGCGCCATCGGTCCTCGCGAGGAAAACCAGGACGCCCTGCGCCTGGTCACGCCGGCTCCGGCGCTGGCCGCGAGCAAGGGTTACCTGTTCGCGATTGCCGACGGTGTCAGCCAATGCGTCGATGGCGGTCTGGCTGCCCGTTCGACGCTGCAGGCCCTGGCGCTGGATTACTACGCTACGCCGGAAACCTGGAGCGTCGCACAGGCACTCGATCGTCTGCTGCTGGCGCAAAACCGCTGGTTGCAGGCCAATGGCGGCGGGCAACCGCTGCTGACCACCCTCAGTGCGCTGGTCCTGCGTGGCCGGCGTTTTACCCTGGCCCATGTCGGCGATTGCCGGGTGTATCGCTGGCACGCCGACCAATTGCAGCGAATCAGCGAGGATCACGTCTGGGACCAGCAGGGCATGCAGCATGTGCTGAAACGGGCGCTGGGGCTCGATCAACACCTGGTGCTGGACTTTCTCGACGGTGAGTTGCGCGTCGATGAAAGCTTCGTCCTGCTCAGCGACGGCGTCTGGGCCGTCCTGGGCGATACTGCCATTGCCGCGATCCTGCGGGATCAACCGGACTTGCACAGCGCTGCGCAAACCCTGGTCAATGCCGCACACCTGGCGGGCAGTCAGGACAACGCCAGCGCTCTGCTGGTGCGGGTCGATGCCCTTGGCGAAGCGAGCATTGGCGATGCGTTGATGCACTTACAGCAATGGCCACTGCCGCCAGCCCTGAAACCGGGTCAGGCGTTCGAAGGCTGGCAGGTCGAGGGGATCGTCGCACAGAGCCAGCAATCACTGCTTTATCGCGTTCGCGACAGCCAGCAACAACCCTGGCTGCTGAAAACCCTGCCGGGGCGTTTGCACGACGATCACCAGGCCGGGCAAGCGTTACTGTCGGAAGAATGGTTTCTCAAACGCGTGGCCGGTCGACATTTTCCTGAAGTCCATGCCGCCAGTCAGCGTCAGCATTTGTACTACGTGATGCGTGAGTATTCGGGCGCTACCCTGGCCCAACGGCATGAACAAAGCGGCCCCTTGCCGCTGCCCCAGTGGCAAGACATCGCCGAACGCTTGCTGCGAGCGGTCGGCCTGCTGCATCGACGGCAGATCCTGCATCGCGATATCAAACCGGAAAACCTGTTGCTGGGGGACGATGGTGAGTTGCGCCTGCTGGATTTCGGCCTCGCCTACTGTCCCGGGCTTTCGCAAGACCTGCCCTGGGCGCTGCCGGGCACACCCAGTTACATCGCGCCCGAAGCCTTTCGCGGCGATGTACCGACGCCACGGCAGGATTTGTATGCCGTCGGTGTGACCCTGTATTTCGTGCTCACCGGGCACTATCCCTATGGCGAAATCGAAGCGTTCCAACGCCCGAGGTTTGGCCTCCCGGTCGACGCCAGCCGCTACCGGCCCGACCTGCCGGACTGGATCGCCCATAGCCTGGAGCGCGCCGTGGCAGCGGCCCCCGACCAGCGTTTCGAAACGGCGGAAGAATGGCTGCTGCTGATGGAACAGGGCGAACGCCGCAGCTTGAGCGTACGCCCCAAGCCCTTACTGGAGCGCGAGCCGCTGAAAGTCTGGCGGACATTGGCGCTGGTGTCCTTGCTGCTGAACCTGGTGCTGCTGGTGGTTGCGCTCCATTAACGGGCAATGCGCCTTGAATCGGTGCATTCCCTTACGGCTCTGTCCTTGCGAACGGGGAAATAGCCAACAAACACGGGATTCGAGCGACTTGGCATAACCACTGCATTACCTCTTGCAACAGACATACAGCGCAGGCTTCAACGACGAAGGTTGCACTTCCCGAGAGAACGGGACCAGGACAAAGGCGTCCTCGCTAGGCAACTAGCGGGACGCCTTTTTTTGTTTGCGCAAAATTTGTCGAGCATGGCCTGAACCCCGATGAGGCAGGCCTGAGCTCCCCGGAGAACCTGATGAAAAAACTAAAACTGGTGATGATCGGCAACGGCATGGCCGGGGTCCGAACCCTGGAAGAGCTGCTCAAACTGAGCACTGAGCTGTACGACATCACGGTCTTCGGCGCCGAACCGCACACCAACTACAACCGCATCCTGTTGTCGCCGGTGTTGGCGGGTGAACAGACCTTCGAAGAGATCGTGCTCAACGACCTGGACTGGTACCTGGAAAACAACATCAAGCTGCTGCTCAACCGCAAGGTGGTGGAGATCGACCGGGTCAAGCGCCGGGTCATCGCCGAAGACGGCAGCGAAGCCGAATACGATCGCCTGCTGATCGCCACCGGCTCGACGCCCTTCATCCTGCCCATTCCCGGCAACACCCTTGAGGGCGTGATCGGCTACCGTGACATCGCCGACACCCAGGCCATGATCGACACCGCGAAAACCCACCGTCACGCCGTGGTGATCGGCGGCGGCCTGCTCGGTCTGGAGGCCGCCAATGGCCTGATGCTGCGGGGCATGCACGTGACCGTGGTGCATATCGGCGAGTGGTTGCTGGAACGGCAACTGGACAAGACCAGCGGCCAGCTACTGCAAAGCGCGCTGGAATCTCGCGGCCTGCACTTTCGCCTGTGCGAGCAGACCCAGGCCTTGCACGACGCGGGCAACGGCCGGGTCGGATCGGTGCAATTCAAGAACGGCGACATCATCCCCGCCGACCTGGTCGTGATGGCCGCCGGCATTCGCCCCAATACCGAACTGGCGGAGAAATCCGGCATTCCGTGCAGCCGCGGGATTCTGGTCAACGACACACTGCAAACCTACGACCCACGGATCTATGCCATCGGTGAGTGTGCCAGTCACCGCGGCATCGCCTATGGCTTGGTGGCGCCGCTGTTCGAACAGGCCAAAGTCTGCGCCAACCACCTCGCCCAACTGGGTTTTGCCACCTACAAGGGGTCGGTGACCTCGACCAAATTGAAGGTTACCGGCATCGACCTGTTCTCCGCCGGCGACTTCATGGGCGGTGAAGGCACCGAGACCATCACCCTCTCGGACCCGATTGGCGGGGTCTACAAGAAACTGGTGATCAAGGATGACGTGCTGGTCGGTGCCTGCCTGTACGGCGATACGGCAGATGGCGGCTGGTATTTCCGGCAGATCCGTGAGAATCACGCCATCGGCGAGATCCGCGATCATCTGATGTTTGGTGAAAATGCACTTGGCGATGTAGGACATCAGGGCCAGGACAAAGCCATGAGCATGGCCGAAACCGCCGAAGTCTGCGGCTGCAACGGTGTGTGCAAGGGCACCATCGTCAAGGCCATTCAGGAACACGGGCTGTTCAGTGTCGACGACGTCAAGAAACACACCAAGGCTGCCAGCTCCTGCGGCTCCTGCGCTGGCCTCGTCGAACAGATCCTGATCAACACCGTGGGCGGCGCCGCGGACGTCAAACCGAAAAGCGAAAAGGCCATCTGCGGCTGCAGCGACCTCAACCACGGGCAAATCCGCCAGGCCATCCGCGAGCAGCACCTGCTGACAATCGCCGGCACCATGAGCTACCTGAACTGGCGCACACCCAACGGCTGCGCCACCTGCCGGCCGGCGCTCAACTACTACCTGATTTCCACCTGGCCTGGGGAAGCCAAGGACGATCCGCAATCGCGCCTGATCAACGAAAGGGCCCACGCCAACATTCAGAAAGACGGTACCTACTCTGTAGTCCCGCGGATGTGGGGCGGCGTGACCAACCCTTCAGAGCTGCGGCGCATTGCCGACGTCGCCGACAAGTACAACGTGCCGATGGTCAAGGTCACCGGTGGCCAGCGCATCGACTTGCTGGGCATCCGCAAGCAAGACCTGCCGGGGGTGTGGAAAGACCTGGACATGCCGTCCGGCCACGCCTACGGCAAATCCATCCGTACGGTGAAAACCTGCGTCGGCAGCGAGTTCTGCCGCTTTGGCACCCAGAACTCCACACAACTTGGCATTGAACTGGAACATGACCTGTTCAACATGTGGTCGCCGCACAAGGTGAAGCTGGCTGTCTCCGGTTGCCCGCGCAACTGCTCGGAAGCCGGTATCAAGGATGTGGGAATTATCGGTGTGGACTCCGGCTGGGAGATGTACATCGGTGGCAACGGCGGGATCAAGACCGAAGTCGCGGAGTTCTTCGTCAAGCTGAAGACCGCCGAAGAAGTGCGCGAATACAACGGTGCATTCCTGCAGCTCTATCGCGAAGAAGCCTTCTACCTCGAACGCACCGTGCACTACCTGCAACGGGTCGGCATGGAACATATCAAGAAAGCCGTGCTGGAAGATCCGGAGCGGCGCAAGGCGCTCAACGATCGCCTGCAGTTCTCGCTGTCGTTCGAACAGGACCCGTGGAAGGAACGCCTGGAACAGCCCCAGCTGAAAAAAGAATTCGACGTCATCCCCGTGAAAAACCTGGAGGTGCTGGCATGAACTGGCTGGATATCTGCGCACTGGAAGAGATCAATGCCCTGGGCTCGCGGATCATCGCCGGGCCAAAGGGAGACATCGCGATTTTTCGTACCAGCGACGACGAAGTGTTCGCCCTTGACGACCGCTGCCCGCACAAGGGCGGCCCGTTGTCCCAAGGCCTGGTCTATGGCAAGCGGGTGGCCTGCCCGTTGCACAACTGGCAAATCGACCTGGAAAGCGGCGAAGCCCTGGCCCCGGACATCGGCTGTGCCCATCACCATCTCGCCCGGGTGGAAAATGGCCGAGTGATGCTGGCCCTGCGGGATGCAGGCTGATGGACCGCCAGATCACTGCATCCACCTGCTGTTACTGCGGGGTCGGCTGTGGCGTGCTGATCGAACACGACGGCGAGCGCATCCTCGGCGTCAGCGGCGACCCGGCGCACCCGGCCAATTTCGGCAAACTGTGCAGCAAGGGTTCGACCCTGCACCTGACCGGCGACTTGACGGCGCGGGCGCTGTACCCCGAACTGCGTCTCGGTAAAGGCCTGGCCCGTCACCGCACCGATTGGGATACCGCCCTCGATCACGCTACCAGCGTGTTTGCCGCGACCATTGCCGAACATGGCCCGGACAGCGTCGCGTTCTACATTTCCGGGCAACTGTTGACCGAGGACTACTACGCCTTCAACAAGCTGGCACGTGCCCTGGTAGGCACCAACAACATCGACAGCAATTCGCGCCTGTGCATGTCCTCGGCGGTGGTCGGCTACAAGCGCAGCCTGGGTGCCGACGCCCCGCCCTGCAGCTACGAAGACCTGGAGCTGAGCGATTGCGTGATGATCGTCGGCAGCAACATGGCCTACGCTCACCCGGTGCTGTTTCGCCGGCTGGAAGCCGCCAAATCCCGCCGGCCGCAGATGAAGGTCATCGTCATTGACCCTCGTCGTACAGACACCTGCGATCTGGCTGACCTGCACCTGGCGATCTTGCCGGGCACCGATGTCGCCCTGTTCCATGGGATTTTGCATCTGCTGCTGTGGGAAGACTGGATCGATCGTGACTTCATCCGGGACCACACCGAAGGCCTGGCCGAGCTGAAAAACCTGGTGCGTGACTACACGCCGCAAATGGTTTCGCAGCTCTGCGGAATCAGCCTCGGGCAATTGCAGCAATGTGCCGAGTGGATCGGCACATCACCGAGCTTTCTGTCGCTGTGGTGCATGGGGCTTAACCAGTCCACCGCCGGCAGCGCGAAAAACAGTGCACTGATCAACCTGCACCTGGCCACCGGGCAGATCGGTCGTCCCGGCGCCGGACCTTTCTCCCTCACCGGTCAGCCAAATGCCATGGGCGGGCGGGAAACCGGCAGTTTGTCCAACCTGCTGCCCGGCCACCGTGACGCCGCCAATGCACAACACCGTGAGCAAGTCGCGTCCTACTGGGGCGTCGAGCAACTGCCGGAAAATCCCGGACTCACCGCAATCGAGCTGTTTGAGCAAGTGCGCAACGGCAAGATCAAGGCGCTATGGATCGCCTGTACCAACCCCGCGCAATCCATGCCGGACCAGACGGCCGTGCGCGCAGCCTTGCAAGCCTGCCCGTTCGTGGTGCTGCAGGAAGCCTTCAGCACCACTGAAACCGCGAAGTTCGCCGACCTTCTGCTGCCCGCTGCCAGTTGGGGTGAAAAGGAAGGTTGCGTGACCAACTCCGAGCGGCGCATTTCCCACGTACGCCAGGCAATCGTCGCACCGGGTGAGGCGCGGCCGGACTGGGCAATCACCGTAGATTTCGCACAACGTCTGGAAAAACACCTGCGTCCCGGCCAAACCAGCCTGTTTGAATTTGATAATCCCGCTCAGGTCTTTGACGAATACAAACAACTGACTCAAGGCCGCGACCTGGATCTGTCCGGCATCAGCCATGCACTGATCGATCGTCTCGGCCCGCAGCAATGGCCCTTCCCTGTGGGTGCCGTTGAAGGTACGGCACGGCTGTACGTCGACGGGATATTTGCCACTGCCAATGGGCGCGCAAAGTTCGTGGCCGATCCGTATCGCGCCGCCAAAGAGCAACGGGATGCTCGCTTCCCGCTGACCCTGATCACCGGCCGCCTGCGCGATCAATGGCACGGCATGAGCCGCACCGGCACAGCCGCGCAGCTATTCGGCCATGTCAACGAAGCGGAGTTGAGCCTGCACCCGGACGAACTGCGCCGCCATCGCCTGCAGCCTGGGGATCTGGTCAGCCTGAAAAGCCGACGCGGCGCCGTCGTCGTCGCGGTTGCCAGCGATGACAGCGTGCGCCCGGGCCAGGCCTTTTTGCCGATGCATTGGGGCGACCGTTTTCTCAAGGGCGGGGTGAACAGCCTCACCCTGCCCGCATTCGATCCTTTGTCAAAACAGCCCGAACTTAAACACAGCGGCGTTCGCCTGGATCCGGTGGATTTGCCCTGGAAACTGTTCGCACTGATCGAGGGCGATGTTCAACGGCATTTTGAGACGCTACGACCGCTCTGTGAGGCGTTTTCCTACGTCAGCCTCAGCCTTGTTGGTCGCGAGCGCCCTGCCCTGCTTGTACGGGCGGCCAATACTTCAGCACCTTCGGCAGAGCTGCTAAGCGAAATCGATAAAAACCTGGCGCTCGATGACGGCCCGGTGCTGGCTTACGACGACCCTCGACGGGCCATCGGCAAGCGCGTGCGGATCGAAAATGGCCGGATCACTGCCATTCGATTGGCCGGTGAAACCCTTGCCCAGCACTGGTTGCAGGGGCTGTGGCTCGAAGGTCGCGCGGACCAGCAACTGCGGCGCTGGTTGCTTGCGCCGCTGAGCGCACCACCGGGCAATCTCGACGCGCCCGTCAACGCGAACAAGATCCTGTGCAATTGCAAGAACGTCGGCCAGAACGCGATCTGCGCTGGCATCAGCCGCGGCTTGGACTTGCAGGGACTCAAGCAAGAACTGGGTTGCGGCACGCAATGCGGGTCCTGCGTTCCGGAAATCAAACGCCTGCTGGCTGCCACGGCGCAGCCAATCACCGTCTTCTCGTGAGGAAAACACTATGAGTGCAAAAGTCTGGCTGGTAGGTGCGGGCCCGGGTGATCCGGAGTTGCTCACGTTGAAAGCGGTACGCGCCTTGCGCGAGGCTGATGTGGTGCTGATCGATGACCTGGTCAATGTCGCGGTACTCGAGCATTGCCCCGGGGCACGGATCATCCCGGTGGGCAAGCGCGGTGGCTGCCGCTCCACCCCGCAAGCGTTCATCCATCGCCTGATGCTTCGTTATGCCCGGCAGGGTAAATGCGTGGCCCGGCTCAAGGGCGGAGATCCGTGCATTTTCGGTCGAGGTGGTGAAGAAGCGCAGTGGTTGCGTGAGCGTGGGGTCGAAGCCGAGTTGGTCAACGGCATCACTGCCGGGCTGGCGGGGGCAACGCAATGCGATATTCCGCTGACTTTGCGCGGTGTCGCCCGTGGTGTCACGCTGGTCACCGCACACACCCAGGACGACAGCCAATTGAACTGGCAGGCACTGGCTCAAGGCGGAACGACATTGGTGATTTACATGGGAGTGGCCAAGCTCGGTGAAATCCGTGAGCAGCTAATGGCCGGTGGCATGGCGACGGATACGCCCGTGGCCATGATTGAAAATGCTTCCTTGCCCCATCAACGGGAATGTCGGAGCACTCTTACAGAAATGGATGAAGCGGCCTACAGATTCCAGCTGAAAAGCCCTGCCATACTGGTGATCGGCGCAGTGGCAGCCAGTGCAACTCAATCCCTGTGGGAGCATGATTTGCCTGTGATGGCGGCGGATCAGTCAGCGTAGTTTCAGCTGTTTCACCAAATCGCAGACAAAGAAAAGCCCGGCCTGAGCCGGGCTTTTCAGAGCTGCGAGCTAATTACTTAGCTTGAGCTTCAACCTGCGCTTCTACGCGACGGTTAACAGCGCGACCAGCTTCAGTTTTGTTGTCAGCAACTGGGCGGGATTCGCCGTAGCCAACGGACTGAACGCGGGACGACTCAACACCGTACTGGTTGGTCAGAACTTGCTTAACGGCGCTTGCACGACGCTCGGACAGTTTCTGGTTGTAAGCGTCAGGACCGACGGAGTCAGTGTGACCTTCAACAGTAGTGGTGGTGGATGGGTACTGCTTCATGAAGTCAGCCAGGTTCTTGATGTCGCCGTAGCTGTTTGGCTTGACTACCGACTTGTCGAAGTCGAACTTCACGTCCAGCTCTACACGAACGACTTCAGCAACAGCTGGGCAGCCATCAGCGTCAACAGTTACGTTGGCTGGGGTGTCAGGGCACTTGTCAACGTTGTCGCAAACGCCGTCGTTGTCGCTGTCGGAGCAAACTTCTGGAGCTGGAGCTGCAGCGACAGGCTTGTTGCCGCCACCGAAGTTAACACCCAGACCTACGGACGGGATGTAGTCCCAACGGCCGTTGTCCAGCTTGTAGTCAGCTTCTACGCCAGCACGAGCGTAGACGTTTTCCAGGAAGTAGTACTTCAGGCCAGCGCCAGCAGTCAGGAAAGTCGACTGGTCACGACCGGTGTGGCCGTCAGCGGCTACGTTGGTCATGCTGCCGTGCTTAACACCACCTTGAACGTAAGGACGCAGAGCGTCGCCAGCGTTGTTGAAGTGGTACTGAGCGTTCAGACCGAACTGGTCGCCTTCGATTTTCTGATTACCAGTACCGTTGTTCGAACGGGTGTGGTCGTCATTGTTGTAGGTCAAGTTCAACGATACGTCGTCGGTCAAGAAGTAACCGATGGAGGCGCCAGGAGTGTAGCCGTCTTCAACGTTGTTAACGCTGTCGTTGTACTTCTTCCCGTAGTTGAGCTCGCCTTCAACTGCGCCTTGGCCTTGTGCCAATGCGCCGAACGAAGTAGCGGCAATAAGAGTACCAATGGCCAAGCCCAAGGTGTTTTTCAGTTTCATCCGTTAAATCCCCATCTGGTGATTGTGAAGCAGTCCCGCAAACCGGGGGACAACTCGGCGGCAAGTCTAACAGAACTTGCCTACACGTAAGAGATATTTGCGCTGAACTAAGTTTCAGCAATGCCTGCAAATTTCTCACGCAATTTATCTAGAGCGCGTTTGTACCGCATTTTTGTTGCACTCAAACCCATATGCATGATGTCTGCGATCTCCTGAAACTCCAGCTCTGCGACAAATCGTAGCACCAGAATTTCCCGGTCAATCGGGTTCACATACACCAACCAGCGATCAAGTCCACCCTTTTCCTCAGGTTTCGGCGTCTTTTCTTCGGACGCTTCCTCGAGGGGGTCAAGACTCAATGCGTCCATCAAGCGACGCTTTCGCCTTTCCTTCCGATACTGTGTGATGCACTCGTTGTACGTGATGCTATATAGCCATGTCTTGAACTTCGATTTACCTTCGAAGTTCTTCAGGCCATACAGCACCTTCAACATGACCTCCTGACAGACATCGTCTGCGTCGCGATCGTTCCCGAGATAGCGTGCGCACACGTTAAATAATGTTCGCTGGTAACGCCGCATCAGTTCTTCATAAGCGCGTGTTACGTGAAACAGCTCGGTATGCGAGCGCGCGACCAACTCCTCATCAGAGAGCTCGCGGGGGTCGTAGCGCATGGATAACGATTGGGCTTTATTCAAAACAAGTCGGGCCGACAGTCAGGTCAATGTCCGCCGCTGCCAGCGTGAGCAGGCATTTTGCGGCGGCATACATTAGCAGGGTTTGCCGGGTTAGCGGCTACTCACATGCTGCTCAAGGAGAATCCGATTGGAAAGAGAGACTAGCTCACCCTCATCGGTCAGCAATGTGGTTTTAACCGTGCCGATCTCTTCGATCTGGCCTTCGACCTCGCCAACCCGCACTTGTTGCCCAACCTGGTACAGCTCACGCACGTAGATTCCCGCAAGAATCTGGCCGGCAATTTCCCGGCTTCCCAACCCCATGGCCAGCGCTACCGCCAGACCAACGGTTATCAACACAATCACGATCACATGGTTGAGCAGGTCAGTCTTGACCTCCAACTGGCTGATCGCAACCGAAATACTAATGATGATCACCAAGCCCTGGGCAATCCGCCCAAGCCCTGAAGCATAGTCCAGACCCACGCCTTCTGCTGCTCCGCGCACCAGTCCGTTGGCCAGTTGCGCCAGCAGCACACCTACCAGCAACACCAGCGCCGCGCCGAATACCTTCGGCAAATACAGCGCAAGCATGTCCAGCGTAGCTGAAACTCGCTCAAGGCCAAGAGATTCTGCCGCAGAAACCAGAAAAATAAGCAGAACGAACCAATAGACGATCTTGCCGATCAGGGTCGAAATAGGAACTTGCAACCCTGCGCGGGACAGCAATTTGGTCAGGCCGGTGCCGCCCATCAAGCGGTCAAGGCCCAATTTGGCGAGCAACTTGGAGAGCAAGGTGTCCAGCAGCTTGGCCACGACAAAACCCAACAGCAGCACAACCAGTGCGCCGAAGAGGTTCGGAATGAAGTTCGCAACCTTGGTCCACAACGCAGTCATTGCAGTGACGAGGCTCTGAGTCCAGAGATCAAGTTCCATATTCAATCAGCCTTATCAGCAGTGCGAGCAGTAGGTTTACGAAGACGGGATACCGGCGCGACATGGGCCGATCCGTTGTTGAGGGCGATCATCAGTGCGGGCAACCAGCGCCCCAGCAGACTGAACAAATCACCGGCGCCGACCTGGCGGTTGGCGGTTTTCAGCACACGCCCCAGGCACGCATCGTCGTCCCGGGTGGACGGTGAGGCGTTGAGCATGTCGCGTAAAGACTGTTCAAACGGATCGTGCATACGCACCTCTCGTGATGTCTGTGGGAGACGCGGTCAGATTTGGTCGGGTCACATGGTTTCCCTCAGACCCAGCGCAAACGTCGGAACAACCACCACTGCCCCAGCGCCACCAAGACCATCATCAGGCAGGCGATCAGAAAGCCGTAAGGGCTGGCAGAGAATGGAATTCCACCGACGTTGATCCCCAAAAGCCCGGTCAGAAAACTCATCGGCAAAAAGATCCCGGTGATGATCCCGAAGCGATACATCGTGCGGTTCATGCGCACGCTCAAGCGACGGTCCTCAGCCTCCAGAACCAGCCCCACTCGCTCCCGGGTCAATTCCAGCTCTTCAAGATAACGAGTCAGGCTGTTGTTCAATTCGTTCCAGTAATCACCATCATCCTCGACGAACCAGGGCAACTTGATTCGCGTCAACTGCCCGAAAATGTCCCGCTGCGGAGCAAGAAAGCGCTTCAACGCAGCCGCCCGGCGACGAATCTGCAAAACCGATCCGTGCTCAGGAGTATACCGTTCGTCGGCATCCAGTTTTTCTTCTTCCTCATCGACCACTTCCGAGAGACAGCTGACCAGATCCTGCACCTTGTTGGTGAGGTACTGCGCCATGCAAAGGATGAGTTCGGAGGCGGTTTTCGGCCCCTTGCCCTCGGACAGTTGCACCAGCAGTTCATCGGTGGCACGCAACGGACGCAAACGCAGGGAAATGACACGCTGGGCAGAGCCGAAGATCCGCACCGACACCATGTCTTCCGGCTCGGCACCGGGGTTCAGATTGACCCCGCGCAAAAATAGCAGCAGTTCGCTGTCGGAAAGCTGTAAAAGTCGCGGACGGGTGTTTTCTTCGAGTAACAGGTCACAGCTGAATTCGCTAAGACCGCTGGATTTGCGCAACCAGGTCCGGGTTTGCGGATGACTGCGATCCCAGTGCAGCCACAGGCTTTCATGGGCCTGCAGCTGCAAGTCATCGAGTTCAGTCCGGGCAATCGAACGCGCGCCGCCTTTACCGTCCAGTACCAGGGCATGCACCAGCCCCCATTGCGCGTTTTCTTCCTCGAACATCCGCACTCCTTTGGTCGACCCGCGCTTTATTCAGGCATTTTCAGCGGGCTGGGCGAGATGATCACGCCGTTGTTGTCCGCATAGATGTAATGGCCCGGGTGGAAGGTCACGCCAGCGAAGGTCACGGCAACGTTGAGATCGCCGATACCGCGCTTGTCGGTTTTCATTGGGTGGCTGGCCAGTGCCTGAACCCCCAGGTCGGTTTGCGCGATGACGTCGACGTCACGGATGCAACCGTAGATCACCAGGCCTTCCCAGCCATTCTTGGCCGCTTTCTCGGCGAGCATGTCACCCAGCAGCGCACGGCGCAGAGAGCCCCCGCCATCGACCACCAGGACCTTGCCATCGCCCTTGAGCTCGACTTGCTCCTTGACCAGCGAGTTGTCCTCGAAGCATTTGATGGTCACGATTTCGCCACCGAAGGAATCACGGCCGCCGAAATTGCTGAACATCGGTTCCAGCACCTGCACCAGTTCCGGATAGGCATCGCACAGGTCAGGCGTGAGGTAATGGATCATCGAGAAACTCCTGTGAAGAGGAAGACAGCACGAACATCAGTGATGGCTCAGCCACGCAAAGTGACCAGAACAGCTCAATGCGTCATATCTTAGCCGCAAGCCGACCAGAGCGAAATGCCCTTGTTAGAGCGTCAGGCTCAGATTGCCGCGGCCAAATCCTGTTGCGCGCCCGGCAAAGGTGTCTGCTGATCGGCCAACCAGCGCGTCACCAAAGGCCAGACTTCAGCCTGGGCTGCCTTGCTGACGAGCATTTCCACGTGACCGAAATTGTCGCCGAAGCCCTGCTCGCGCCCCAGATTGATGAATTGCTTGTGCTCGGAACCGAACTGCTCGAACAGCTTGCGACACGCCCAGGCCGGGTCCTGATGATCACCCGCGGCACTGACCGCCAATACGGGCAACTTGACCTCGGCCAGGCCTGCCCACCAGTCCTTGTCGGCATCGCCGAAGCGCCCGAACAAGCCAAACCAGCGCATGCTTTCCAGGGCCAGGCCGATGGGCTCGTCCTCCGGACCGCGCTTGAGCCTTGAACCGGACAACTGGGCAAAACGCTTGAGAATGAAGCGACCACTCCACTCCACCGGCGGAATCTTCAATGGCCAGTAGGTGCGGCTGACTTGTGTACCGAAAAACGCCGCCGAGGCCACGACCGGCTCACCGATGTACTCGCCACCCAACGCTGCGGCCAACGTAGTACCGCCCAGCGAGTGACCGATCCAGTGCGGCACCTGCCCGCTCTGTTCGCGCACGAACGCGCCAATGGCCGGCAGGTCATAGCGTGCGTAGTCGGCGACACGGTTCTTGCGGTAGTCGTGGTTACGCTGGGACAGGCCGTGACCGCGCATTTCCGGAATCCAGACGTCGAACCCCAGGCGGGCCAGGTAAGCACCCAACCCCAGGCCCTTGGGAGAAAACCAGAACCGGCGATTGGAAAAGCTGCCGTGTAGCAGGATCACCGGCACACCACGGGAGGACGACCCATCGGCCATGCCAAGGCGTGTCACAGCCAGTTCGACGGTGAAGTCGGGGCTGTTACCGGGTTTCAAACGATAGACATCTTCGCTCAGATCACCGCGCCGTTCGGCGCTGATCAGGGCGACAGGAAATAGGTTGCTGCTGCTTTGCATAATCTCTTGC
This sequence comes from Pseudomonas fluorescens, assembly GCF_000967965.1. GTDB lineage: Bacteria > Pseudomonadota > Gammaproteobacteria > Pseudomonadales > Pseudomonadaceae > Aquipseudomonas > Aquipseudomonas grandcourensis. The sequence goes on from NZ_LACC01000031.1 coordinate 40,818, forward strand.
ACAAAAAAGGGCGGCATCCAGATGGAGCCCGCCCTGCTTGAATCTTAAAGGCAGCGTTCACCGACCACGCTGCCAATCATTGTAGGAGCGAGCCTGCTCGCGATGGTCGCCAACGATGACGCGTTCATTCTGAAAAAAACGCGGTGTTCTGCAGTCCATCGCGAGCAGGCTCGCTCCTACAGGATCAAGCCTACGCCTGACCTTCCGCCAGGAAGAACCAGGTTTCCAGTACGGAGTCCGGGTTCAACGAAACGCTTTCAATGCCCTGCTCCATCAGCCACTTGGCCAGGTCCGGGTGGTCCGAAGGCCCCTGACCACATATGCCGATGTACTTGCCAGCCTTGTTGCAGGCCTGAATCGCGTTGGCCAGCAGCTTCTTGACCGCCGGATTACGCTCGTCGAACAGGTGCGCGATGATCCCGGAGTCACGGTCCAGGCCCAGGGTCAGCTGGGTCAGGTCGTTGGAACCGATGGAGAAGCCGTCGAAGAACTCGAGGAATTCTTCAGCGAGGATCGCGTTGGACGGCAGTTCGCACATCATGATGATGCGCAGGCCATTCTCGCCGCGGGCCAGGCCATTTTCGGCCAACAGATCGATCACTTGGCTAGCTTCGCCCAATGTACGGACGAACGGCACCATGATTTCGACGTTGGTCAGGCCCATCTCGTTGCGCACGCGCTTGAGGGCGCGGCATTCGAGCTCGAAGCAGTCACGGAACGATTCGCTGATGTAACGCGAAGCACCGCGGAAGCCCAGCATCGGGTTTTCTTCTTCCGGCTCGTAGAGCTTGCCGCCGATCAGGTTGGCGTATTCGTTGGACTTGAAGTCCGACAGACGCACGATGACCTTTTTCGGGGTGAACGCAGCGGCCAGGGTGCTGATGCCTTCAACCAGCTTGTCGACATAGAAGCCGACCGGATCGTCGTAACCGGCGATGCGCTTGTCGACGCTGTCCTTGATGTCCTGCGGCAGACCGTCGTAGTTCAACAGCGCTTTCGGGTGAACACCGATCATGCGGTTGATGATAAATTCCAGACGGGCCAGGCCCACACCGGCGTTCGGCAGCTGCGCGAAGTCGAAGGCGCGGTCCGGGTTGCCGACGTTCATCATGATCTTGAACGGCAGATCCGGCATGGCGTCCACGGAGTTCTTCTTGATGTCGAAGCCCAGTTCGCCTTCGAAGATGAAACCGGTGTCGCCTTCAGCACAGGAAACAGTCACGCCCTGGCCGTCTTTCAACAGCTGGGTGGCGTTGCCACAACCTACTACCGCAGGAATACCCAGCTCACGGGCGATGATCGCCGCGTGGCACGTACGGCCGCCACGGTTGGTGACGATGGCGCTGGCGCGCTTCATGACCGGCTCCCAGTCCGGGTCGGTCATGTCGGAAACCAGTACGTCGCCTGGCTGGACCTTGTCCATCTCGGACACGTCCTTGATGATGCGGACCTTGCCGGCGCCGATGCGCTGGCCAATGGCACGGCCTTCCACCAGCACGGTGCCGGTTTCTTTCAACAGGTAACGTTCCATGACGTTGGCCTGGGTGCGGCTCTTCACGGTTTCCGGACGGGCCTGCACGATGTACAGCTTGCCGTCGTCACCGTCCTTGGCCCACTCGATGTCCATCGGGCACTTGTAGTGCTTCTCGATGATCATCGCCTGCTTGGCCAGTTCGCTGACTTCAGCGTCGGTCAGGCAGAAACGTGCGCGCTCAGCCTTGTCCACGTCGACGGTCTTGACCGAACGACCGGCCTTGGCCTCGTCGCCGTAGATCATCTTGATGGCCTTGCTGCCCAGGTTGCGACGCAGGATCGCCGGGCGACCGGCAGCCAGCGTGCCCTTGTGGACGTAGAACTCATCCGGGTTCACCGCGCCTTGTACGACGGTTTCACCCAGGCCGTAAGCGCCGGTGATGAACACCACGTCACGGAAGCCCGATTCGGTATCGAGGGTGAACATCACGCCGGCGGTGCCGGTTTCGGAACGGACCATGCGCTGCACGCCAGCGGACAGGGCTACCAGCTTGTGGTCGAAGCCCTGGTGCACGCGATAGGAAATGGCACGGTCGTTGAACAGCGAGGCGAACACCTCTTTGGCGGCGCGAATGACGTTTTCCACACCACGGATGTTCAGGAAGGTTTCCTGCTGGCCGGCGAAGGAAGCGTCGGGCAAGTCTTCAGCGGTAGCGGAAGAACGCACGGCCACGGCCACGTCAGGGTTGCCGGCGGACAGCGTGGCGAACGCGGTACGGATTTCGGCATTCAATTTTTCAGGGAACTCGGCTTCCATGATCCATTGGCGGATCTGGGCACCGGTCTTGGCCAGGGCATTCACGTCATCGACGTCAAGGGCATCGAGCGCGTCGTGAATCTGCTGATTCAGGCCGCTCAGTTCCAGGAAATCACGATACGCCTGAGCGGTCGTGGCGAAGCCACCGGGCACCGATACACCGGCACCTGCCAGGTTGCTGATCATCTCGCCCAGGGATGCGTTCTTGCCCCCCACGTGCTCAACGTCGTCTTTGCCGAGCTTGTCGAGGGAAACTACGTACTCTACCAAGGTGATCTCTCCACTAACTGTGTTGGAAAAGCTCAGAAACCGGCTGCTTAAGTGAGCATTTACCGGCTATATGGCCTGGACCTGGAAAATAAGTGAGAATGCGGGCCAATGGCGGCCGGCAAATCGCGCCTATCATATCCAAGATTCGTTACTAGCTTAAGGCCCAAGGTGCAAATGAAACGATCTGCTTTCTTTATCTCCGATGGTACCGGCATTACCGCCGAAACCCTGGGTCAAAGCCTTCTGGCGCAGTTCGAAAACATTACCTTCAGCAAGGTCACGCGGCCGTACATCGACAACGTGGACAAAGCGCGGGCCATGGTACAACAAATCAACAAAGCCGCCGAAACCGACGGCTTCCGTCCGATAATCTTCGACACCATCGTCAATCAGGACATTCGTGAGATTCTCGCAACCTCGAATGGTTTCATGATCGACATTTTCTCGACGTTCCTGGCACCACTTGAACAGGAACTGACCGAGCATTCTTCCTACACCGTGGGCAAGTCCCACTCTATCGGCGCCAACACCAATTACATGGAGCGTATCGAGGCCGTTAACTTCGCCCTCGACAACGACGACGGCGCCCGCACGCACTATTACGACAAGGCCGACCTGATACTAGTGGGCGTGTCGCGATGTGGTAAGACGCCGACGTGCCTGTACATGGCGATGCAATTCGGTATCCGCGCAGCCAACTACCCGCTGACCGAAGACGACATGGAACGCCTGCAACTGCCATCCGCCCTGCGCGCTCACCAGCACAAGCTGTTCGGCCTGACCATCGACCCGGACCGCCTCACCGCGATCCGCAACGAGCGCAAGCCCAACAGCCGTTACTCGAGCTACGCCCAGTGCGAGTTCGAGGTTCGCGAGGTGGAAAACCTGTTCCGCCGCGAAAACATCCCGAACATCAACTCCACGCATTTTTCCGTGGAAGAAATCTCCGCGAAAATTCTCGTGGAGAAAGGTGTGGAGCGGCGGTTTAAATAGTTCTTTATTGTCTGTTCGGCCTCATCGCAAGCAAGCTCGCTCCCACAGTTGATTTGTGTCCACCGCAGATCCCCTGTAGGAGCGAGCCTGCTCGCGATTAAACGATAACGCGGTCTCCTAGATAACAAACAAATCCACAAACCGGTTCACCGGTGTTGCCTCAAGCTTCTGCTGATCCTTGCACAGTGAAAAAATCTCCTCACTGCGCTGCCCGGTGAATCTTGTCAGCAAGTTCGCCCTGAACTTGTCCTCCAGCAACGGAATGCCTTCCACCCGACGCCGACGATGGCCAATCGGGTACTCCACTACCACGTTCTCAGTGCTGGACCCATCCTTGAAAAATACCTGCACCGCGTTGGCAATGGAGCGCTTGTCGGGCTCCAGATACTCACGGGTGAAACGCGGTTCCTCAACAATCACCATTTTGTCGCGCAGCACATCGATGATCGGGTGTGTCTTGTGGAAATCATCTTCGTAATACTCGGCAACCAGATTGCCGAAGGCCAGCGGTACAGCAGTCATGTACTGGATGCAGTGATCGCGATCAGCGGCATTGGCCAGTGGGCCGACCTTGGAAATGATGCGAATCGCCGACTCGTGAGTGGTGATGACGATCCTGTCGATTTCATGCAGGCGATTGCGCACCTGCGGGTGCAGGATCACCGCCGCCTCACAGGCCGTTTGTGCATGGAACTCGGCCGGAAAGCTGATCTTGAACAACACGTTTTCCATCACATAACTACCGTACGGCCGCGAAAAACTGAAAGCACGTTTGTCTTCAGGCTTGAGTGCCAGATCATTGTTGGCATGGCTGAACAACACGTCGTAAAACCCCCACTGCCTGGCACTCAACACACCGGGAATGCCCATCTCGCCGCGCATCGCTATGTCCGCCAAACGCACGCCACGACTGGACGCATCCCCCGCCGCCCAGGATTTACGCGAACCCGCATTCGGTGCATGCCGATACGTGCGCAACGCTTGACCGTCAGCAAAAGCGTGGGACAACGCCGACAACAACTGCTCGCGATTGGCGCCCATCAGTTTGGCGGTGACTGCGGTTGAGGCGACCTTCACCAGGATGACGTGATCGAGGCCGACACGGTTGAACGAGTTTTCCAGCGCGATCACGCCCTGAATCTCATGGGCCATGATCATCGCTTCAAGCACTGTACGCACGGTCAGCGGTGCCACGCCATTAGCCAGGTGCTTTTGTGATAAATGGTCGGCTACCGCGAGAATACCGCCGAGGTTGTCCGACGGATGCCCCCACTCCGCCGCGAGCCAGGTGTCGTTGTAGTCGAGCCAGCGCACAATGCAGCCGATGTCCCACGCCGCCTTCACCGGATCGAGTCGGTAACTGGTCCCCGGCACACGGGCGCCGAACGGCACGACGGTGCCTTCCACCACTGGCCCCAAGTGCTTGGTGCACTCGGGAAAACGCAGGGCCAGCAGGCCGCAACCCAAGGTATCGATCAGGCAGTTGCGCGCGGTATCCAGCGCTTCTTTTGACTCGATCTTGTAGTTGAGGACGTAATCGGCAATATCCTGCAGGACCTTGTCGTAGTCGGGGCGGTTGTTCAGGTCGACGTTGGCGCTCATGTTCGATTCACTCTATGAAGTGGGTCGTTAATGGGACCTCGGTTCAGGGCATTCTCAGTCAATGACAAATTCTTATTCTTGAAATGCAGTCCACTGTGGGAGCGAGCTTGCTCGCGATGGCGGTGCATCAGCCAACACATGTATTGAATGAGTTGGCCCCATCGCGAGCAAGTTCGCTCCCACAGGGTTTGGGTGATCTTAGAAAGAATCCCCCGGCACCCGCACAAACCCTTCCATCAACACCCGCGCACTGCGGCTCATGATCGCCTTGTTCACAGTCCACTCGCCGTTGACCTGGCTGGCCTCGGCGCCGACGCGCAAGGTGCCGGACGGGTGGCCGAAGCGCACCGCGTTGCGTTCGGTGCCACCTGCTGCGAGGTTAACCAGAGTGCCGGTGATCGCTGCCGCCGTGCCGATCGCCACTGCCGCCGTGCCCATCATTGCGTGGTGCAGCTTGCCCATGGATAGCGCACGCACCAGCAGGTCGACATCGCCTGCCGCAATAGCTTTGCCGCTGGACGAAACGTAGTCCGCCGGCTTGGCCACGAAGGCCACTTTTGGCGTGTGTTGACGTTTGGCCGCTTCGTCAATGTTGGAAATCAGGCCCATGCGCAATGCGCCGTAGGCGCGGATGGTTTCGAACATCAGCAAGGCTTTCGGGTCGCCATTGATCGCGCCCTGCAACTCGGTGCCTTTGTAGCCGATGTCTTCGGCATTGATAAAAATTGTCGGGATGCCGGCGTTGATCATGGTCGCCTTGAAGGTACCGACGCCGGGCACTTCCAGGTCATCCACCAGATTGCCGGTAGGGAACATCGAACCGCCGCCGCCCTCTTCATCCGCCGCCGGATCAAGGAACTCGACCTGCACTTCGGCCGCCGGGAAGGTCACGCCGTCGAGTTCGAAATCACCGGTTTCCTGTACTTCACCATTGGTGATCGGCACATGGGCGATGATGGTCTTGCCGATATTGGCCTGCCACACGCGAACCACCGCCACGCCGCTGTGCGGGATGCGACTGGCGTCCACCAGGCCATTGCTGACGGCGAACGAACCGACCGCCGCGGACAGGTTGCCGCAGTTGCCGCTCCAGTCCACGAAGGGCTTATCGATGGACACCTGACCGAACAGGTAATCGACATCGTGATCGGCCTTGATGCTTTTCGACAGGATCACGGTTTTGCTGGTGCTGGAGGTCGCGCCGCCCATGCCATCGATTTGTTTGTCGTACGGGTCGGGACTGCCGATCACGCGCAACAGCAAAGCGTCGCGGGCCGGGCCAGGGACCTGTGCCGCTTCAGGCAAATCCTTCAGGCTGAAAAACACGCCTTTGCTGGTGCCGCCGCGCATGTAGGTGGCGGGTATCCTTATTTGCTTTGGAAAAGTAGCTGCGTGAGCCATGGTGCTCGTTACTCCTGATCTAGAAACAGACATGGGACTCAAAGTCCCATGTCTGTGCAGCGTTTTAGACGGCGACCGCCGATTCTTCGAGGAAGTCCTGGGCGAAGCGTTGCAACACGCCGCCGGCCTCGTAGATCGACACTTCTTCGGCGGTGTCGAGGCGGCAGGTCACCGGCACATCGACGCGCTCGCCATTCTTGCGATGGATCACCAGGGTCAGTTCGGCACGCGGGGTGCGCTCACCAATCACGTCGTAGGTTTCGCTGCCGTCGATGGCCAGGGTGTGGCGGTTGGTGCCCGGCTTGAATTCCATCGGCAACACACCCATGCCCACCAGGTTGGTGCGGTGAATGCGCTCGAAACCTTCGGCGGCAATCGCTTCCACACCCGCCAGGCGCACGCCCTTGGCCGCCCAGTCGCGGGACGAACCCTGACCGTAGTCGGCGCCGGCGATGATGATCAGCGGCTGCTTGCGATCCATGTAGGTTTCGATGGCCTCCCACATGCGCATTACTTTGCCTTCCGGCTCGACGCGGGCCAGCGAACCTTGCTTGACCTTGCCGTCTTCCTGAACCATTTCGTTGAACAGTTTCGGGTTGGCGAACGTCGCACGCTGCGCGGTCAGGTGGTCACCACGGTGAGTCGCGTAAGAGTTGAAGTCCTCTTCCGGCAGGCCCATTTTCGCCAGGTATTCGCCAGCGGCGCTGTCGAGCATGATGGCGTTGGACGGTGACAGGTGATCGGTGGTGATGTTGTCCGGCAGTACCGCCAGAGGGCGCATGCCCTTGAGCGGACGAGCGCCGGCCAGCGCGCCTTCCCAGTACGGAGGACGGCGGATGTAGGTGCTCATTTCACGCCAGTCGTACAGCGGCGCGACTTTCGGGCCGGTGTCTTCGTGGATGGCGAACATCGGAATGTACACCTGACGGAACTGCTCAGGTTTCACCGAGGACTTCACCACCGAGTCGATTTCTTCGTCGCTCGGCCAGATGTCTTTCAGGCGGATTTCCTTGCCGTCGACCACGCCCAGCACGTCTTTTTCGATGTCGAAACGGATGGTACCGGCAATGGCGTAAGCAACCACCAATGGCGGCGAAGCCAGGAACGCTTGCTTGGCGTACGGGTGAATCCGACCGTCGAAGTTGCGGTTACCGGATAACACGGCAGTGGCGTACAGGTCGCGGTCAATGATTTCTTGCTGGATCACCGGGTCCAGTGCGCCGGACATGCCGTTGCAGGTGGTGCAGGCGAAGGCGACGACGCCGAAGCCAAGTTTGTCCAGCTCATCGGTCAGGCCAGCTTCGTCGAGGTACAGCGCGACGGTTTTCGAACCCGGTGCCAGGGACGACTTGACCCATGGCTTGCGGGTCAGGCCAAGCTTGTTGGCGTTGCGCGCCAGCAGGCCGGCGGCGATCACGTTACGCGGGTTGCTGGTATTGGTGCAGCTGGTGATGGCGGCGATTATCACCGCGCCGTCCGGCATTTGACCCGGCACATCATCCCAGTGGCCGGAGATGCCTTTGGCCGCCAAATCAGAAACCGCTACACGAGCGTGCGGGTTGCTCGGGCCAGCCATGTTGCGCACGACCGAGGAAAGGTCGAAGGTCAGGCCGCGCTCGTATTGCGCGCCTTTGAGGCTGTCAGCCCACAGGCCGGTCTGCTTGGCGTAGTTCTCCACCAGCTGCACTTGCTCGTCTTCACGGCCGGTGAGCTTGAGGTAGTCGATGGTCTGCTGATCGATGTAGAACATCGCCGCGGTGGCGCCGTATTCCGGGGCCATGTTGGAGATGGTTGCGCGGTCGCCGAGGGTCAGCGCCGAGGCGCCTTCACCGAAGAACTCCAGCCACGCGCCAACGACTTTCTGCTTGCGCAGGAACTCGGTCAGCGCCAGCACCATGTCGGTGGCGGTGATGCCCGGCTGCAGCTTGCCAGTCAGTTCGACGCCAACGCTTTCCGGCAGACGCATCCACGATGCGCGGCCGAGCATCACGCTCTCGGCTTCCAGGCCACCGACACCGATGGCGATCACGCCCAACGCATCGACGTGCGGGGTGTGGCTGTCGGTGCCGACGCAGGTATCAGGGAAGGCCACACCGTCACGCACCTGGATCACCGGAGACATTTTCTCCAGGTTGATCTGGTGCATGATGCCGTTGCCCGGCGGGATCACGTCGACGTTCTTGAACGCCTTCTTGGTCCAGTTGATGAAGTGGAAACGGTCTTCGTTGCGACGGTCTTCGATGGCGCGGTTCTTCTCGAACGCCTCTGGATCGAAACCACCGCGCTCGACGGCCAGGGAGTGGTCGACGATCAATTGCGTCGGCACCACCGGGTTGACTTGCGCAGGGTCACCGCCTTGCAGGGCGATGGCGTCACGCAGGCCGGCGAGGTCGACCAGCGCGGTCTGGCCGAGAATATCGTGGCACACCACGCGGGCCGGGAACCACGGGAAGTCGAGGTCGCGCTTGCGTTCGATGAATTGCTTCAGGGATTCGGTGAGCGTGGCCGGGTCGCAGCGACGCACAAGGTTTTCCGCCAGCACACGGGAGGTGTACGGCAGGGTGTCGTAGGCGCCAGGCTGGATCGCCTCGACTGCCGCGCGGACGTCGAAGTAATCCAGGTGGCTGCCGGGCAGCGATTTGCGGAATTCAGTGTTCATCGTCAGGACTCGGTCACGGTAGTTACAAAAGGTGGGGCCTGGCACCAGACTTGAATTGAACACAATCCACTGTGGGAGCGAGCTTGCTCGCGATAGCGATGTAACTGGCGACATTGATGTTGAATGTCAGCCCGTCATCGCGAGCAAGCTCGCTCCCACAGGGATCTGCGTTGATTTCAGATCCCGGTGCCGACCTCCACCATTCAGCGTTGTTCGATTGGTACGAACTTGCGCTGTTCAACGCCGGTGTACTCGGCGCTTGGACGGATGATGCGGTTGTTGGCACGTTGTTCGTACACGTGGGCGGCCCAGCCGGTCAGGCGTGAGCAGACGAAGATCGGTGTGAACAACTTGGTCGGGATGCCCATGAAGTGGTACGCCGAGGCATGGTAGAAGTCGGCGTTCGGGAACAGTTTCTTCTGCTCCCACATGGTCTTGTCGATGGCCTCGGACACAGGGAACAACACCTTGTCGCCCACTTCGTCAGCGAGTTTTTTCGACCAGCCCTTGATCACCTCGTTGCGCGGATCGTTGTCCTTATAGATCGCGTGGCCGAAGCCCATGATCTTGTCCTTGCGCTCGAGCATGCCGAGGGTGCCCTTGATCGCATCTTCCGGCGACGAGAAACGCTCGATCATTTCCATCGCCGCTTCGTTGGCGCCGCCGTGCAGCGGGCCACGCAGGGAACCGATGGCTGCGGTAATGCACGAGTACAGGTCGGACAGGGTCGATGCGCAGACACGGGCGGTAAAGGTCGACGCGTTGAACTCGTGCTCTGCGTAGAGAATCAGCGAAACGTTCATCACCTTGACATGCAGCTCGCTCGGCTTCTTGCCGTGCAGAAGGTGCAGGAAATGGCCGCCGATGGACTGCTCGTCGCTCACGCAATCGATGCGCTTGCCTTCGTGGCTGAAGCGATACCAGTAGGTCATGATCGCCGGGAACGCGGCCAGCAGGCGGTCGGTCTTGTCGTGCTGCTCGGAGAAGTTGTTCTCCGGCTCCAGGTTGCCCAGGAACGAGCAGCCAGTGCGCATCACGTCCATCGGATGGGCGTCGGCAGGGATGCGTTCCAGCACTTCTTTCAGTGCTTGCGGCAGGTCACGCAGCTTGCTCAGTTTGGTGATGTAGGCATTCAGTTGCGCCTTGCTCGGCAGTTCGCCGTACAGCAACAGGTAGGCAACTTCTTCGAACTGAGCGTCTGCCGCCAGTTCACGAACGTCATAACCACGATAGGTCAGACCGGCACCCGACTGACCCACGGTGGACAGTGCGGTTTGCCCGGCTACCTGGCCACGGAGCCCGGCGCCACTGAGTACTTTTGCTTCGGCCATTTCTGCCTCCAATTTCTTGAATTTATTAGGGAGTTATTCGACTTACTTTTTCGCGGCGAACAACGCATCGAGCTTCTGCTCGAAGGTGTGGTAGTCGATGCGATCGTAAAGCTCCATGCGGGTCTGCATGGTGTCGATGACGTTCTGTTGCGTGCCATCGCGACGGATCGCGGTGTAGACGTTTTCCGCAGCCTTGTTCATGGCCCGGAAAGCCGACAGCGGGTACAGCACCAGAGATACGTCGGCAGCGGCCAGTTGCTCGGTGGTGTACAGCGGCGTCGCGCCGAACTCGGTGATGTTGGCCAGGATCGGCGCTTTCACGCGGCTGGCGAACAGCTTGTACATTTCAAGTTCAGTGATGGCTTCCGGGAACACCATGTCGGCGCCGGCCTCGATGCACGCGGCGGCGCGATCCAGGGCAGACTCCAGGCCTTCCACTGCCAGGGCGTCGGTACGGGCCATGATCACGAAGCTGTCATCGGTACGCGCATCGACGGCCGCCTTGATGCGGTCGACCATTTCCTGCTGGGTCACGATTTCCTTGTTAGGACGGTGACCGCAGCGCTTGGCGCCGACCTGGTCTTCGATGTGAATCGCTGCGGCGCCAAACTTGATCATCGACTTGACGGTGCGAGCGACGTTGAACGCCGAGGAACCGAAACCGGTGTCCACGTCCACCAGCAGTGGCAGGTCGCAAACATCGGTGATACGGCGCACGTCGGTCAGAACGTCATCCAGGCCGGTGATGCCCAGGTCCGGCACGCCGAGGGAGCCTGCAGCCACCCCGCCACCCGACAGGTAGATCGCCTTGAAACCGGCGCGCTTGGCCAGCAGCGCATGGTTGGCGTTGATCGCGCCGACCACTTGCAATGGATGCTCGCTGGCGACCGCATCGCGGAAACGCTGGCCTGGAGTGCTCTTGTTCAAACTCATGACTCACCTCGTTTGGCTGTCGGGTTAGCGCCGTCCTGGTAATGACGGGCGATGTTGCGTTTGGAGGCGCCGATGTGACGGCGCATCAACAACTCGGCCAGTTCACCGTCACGGTCGGCGATGGCATCGAGAATTCGGTGGTGCTCGGCAAACGCCTGGTGCGGGCGATTGGGCGTGGTGGAAAACTGGATGCGGTACATGCGCACCAGTTGATACAGCTCGCCGCAGAGCATTTGGGTCAGCGTGCGGTTGCCGCTGCCCTGGATGATTCGGTAATGGAAGTCGAAATCGCCTTCCTGCTGGTAGTAGCCTCTCCCGGCCTGAAACGCCTCATCGCGCTCGTGGGTTTCCAGGACCCGACGCAGTTCGTCGATTTCTTCGAGGCTCATGCGCTCGGCGGCCAGGCGACAGGCCATGCCTTCCAGGGATTCGCGGATTTCGTATAGCTCAATCAGTTCGGCGTGGTTGAGCGACACCACCCGTGCGCCGACATGCGGCACACGAACCAGCAGGCGCTGGCCTTCCAGACGGTGGATGGCCTCGCGCAACGGGCCGCGGCTGATGCCGTAGGTGCGCGCCAGTTCCGGTTCGGAGATTTTGCTGCCCGGCGCGATATCGCCTTTGACGATAGCCGCCTGAATACGTCGGAAGACGTTCTCGGAAAGCGTCTCCGTATCGTCTTGCGTAGAAACCGGGGGATCGAGTTGATCCAGCATATTGTCGACACCTTGTAAGCCAATGCCGTAAAAACTAACGAATAGAGGCGCATCAGTCAAAGGATAAATAGATATTGTCGACAATCTTCTGATAACCGGCTGCACCATAACGAAGCAACCCCCTAAGGTTATAGCCACCGGCCAGCGCTGGCGCCATCAAACCACCGTGCTAGAATGCCGCCCGCATTTGTTTGTCACATCTGCACTGCCTGTCATAAAACCCTGCCAGGCATACGAGGGAGCTTGCGCAGCGATGCCAGGGCCTTGAATCAAGTCGGACCGCTGCGCACCAGGATTTATGAGACTCAAGCCCTTCCCCACCTTCCTTTATTTCCTTTGCCTGCCCGGCTTCGCAATGGCCGGGGAAAAGACCGTGTATGGCCTCAATGAGTACGCATCGCTCAATGGCATCGATCTGGAAGTGGCGGCCAAACTCGACACCGGAGCGAAAACCGCTTCCCTGAGTGCCCGGGACATCAAACGTTTCAAACGCAACGGCGAGTCGTGGGTGCGCTTTTACCTGGCCATCGACGCCGCCCATTCGCACCCGATCGAACGCCCGCTGGCCCGTGTCAGCAAGATCAAGCGCCGGGCCGGCGACTACGACCCGGAGGAAGGCAAGAAGTACACCGCCCGCCCGGTGATCGAACTGGACATCTGCATGGGCTCGGCCCTGCGCAGCATCGAAGTGAACCTGACCGACCGCAGCGCGTTCCAATATCCGCTCCTGATTGGCTCCGAAGCACTCAAGCGCTTCGATGCACTGGTTGACCCCAGCCTTAAATATGCTGCCGGCAAACCTGCCTGCACCACCGACGCTCATACCGCCGAGTAATTCAAATGCGCTCTCTTACCCTTCACCTGAAACTGCTGATCGCCATCCTGGTGGTGCTGGGCATTTCAGTTACGGCCTATCAGATCTTCGTGCTGGGCATCCCGGTGACCGAAGACGCCACCGACGACCTGTGGAACATCGACGCCAAGGTCGAGTTCGTCGCCAGTGCCAAGGACCCGGTCAAGATTCAGATGTTCGTGCCTCCGCTGAGCCGCGACTTCGTCAGCCTCAACGAGAGCTTTATCTCCAATAACTACGGCGTGGCCGTGAACCGGGTCGACGGCAACCGCAAGGTCACCTGGTCGGCACGCCGGGCCAAAGGCAACCAGACGCTGTATTACCGCCTGGTGCTGACCAAGCGTTATTCCGGCGAGAAAGCCAAGATCAAAGGCCCGACCTTTCGCGACAGCATGACCATCGAGGGCCCGGAAAAAATCGCCGCCGAAGCCCTGCTCGCACCGATTCGCCAACACTCGGCCGACGTCGAGACCTTCGTCGGCGAAGCCATCAAGCGGGTCAACAACCTCAACGACGACAACGTGAAACTGCTGCTGGCCGGTGATCCATCCGCCGCGCACAAGGCGAAAATCGTCGAGTTGCTGCTGTCCATCGCCCACGTGCCGATCGAGAAGGTCCACACCATCCGCCTGGTGGCCGACCAGCCGCAAATGCCGGAACTGTGGCTGCGCAGTTTCAATGGCACCGACTGGATGTACTTCAACCCGGAAACCGGTGAACAGGGCCTGCCGACCGATCGCCTGCTGTGGTGGACCGGCGACGAAAACCTGATCACCGTCGATGGCGGCAAGAAAGCCAATGTGACCTTCAGCCTGAACAACAGCGAAATGAACGCCATTCGCCTGGCCAAGCTGACCGACGAAAACACCGACGCCAACTTCCTCGAATATTCGCTGTACGGCCTGCCGCTGCAAACCCAGCAGACCTTCATGATCATGGTGATGATCCCGATCGGCGTGCTGGTGATCCTGATCCTGCGCAACCTGATCGGCATCCAGACCCTGGGCACCTTCACCCCGGTGCTGATCGCCCTGGCCTTCCGCGAAACCCAGCTCGGCTTCGGTATCATGCTGTTTACCATCATCACGGCGCTGGGCCTGTCGCTGCGCTCCTACCTTGAACACCTGAAACTGCAAATGCTGCCGAGGCTGTCGGTGGTGCTGACGTTCGTGGTGGTGCTGATTGCGGCGATCAGCCTGTTCAGCCATAAACTCGGCCTGGAACGCGGCTTGTCGGTGGCGCTGTTCCCGATGGTGATCCTGACCATGACCATCGAACGCCTGTCGATCACCTGGGAAGAGCGCGGCGGTGGCCATGCCATGAAAGTGGCCATCGGTACGCTGTTCGCCGCGTCTCTGGCGCACCTGATCATGACCGTGCCGGAACTGGTGTACTTCGTGTTCACGTTCCCGGCGATCCTGCTGATCCTGGTGGGTTTCATGCTGGCCATGGGTCGTTATCGCGGTTATCGCCTGACCGAACTCGTGCGTTTCAAGGCCTTCCTGAAAAAGGCTGATGCGTGATGTTCGGCTTCTGGAAGACCTGGAAGGCCCTGGAAGCTCGGGGCATCATGGGGATCAATCGACGCAACGCAGACTACGTGCTCAAGTACAACAAGCGCAGCCTGTACCCAATCGTCGATGACAAGATCATCACCAAGGAACGCGCCATCGCCGCCGGCATCCACGTGCCCGAGTTGTATGGCGTGATCTCCACCGAGAAGGAAATCGACAATCTCGAAGAGATCATCGGCGGGCGCAGCGACTTCGTGATCAAACCGGCCCAGGGCGCTGGCGGCGATGGCATCCTGGTCATCGCCGACCGCTTTGAAGGGCGTTATCGCACGGTGTCCGGCCGGATCATCAGCCATGAAGAAATCGAGCATCAGATTTCCAGCATCCTGACCGGCCTGTACTCCCTGGGCGGGCACCGCGACCGGGCGCTGATCGAATACCGCGTGATCCCGGACCAGATCTTCAAGAGCATCAGTTACGAAGGCGTGCCGGACATTCGCATCATTGTTTTGATGGGCTACCCGGTGATGGCCATGTTGCGCTTGCCGACGCGCCAGTCCAACGGCAAAGCCAACCTGCACCAGGGCGCCATCGGTGTCGGCGTGGACCTGGCCACCGGCCTCACCCTGCGCGGCACCTGGCTGAACAACATCATCAACAAACACCCGGACACCACGAACGCAGTGGATGGCGTGCAACTGCCCTACTGGGACGGTTTCATGAAACTCGCCGCTGGTTGTTATGAGTTGTGCGGCTTGGGCTACATCGGTGTCGACATGGTCCTGGACCAGGAAAAAGGCCCGCTGATTCTGGAACTCAACGCCCGGCCGGGGCTGAATATCCAGATTGCCAACGATTGCGGGCTGACGTTGCGTACTCATGCGGTCGAGGCGCGGCTGGAAGACCTCAAGGCTCGTGGCGTGACTGAATCGGTCGAAGAGCGCGTGGCGTTTGTACAGGAGATGTTTGGACATATTCCTGCGGTCGAAGGCTGATCTTTTGTGGCGAGGGAGCTTGCTCCCGCTGGGGTGCGCAGCAGCCCCCCCTTCTCCCATGTGTGCCAGCTGGATCATGCGTCTGCTGCGCAGACGAGCGGGAGCAAGCTCCCTCGCCACAGAGTTTTATTTCGGCCGTTATCAACATGCATCTTTCCGACATCCCTCTAGGACCAAGTCCTGCAGAGGACTACAATCGCCACCCCGCCTCGATGGCTGACTTCCCCCGCCCATGTTGACCTGCTCCGTACACCCGCTGCCCTATCGCGCCAACCCCGCCGAATATTTCGCGGCGATTCGCCATGCCCCTGGCGCCGTGCTGCTCGACAGTGGCCGCCCCAGCGCCGACCGCGGCCGCTATGACCTGCTCAGCGCCTGGCCGCTGGAACAACTGACGGTATCGCCCGACGAAAGTGGCGACGCCTTCCTGCAACGCCTGCGCGATAACCTGACACGCCTGGGCGAAGCCACCCTGCCAGCACCTTATGAGTTGCCGTTTGCCGGTGGATTGATCGGCTACCTGAGTTACGACTTCGGCCGACATCTGGAGCGCCTGCCGAGCCAGGCCCGTGACGACCTGCAGCTGCCTGACGCACGTTTCGGTTTGTACAACTGGGCATTGATCAGCGATCACCTTTCGCTGACCAGTCAATTGGTGTTCCACCCGACCCTGCCCGACAGCGAGCGTCAGCGCCTGATCGATCTGTTCAGCCAATCTGCGCCGGGAGTGGTCGCGCCCTTCAAACTGCTCACCCCGATGACTGCCGAGTTGAGCGCCGATGAGTATCAACAGGCCATCGAGCGCATCCAGCAGTACATTCAGGCCGGCGACTGTTATCAGGTCAATTTCGCCCAACGCTTTCGCGCACCCTGCCAGGGTGATTCGTGGGCCGCTTACTGCGCGCTGCGCGCAGCGTGCCCGACGCCTTTTTCCGGTTTCCAGAGCCTGCCTGACGGCGATGCCGTACTCAGCCTGTCGCCGGAACGCTTCGTCAAAGTCAGCCAGGGCCATGTGGAAACCCGCCCGATCAAGGGCACTCGCCCGCGGGGCCTGACGCCTGAGCAAGACGCTGCGAACGCCGCCGAACTGCTGGCCAGCCCCAAGGACCGCGCGGAAAACCTGATGATTGTCGATCTGCTGCGCAATGACCTCGGTCGCACCTGCCGCACCGGCTCGGTACGGGTGCCGGAACTGTTCAGCCTGGAAAGCTATCCGAACGTGCACCACCTGGTGAGCAGCGTCACCGGTGAACTGGCGGATGACCGCGATGCCCTGGACCTGATCGCCGGCAGCTTCCCCGGCGGCTCGATTACCGGCGCGCCAAAGATTCGCGCCATGCAGATCATCGATGAGCTGGAACCGACCCGGCGCGGACTGTATTGCGGTTCATTGATCTACCTGGACGTGCGCGGCGAGATGGACAGCTCCATCGCCATTCGCAGTCTGCTGGTCAAGGACGGGCAGGTGTGCTGCTGGGGTGGTGGCGGGATTGTCGCGGACTCGGAATGGCAGGCTGAGTATCAGGAGTCGATCACCAAGGTGAAGGTGTTGCTCGAAACCTTGCAAAACCTCTGACACCGAACCCGTCCCTGTAGGAGCGAGCTTGCTCGCGATGAACCTGAAAACGCTGCGGGGTGTCAGGCTTGCCGCGTTATCGTTGACGACCATCGCGAGCAAGCTCGCTCCGACAGGAAATGTACTTACAGGCTCAAAGTGCGGTTCGAAGCCTTGATGAACTCCTGCTTCAGCTCTTCAAACGTGTGCACCGCCGGGAACTGCGGGAACTGCGCAATCACGTTATCCGGCGCATGGAACAGAATCCCGGCATCGGCCTCGCCCAACATAGTGGTGTCATTGTAGGAATCCCCCGCCGCGATCACCCGGTAGTAGAGGCTCTTGAAGGCCAGGACTGACTGACGCTTGGGATCTTTCTGACGCAGTTGATAGTCAGTGACTCGCCCAGTGTCGTCAGTAATCAGACGATGGCAGAGCAAGGTCGGGAAGCCCAGTTGGCGCATCAGCGGCTGGGAGAACTCATAGAAGGTGTCCGACAGGATCACCACCTGGAAACGCTCGCGCAGCCAGTCGACGAACTCGATGGCGCCGTCCAGCGGCTTGAGCGTGGCGATCACTTCCTGAATGTCGGAGAGCTTCAGGCCGTGCTCGTCGAGGATCCGCAGGCGCTGCTTCATCAGCACGTCGTAGTCGGGAATGTCCCGGGTGGTGGCCCTGAGGGATTCGATCCCGGTTTTTTCGGCGAAGGCGATCCAGATTTCCGGAACCAGTACACCTTCAAGATCCAGACAGGCAATTTCCACAAGACACTCCCATTTGTATTGATTATTGAGTCGAGCGAGCAAAAAGACTGCCGAACTCTAGCGACTCGGGCCTGCCTGCGCAACGCAGAGGATGCCCCGGCCCGTGCAGCTTTTTGTTACCATCGACCCTATATAGAGCGCCCAGCGCCACCGACCTGTAGGAAGCCGCCCTGATGAGCCCAACGTTCGACCTCGTGGAACTCGCCACGACCTATGCCAACAAATCCGCCCAGGACATTCTGAAACTCGCTTTTGCCGAGTTCGGCGATGACCTGTGGATATCTTTCAGCGGCGCCGAGGATGTGGTGCTGGTGGACATGGCCTGGAAGCTGAACAAGAACGTCAAGGTGTTCAGCCTCGACACCGGCCGCTTGCACCCCGAGACGTATCGTTTCATCGATCAGGTGCGTGAGCACTACAAGATCGACATCGAACTGGTGTCGCCGGACTACACCAAACTCGAACCGTTCGTGAAGGAAAAAGGCCTGTTCAGTTTCTACAAGGACGGCCATGGCGAATGCTGCGGCATCCGCAAGATCGAACCGCTGCGCCGCAAACTGTCCAGCGTGACGGCCTGGGCCACCGGCCAGCGTCGGGACCAGAGCCCCGGTACTCGCAGCGCCGTCGCGGTGATGGAAATCGACACCGCGTTCTCCACCCCGGAACGCACCCTGTACAAGTTCAACCCGCTGGCGCAAATGACCAGCGAAGAGATCTGGGGCTACATCCGCATGCTGGAACTGCCGTACAACAGCCTGCACGAACGCGGTTTCATCAGCATTGGCTGCGAACCCTGCACCCGCCCGGTACTGCCGAACCAGCACGAGCGTGAAGGCCGCTGGTGGTGGGAAGAAGCGACGCAGAAGGAATGCGGGCTGCATGCGGGGAATATCATCAGCAAGTCGAAAGCCTGATCCCAAGCCTTGTGAAATCCCCCCTGTGGGAGCCCACAAAAAATGTGTACACACGAATGTCACCATCGGTGCCATTTGTGTGTGCACTTTTAGTTTCAGCGCCCCAAAAAGTTACATCTCCTTTCTCATCATCTCGCCTTCATCTCCCTCTCCAAAAATAAATACCTGTTCAATCGGTCAATTTATATTTTCTATTTTTCAGTCAGTTATCCGTTACCGATAACAAAACGAAATGAGCACTGATTTTTATAGAATCGCGACTGGCATGGATCTGGCTTAAGTGCATACATGTTTTGTATACAATCAAATCAAAACATACACACACTTTAGATCCGCAAGCCTGAAGCGCCCTATCCCGTACAGGCTGCAGATGCCCCGTAACCAATGATATTCGCCACCCGCGACGAAGATTTGTCGAGCCAACGCTCATGCACAGTCATCGCGGCGTCGAGCATCAGGAGCCTGCCGGAATGCGTACTAGTCTCTCCAATAACAACATCGCGCTGGATCTACCCTCCTCCCAATCCACCCACACCGCCGACAATCAGGCGCATCACGCCCCCGTGGTACTCAGCCCCCGATTGCACAACAAGGACCTGGCACCGACCAAGTCCGAAGGCCGGCGCTGGGGCCGCTACAGCATCTTTGCCCTGTGGACCAACGATGTGCACAACATTGCCAACTACTCGTTTGCCATCGGCCTGTATGCCCTTGGCCTGGGTGGCTGGCAGATCCTGTTGTCCCTGGGGATCGGCGCGGCACTGGTCTACTTCTTCATGAACTTGTCTGGCTACATGGGCCAGAAAACCGGAGTGCCGTTTCCGGTCATCAGCCGGATCAGTTTCGGCATTCACGGTGCGCAGATTCCTGCATTGATCCGCGCCGTTATCGCCATCGCCTGGTTCGGCATTCAGACGTACCTGGCGTCCGTGGTCTTTCGCGTGCTGTTGACGGCGGTCCATCCCGGGTTCGCCGACTACGATCACGACTCGATCCTCGGCCTGTCGACCCTGGGCTGGGTGTGTTTCGTCGTGATCTGGTTCGTGCAACTGGCGATCCTTGCCTATGGCATGGAGATGGTGCGGCGCTACGAGGCGTTTGCCGGCCCGGTGATTCTGCTGACCGTCGCCGCCCTCGCCGCGTGGATGTACACCCAGGCCGATGCGACGATTGCCTGGTCGATCCGTGAGCCGCTGACTGGCGGTGAGATGTGGCGCAACATCTTTGCCGGTGGCGCGTTGTGGCTGGCGATCTACGGCACCTTGATCCTCAACTTCTGCGACTTCGCCCGCTCTTCGCCGTGCCGCAAGACCATCAAGGTCGGAAATTTCTGGGGCTTGCCGGTGAACATCCTGGTGTTCGCCAGCATCACGGTCCTGCTGTGCGGCGCGCAATTTCAGATCAATGGCCGGATCATCGAAAGCCCGACCGAAATCATCGCCTCGATCCCCAACACCTTCTTCCTGGTGCTCGGCTGCCTGGCGTTCCTGATCGTCACCGTGGCGGTGAACATCATGGCCAATTTCGTCGCCCCGGCGTTCGTACTCAGCAATCTGGCGCCCAAGTACCTGACCTTCCGCCGCGCCGGGCTGATCAGCGCGACCATCGCCGTGCTGATCCTGCCGTGGAACCTCTACAACAGTCCGCTGGTGATCGTGTATTTCCTGTCCGGCCTCGGTGCCCTGCTCGGCCCGTTGTACGGGGTGATCATGGTCGACTACTGGCTGGTTCGAAAAGGCCAGGTCAACGTGCCGCACTTGTACAGCGAAGACCCGAACGGCGCGTATTACTACAGCCGCGGGGTCAATCTGCGCGCCGTGGCGGCGTTCATTCCCGCCGCCCTGATCGCCATCGTCCTGGCCCTGGTACCGGGGTTCCACAGCGTATCGCCGTTCTCCTGGCTGATTGGTGCCGGCATCGCCGGGATGCTCTACCTGATCATCGCCAAGCGCCAACCGCACTACGCCGATGTCAGCGGCGAAGCCATCGCGGTCGACAACGCCAGCCACTGATCCTGTCGCGGCCCGGCGTGGTCGGGCCGCAGAACCAACTGCAATAAGGACTTCCCATGCGCATTCTCGTGGTCAACGTCAACACCACCGAATCCATCACCCAGGCCATCGCCCGCTCGGCGCAGGCCGTCGCGTCGCCCGGCACGGAAATCGTCGGCCTCACCCCGCACTTCGGCGCCGACTCCATTGAAGGCAATTTCGAGAGTTACCTGGCGGCCATCGCGGTCATGGACCGGGTGATGTCCTATGACCAGCCGTTCGACGCAGTGATCCAGGCCGGCTACGGCGAACACGGCCGTGAAGGCCTGCAGGAACTGCTCAATGTGCCGGTGGTGGACATCACCGATGCCGCCGCCAGCACGGCGATGTTTCTCGGTCACGCCTATTCCGTGGTCACCACCCTCGACCGCACCGTGCCGCTGATCGAAGATCGCCTCAAGCTCTCCGGCCTGTGGGACCGTTGCGCCTCGGTACGGGCCAGTGGTTTGGCAGTGCTGGAGCTGGAGCACGAACCGCAGCGCGCACTGGAGGCCATCGTGCATCAGGCCGAACTGGCGGTGAGCCAGGACAAGGCCGAAGTGATTTGCCTGGGCTGCGGCGGCATGGCCGGGCTGGACGATCAGATTCGCCGGCGCACCGGGGTACCGGTGGTGGATGGGGTGACGGCGGCGGTGACTATTGCCGAGTCGCTGGTGCGGCTGGGGTTGTCGACGTCGAAGGTGCGGACTTATGCGACGCCGCGGCCGAAAAACATCATTGGCTGGCCGGCGCGGTTTGCCCGGTAGACCGCGTTATCGTTCATCGCGGGCAAGCCACGCTCCCACAGGATCTACGTCGTATGACGGTAAGGTGTACGACGCAAAACCTGTGGGAGCGTGGCTTGCCCGCGATGGCCTCGCCTCGGTCTTGAGCCTGCCTCAAATGGCACTGAACCTCTGCCCCAATCCCCGCTCGGCAAACTGCTCAATGACGAATTCGACAAACGCCCGGGTCTTGCCGGGCAGCAGTTTGTGTTCGGCGTAATAGATGGAGGTATAGCCGTCATCGATGTACCAGTCCGGCAACACCCGCTGCAACCTTCCCGACTCCAGATAACCCGAGGCAAACGGCATGCTCACCAGCGCAATGCCCAGACCCTGCGCGGCCGTGGCGCAGGCGGCCTCGGAATCGCTCATGGTCATCCTCGCCTTGAGCGTCAACGGGCTGTGTTGCTGATTGCGATGGGTCAACTGCCAGGAGCGCACCCGACCGGTCTGCGGTGAGCGAATCAGAATCCCGTCATGGTGCTTGAGGTCATCCGGCTCGCTGATTGCCGCATGTGTCTCCAGATAGTCCTTCGTAGCCACCAACACCCGATGCGCGGGACTCAGCCGGCGCGCCACCACGCCCTGGGGCAATTCAAAGCCGCCGCCGATTGCCGCGTCGAAACCTTGCCCGATCAGATCGACCTGGCGGTTGTCGAAGTGCCAGTCCGGGTTTATCGCCGGGAATCGCCGCAGAAACTCGCCGAGCATCGGCACAATGTACAGGCAGCCAAATACCGTCCCCATACTGACTTTCAGGGTGCCCGCCGGCTGCCCTCCGGCGCTGGCAAGATTGGCCACGGCATTCTGGATCGTGTGCAGGCTGCCGCTGACTTCGCCGAGAAACAACTGACCGGCCTCCGTCAGCGTCAGGCTGCGAGTGCTGCGCTGGAACAATCTGACGCCCAGGCGCGCCTCGAGCTTGGCAACACTCTTGCCCACCGCCGCCGGTGTCAGGCTCAGGCGTCGCGCCGCTTCAGCAAAGCTGCCGACCTCGGCACTGCGCACAAAGCATTCGATACTGCTGAAGGTTTCCATAGGCGCCACTATAAACTTTTGGTTTACACAGACTATCGTAATTATGGTCTACACAGCAGGTAATCCTGAATCGATACTAGGCTCCATCAACCGGGACATCTCGCCTCGGGACTTGGAGATCGACATGACTACTCAGAACCTCAGCGGCAAAGTGGCATTGATTCAAGGTGGTTCTCGCGGTATCGGCGCAGCCATCGTCAAGCGCCTGGCTGCTGAAGGCGCGACCGTTGCCTTCACTTACGTCAGCTCCACGGCCAAGGCCGAAGAACTGCAAGACAGCATCACCGCCAAGGGCGGCAAGGCCCTGGCCATCAAGGCCGACAGCGCCGACGCCGACGCGATCCGCAGTGCTGTGTCCGCCACGGTAGAAGCCTTCGGTCGCCTGGATATCCTGGTCAACAATGCCGGCGTACTGGCGGTCGCACCGCTGGCCGAGTTCAAACTCGAAGACTTCGACCAGACCCTCGCCATCAACGTGCGCAGCGTATTCATCGCCACCCAGGCCGCCGCTAAACACATGACCGAAGGCGGACGCATCATCAACATTGGCAGCACCAACGCCGATCGCATGCCCTTCGCCGGTGGTGGCCCGTACGCTATGAGCAAGTCGGCACTGGTCGGCCTGACCAAAGGCCTGGCCCGTGATCTCGGCCCGCAAGGCATCACCATCAATAACGTGCAACCGGGGCCGGTCGACACCGACATGAACCCGGCCCACGGTGACTTTGCAGAAAGCCTGATCCCATTGATGGCCGTGGGCCGTTACGGCAAGGCCGAAGAGATCGCCAGCTTCGTTGCTTACCTCGCCAGCCCTGAAGCGGGCTATATCACTGGGGCCAGCCTGACCATCGACGGTGGTTTCGGCGCCTGATTCGTATCTGCCAACTGCAATAACTGTGGGAGCGAGCCTGCTCGCGAAGAGGGAGTATCAGACACGTTGATGTTGTCTGAAACACCGCTTTCGCGAGCAGGCTCGCTCCCACATTTGCCAGTGTCGACCCGTCTTTTTAGCTAGGTCCGCTCCAGCGCCGGCAAACCAAATGCGCCCGGCTCGAACGCCTTCAACGTACGAAGAATGCCATCGGCATGTGCGTACTTTGCGTCGGCCATTGCCGCATCCGGAATCGCAATCGCCGTCATCCCTGCCGCCTTCGCCGCAGTGACACCAAAGGGCGAATCCTCGAACACCAGGCAATCTTCGGGTGCAACACCCAGGCGCCGCGCCGCCGTCAGGAAAATATCCGGTGCCGGTTTGGCCGCGCCCACTTCGGGGTCATCGGCGGTGACGATAAAGTCGAACAAGGCGAACCAGTCGCGGTGCAAGGTGGTTTTCTGGCCAAACGACTGGCTCGAGGAACTGGTTCCCACGGCAATGGGAATGTTGTTGGCCTTCAGATGCCGTACCAGTTCCTGTGCACCGGGCATTGCCTGCGCTGTAGGAAAACGCTCGCGCATCAGCGGCTCGCGGATCACCAGGAACTCTTGCGCCGTAATCGGCAGGTCCAGCGCTTCAACCACATAGCGCGCCAGATCGCCCGCGCCCCGGCCAATGATGTTCTGTTTGATGCTCCAGTCGAACGTCCGGCCGTAACGCGCGGCAATGATGGACGTGACTTCGGTGTAGATGCCCTCTGTATCCAGCAACAAGCCGTCCATATCGAAAATCACGGCCTTGATCGGGCCGAATGCTTTCAGTGGTGCATTCATCGAATCTGATCCGTTTTCTAAGGCATCCCGGGCAGCTCAGGTACGGCCAATGCCCCATGGATTAAAGGATTCAGCAGCATAGCGAGCCCCGCCGGTTCAGGGCAATGATGAAATCCCGATCGACGCCGAATGGCCCTCCGCGATTAAGCGAATCGCCCTACAGCAAGCGCCACCTTTCCTGACTTCTTTCCTTGCCGATCCGCCGCAGAGTTTCGCGCTCCACACGCCGCCAAGCGAAAGACAGCAGATGTTCGATCCCCAAGAGGTATTGGCATGCCCCGCCAGCGGTCCCCTGACACTTCGCTCCGGCAGGCAGGAACGCCACGAGGACGCCTCCAGACAGGCGAAAAACCCCAATGGCGACAGCGCCGACACCGTCGAGCGAACCACCGCTCACAACGGCCCGGTGTCGATGGTAACCGGCGAAGGACTGCTGCCCCTCACCGACGGTACCCTCGACGGGATCCAGCCCTTCTACTTCACCCGCCTCTATCGCACCAGCGCCGTCGAAATCGATAGCGGCCTCGGTTTTGGCTGGAGCCATTCGCTGTCCCAGCACCTGGAATTCCACGGCGAGCAAGTGCTGTGGATCGATCCCGAAAACCGCCGCACGCCGTTTCCACGCCCGACGGCGGAGCGCCCGGTGATCCACAACAGCCTGTCGCGAGCGGCGATTTACCTCGGCAAGAAGCCGGACGAACTGATCCTTGCCCTGGCCGGCGACCGCGCGCGGTTCTACCACTTTCATGACGGCCGGCTCAGCGCGATCAGCGACGCCTACGGCAACCGCCTGACGGTGCAGCGGGACCGCTGTGACCGGATCCAGCGCCTGGACAACGGCGCCGACCGCGCCTTATTGCTGCGTTACGACTTCAAGCATCTGGTGGCCGTCGACTATCAGGTGCTTCAGCGCGGCGACCCCGAGGCGAACACCTGGAGCACCGAACAGACACTGGTCAGCTACCGCTACGACGCCCGCCAGCGCTTGATCGAGGCAACCAACGCCGCGGGTGAAAGCGAGCGCTATGACTACGACGAGCAGCACGTCATCCTGCAACGGCAACTGGCCGGCGGCGCGAGTTTTTTCTGGGCGTGGGAACGTTCCGGCAAGGCAGCCCGCTGCATCCATCATTGGGCCTCGTTTACGCAAATGGAGGCGCGTTACGCCTGGGACGATCAAGGCTGCGTGACAGTGAACTACGCCGACGGTAGAGAAGAGTCTTACGTTCATGACGATCGCGCACGATTGGTGCGCCAGGTCGGGCCCGACGGCGGTGAGCTGCACAAGGCCTACGACGATCAGGGCCGCCTGATCGCCGAGCAGGACGCCCTCGGTGCTGTCACCGACTACCAATATGACGAAGTCGGCCTGTTGGTCGCGCAGCTTGCGCCCGATGAGGCGCCCATGTCCTGTGACTATCGCCACGGTTTCCTGCACACCCTCAGCCGTGGTCAGGCGACATGGACCTGTCAGCGCAATGCCCAGGGCGAAATCACTGCCGTCACCGATCCCGACGGACAGATCACCCGCAATTTCTACGACCCGCAGGGACGCTTGCTGGCAATTCGATTCCCCGACCAGAGCGGTCACCGGTTTTCCTGGAATGCCTTGGGGCAACTGCTGGAGGAGACCTTGCCAGACGGTGCCCAGCACACTTTTTCCTACGATGTGCTGGGCCGGCGGATTAGCCGGCAGGACGAACACGGTGCCATCACCGGCTATGAGTGGGACACCGTGGGTCGACTGACCAGGACCACGCTGCCCACCGGTGCCTGCCGTGCCTATCGCTACAACGCCTACGGCCAGGTCACCGCCGAAACCGACGAACTGGGACGGGTAACCCGTTACGAATTCGCCGACGATCTGCACCTGGTCAGCCGTCGGATCAACCCCGACGGCAGCGCACTGAAGTACAGCTACGACCATGCGCAACTGTTGCTCACCGAGATCGAAAATGAAGTCGGCGACACCTATCGACTGGACTACACGCCGGGCGGATTGATCCGACAGGAAACCGGCTTCGATGGCCGTCGTACCAGCTATGCGTATGACGGTAATGGCCAGTTGCTGGAGAAAACCGAGCTCGGCGACGACGGTTCGCAACTCGTCACGCAGTACCAACGCGACAGTGCCGGGCGCTTATTGCTCAAGACCCTGCCCGACGGGGTCAAGGTCGAGTACCACTACGACGACTTCGGGCGGCTGGTCAGCGTCGACGACGGCCAGGACCATCCGCTGGCGTTCGAATACGACCGCCAGGACCGGCTGATCACCGAGCATCAGGGCTGGGCTACTCTGCGTTACGGCTACGACGCCTGCGGGCGGCTCAAGCGCCTGCGCCTGCCGGACGGCTGTGTCCTTGCTTACCACCACGCCAAAGGGGGCGCCCTGACTGCCATCGATCTCAACGGCACGCGCCTGACCAGC
Organism: Pseudomonas fluorescens; assembly: GCF_000967965.1. Taxonomy (GTDB): domain Bacteria; phylum Pseudomonadota; class Gammaproteobacteria; order Pseudomonadales; family Pseudomonadaceae; genus Aquipseudomonas; species Aquipseudomonas grandcourensis. Next base: position 67,596 of record NZ_LACC01000031.1, read on the forward strand.
CACCGTTTTGTCGGCGGGCGCGAACAGCAACGCCAACAGGGCCTGCTGCTCAGCGATTACGCCTACGACGAGCAAGGTCGTTTGCAAGTCCATGCCGTCAGCCAAAAGCAACGACCCCTGTACCGCCGCGAGTATGCCTACAGCGCAAAGGGCAATCTCCTGCAGATTGCCGACAGCCGTCAGGGCCAACGCCACTATCAATACGATGCGCTCGACCGCCTGACCGGCGTACGCCACACCCGCGACCAGTTCGCGGAGAACTTCACCCATGACCCGGCCGGCAACCTGCTGATCCAGGACTGCCCAGGTCCGTGCGTGCTAAAGGGCAATCGCCTGTGCCGCCGCTACGACAGTCACTATGACTACGACGCCTTCGGCAACCTGATCCGTGAACGCCGCGGTACGCCGACCCAGGTCACAGAATACTCTTACGACAGCCAGCACCGCCTGATTGGCGTCAGCAGCCCGGACGGTAAAAGTGTCAGCTACCGCTACGACGCCTTCGGCCGGCGCATCCGCAAAACCGTCGACGGCCAGACAATGCAACTCTTCTGGCAAGGTGACCAGCTCATCGCCGAAAGCGCTCCCCGGCACTACCGCAGTTACGTTTACGAACCCGGCAGCTTCCGCCCGCTGGCGCTGCTCGACGGCAAGGGCCGGGCAGACGTCTGCCCGTTCTACTACCAACTCGACCACCTCGGCACCCCGCAGGAACTGACCAGCTACGGTGGCGCCATCGTCTGGTCGGCGAAATACACCGCCCACGGAAAACTCCGCGAAGTAAGCCACGGCGACGGCGAACGGTTCGAACAGCCGCTACGGTTTCAGGGGCAATACTTCGACGTCGAAAGCGGCCTGCACTACAATCGGCATCGCTACTACCATCCGGACATCGGTCGTTATCTGACGCCGGATCCGGTCAAGCTGGCCGGTGGGCTGAACCCGTATCGGTACACCAGGAACCCGACGGGGTGGGTGGGTCCGTTGGGGTTGAGCGGGAACTGTCCACTGGCGAACAAGGCAGGAGGCTCGGCGCGAGATGGGGTGGGTGAGGCAAAAGTTGATGAGGGTGAGCCCAATGTGCCCTCACCAAAACCTCCAAACCAATACTTACATCGCGCAGACTCAGGCCACGACATGTCCAGGACCGGACGATGGACACGTTCGATCAGCTAGACAACCGGTCAATCCGCCAGCACGATTCGATCAATCTTCGTCCTCTTCCTCATCTTCAAACTCGATATTCCCCACATCGCCCGCATCATCAGCATCGTTAAGCGGCACAGTCGCATCATCCATCAGCGATCCCGGATCTTCATTGCCGGGATCGTTGATAGATGGCAGTCCGCTCGGGCCCTTTTCTTCCTTGCCTTCGCTTTTCGCAGTCATGGGATGCCTCGCTCAACTAGTGATGCTTTTTGTGGTGTTTGTTCGAGTGTTTATAACCGTTACCGGAATGGGAATGACCGCTGTCACTCCCCAGATCATTGCCGACCGCACCGCCGGCTGCACCGCCCAGGCCTGCACCGATGGCTGATCCAGTCGAACCGCCAAGACTATTGCCGACCACCGATCCACCCGCAGCGCCCAAACCACCGCCTACCGCCGCCTCGGTGCGACTATGCTTGGGCGCGGCAATGGCACTACCGGCCGCTCCGCCGACACCTGCACCAATCGCTGCGCCCGTACTGCCGCCCACCTGGCCACCGACAACGTTGCCCAACACCCCACCAAGACCACCGCCTACCGCGGCATCTCCATTACCTCCCGCCAGCGCCACCTGAGAGACCAGCAATCCAAAAACAATCGCAGGCACCATCAATAGTCGAGCATTCAGGCTTCCGTTTTTTTTGCCGTTGGTTTTCGGGTTCATGGCACGCCTCGCATTCTTCCAGGGTATGGAAGATTTGAGCTGCTGCGGCGTGAAACGTTCATAAATGAAAAAGCCCGGCATCAAGCCGGGCTCTTTTCAAATCTGAATCAGGATCAGTGACGCTTGTGACCATTGGCCAGGTTGCTGCCTACGCCGCCGCCCAATGCACCGCCCAGGCCAGCACCGATGGTGGCACCAGACTTGCCGCCAAGGCTATTGCCGATCACCGAACCACCGGCCGCGCCGACACCGCCACCAATAGCAGCGCTGGTGCGATGACCTTTTTTGGCGGCAACTGCGCTGCCCGCCGCGCCAGCAACGCCCGCACCAATCGCGGCGCCAGTGCTGCCACCCATCTTCTGGCCGACCACGTTACCCAATGCGCCGCCCAAGCCACCGCCAAGCGCGGCAGTGCCGTCGCCAGCCATTGCACCTTGAGCAACCAGAAGCCCCAGAACCAGAGCGGGCAGTGTTAAACGCATGACAAAAACCTCAAAAAATAGGGGTACACAAAAAGGGGGCGAGATTGAATGCTTTTGCGCGGAAAAAGTCCAGCACGCCGGTCCAACTTCGCGATTGGCGACGGTTGGACAGCGTTTACCGAAAAGGTTTTATCGCGGACAAAAAAAAGCCCGCTGGGGAAACGGGCCAGGTGTTGCTTTCTAACGGATGAATCGAGACTACGGAGGGGGCTGTGAAAAGTTTGTGAAAGATCGTCACTTTAAAAAACTTGTCATAAAACCCTTTCAGACATGAAAACCTCGCTCAATGACGGGGTTATGCCTGCGTTCGTTTACTTCCTGACCGGTGCTGTCACCTTGGGTAAGAATTTGCCCTTCAGTACCCGGCACGCCCTGGTCTTGATCTTGTCGACCTCAGTCTGGTCCTCGCCGAAACTGGCCACATACTGGGTCTGACCACACCGCACGGAGTTGTTGATCGGAAATTCTGCGCCATCGTCCTCGATATACGGATCAGCCATCTCTTCACCCCTTTCAAAAAATGCGATCGACACCGGCAAGCCCTTTGCCTGAAAGAATACCGATCGCCAAGGTTTTTTAGACTAGCCGGTCACTAACGGACCTGCCGTTCGGATTTTCCCGTGACCGACGAATGGCTTCTCACCTTTTACCTCAACTTGACCGCCGTCCCGGTCACAAACACCACGACCATCCCGCCTTTGCCGGCCGGCATGCTGATCTCATAATCAAGCCCGACCACCGCGTCCGCCTGAAGCGCCTGCGCCCGTTCCTTGATCTCATCGGTGGCCTGAATGCGTGCTTCCTTCAACGCTCGCTCCAGAGTCTGGGAGCGCCCACCGAAAAAATCGCGCATCCCGGCAAACACGTCGCGGACAACGTTGATCCCTTGCACCGACTCGGCGCTGACGATGTCCAGGTAGGCGGTAATTTGCCGGCCTTCGATGGAGTGGGTTGTGGTGATGATCATGGGTGTTCCTTCCTGTTCAGATATTCAGCCAACGCATCAAACGCCGGCAAAGTGACGGGATCATTGGCCGAGTTGCTGGCCACCGGATGGGATGCGTAGCGGACGATGACCATCTCGGCCTTCGGGTCGACATAAATGCGCTGCCCGTGGACCCCACGCGCCATGAATGCCCCGCCCTCCTTGTCCGTCACCCACCACATCGACCGGTAACTCCAGCCTTTGAGCAATGCGTACCCCGCCTTGGCGAAAGCCTGCCTATCACCGCCACCACGGATATCGTCGATCACTGCCTCTGGCACGATCTGTTGACCGTTGAACCGACCGCCGTTACGCAACATCTCGCCAAAACGCGCCAGATCCCGCAATCCCGTATTCAAGCCACCACCGGCGAACGGCGTGCCAATGGAGTCCACAGTGAAATAGCCGTCCTGTTCGGCACCCAAGCGGCTCCAGATGTTCTCCGACAGCAGTTGCGCAACATTGCGGCCGGTGACGCGGGCGATGACCCAGCCCAACACGTCGGTGTTGACGGTTTTGTAGGCGAACGCTTTGCCGTGCTCACCTTGTGGTTGCACCGTCTGCAAAAATTCGAAGTAACTGCGAGGGCCGTCATAACCCTTGGGTTTTGGCAACGGACTGCCTGCCCTGGCATGGGCCCAGACCTCGGCGTTCGGGTCTGCGTAGTCCTCGCTGTATTTGAGGCCTGTGGTCATGTCGAGCACCTGCCGCACCGTGGCGTTGCCAAACGCAGAATCCGTCAGCTCAGGTACATATTCGGCAACCCGCTTGTCAGCATCGATGCGTCCCTGCGCCACCAACATGGCACCCAGCGTGCCGACCACGGACTTGGTCACTGACATCGCCGCGTGCTGGCCGTCCGGCTTCAACACGCCGAAGTAACGTTCGTAGACAACTTTCCCGCGGTGCATCACAACAATGCCATCGGTGTACGTGGCTGCGAGGGATTGCTCCCAGGTCATAGGCGCCTTGGCGCCAAGGGGGACAAAACTGATCCCGTCGATATCTTTGCGTAGTGCTATCTCCAGTGGAACCGGAGCCCCCAGGCCGCGTGAAACGTTGATCGTCGGCATCAGTTGCCGGAAATTCGAAACACTCCAGCGCATTGCCGGGAACTGGAAATAGCTGCCGTCTTCAAATCGCACGGTGCGATCGGCAGGGGGTGGAGAACCGACCATCCACCCGAGTCTGGCCGGGTCACTGGCTTCAGCGTCGGGAAAAGTTGCAGGGGCGGATGCAAGGGCCAGTGATGACTTGGCAACAAACGACACAGCCGCGATGAGCCTGGCTGCGCCGCGAAAGATGGCGCGAGGATGGAGCATGATGTCGATTCCGTTCGAAGAGTTTGAGCAGTCTAACAGCCGGACCTGCCAGGTCACTGCCAGTACGGTAGACGCCTCTTGTTTCTTACGTGCCGAAAATCAAATGCCAAAAACACAAAACCCCCGGCTTCTTTCGAAACCAGGGGTTTTGTCTACATCGAATTTGGCGGTGAAGGAGAGATTCGAACTCTCGATACAGTTTCCTGTATACACACTTTCCAGGCGTGCTCCTTAAGCCACTCGGACACTTCACCGTATCTCTTCAAACAAGTTCTGTCTGTCGAGGCGCGCTAATGTAGTCGAAAGCTTTTCCGATGGCAAACATTTTTTTCAGAATTTTCATGCGGTTAACGCGATTCAGTGTTTCCGGTCGCTCCGGGCCATGGCAAACCGGCCAATCTCCGGCTTCGTGCTCTCTTCTATATAGAGGGGAATGCGCGGCAGGCTCGGCGGGCTACGCTTGGCGGGCGGGAAAAGGGTGACTGGCGGGTCAGTCACGGCGCTTTACCTGGCTTGCGGCGGTGGGTAACGTCTGCCCAACTTTATTGAAAGGAATAGCGTCATGAGTGAGTTGATTTCCTACCATCTCGAAGACGGTATCGCGACCCTGACCTTGAGCAATGGCAAGGTCAACGCCATCTCCCCGGATGTGATTGCCGAGTTCAACGCTGCGCTGGATCGGGCCGTGACTGATCGTGCTGTGGTGATCATTACCGGCCAGCCGGGCATTCTCTCCGGCGGTTATGACCTGAAGGTGATGACGGCCGGTCCTAGAGAAGCCGTGGCACTGGTGACCGCCGGCTCGACCCTGGCCCGCCGCCTGCTGTCTCACCCTTTCCCGGTGATCGTTGCATGCCCGGGGCATGCTGTGGCCAAGGGCGCGTTCCTGCTGTTGTCGGCCGACTATCGCATCGGCGTAGAAGGCGCGTTCAGCATTGGCCTGAACGAAGTACAGATCGGCATGACCATGCACCACGCGGGCATCGAGATTGCCCGTGACCGTCTGAACAAGGTGGCGTTGCAGCGCTCGGTGGTCAACGGCGAGATGTTCAATCCACAAGGCGCCGTGGCTGCCGGCTTCCTTGATGTGGTGGTCTCGCCTGAAGAACTGCAAGGCGCGGCACTGGCGGCGGCTCGTCAGTTGAAGAAGATCAACATGACCGCGCACAAGAACACCAAGCTGAAAGTGCGCAAAGCGCTGCTGGAGGCCCTGGACAACGCGATCATCCAGGATCAGGAACATTTGGGCTAAGCCCGGATCTGCTGCAACGAAAAGCCCGACCGTCGTGTCGGGCTTTTTCATACATGCCTGCGTTATACGTCTGTAAACGCTCTAGACCGCATCTGACCAAATAGTTGGAAACATCAGCTCAAACATCGGCCATCTCCTACTTCCCTGGGAGCAATTGCCGAAAACAGTGCACATCCGTACACTGCGCCACCTTTTGTCCCGGTGGGGCCTGTAAATGCTGTTTGTGTTGCGTATGTCATTGATGGGCCTGCACTTTATCATGGCGGGTGTGCTGGGGGTGATTCTCGGCCTGTGCCGGCCATTCAATCCGGACAACAGCCGCCTGTGTGCACGCCTGTACGCATGGCCGGCCATGTGTATTTTGCGTTTGCGGGTGAAGGCCGAAGTCGGGCCGTTGATGGATAAACCTGACAGTTGCGTGATCATCGCCAATCACCAGTCCAACTATGACCTGTTTGTGTTTGGCAACGTGGTGCCCCGCCGTACCGTGTGCATCGGCAAAAAGAGCCTGAAGTGGGTGCCGCTGTTCGGGCAGTTGTTCTGGCTGGCCGGCAATGTGCTGATCGACCGTGGCAATGCGCAAAAGGCGCGAAAGTCGATGTTGACCACCTCTCACACCCTGCAAAACAAAGACACCTCGATCTGGGTTTTTCCGGAAGGCACACGCAACCTGGGTGAGGACTTGCTGCCCTTCAAGAAAGGCGCCTTTCAGATGGCCATTGCCGCCGGGGTGCCGATTGTCCCAGTGTGTGTCAGCAGTTACGTCAAACACATGCGATTGAACCGCTGGCGCAGCGGGAAAATTCTGATTCGCTCGTTGCCGGCGATTCCCACCGCCGGATTGAGCCTGGACGACATGCCCCTGCTGATCGCACAGTGCCGCGAGCAAATGCGTGAATGCATCGAATCGATGGACCGGCAACTGCAAGCCGCCTGAAAAAGAAAACCCGCCTGGTGCGGGTTTTCTTTTGCCTGCGAGTCTTTCCCCAGAACTCGGCAGATTTAACTGACTCTCAAACACTGCGAGGCTAAGCTGATCCACACTGCCATTGCATTTGCTGCCTATTAAAAGCTGCCATAAGAAGTGAACCACCATCATGGGTAGAGTTGTTGCTGCTGCGGTTTATAGCGCCGGTAAAAGAGTCACCAATATCACCCTCGACGAAGGCGCCGCCTGGGCTGCCAAGCCAGGGCACTTTGTCTGGATCGGCCTTGAAGAGCCGAACGCCGAGGAACTCTACAACCTGCAGCGCCAGTTCAACCTGCACGAACTGGCGATCGAAGACGCCCTGGAAAAGCACAGTCGGCCGAAGCTGGAAACCTTCGGCGATGCGTTGTTCATCGTGACCTATTCGCCCATCCGGGATGAAGGCAAACTCAAGTTCATCGAGACGCATATCTTTGCCGGCAATGGCTACATCATTACTGCCCGCAACGGTCACTCGGCGTCCTACGCCCATGTCCGACAGCGCTGTGAGGCGCGTCCGCTATTGCTAGAGCACGGGGAAGATTTCGTACTCTATGCCATCCTCGATTTCGTGATCGAAAACTACCAGCCGATGGGCGAAGCCATTCACGCGGAAATCGATGAGCTGGAGGGCAATGTGTTATGTGGCTCGTTGAATGACTACGATATCCAAAGGCTGCATGGCCTGCGTCGTGATGTTTTGCGCTTGCGTCGTTATGTGGCCCCGATGATTGAGATAGGAGAGGAGCTGCAGAGACTGAGCTTCCCGTTCATCGACAAGAACATGCGGCCGTACTTTCGCGATGTGCAGATTCATGTAACGCGGCAGATGGAAGACCTGACGACGCTGGCGGATATTGCCAGCCAGACGATTGAAGTCGGGGTGCTGTTGGAGGCCTCTCGCCAGAGCGTGGTGCAACGCAAGTTTGCGGCCTGGGCGGCGATCCTGGCCTTCCCGACAGCAGTGGCTGGGATTTACGGGATGAACTTCCAGAACATGCCGGAGTTGAACTGGCACTACGGGTATTTCGGGGTGCTGGGCTTTATTACGGTGGGTTGTCTGGGGTTGTGGGCGAGTTTCAAGAAGTCGGGGTGGCTTTAAATCCAAGGCGAGTGCTTCGCACTCGATCGCGGCGGTGCGGCGATCCGACAAGCCACGCTCCCACAGGTCTGCGGTACACCTGAGGGAGCGGGTTTCAGCTTTAAACAGCTTCTGATTTCGGCTTGTGCGCCACAAACCGCATCATCCACTCGGCAACCGTGGCGCCGTGGTGTTCCTGTTCCAGGCTCGCGATACCCTTGGAGTAGACCTGCTCACCCAGTGCCTGCTGGCGAATCTCCAACAGAGCGCGGGAGTAGTCGTGGATAAACTCCGGATGCCCCTGGAAGCACAGCACCTGATCGTTGATGTGGTAGGCGGCATACGGGCAGAAATCGCTGGAAGCAATAACCGTGGCGTTCTCCGGCAGTGACGTAACCTGGTCCTGGTGACTGATCAGTAGCGTCAGCTCTTCGCGCACCGGACTCATCCATGGTGCCTTGGCGGCCAATTTGTATTTGTGGGTGCCGACGCCCCAGCCCTGGGTCGCACGCTCGCTCTTGCCACCGAGCAGCAGCGCCAGCAACTGATGACCGAAGCAGACGCCCAGCAACTTGTCGCCGCGCTCGTAGCGGGTCAGCAGATATTTCTTGAGGGTTTCGATCCACGGGTCGGTGCCGAAGGAATCGGCCTTGCTGCCTGTCACCAGGTAGGCGTCGAACGTCAGGTCGTCGCTTGGGTATTCACCCTGCACCACGTTGTAGACGGTGAACTCGGCGGCAATCGGTTGCTGCGAAAACAGGTGTTTGAACATCTGCCCGTAGCCCTGATATTGGTCAACCAATTCCGGACGCAGGTGGTCGGTTTCCAGAATGCAGATGCGTAACGACATAAAAAATACCTGACACGTGATGGGAATAATGCACACCCCAGAGCCTGCCTTGAAACACTGCGTCAAGGCAAGCCCCGAAATGCATCATCGCACCCTTAGAAGATCTCCCCTTTCGCCGCTTTTTCCAACAGCAGTGCAGGCGGCGCGAACCGCTCGCCATACTGCGTGGCCAGATACTGGGCGCGGGCAACAAAGTCCTGCACGCCGTACTGGTTGATGAACTGCAGTGCACCGCCGGTCCAGGCGGCGAAACCGATGCCGAAGATCGAGCCAACGTTGGCATCCGCCGTCGAGGTCAGCACGCCCTCCTCCACGCAACGCACGGTTTCAATGGCTTGCACGAACAGCAGGCGATCGCGCACATCTTTAGGTGAAATCTGACCGTCGGCTTTCTCGAAGCGGGTTTTCAACTCAGGCCACAGGTGTTTCTGGCCGCCCGCCGGATACTCGTAGAAACCTCCACCGCCAGCCTTGCCCGGACGCTTGAACTCATTGAGCAACAAGTCAATCACGGCAAATGCCGGGTGTTCTGTCAGCGGTTTGCCTTCTGCTTGCAGGTCCTTGGCGGTTTGCAGACGGATATGGTTCATCAGGCTGAGGGAAACTTCGTCAGAGATCGCCAGCGGTCCTACCGGCATGCCGGCCTTGCGCGCTTCAGTCTCGATCATCGCCGCGCTCACGCCCTCGCCCAGCATGGCGATGCCTTCGTTGGTGAAGGTGCCGAACACCCGCGACGTGAAGAAACCGCGACTGTCGTTGACCACAATCGGGGTTTTCTTGATTTGCAGGACGTAATCGAAGCCGCGGGCCAGGGTTTCGTCGCTGGTGTTGGCGCCCTTGATGATTTCCACCAGCGGCATTTTTTCCACGGGGCTGAAAAAGTGCAGGCCGATGAACTTGCTCTGATCGGGCACGGCGCACGCCAGGCCGCTGATCGGCAAGGTCGAGGTGTTGGAGGCGATCACCGCGTCCGCGCCGACGACCTTCTGCGCCGCCAACGAGACCTTGGCCTTCAAATCCCGATCCTCGAACACGGCCTCGATGATCAGGTCGCAACCGGCCAGGTCGGCATCGCTTTCGCTGGTTTGAATGCGTGACAGAACGGTGTCGCGTTGCTCGATGCTCATTTGTCCGCGAGCGACCTTCTTGTCCAGCAGCGCCGCCGAATGCGCCTTGCCCTTCTCAGCCGCCGCGAGGCTGATGTCCTTGAGCACTACATCGATCCCCGTTGATGCACTGACAAAGGCGATACCGGCGCCCATCATTCCGGCACCGAGCACGCCGACCTTGCGGGTGACATAAGGCGCAAAGCCTTGAGGCCGCGAGCCGCCGGCATTGATTTCATTGAGCTGGAACCAGAATGTGCCAATCAGGTTTTTCGAGACCTGGCCGGTGGTCAGTTCGGTGAAGTAGCGGGTTTCGATCAGATGCGCCGTGTCGAAGTCCACCTGGGCGCCCTCGACCGCCGCGCAGAGGATTTTCTCCGGCGCGGGCATCGTACCCTGGGTTTTGCTGCGCAGTATCGACGGCGCAATCGCCAGCATCTGCGCGACTTTCGGGTTTGACGGTGTGCCGCCAGGAATCTGGTAGCCCTTCACGTCCCAGCGCTGCACCGCCGCCGGATTGGCGAGGATCCACGCTCGCGCCTTGGCCAACAGGTCTTCGTGATCGCTCGCCAGCGAGTCGATCAATCCTGCCTGCAACGCCTGTTGCGGTCGCAGCCTCTTGCCTTCAAGCAGATAAGGCAGGGCTTTTTCCAGACCGAGCATGCGCACCATGCGCACCACGCCTCCGCCGCCCGGCAGCAGGCCGAGGGTGACTTCCGGCAGGCCGAGTTGCACCGACGGGTTGTCCAGCGCCACGCGGTGATGGCAGGCCAGACAGATTTCCCAGCCGCCGCCCAATGCGGCGCCATTGATCGCCGCAACCACCGGCTTGCCAAGGGTTTCCAGGGTGCGCAACTGGCCCTTGAGGCTCAGCACCATGTCGTAGAAGGCCTTGGCCTGGGGTTTGCCGACCTTGATCAATTCGTTGAGGTCGCCGCCAGCGAAGAAGGTCTTCTTGCCCGAGGTGATGATCACGCCGGCGATGCTGTCCTTGTCGGCCACCAGGCGCGCAACGCAGTCCGCCATGGCCTCGCGATACACCGCGTTCATGGTGTTGGCGCTCTGGCCCGGCATGTCGATGGTCAGGACAACGATCTGGTCCTGGTCTTTTTCGTAACGAATGGCTTCGCTCATAACGGGGTTCCTTGAAGTCCGGGCTCAGAGGCGTTCGATGATGGTGGCAATGCCCATGCCGCCGCCGACACACAGGGTCGCGAGGCCATAACGCAGGCGCCGGGCTTCCAGTTCATCGAGCAGCGTGCCGAGAATGGCGCAACCAGTGGCGCCCAGCGGGTGGCCCATGGCGATTGAGCCACCGTTGACATTGACCTTGTCCGGATCGACGGCCATGTCCTTGATGAATTTCAACACCACCGACGCGAACGCCTCGTTGACCTCGAACAGATCGATGTCTTCGACCCGCAGCCCGGCCTTGGCCAACGCCTTGCGGGTCGCCGGCGCGGGGCCGGTGAGCATGATGGTCGGATCGGTGCTGGTGACTGCCGTGGCGACAATCCGCGCCCGTGGCTGCAAGCCCAGCGCCCGGCCCTTGGCTTCGGAGCCGATGAGCATCAGCGCCGCGCCATCGACAATCCCGGAACTGTTGCCGGGGGTGTGCACATGGTTGATCCGCTCGACATGGCTGTAGACCCGCAGTGCGGTGGCATCGAAGCCCATCTGCCCCATCATCTCGAAACTCGGCTTGAGCTTGCCCAGGCCTTCCAGGGTCGATTCGGCGCGGATGAACTCATCGTGATCGAGCAGGATGATGCCGTTCTGGTCCCGCACCGGCACCAGCGACTTGTTGAACGAACCATCGGCCCGTGCCCGCGCAGCCTTTTGCTGGGAATGCAGCGCGTAGGCGTCGACATCCTGACGGCTGAAACCTTCAAGGGTGGCGATCAGGTCGGCGCCCACGCCCTGTGGCGTGAAGTGACTGTGCAGGTTGGTCGCCGGGTCCAGCGCCCAGGCCCCGCCATCGCTACCCATCGGCACCCGGGACATCGACTCGACACCACCGACCACCACCAGGTCTTCGAAGCCGGAACGCACTTTCATCGCGCCGAGGTTCACGGCCTCCAGCCCCGAAGCGCAGAAACGGTTGATCTGTACTCCCGCCACGCTGACATCCCAATCGGCCACCTGAGCGGCGGTCTTGGCGATGTCGGAACCTTGATCACCAACCGGTGTCACGCAGCCGAGCACCACGTCATCGACCTGGCTGGTGTCCAGTGCCGTACGCTGCTGCAGTGCGGTGAGCAAACCGGCAATCAGGTTCACCGGCTTGACGCTGTGCAAGGCGCCATCGGCCTTGCCTTTGCCACGGGGCGTGCGTAACGCGTCGAAAATCAATGCTTGGGTCATGACATCCTCGAACCGCAGTGCATGTGGGTAAATACCGAGTGCCCACTCTTGGCCCGAGCCGCGTTTGATTCAATGACCGCAGCGCTCACAGACGTTGACGCTCACGCTCAGACGGACGGTAGTCAGCTACCGGATTAACCGATTCACGACAGCAAGCTGTCTAGCCAACGGGCGGCAAAGAAGCTGGCAATAGGCCTCATGCCTTTTTTAAAGCGAATTGCAAGAACACCATACGAAATGGATCTAAGCCAAGCTTAACGCGGGCTCTAAGGTGAACTTGTACGAAGTTGTCGTCGGGTTTTGCCGAGGCGCTCGTCACTACAGGAAGTGCAACGCGCTGCCATCATGGAGCTATGTGGGCAGGCATCAGGAAATAACAAAAAAGGCGGTCAAGCCATGTTCAAACAATCGAAAGTACGTCAAGCCGGGCTCATCCTTTTCGCCACCACGCTGTTGTTGATACTGCCGAACCTGACCAAGGTCATCGGCTAGTCGCGTCTAAAAGATACGGCGTCACAGTTTTTGAATTGCCACTCTCAAAATGTGACTGGCCCGCTACCCGGGCCAGCGTGGCTGTGCCAATCTTTACGGCACTTGCACGACATGGACGGCGATCACTTGAAAATGCTCATTCTTCTCGGGGCCATGCTGTTCGGCTCGCCCCTGTATGCCGCACAGCTGAACCTGGAGCTGGGCGCGAACAGTCGCACCTGGCAGACCGAGCAATTGCTCACGCATCCTCAGGTTCAAACCATCAACATCAGCAACGACGTTTCCTACAAACGGGACATGAGTTACCGCGCCGTGCCGCTGTCCGCATTGCTGACCGGCATCAAGCCTGAAGACCACCTGCAAGCCGTGGCCCTGGACGGCTTTGCCGCGGAAATGGCCGCGGCGCCGTTGCTCAATACCCAGGGGGCACAGGCCTGGCTGGCGATCGAAGACCCGGCCAAACCCTGGCCGCCGCTATCGGAAGGCAAGCCAGGTGCAGGGCCGTTCTATCTGGTCTGGAGCAATCCGCAGGCCGGCAACATCAGCCCCGAGCAATGGCCGTTCCAGGTGGCGAGCATCAAACGCCTGTCGCCCGTAGCCGAGCGCTTCCCTGCCCTGCTGCCCGATCCGGCCTTGAAGGCGGATGATCCGGTGAACAAGGGCTTTGCGTTGTTCCAGAAGAACTGCCTGGCGTGTCATCGACTCAATGGCGCCGGGGACGCGCAGTTCGGGCCGGACCTGAATGTTCCGTACAACCCGACCGAGTACTTCGGCGCGGACTTCCTCAAGCGCTACATTCGCGATCCACAGAGTTTGCGCCAGTGGCCGCAGGCGAAGATGCCCGGGTTCTCGACCGAGGTGTTGCCGGATGGGGATCTGCAGATGCTGGTGGGGTATTTGCAGCATATGGTTGGGCGTAAACAGGTTTCCGCCAAGTAACACATATCTGTGGCGAGGGAGCTTGCTCCCGCTGGGGCGCGAAGCGGCCCTCAATTCAGGCGATGCAATCCGTCAGGTAAATTGCATTCACCAGGTTTGCGACTGCTGCGCAGCCGAGCGGGAGCAAGCTCCCTCGCCACAGAACTCCCTCTTGCATCAATGGACCGCGATTACTGCTGCACTGAGATCACCGGCGCGGGCGTCGGTGACACCAGCACCTTGGCGTGCATCTGCTCACACCCGCCGCCCCGGCGCATGCCGCGCACCGGGCAGGCATCCAGGTAGTCCAGGCCCACCGCCAGCTTCAGGTGGCGTTCCGGCCGGGCCAGTTCATTCGTCACGTCGAAGCTGTACCAGGCATCATCCAACCAAGCTTCCGCCCAGGCATGGCTGGCCAGGTGTTCGCTGCTTTCGCTGTACAGATAGCCCGACACATAACGCGCTGGAATGCCCAGGCTGCGGGTGCAGGCGAGAAACGCGTGGGTGTGGTCCTGACACACGCCGGAGCCTCCGGCAAAGGCCTGGGCCGCGCTGGTGTCCACTTCCGTGGAGCCCGGCGTATAGGTCATATGCTGATTGAGCCCATGCATCAGATCGATCAGCGCCGTACGATCGCGGCGTTGCTTGCACTCCTTCTCGGCGAACGCACGCAGGGCGGCGTCGGCTTCGGTCAAACGAGTAAAGCGCAGGAACGGCAGTGCCGACTGGCTCTCGTGTTCGGCCTCACGCCATTCGTCGATATCGACCTGGCCACGGGCGCCGATGATGATCGCCTCGTGGGGCTCGTCCATGGTCAGCACATGCAGGATGTTGCCGAACGGATCGAGTTGCGCCCGCACCGGACGCGGCAGATCGAGCTGCCAGCTGAGCACATGCTGGCGCTCGCTGTCGTGGGGAGTCAGGCGCAGATACTGGATGCTCGCCCGCACCTTGTCTTCGTAGTGATAGGTGGTCTCGTGGCTAATGGAAAGTCTCATGCGGCCTCCAGATAAGAACTGTGAATCGCGTTACCCAACTGGCGCACCAGCGGGATGAACTCGGTCAGCCAGGCGTGCAGGCCTTCTTCGAGAATTTCATGGATGCCGGTGTAGCGCAGGCGTGCGTCCATTTCTGCCGCCAGGCGTTGTGCGGGACGACCGTTGGCCCCCGGCAATTGCGCGAGGATCTGGTCGATTTCTTCGGTGCAGGCACGCAGGGATCGCGGTACATCGGCCCGCAGCAACAGCAATTCGGCGACATGCCGGGCGCCGGGGGCGTCGCGGTAGATTTCCGTGTAGGCCTCGAACGACGACAACGCCCGCAACAACGCGCTCCATTGGTAATACGCATGAGCGGTGCCATCGCTGACCGCTTCGGCCTGATCGCCGGCCATTTCGTAGCGGGCATCGAGCAGGCGCAAAGTGTTGTCCGCCCGTTCGATAAAGGTCCCCAGACGAATGAAGCGAAACGCGTCGTTACGCATGATGGTGCCGTAGGACGCGCCCCGGAACAGGTGTGAACGTTCCTTGATCCACTCGCAGAAACGGCTCATGCCGTAGCGACTTAGGCCCTGTTCGGCGATGCCGCGAATTTCCAGCCAGGTGGCGTTGATGTTTTCCCACATGTCGGCGGTGATGCGCCCACGCACCGCATGGGCGCTGGCCCGTGCTGCACCGAGGCAGCTGTAGATGCTCGCCGGGTTGGCCGCATCCAGGGCGAAAAAATGCAGCAGCCGTTCGGCATGCAGTTCACCATGGCGCTCCAGGTAATCGTCCAGGGTGCCGGTGATCAACAGCGGCATGGCCAGTTCGTGCAAACCGTCGCCACGACCGTCTTGCGGCATCAGCGACAGCGAGTAGCTGATGTCGAGCATCCGTGCGAGGTTTTCCGCGCGCTCCAGATAACGCGACATCCAATACAAATCCGAGGCAGTTCTACTTAACATGACAGGCTTCCTTTAATCCTCGACAACCCAGGTGTCCTTGGTTCCGCCGCCCTGGGAGGAATTGACCACCAGGGAGCCTTCGCGCAGGGCGACGCGGGTCAAGCCGCCGGGCACGACCCGGGTTTCACGACCTGATAGGACAAACGGCCGCAAGTCGATATGGCGTGGCGCAATGCCGTTTTCGACAAAGGTCGGACAGGTCGACAGCGACAGCGTCGGTTGCGCGATATACGCATGGGGCTTGGCGATGATCCGCGCGCGGAAGGCTTCGATTTCCGCCGCCGTCGCCGCCGGCCCCACCAGCATTCCGTACCCGCCGGAGCCCTGGGTTTCCTTGACCACCAGTTCCGGAAGATTGGCCAGCACGTGGGAAAGCTCAGACGGATTACGGCATTGCCACGTAGGAACGTTCTTCAGGATCGGTTCTTCATCCAGGTAGAAACGGATCATGTCGGTAACGAATGGATACACCGACTTGTCGTCAGCCACGCCCGTGCCGATGGCATTGGCCAGCACCACATTGCCGGAACGGTAGGACGACAGTAGCCCCGGCACGCCGAGCATCGATTCCGGGTTGAAGGCCAGGGGATCGAGGAAGGCATCGTCGAGGCGACGATAAATCACGTCGACCGCTTTCGGCCCGTCGGTGGTGCGCATGTAGACCTTGTCGTCACGCACGAACAGGTCCGCACCCTCCACCAGTTCCACGCCCATTTCCCGCGCCAGGAACGCATGCTCGAAGAACGCACTGTTGAAGCGCCCCGGCGTCAGCACCACTACGCTCGGGTTATCGATCGGGCTTGAGCTTTTCAGGGTGTCGAGCAGCAGGTTCGGGTAGTGGTCGATGGGGGCAATGCGTTGCGCCGCGAACAACTCGGGGAACAGGCGCATCATCATCTTGCGGTCTTCGAGCATGTAGCTGACGCCGCTCGGTGTACGCAGATTGTCTTCGAGCACGTAGTAGGTGCCGTCGCCGTCACGCACCAGGTCGACGCCGGAAATGTGCGAATAGATATCGCGGTGCAGATCCAGCCCTTGCATCGCCAACTGGTACTGCTCGTTGGCCAGCACCTGCTCGGCCGGAATGATGCCGGCCTTGATGATGCGCTGCTCGTGGTAGAGATCGGCGAGGAACATGTTCAACGCCTTGACCCGCTGGATGCAGCCGCGCTCGACAATCCGCCATTCGCTGGCGGGGATGCTGCGGGGGATGGTGTCGAAGGGAATCAGGCGCTCTGTGCCCTGCTCGTCCCCGTAGAGCGTGAAAGTAATCCCGGCGCGATGAAACAGCAGATCGGCCTCGCGTCGCCGTTGTGCCAAAAGCTCGTCAGGCGTCTCGGCCAGCCAACGGGCAAACTCCCGATAATGCGGGCGGACCAGGCCGCCGGCATCGTACATCTCATCAAAATAGGTGCGGATCATGCCGTACTCCTTGTCACTCGGACGTCCAGACCTTCGCAAGGCCCGTGCCATCGGCATAAACGCTTAAATTTCAATCGGTTGGATAATCAAGACACACGCACCGCACCAATCCTGTGCGGTAAATGCCCCAACCTGATTGCCCCCGCTTCATTGCAAGGCGTGGTGGTCGCCTATCACCAGCATAGCCAGAGTTGATTTCACTGCCCGGCAGTCGCTGTGGATAATTCATGCATTCGCTGGGAAACCTGCCGATCTCCCCTTATAGCCGCCTGCCCAGGCGGTTTTTTTCCTTTCTGCAACGTGCTGAAACGAAAACGGCCAACCCGAAGGTCAGCCGTCATTGCTGATTGTCACTGTTCATAAGGTTATGCGAGTCGCCCTCGTACCTCCTGTTTCACACCCCAGCCTTCGATGATGCCGCCCAGAGGCTCGACCACTGCTTCGAAACCCTGTTCGAAGTCGCCGATATCGTCGTAGGTGGCATACATGACCTTGCACAGCTCCAGCGCCCAGGCGCCGTCGTCGCGCACACTGACTTGCGCATCCAGGGATTCACCACGGTGGAAATGACCTGCTGCCCTGCGTGCCCGCTCCTCGTCCGGGAAAATGGCGTAGAACTCGATGGGATGAAACCGCGAAAAGTCAAAACCGCCTTCTTTCATGCGGCGCAGCACGCTGCTGCTGATGTCTTCTTGATAGGCTGTGCTCATGAAACGTCCTCCTCAAAACGATGGATAGACTTTCCGTACTCCCTCACCCGCAACCGAACAGCGCGAGCGACGGCAAACGATGTGCCGGCGGGAAACAAGCATGGAGCTGACAAGACCAGACCTTAGCGATTCATTCGCTGATCTCGCTTGCAGAGTAGCCTCAAGACAGAGCCCCTGCCAAGGCCGGGATGTGAATGCGACAGGTGCCGTTCAGATTGGAGTAATGCCGAGGATTTGAATGCTGTTCTGGGACTTGAGCTCTTTGACGCTCGCGTCACTGGTCCGCCCTTCCAGATCGTTCAGATCCAGTTCGGCGGCGACAGGAAGAAGCCGGGCCTTGATGAGCTTGGCGGCACGCTCGTAGTCCGGGCGCTCGGTGCACTCAAAGACTTCGTTGATGGTTTCGCCATGATCATCCACGAAAGTGACTTTCCACTTTTGCATTGGTGCCTCCTCGATAAAACCCATGGATGGGCTTACCTCTATCTCGACCTTGTTAGCTGGCTAATTGTTCCGCCTTGCTCGCGAAAGCGGTGTGTCAGTTGACTGAATTGCTGACTGATACACCCTCTTCGCGAGCAAGCCCGCTCCCACAGGTTTGGTGCGTGGACTGAAAGATCAGTCGTTACTTGGCTTGTTCACTGCCTGCAATACGTATTGAGGCAAGGCGAAGGCGCCGATGTGGATTTCTGGATTGTAGTAGCGGGTGATGATGCCGCTGCCCGTGAAGCGCTGTTGCAGGGTTTCGCGGGACAACTTGCGATAAGCGGTATTGGTGGCGCCCCAGGCGAAGGTCATCGAGCCACCGATGTAGGTCGGCACGGCGGCCTGGTAGAAGTGCCAGTCGGGGAACAGGCTGCGCAGGCGACCGGCGGTGGTCTTCACTTCTTCGATCTGCATGAACGGCGTGCCGTTCTGGGTCACCAGGATGCCGCCTTCGTTCAGGCAACGGTGGCAGGCCTGGTAGAAGTTTTCCGAGAACAGCACTTCACCCGGGCCGATCGGGTCGGTGGAGTCGGAAATGATCACGTCGAACTTTTCAGTGGTGGTGGCGACGAAACGCATGCCGTCGTCGATCACCAGGTTCAGGCGTGGATCATCGAACGCGCCCTTGGAGTGGTTCGGCAGGAATTCCTTGCACATGTCGACCACGGTGCCGTCGATCTCGACCATGGTGATGTGCTCGACGCTGCGGTGCTTGGCCACTTCACGCAACATGCCGCCGTCGCCGCCGCCGATGATCAGCACGCGCTTGGCAGCACCATGCGCCAGGATCGGCACGTGGGTCAGCATTTCGTGGTAGATGAATTCGTCGGCTTCAGTGGTCTGGATCACGCCGTCCAGCGCCATCACACGGCCCATGCGCGGGTTCTCGAAGATCACCAGGTGCTGGTGCTCGGTGCGCACTTCGTGCAGCAGTTTTTCCATGCGAAAACGCTGGCCGTAGCCTTCGTAGAGGGTTTCCAGGTAGTCGCTGGTCGGGGTGTTGCTCATGGGAAGTGCTCCGATGAATGCGGGTGGCAACGGACGGTTACCCGCCCATGATGGCCAATCGAGCGTCTCGATTGACCGGGAAAGGCGCGCATTCTACGTCGCGGAACATGACAGGTCGAACCTTCGTCATCGAAGTACCCACAGGTCCCGTGTCGCCTGTTCAGAGTTTGACGTTGCCCCGCGGCCCGGCGATGGCCCAGATGATCAGTCCCAGCACCGGCAACAGCGCGATCAGCAGTACCCAGAGGATTTTCATCCCGGTCTCGGCGCTACTTTTGAAGACGTTGATGATGGCCCAGATGTCCAGGACAAAAATGATCAAGGCAACCAGGCTGTTGAACGTGGAACCCATGGTGACGCTCCCAAAGAGTGATATACCCCCTCAGGATAGACGGTCGTCGCGAGGATTCCTTTTTATTGACAGTGTCTGGATCAGACGTGGATCGCCACTTTCAGGGCTTCCAGGGATGGCGCGGCTGCAATGCCGACTTCGGCGCACAATTCCAGCACCCGTGGCAGGTCATTGCCGTAGACCAGGACCACCTGCAACTCGTCATCGAGCAACTGGCTGAAATTCATCAGCGTGTAGCCACCGCCTTCCTTGTTCATGCTGCTCATCTGCACCTGGATGCGGTTGAGCGCGGTCAGGGCTTCGGTCTTGGCCAGTTGCTTGGGCTTGAGATTGAACTCCACCCCCGGGCCGAAGGAAGCGACGATCTGGGCGAACAGGTCCACGTAGGTGTCAGCCTGGAACAGCACCGTTTCCGGCAGGCTGCCGACCACCACCCACTCACCCAGCGGGATCGGGAAGGTTTCGTCGTAGTTGATGTCCGGATTGGCTGTCAGGAAAGCATCCTGATCGGCGTAGGCCTGGGCCGCTTCATCCGCGACCTTGAGGATTTCATCTTCGCCCATGCACCCGGAGCTGATTTTGCTGATGAGTTCGACGAGTGCGGTTTTCATGGGGAGGATCCTGTAGCGAGGTGAATTTTGAGGGCGCGAAGGATAGCGCATTAATGAGTGAAATGCGGACCTGTGGCGAGGGGGCTTGCCCCCGTTGGGTCGCGGAGCGGCCCCAAAACATTGAATTGGGGTACATCAGAAAGACCGCATATGCTGACTTTACGACTGCTGCGCAGCCGAACGGGGGCAAGCCCCCTCGCCACAGGGTTCAACATCAGCCCAGCAATTTTTCAAGCTGCGCAACGGTATCGGAAGCGCCCATGGTTTTAGCCGCTTCCAGCGCGGTGATGCCATTGGCGTCCTTGGCTTTCGGGTCGGCGCCCTTGCTGACCAGGTACTCGACCACTTCGACGCGGTTGAACATCGCCGCCATCATCAGCGCCGTGCGGCCATCGAAGGACGAGCCTTCAACCTGGGCGCCGCCATCGACCAAGGCCTTGATCACTGCCAGGTCGCCCTTGAAGGCGGCGCCGGCAATCGGGCTCTGGCCGTTGTCGTTGCGGATCTCCGGATCGGCCTTGTGTTCCAGCAGTACTTTTACCGTGTCCACATGACCGTGATAAGCGGCCAGCATCAGCAAGGTATCGCCCTTGTGGTTGCGCAGGTTCGGCGGCAAACCCTTGGTCAGCAGCGCGGCCATCATCGCCGCATCGCCCTCCCGTGCCTTGTTGAATACCTGTTCGGTGAATTCGGCGGCTTCTTCGGGGGTCATCTGGCGGCTTTTGTCTGACATTGGGCACTCCCTTTTCTGTCATTCGTAAAAGCCGACAGTTTCCCGAGCGCCCCCGGCACTGTCACTTGTTTTTTCTCATGGACCGCCATAGCCAGATTCAATAGCGGTACTTGCCGCCGTGAATGTCGGACAACAACTGCTCCGTGACCTGTACATAAGTCTGCGTCCCCGGCAGCCAGGCATAGATCGGGTCATCGCCGGTTTTACCCGGGTCGAAGGCCTCGTCCTTGAGTCGGGTCTTCTGATATTTGAACGTCCCGGTGGTTTCCATTTTCACTTTCACCCGCAGGAACAACGGCACCGCATAGGCCGGCATTTGCTCGCGGGCAAAGGCCAGCAGCTCACTGAAGTCCAGGGTTGCCAGGGATTCGGCGGGAGTGATCGCCGCCATCCCGGCCCGGCCATTGGTGTTGCGGATTTCCACGCCATAGGCCACGGCTTCGGAAATAAGCGGGTGTTGCAGGAGGATGTTTTCGACCTCAGTGGTCGAGACGTTTTCGCCCTTCCAGCGGTAGGTGTCACCCAAGCGGTCGACAAACTGCGCATGCCCAAAGCCGATGTTGCGCAACAGGTCGCCGGTGTTGAAGTAGCGGTCGCCCTTTTCGAACACATCCTGGAGCACGACCTTGGCGGTTTTCTGCGGATCGGTGTAGCCGTCCAGGGGTGCCTTGTCGTCGATTTTTGCCAGCAACAACCCCTGCTCGCCCTTGGCGACCTTGCGCATCAGGCCATTGGCCTCACGAATCGGTGCGCCGCTGTCGTGGTCGTATGCGACCAGTTCCCAGGACATCAGGGAAAAACCGATGGTGTTGTCGAAATTGAGAATGTTGGTGAAACCGATGTTGCCGTCGCTGGCGGCGTACAGCTCGCAGATGTGATTCACCGCAAAGCGGGTCTTGAACTCGTTCCAGGCTCCGGGACGCAATCCGTTGCCGATCATTTTCTTCACATCGTGCCGGCTGTCGTCGGCGCCGGGCGGTTGATCGACCAGGTAGCGGCACAGTTCGCCGACATAACCGATGGTGGTCGCCCGGTACTTGCGCGCGTCGTTCCAGAACTGACTGGCGCTGAATTTGCGGCGGATGGCGAACCCACTGGCACCGCTGACGGCCGAACCCCAGCACACGCAAAGGCCCGTGGCGTGGTACAGCGGCAAGGTGCAATAGACGACATCGTCCGGGCGCATGTCCAGGGCGATCATGCCGAAGCTCGCCGAGCTGCGCATCCAGCGCCCGTGCTTGAACACGCCAGCCTTGGGCAGCCCCGTGGTGCCCGAGGTGTAGATGTAAAAGCAGGGATCGTCGAAGAAAATCTGCCGGCTGCTGGCCGGGTTGTCGCTGGCATCATCGAGACTGACGGTCATCAGGTTGATGAAACCTTCAGGCGCGATACCCGGTTGGCGAGAGGTGTCCTGATCGGCAACAAACCAGGTTCGCGCAGCCTTGATCGATACCCGATCACGCACCGCCAGGTACGCCGGGACCAGCTCCTCACCGACAATGATCGCCACCGGTGCCACCAGATTCACACTGTGCACCAGGGTATCGCGGGTCTGCGAGGTATTGAGCAGCGCACTGATCGCCCCGACCTTGGCCACCGCCAGGATCGTCACCAGCAGTTCCGGGCGGTTCTCGATGAAGACCGCCACCACATCACCCTTGCCGATGCCTTGGCCGATCAGGTGATGGGCGATGCGATTGGCCCATTGGTTGACCTCGGAGTAACTGAGCGTTACATCGCCTTGCAACAGCGCCGGGCCATCCGGGTTGCGCAACGTGGCTTGCTCGAAACTCCAGCCCAAACCACACGCTTGGGTCGGGTCCTTGACGTTGGCGGCCTTCATGCCCTTCACCACCCGGGGGATGGCCTTGGCAATGGAAGGCAGCTTGCGGAGCATCATGCCCCAGGTAATCGTGTCGTTCGACGTGCGACTCATGTTGCTCCCGTTCGATCTTTTTATTGTCGGGCTGCGATGACTGAGGCCGAAAATACGTCAACGGTTCTTGAGCTGTACACGCGGTTTTTGAAATGTTTTGTATCTGCGATCTTGATCTGCGATCTGATCCGCTGTTGATACAGGGCCGATCCTGAACCCACGCACACGCAATGGTTCCATCGAATCGCCGAGCGACCGCGCAAAATGCAGGATGCACGATGGCCGTTCATGCAGAATGCACGAAAGCAAAAATCACCATAGATACTAATTTGTTGTTTTATAAGGTTATTTATAAACAACCAAGGCTGGCACAATCACTGCAACCCTCTCCGTATGCTTGCTATTCAAGAGCCAACGGAGCTGAAAGACATGAACCTGATTCAGGAAAAATTTTCGTCCCTGTTCTCCAACTTCGAAGTCACCACCCAGGCCCGTCCTGACGGCGGGATCCTGCTGACCCTGAGCGGCGGCGAAGGCAAAGTGTTCAAGCGCTCGATTTCCTACCAGCAATTGCACAATGGCGACCAACTGACGTGGGTCATCAGCGCGATTCGCCGCGACCTCGCCGAACAAGCCAGTGAACTGCCGCAGATTTCGATGCTGCAGAGCCAGCAACGGTTTGCCCTGCCGACCTATCACTCGCTGTAGAAAATGTGGGAAAAACTCTGTGGGAGCGAGCCTGCTCGCGATAGCGGAGTGTCATTCAACATTGATGTTGACTGACACTCCGCTATCGCGAGCAGGCTCGCTCCTACAAGTTGTGTAGTGCTTAGAAGGCAGCAGGATTTATCCGCGCAAAACTGTCCACGGTGACATGCCCCGCCAGTTCGCCACCCTCGCGAGCCAGCCCGCACGTAGCCATACCCGCCGTGCGCGCCGCGTCGAGTTCTTCGACGATGTCCGACAGAAACAGAATCTGCCCCGCCTCAATGCTGATCGCCTGGCTGATGTTGGCGTAGGACTGCGCCTCGCGCTTGGGCCCTGACGTCGTATCGAAGTAACCACTGAACAACGGCGTGAGATCCCCCGCCTCCGAGCAACCGAAGATCAACCGCTGGGCCTGGATCGAGCCGGACGAGTAAACAAACAGTTGAAAGCCGTCCTGATGCCAGCGCTTGAGCACTTCAACGGCGTCCGGGTACACGTGCCCCTTCAACTGCCCGGCCTGATAGCCCTGCTCCCAGACCATGCCCTGCAACGCTTTCAACGGCGTGGCCTTGCGGTCTTCAGCGATCCAGCCCAACAGGATTTCGATGACCCGTTCGACATCGGCATTCGGTTCATTGCTGTCGCGGCGCACGGCGGCCAGTTGTTCGGCCACGTCAGCGCGCTCGGCCTGCTGACGGACAAACGCCGGCAGATGTTTGGCGGCATAGGGGAACAGCACGTCGAACACAAAACTCACCGCGCTGGTGGTGCCTTCGATGTCGGTGAGAATCGCTTTGATCGGCATCGACTCAGTCCTCCAGGCGCGGGAATTGGCTGGCGATGTCTTCGCCGGTGAAATTGGCCACCCAGCCTTCCGAGTTGTTGAACAGACGGATCGCGACGAAATGCGGATGTTCGCCCATGTCGAACCAGTGTTTGGTACCAGCCGGCACCGAGATCAGGTCGTTTTTCTCACAGAGCACCGCGTAGACGTAATCGTCGATGTGCAGGGTAAACAGGCCACGGCCGGCGACGAAAAATCGTACTTCATCTTCGCCGTGGCGATGTTCGTCGAGGAATTTGGCACGCAGTTCGGCTTTTTGCGGGTGATCGCTGTTGAGGCTGATCACGTCGACAGTGACGTAACCGTGCTCGGTCATCAGCTTGTCAATTTGTTCCTGGTAGGCGGCAATCACTTCTTCCTGAGTGGCGCCCGGCTGGATCTTCGCCGCCGCTTGCCAGCGGTCGAAACGCACGCCCTGCTCGGCCAGGGTCGAGGCGATGTCTTCGAAATGGGTCAGCACCTTGTTGGGGATTTCAGGGCTGGAGACGTGATAGACGGACAGGCTGCTCATCAGGGCAACTCCTTAACAGTTCATGCTTTAAAGAGCGAGCGCACCTTCAACTCGCACTCGAACAAAAATTCAAAGGCCTCGATCTGCCGCAGGGCATCGCTCATGCGCGCGCCCCAGGTGTAGAGGCCATGGCCACGGATCAGGTAGCCGACGCAATCGGGATGGGCGTCGAGCCAAGGCTGCACCTTGGCGGCCAGTCGCGCAATGTCCTGGTCGTTGTCGAAAATCGGCACGCGCACCCGGGATTCGTGGGTCGTCACACCGCTGAAGGCCTTTTGCAGTTCGTAGTCTTCGAATTCGATGAAGTCTTGCGGCGTCAGGCGCGACAGCACGGTGGCGTTCACCGAGTGGGTGTGCAGCACCGCACCGATCTCCGGGCGCCAGGTGTAGAGTTGGGTGTGCAACAGGGTTTCGGCGGACGGTTTCTTGCCCGGCTCCAGGCTGTTGCCCGACAGGTCAGTGGCCAGCACATCGTCCATGCCCAGTTGCCCCTTGTGCTTGCCGGACACGGTCAGCAAGGCTTCGGTCGGCGACAGGCGGGTCGAGTAATTGCTACTGGTGGCCGGCGACCAGCCGCGGCCATACAGAAAACGCCCGGCGTCGATGATTTCCTGGGCGAGTTGTTCACGGGTAAGGCTCATGGCCTGTCCTCTTGCATGCGTGTGGCAATGATAACGGCAGCCGCGACGGCTGCGAGACTGGCAATACTGAATGTCCATGCCGCGCCGAGGGCATTCCAGCTGTAGCCGGAATACAGCGCGCCCAACGCACCGCCGGTGCCGGCCAATGCGGCATACAGCGCCTGGCCCTGGCCTTGCTGGCGCGCGCCGAAGCTACGTTGCACGAATGAAATGGCAGCGGCGTGAAAGCTGCCAAATGTCGCCGCGTGCAGCACCTGGGCAAACAGCAATACCCAAAGGAATTCGGCCAACGACCCGAGCAGCAACCAGCGCAATGCCGCCAGCAGAAAACTCGCCATCAGCACCCGGCGCAGGGAAAACCGCGCGAGGATTTTGCTCATGGCCAAGAACATCAAAACTTCGGCGACCACCCCCACCGCCCAGAGCATGCCGATCACACCACGGCTGTAACCCAGGTGCTCAAGATGCAGCGTCAAGAACGTATAATAAGGCCCGTGGCTCATCTGCATCAGCGCCACGCAGCCGTAAAACGCCAACACGCCGGGGCTGCGCAATTGCTTGAGGAATCCTTCCCCCGTCACCCGGTTGCCCGGCGCCGGCTGGGCATTGGGCACCCAAAGGCTGCTGATCACGATGCCGACCATGATCAGCACCAGCGCCGCCGGATAGATGTCCAGGCTCAGCCATTCGAACAAACGGCCCAGCGCGACCACGGTGATGATGAAACCGATCGAGCCCCACAGGCGAATCTGGCTGTAGCGTGAGGTCTGCCCTTGTAAGTGCGCCAGGGTGATGACTTCGAACTGCGGCAACACCGCGTGCCAGAAGAACGCATGCAAGGCCATGACCATCGCCAGCCAGGCGTAGGTCTTGCTGACGAAAATCAGCGAAAAGGTCAGCAGCGTGCACACCGCGCCAAAGCGCACGATGGCCAGCCGCCGACCGGTGTAGTCGCCCAGCCAGCCCCAGATGTTCGGTGCCACGCAGCGCATCAACATCGGGATCGCCACCAGCTCGCCGATGCGCGCGGCGCTGAAACCCAGGTGATCGAAATACAGCGCCAGAAACGGCGCTGTCGAACCGAGCAAGGCGAAATAGAACAGATAGAAACTGGAGAGCCGCCAGTACGGGAGCGCCGCAGTCGCCATCAGACGGCTGCGACCATGAAGTCAGCCATTTACAGCTGACCCAGCACCGGCGTGCTCACACGCACATCGGCATTCTGCCCACGGTGGCGCAGCAGATGATCCATCAGCACGATGGCCATCATCGCCTCGGCAATCGGCGTGGCGCGGATGCCGACGCACGGATCGTGGCGGCCCTTGGTGATCACTTCCACCGGGTTGCCATGGATGTCGATGGAGCGGCCCGGCGTGGTGATGCTCGAGGTTGGCTTCAACGCCAGGTGAGCAACGATTGGCTGACCGGAGGAAATGCCGCCGAGAATGCCGCCCGCGTTGTTGCTGAGGAAACCTTCCGGGGTCATTTCATCGCGGTGCTCGGTGCCACGCTGGGCGACGCTGGCGAAACCGGCGCCGATTTCCACACCCTTGACCGCGTTGATGCTCATCAGCGCATGGGCCAGTTCGGCGTCGAGGCGGTCGAAGATCGGCTCACCCAGGCCCGGCATCACGCCTTCGGCGACCACGGTGATCTTGGCGCCGACCGAATCCTGGTCCCGACGCAACTGGTCCATGTAGGCTTCCAGTTCCGGCACCTTGTCCGGGTCCGGGCTGAAGAAGGCGTTCTGCTGGACCGAATCCCAGGTCTTGAATGGGATTTCGATCGGCCCGAGCTGGCTCATGTAGCCGCGAATGACGATGCCCTGGCTGGCCAGGTATTTTTTCGCAATCGCACCGGCCGCCACGCGCATCGCGGTTTCGCGGGCCGAACTGCGACCGCCACCGCGGTAGTCGCGCTCACCGTACTTGTGGTGGTAGGTGTAGTCGGCATGAGCCGGGCGGAACAGATCCTTGATCGCCGAGTAGTCCTTGGACTTCTGGTCGGTGTTGCGGATCAGCAGGCCGATCGGGCAGCCGGTGGTGCGACCTTCGAACACGCCAGAGAGGATTTCGACTTCGTCGGCTTCCTGGCGCTGGGTGGTGTGGCGGCTGGTGCCGGGCTTGCGGCGGTCCAGGTCACACTGCAGATCCTCCAGGGATATCTCCAGCCCCGGCGGGCAGCCATCGACAATGGCGACCAACGCCGGGCCATGGCTTTCGCCCGCGGTGGTGACAGTGAACAGCTTGCCGTAGGTATTGCCGGACATGCAGGACGCTCCGTGAAATGAACCTGAATACGTAATGCGCGCCAGTATACGCAGGCTACCCGAGTAGTTCATCCTCGAACCTTATGGGTGCCTGTGAGTCCAACCGGCATCTTCTTGATGATGGCGCGATGATGCTGCGAGTTCTAGCCTTGAGCCTTACCCTGATTTCCGGCTTCGCCCAGGCGACCGTCCTGCAACGACCTATCACACTGGATACGGGCACCGGCGAGCTTTTCGGCTCCCTGTTGCTACCAAAATCCGACAATCCGGTGCCGGTTGTCCTGATCATTTCCGGTTCCGGCCCTACGGACCGTGACGGAAACAACACCGACGGCGGGCGCAATGACAGCCTCAAGCGCCTGGCCTGGGTGCTGGCCAAACACAACATCGCCAGCGTGCGCTACGACAAGCGCGGCGTGGCGGCGAGCCTGGCCGCGACCCCGGATGAACGCAATCTGACGGTGGACGCCTACGTGGGCGACGCCCAGGCCTGGGGCCGCAAGCTCAAGACCGATCCGCGTTTCGGCCAATTGATTGTGCTCGGTCACAGCGAAGGCGCCTTGATCGCCAGCCTCGCTGCCCCGGACATCGATGCCGACGCGGTGATTTCTGTCTCGGGTAGCGCAAGGCCGGTGGATCAGGTCATTCGCGAGCAACTGGGCAATCGCCTGCCCCCACCGCTGATGCTACGCAGCAATGAACTGCTCGACAGCCTCAAGGCCGGGAAAACCGACGACAATGTGCCGCCACCCTTGCAAGCGATTTTCCGCCCGAGCGTGCAGCCTTACCTGATTTCCCTGTTCCGCCAGGACCCGGCCGCGGCGTTTGCCAGGCTGAAGATGCCGGCGCTGATCATTCAGGGCAGCAACGACATCCAGGTCGGCGTCAATGACGCAAGGCTGCTCAAGGCGGCCAAGCCGGACGCCGAACTGGCGCTGATCGAGGGCATGAACCATGTCATGCGCATCGTGCCCAACGACGTCAAACGCCAGATGGCCTCCTATAAGGACCCGCAGTTGCCCCTGGCGGCGGAACTGGGCACGCGAATCCTCGGTTTTATTGACGGACTTCGCGCCAGTTAACCTCCAGTCTTGAAAAAAGCGGCCGATAAGCCTTTGTCGCCAACACATTGGTTGGCGACAAGCTGAGCTTGGACAGGATCTCGCCGTTATGACTGACACCCAGACTTCACCCGACACCAGCGCTGAAAAAGACGCACCGCCAGCGGTCGAGCTGCCCTGGGCGGACGTCCACGTCGAGCACCACAAGATGCTCCGTCTGGCGCCATTGCAGACAGACCGCAACACCGGTGGACGCCCATTGCGCTTTGTCGAATTAGGCTATGCCGAACGCAACGACAAGGAACGCAGCCTGATGCGCATGAGCATCACCCTGCCCAGTCAGCGCGTACGCAAGGAACAGAATCATCTGGACGTGTGGGTCGATCACGCCGAAAAACGCGTGCATTTCGGACCGGAAAGCGGTTTGCAGATCGAACCGCTGAACCGTGGCATTGGCCGCTACATGGCGGCCCAGGGCATCAACTGGGCGAAAAAGCGCTGGCCGACCTACACCGTCGACGGCTTTGACCTGAACAACAAGGATGCACTGAACGAAGACACCCGCCTGCGCCGCGATCATTTTTTGCATGCGCACGGTTTCGACGTGGTGTATGCCGATGCCCAGCATTTGAAAGGCAGCGTCAAGCCGGTCAAGGTCGGCGACCTTTCTGGCGACTGGAACAGCGAAAAACTGCAGGTCGTGGAAATTCTCGAGGCGGCGCAGATGCTCCAGCAAGCCGAGCAGAACCTGGCCGAGCAGGAAGTCAAACTCAAGAAACACGAAGAGAAAGTCAGCAAGTACAAACGCGAAGACGCCGGGCTGCGATTCACCATCACCTGCCTGGTGGCGTTTGCGGTGTTTCAGGCGGGGTTGTTGATCTGGATTGCCACGCACCGCTGAAGGCTTGAGTTACTGCACTTTGTGGCGAGGGGGCTTGCCCCCGTTGGGCTGCAAAGCAGCCCTGAACCCTCCCACCAGATTTATCCAGGTAAGCCTGTGGTAGCTGTTTTACGACCGCTTCGCGCTCGAACGGGGCGGTTCGGCGCTCCGACAAGCCCCCTCGCCACAAATGCCCGGTCAGACGCGGGAAGCAAACAACGCCTGATGCTCACGGCATTGCTGCGCGCTCAGCATGAACACACCATGGCCGCCACGCTCGAACTCCAGCCAGGCGAAGTCGACTTCCGGGTACAACGCCTCGACGTGCACCTGGCTGTTGCCCACTTCGACAATCAGCAAGCCCTTCTCGGTCAGATGATCCGCCGCCTCGGCGAGCATGCGCCGCACCAGGTTCAAACCGTCATCACCACAGGCCAGGCCCAATTCCGGTTCGTGCTGGTATTCGTCCGGCATGTCGGCGAAATCTTCCGCATCGACGTAGGGCGGGTTCGACACGATCAGGTCGAAACGCTGCCCCGGCAAACCCTCGAAACCGTCGCCCTGCACCGTGTACACGCGCTCATCGACACCATGGCGCTCGATGTTCTGATTGGCCACTTCCAGTGCTTCGAACGACAGGTCCGCCAACACCACTTCGGCATGCTGGAACTCGTAGGCGCAGGCGATGCCGATGCAGCCGGAACCGGTGCACAGGTCGAGAATCCGCGCCGGCTCGGTAGCCAGCCACGGGGTAAAACGGTTTTCGATCAACTCGCCGATAGGTGAACGCGGGATCAAAACGCGCTCATCGACGATGAACGACATGCCACAGAACCAGGCCTCGCCCAGCAGATACGCGGTAGGCACCCGCTCTTCGACGCGGCGCTTGAGCAAAAGCTGCAGGTGAACTACTTCGTCCTCTTCCAGATTACAGTCGAGGTAGCTGTCGGCGATTTCCCACGGCAGGTGCAGCGCGCCCAACACCAATTGCCGGGCTTCGTCCCAGGCGTTGTCAGTGCCATGGCCGAAAAATAGATCCTCCCCATGGAAGCGGCTGACGGCCCAACGGATATGGTCACGCAGGGTGCGAAGGCGGGAAGTGATCACGACGGCAAACTCCAGAAAAATCGACGGGCGATTCTACCAGTCAAACGACGTCACGACGACGCGGGAAACTACCGATTCAAATGTAGGAGTTATCCATTTTTTCGCTAGGCTATTGAACAAAACGTGACTATTGACAAGGCTACAGGCCAGCAACGACGGCACCTGTGATCGTAGCGATTCACAGAACCGCTCAGCCAGAGGACAATAGCGCAAAAGCCCCACTCCAAGGAGCCCCAGAATGTCTGTTCCAAAAACGATGTTTCAACTCAGCGGCCGCGGTTATGCAGCGGCCAATCTGAGCCATGCCACACTGGTCATCATCGATGCCCAGAAAGAATACCTCAGCGGTCCCCTGGCCCTGAGCGGCATGGATGAAGCTGTCGCGAACATCAAGCAACTGCTCGCCGCTGCCCGCGCCGCCGGCCGGCCGATCGTGCATGTCCGCCACCTCGGCACGCTCGGCGGGTTGTTCAACCCCCAGGGTGTAGGTGGTGAGTTCATTCCGGGCCTGGAGCCACAGAGCGATGAAACCGTCATCGGCAAATTGTTGCCAAGCGCGTTTCACGGCACCGAACTGGCAAAACGCCTGGAAGACCTCGGTGCCCTTGACCTGATCGTCTGCGGTTTCATGAGCCATTCCAGCGTCAGCACCACGGTGCGCGCCGCCAAGAACCTGGGCTTTCGCTGCACCCTGGTGGAAGACGCCTGCGCCACCCGCGACCTGCCCTACAAGGGCGGCGTGCTCAGTGCCGCACACGTTCATCAGACGGAAATGGCGATCATGGGCGACAACTTCGCCACCCTCGCGCTGACCCGTGAACTGATCTGATCGACGCTCAATGAGCGGCCGGGAACGCCGCTCATCCGCAAAAGCCTCCCATTTGCCGTAATTGTCTTAGCCTCAGGAACATCCCGGTCAACTCCCGGTCGAAGGGCCGATACCCATTGAGGAAGGTCGGAATGAAGTTATCCGATGGTTTTGACGCTCGCCGCTTGCGGCCCAAAGGCCAAAGCAACTGGCGTTTTCGAATCGGCGCGACGTTCGCGGCGTTGCTGGCGATGTGCGGCGTGTTGCTCGCCATGGCCGGCGCCGCCAGCCTGCTCGGCCACGCACCCGCCCTGGGTGAATTGAACACCAGCCGCACCGGTGCTGCCGTGATCCTGGCCATCGGCCTGTTCGTGCTGTACCTCGGTGTCTGGCTGTGGCGCCGTTGCCGTCGTCGCTCGCGGCAGTCCCGGGAACTGGCCATGTCGCCGCACCTGATGAAAAAACACGACTGAGCCTGGCGTCGCGCGCGTTTTTGTCGCGCCCGATTCGCTTCGAGTTGGGTAAACTGGCCGCCCTTCGCGGAGGCTGACATGCAAGACGACGATTTTTCCCTGTTCAAAAGCGCGATCCAAGGCGTCAAGCCGATCAAGCACGATCGCGCCGAAACCGGCAAACCCAAGGCTGACCGCGCGCAGATTGCCAAGCTGCGTCTAGCGGCCACCGTACGCACCGAATCCACCACCGTTGACGGGCTGTCTGATCAGTTCGTCATCGACGTCGGCCCTGAAGACGAGCTGATGTGGGCTCGCGATGGCGTGCAGGAAAGCCAGATGCGCAAGCTCAAGATCGGACAGATTCCGTTCGAGGGCAGTCTCGACCTGCACGGTATGAGCGTGGAAAAGGCCCGGGAAACCCTCTGGGCGTTCCTGGCCGAAGCCACCAAATTCGAAATCCGCTGCGTGCGCGTCACCCATGGCAAGGCTGTTCGCCTTGACGGCAAGCGGCCGATGATCAAAAGCCACGTCAACACCTGGCTGCGCCAGCATCCACAGGTGCTAGGCTTCACCTCGTGCCAGGCGAAACACGGCGGTGCCGGCGCGGTTTATGTGATGCTCAAACGCACCATGATGGAAGGTCGCGACGAGTAAAGCTGACGCGTCACGCTTGCAGCGTCGTGTCCGTCACCGTACCCTTGCCCTTTGCGTAAAATCCCACAGGTAGTTTCATGTCCCTGGAACAGAATTACACGGCGATCCTCGGTCAGCTCGGCGAGGACGTTTCCCGCGAAGGCCTGCTCGACACGCCAAAACGTGCCGCCAAAGCCATGCAGTACCTCTGCCGCGGCTATGAACAGACACTGGAAGAGGTCACCAACGGTGCCCTCTTCAGCTCCGACAACAGCGAAATGGTGCTGGTCAAGGACATCGAGTTGTACTCGTTGTGCGAACACCACCTGCTGCCGTTCATCGGCAAGGCTCACGTCGCCTACATCCCGAGCGGCAAGGTCCTGGGCCTGTCGAAGGTCGCGCGGATCGTCGACATGTACGCCCGTCGCCTGCAGATCCAGGAAAACCTCAGCCGCCAGATTGCCGATGCGGTCCAGCAGGTCACCGGTGCCCTGGGCGTTGCTGTGGTGATCGAGGCCAAGCACATGTGCATGATGATGCGCGGCGTGGAAAAGCAGAATTCGACGATGATCACCTCGGTGATGCTCGGCGAGTTCCGCGAGAACGCTGCCACCCGCAGCGAATTCCTCAGCCTCATCAAGTAATTCGTCGCACGAAGAAAACCGGCGTTCATCGCTGGTTTTTTTTCGTCTGCAAAAAATCAGGTAAGCTGCGCGCCCTTCTTCGTTTGCACCGTGAGGCTTTCAACGTGTTCGTAAAAGCGCTTCGTGTCGGCCTTGGCCAACTGATCATCTTCATTGACTTCATTACCCGCCCAGGCAAGAAGCAGCGCCCGGCGGAAGTTCAGGCACAGGTCAACTCGGCTGCCAAGGGCCTGACGCTGTATCAATTCCACGCCTGCCCGTTCTGCGTGAAGACCCGCCGCACCCTGCGCCGCCTGAATGTGCCGGTGGCCCTTCGCGATGCGAAGAACAACGAACAGGATCGCCAGACCTTGCTCGAGCAAGGCGGCAAGATCAAGGTGCCGTGCCTGCGCATTGAAGAGAATGGCCAGACCACCTGGATGTATGAGTCCAAGGTGATCATTGATTATCTGGACAAGCGTTTCGCGGCAGCCTGATGTTTTTATGGTGGGGCTGATGGCCCTATCGCGAGCAGGCTCGCTCCTACAGGGGAACGCATTCCAATTGTAGGAGCGAGCCTGCTCGCGATGAGGCCGGCCCTCACGACGCAAATCTCGGACAAAAATAAACCGGCCCTTGCGCCTAATGCCAGTCAGTTA
>NZ_LACC01000032.1 GCF_000967965.1 Pseudomonas fluorescens
CGGCATTGGCTGGAAAACGTTTTGCAATGTTCACCTGCCTATGTCGGGCAGTTGGGCCCTCGAGAGCGAACAGAACGACTGCTCGATGAGATGGGCGCTTTGGCCCGTTTGCCAGAAAGCCTGCCCAGGCTTCACTATCCGATCGGCCTGGATCTGGGGGGCGATACCCCGGCGAGCGTGGCCTTGGCCATTGTTGGCGAGATCACGGCCTACCTCAATGAACGCAGTGGCGGGATGCTGAAATACCGCAAGACCACCATTCACCAAGTTTGTGAGCCAGTCCACTCTCCAGCGGTGGGCGGCCTGCAGGCGAAAATGGAAGCGTAGCGGCTACAGGGACTTGTTTGCGCCGCAGCGGTTGTTGCGCGCCGGTTCTTCCGGCACATGCGGCTTAGATCCGGAAACTGCCAACCAATTGCTTCAGACGCGCGGCCTGCTGCTCAAGGTCTGAGCAGGCCAGTAAGGTCGATTGAAGGTTTTCCACGCCTTCGCGATTCAGTGTGTTGATCTCGGTGATGTCCATGTTGATCGAACCAACCACGGCGGTTTGCTCCTCGGTGGCGGTGGCCACCGACTGGTTCATACCGTCGATTTCGCCGATGCGTAGGGTCATGCTGCTCAGGCGCTTGCCGGCAAGGTTGGCAATCTCTACGCTGTCCTGGCTGTGACGCTGGCTTTCATCCATGGTGCTGACTGATTCGCGGGCACCCACTTGCAGCTCTTCTATCATGGCCTGCACTTGTTGCGCCGACTCCTGGGTCCGGTGTGCCAGGTTGCGCACTTCATCGGCAACCACCGCGAAACCTCTGCCGGCCTCGCCAGCGCGGGCCGCTTCGATGGCCGCATTCAGGGCCAGCAGGTTGGTCTGCTGGGAGATGCTGGTGATCACTTCGAGAATCTGCCCGATGTTCACGGTCTTGTTGTTGAGCGATTCGATGTGGGTACTGGAGGCGCTGAGCAGACTCGAGAGTTGGTTCATCGACGCGATACTGCGATCCACCACTTGCTGACCGTCCTCGGCGAGATGGCGGGCAGCGCTGGCCTGGTGCGAGGCGTGCGCTGCGTTGCGGGCAATTTCCTGGGTGGCCGCGCCCAGCTGATTGATCGCGGCCGCAACGCTGCTGGTCCGGCTAGACTGTTCGTCGCTGTTGAACATCGACGCGTTCGATGCACTGACAACGCGTTGTGCGACTTCATTGACATGCTCGGTGGCCGATGACACTTCGCGGATCGAGCGGTGAATGCGCTCCACGAAACGGTTGAAGGCATTGCCGAGAATGCCGAACTCGTCCTGGCTCTGGATGTTCAGGCGACGGGTCAGGTCACCGTCGCCATCGGCGATGTCCTGCATCGCGTGAGTCATCGCGTGCAATGGCTGGATCAGCAAGCGGATCAACATGCCGAGCAAGGCGATGATAATCACTACCGCAATGGTGGTGGCAATGATCGCCGAGGCGCGGAAGTCGTTGAGCATCGAGAACGCCTGGTCCTTGTCCACGGACAGTCCGATGTACCAGTTGACCGATGGCAGCCCTTGGATGTGGGCGAAGGTCATGATGCGCGTCTTGCCGTCGACTTCGACTTCACTGAAGTCGCCGCTGATCCGCGGGGTGTTTTGCGGATACGCCTCGCCCAGGGACTTCATCACCAACGATTTGTCCGGGTGCACCAGGATCTTGCCGTCGGCGCTGACCAGGAAGGCATAGCCCATGCCGCTGAAGTTCAGCGCTTTGAGGTTGTCGATCAGGGTTTGCAGGCTCAGGGCACCGCCGACCACGCCAACGCTTTGCCCGGCTTTTTTCGACGCGCTGGCAATAGTGATAACCGTCTGGTGTGTCGCTGCTTCGACATAAGGTTCAGTCAGGATGCTACTGGCGTTGTTTTCAGCGCTCTTGTACCAGGGGCGAGCGCGCGGGTCGAAGTCGTCAGGCATTTTCGCGTCAGGGCGGATAATGAAACTGCCGCGGGCATCGCCCACGAAAGCAGACAAGAAGGTTGAACTCATGGCCTTTTGTTCAAGTAATTTGGCAATTTCAGGCTGTTCGGGGTTGAGGGCGATGTTCTGCGCGAGGTTTTCGATCAGCAGAATGCGTCCGCTCAACCAGATCTGAATGTTGTTGGCGGCAATGTTGCCCGTCTCATGCAGGTAATTGTCCAGGTCCCGGCGAATCGCATTGCGCTGAAAGTAGTCGTTATACAGCGTGAACGAGGCAAGGGCGGTAATGACGATGAGGGCGGCGGCCAGCAGGATTTTATGGCTGAAGCTCAGATTTTTGTTCATGGCTGTGGGGTCCGCTAAGGTCTTGTTGCCCCGGGCGCTTTTGGACTCTGCGAAAAACACGGGGGCAGCTGTCAGCAACGCGCCTCATCTGTGACGAGGCGCGTCAGCGTTTCTTAGAACAGGCTCAGGGTGTAATTGAGGATCAGGCGATTCTCGTTGACATCGGAGCGGTAGTTGGAGCGCGCGGTGGCATTGCGAGCCAGGATGCCGACGTTTTTCAGCGGGCCACTCTGGATGACATAGCCAATGTCCAGATCGCGCTCCCACTCCTGGCCTTCAAAGTCGCCAACAGTCTTTACGTTGTCACCTTTGACGTAACGCACCATGGTGGTCAGGCCCGGAATGCCCAGCGCGGCGAAGTTGTAATCGTAGCGCGCCTGCATGGAGCGCTCGTCGGCGGAGTCGAACGCGTAGGTCATCACCTCGTTGCTCAGAGGGCTGACGTTGGCGAATACCCGGGCGAAGCCTTGATCACCGAACATTGCCTGATAACCCAGCGAGATTGTGTGCCCACCGTACTTGGCC
The DNA here is from genome assembly GCF_000967965.1 of Pseudomonas fluorescens. Lineage (GTDB taxonomy): Bacteria > Pseudomonadota > Gammaproteobacteria > Pseudomonadales > Pseudomonadaceae > Aquipseudomonas > Aquipseudomonas grandcourensis. The sequence continues at coordinate 2,807 of NZ_LACC01000032.1, forward strand.
GATAGAAGAGAGTGGAGTGCCTGGTTGTCCACTTCGCCTATCAGTTTCTTGCCATCAGCGCTGGAGTCGTAGTAACCGACGGTGGCGCCCAGCGTCCAGTCACCCAAAGGCAGGCTGTGCTTGAGGCTAAAGAAACGCTGGTTGTAGAGGTCTTCCAATTGGGCGTACCAGGCGCCAACACTGCTGCGCTTATCATTGAATGCATAATCGGCACCTGCGTAGTTGAAGTGGTCAGCGCTGGCTTGGCGTTTCACTACGGAACCGACCATGGCCTGCATTTTTTCGTCGCCTGCCTCGTCGCGCAAACTGGTGGAATGCAGTTGACCGGCCTGCAGCGTCAGTCCGTTGATCTCATTGGAGACCAGGCTGGCACCTTGATAGGAGGGCGGGAGCAGGCGGGTATCGCTGAAGGTAAGCACGGGAAGGTTGGGTTGCAGTTCACCGATCTTCAATTCGCTGTTCGACAACCTGGCCTTCAATGCCAGGCCCAGACGGCTGTATTCGTCGGCGGCCTTGCCGTCACCATGCACTGGCAGTAATCCGCTCTTGACGCGATCCGGGCTACTGTCCAGCTTGAGGCCCAGCAGGCCAATGGCGTCCACGCCGAAACCCACGACACCCGGGGTATAACCGGATTTGACGTTGAGGATAAAGCCTTGACCCCACTCCTGGGCTTTGGACTGTTTGTTGGGGCCAACGATGTCGGAGAAATCTCGGCTGAAGTAATAGTTACGGGCCTGCAGGGTCGCGCTGGAGCCCTCGATGAAACCCCCGGCAGCCAGGGCCGAAAGTGGCGTCTGGAGAATGGCGATGCTCAGGAGCAGAGGGGATGTTTTTTGGACACGTTTTTTCATGGGGGTTTCTTCTTATTAGATGTTTTTTAGCGTTCAGGTGTTTTTCGGGTAGCGCCCAAGTCCGCTTCAACACGCCCGCTGTCTATGGAAATCATGCAAAGTCTGCAGGCACACGCCATGCAGTAGACCGCCGACCGTTGTCGGCAGAGAGTAATCAGCAAGGGTTTTTACGTAGTGACGACTGGGGTGATGAAGCCGACTGCCGGGGCTTTTAGCGAGGCGTTCTTGTGCAAGCTTTTACAAGAACAGTCCTCTCCACTGACTGCCGTCAGACGGCTGTGATCGATCCGCAAACGTGGTCGAGCACAGCCACCTGGCGGCAGTTTCTACAGGGCATCCAGGTCGCGGTTCAGTCCTGCAGCGCAGTACGGGCTGACGCCTGCGGTTGAACTTTGGACTTGCGCTGGTAAACGAAGCACATCGCTAATGCAGCAACGGCTCCCGGGATGGCGAAGACAATGAAGTTAAACTGCAGTGGCAGTTGAATACCAACCAGCACGCCTCCCAAAATCGGTCCCACTATCGCTCCGGTGCGTCCGATGCCCGACGCCCAGCCGAGGCCGGTCGAACGGATGCCCATCGGGTAGAACTGGGCAACCAAGGCCCACGCCAGAATCTGCGTCCCAATGGTGCTTGCACCTGCTATCGCGACCAGCGCGTAGAGGACGGCCGTAGGCGGGTGGAGGCCGAGTGAACTGATAGATAGCGCTGCAATGATGAAGAACACCACCACCACATTTCGCAAGTTGAAACGGTCTCCAAGCCAACCGCCACTGATTGCGCCAACGATCGCGCCGAGATTGAGCACCAACAGAAACATGATGCTTGATCCCAGTCCATAACCGGCATTAATCATCAGTTTCGGCAGCCAGGAGCCCAGAGCGTAAATCATCAACAAGCAGCAGAAACACGAGGTCCAGAGCAGCAGAGTGCTAATCGCGCGGCCCTCGCGAAACAGTTGGACCATTGGCGCTCCAGCAGTTTTTGGCGTCGCTGTGCTGAAGTCGTCATTTGCCTGTGGGACAAAGCTTGGCTCAATCCGTTGTATGACACGGCTCGCCTCGGTCGTGCGACCTTGACGCACCATGAATCCCACGGATTCGGACAATGATCGATAAATCATCGGTAGCAACAGCAATGGAATGGCAGCGACGTAGAACAGTGATTGCCAACCGAAGTTTGGCAAGAGCACAACGCCCAGTCCGGCAGAGATCATCCCGCCCACCGAGTAGCCGCTGAACATGATTGCCACGAGAGTGCTGCGAAGTTTCTTCGGCGCGTACTCGCTCATTAGCGCTACCGCATTGGGCATGACGCCGCCGATGGCGAATCCTGCGATAAAACGACAGATACCGAACTGGGTAGGGTCCGTGCAAAAACCGGTCAGCGCGGTGAATGTACTGAATAGCGCGATTCCGCCTACGATAATTGGTTTACGACCGATCTTGTCCGCAAGTGGGCCCAAGATCAGCGCACCAAACATCATACCGAACAGCGCAAAACTACCTAGCGTGCCAGCTTGTACGGGTGTCAAACCCCAGTCTTGCATCAGCGATGGCAGTACAACGCCGTAGATCACCAAATCGTAGCCGTCAAATATAAGGATCAGCGTGCACCAGAACAGCACACGCCAGTGGAAGGGATTGAAACGTGCCCCGTCTATCAATTGATTGATATCGATCTTTCGCATGGCATCTGACTCTTGTTGTTGTTTTTAGAAACCTGATCCTTGTGGCGTGGAGCAACTGGCCGGGTCTCAACCAGGAACACCTCCACTGGCCGGGAGGTTCATGCCGGTAAGGCAAACATCGGGTTCGTAGTGAGCAAGAGCAGGGCGCCTGCTTGCTCTGCGACGGTTATTTTTCGGTTTTGTGTCGTTTCCATCGTAAGGCCCTCTGGGAAGGTTCAGAACTCACGGCTTTGTCGTCCCATGCTCGATGATCAATGATATTAGTCAGTATACTGATTATGTGCATTGACCAAACTGATCCTTCAATCGACCCTGGAGACGAAGCGTGTCGCACATGCAGCCTGTGCCATCAATCATGTGCCAATGCGCCAAATTAGATCAGTACACTGACGAAATTATCGTTGCAGATGCCGTGTGGATTGTCAAAGTATTTGCTAGGGGGAGGGCTCTGAAAGCTAACCGCAGGTCAGTCCGGATCTAAGCATTTGAGCCAGCTCAATACTTTTGGATAGGCGTTTGGCAATAGTCTTGCCAACCAGAACGTAGTGGTTGATTTGTTGCCTGTGAGAATGCGGCGGTCGCCGAGTCGAACACCTTTTAGAATGCCGGCAACGCAATGTTCCGGCGAGGTGAGTAGCATCTTTTCCGCGCTGGCCGACACCTGTTCTTCCTCCAATCCCGCCTGCTTGACCCGCCGTCCGGCCTACTCAATATTGGAACTGATCCCGCCGGGGTGCACACAGACGGCATTCACTCCGCTGCCTGTTGCTGCTGATGCGAAATTGACCTGGTTGCCGAAATTTCACTGACCTAGGCTGATGCTTCGTGAACTGTTACCAGTGCTGGATTTTTGCCATTGGTATTGAGTCAGCGTTGCGTCGGCAACTGGGTCAATGTCGCATCAGTAGCAACAGGTGGTAGGGACGCTTTGAAGGTGAGCTATGATTTAGCGGTTCGCCTCGCCAGTTGCGTTACACACACTCTCTCCCCAGAGGTGACTGATGGCGTGAAGAGGTTCGGGGGGAATGCAGTCGCCTGCGGACTGAACGGTTTGTGGGCGAACTTGCGCGTGCTGTGCGCAAAGGTCCACGATGGGTGGGCAAGATCATCCATGCCTCAATCGCGATCGGCGGTAACGCGATGCTCGCGGGCAATGTTCACTTCATCCGGCCACCTACTGCCACCAGCGAGACGCTGCATGTGTCCCTGGCACAGGTCGGCATCCACTACATTTTGGCAACAGTTGCGATGATCTATGCCTGAATTCCTATGTCACCCTGTGCAGCCTGTAACGCTCGCTCTTCGGTCAGCGGCATGAAAACTGGCTGCCTATTGCTGGCATGCTGGTAAAGAAAGTAGTGCCCGGAATCGTCCAACAATACTCGGTACAGTTCTGATGGCCGAAAGTTGTTACCGATATAAATACTTTCCTTGAGTATCTCGAACGACTTGATCCCATGCTGTCGCATTGTAGTTTCAAAGGCTTCGTAAAGACCTTCTCTGCGGCGCCGATTGTTTCGAGCATTTAGCTTGAAAAAAACCACCATCAGCACGGCATAGCTGATAAGGAGTATCACAAGGGCGCTAGTCCGCATGCGTGGAGCTCCATGTCCTCTCAAACGTTGTGCATCTCAGTGTAGGCGCGTTTCTGGTGGAATCTTCAGCTCATCCCAAGGTCACGGCGCAAGAAGACTGCCTCGCTGTGTCTTGGTCGCTTGAGTAGCAGGGGACGACCGTTGAAGAGCCTTTTCCGGTGTCGTTGACTATTCGCAGTTCGCCGGCAGGCCATATGGTTTAATGAGAGGAACTATTAATGGAGTGGTTGCTATGGAAAAGGCGTTTCGAAATCCGTTGTTTTTAACCGGACTGCCGCTAGTTGTCTGCGGTCTGGCGATCACCGCGCCCGGCCTTTGGATTCCTGGGTTGGTCCTGATGGTCGCTGGCTGGGCAAAGGGGAAGAAGCGAGTCTGATGTCATCGCCGCGACCCCTTGTAGATGAGCCAAGCCATGTAGAGGGGCATTACGATGGCGATAATCATGGCTTCACCGTAACCGGATGAGACAGAGGAGTGGGTGATTTTTTCGGGTTGGTCTAAGCTTTTGACTACGTTTCAATGCCGTTTTCGGCGAACCATTTGGCTCAGGCCACCGCTCGAAAGGACTCATGTGAAATTCAATATCGTTGCCTTGGGCTTGCTCGCTGTTTTGGCAGGCTGCACAACTGCGGGCCCATATGTCACCAACATCTCAAGCGATGGACGTAACGGCTTGAATATCGAGAAGTGCTCCGTGAAGATGAATGCTTTCATGGGTACTGTTAGCACCACCGAATGTACATCCCAGAACGTTCAACTCAGCCGCAGTAACTGACTTCAGGTTTCAGTTGGGTTCCTTTAAAGCAAAGCGCTTATGAAAGCTGGTCAACCAGCGAGAAAAGCGTCGGGCTTTTTGCAAACCATGGGAAGGTATGTTCCTGTTGGATGTGCGGCAATCCCAGAAAACAGGGATTGCTCAACATGCAGGAGCTGCGAGCTGACCTTCCCATTCAAGAATGAAAACAGAACCCGGTCACCGTTCCGGGTTCTTAATTGAGATCGACACGATTTGTTGATCCGCAAAACGTGTCGCGACACTTGAGCTGATTATCGAGTGTTCCGCCGATATCCATAAATTACCGAAATGGATCGCATTGCTGAGGCGAGCGGTCGGTGCACTCTAGGCAATGATCAGCCAGGCTGAACTCCAGAGAAACGGTCGGCAAGTTGAACAAGTTCGGAACACTACGCCCCCTTAGCGCCGATCCAGCCAAACCGTTTGGGCATTACAGAATTCGCGCACTCCGAAGTGCGAGAGTTCCCGGCCAAAGCCGCTCTTCTTCACGCCACCAAAACTGACGCGCGGATCGCTGGCGCTATAGCCGTTGATGAACACGCCGCCGGTTTCAAGTTCGTTGGTCATCTGCCGGGCAAGTTCGGCATTGCGCGTGTAGAGGGTGGCGGTGAGGCCGAACTCGCTGTCATTGGCCAACTCCAGCGCATGGGCGGCGTCTCGGGCCGTGATGATTGAGGCCACAGGACCAAACAATTCCTGTTTGAATGATGTCATCTGATCGGTCACTTCGCCGAGTACGGTGGGCTCATAGTAGTTGCCAGGGCCTTGCGTCTTCTTTCCACCCATCAGCAGCGTCGCACCTTCTTCCAGTGTGTCGCGCACCTGTTGGTCCAGTTCGTCACGCAGATCGAAGCGAGCCATCGGGCCGATATAGGTGGTGGTGGCCAGTGGATCACCGACAACCAATTGTTGGGTGGCTTCGACGAACTTGCGCGTAAATTCCTCGACAACGCCCTGCTCGACAATCAGGCGTTTGGCGGCGGCGCAGACTTGTCCGGTGTTTTGATAACGCCCGATCACGGCGGCTTTCACCGCCTCATCGAGGTCGGCGTCGTCGAGCACGATAAATGGGTCGGAGCCACCCAGTTCCAATACGCATTTCTTCAGTGCGGCTCCGGCTTGAGCACCGATGGCCATGCCCGCACGTACGCTACCGGTGAGAGTGACGGCCGCGATGCGTGGATCGGCAATAGCTTTGGATACACCTTCCGGAGTGACGTTGATGACCTCGAAAACACCTTCGGGGAAGTCCGCTTGCTTGAAGGTCTCCAGCAGCAGGTAGGCGCTGCCCATGACGTTGGGCGCGTGCTTGAGCACATAGGTATTACCGGCGAGCAGGGTGGGGACCGCGCCGCGCAGGACTTGCCAGATGGGGAAGTTCCACGGCATCACGGCGAGAATCGGGCCCAGGGGGCGATATTCGATGCGCGCCTTGCCGCCGTCCACCGAGGTAGGCTCCGGGCTCAGCATGGCGGGGCCGTGTTCGGCGTACCACTCGCAGAGCTGTGCACATTTTTCAATTTCACCGCGGGCCTGGGCAATCGGCTTGCCCATTTCCTGGGTGATCATGTTCGCCATGGCCTCGGCATTGTTGCGCAAGGCTTGGCCGAGGTTGATCAACAGCTGCGCGCGCTGTTCAACCGGTTTGCCGCGCCAGGCGCGAAATCCGGTAGCGGCCCGCGTCAGTGCGGCCTGCAGTGCCGAATCGGATTCGAAAGGGTAATGGCCGATTTGCTCGCCCGTGGTCGGGTTGATCGAAATGGCATGGGTAAGGCTGGATACGTTGGTCATGGCACCGTCCTGCAAGGTAGGAATGTGCTCAGGTTATGGGGCTATATGTTTTCTGGAAACTGAATAATACTGAGCATAACGTTCACGTTTGGAGAATGACTTGGATCTGGTTCAGCTCGAAATCTTCAAGGCTGTCGCCGAGCACGGCAGCATCAGCGTGGCTGCCCAACATATCCACCGGGTGCCATCGAATCTCACGACCCGAATCAAGCAGCTTGAACTGGATCTGGGTGTGGATCTGTTTATCCGCGAGAAGAGTCGTCTGCGCCTGTCGCCGGCCGGCTGGAGCTTTCTGGATTACGCTCGGCGTATTCTCGACCTGGTTCAGGAGGCGCGCGCGACAGTGGCGGGTGAAGAACCCCAGGGAGCCTTCGCCCTGGGCTCGCTGGAAAGTACTGCAGCGGTACGTATTCCAGAGCTACTGGCCGCCTATAACCAGAAGCACGCCAAAGTTGAACTGGACCTGTCCACCGGGCCCTCCGGGACCATGATCGATGGGGTGCTGTCGGGGCGGCTGGCCGCTGCATTCGTCGATGGTCCGGTGCTGCATCCGGCACTGGAGGGCGTGCCTGCTTTCGAGGAGGAAATGGTTCTGATCGCACCGCTCAACCATGAGCCGATTCATCGGGCCAAGGACGTGAATGGCGAAAACATCTATGCCTTCCGCTCCAACTGCTCCTATCGCCATCACTTCGAAAGCTGGTTCGCCAATGGAGCGGCGGTGCCCGGCAAGATTTTCGAAATGGAGTCCTATCACGGCATGCTGGCCTGCGTCAGCGCCGGTGCCGGCCTGGCGCTGATGCCCCGCAGCATGCTCGAAAGCATGCCTGGATGCACGACGGTCAGCGTCTGGCCGTTGTCGGAGTCGTTCCGCTATCTGCGCACCTGGCTGGTGTGGCGCAGGGGGACGGTGTCGCGGAGCCTGACGATGTTTGTGCGCTTGCTTGAGGAGCGCGGTGTGGCGTTGATCGATAAATAGTGGAAAGTTAACGGTCAGTGCCGAAAAACCGGATAATGGCGGCCAAATCGTTTAGCTCGTTATTCTGGTAATCGCACATGGAAATCAAGGTCAACTTTCTCGACAACCTTCGACTTGAAGCCAAGTTCGACGACTTCACGGTGATCGCCGATCAACCCATTCGCTACAAGGGCGATGGCTCGGCACCGGGTCCGTTCGATTACTTCCTGGCTTCGTCGGCGTTGTGTGCGGCGTACTTCGTGAAGTTGTATTGCGAAACTCGCAATATCCCTACCGAAAATATCCGCCTGTCGCAGAACAACATTGTTGATCCGGAAAACCGCTACAACCAGATTTTCAAGATTCAGGTCGAATTGCCGGCGGACATCTCCGCCAAGGACCGCCAGGGGATCTTGCGCTCCATCGACCGTTGTACGGTAAAGAAGGTGGTGCAAACCGGGCCTGAGTTTGTGATTGAAGAGGTCGAAAACCTCGACGCCGATGCCCAGGCATTGCTGATGCCGCACTCGACTGGCGAAGCGGGCACCTACATCGTGGGTAAGGACCTGCCGCTGGAGCAAACTATCGCCAATATGTCGTGCATCCTGGCCGACCTGGGCATGAAGATTGAAATCGCTTCGTGGCGCAATATCGTTCCCAATGTGTGGTCGCTGCACATCCGCGATGCGCACTCGCCAATGTGTTTTACCAATGGCAAGGGCGCGACCAAGGAAGGCGCGCTGGCATCGGCATTGGGCGAGTTTATCGAGCGGCTCAACTGCAACTTCTTCTACAACGATCAGTTCTGGGGCGAGGACATCGCCAATGCGGCGTTTGTGCATTACCCGGACGAGCGCTGGTTCAAGCCTGGCCCGAAGGACGAACTGCCGACTGAGATCCTCGACGAGTACTGCCTGAAGGTTTACGACCGGGACGGCGAGTTGCGTGGCTCACATCTGTACGACACCAATTCCGGCAACACCCAGCGTGGCATTTGTTCACTGCCGTTCGTGCGCCAGTCAGACAATGAGGTGGTGTATTTCCCCTCCAACCTGATCGAAAACCTGTTCCTGAGTAATGGCATGAGCGCCGGCAACACGCTGGCCGAAGCCCAGGTGCAGTGCCTGTCGGAGATCTTCGAGCGCGCGGTCAAGCGCGAAATCCTCGAAGGTGAAATGGCTCTGCCGGATGTGCCGCAGGAAGTGCTGGCGAAATACCCGGGCATCCTGGCCGGTATCCAGGCCCTGGAAGAGCAGGGCTTCCCGGTGCTGGTCAAGGATGCATCGCTGGGCGGGGAGTTCCCTGTGATGTGCGTTACCTTGATGAACCCGCGTACCGGTGGCGTGTTTGCCTCGTTCGGCGCACATCCAAGCCTGGAAGTGGCACTGGAGCGCAGCCTGACGGAATTACTGCAAGGCCGCAGTTTCGAAGGTCTGAACGATCTGCCTCAGCCTACCTTCGAAGGTCAGGCGGTGACTGAGCCGAACAACTTCGTCGAGCACTTTATCGATTCCAGCGGTGTGGTCTCGTGGCGCTTCTTCAGTGCCAAGCCTGATTTCGAATTCGTTGAGTGGGATTTCTCCGGTCAAGGTGAAAACTCCAATACCGAAGAGGCCGCGACCTTGTTCGGCATTCTCGAAGACATGGGCAAAGAAGTGTATATGGCGGTCTATGAGCACATTGGTGCCAAGGCCTGCCGCATTCTGGTGCCGGATTACTCGGAAATTTATCCGGTAGAAGATTTGATCTGGGATAACACCAACAAAGCGCTGCAGTTCCGCGCTGACATCCTGAACCTGCACAGCCTGAGCAAAGTCGGCCTGAGAACGCTGGCCAAGGGGCTGGAAAACAGCGAGCTGGATGATTACACCGACATCACCACCTTGATCGGCATCGAGTTCGACGACAACACGCCGTGGGGCAAGTTGACGATCCTGGAGCTGAGGCTGCTGATTTATCTCGCCTTGCAGAAGTTTGACCAGGCCAAGGATCTGGTGGAAGCCTTCTTGCAATACAACGACAACACCGTCGAGCGTGGCTTGTTTTATCAGGCCGTGAACGTCGTGCTGGAAATGCAGCTGGACGATGATCTGGAACTGAGCGACTACGAGGTCAACTTCCGCCGGATGTTCGGCAACGAGCGGATGGACGCGGCGATAGGGTCCGTGGATGGCAGTGTACGTTTCTATGGTCTGACGCCGACGAGCATGAAACTGGAAGGGCTCGACAGGCACCTTCGCCTGATCGACAGCTATAAAAAGCTGCACACGGCGCGGGCGAGGGTGGCGGCCTTGTCCAGCTGATAGCGATAACAAAAAAGCACCTTGGGTGCTTTTTTGTTTTTTGGCGGCCGGCTAATCGTCTGTACGCGGTGGTCTCGTTTTTTGGCTCTGCTATGGGTTGTGGCTGCCTGTGAGGAAGCTCTTCTATATAGAAGGGCGTTCTGCTTCTTCTATATAGGCGTCCTTTGGGGCGTTTTGCTGCTTTCTGCAGCTTGTTGATAGAAAACCTAAATCAATGCTTGACGGCAGATTCTGGA
>NZ_LACC01000033.1 GCF_000967965.1 Pseudomonas fluorescens
TGCCTGGCGCACCAACAAAAAGCCCACTGACCCTCAGGGGCTCAGTGGGCTACGGACCCTGGAACTTCAGGGCCGGCGATCTTCAACCCGCGCCTGAGTCTTGCTCCAGTCGATCAACAGGCTGTAGGCCACCGCCAGCAATGTCGGGCCAATGAACAGGCCGATAAAGCCAAAGGCAATCAACCCGCCAAACACCCCAAGCAGCACAATGACCAGCGGCAGGTTACCGCCACGGCTGATCAGGTACGGTTTGAGCACGTTGTCGACACCGCTGATGATGAATGTGCCCCAGATGCCGAGGAATATGGCCATCCCGTACTCGCCTTTCCAGGCCAGCCATGCGGTCGCCGGAATCCATACCAACGGCGGGCCCATCGGGATCAGGCTGAGCATGAACGTCACGATACCGAGCACCAGCGCTCCCGGTACGCCGGCAATCAGGAACCCGATCAGCGCCAGGATCGCCTGGGCCGCCGCGGTGCCGATCACGCCGTTCACCACCCGCTGTACCGTGCCCGCCACCAGCTCGATGTAATAGCCGGCCCGCTGACCGATCAGCCGCTCCAGCAACGTGTGTACAAACGCCGCCAGTCGCGGCCCGTCACGATAGAAAAAGAACACGAAGACGATGCTCAGGGTCAGCTCGAGAATACCGCCGCCGATCTGCGCACTGCGCGCCAGCAACCAGTTACCCACCTGCCCCAAATAAGGCTTGAGCGACACCATCATCGCCGCGCCCTGCTCATCGATGCTGTTCCAGATGCCTACCAGCCGCTCGCCCACAAAGGGAATCGAACCCAGCCACACCGGTGCTTCGGGTAGCCCCTCGACCTGCGCATCCTTGATGAATGCGGTGGCATCGCGCACATGATCGGCGAGGTTGAAACCCAGCCACACCAGCGGTGCCGCTACCAGCACCATCCAGCCCAGCGTCAACAATGCCGCCGCCAGCGACTCGCGACCGTTAAGCCAACGGGTCAGCAAGCGCATCAGCGGCCAACTGGCAAACGCCAGGACCGCGCCCCAGAACATCGCCGACCAGAACGGCGCCATCACCCAGAAGCTCGCGCCGAACAACACCACGAGCAGGATCTGCACCAACAGGCGATCGTTATTGATCATCAAAAGTCTCGAAAAAGTCAGTCAGCAAAAGAGTAGGCGAACGCAGCTTGCACGCTCGCCCGGTACAGCCTAGCGCAATAGCTCGATGTGCAGGCCAGAGCCCTCGGCACTGCCGGTTTCCATCCGCGCGGCACGCACGCCCTGGGCAATCAGTGCCTGACGCCAGGCTTCGGAGTTCGCTCCGGAAATGCTGACCCGCAAGGTGGTGTCCAGATTCAGTCCGCGAGAAATCAGGCGCAGCCAGGTCTCGTCAGGTGCGCTGTTCAACGTGGAAAAATCCAGCTCGCCGGTGCTCTTGAGTTCACGCAGCAAGGTCGCGGAGGTCGGCAACAACTCGCCCAGCGGTGCCGAAGCTTCGAACTGTTCGACATGCAGGTAGGCTTTGCGATTACCCCGGGTGATGCTGTACAGCGCAATGAGCGTGTTGTCCCTTGGTGCGGCAAGACGCAGCAGCAGATAGGCCTGTTGATCGTCGGCGCCGTACAGCTTGGCGTTACCGAAGACTTCATTGGCCCAGAGGCTGCTTTCGCCACAATCGCGCGCCTGGCACCAAAAGAGCAACCCGGCGTCCTGCTGTTGCAAAGCCTCGCGGGCAGCGGTGAACGCCTCGATGGATGAATGCTCCGGTGGCAACTCGTAGGTCACCGACGTGACGTTGCCGCGGGCACTGACCTGGCCGTCGAAACGTAACTGGCCACTGATTTTACGGATCGAGCCCAACGGGTAGATCCGCTCCAGTTCGGCGGCGGGGCGATAGTCGACAATCTGGGCGTCGGTCATGCGCGGCACTATCGGCAGGTCCTGACTGCCCGGAATATCAGCGGCGAACAACAAGGGACTGAAACTGCACAGCACCAATAAACTGAATGAACGCATGGATAGACTCATCGGATCAGCATGGCCTGGGCGCCCTTGATGACACTGGCTTCATCGGCGCGTATCGGTACCTGCAGACCACGCTGCACCGCGGGCCGGGCCTCCATGGTTGCCATCCAGCGTTGCAACGCCGTCAAGCCCTCCACCGAGACGCCCGACCACTCGTAGCCGCGCACCCAGGGAAAGGTGGCGATGTCGGCAATGCTGTACTCGCCCGCGAGGAACTCCACGCTTTGCAAACGCGTCTCGAGCACTTCGTAGAGGCGACGGGTTTCATGCTGATAGCGGTCGATGGCACCCTGGAGTTTTTCCGGAAAGTAGCGGAAGAACACGTTGGCCTGGCCCTGCATCGGGCCGATCCCGCCCATCTGAAACATCAGCCACTGCAATACCAGCGAACGCCCCTTCGGGTCCGATGGCATCAGTTTGCCGGTCTGTTCAGCGAGGTAAATCAGGATGGCGCCGGATTCGAACACGGCGAAATCGCCGTTGGCGCGGTCGACAATCGCCGGAATCCGGCCATTGGGGTTGATCTTGAGGAAGTCCGTGGACTTCTGCTCCTTTTTGTCGAAACTCAAGGCATGCACCGTGTAGGGCAGGCCGAGTTCCTCGAGCACGATAGAGACCTTGTGGCCATTCGGAGTCGCAGCGGTGTAGAGATCTATCATGGTTGTCTCCCTTTTCAACCCGCCAAGCCTCGACAGTTGCCCGGCGCAAGTCAAGGAATGGCGAAAAACCGATTGAAACAGTCTGCGACAAGATCGGCACCGGACTCGTCATTGAGGTGCAAATGGTGGCCGCCTGGCAGCTGTTCCCGGCTAAAGGGTAGACGCTCCAGCAACTCAGGGTGTTTGGCGAGCATGCCGTCGGCGGCAACCACCAGCGTTGCAGGACACTTGATCCGCTGGACGAAGGCCATGGCCTGTTCGGTTGTAAGACGCAGCGGCGATGGCAACGTGAGGCGATTGTCGGTGCGCCAGGTGTAACCGCCCGGCACCGGCATCAGGCCGCGCTGCGCCAGCAGTTCAGCGGCCTCGCGGCTGACCGCAACCAGGCCCTTCATGCGCGCTTCGATGGCTCGGTCGAGGGTGTCGTAGACCGGCTTGCGCTTCTCCCGCAAATCCAGTTGAGCTTGCAGGGCCATGCCCATGCGCTCGGCAGCGTTTTCACCTTTGTCTGTAGGAGGAATGATGCCGTCGATCAACGCCAGGTGGGTGACCCGTTCGGGCATCGACCCGGCGATGATCAGCGAAGCGATGGCGCCCATCGAATGCCCCATCAGCGCAAATTTGCGCAGTTCTAGCTGTTCGGCGACTTGCAGCACATCGTGGGCATAGTCCCACATGGCGTAACCGGCGCCCGGCGGGCGATGCCCGGAATGACCGTGACCGGCCATGTCCAGCGCGATGACGCGCAAGCCTTTGAGCTTCGGCGCCAGACGGGCAAAGCTGTTGGCGTTGTCCAGCCAGCCATGCAGGGCAATCACCGGCAGACCGTCTTCAGGACCGAACAGGTGCGCCGCCAGTTCGATGTGCGGCAGGCTCAGGCGGACTTCTTCGACGACGTGGTTCATGCGCAATCCTGCTGTCGACGGCCGCCCCAGCGATAGAACAGGCCTTTGAGCATGTCAGCGGTATCAAGGGGACGTTCGAGCGGAAACATGTGGCCGCCGGGCATGGTCAACGACTCGCCCAGCGGCAGGCGGTCCACCGAACTGGCGTGATGGCGCATCACTACGCGGCTGTTGTGCCCGCGAACCACCGCCAGCGGCACTTGCAACTGCCGGGTGCTGCCCGGGCTGGTGTGCGGCACACCGCGATAGATGCTGATTTCCGTGGCCGGGTCGAACCGCAGGCGCAGCTTGTCGCCGACCTGGTGCAAGCCGTGTTGCAGGTAGGCATCGAAGCATTCCGGGTCGAAACCGCGGAACAGGGTTTTACCGGCGAAATATTTCCGGGCGCTTTCCAGGTCGGCGAATTCTTCACGGCGACCCAGGGTGCGCCCGGCCGGGGTCAAGCGGTCGATGAAACCAAAGCGTTTGGCCGCCCGTATGACCCATTGGTCGGTGCGGGTCAGCACGGGCGAGTCGAGCATCACTACCCCGCGATACAGCTCAGGGCAGCGCAACGCCGCATGCAGATGCAGCACGCCACCAAAGGAGTGACCGACACCCCACACGGGTTCGGCTTGTTGTTGCAGGTGATGGATCAGCTCATCCACCAGGTTGTACCAGTTGTCGTCCGCCGGGAAACGCGGATCGTGGGCGTGCTGCTCCAGATGCGTCACCTGAAACTCGGGTGCCAGCGCCGCAAACAACTTGCCGTAGGTCCCCGAAGGAAAACCATTGGCGTGGGCGAAAAAGATCTGTTGCGACATACCTGCAAATCCATGAGCGAGAACAGACGTCGATTGTCCGCAAGACCGCGTCCTACAGCAATGACCGTAACTGACAGGAATGATGACAGTCCGGTCAAAGCTATGGCTTTGGTTCAACGAGTCGGTGGATTCTCACCCAATGGCACCACTGCCATGGTCAGTCGCGACACACAACTGGCCTTGCCCTCATCGCTAGTCAGGCGAATGTCCCAGACGTGGGTCGTGCGGCCGATGTGGATCGGCTTGGCCACCGCCGTCACCCGTCCGCTGCGCAGGCCGCGCAAATGGTTGGCGTTGATTTCCAGGCCCACGCAATAGAATTTGCTGGCATCGATGCACAGGTAGCTGGCCATTGAGCCGACCGATTCGGCCAGCACCACCGAGGCACCGCCATGCAGCAAGCCGTAGGGCTGATGGGTGCGGTGATCGACGACCATGCTGGCGGTCAGGGACTCTTCGTCGAAGGACTCGAAACGGATGTCCAGCACTTCGCCAATGGTGTTTTTCTGGATTGCGTTCAACTGCTCGATGTTCGGGGTGGTGCGCCACAAGCTCATCGCAGAATTTCCTTGTTGGTTTTCTTCGTGAATCAATCCTGCCACAGCACCGCTTCGCTGCGCTCGCTCCATTCCTCAAAGCGCTCACCGTAAGCCGCTTCGATCACGTTGCGCTTGATCTTCAGGGTCGGGGTGAGAAAGCCGTTTTCCACGGCCCAACTGTCCTTGACCACTACCAGGCGCCGCAGTTGTTCATGCTTGTCGAGGGCGCCGTTGACCTCTTCCAGCAATTTTTCCAGGCTCGAATGCAGGCCGGCGCGCGCGGCCCCGTCGGCATCCTGCTGGCCGACCGCCGACAACACGCACAAACCCAGCGGCGCACTCAAACCATCGCCCACCACGCAGACCTGTTCGATGCGCGAATGCACGGCCAGGCGATTTTCAATCGGAGCCGGGGCCACGTACTTGCCTTTGCTGGTCTTGAAGATTTCCTTCAGGCGTCCGGTCAGGCGCAGATTGCCTTCGGCGTCCTGCTCGCCCTTGTCGCCGGTACGCAGGAAGCCGTCCTCGGTAATGGTGTCGGCGGTTTTTTCCGGTTCCTTGTAATACCCGAGCATGGTCGCACCACTGCGCACCATGACCTCCCCCGTCTCGGCGATCCGCACTTCGACTTCCGGGCAAGGCTTGCCGATCCAGCCCGGTTTGTTCTGGCCCGGCATACCGATGTGGGAGTAGCCGCAACTCTCGGTCATGCCGTAGACCTCCAGCACGTCCAGCCCCAGTTTGCGGTACCACTGCAACAAGGTCTGCGGCACCGGAGCTGCGCCGGACAACGCGATGCGCAACGCGTCCAGCCCCAACCCGGCGAGGACTTTATGCCCGACCCGTTTGCCGATGATCGGCAGGCCAAGCAGGAAGTCGAGACGTTTTGCCGGGATCTTGCTGTACACGCCCATCTGGAATTTGGTCCAGATACGCGGCACGCCAAACAGTGCGGTCGGGCGCGCACGTCGCAGGTCGGTGAGGAAGGTATCGAGGCTCTCAGCGAAAAACACTGTTTGACCTGTATAGATCGACGCCAGTTCGACGAACATCCGCTCAGCAACGTGGCACAGCGGCAGGTAGGACAACAGCCGGTCCGACTCGTTGAGGCCGAACAACGCAGTGCCGCGTGTCGTGGCGAACCCCAGATTGCCGAAGCTGTGCATCACGCCCTTGGGCATGCCCGTGGTGCCGGATGTGTAAATGATGGTCGCCAGTTGATCGGCGTCAGGCTTGGGATTGTCCTGGATGGGCGAGCTGCGTTGCAGGTCGTCCCAGCTGAAATCAAAGTCACCGGGAGGATGCAGGGGCAGGCTGATGGTCGGCAGGTCGGGGCTGACGCCACGGGACATGCCTGGCCAGTCATCGAGCTTGCCAATGAACGCCAGCGCTGCTTCCGAATGTTCGAGCACTTGGGCAACGGTCTCGGCGGTCAGGTTTGGGTACAACGGCACCGACACATGCCCGGCCATCCAGATCGCCAGATCGGCAATGATCCAGTGCGCACAATTTTTCGAGATCAGGGCGATATGGCTGCCCTGCGGCAGTTCCCGCGCTCGCAGCCAGTGGGCGGCGCAGCGTGCTTGATGACCGACGTCGGCCCAGGTCAAGGTCTCGACCTGGCCGCCTCCGACAGGCTGGACCAGAAAGCGCTGGCGGGGATGACGGGCCTCACGCTCGTAGAAGACGTCCAGTGGCAAACGAAAAGCAGCAGACATGCGACTCGCTCCTGTGATTTTGGTCTGGAGCAAGCGTAGCCAACCAAGCAAGTGCTTGGTTGACTATTTCATACAAAACTTTTCGGGTTATGACGTACCTGTGGGAGCGTGGCTTGCCCGCGATGCAGGCGCCGCGGTTTATCAGGTAAACCGAGTCGATACCTTCGCGGGCAAGCCACGCTCCCACAGAAAAGCGGTGTTAAGGGTGCTTGATGCTGTCGAGTTTCATCGACCCGATCAGTAACTCATCGCCCTTGAGTTCGGCCAACCCGGCGGTGCTGACTTTTTCCGGCGGATGCCCGGCACCATGTTGCAGGTAACTCAACAAATGCCCCACCAGCGGGTTGTGACTGACCAAAAGGACGTTGCTCACCGATACCAGTTGCTCGGCCACTTTGTCCGGGTCGGTGTCCGGGGTCAGCCATTCGACGGTACGGATCTCGGGCTCGAAGCCCAATGCCTCGCGCACCAGTTGCGCTGTCTGCTGTGCACGCAGGTAGGGGCTGGCATAGATCGCCGTCAGCGGCTCACCCATCAACCGCGCGGCGCTGCTCAACACTTCCTTGCGGCCGTGGTCGGTCAGTGCCCGCTCGGAATCAGGTCGCGCTCCATAAGGCTCGGCTTCACCATGACGCAATACCCAGAGTTTCATAGCTTGGGTTCCTCATCTCGGGTCGGATGGGGTGCCGGTGCCACGACATGCGGCGCCTCACCTTCCGGTGTACGCGGCGTCGGCCAGTCGGCGAACGGCCAGGGCTTCTGGTCGCTGTGAAAGCTGCCGAAACGACCGATCTGCGCCAGAAACTGGCTCAGGCTGTCGCCGAAATTCATCAGGCTGGCGCTTGGGGCGCCATAGAACAAACGATAGATCAACTGCACCAGCACGACGGCGCCGAGGATGAACTGCGCCACTTGCCACACCAGCACGAAGAGGATCATCCACAGCACCCGCAGCAGGATGGATTCGTACTTGGCTTCTACTTTTGGATCGTTCATGCGCAACTCCCTGCTTTTCTGGCAAGCGTGAAATTAGTTGAAACCACTGGTGGAAATAAAGTCGACGTCGGTTTTCGGCTCGCCACGCATTAACAGTCCGATGACCTGCTCCAGCGTGCGGCCCTCGAACAGGATCGCGTGCAGACCGGCGACCAGCGGCATGTACACGCCAACCTCCTGGGCCTTGGCCTTGAGCACTTTAAGGGTGTTGACCCCTTCGGCGACTTCACCCAGGCGCGTGACCGCCTCGTCCAGGCTCAGGCCCTGGCCGAGGGCGAAACCGACCTGATAGTTGCGGCTCTTGGGCGACGAACAGGTCACGATCAGATCGCC
Organism: Pseudomonas fluorescens; assembly: GCF_000967965.1. Lineage (GTDB taxonomy): Bacteria > Pseudomonadota > Gammaproteobacteria > Pseudomonadales > Pseudomonadaceae > Aquipseudomonas > Aquipseudomonas grandcourensis. The sequence goes on from NZ_LACC01000033.1 coordinate 7,961, forward strand.
CACGCCCGCCAGTCCCAGGAAGGTCATCGGGTTAGCGCCCTGATTCACCGCGAAGCGGGTCATTTCCGCCAATGCCCGGGTAATCAGCATGCTTTTGGTATTTTCGCCCATGCCCAGCGCCACCGCCATGCCGGCGATGATCGCGTAGACGTTTTTCAACGCCCCACCCAGTTCCACGCCGAAACGGTCGGCGCTGGCGTACACACGAAAGGTGCGCCCGTGCAGCGCGGCCTGAACCTGCTGGCAGAGTTCTTCGTCTTCACTGGCGACCACCGTGGCGGTCAGTGCATGTTCGGCGATTTCTCGGGCCAGGTTGGGTCCGGACAGGACGCCGATGCGCGCCTGCGGGGCGATCTCTTCGAGGATCTCGCTCATCAGCTTGAACGTGTGGGCTTCGATGCCTTTGGTCAGGCTCACCAGCAATTTGCCGGTCAAGCGTTCGGCGTGCGGCACCAGCACCGAGCGCAGCGCGCTGGAGGGCAATGCGACAAAACACAGGTCACAGGCGTCCAGGGTGGCTTGCAGGTCGGTGACCGGTGTGACGCCGGGCAGAATTTTGATGCCTTTGAGGTAACGCGGGTTTTCGCGATTGACCCGAATGGCCTCGGCCTGTTCGGGGTCACGCATCCACTGAAGGACCTGATGCCCGTTCTCGGCCAGCAGATTAGCCACGGCGGTTCCAAAACTTCCGCCTCCCAGGACCGCAATCGGGCGCTGTTCAGTCATATGCAATCCGTTAATCCATACCAGTGGCGATGTCGGCATTATACGGGGCAGCCCCTCGGCGGCCAGCCCCGACATCAAATACCTGCAACCGTAGGAAGAAGACCAATAAAACCGAGGAAAATGCAGACATCGTGAATGGAAAAGTCATTCGGCTCGGTTAACATGCGCGCCAACAATCACTGACAGGGATCAGTTGTGTCTCCGGGCTCTCCTTCACCGCATTCGCCTCTGGTACTGGCGCTGATTTTCAGCTCGCCGGTGCTGGCCGACGACTTGTTCCTGGACAGTGAACCACTGCCGCAAGTGCTCACCGCCACGCGCCTGAAGCAGTCGCCGGCGGCCGTGCCGGGAAGCATGACGGTGATTGACAGCGCCCTGATCCACGCCAGCGGAGCCCGCGACATCAGTGAACTGCTGCGTCTGGTGCCGGGGATGATGGTCGGCAACATCAGCGGCAACCAGGCAGCGGTGAACTACCACGGCACCAATGCAACTGAAGCGCGACGCATGCAAGTGCTGATAGACGGGCGCTCGGTGTATCGCGCCGGCCTGGCCACCGTCGACTGGAGCGACATTCCGGTGGCCATGGAAGATATCGAGCGCATCGAAGTTTTTCGCGGACCGAATACCGTCAGCTACGGCGCCAATGCCCTGATGGCGGTGGTCAACATCATTACCCGGCGGCCGGCCGACAGTCACGGTACGCGCATGAAGGTCACCCAGGGCCAGCGCGGCATCAACGACTTTTACGCCAGCCAGGGCCTGGGCTGGGAGGACGGTGACATGCGCCTGTCCCTGTCCGGCCAGCAAGACGACGGCTTCGACACCGATCGAACCGGCGCGGACTACCATGACAGCCGTCGCCTCGATCGCTTCAATCTCGCCGTCAGCCAGAGCCTCGACGAACGGCAAAGCCTCGACTGGCAATTGAATGCCAAGGATGGCACCAACCAACGGCCCTATACCTACCGGCCGGTGTTCCCGGGGATTACCCGCGCGGGCAACGACTCCGACGTCACCGCCAAGGACTACGCCGGGTCATTGCGCTGGAACCTGGACATCGATCCCGACCACAGCCTTTATATCCAGGGTTCGGCCCAACACTGGGATCGTCAGCAAACCTGGCGCGCCTGCGATGCTGAAATATCCTTCAGCCCGCAACTGACCGAACTCTGGCAATTGAACCCGAACTACACCGAACGCCTGGCCCGCAATATCACGCGCTTCACCGGCCCTGGTGCGCCGGCCGGCACGCTCGCCGAGCAGGCGCTGGCCAATCAGGTGCTCGATCAATGGCGCAACGGCGCAAGCCAGACCGTTTGCGGCGACATCGACCAGAGCACCCGAGAGTCGCGCTACGACCTCGAACTGCAGGACACCCTGAGCCTTGCCGATAACCTGCGGCTGGTCAGCGGGTTGAACTATCGTTACGACCGGGCCGATTCCGAGACCTACTTCAATGGCACTCTCGATGACACCATCTGGCGGGCGTTCGGCCAGTTCGAGTGGCGTGCCACCGAACACTGGCTGCTGCAAGGCGGTGCCATGTTCGAGGACACCCGGTTGATCGGCAGTTCGCTGACACCTCGCATGGCGGTCAACTACCTGATCAATCCGCGTCACGGCTTGCGTGCGGTGTACTCCGAGGCCGTCCGTTCACCGGACATGTTCGAGAACAACGTCAACTGGAGTTATCAGGTCACCAACCTCAAGCCCGGCGCCTTTGGCCAGTCCAGCGCCCGTTATTTCGTCAAGACCCGTGGCCCCGGCGACCTCGACCAAGAGCACATGCGCTCCCGGGAACTGGGCTACAACGGCTATTTTCCCGAACCGGGGCTGGCGCTCGACGTGAAGCTGTTCCACGACGAAATCACCGGCATGATCAGTGAACCGCTGCGCAACAATCAGTACATCGCCAGCAACGCCAACAAGGCACGCTTTTCGGGGGGCGAAACCCAGCTCGACTGGCGTGTCGGCAGCCTCGATCGCCTGCGACTGACCTATGCCTACGTCGATGCCGACGCCAGCAATCCGCTGGATGCCAGGCAGACTGCAAGCAACAGTGGTTCGGCCGGATGGCTGCGCGATTGGGGCCAGGGCTGGAACAGTGCGCTTTTCTATTATGGCGATGACGCCCTCAACGGCTACCGCTTCGAACGGGTCGATGCGCGCATCGCCAAACGTATCGCCTTGGGCAAGGCCAGCCTGGAGCTGGCCGGAGTGCTCCAGCAACGGCTGGACAATCAGCCGACCACCTTCATCGACAACAACTATGACCAGCGCCACGTAATGTATTTCAGCGCGGAGCTGGAGCTTTAAGATGCCGAATCGTCCGGCCTGCAGAATGCCGACCCTGGGTCGGCTGCTGGCCATACTCTGCCTGCTATCAAGCGGCCTGCTGGGCAGCCTGGCGAGTAATGCGGCCGACATTTTGCTCACGGGTGCCGAAGACAGCCCCGCTGTGCGGGCGTTTACCCAGGCCCTGAGCGAGTTGCGACCAAGCGATAGCGTACGCTTCCAGACGCTGGCCAAAATGCCGATACCGGACAAGTTGCCGGAAAACATCCGCTTGATACTGCTCGACCTGCCCAGCCTCGACTGGCGCCTGCAGAACGCCCAGGGCCCGGCGACACTGGTATTGCGCATCAGCCGCCTGCAGGCCCGGCAGCGCTTGAACAACTCGCTGCCTGCACGCCTTTGCCTGCTATGGAGCGATCCACCACTGGATCGCCAGTTGCGCTTGACCCGCACCCTGTTGCCCCAGGCCAGACGCGTCGGCGTGCTCTACGACACCCACAGTGAATTCCTCTTGAATGAGCTGCGTCAGGCCGCCCTCCCCCTGGATCTTGAGGTGGTCACCCAGCGCTGGGACAACATTCACGACAGTCGTCCATTACAGGCCCTGCTAAATAAAAGCGACGTGTTGCTGGGCCTGGACGATGCCGACCTGTACAACCCGCAAACCGCAAAGAACCTGCTGCTGAGCAGCTACTCCCGGCAAGTGGCGCTGATCGGACCCAACGCCGGATTCGTCAAGGCCGGGAGCCTGGCCAGTACCTATAGCGATCAGAGCGATTGGTTGGCGGTCCTCGACGAATTGCTCGACCGGCCTCCGGCCACCTGGCCGCACACGTACTATCCCCATCGATTCAAGGTCGCGAGCAATCCGCAGGTGGCGCGTTCATTGGGTATCGAACAGATAAACGAAGCGTCTGTCGCCACACTGCTGGCTGAAGGAGAACGCCGTCCATGAGTTTGCGCCGTCGCTGGGACATCAACACCCGCACCCAACTGATCAGCCTCGGCCCTGCACTGCTGCTGACCTTGTTGCTGATCAGTTTCTTCACGTTCGTGCGTATTCAGGATCTGCGTCAGGAAATCACCCACACCGGCCAGCTGATCGCCAATCAACTGGCCCCGGCCACCGAGTACGGAGTGATTTCGGGCAACATCGAAGTGCTCGACACCTTGCTCAAGGCGACGCTGGCCACACCCAACGTGAGCTTTCTGGAAATCCAGGACAGCGCCAACCGGGTTCTGGTGTACGTCGAACAACCGAACGAACATCATAATCGCGCGCAACAGCTCGAAGTGTTCCAGGCACCGATACGGCTCCAGCGCATCGCTTTGCACAATGATTTTTTCCAGAGCAGCAAAACCGCCACCGTGGCCCCTGTCGAAGACTATCTAGGCCGGGTGATCGTCGGGCTTTCCAACGACGCCTTCAGCCGGCGCCAACAGGAAATCGTGCTCAAGGCCGCCATCCTGGCACTGTTTGCCCTGCTGTTTACCTTCATTGTGGCCCGGCGTCTGGCGGGCAGCCTGTCGCAACCGATCCGCGATATCGGCAATGCGGTCAAGGCGATCCAGGACGGCGACTACAAGACACCGCTACCGATTGTCGATGACACCGAGCTGGGGGCGCTGTCGCAACACATCAACAACCTCGCCAGCGGTCTCGAGCAGGCCAGCCGCGAACAGCATCAGGCCATGGCGCAGCTGATCCAGACCCGCGAAGAAGCGGAAAAGGCCAACAACGCCAAATCCGATTTCCTCGCCATGATGAGCCATGAACTGCGCACGCCAATGAATGGCGTACAGGGCATGCTGCAGTTGCTGGAAACCACCGACATGACCGAGGAACAGGTGGAATACGCGGCGCTGGCCTCGGAATCCACCGAGCACTTGCTCAAGGTCATCAACGACATCCTGGATTTCTCGCGGATCGAACGTTCAGAGCTGGAACTGGAGCACATCCCGTTCAACCTCGCCGACCTGATCGGCAGTTGCGCCCAGTCGTTCCAGCACAGCGCCGCGCAACGTGGTCTGGACCTGCAACTGATGATCCCCGACGACATGCGCGGCTTGCAGGCCAAGGGCGACCCGACGCGTATCCGGCAGATACTGGTCAACCTGGTTGGCAATGCACTGAAATTCACCGAGCAGGGCCGCGTCACCATCGAGGCGCAGTGGCAGTCGCTGGACCACGAGTTGCTGTGGTTCACCTGCACCGTGCGCGACAGCGGCATCGGCATCCCGGCGCAAAGCCTGGAATTGATGTTCAACGCTTTCCAGCAGGCCGACAGCTCCATTTCAAGACGTTACGGCGGCACGGGGCTGGGCCTGCCGATTGCCCGTACCCTGGCCGAACGCATGGGCGGCACCTTGCGCGCACAAAGTGAGGAAGGCCGCGGTTCGGTGTTCACCCTGGAAATTCCCCTGGCTCTGCACCAGCAGACCCAACCGCTATTGCCCCCTCGCGCGCAATCGCGCAACAGCAATGGCGAGGGGCGCAATGTGCTGTTGGTCGAAGACAACCCGGTCAACCAGACCGTCATCGAAGCCATGTTGCGCAGCCTGGGCTTCAAGGTCAGTGTCGCCGCCGACGGCGCGCAGGCGGTACGCAGTGCCGAGAGCCTGATTTTCGAAGCGATCCTGATGGATTGCCGCTTGCCGATCATCGATGGCTATGAAGCCACCCGACAAATCCGCAAGCTACCCGGCTGCACCGACCTGCCGATCATCGCCCTGACCGCCAACGCCTTGCAGGGTGACCGCGAAGCCTGTCTGTCGGCAGGGATGAACGATTACCTGGCCAAGCCGTTCAAACGGACTGATCTGCAGCAAATTCTGCAGCGATGGGTGCAGTAGTACAGGCCTTTCGAGCATCTGCGACTGGCGTGAAAGGCGAAAGTGCGGCAGTCTTAGTCACCCGAACAGGCCCGAAAAGGGGCTTGAATAATAATTTCAGTGCACAAGTGTACATTCATGTCCTTGGTGCTGTGACTTTCACCACAACGCAATAGTCTATGAGTAGGCTGCCGGTTCGAGGCATGAACGCTTCGATCGGCCGGGAAGATTTGCCCCACCTGCCGCATGGGACTATTGAGGAGCTCGCATGACCAAACAAAACGCCTTTACCCGGGAAGACCTGCTGCGCTGCGGTCGCGGTGAGCTGTTCGGCCCTGGTAACGCGCAACTGCCCGCCCCGAACATGCTGATGGTTGATCGCATCACCCTTATCAGCGAAGAAGGTGGCAAGTACGGCAAAGGTGAATTGGTCGCCGAGCTGGATATCAATCCGGACCTGTGGTTCTTCGCCTGCCACTTCGAAGGCGACCCGGTGATGCCGGGCTGCCTGGGCCTCGACGCCATGTGGCAACTGGTCGGTTTCTTCCTGGGCTGGCAAGGCCTGCCGGGCCGTGGCCGTGCGCTGGGTTCGGGCGAAGTGAAATTCTTCGGCCAGGTCCTGCCGACCGCCAAGAAAGTCACCTATAACATTCATATCAAGCGCGTCCTCAAGGGCAAGCTGAACCTGGCCATCGCCGACGGTTCGGTCACTGTCGACGGTCGCGAAATCTACACCGCCGAAGGCCTCCGGGTCGGCGTGTTCACCTCCACTGACAACTTCTAAGGGTTATCCGCATGCGCCGCGTCGTTATCACTGGTCTGGGCATCGTTTCTTGCCTGGGCAATGACAAAGAGACCGTCTCCGCTAACCTGCGTGCAAGCCGCCCTGGCATCCGGTTCAACCCGGAATATGCCGAAATGGGTCTGCGTAGCCAGGTTTCCGGCTCCATTGACCTCAACCTTGAAGAACTGATCGATCGCAAGATCTATCGCTTCGTCGGCCACGCGGCAGCTTATGCCTACCTGGCCATGAAAGACGCCATCACCGACTCCGGCCTGACCGAAGAGCAGGTGTCCAACCCGCGTACCGGCCTGATCGCCGGTTCCGGTGGCGCATCGACCCTGAATCAGATGGAAGCGCTGGACATCCTGCGCGAGAAAGGCGTCAAGCGCGTCGGCCCATACCGCGTAACGCGGACCATGAGCAGCACCGTTTCCGCGTGCCTGGCCACTCCGTTCAAGATCAAGGGCCTGAACTACTCCATCGCGTCTGCCTGCGCCACCAGTGCTCACTGCATCGGTACCGCCATGGAACAGATCCAGATGGGCAAGCAGGACATCGTCTTCGCCGGTGGCGGTGAAGAAGAGCACTGGAGCCAGTCGTTCCTGTTCGACGCCATGGGCGCCCTGTCCAGCAAGCGCAACGACACCCCGGAAAAAGCTTCCCGTGCCTACGACGCCGACCGTGACGGTTTCGTCATCGCCGGCGGTGGCGGCATGGTCGTGGTTGAAGAGCTGGAACACGCTCTGGCCCGTGGCGCGAAAATCTACGCGGAAATCGTCGGCTACGGCGCGACCTCCGACGGCTACGACATGGTTGCCCCGAGTGGCGAAGGCGCGATCCGCTGCATGCAGCAGGCACTGTCCACCGTCGACACCCCGATCGACTACCTGAACACCCACGGCACTTCGACCCCGGTCGGCGACGTCGCGGAAATGAAAGGTGTGCGTGAAGTGTTCGGCGACAAGGCTCCGGCCATCAGCTCCACCAAGAGCCTGTCCGGTCACTCGCTGGGCGCCGCCGGCGTTCACGAAGCGATCTACTGCATGCTGATGATGGAAGGCAACTTCATTGCCGGCTCCGCCAACATCGACGAACTCGACCCTGAAGTGGCCGATCTGCCGGTGCTGACCAAGACCCGCGAAAACGCCACCATCAACACCGTGATGAGCAACAGCTTCGGTTTCGGTGGCACCAACGCCACCCTGGTACTGAAGCGCTGGCAGGGCAAGTAACACCCCACCATAACGCCGCACAAGAAAACGCCCCGACTGGTTCGGGGCGTTTTTTTTGCCTTGAGAAAAGCCTCAAGACATACACAAGTCCTCTGTAGGAGTGAGCCTGCTCGCGATAGAGGTATTCCAGGCAACATCACTGGTAACTGACCCACCGCTATCGCGAGCAGGCTCACTCCTACAAGCGTCTGCGGTGCGTTCTGAAGATGAAGCTTTTGTCATGAAACTTAATGCCCTGTGACCGAATGTCGCGTGTTTAGCGGGCTGCAGGACTGTTTCCGTTTTTGCAAAAAACCGTTACCAAACTCAGTTATTTACTTAGCAAGCTAACAAAACATATAACAAAGGCCTGCACACGCCTTGCTGCAGATAACAGAGATTGGAGCTAGCAGATGACTGTAAAAGTAACTGAACGCGACGATTCACATAAATCCCACGAGGGTGTAGCCGCCGGTATCCGGATCTGGGATGTGCATCAACAAGACCTGCTGGTCGGGATGTTCCATTCCGAGATCGACGCACAAAACTACAGGGCCGAACTGGAAATGCTCGAGCGCAAAAGCGAGCTCGCAACCGGTTGAAGACAGACTCCACACCATGCAGCCTGCCCCCTCCCCGCACGGGCAGGCTGCGACCGGAGGACGCGGCTCAGGCAATCTGAATGGCCGCTAAATGAAGCGAGTCGTCGATCTCCACCGAAGGAACAACACCGACGATCCAGCCCGCCTCAAGTTTCACCACCTCGCACTCACCATCACCCATGCCGTCATTGCGGACGGCAAACTGAAGCGAAGACAGATGACGCTTGCCGTAATCGAAGTTCATGCCACAGGCAATCAGAAAATCGATTTTTGCCCCCGCCTGTTCAACTTCCTTATCCCGTTCACCGTCTTTCAACACCGCATAATCTAGGCACAAGTTGATACCGAATGGGCAACCCGCGACAAGACTATTAATGAATATCCCTTCGTAACCACCAAAGTAACTGTGCTCGGCCCGTACATCACTGACTTTCTTTACCCTTACCACGACCTCATCGAACAACTTGAAAAACCAGTACCCGTCTTCCGCGCCTACATGCCTTCCAAAATCGATTCCAGACACATAACGTTTCGGCCACATCGACATAAGCGGAATGTCAGCCTCGTACTCCTTATTGGAAATGGTCAGCACATAATTAACGACATCGTAATAGCTCGACTCCCCCTCTCCCACTTTGATCAGCGTCGCACAACTTCCCGCCAATAAAACGATCTTGCCGTACAGTTCCACTGGCAGATCGCTTATCAACAGCGTCACACACTCGGTCACCTTCGTCAGATAGGCAGAGTTCAGTTCGTGAAGTTCTTGCTCATTGCGGACTTCGTGCCAGGGAATGTTCCAGAAAAACTCAGGCAAGGTTACGAAAACGCAAGCAGACCCGCCGTGATCGTCGCGAGCAGCTTTCGCAGCAATCTTGATCTTTCGGCGTACAAGCTCCGCTCGCGCGACAAGCTCGTCGTCAAGATAATCGTGAATGGATTGATCGAGTTGTCGCGGCCGTGAAAGCTGCGATTTAAAAGTGGGTTGGCGTAACGAGGCGATACTTACCAGCATTGAGAATATCCTTATTCATTGAAGTTCATTCCATTAGTTCTCTCCCCTGAGAATATTTCGGGCAAAAGAAAACCCGAGAGATCGTATCGACGCGATCTTTCGGGTTCAATTGATTAATCCAGCAATGTACTAACAAACATGTAATGCCAGAGAAGCGATTACCACATCAGATCATCAGGGATCTTGTAGGCTGCGTACGGATCATCCTCGACGCTGACTTCTTCGGTCTGCACATTCAACTGCACGATGCGTTGCGGGTCGCGCTCCTGAATCTTCAGCGCAGCCTCGCGCGGAATCACTTCGTACCCGCCAGCGTGATGCACGATGGCCAGCGAACCGCTGCTGAGCTTGTTGCGCATCAGGGTGTTGACGGAGATGCGCTTGACCTTCTTGTCGTCGACGAAGTTGTAGTAATCCTCGGTCGTCAATTTCGGCAGGCGCGAGACTTCGATCAATTGCTTGACCTGCGCGGCACGGGCCTTGGCCTCAGCCTTTTCCTGCTGCTGGCGGTTGAGCTCCTGGTCGCGCTTGACTTTCTCGGCCATGGCTTCCTGTGCCGCGCGTTGCTGGGAGTCATCCAGCTCGATCTGGCCTTTGTGGGCCAGGCGTTGCTGTTTCTGCTTGTCTTTGCTGACCTGCTTGGCCTGCTTCTGGTTGACCAGCCCTGCTTTGAGCAACTGGTCGCGAAGGGAAATGCTCATGGTGCTTATTACTCACTTAGGCTACTGCTCAACCGCAGCTGGGCAAATTCTTTTCCTGACGTTTGGCTTCGCCCCACAAGGCGTCCAACTCTTCGAGGGTGCAATCTTCCATGGGACGGCGGGTGTCGCGCAATGCCTGTTCGATAAAACGAAAGCGTCTTTCAAACTTGCTGTTGGCGCCACGCAGTGCGGTTTCCGGATCGACCTTGAGATGCCGCGCCAGATTGACCACGGAAAACAGCAGGTCGCCGATCTCGTCGGCCACGGCCTCGGGATCATTTTCCGACATGGCTTCGAGGACTTCATCGAGCTCTTCACGTACTTTATCGAGCACCGGCAAGGCGTCCGGCCAGTCGAAACCGACCTGCCCTGCGCGCTTTTGCAATTTCGCCGACCGTGACAACGCCGGCAAGGCCGCGGGGACGTCATCAAGCAACGACAGCTGTTCGGGGGCTGAAGATTTCTCCGCGCGCTCCTCGGCCTTGATCTCTTCCCAACGCTGCTTGACCTGCGCTTCACTCAGGCGCGGGACATCCATTGGCGCATACAGATCACCGGTGGGGAACACGTGAGGATGGCGGCGGATCAGCTTGCGGGTGATGCTGTCGACCACGCCGGCGAACTCGAAGCGCCCTTCTTCCCGGGCCAACTGGCTGTAATAAACCACCTGGAACAACAGGTCGCCCAGCTCACCCTGCAAGTGATCGAAGTCACCGCGCTCAATGGCGTCGGCGACTTCGTAGGCTTCTTCCAGAGTGTGGGGGACGATGCTGGCGTAAGTTTGCTTGATGTCCCACGGGCAACCGTACTGCGGATCGCGCAGGCGGTTCATCAGGTGAAGCAGGTCTTCAAGTGAATACATTTATTAAACTCTGCGAGAACCTGTGGGAGCGAGCTTGCTCGCGATAGCGTCGTCACATTCAACATCAATGTGTCCTTCAAGCAGCCATCGTCGGATCGCCGCCCGGAGCCAAGCTCGCTCACACAGTAGAACGGTGCCAGACATGAACACCATCACGGCGTACGGTTACGCCGGGTTTCGATGATGTTCGGCAACTGGGAAATCCGCCCCAGCAACCGCCCCAATGCATCCAGCCCCGGAATCTCGATGGTCAGGGACATCAGCGCGGTGTTGTCCTCCTTGTTCGAGCGGGTGTTGACCGCCAGCACGTTGATCCGCTCGTTGAGCAGCACCTGCGAAACATCACGCAGCAAACCGGAACGGTCGTAGGCGCGGATGACGATGTCCACCGGATAGGTGAGCACCGGTACCGGGCCCCAGCTGACCTGGATGATCCGCTCTGGCTCCCGCCCGCTCAGTTGCAGCACCGAGGCGCAGTCCTGGCGGTGAATGCTCACGCCACGGCCCTGGGTGATGTAACCGACGATGGCATCCCCCGGCAGCGGCTGGCAGCAGCCGGCCATCTGGGTCATCAGGTTGCCGACGCCCTGGATCTGAATGTCGCCGCGCTTGCCCGGTTTGTATCCGGTGGCCTTGCGTGGAATCAGTTCAAGCTGCTCGTTGCCACGCTCCGGCTCGACCAGTTGCTGCGCCAGGTTGACCAGTTGCGCCAGGCGCAGGTCCCCGGCACCGAGGGCGGCGAACAGGTCTTCGGCGGTTTTCATGTTGGCCTTGTCGGCCAGCTTGTCGAAATCCACCGCCGGCAGGCCGAGGCGATTGAGCTCGCGCTCGAGCAGGGTTTTACCGGCCGCGACGTTCTGGTCGCGAGCCTGCAGCTTGAACCAGTGAACGATCTTCGCCCGTGCTCGCGACGTGGTGACGTAGCCCAGGTTCGGGTTCAGCCAGTCGCGGCTCGGGGTGCCGTGCTTGCTGGTGATGATCTCGACCTGTTCACCGGTTTGCAGGCTGTAGTTGAGCGGCACGATGCGCCCGTTGATCTTGGCGCCACGGCAGTTGTGACCGATTTCGGTGTGGACGCGGTAGGCGAAGTCCAGCGGGGTCGCGCCCTTCGGCAAGTCGATGGCGTGACCGTCCGGGGTGAAGATGTAGACCCGGTCCGGCTCGATATCGACCCGCAACTGTTCCGCCAGGCCACCGATGTCACCCAGCTCTTCGTGCCATTCGAGCACCTGACGCAGCCAGGAGATTTTCTCTTCGTAGTGATTGGAACCGGACTTGACGTCGGTGCCCTTGTAGCGCCAGTGCGCGCACACGCCGAGTTCGGCTTCTTCATGCATCGCGTGGGTGCGAATCTGCACTTCCAGCACCTTGCCCTCGGGCCCGATCACCGCGGTGTGCAGCGAGCGATAGCCGTTTTCCTTGGGGTTGGCGATGTAGTCGTCGAACTCTTTCGGGATGTGTCGCCACAGGGTGTGGACGATGCCGAGCGCGGTGTAGCAATCGCGCATTTCCGGCACCAACACACGCACGGCACGCACGTCGTAGATCTGGCTGAACTCCAGCCCCTTGCGCTGCATTTTGCGCCAGATCGAATAGATGTGTTTGGCCCGGCCGCTGATGTCGGCATCAACGCCGGTGGCCTGCAGTTCGTTTTTCAGCTGACTCATCACATCGCTGATAAAACGCTCGCGATCCAGTCGCCGCTCATGGAGCAACTTGGCAATCTGCTTGTACTGGTCCGGTTCCAGGTAACGGAAGGACAAGTCTTCCAGTTCCCACTTGATGTGACCGATACCCAGGCGATGGGCCAGCGGAGCGTAGATGTCGAAGACTTCACGGGCCACGCGGTTGCGTTTTTCGTCGTCGGCGGTCTTCACCGCGCGGATCGCGCACGTGCGTTCGGCCAGTTTGATCAGGGCAACGCGAACGTCGTCGACCATGGCCACCAGCATCTTGCGCAGGTTTTCCACCTGGCCCTGGGTGCCCAGCACCAGGGATTTGCGCGGGCTCAGGCTGTCGCTGATCGCGGCCATGCGCTGCACGCCGTCGATGAGCTTGGACACCACCGGACCGAAGCGCTGGCTGACGGCCGGCAACTTGATCTGGCCTTCGCGCACGCCTCGATACAGGATCGCGGCGACCAGTGAATCCTGGTCGAGCTTGAGGTCGGCGAGGATCTCGGCGATCTCAAGCCCGGTACGGAAAGTCGAGTTACCTTCCGACCACAGATTCTGTGCCGCATTGGCTTGTTGTTCGGCCTCGCGAGCGTACTCGCAGGCCTCTTTCAAGGCTTCGCGATCCAGTGCCAGATCGACACTGACCGCATGATCGAGCCAAGCCTCGAGATTGATACTGCCGTCGGTGTTGATCGGCTGGTGTGCTCTCACCTGTACCATCTTGCTTACCTTCCCTACGACGCAGATTCAATGCGTCAAATCGCTGACCTTCGTTGCCCGTGCGCCCACGTCGGGCTGGGTGCGCGGCTGCACGGGCGGGCCAGTCGGACCAGACGAGCATCCTAGCTCGCTTCAAATAACGCCATGGCCTCGACATGTGCCGTTTGAGGAAACATATCGAGAATCCCGGCACGTTTTAACCGGTAGCCCTGCTTGATCAATTCGACCGTGTCGCGCGCCAGAGTTGCAGGGTTGCACGACACATACACCAAACGTTCGGCGCCAAGGCTCTTGAGCTTGCGCACGACCTCGAAAGCACCGTCACGCGGTGGGTCCAAGAGTACCGCACAAAAGCCTTCGGCGGCCCATTCGGCGTCCGTCAAAGGCTGGGATAAATCGGCCTGAAAAAACTTCGCGTTATGCAGATTATTACTAGCCGCATTCGCCGCTGCCCGATCGACCATCACCTGCACGCCTTCGACCGCCACCACTTCACGAGCGGCCTTGGCCAGCGGCAAGGCAAAGTTGCCCAGACCACAGAACAGGTCGAGGACGCGCTCATCCGCTGTCGGCCTCAACCAGTCCAGTGCCTGGGCGACCATCGCTTCGTTGACGGCGGCGTTGACCTGGATGAAATCCCCGGGACGATACGCCAGTTCCAGGTCCCACTGCTCAAGACGATAGCCCAACGACTGATCGGCCTCGACCGGTTGCGGTTCGCCGTCGCCATGCAGCCACAACTGGGCTTCATGGAACGCGCAGAAATCCTTGAGGATCGTCAGATCGGCGTCGGACAACGGCGCCATGTGCCGCAGCAACACGGCCAGCGTCGAGCCGCTGAATAACTCCACATGCCCGAGTGCCTGGGGTTTGCTCAAGCGCCGCAGCATCTCCGGCAAGCGGCTCATGATCGGTTGCAAGGGTTGTACCAGCACCGGGCAGTCATCGATGCCAACAATGTCCTGGCTGCCGGCGGCACGGAAACCGACTTCGAGTTTTTTCGCCTTCATGTCCCAGCGCACCGCCACGCGGGCGCGACGCCGGTAAGCGAACTCCGCACCGCTCAATGGCGCCGCCCACTCTTCGGGCTCGACGCCCGCGACCCTCGACAACTGCTCGGCGAGCATGCGCTGTTTCAGGGCAAGCTGTTCGTTGTGGGGCAGATGCTGCACGCTGCAACCGCCGCAGCGGCCGGCATGTGCGCACGGTGCCGGGCGGCGCAATTCGCTGACCTTGAATACCCGTTCGGTGCGCGCCTCGACCACTTTGCCGTGGGCACCGAGGACGCGCGCCTCGATCTCTTCACCGGCCAATGCGCCGATGACGAACCAGGTGCGACCTTCGAAAAACGCGATACCGCGACCGTCATTGGCCAGGCGCTCGATGGTCAGGCGCTGCTTTTTGCCGGTCGGGACTTGCGGGGCCTTGCTGCCGCCGGTGGGCTGGAAGCGCAGGCCTCTTTCATGTTTGGCCATCAGTTGGGCGCGTCGAAAATGCCGGTCGACAGGTAACGGTCGCCACGGTCGCAGATGATCGCGACGATCACCGCGTTTTCAACTTCTTTGGACAGGCGCAGCATTGCCGCCACGGCACCGCCCGAGGACACGCCACAGAAAATGCCTTCTTCGCGGGCCAGACGACGGGTCACGTCTTCGGCTTCGCTTTGGGCCATGTCGACGATGCGGTCCACGCGGTCGGCCTGGTAGATCTTCGGCAGGTATTCCTGAGGCCAGCGACGGATACCCGGGATCGCCGAGCCTTCCATCGGCTGCAGGCCGATGATCTGCACGTTGTCGTTCTGCTCCTTGAGGTAGCGCGACACGCCCATGATGGTGCCGGTGGTGCCCATGGAGCTGACGAAATGGGTGATGGTGCCCTGGGTCTGGCGCCAGATTTCCGGACCGGTGGTGGTGTAGTGCGCCTCAGGGTTGTCACCGTTGGCAAACTGATCCAGTACCTTGCCGCGACCTTCGGCTTCCATCTTCTGCGCGAGGTCACGGGCGCCTTCCATGCCCTGTTCCTGGCTGACCAGAATCAGCTCGGCGCCATAGGCCGTCATGGCTGCCTTGCGCTCAGCGCTGGAGTTGTCCGGCATGATCAGGATCATCCTGTAACCCTTGATCGCGGCGGCCATGGCCAGAGCGATCCCGGTGTTGCCCGAGGTCGCCTCGATCAACGTATCGCCAGCGTGGATCTGCCCGCGCAGTTCGGCGCGGGTGATCATCGACAGCGCCGGACGGTCCTTGACCGAACCCGCCGGGTTGTTCCCTTCGAGCTTGAGCAAAAGGGTATTGCTGGTGGCGCCGGGCAGGCGCTGCAAACGAACCAGCGGAGTGTTGCCGACGCAATCGGCGATGGTTGGGTACTGCAAGGTCATGGCGTATTCGCAATCCAGACTGCGGGGGTGCCTATCATACCGGCAAACGTTCGCAGGCCATATCACGCAAAGTATGGTGCTTATGGTTAATGGGAATAAGCAGATATTTTGCGGTGAACTTGAGGGCCTCTTCGCGGGCAAGCTCGCTCCCACAGGGTACCGCGGTGATCACAGGTTTCGCGATTCAAACACGGTCAATGTGGGAGAGAGCCTGCTCGCGATGGCGTCGGCACTGGCGCTATTAGCATCCGCCAACAAGCACATATTCATCCGCAACCCGCTCCCGGTGTTCTGCGCCCACAGCTGTCCACCCTGACGCTGCACCGCATTCCTGGCGATGCTCAGGCCCAGGCCAAACCCACCATCCCCCGGCCGCGAACCGTCGAGTCGGGTGAACGGCAGGAAGATCCGCTCCAGATCAGCTTCTGCCACACCGCCACCCTGATCCTCCAGCCACAGGTGCCAGAAATCGCCATCACGACGACCGCCCAATTGGACAATGCCTCCCGCCGGCGAATGACGAATGGCATTACGCAGAATATTTTCCAACGCCTGGGCCAGGGTGTTGAGATGACCGCGAACCCAGCAGGATGCATCCACCGTGCATTGCAACTGCGTATCGGGCCAGCCACTTTCGTAGCAGGCGTTCTCCGTGAGCATTTCCCACAGGGCCTGGATCTGGATCGCTTCGTCGGGCAATCGGGTGCGCTCGGTATCAAGCCACGCCAGTTGCAGCGTGTCCTCCACCAAGCGCTGCATGCCATCGACCTCACGACCAATGCGCTCGCGCAATGGCTCCAGCCCCTGCTCGCTTTCACTGGCCACTCGCAGGCGGCTCAAGGGGGTACGCAACTCGTGGGACAGATCGCGCAGCAGTTGCTGTTGCAAAGCCACGGTGCTTTGCAGGCGCTCAGACATGTGATCGAACGCCCGCCCCAACTCACCCAGTTCATCCGATCGATTGGTGGTCCGGGTCGACAGCCGTACGTTCAGTTGATCGGCACGCCAGGCATTGGCCTGTTCACGCAAGCTGTTGAGCGGCACCACCAACACGCGATACAGCCCGACGCACAGCAGCAAGGTGAACAATCCCGGAATCACGCCATTGGTGATCACCCGCCAGAACACCCGGTAACGCCCGGGTACGAAGCGCTTGGGCAGCTCGATCACCAGGCTGCCGGCGGACGGATCACCGGGAAACGGTATGCGCATCCACGGTTGGCCTTTCTTGTGGATTGGCCAATCGAGGCCGCGCAAAAAAGTCAGGCGTTCGACTTCCTTGTCCGTCAGCGATTGGTTGCTCAAGGACTGCAAATCACCGCCGATGACACCGACCCAGCCTTTTTCCCGATGATGCATGCCTTGCAGCCAGTCATCGACACCGACGTTCTGGCGCTGCTGCCACGCCTGCTCGGCTTCGGCGGCATAACCGGACAGGGTGCCGCGAGCCTCATCGGAGAGGAACTGGTTACGCTCCTCCATGTAACGTCCCCAAGACCAACTCAGCCAGATCATCAGCAGGCAGAAAGCGACCAATAGACAAGCCAGCTTCCAGAACAGCGAATGCCTGCCCGGCAAATTACATTTCATCGGCGGCGCTCAGGATGTAGCCCTTGCCCCATACCGTGCGCACTTCACGCTCGGTGTAGCCAATGGCCTTGAGCTTGCGGCGGATCTGGCTGATGTGCATGTCCAGGCTGCGGTCATGGGCCGCGTAGCCGCGCTGCAGCACCTGTTGATAAAGGAAGGCTTTGCTCAGTACTTCGTCGGCGCTGCGGTGCAGCGTCTCCAGTAACCGATACTCGCTGCGGGTCAGGCCACCGGCCTGTTCGCCGTAAAAGACCTCGAAGCTTTCATCGTCGAAACGCAGGCTGTCCATTGACGAGGCCAGCACTGCGGGCGCGGGTCGACGGTCGAGTGCCACCCGCCGCAGAATGGCTTCGATGCGTACCCTCAACTCCACCATGCTGAAGGGCTTGGGCAGGTAATCATCGGCCCCCAGGCGAAAGCCGCTGATGCGATCGGCCTCGGCACCGAGGGCCGACATCAGCAACACCGGGGTGGAATGGCTCTGGCGCAATTGGGTCAGCACCGCCAGGCCGTCCATGCCCGGCAACAGGATATCCATCAGCACCACGTCGAAAGGTTCCCTGCGGGCAATATCCAGGCCTTCCTGACCGTTCTGGCACCAGGTCACCTGGAAGCCGCTGCGGTCCAGATGCTCATGCACGTAGGCGCCGAGCACAAGGTCGTCTTCGATGGACAGGATTCGGGGGAGGCCAGCAGTGATGGGAGCCATGACTATCTGCAAACAATTCTCAGTTAAGTGATTATTCAAGATTGCCTCGCCAGGGGCAACCCACGGTTTGTCCGTTTTGCCAAAGAGCCGCCCGGACCGACGAATGACGGCACCATTTTTACGAGGATTGCCCGCGAGCAAATCGCTACACTGCGCAAGTGGTGCATGGCGGATGCATGTACGGGTCTATAAATAGCGGGATGCAGGAGAGATGCGTGCTCAAGAAACTGGGAATCAAAGGCCGCGTGCTGTTGCTGACCCTGTTGCCAACCAGCCTGATGGCGTTGGTGCTGGGGGGTTATTTTACCTGGATGCAACAGGCTGACCTGCACATCCAGCTCATGCAGCGCGGCGAAATGATCGCCGAGCAGTTGGCCCCACTGGCGGCGCCCGCCATGGGCCATCAGGACAACGAACTGCTCGAACGCATCGCCACCCAGGCCCTGGAACAAACCGACGTGCGGGCGGTGACCTTCCTGGCTCCTGACCGCACGCTGCTGGCCCACGCCGGCCCGACCATGCTCAACCAGACACCTTCCGGCAGTGGCACGCAGATGCTGCGCCGCAGTGGCAACGATGCGACCCGCTATCTGCTGCCGGTATTCGGCAAACACCGCAACCTGGCCGGGGACGTGATTCCCGAAGAAGCCGATCGCCTGCTGGGCTGGGTCGAGCTTGAACTGTCCCATAACAGCATGCTTTTGCGTGGTTACCGCAGCCTGTTCGCCAGCCTGATGCTGATCATTGCGGGACTGACGGGTGCGGCACTGCTGGCCCTGCGCATGGGCCGCACGATCAATCGGCCGTTGAGCCAGATCAAGCAGGCCGTGGCCCAACTCAAGGACGGTCATCTGGAAACCCGCTTGCCACCCCTCGGCAGTCAGGAACTGGACGAGCTGGCCTCCGGCATCAACCGCATGGCCGGCACCCTGCAAAATGCCCAGGAAGAATTGCAGCACAGCATCGACCAGGCCACCGAAGACGTGCGCCAGAACCTGGAAACCATCGAGATCCAGAACATCGAGCTGGACCTGGCGCGCAAGGAAGCCCTGGAAGCGAGCCGGATCAAGTCCGAATTCCTGGCCAACATGAGCCATGAAATCCGCACGCCGCTCAATGGCATTCTCGGCTTCACCCACCTGCTGCAAAAAAGCGAGCTCACCCCACGCCAGCTCGACTACCTGGGCACCATCGAAAAGTCCGCCGACAGCCTGCTGGGCATCATCAACGAGATTCTCGACTTCTCGAAAATCGAGGCCGGCAAGTTGGTGCTCGACCATATTCCGTTCAACCTGCGCGACCTGCTCCAGGACACCTTGACCATCCTCGCCCCGGCCGCCCACGCCAAGCAGTTGGAACTGGTGAGCCTGGTGTACCGGGACACGCCGCTGTCACTGGTAGGCGACCCGCTGCGGCTCAAGCAGATCCTGACGAACCTGGTGAGCAACGCGATCAAGTTCACCCGCGAAGGCACCATCGTCGCCCGCGCCATGCTCGAAGAAGAACACGAAGACACCGTGCAGTTGCGCATCAGCATTCAGGACACCGGCATCGGTCTGTCGAACCAGGACGTGCGCGCCCTGTTCCAGGCCTTCAGCCAGGCCGACAACTCGCTGTCACGGCAACCCGGCGGTACTGGCCTGGGCCTGGTGATTTCCAAGCGCCTGATCGAACAGATGGGCGGTGAGATCGGCGTCGACAGTACGCCGGGGGAAGGCTCGGAGTTCTGGATCAGCCTGAGCCTGCCGAAAACCCGCGACGATGCCGAAGACCTGCCCTCCGCGCCCTTGCTCGGGCGACGGGTGGCGGTACTGGAAAACCACGAACTGGCGCGGCAGGCGTTGCAGCATCAACTGGAAGACTGCGGCCTCAGCACCACACCGTTCAATACCCTGGAAAGCCTGACCAATGGCGTCACCGCCGCCCACCAGACCGACCAGGCGATCGAGCTTGCCGTGCTCGGCATCACCAGTAACGACATGCCGCCGGAACGCCTCAACCAGCACATCTGGGACCTCGAGCATCTTGGCTGCAAAGTCTTGGTGCTATGCCCGACCACGGAACAGACGCTGTTCCATCTTTCCGTGCCCAACCCCCACAGCCAGCTCCAGGCGAAACCGGCCTGCACCCGCAAGCTGCGCCGCTCCCTTTCTGACTTGGTCAACCCGCGACCGATGCGCAGCGAACCGGGCGAACCGGTGTCCAGCCGTGCCCCGAAGGTACTTTGCGTCGACGACAATCCGGCCAACCTGATGCTGGTGCAGACCCTGCTCGAAGACATGGGCGCCAAGGTGCTCGCGGTGGAAAGCGGTTATGCTGCCATCAAGGCGGTACAGAACGAGACATTCGATCTGGTGTTGATGGACGTGCAGATGCCCGGCATGGACGGTCGCCAGAGCACCGAGGCGATCCGCCAGTGGGAAAGCGAACGCCATTGCACCCCGCTGCCGATCGTGGCCCTCACCGCCCACGCCATGGCCAACGAAAAACGCGCGCTGCTGCAAAGCGGCATGGACGACTACCTGACCAAACCGATCAGCGAACGGCAATTGGCCCAGGTGGTGCTGAAATGGACCGGCCTGGCGCTGCGCAATCACAGCCCGGAGCGCTCCGGCGATGGGCATGCTGGTGCCCATGACCTGTTGGTGCTCGACCACGACGAAGGATTGCGTCTGGCCGCCGGCAAGGCAGATCTGGCGGCGGACATGCTGGCGATGCTGCTCGCATCCCTGGAAGCCGACCGCGAAGCCATCCGCCTCGCTCAGCAAAGCAACGACCACAACGCCCTGATCGAACGGGTCCATCGCCTGCATGGCGCGACGCGTTATTGCGGCGTACCGCAATTGCGTGCGGCCTGCCAACGCAGCGAAACCCTGCTCAAGCAACAGGACCCGAAAGCCAGCGTGGCACTGGATGAGCTCGACCGGGCAATCAATCGCCTGGCGGCCCAGGCGCGCATGAATGCTTGATGCAGCGCAATCGTTAAAGGCTGCCGGCGAGCTAACCTGACGACTGTCGAATGCAGGCTTGCTCAACGGTGCAGGCCACCTTCAAGGAGCACCGCATGCGTACGATTCTTTTCAGCAGCCAGAACTACGACCGCGAGAGCTTTCTCGCGGCCGAGCAACCGGCCGGCATCGAGCTGCAATTTCAGCCTGCGCGCCTGAGCCTCGACACGGTAGCGCTCGCCCAAGGGTATGAAGCGGTCTGCGCGTTCATCAATGATGACCTCGGCGCGGCGGTGCTCGAGCGCCTGGCCGCCGGTGGCACACGCCTGATCGCCCTGCGTTCGGCCGGCTACAACCATGTCGACTTGCCGACGGCAAAGCGTCTGGGACTGACCATCGTGCGCGTCCCGGCCTATTCGCCCCACGCCGTGGCCGAACATGCAGTGGCGCTGATCCTCGCACTCAACCGCCGCTTGCCCCGCGCCTACAACCGCACCCGAGATGGGGATTTCAGACTACAGGGGCTGACCGGTTTCGACCTGGTAGGCAAGACCGTCGGCGTGGTCGGCACCGGTCAGATTGGCGCGACCTTCGCCAAAATCATGAGCGGGTTTGGCTGCCAGTTACTGGCCTATGACCCCTACCCCAACCCACAGGTCAAAGCCCTCGGCGCGCGCTACCTGAGCCTGCCGCAGCTGCTTGCCGAATCGCAGATCATCAGCCTGCACTGCCCGCTCAACGAGCAGAGCAAGCACCTGATCAACCGTCAATCCCTGGCGCACATGCAACCGGGCGCGATGCTGATCAATACCGGGCGTGGCGGCCTGGTGGACACCCCGGCGCTGATCGATGCCTTGAAAGACGGTCGCCTGGGTTACCTCGGGCTGGATGTGTATGAGGAAGAGGCGCAGTTGTTCTTCGAGGACCGCTCCGACCTGCCGCTGCAAGACGATGTGCTGGCACGGCTGCTGACCTTTCCTAACGTGATCGTCACTGCGCACCAGGCCTTCCTGACCCGCGAAGCGCTGGACGCGATTGCCACCATCACATTGCGCAACATTTCAGCCTGGGCAGCGGGCACCCCGGAAAACCTGGTGACGGGAAACTGAAACGGATCGAAGGTCATCTGCCTGCGCGATGCGGCGTGCAAGCCCGTGCTAGCATATCGCGCATATTTGGAGGACCCATGGTCGAACACGATTTCCGCTACAGCCTGATGAACCCGCAACACACCCTCACTGAATGCCGCGCCCTGGTGCCGGGGCGTTATCAAGTCACTGGCAACGGTGGTTCGATTCGCAACAATGACGTGCTGGTCGTGACCCTCAAGGGTGCGAAGGACTTGTCCATGCGCCTGACCGTCGAAACGGTTCGCCACCTGATCAACCCGCCCGGCCAATGGGTCGCGGTGGCCAGTGGCCCGGTGTTCGGTGAACTGGCCATCCACACCTGGCAAGTGAACTGTGACAGCTGCGCCAAAGAGCTGAGCTTCGAGTTCGCCGTCGATGCCAAGCTGGGCAACAAGGCCGAAAAGCCTGCCGCCACCGCGCGGATTGCCGAGTTGGGCTGGACCACTGTCGGCGAGAAACACCTGTGCCCGAAATGCCAGGAGCCTGCGTGATGAAACGCCTCGCTCTGACCGCCATGGTCGGCGCCAGCCTGCTGGGCTGCGCCGCCGAGCCGGTGCAACTGCAACAGAACAGCAGCTACATTCTGGAATGGATTGGCGAGCGGCCGTTGATGGACTACAGCCACCTGACCATCACCCTCGGCGAAGACGGCCGGGCCTACGGCAATGGCGGCTGCAACCACTGGTTTGCGCCGTACACCCTCGATGGCGACAAACTGACCTTCGGCAAAATCGGCAGCACCCGCAAATTTTGCGCGCCGGCGCTGATGGAACAGGAAAAACGCTTCCTTCAGGCCCTGGAAAACGTCCAGCGCTGGGACGTCTCCCCGATCGAGCAAATACGCTTCTGGCCAGCCGAAGGCAAGCCGCTGCGTTGGTGGCTTGAGGAGGGTTGATCCCCCCTGGGTATCCCGAGAAACCTGTGGCGAGGGGGCTTGCCCCCTCGCCACAAAAAGCCCGCTCGCCACAGTGAATCGATCATCCGATCAGTTTTTAGCCTGCAACGCCTCAAGCTTCGCCATCACCCCCGCCGCCGTCTGTTCACCCATCAACTGCTCACGTACCTTGCCCTTGTTATCGATGATGTAGGTCACCGGCAACGCTTCGCTGCGCGGCAACTCGAACAGTTCGGAAGGGTCCTGCGCCAGCACGGTGAACCTGATCCCCAGTTTCTCGCTCGCGCCCTTCAGCTCTTGCCCCTGGACGTTGTCGAAATTGACTCCGAACACACCGATTTTCTTGTCCTTGAGCTGCTCGGCCAGGGTGTTCAACTCCGGTATCTCGGTACGGCAAGGTCCGCACCATTCTGCCCAGTAGTTGAGCACCAGCCATTTGCCATCCAGGCGGTCAGAGGCGATTTTATGACCATCTTGGTCGATGCCATAGTCATTACCGCAGCCCCCCAGCATCAACGCTCCGATGATCGCCAATGCTGCTGCCAGTCGCCTTGTCATGTCGTGTTCCTTGTCAAAAATTGAATGCACCTGCGACCCATCGCCTCTCACGGTTCTGGATTGCGCGTTGCACAGTTAGAATAGCCGCCACCTTACGCAAGATGCGACCCGCTCATGACCGATCTGACGCTTTATCACAACCCGCGCTGCTCGAAATCCCGCGGTGCGCTCGAACTGCTTGAAGCCCGTGGCCTGACGCCGACCGTGGTCCGTTACCTGGAAACCCCGCTGGACGCCGCGCAGATCCAAGGCCTGCTGGGCAAACTCGGGATCAGCGCCCGGCAATTGCTGCGCACCGGCGAGGACGAGTACAAGACCCTCGACCTGGCTGACAGCAGCCTGAGCGAAGCGCAATTGATCGCCGCCATCGCCGCCCACCCGAAACTGATGGAGCGACCGATTCTCGAAGTCGGTGACAAGGCCATCATCGGCCGCCCACCGGAGCAGATCCTGGAACTGTTGCCATGAGCGCACCGTACATTCTGGTCCTGTACTACAGCCGCAGCGGCTCGACCAACGAAATGGCCCGGCAGATCGCCCGTGGTGTCGAACAGGCCGGGCTTGAGGCCCGCCTGCGCACGGTGCCGGCGATTTCCACCGAGTGCGAAGCCGTTTCGCCGGAAATTCCCGACGAAGGCGCGCTGTATGCCAGCCTCGACGACCTGAAGAACTGCGCCGGCCTGGCGCTCGGCAGCCCGACCCGTTTCGGCAACATGGCCGCGCCACTCAAGTACTTTCTCGACGGTACCAGCAACCTGTGGCTGACCGGCGCCCTGGTGGGCAAACCGGCGGGTGTATTCACCTCCACCGCGAGCCTGCACGGCGGCCAGGAAACCACGCTGCTGTCGATGATGCTGCCACTGCTGCACCACGGCATGCTGATCACCGGCCTGCCCTACAGCGAGTCGGCGCTACTGGAAACCCAGGGCGGCGGTACGCCATACGGCGCCAGCCACCACGCCGGTGCCGACGGCAAAAGCGGTCTGGATGCCCATGAAGTGGCGTTGTGCCGCGCGCTGGGTATGCGCCTGGCCAAGACTGCACAGAAACTGGAGAGCTGAGGTGGCCAAGAAGCCGAAGATCCTGCCCGCCCTCGAATGGCTCGAACCACGGGTCAAGGCGATGCGCGCCATCAGCCTGCTGTGCTTTTTCGGCCTGGTGGGACTGCTGTGTGTTTACTACCTGGCGATTGCCGACCTGCACGGGGCACGCCCCTGGGTGATTCTGTTGATCGAGCTGGTGCCACTGCTGATTCTGGCACCGGGGATGATCATCGGCAGCCCTCGCGGGCATTCGTGGATGTGCTTTGTAGTGAACCTGTATTTCATCAAGGGCGCATTGGCTGCCTATGACCCGAACCGGCAAATCTTCGGTTTGTTGGAGATGGGCGCGAGTCTGGCGGTGTTTTGTTCGGCACTGTTGTATGTGCGCTGGCGGTATCAGTTGAACCGCAAGCTGGTGGGTGAAGGTGAAATCTCTGCCACCTGATCTGACGCCATCGCGAGCAAGCTCGCCCCCACAGGGGATTTTGTGAACGACACAGATCCAATGTGGGAGCGAGCCTGCTCGCGATTGGGGCGACTCGGTCTCAATGATTCACTGTGTAAGCCAGCATCATCGAAATCTGGCTCATCGGCCGCCCGCCACTTTCCTCATACCACTGGTTGAACACGTCCTGCACTAACGCCAGGTCGCGCAGACTGCTCGGCACCTTGTCGATGATGTCCTGCGCATTCAATGCCGCGACCACGTCATAGCTCGGCACAAAAGTGTCCTTGCCGATCATCCGCAAGAAACGCGGGGCCGACAGACCGCCCAACTGATGTCCGCGTTTTTTCAGGAAGGTCCAGAGCCCGACGATATCGGTCACCGGCCAATCGGCGATCAGCGCACCGAAGCTGCCCTTTTCATGGGCCACATCCAATATGAACTGTGCATTGCGCGGCACGCTCTTGAGCTTGCCCAGGTGACGGATGATCCGCGTGTCCTGCATCAGGCGTTCAAGGTGCTCGGCACTCATCAGCACGACTTTTTCCGGGTCGAACTTGAAGAACACTTCTTCGAAGGCCGGCCACTTCGCATCCACCAGGCTGTGCTTGAGCCCGGCACGGAATACCCGCAACGCCATCGTCGAGAGGTAGCGATCGTCGCTGATTTTGCGCAGTTGCGCCGGGGTTTTGGGAACGGGCAGATGGGCTTCCAGTTCAGCCGCCGAACCGAAGCGGTTCAGACAGTATTCATTGAGCCACTTGTAATCGCGCATGCCCTCTCCTGAGGAATGAAACAAAAACCAAATGTGGGAGCGACCTGTGGCGAGGGGGCTTGCCCCCGTTTGAGTGCGCAGCACTCACAAAATCTTTGGCTCATCAGAGATTTGGGGCCGCTTCGCAGCCCAACGGGGGCAAGCCCCCTCGCCACAGGCTTACTCCTACAGTTTTTGACTAGAGGTTGACCACATTGACGAAGCGCGATGCGGCGCTTTCGTCGATCTTGAGACTGGTGAAGTCGAACAGATTGCGATCCGCCAGTTGCGACGGGATCACGTTCTGCAGGCTGCGGAAAATGCTCTCGGTACGGCCCGGGGTCTTGCGTTCCCAGTCCAGCAGCATTTCCTTGACCACCTGACGCTGCAGGTTCTCCTGGGAACCGCAGAGGTTGCACGGGATGATCGGGAATTGCTTGAAGTCCGAGTAGGCCTGGATGTCTTTTTCGTTGCAGTAGGCCAGCGGGCGGATCACCACATTACGACCATCGTCGGCGCGCAGCTTCGGTGGCATGGCCTTGAGCGAACCGTTGAAGAACATGTTCAGGAAGAACGTTTCGACGATGTCGTCGCGGTGGTGACCAAGAGCCATCTTGGTCGCGCCGATTTCATCGGCGAAGGTATAGAGCGTGCCGCGACGCAGGCGCGAGCACAGCGAGCAGGTGGTCTTGCCTTCCGGAATCAGTTCCTTGACCACCGAGTAAGTGTCTTTCTCGACGATGTGGTACTCGATCCCCAGTTCCTTGAGGTAGGCCGGCAGCACGTGCTCCGGGAAACCCGGCTGCTTCTGGTCCATGTTCACGGCCACGATCTCGAACTTGATCGGCGCGACCTTCTGCAAGTGCATCAGCACATCGAGCATGGTGTAGCTGTCCTTGCCACCGGACAGGCAGACCATGACCTTGTCGCCGTCTTCAATCATGTTGAAATCGGCAACTGCCTCACCGGCCAGTCGGCGAAGGCGCTTTTGCAGTTTGTTCTGGTTGACCGTGAGAGTGCCCATGACGCGAAATCCGTGAGGTGTGACGAAAGGCCGGCATTTTACGCAAATTCTTTGCACTTGTGGCGAGGGGGCAACATCTCCAGCTCACCTACAGACCCTGCAGCGATTAACAACCGGGTTTACAGCGCGATTTGCTCTAAAGCCCCTACTCCCTCTGGGGAAACTCCTCCCTATACTGCGACATAAGGTCACATACAAATTCAGACCTATGACTTACTTGGCCGCATTGGCCCGTAGGCGCTCCACTGGGGGGCGACGGTAAAACAAGAGGAGTGACTGGCATGATCCATCACGTAGTGGGGCTCTTCACCCACCCTGACCAAGAATGGAAAGAAATCCGTGGCGACCAGGAGGAAAGCATCAGCCACATGTACCTGACCCATACACTGATTCTGGCGGCGATCCCCGCCGTGTCTGCCTTTATTGGCACCACGCAGGTCGGCTGGGTCATCGGCAATCGGGCTCCCGTGATGCTGACCGTAGAAAGCGCGATATGGATGACGATCATGTCGTACGTGGCGATGCTCGGTGGTGTTGCGGTAATGGGCGCGTTCATCCACTGGATGGCCCGCACCTATGACGCCAACCCAAGCCTCGCCCGTTGCATTGCGTTTGCAACCTACACCGCCACACCGTTGTTCATCGGCGGACTCGCTGCCTTGTACCCGCACTTGTGGCTGGGGATGATCGTCGGCACCGCCGCCATCTGCTACACGGTGTATTTGCTGTATGTGGGCTTGCCGACATTCATGAACATTCCATCTGACGAGGGCTTCCTGTTTTCAAGTTCGGTGCTCGCCGTAGGCCTGGTGGTGCTGGTCGCCATCATGGCGTTCACAGTCATTGTCTGGGGACTCGGCGTGGGCCCGGTCTACACCAGTTAGTCGCTCATCACTGAAAATCGGAACTGCTGACAAAGGCCGCCGCAAGGCGGCCTTTTCATTCTTCAGCAACGAGACGGCACACGACCATTCGGCACCTTGGCGATTCGCAAGGTCCCAGGGTTGCGGCATACTCGACCGCTCTGGAGATCCATCAAGCATGCCCGAGCAACTCAATACCCGCGTCGAAGACTGTTTCCAACTAGCCGAATCCTTTTTCAAACGACCTTTCAAGCGCCCCGTGGTGAGCCTCAAGCTGCGCGGGCAAAAAGCCGGTGTCGCGCATTTGCACGAGAACCTGCTGCGCTTCAACCCGCAGTTGTACCGGGAAAACACCGAAGATTTCCTCAAGCAGACCGTGGCCCATGAAGTCGCACATCTGATCGCCCACCAGCTGTTCGGCGACCGCATCCAGCCCCATGGCGAAGAGTGGCAATTGATCATGCGCGGCGTGTACGAACTGCCGCCCAACCGCTGCCACACCTATGATGTCAAACGCCGCAGCGTGACCCGCTACATCTACAAGTGTCCGTGCGCCGACAGCGACTTCCCGTTCTCGGCACAGCGCCACAGCCTGGTTCGGCAGGGACGGCGGTACCTGTGCCGGCGGTGTCGCAATACCTTGGTGTTCAGTGGGGAGATGCGGGTCGAGTAGCGGGATGTGTGCTGGCCGTACTAACCTCTTCGCAGGCAGACGCTAGAGAACTACCTTGGCGAACCGCAATTGAGCAATCCGCTCAGCACTGAACCCCAACTCCCCCAACACCTGATCCGTATGCTGCCCCAGCGCCGCGCCAATATGCCGGGGCTCAGGCAACCCTTGCGAAAACTTCAGCGGACACGCCATCTGCGCCTGGGACGAGCCATCGCCACGGGGCACGTCGGTCACCAACTCCCGCGCTTGCAACTGTGGATGATGCAGCGCTTCTCCCAGGCTCAATACCGGCTCGACACACGCATCCCGTTCGGCGAACAGCGTACGCAACTCGGCAAAGTCATGCTTTTCGAACTCGACCCTCAGCGCGTCTTTAAGCTGTTTCTGATGCGCCGGTTGCGGTGACAGGCCGAGGCCGGCCAATTCCTCCAGCCCCAATGCCGTGCACAACTGTTTCATGAATACCGGTTCCAGGCTGCCCACCGACAGCCAGCGCCCATCCCGGGAGCGGTAGTAATCGTAGAAACTGCCACCGTTGAGCACCTGGTTTTCCGGAGCCGGCTCGACGCCACAGGCCAGATACCCGGCACCTGCCATCGCATTCAGGCTGAACGCGCAGTCGGTCATGCTGACATCCAAGTGCTGACCCTGACCGGTTTGCTGCCGGGCAATGACTGCCGCCAGCAAACCAATCACTCCGTGCAGCGAACCACCGGCGACATCCGCCACCTGCATGCCCAACGGCAGCGGCCCGGTGTCGGCACGGCCGGTGTAGCTCGCCAGCCCGGACAGGGCCAGGTAGTTGATGTCATGGCCGGCGCGGTCCTTGTAGGGGCCGGTCTGGCCATAGCCGGTGATCGACACATAAATCAATTTCGGATTGATCGCCCTCAGGGCTTCGTAACCCAGGCCCAGACGCTCCATGACACCTGGGCGGAACTGCTCGAGCACAATGTCGTAGTCCTGCAGCAACGACCTGATCACCTCCAGCGCCTCAGGCTGCTTGAGGTCCAGGGCGAGGCTGCGCTTGTTGCGATTGAGGTAGGCATGACTGGCTGACACACCTTGATCGTGGGGCGGCAACACCCGCAGCAGGTCCATGCGGGTCGGTGATTCGATGCGCAGCACTTCGGCGCCCATGTCCGCCAGCAGCAACGAGGCGAACGGCCCCGGCAGCAGTGTCGAGAAATCCAGAACCTTGAGTGATGCCAGTGGACCGAACATGAGCGTTCTCCCTTAACGATGCCCACAGCCTAGGCAGCCGATTGCTTTGCAGCAATCACCTTATACGCCACGTGCAGTGACCGTTGCGCTCAATCGCCGGGCATGAAAAAACCCGCCGAAGCGGGTTTTTCATTACAACAAGGCTTACTTGGCGTTCGTCGGGGTTGCCCCTTCGACGTGGCCCAGTGCATCGTCTTTAGGCTCGTCGGCGATGCCGCGACCGCCCGATGCCAGCTCCGCTTGCAACACGTCGGTGTCCAGTTCCTTGACCCACTTGGCCACAACGATGGTGGCCACGGCGTTACCGACCAGGTTGGTCAGGGCACGGGCTTCGGACATGAAGCGGTCGATACCGAGGATCAGCGCCAGGCCGGCGACCGGCAGGTGGCCCACGGCGGACAGGGTGGCAGCCAGTACGATGAAGCCGCTACCGGTCACACCCGCAGCGCCTTTGGAGGACAGCAGCAACACCACCAGCAGGGTGATCTGGTGCGTGATGTCCATGTGCGTATCGGTTGCCTGGGCAATGAACACCGCGGCCATGGTCAGGTAGATGGCGGTACCGTCGAGGTTGAACGAGTAACCGGTCGGGATCACCAGACCCACGACAGATTTCTGCGCGCCCAGACGCTCCATCTTGACCAGCATGCGTGGCAGCACCGATTCCGAAGAAGAAGTACCGAGCACAATCAGCAGTTCTTCACGGATGTAGCGGATCATTTTCAGCACGCTGAAGCCGTGCAGGCGGGCGATGGAGCCCAGCACAATCAGGATGAACAGCAGGCAGGTGATGTAGAAGCACGCCATCAGTTGACCCAGCTGCACCAGCGAGCCGACACCGTAGGCACCGATGGTGAACGCCATGGCACCGAAGGCACCGATCGGCGCGAGCTTCATGATCATGTTGATGATGTTGAACATCACATGGGCGAAGCGATCGATGAAGTCCAGCAGCGGCTTGCCGTAGGCACCCAGGCGATGCAGGGCGAAACCGAAGATCACCGAGAACATCAGCACTTGCAGGATGTCGCCCGTGGCGAATGCGCCAACGATGGTGGCCGGGATCACGTTGAGGAGGAAGCCGATGACACTTTGATCAGCACCAGCCGCTACGTAGGTAGCGACTTTGGAGGCATCCAGGGTGCTTACGTCGATGTGCATGCCCGCGCCTGGCTGCACGACGTTGACCACGACCAGACCCACCAGCAATGCGATGGTCGAAACGATTTCAAAGTAAAGGAGTGCGTAACCGCCAGTCTTGCCGACCGCTTTCATGTCCTGCATGCCGGCGATACCGCTGACGACGGTGCAGAAGATGATCGGGGCGATGATCATTTTGATCAGTTTGATGAACCCGTCACCCAGCGGCTTTACCGCCACACCGAGCTGCGGATAGAAGTGACCGAGCAAAATACCGATGACAATTGCAACGATCACCTGGAAATACAGGGATTTGTACAGTGGCTGACGAGTCGTCATTGCAAAGTTCCTCAAGGGTGCCCGGTGACAACATCCATCTGTTGCCCGCAACACCGCAATTGCGAACCCTCCTGCACTGGAGGGATTTGTTTTTTCGAGCTGCGCAACGGCAGGCATCTGCTCGTTGTATCGCAAGGCCCGTGCCACCTTCCGTAAAAACCCTGCAAGCCTTTTGATCTCCGGGGTTGCAGCGAACTCCCTGTCACCGAACGGTTATAAGCATGTGGCGGATTTCCGCCCTTCCATTAACAGTCGTCCTGCTATTTGGCGGATATCCGCCCTGTTCATGCCCGCGGTGCGCAGCTAACATCCGTCGATCAACGGTCAGATCTACTGCCATGCGCGAACGCACCATCGCCAGTCATTTCGCCCGCGCCGCCCTGGGTGGTGCGCATCGGCACGGCTACGACTATTCGGACCTGCTACAGCAACTGGGAATCAGCCCCGAGTTGCTGGACGAGCCCCGGGCACGCATCGCTCCGGAGCAATTCACCCAATTGATCCAGGCGTTGTGGCTGGCGCTGGACGACGAGTACCTGGGGTTCGGGCAAGCCCCAAGCAGGCCGGGCAGCTTCGCGATGATGTGCCATGCCGTGATTCACTGCCGCAACCTGGATAAGGCACTCCATCGCGGCTTATTGTTTTATAGCCTATTCCCCGGGGCTCCGCGTTTGACCCTGAGCCGCGAAGATGAATGGGTGCGCCTGAGCCTGGACGACTCACAACTCTGGGACCCGGATCATTTCCTCAGCGAGAGCCTGCTGGTGATCTGGCACCGCTTCGGCAGCTGGCTGATCGGCCAGCGCATTCGCCTGGAGCAGGCCACGTTCAGCTACCCCCGGCCGGAACACGGCGCCGAGTACGACCTGCTGTTTTCCTGCCCGCTTGAGTTTTCCAGGCCCCAGAGCAGCCTGTTGTTTCACAGCCGCTACCTGGCCATGCCGCTGCTGCAGGACGAACGTACCCTCAAGCATTTCCTCGAGCGCTCCCCCGCCGACCTGCTCTCGCGCCCGGACGATGGCGACAGTTTGAGCAGCCGCCTGCGGCGCTTGCTCAGTCGCGACAGCTCACGCTGGCCTGACCTTGAAGCCGTGGCCGCGCACCTGCACATCAGCCCGCAGACCCTGCGCCGGCATTTGCGGGAAGAGGGTTCGAGCTTTCAGGAATTGAAGGACCAGTTGCGCCGGGATATCGCGATTTATCACCTGAGCCGCGCCGACCTGTCGTTGCAACAGATCGCCGAGCAGCTGGGGTTTTCCGAGCCGTCGGCGTTTCACCGGGCGTTCAAGAAGTGGACGGGGCTGACGCCAGGGGCATATCGGGCGCAGGAGAGCTGAGTTTCAGCACCTGCGTTGCGCAGTGATCACTGGCGTCTCCCGAACGCACCCGGTAATACCCCGTCCAGGATTTGCGAACGCTTACTCCAGAGGCGGGATGATCAGTGACAAGCCAGGGTAAATTTTGTCTGGATGATCCAGCGCCGACCTGTTCGCATTAAAGATCAGTGGGTACTTGGCAGCATCACCATAAAACTCTCTGGCAATTTTGGACAATGTATCGCCCCTTACAACCACATACATATTCAACTGACTGACCGGCGGAATCGCCAGTGTGGCTGGTGATTCGAAATCCACATCGCCCAGCAGTTTTATTTGTCCGATGAACCGGCCAAGATTATTGGCCGTGGTCGCGTGTATGTCATGCATCAGCACAATGGAGTTCTTTCTTTTCCTTATTTGCTCAACACCATGGGATACCCAGCCCCCAGGTTGATAGTTGCTGCTCCAGTCCAGGGTATCCACGCTCCAGAGAACCTGCCGATACCCCAACTCGGCGACAGTGCGATCGACCATCGCATCGTGAGCGCCATAAGGCGGCCTCATGATCAGGTCCGGCTGCTGGTAGGGAGTCAGTGCCTGCTCCGTCATCTTGATTTGATCGATGATGGTATCTTTGTCCTGACCGACCAGTCTTAGATGATCGTAAGTGTGATTGCCGATCCGGTGCCCTTCGTCCAGGATGCGCTTGATACGCTCGCCATGCCTGGCAACCAGATTGCCAACAATAAAAAACGTTGCCTTGATATCAAACAGCTCCAGTGTTTCGAGCACGGTTTCGGTCTGGGCTTGCCGAGGACCGTCGTCAAACGTCAGCCAAACTTTCTTCCTTTCCATTTTTATCTCCATTGGTGGCTTGTAACGCTTCAGCCCCTATCCACTCATGCAACCAACACAGGCTCTGCGTGTGCATGTCGTCAATAAGGCGGGGCTTATTACTTGCCACCAAACGGCGGAACGCCAACAAAACATTGTTGCCGGTCGTTTAACGCCTGATACCTGTAGCCCGAAAAGACTGCTATCAAATATCCGTTCACACCGCCGGAAAATGAATCCGGAACGCCGCCCCGCCCATCGGTGAATCCCCCAGGGTCAGCTTGGCGCTGTAGCTTTCGATGATGTCCTTGACCACCGCCAGGCCGATACCCTGCCCAGGGTGCTGGCGGTCCAGGCGCTCTCCGCGCTCGAGAATCCGTGCGCGCTGATTCTGTGGTACGCCGGGGCCGTCATCCTCGACACACAACTCAGTGCCGCTGAGGGTTTCGCGCACACTGATGCGTATTTCGCCCAGGCACAGGCGATAGGCGTTTTCCAGCAGGTTGCCCATCATCTCCAGCAGAGCTCCCTGCTCGATCGGTACGTAACACGGGTCGGGCAGGTCGAACGCGACGTGCACGCGCTTGTCGCGATAGACCTTGTCCAGCGTGTCGCACAGGCTTTTCAGTACCGGTCGCAAGTGCACCTGATGACGTACCAGGCCGCTTTTTCGCAGGCTGGCGCGCTGCAGCTGGTAGCTGATCTGCTGGCTCATGCGTTCGATCTGGGTTTGCAGCACCCAGGCCTGATCGCGATCCTCTGGACGCTGGGCCATGTCTTCACTGACGCCTTGCAACACCGCCAGTGGCGTTTTCAGGCTATGGGCCAGGTCGTCGAGGGAATCACGGTAGCGACTGCGCTGCTCACGCTCACTGTGCAGCAAACGGTTGAGGGAGCCGGTCAGGCGCAGCAATTCCCGGGGATGTTCCTCACTGAGGCTTTCGCGGGTACCACCTTCGATCTGGTCCAGCTCCTGGCTCAAGCGCCGCAAAGCCTGCAAGCCCCAGGTCAGGCCGATCCACAGCAACGCCAGCAGCACCAGCAGTGCCGCGCCAAAACCCAGATAGAGATTTTCCCGCAGGCCTTCGAGGGTCAGCTCGTACTCGCGAACCGGCTGCAACGCCACGATGCTGAAGGCTGCACTTTTGCCGCCGAGCAACTTGACCTCTACGTCGTAGACGAAGAACTCCTGGCCATTGGCTTCGCGGATCCGCGCAAACTCACTGCCACGTCCGTCGTAGCGCGGCTTGTAGTTGATATGTTCTTCCTGGGTCGCCTTCGAACGCCACACCAGATGTCCTTCACGGTCATAGATGTAGCCGAGTAATCGGCTGTCGGTGAGGTTGAAGCGCTCGTCAGGCAATTGCGCCGGCATCTGCAGGCTGTTGTTCTCCACCCGGGCGGCCGAGATCAGCGTGGTCACGTCGGATGCCAGACGCTGCTCGATGGAGTCCTGCAGCGCCAGGCTGAAGGCGCCTTGCATCGCCGGTAGCAACGCCAACATGAACAACACCGCCAACAGCGTGGCGGCGAGCATCAAGCGTATGCGCAGCGAACGGATCAAGTGCAACGCTCGTTGAACAGGTAGCCCAGGCCTCGCACGGTGTCGATCGGCTTGAACCCGCCAGGCCCCTCCAGTTTGCGGCGCAGACGGCCGACCAGCACCTCGATCACATTCGGATCACGCTCGTCGTCATCCGGGTAGAGCTGCTCCATCAAGCGATCCTTGGGCACCACTTGCTGATGATGGCGCATCAGGTATTCGAGAATACGGTACTCATACGCGGTCAGTGCCAGCGGCTGTTCGTCGAGGGACGCCTGCTTGCGGTTCAGGTCCAGCAGTAACGGGCCAGCGACGATGGTCGACTGGGTGAAACCGCTGGAACGTCGCAGCAAGGCATTCAGGCGGGCCTCCAGTTCTTCGAACTGAAACGGCTTGACCAGATAATCATCGGCACCCGCGGCCAGGCCTTCAACCTTGTCCTGCCAGTTGCCACGCGCGGTGAGGATCAGGATCGGGAAGGTTTTGCCACCTGAGCGTAACTGGCGGATCAGGTCGAGCCCGCTCATGCCCGGCAAACCGAGGTCGATCACCGCCAGGTCAAAGTTGAACTGTGCGGTCTGGTACAGCGCCTCCTCGGCGTTGGCCACGGACTCGACCACGTGGCCGCTCTCCGTCAGACGGGTTTGCAGGTGATGACGCAGCAGCGCTTCATCTTCGACGACCAGCAATTTCATATTGCACTCCCGGGCAAATCAATATCTCCAGAGGCGCAACGTCGCACCTCAATAGCTAACATGGCAACGCCGGATCAGTCACTCGGGCTGATCCGGCGCAGGCCGTTCACGAAACGCTTGTCAGAAAGCGTAGTTGGCGGACAGATAAGTCTGGGCGCTGCTGGTCAGGTCCAGCGAACCCTGCTTGCTACCGCCGCGCTCACTCATCTCGGTGCTGGCGTTGCTGCGCAGGTAACGGTAACCCAGTTCAACCGAGGCGTTCTGCGAAACCTGTTGCAGCACACCCATCTGGCCACCGATGGCGTAGCCGATATCACTGTCGCGGCTGAAGCCTGGCGACTCCTGAGTCATTTTGGTCAGGCCGGCCGTGGCGCCACCGAACAGCTTGGTGCTGCCGCCCACCGGGTAGAACAGATCGTAGCTGCCCAGGAGGTTTTCCTGACGCAGTTTAATGCCATTGTGGGAGCCCGACACATTGTCGTAAGTGGCGTAGTAGCGGCCCTTGGTGTTTTGCTGGCCCAGACGAACACCCCAGGTGGTGTCCTTGCCGATTACGCCATCGGCGTTCGGGTGATTGAGGTTGTCGTTCAGGGCGTGGGATTTTTTGACCTTGTCGCTGGTCTGTCCAAGAGTAAGACTGGCGAAGTTGTCGTCGGACGCGAAAGCTGCGGTGCTTGCGCCCAGAACCGTGAATGCCAGAAGCAGTTTTTTGAATCCAGTCATTGGGGAGTTTCCTCATGTGCCGTTTGTTTTTTGGGTACGAGGCAAGGTTACGCACCGCGCCCTGAACTCCCCCTGAACGCACTCTGAACCTGGGCTGAACCGCCCCCTTCCGTATGTTTCGACACGTTTCAACAGGAGATCCGACCATGCGCCTGTTACTCGCCGTCCTCCTGCTGGCCCTGAGCGGGCTCAGCCAGGCCGCTATCCAGACCCGGGAAATCCCCTACCAAAGTGCCGACGGCACGAAGATGATCGGCTATTACGCTTATGACGATGCCATCAAAGGCCCGCGCCCCGGGGTCGTGGTGGTGCATGAGTTCTGGGGCCTGAACGACTACGCCAAGCGTCGCGCCCGTGATCTCGCCGGCCTGGGCTACAGCGCCCTGGCCATCGACATGTACGGCGACGGTAAAAATACCGAGCATCCCAAGGACGCCATGGCTTTCATGCAAGCCGTGGCGAAAGACAGTGCCGTGTCGAGCGCAAGGTTTCAGGCCGGGCTCGACCTGCTGAAAAAACAGCCACAGACCGACCCGCATAAAATCGCCGCCATCGGCTACTGCTTCGGCGGTGCCGTGGTGCTCAATGCCGCAAGACAGGGCGTGCCATTGGCGGGCGTGGTGAGTTTCCATGGCGCGCTGGCGACCAACACGCCAGCAACGCCGGGCAGTGTCAAAGCGAAAATACTGGTGGAACACGGGGCGCTGGACAGCATCGTCACCCCGGAAAACATCACGGCGTTCAAAAGTGAGATGGACAAGGCAGGTGCCGACTACAAGTTCGTCAGCCTCGACGGCGCCAGGCACGGCTTCACCAACCCGGATGCCGATCGACTGGGCCATGGCGATCATGGCGGGCCGGACATAGGCTACAACAAGGCCGCGGATGAAAAATCATGGGCGGACATGCAGGCGTTTTTCAAGAAGATCTTTGGTTGAGATACAGCGACTGAAGCTGAGCAAGGCTCCCTGTGGCGAGGGGGCTTGCCCCCGTTCGGCTGCGAAGCAGTCGTATATCCGGCAAACGCGCCCTATCTGACACAA
Source organism: Pseudomonas fluorescens (assembly GCF_000967965.1). Taxonomy (GTDB): domain Bacteria; phylum Pseudomonadota; class Gammaproteobacteria; order Pseudomonadales; family Pseudomonadaceae; genus Aquipseudomonas; species Aquipseudomonas grandcourensis. Next base: position 45,257 of record NZ_LACC01000033.1, read on the forward strand.
TGCGATTGCAGGTTTTAGGGTGGCTTCGCCACCCAACGGGGGGCAAGCCCCCTCGCCACAGCAAGCTCCCTCGCCACAAAAGCCACGCCGCTACTACCCAGCCTTGGTGCTTAACGGCAAAATGCCCGACATGAATCCAGCCCCCGTCCTGCCTGCCTGCTGTACGCCCCTCGATGACCATTGGCCGCTGCCGTTTGTGCTGCCCGATACGGTCCTGCTGAGTACTCATTTCGATAGCACCCAACTGGCCAGCGATGACTTTCAGCGCAGCTCTGTCGAAGTGCCGGCAAGCATCCAGCGCTCGGTGGCCAAACGACAGGCGGAGTTTCTCGCCGGACGGGTATGTGCCCGGGCCGCGCTACAGCGACTGGAAGGCTTGAGCTTCATTCCGGCCATCGGTGAAGACCGGGCACCGGTCTGGCCTGGTCATATCACAGGCTCGATCACCCACAGCACAGGCCGGGCCGCGGCAATCGTGGCGAACAAAAGCCATTGGCGCGGCCTGGGCATGGATCTGGAAAACCTGCTCAATGCCGAACGGGCCGAACGCCTGGCCGGGGAAATCCTCAATCCACCGGAGCTCCAGCGCTTGGCGGCCGGTGATCACGATCAACGGGCGTTGCTGGTCACCCTGACATTCTCGGTCAAGGAAAGCCTGTTCAAGGCGCTCTATCCGATCGTTCAGCAACGCTTTTATTTCGAACACGCCGAAGTGCTGGAGTGGCGTGAGTCGGGTGAGGTGCGGTTGCGATTGCTCACTGATTTGTCCAGCGAATGGCGCAATGGCACCGAGCTGGATGCGCAGTTTGGGGTCAAGGACGGGCAGTTGTTGAGTCTGGTCAGCATCAAGGCCTGAGTTTTTTGGCGCCTGTCGGGCCCACATCGCGGGCAAAACAGTCACCAAAAAACTCAACGCTTCTCCTGATTGCGCGGCCAGCTCAGGCTGAAGCACGCCCCGCCCAGGCTCTTGCTCTTGCCGATCAACGCGCGCCCGTCATGCCAATGGATGATGCGTCGCACAATGGACAGGCCTAACCCATGGCCTCCAGACGCGCGGGTGCGGCTGTCGTCGAGGCGCAGGAACGGCGTAAATATCTTCTCCCACGCCAACTCCGGCACACCCGGCCCGTCATCCTCGATATCCACCCGGCATCGCTGCTGCCCCACCTGATAGCTGATGGTCACCCGGGATTGCGCGTGACGCATGGCATTAGTCACCAGGTTCTGGATCGCCCGATGCAGATAGCGCGGTTCGGCCTCGACCCAGGCATCGTCGTTATCGGCGGCCGACAAGCACAACCCGCGTTGCACCGTGACGTCGGCGCGCAACGGTGACAGTTCTTCGATCACCTGATCGACCAAGGCATCCAGATCGATGCGTTGAAAGTTCAGCGCCGGCGAGCCCTGCTCCAACCGCGCGTAGGTCAGCATCTCGTCCACCAGCCGGTCGAGGTCCTCGATGTCGTGGTCCATGCCCTGGCAGTATTTTTCCAGAGCTTGCGGCGTGGTGGCCGAACCGATCATCTCCAGGCCAAAGCGCAGGCGCGCCACCGGCGTGCGCAATTCGTGGGACACCGCGCGCACCAGTTCGCGCTGGATCGCCAGCAACTGCTGCAAGTGTTCGGCCATGCCGTTGAACGCCGACGCCAGCCGCCCCACCGAGTCCGCACCGCGCGCCGGCACGCGGGTTTCCAGGCTGCCCTTGGCGATGCGCGTGGCGGCGGCTTCCAGGCCACGCAAGCGTCGCTCGAGCTGGCGCACCAACAGATAGACGATCAAACCGATCAGCGTCAGGCCCAGCGCGGCAATCAGCACCAGCCACTCCGGCGGATAAGGATTCATCTGATACAACGGGCCGATTTCCAGGACCCACGGCGTGCCCACCATGCCGGCAAACACCCGGATCGAATCGCCCCCCTTGCCCAACGCCATCACCGTGTCGCCCTCGGATACCCGGCGGCTCTGGTCTTCGTCCATGTCCGCCTCGTCAACCGTGACCAGGCGCAGGTCGAAGCCGAAGCCTTTGCTTTCCTTCAATTGCGCCAGGCGCAAGGGTTGGTCGGCAACCGGGGTGCGCACCAGTTCATCGGTCAACAGGTAGATGGTCGCCCGGGCCAGTTGCTCGCTGATCTGCTGCACTTCCCCGGTGAGCATCAACTGCTCCTTGTCGCTGACCAGTTTGTAGACCTTCGCCGCATGCGGCCCGGTCTGTTCCACCAATGCCTGGCCGCGCAATACACGGGTGCGCTGGGTCAAGTCGAGGTCGGTCTCGGCAAAGGTTTTCAGCGCCAGCGGAATCCCCAGCAGCCGCTCCCACACCAGCAAAGCCCGGTGGCGCTCGGTCTGGTTCATCGGTTGCAGGTTGTCGGCCATCAGCGAGAACGTGCCGTGGGCCAGGCGCTCGCGGTATTGCTCGCTGCGCACCTGATTGAGCAGGTGCAACGCCAGCACACCGAGCACCGCCACCAGAATCAGCGCGGCGCACATGCCGCCATAGATACGCAGGAAGATCGAGTTCACAGGGACGGGTCTACGCAAGCCTCGGGAACGAACAGATAGCCCTTGCTGCGCACGGTCTTGATCAGCCGTGGATGCTCCGGGTCATCGCCGATCTTCGGGCGGATGCGCGAGATGCGCACATCAATGGAGCGGTCCTGACCGTCATAGCCGATGCCCCGCAGCGCGGTGAAGATCTCTTCCCGGGAGAGGATGCGCCCGGCATTGGCCACCAATAGCCAGAGCAGGTCGAATTCGGCGCTGGTCAGCTCGATGCCGTTGCCCTGCAACCAGGCTTCGCGCAAGGCGTTGTCGACGATCAGCGGACCGAACTGTAGACGCCGCTGTTTTTCCGGGGCGACTTCGGGCGTTTCGCTACGGCGCAGCAACGCCTGGATGCGCGCCAGCAGCAGACGCGGGCGTACTGGTTTGCAGACGTAGTCGTCAGCCCCCAGGTCCAGGCCGAGAATCTGGTCAGTGTCATCGGTGCGGGCAGTGAGCATCAGGATCGGGCCGTCATAGCGGGCGCGGACCTTGCGGCAAATGCTCAGGCCATCTTCACCGGGGAGCATCAGGTCGAGGATCACCAGGTCCGGCTGTTCCTTGATGATGCGATTCGCCGCGAGCGCACCATTGCCTTCGATCGATACACGCAGGCCATTGGCTTCCAGGTAATCGCGGGTCAGTTCGGCCAGTCGCTGGTCGTCCTCCACAATCAATACCTGCCAGGCTTCTTGCTCCACGGGTGACCTCTGCTTGCCAAAAACACTAATAAGGAAGGATCCGCCCGTCTTTTTGTAATGATTCGGGGGGATAAATATGTATACACGCTGGGCCGATTGTATAAACGCCGCCCGTCGAGAACACAAGCGGGTAAATGCGTTCGGACAACAGGGTTTTTTGTGATAGGGTTCGCGCCCTTAAAAATCCGCCCGTGCGATTTCGATGGTTGAAAATCGCTGAAAAAAGGTCCGGTCCAGCAGCGTCGCGGCCTACACGCCGGTTACCTCTTTCACACACAATTTACGCACAGGTTTATCCACAGGTAGTACGTTGCAATCCCCCCCTAAAACGCATTATCTTGTACCCCGGCGCTAAAAAACCCCTAGATGTAGGGTTTTGCGCAAAAAACCAAACACAAACCAGACACCAATTTCAAGCGCTTTTATTGCCTCTGTCCGGTTGAACCATACGTATTTTTGAAAGACCAAACCGCGCGTGCGGATGGCTACTGTATTTCGACCCCAAGTGGTGAAAACGGTACGGGTGTTGCAGTCCTGAACTGTCACCTCAAAGGACCCCCGGTCTTGCGCCCACGGCACGAGACCAAAGACTTCGGCATGGAAGCGGCGCCCTATAGCCCCCTTCCTGATCTGTCCCGAAGTTGTTATGCCCGGCGCTCGCCGGTTGTAGTGCTTCAGGACGGAACGGTGGGCACCGTGATGGTGCCCAAACAAACATAGAGAATGTGGAGACACCCCCCATGCAAACCGACACAACTCGCGAGAACCCGCAGGGCACCTTGCCGCAGGCCGCCGATTCGAATTCGGATCTGTCCGCCACCGCGCCAGGTCAACTGCGTGTGATCAAGCGTAACGGCACTGTCGTTCCCTACACCGATGACAAGATCACCGTCGCCATCACCAAAGCGTTCCTCGCAGTTGAAGGCGGCACCGCTGCTGCCTCGTCGCGAATCCACGACACCGTTGCCCGCCTGACCGAACAGGTCACCGCGACCTTCAAGCGTCGCATGCCATCGGGCGGCACCATCCACATCGAAGAAATCCAGGACCAGGTCGAACTGGCCCTGATGCGTGCCGGCGAGCAAAAAGTCGCTCGCGACTACGTGATCTACCGTGACGGTCGTTCGAAAGAGCGCGCTGCCCACGCACCAACCGAAGAAGCGGTCAACGCTCACCCGTCGATCCGCATCACCCGTGCCGACGGCAGCCTGGCGCCGCTGGACATGGGCCGCCTGAACACCATCGTCACCGAAGCGTGCGAAGGCCTGGAAGAAGTCGACGGCGACCTGATCCAGCGCGAAACCCTGAAGAACCTGTACGACGGCGTGGCCCTGACCGACGTCAACACCGCCCTGGTGATGACCGCCCGTACTCTGGTTGAGCGTGAGCCGAACTACTCGTTCGTGACCGCCCGCCTGCTGATGGACACCCTGCGTGCCGAAGGCCTGGGCTTCCTCGGTGTGGCCGAAAGCGCCACTCACCACGAGATGGTCGACCTGTACGCCAAGGCACTGCCGGCCTACATCGCCAAAGGTATCGAGTTCGAACTGCTGAACCCTGTGCTGGCCTCCTTCGACCTGGAAAAACTGGGCAAGGCGATCAACCACGAGCGCGATCAGCAATTCACCTACCTGGGCCTGCAAACCCTGTACGACCGTTACTTCATCCATAAGGATGGCGTGCGTTTCGAACTGCCGCAGATCTTCTTCATGCGCGTGGCCATGGGCCTGGCGATCGAAGAGAAGCAGAAAGAAGACCGTGCGATCGAGTTCTACAACCTGCTGTCGTCCTTCGACTACATGTCGTCGACCCCGACCCTGTTCAACGCCGGTACCCTGCGTCCACAGCTGTCGAGCTGCTACCTGACCACCGTGCCGGATGACCTGTCGGGCATCTACCACGCGATCCACGACAACGCCATGCTGTCGAAATTCGCTGGTGGCCTGGGCAACGACTGGACACCGGTTCGTGCGCTGGGTTCGTACATTAAGGGCACCAACGGCAAGTCCCAGGGCGTCGTGCCGTTCCTGAAAGTCGTCAACGACACTGCCGTTGCCGTTAACCAGGGTGGCAAGCGCAAAGGCGCTGTGTGTGCCTACCTGGAAACCTGGCACATGGACATCGAAGAGTTCATCGAACTGCGCAAGAACACCGGTGATGATCGTCGTCGTACCCACGACATGAACACCGCCAACTGGATCCCTGACCTGTTCATGAAGCGCGTCTTCGATGACGGCAAGTGGACCCTGTTCTCGCCGTCCGAAGTACCGGACCTGCACGACCTGACCGGCAAGGCCTTCGAAGAGCGCTACGAGTACTACGAAGCCCTGACCGAGTACCCGGGCAAGGTCAAGCTGTTCAAGACCATCCAGGCCAAAGACCTGTGGCGCAAGATGCTGTCCATGCTGTTCGAAACCGGCCACCCATGGCTGACCTTCAAGGACCCGTGCAACCTGCGCAGCCCGCAGCAGCACGTGGGCGTGGTCCACAGCTCGAACCTGTGCACCGAGATCACCTTGAACACCAACAAGGACGAGATCGCCGTTTGCAACCTGGGCTCGATCAACCTGCCGAACCACATCGTCGACGGCAAGCTGGACACCGCCAAGCTGCAACGCACCGTGAACACCGCCGTGCGCATGCTCGATAACGTGATCGACATCAACTACTACTCGGTGCCGCAAGCGAAGAACTCCAACTTCAAGCACCGTCCGGTCGGTCTGGGCATCATGGGCTTCCAGGACGCTTTGTACCTGCAGCACATCCCTTACGGCTCCGACGCTGCCGTCGAGTTCGCCGACAAGTCGATGGAAGCGGTCAGCTACTACGCGATCCAGGCTTCCTGCGACCTGGCCGACGAGCGCGGCGCCTACGAGACGTTCCAGGGTTCGCTGTGGTCCAAAGGCATCCTGCCGCTGGATTCGCAACAGATCCTGATCGAGTCCCGTGGCCAGAAGTACATCGATGTCGACCTGAACGAATCCCTGGACTGGGCACCGGTTCGTGCCCGTGTACAGAAAGGCATCCGTAACTCGAACATCATGGCCATCGCACCGACCGCGACCATCGCCAACATCACCGGCGTATCGCAGTCGATCGAACCGACCTACCAGAACCTGTATGTGAAATCGAACCTGTCGGGCGAATTCACCGTGATCAACCCGTACCTGGTTCGCGACCTGAAGGCTCGCGGTCTGTGGGACTCGGTCATGATCAACGACCTGAAGTACTACGACGGTTCGGTGCAGCAGATCGAGCGCATCCCGCAAGAACTCAAAGAGCTCTACGCGACTGCCTTCGAAGTGGACACCAAGTGGATCGTCGACGCCGCCAGCCGTCGTCAGAAGTGGATCGACCAGGCTCAGTCGCTGAACCTGTACATCGCCGGCGCTTCGGGCAAGAAGCTGGACGTGACCTACCGCATGGCCTGGTACCGTGGTCTGAAAACCACTTACTACCTCCGCGCCCTGGCTGCGACCAGCACCGAGAAGTCGACCATCAACACCGGCAAGCTGAACGCTGTTTCCAGCGGCGGCAACCACGGTGACGACTCGGTCCTGGCAGCTCCTGCCGGCCCTGCTCCAGTGCCAAAGGCTTGCGCCATCGACGAGCCGGATTGCGAAGCTTGCCAATAAGCTGAGCCGGTAAGCGTCGCAAGGCGCTTACTCGAAACCCCCGATCAGCCTCTGGCGGGTCGGGGGTTTTCTTTTGCCTGAAGGAAATGGGGGCTTGTACTGACGCTATCGCGAGCAGGTTCGCTCCTACAGGGGACCGGGTCTTTCCAGATAAACACGATCAACTGTAGGAGCGAGCCTGCTCGCGATGAGGCCATTACCTCCAATACAAAACCCAAGAATCGAGTAGGAGGCGGGGCTGCCCCCGCCGTCCTCTCACACCACCGTACGTACGGTTCCGTATAC
>NZ_LACC01000034.1:0-337 GCF_000967965.1 Pseudomonas fluorescens
CGTTGCCGGCATCGGCGAGCTCGCTCACCACGTCCCCAAGGTCGGTGACTTCGTAGATATCGCTGCCGACACCGCCGGCCATCGCGTCGGCACCTGCGCGACCGATGAGGACGTCGTCACCCGCACCACCCACGAGCGTGTTGTCCAGTGCATTGCCAATGGCCGTAAAGTGGCCGCTGCCGCCGAAATACAGATTCTCGACGTTGGCACCCAGGGTGTAGCTCGCGAGCGAGGTCCAGATAGAGTCGTCGCCGGCACCGGCGAGCTCGGTCACCACGTCCCCAAGGTCGGTGACTTCATAGATATCGCTGCCGATACCGCCGGCCATCGTGTCGGC
>NZ_LACC01000034.1:421-51597 GCF_000967965.1 Pseudomonas fluorescens
CCTCCGCTGGCCACGTCGTTGCCTGCCGTGCCGACCCATATGTCGCCACCGGTGGTACCGACAAACACTGCACCGACGGCTACCGGGGCCGTGGCGTCGGACGTAACGCTTTCGGCCACACCGAAGTCATCCACATAACCGACCACCACGCGCACCTGATCACCGACCTGAGCCTGGCCAAGCGCAAACGTGCTGGCAGTGGCTCCGGCGATGTCGACAAAGGTGACCCCATTGGTCTCCTGCCACTGGAAGGTGAACTGCGGATTGCTGAGGCCATCGACATCGACGATGGTCGACAGGTCGGCGGTCAGCACCTCGTTCAGAAACGCAAACCCGAGGATGGCCGGCCCTGCGGTCGGTGCGTTGTTCGCCGACGAGTCGACGAACTCCAGCGTACCGTTGCCATCCTGATACACCGCCCGAACGCGGATGTTCAGACCGGCGACATCGTCCGCCACCAGGTAGGTGGCGCCGATCGCCCGCGATACTTCGCCGGCGGCGACAAAGGAGATGTCTTCAAAGACGCCCGAACCAGGGATGTTTTCGACCTGCCAGTAGTAAGCCACCGGACCGGTAACCGCGCCGGTTAGATTGGTCGCACTCACACTGTCCGCATCGCGTATCGACCGATCGCTGACGCGCAGCAGCTGGCCGGCGACGGGTGTATCGGTACGCGCACCGGAGGTAGCATCGAGGATCGCCAGACGCCCCACAGGACCGCTGTTCAAGGCGGTGCCAACGCCGGACGCCCGCGCCTGATCAGCGAACTGCAGACGCTCGATGCCCGTCAGGCGATCGACGCCATCACGCGCTGTCACCAGGTCGGTCACGATGACGGTGTTGCCATCGACAGCGACGCTGTACTCCGAAAAATTACCGGAGAACACCGCAGTGTCGAAGCTGTCAGTGCCGGTCAGAATCTCCCGCACGATGACCAGCTGGCCAGGGTTGTAAGTGCCGTTCAACATCGCTTGGACCATCGGCGCCATGCTGTCGAACGTGGCGATTTCCGCGCCAGTGCCATCAGCGTTCGCCCGTACGCTGATGCGTACGTTCAGCCACTTGTCACCGTCGATGATGTCGTCACCACCTCGACCTTCGATGAGGTCGCTACCGCTGCCACCGAGGATGATGTTGCCGCCGTCGTAGAACGTCGCGCCGACTGGCAACAGACCCGCCAGACCGTTGATCAGGCTGATATTGGTCAACACACTGCCGGTTGCACCCGCGGTGGGTAGCGATGTCGCATCTTCGTTATCACCGCGCAGGAAGTCACCGTGGGACGAGCCCGACAGACCTTCCATGATGTCGAAGCGCACCAGCGCCGAGGCACCCGAACCCGGCATCGGTGGAACATCGAAGAAGCGGTCGCTGTAATCGATGGTCACGCCCTGGGCGAGATCCTTGAAGGTCGCCCAGTCATAGCCCGAGCCGCCGATATAGCGGTCACCGAAGCCGAGACTGCCGACCATGATGTCGTCGCCGCCTTCGCCGTTGAACTTATCGTTCTCATTGCCACCGATAAATACATCGTGGCCAATGACCGGGTCGTTGCCCAGTGGATCGAAGTTGTCGCCAGGTGCACCGTCCGAGGTGCCCTTCTCGATCCAGTCGTCGCCTTCGTTACCCATGTCCTGTTCGTTGGCTTTGCTGCCCAGGATGAAGTCGTTGCCCTGACCACCAATGGCCTCGGAGGCGTCCTCACCGGTCACGATGAAGTCGCTGCCGAACCCGCCAATGATCAGATTGACGCCGTTGCCACCGTGCAACACGTCGTTGCCGTCGCCACCCTGGATGTTATCGTCGCCGCCGGTGTCGGTGATGATGTCGTCACCGGCACCACCGCGCAGCTGGTCGTTGCCGTCACCGCCATCGATGCGATCGTTGCCGGCATCACCCCAGACCGTGTCATCGCCTTCACTGGAGATGAGAATGTCTGCGTTGTCTGTGCCCCCCAGCACGATGTGCTCGGCACCGTTGTAGCGGATGTAGTTGGTGTCCGCCCCCACGGTCAGCGGGTTGTCGCGGAACACCACCTGCTCGCCGTTCGGGCCGAGCGGATCGGCGGCGAGCAGGCCTTCGTTGAATTGCTTGCCCGGGTCTACTTCCAGATAGAACCCAGGGTCCGAGAACACCAGGCCTGGCAAGTGCGTGGCCGAGGTGTTGGCCATGATCAGCTTGGCGAACGAGTTGCTTTCAAGTTCGGCATTCATGGACAGGCCAGAGGTACGCTCCAGGTAGTAGAAGCGGTCGCCGTCCTGCAGTTTTTCCAGCTGGTTCTCGAACACGAAGTTGAAGGTCGTGCCGAGCATGCCGCCGAACGGGGTTTTCTGTTCGGCCAGGCCGCCGATCCAGAGATCGATGGCATCGACGCCCGTGGTCGTCACGTTCCTCAGGTCGTCGGTAGTACCCAGCACCCCATCGCTGCCGGGCAGCGTTACGTTGGCAAAGTCACCGGTGCTGTTGAGGAAGGCCAAACGCTCAGCGTCAGCCGGCGCACCCACGCCACCGAAGACCAGCGCCAGGGCTGCAGCGCGTTTGCCTTCAAGCGTGGTCGCCGCCGTGATCGTGTCATGCGTGCCATAGGCCGCGATGAAGTTGATCAACGACTCCGGATGCTTGAGGTGCTGCAACAGGTCGATCCAGCTGGAGTACGGCTTGAGTTGGGTATCACCGGTTTGGCTGTAGATGTCGCGGCGGATCGCATTGAGTGAGGGAATCCCCACGTCGCGGCCACGGGCGATGTTGAGCGCCGGCAGGTCGAGCGGCAAGCCAAGCAGGTTATTGCGCAGCGCCTCGGTGACGAACTCGTCGATTTCGTTACCGGCTTGCCGAGTCACCCCACGAATGATCGCACTGGTCGCATCCTCTGGCGACACGCCACTGGCGGCGTACGCCAACGGGTTGAGGAACGCTGCGATCAAGCCCATTTGTTGATCGGGATTAGTAACGCTGGCCCCCACCACGTTGAAGTCGATATCGAAGCGATCGACGGTCTCGGTCAGCATCGAGTGGCCAAACCGGTACACGGTGTGGGCGAACTCGGCGACGATCGAGGCATCGAGGTCGACGTCATAGACCTGGGTCGGTGCAAAAAACAGGTCGACTCGGGGCTGGATGGTCCGCGCAAACTCCTCGAACACCAGGTGCTGATACTGCATTTCAGTACCGAACTTGGCAGCCTGGAACAAGCGCTCGCCATTCCACTGCAGCGCATCGAACTCAGTCTGGTTGGTTGGCAATGCGGCCACCGGAGTGAGCAGCCACTCGTTGAGGAAGGCCACGTCACCCGAATCGAGCACGGTATCCTTGGTTTGCTGGACCAGGCGGTTGTGCTCGGAGTGGAAGATCGCATGCACCGCGGTCAGGCCGATGTTCTCGTTGACCCGGCCGTCGCCAGCGATGTAGTGCGCATCCAGCAGCTCGTTGTCGTAGGAGCCCGGCGCAGGTGTACCACCCACGATATCGTCCGCATCGGGCGTGAGCGCTGCACCGGTCTGGCCGTCCACCGGCACTGCATTGTGGTTAACGTCGATGAGGAACTGGTGACCGGTGCGCACAGCATTGGTCAGGTCAATGGGAGCAGCCCGGTTGCCTTCGACCAGTTGAGTGACGTCATCAGCTGTCCCGGCAATGCCATCAACACCGTTACCGATGCGGATCACCACCTGCGGCATGCCACTCGGCCCCTTGATGAAATTGCCGTAGGCGTCGGTCGCCAGCAATGGCACGTTGTCGAAATCGGCATCCGTGAGATTGATGCCGAGCAGATCATGGGCTTGCGCCTTGACTACCTTCCAGGTGGCCATGCCGCCGATCTCGACATCGTCGATAGTGCCGAACTCGCCATCGGCGCCCAGATCACGATTGGTGATCAGCTTGCCGGTGGCCACCGGATCGCCAGCTGCGTTGAGCCCATAGGCACGCAGGAACACCTGGTGCGACGGGTGCGAGCTATAGGTCTGGTTCTGGTCCACGAATGGCGTGGTGGTGTTGGTTTGCTCATGGATGTCGTCACCAGTGCCGAGAACCCCATCCGCCCCTGGCAGGTTGGTCGCGCGGGTCAGCACCATGAAGTTGGCACTGCCGCCTGGCACAAACAACGGATCATCCTCGTTCAGCGGGATGAAGACGGTGCCCGAACCGCCTTTGGTGACCAGGTCCAGGCCATGATCGAAGAACTGTCCGAAGAAGGTCATCCATGCGTTGAACGGCGCGGACAATCCCGCGTCCGCCGCGACGTTCTCGAAAAAGTACACATCGTGATCATCGGGGGTACCGAACTGACCATCCAGGCCGGGGCTGGCGACAATCCGTACGCCATCCTTGAGGACGTCGTCATTACCCACACCCACCACGCCGAAGTTGAGCACACCGTCCAGGCCCGGGTCGAAAGCCGTGGCATAGGCCGCCGGGTTGTTCGACGTCTGATCGACGATCAGGTTACTGATGGTGCGTGGTTGCGAGTCAAACACATTGCCGCTGTTCTGCGCATACGACGATCCAGCGATAGCCGGCGAGCCGGGGCCGAAGAAGCCGGCAGCAACACCTTCCGCCGGATTGAAGACCGGATCGGTCAATCGCGGAAAGACGTTATCGGCGGCACCAAACTCGGTGTGGTTGTTGCCGTTGAGGTTCATCAGGTTGTTGTTCGACCCGTCGACCGCACGCAGGCCCAACGGCGCGCGGATGTTCGGGATCAGCGAGAGGATGTCCTGACCGCCCGCCTCAGCCTCGGCAATCTTGATCTGGTCAAGAATGAAGTTGAGGTCGGAGCGGACCATGTGCAGGCCCGCGCCACCTGCGGTGGCATCGACTACAGGTACCTGCGCCGTTGGTATAACCGGTGCACCGGCGGCGATGGTAGCCGTCGGCGTGGAGAAAAGGATCTCCGTGGTACCGTGACCGTCCTGATAGATCGCCTTGACCCGCAACGACAACCCGGCGAGGTCAGGAGAGACCTTGAACGCGGTGCCGTCGGCGCTTTGGAACGCCAGGTCGCCAGCTGGCAACAGGATAATGTCCTCGAATACGCCGCTGCCTGGCGTTGCCTCGAACTGCCAGATGTAGGACACAGAGGAGTTGGTAATCAAGCCCAGCGGATTACCCGCCGCGATATTGTTGCCATCGCGCACCCCGGCCACGCTGACCGTCAGTGTGTCGCCCACCGTGATCGCGCCGCCGTTGCCATCCGTGACGGTCGGGCTGCCAGTTGGTTGGGCATTGAGTCCGTCCACCAGCACTATCTGGTTATCGGCGAACTGCAGGCGTTCGATATGCAGCAGGGTATCGGTGCCGTCGCGGCCCGCTACGCTATCTATCACTGTATAGACATCGTCCGCCAAATCGTCCGCCGTGCCGCGGTCGTCAACAATAACCGTATACTCGCCCAGAAGCCCGGAGTAGATGGCGGTGTCGAAGGCCGCCCCGCCCGTCGAGGTGCCGGGCATGATTTCCCGCACGGCCTTGAGCTGACCCGGGTTATAGGTGCGATCCAGCATGAACGGGATCATATCGACCATGCTGTCGAAGGAGGCGATTTCGGGGCCGGTATGGTTGACATCACCAGGGGCGTAAACCGCAATCCTGACGTTGATCCATTTGTCGCCATCGATCAGATCATCGCCGCCGCGGCCCTCTATCAGGTCACTGCCATTGCCGCCGAGAATGATGTTGCCAGTGGCAAAGCCGGTGACCGGTAATCCGGCATCGGCCAGGAACTGGTCCAGACCGCGGATCAACGCGACATTGGTCAGTGCACTGCCCGTGGCACCACCGTGGTTGACAATAGTGACCGCATCGACATCATCGCCTTTGAGCACATCACCGAAACTCGAACCGGACAAGCCTTCGACTTCGGCAAAACGGTCAAGGATCGAGGCAGGCGAGGCACCGACCGGATTGAACACCCCGGCATTCTGGTTTGGCGCATTGCCATGTGGCTGCGCCAGCGCGGCCAGGGTCAGGTCAACGGTCACGCCGACCTTGTCATTCTTGTAGGTCACCCAGTCGAAACCGGACATGCCGTCCATCTTGTCCTGGGCATCGCTGCCGACGAAGATGTCGTCGCCACCCTCGCCGATCATTTCGTCGAAGCCGCCACCACCGGTAAAGATGTCGTTGCCGATCACATCGTCATTGAGCAACGGCGAGAAGTTATCGCCAGGCGCACCGTCCTGGGCGCCCTTCTCGATCCAGTCATCACCTTCGTTGCCGGTAGGTGGCAGGTTGGTCTTGGCGCCGAGGATGAAGTCGTCACCCTGACCGCCGAAGGTGGTGGTGATGTCTTCCGTGGTGATAATGAAGTCCTGGCCATCGCCGCCAAGGATCAGGTTGCCTGCAACAAGCATGCTGCCGGCCACGATCACATCGTTACCGGCATTACCCTCCAGGCGGTTATCGCCGAACGAGTCGCTGATGATGTCATCACCCGCGCCGCCCAGTACCGCATCGTTCCCGGCACCGCCTTCGAGGCGGTCGTTGCCGGCATCGCCGTAGATGGTGTCATCGCCGTCACCGGAGATGATGATGTCATTGCCGGCAGTGCCGCCCATGACGATATGGTCTTCACCGGTGTACTGCAGATAGTTGGTGTCCACACCGGGGGTGTCGGGGTTGTCACGGATCACCAGCGGCACGACTTCCACGCCGTTGATCATGATGCCGCCCGTCGGATCGGCACGGCTATCCAGGCCCAGGCCAGTGAACTGAGTGGCCTGATTCACTTCGAGGGTGAACGTCGGCGTCAGGAACACGGTGTTTGCCAGGTGGGTGACATCGGTGTTGAGCATGATCAGCTTGGCAAAGGAGTTGTTCTCAAGCTCAGTGCCGAAGTTCAGGCCCGCAGTACGCGACAGGTAGTAGAAGCGGTCGCCGTTCTGCAACGCCTCCATCTGGGTTTCAAACACGAAGTTGAACGTCGAGCCGAGCATGCCGCCGAACGGCATCTTCTGTTCGGCGAGGCCACCGACCCAGAAGTCGATGTCGTCCACACCGGTAGTGGTGACGCCATTGACCATGGCGTAGATGCCCGAACTGTTAAGGAATGCCAAGCGATCCGCTAAATCAGCGGTAAAGGTACGCTCGTTGACAGTGCCGGCATTGATCAACGCGCTGCCGCCAAATACCAGGGCAGCAGCGACCGCACGCATCTCGACCATCGTATCCACATCGGCTGCCGTCAATGCCCCGTGGGTACCGAAGGCCGCGATGAAGTTGACCAACGACTCGGGGTGCTTGAGGCTGTCTGCCAGGTCAGCCCAACTGATGTACGGCTTGAGTTGGCTGTCGCCGGTTGAGGCGTAGAACTCTCGCCGCGCCTCATTCAAGGTGGGGATGCCCGTGTCGCGACCACGCGCCAGGTTCAGGCTCGGCAAATCGAGCGGTAGACCGAGCAGGTTGTTGCGCAACGCTTCGGTGACGAACTCGTCGATCTCGTTGCCGACCTGGCGGGTCACACCGCGAATGATCGCTCCTGCCGCTTCATCCGCAGTCGTCCCGCTGCCGGCAAACGCCAGCGGATTGAGGAAGGCCGCAATCAGACCCAGTTGCGAGTCCGGGTTGGCCGGGTTAGTGAGGAGCGGATTGAACGCGGGGTCGAAGCGATCGACGGTCTCGGTCAACATCGAGTGACCGAAGCGGTACACCACGTGGGCGAACTCGGCGAGGATTGCCGGGTTGATCGAGGTGTCATAGCCACTGGGCGCAAGGAATCCGTCGACCTGCGGCTGAATGGTCCGCGCGAATTCCTCGAACACCAGGTGCTGGTACTGCATTTCGGTGCCGAACTTGGCGGCCTGGAACAGGCGTTCACCGTCCCACACCAACGCTGCGATCCCGGCGGGTGTAGTCGGTATCGCGGTCACATCGTCCACCAGCCACTGATTGAGGAAGGCCAGGTCGCCGGAAGCAAGGATGGTGTCCTTGGATTGCTGGACCAGGCGGTTGTGCTCGGAGTGGAACACATGGTGCACGGTGGTCAGGCCAATGTTCTCGTTCACCCGGCCGTCGCCGGCGATGTAGTGGGCGTCGAGCAGTTCGTTGTCATAGGTCGTGTTGTTGCCGGCTCCGTCAGTTGGCTGCGCATTGCCGATAGCGTCATCAACATCCGCCTGCAGAAGCCCATTGACGACGACTGGCGCGGCATTGTGGGCGATGTCGTCGAGGAAGCCATGCCCGGTGCTCACGGCGTTGGCCAGACTGATCGGAGCAGCCCGGTTGCCTTCGACCAGTTGAGTGACGTCATCAGCTGTCCCGGCAATGCCGTCAGCACCGTTACTGATGCGAATCACCACCTGCGGCATGCCGTTCGGCCCGCGGATGAAGTTGCCGTACGCATCGGTTGCCAGCAACGGCACGTTGTGTACATCGGCGTCAGTCAGGTCAATGCCGAGAATGTCATGAGCCTGGGCCTTGACCACCTTCCAGGTCGCCATGCCGCCATTTTCGCCGCTGCCATCATCGGCAGTGCCGAACCTGCCATCGACGCCGAGATCGCGATTGGTAACCAAACGTCCCGTTGCAACAGGATCGCCTGCTGCGTTGATCACGTACTCGCGCAGGAACACCTGATGCGACGGGTGCGAGCTGTAGGTCTGGCTCTGGTCAACAAACGGCGAGGTGGTGTTGGGCTGGCCATCATCGGCAGTGCCAAGTACTCCGTCCGCGCCAGCGGTATGCACCGCACGTGGCAGCACCATGAAGTTGGTCGGGCTGTTCAGTACGAACAACGGATCGTCCGGCTGCAGCGGAATAAATACGAAGTCGGTAGCGCTCTTGGTGACCAGGTCTAGACCGTGGTCGAAGAACTGGCCGAAGAAGGTCATCCACGAGTTGAAGCTGGCGGTCAGGCCGACGTCCGGCGACACGTTGGGCATGAAGAACACAGGCTTGTCATCGGTCGTGCCGAACACGCCATCCAGCCCGGGGCTGGTGACTACCTGTACGCCAGCCTTGAGTACATCGTCATTACCCGGCAAGCCGAAGTTGAGTACACCGTCCAGGCCCGGGTCGAACGCTGAGGCATAGGCCGCCGGGTTGTTGGCAGTCTGGTCGACGATCAGGTTACTGATAATCCGTGGTTGCGGATCGGTCACATCCCCTGGCACGGCGTATGCCGCCAGAAACGAGGGGTCAAGCAGGCGCGGGAAGGTATTGTCCGCGGCGCCAAACTCGCTCTGGCCGGTGACCAGGTTGTTGAAGCTGCCATCGACGGTACGCAGGCCGAATGGCACCTGAGAGTTGGGAAGCAAATCAATGAGGCTGGCGCCGTCGGCATTCGCTTCTGCGATGAAGATTTGCTTAAGGATGAACTCCAGGTCCGACTTGTTGAAATTGGCCATTTTGGATTGCCCTCGATCTATTTGGGTAAAGGCACGGGACGAGAAAACCCTCCCGCGCCAAGTCAAGTGCTGGCTTGCGCAGTTTGTTGATTAGGTTTTTTAGCGAGAGCTCTGGCGTTACCCGAGACCCGGGATACGCGCCTGGAATTCGCGAAATGAATTGCTCGCCGGGCGATCAGGCAGAGCGGATTCGAGCCCTGGGCGGGCCATGGAATCTGGAAGTGAAGGCAAACGTCCTGGAAAGCCCCTTCCCTCTGCAAAAGAACGAAATGATCGACATGATTCTGCTCCTCTCAGGAGAATCACCGCGCCTTGCACTGCCAAAGCGCTGGCAGGCTTCAGGCGGGCGGGCCCCCCGATAACTAAGACTAAAGTTCCATAGCAAATCTTTGTCAATATTACGTCGCTAAAACAGACGACTGGTGGTAGGCATCACAACTATCTGTTTTTAAAAGATATATAGAAAGTTGTGTGCTGGTATAGAGCAAAATGTTATTTCGAACTGTTTCGCCGCCACCTACGCTGCTGCATAAGGGAGCAACGCAGCTATTTCGGAAGACTCGCCATCCATAGAGCGACCAGCCTGCGTCTCCATAAGCTGTTTACAGGACTACATTTACTGTTAGCTGTTGCGCCCCAAGGGCAATCAGCTTTTCGCAGTGGGAGGACCAACATGCCCAAGCAGTCGAGCATCCGTTCCGAACTGGCAGACGCACTCTTTCGCCTGCGCCGCAGTTTTTATTCGCTGGCGGCGTTCAGCGGTGTCATAAACGTCATGATGTTGACGCCAGCTATTTATATGCTGCAGGTCTATGATCGAGCCCTGGTCAGTCGCAACGTCACGACGCTGGCGATGTTGACGGTCCTGGTGGTGGGTCTGTTCCTGCTGATGTCCACGCTGGAAATGGTCCGCACCCGCGTGCTGATCCGGGTCGGCAACTGCCTCGACATGGACCTCAACCGACGCATTTTCACCGCTGCATTCGAGCGCAACCTGGGCCGCGCCGGAGGTAACCCGGCCCAGGCCCTGCAAGACCTCGCCCAGGTCCGTCAGTTCGTCACCGGCAATTCCCTGTTCGCTTTCTTCGATGCACCGTGGACGCCGATCTACCTGCTGGTCGCCTATCTGATCCATCCACTGCTCGGACTGCTCACGCTGATCGGCTCGCTGATTCTGGTGGCCCTGGCCTGGCTCACCGAAAAGGCGACGCACAAGCCGCTGGCCGAAGCCAATCAGGCCGCCCTCTCCTCCGCCCAATTCGCCAACAACAACCTGCGCAACGCCGAGGTCATCGAGGCCATGGGCATGCTGCCGTCGATCAGCAAGCGCTGGTACCAAAGCCATTTGCGCATTCTGGAAATGCAGACCCTGGCCTCCGATCGTGCCGCCTTGATCAGCAGCATCGGGCGCTTCGTGCGGATCACTTTGCAGTCGCTGATTCTCGGCGCTGGCGCGCTGCTGGCGATCGACGGCAAGATCACCCCGGGGATGATGATTGCCTGCTCGATCCTCACCGGCCGCGCACTGGGTCCGGTGGAACAGGTCATCGCGTCGTGGAAGCAATTGCTCGGCTGCCGTTCGGCCTGGGGCCGGCTCAACGAGATGCTGCACGACTATCCGCGCCGGCCTCCGAGCATGTCGCTCCAGCGGCCAATGGGCATGCTGGCGGTGGAGAATGTGTATGCCGGCGCCCCCGGTACCAACAACACGATTCTGCGCGGCGTGAGTTTCAGCCTTGTCCCCGGCGAAAGCCTTGGCATTATCGGTCCATCCGCCTCGGGTAAATCCACCCTCGCCCGCCTGCTGGTTGGCGTCTGGCCGGCCCAGGCCGGCAAGGTGCGCCTGGACGGCGCAGACATATTCAACTGGAACAAGGGCGAACTTGGCCCCTGGCTCGGCTACCTGCCACAGGACGTGGAGCTGTTCGAGGGCAATATCGCCGACAACATTGCGCGCTTTGGCGAAGTGGACAGCGAAGCGGTCATCCGCGCCGCCAAGATCACTGGCGTGCACGAAATGATCCTGCGTTTTCCACAGGGTTATGACACCCGACTGGGCACCGATGGCAGCCCGTTATCCGGTGGCCAGAAGCAGCGCATCGCCTTGGCCCGCGCGCTGTATGGCGAGCCCAACCTGATCGTGCTGGACGAGCCGAACGCCAACCTCGACGACCTCGGCGAAAAGGCCTTGGTCGACGCCCTGGCCGAACTCAAGGGCCGTGGCGCCACCGTCATTCTGATTTCTCACCGTCCCAACGTACTCTGTGCCGTCGATAAGGTGCTGATGCTGCGCGACGGCGGCGTGCAGATGCTTGGCACGCGTGATGAAGTATTCGCAGCGCTGCGCAAGGCCAGTGTGATCCCTGCAGGCGCGTCAACTCCGCTGGCCTCTGTCAAAGCACGGGAGTGACCGATCATGCAAATGAGCCAACATACCGAGATGATTACAGCCGATTCCAGGAGCATGGTAGACCTGGACGTCGGCAAACCCGCGCGGTGGGGCGTGTGGCTGGTGCTTGCCGGCTTCGGCGGCTTCCTCCTGTGGTCCTGGCTGGCTCCGCTGGATGCCGGCGTGGTAGCGACAGGCACGGTCAAGGTCACCAACAATCGCAAAGCCGTGCAGCATCTGAGTGGCGGTACCGTGGAGGCCATTCTCGTTCGCGAAGGCGATCTGGTGACAAAAGGCCAGGAGGTGGTCCGTCTCGACTCGTTGCGTGCCACTGCCGAAGAGGGTGCAGTCAGCGCCCAGTACATCGTCAGCAAGACGGTGGAAAACCGCCTGGAAGCGGAGCGTGACGGCCGCGATGTGGTGAGCTTCGATCCGGAACTGCTCAAACGCTTCAAGGATGACCACCGCCTGGAAGCCGCCATGGACCTGCAACAGCGCCTGCTCGACACCCGGCGCGCCGGTCTCGCTGGCGAAATCAGCATCCTGCAGGAGAACCTGGCGGCGTCGGCCGTGCAGCTCAAGGGCCTGCAGCAGGTCTATAGCGCCCGCGCCTCGCAGATCAGTTTCCTCAACCAGGAACTGCAAGGCACCCGCGTGCTGACGGCCGAAGGCTATGTGCCGCGCAACCGCCTGCTTGAGCTGGAACGCAGCAATGCCGACCTCTCTGCCGGCCAGGCCGAGAACCTCAACAACATCGCCCGCGTGCGTAGCCAGACCACCGAAATCAAGCTGCGCATCCTGCAGCGCCAACACGATTACCTGAAGGAAGTCGAATCGCAGCTGACTGAAACCGCCAAGGAAAACACCACTCTGGCCGACCGCTTGCGCTCGCTCGACTATGAAGTGACCCACACGGTGATTCGTTCGCCGATCGATGGCATGGTCCAGGGCCTGAGCATTGCCACCGTTGGCGGGGTCATTCAGCCTGGCTTCAAGATCATGGAAGTCGTTCCGGTCAACGAACCGCTGCAGGTCGACGCGATGATTCCCGTGCAGGCCATCGACAAGATGGTCCCCGGCCTGACCGTGGATATTTCCTTCCCGGCTTTCAACCATGCCAAGACACCAAATATCCCCGGCCGCGTGAAGACCATTTCCGCCGACCGCTTGATGGACGAGGAAAGCAAGCAACCGTTCTATCTGGCTCAGGTGGAGGTCACGCCCGATGGCATGGGCCTGCTTGGCAGCAACCACATTCGCCCCGGCATGCCCGCCAGCGTCACCATCAAGACTGGCGAACGCAACATGATCAGCTATCTTCTCAAACCAATGCTCGATCGTGTGGACAGCTCATTCAAGGAACAATGAGATGGAACGTCGTTGCCTGTTCTTCTGCCTGCTGGGGCTGTCCCTGCCGGCTGGTGCCATGGACCTCAAACAAGCCTGGGATTTGTTGCAATTCCAGGGCCCTATCTACCAGGCCTCCGTGCATGAAAAACAGGCCGGCGAGGAAAACCGCGCCATTGGCAAGGCTGGCCTGTTACCGCAGATCAATGCCTCGGGCTACCACAACAAGGTCAATGGCTCCCAAAGCCAGAGCGGCATCGACAGAGATCTCCATTACGATTCCAAGGGCGCCAACGTGCGCCTGCGCCAGCCGCTGTTCAACAAACAAAAGATGGCCGAATACCGCCAGGGTCAGCAGCGTGCCGACTACAGCAACGCGGTATTCGATGCCAAGACTCAGGACGCCGCGGTGCGCCTGACCGAAAGCTATTTCGACGTACTCCTGGCCAGCGAAACCATCGTCCTGGCCAAGTCCAAGCTGACCGCCTTCGAAGAACAACTCGCCTCGGCGAAACGGCGCATGGAACTGGGGGCCGGCACCGTCACCGACATCGACGAATCGACCGCTCGCCGCGACCTCGCCGACGCCGAGCTGATCGAAGCGCAAGACAACCTGATCAACGCGCGCCGCAAGCTTGAGGAATATATCGGTGAAACCCCCGAGTCACTGACCACCTTGCGCCCGAGCTTCGATACACCGCCGCTGCTACCGAGTAACCTGCAGGACTGGTTGGTCAAAGCCCAGACCGATAGCCCGTTGATTCATGCGCGCCGTTATAGCAGCGACCTCGCAGCAGAAGAAGTGAAGCGTGCCAGCGCCGGCCACTGGCCAACACTGGATTTCATTGCCGGCTACACCGCGGGTGAGAGCCAGTCACTCTCCGAGTTGAATCAACGCAACCACTACGGCTCAATCGGGCTGGAAGTCAATATCCCACTGTACAGCGGTGGCGGTGTCAGCGCGTTGACACGCCAGGCCAGTGCCAATAGCGATAAGGCCATGGACGAACTCGACGCCGCGCGACAGGAAGTCATTACCGAAACCACCCGTGAGTATCAAGGCATACTGAGTGGCGCCAAACGCATTCGCGCGCTGGAGAAGGCAGTGGAGTCCAACGAACGCTCACTGGCATCGTCACGCAAGGGCTTCAAAGAGGGTGGCACCAGCACCAACTCGGACGTCCTCAATGCCGAAGAGCTGCTCTTCGTTGCGCGCCACGATCTGTTCGATGCCAAGTTGCGCTATTTGATGTCGCGCCTGCGCCTGGCCTCTTCAGTGGGCAGTCTGGGCGATGACGATATCAACCAGATCAACAACTACCTCGGCCCGGAACTGCTGGTCACGAAGTAACGTTCACCTTCCGGCCGGTCGAGCCAAATGATGGCTGACCGGCGTTTCCCTCCCATGCCCCCCCGCTCCGTCAACTCACCTCTCGTTTAACCCGGTCATGCATTGCTGCATCTCGGCGCAGAAAGGTAGCCGTCTGCGAAAAAAACAGTCAACGCTGAAATTTGCCCACTAAGCCCTTGATTCCCTTTATGCTCGATCCAAATCCAAATGAAAAGCCACGCCCGGCTCCAGGCTGTAAACTGTTTCCCCATGCGCAAACTTTTGTACCTGACATTTTCCATGGCGTTGCTCGCCGCCCTCACGACCTACGCGATGTGGGCCGCAGACCGGCCGGTGGGTCATTACCTTTCGGACCTGCGGATCAGCCTGGCTATCGACCAGGGCACGCCTGCGGACCGTGGCAACCTGTTGGGCATCCAGCCCGAACTGTTTCCTACCGACTATCAAAGTCCCGAGCGTTTGCACCGCAAGCTCGCGGCCTATCTGCAAGCAGCCCGGGACCAGGGTTTGTTGAACCGCAAGACCGTCGTCGTGTTGCCGGAGCACGTCGGTACCTGGCTGATGGTCAGCGGCGAGAAGGATGAGCTGTATCAGGCCAGCACCCTCAAGGAAGCCATGAACTGGCTGGCGGTGAGCAACCCCCTGAAGTTCGCCAAGGCGCTGATCAGCGCCGAGGGCGGCAACCGTCTCGACGATGCCCACCTGCGCATGAAAGCCAAGGCAATGGCCAGGGACTACCAGGCATTGTTCGGAGGGCTGGCCAGGGAATTCCACGTGACGCTGGTGGCGGGTTCCATCGTGCTGCCCGAACCAAGCATCATCGACGGTACCTTGAGAATCGGCCGCGGTGCGTTGTACAACAGCAGCGTGGTGTTCAACAGCGAAGGCCTGCCGATCGGCCAGCCCCAGCGCCAGATACACCCGTTCTTCGCAGAACAGAACGGGATCAAGGCGAACGGCGAGCACTCGCTCAACGTCGTTGATACCCCCGCAGGAAGGCTGGGCGTATTGATCGGCCACGACAGCTGGTACCCGGACAACTACCTCAAGCTCAACGACCAGAGCGTACAGCTGGTTGCGGTACCGGCCTTTGTTGCCGGCCGTGGCACCTGGGATCAACCTTGGCGCGGCTACAGGGGGTCGTCGGCGCCGACGTCGGTCAACTTGAAGCCTGGAGAAGTCAGTGAAGGCCAGGCCTGGCAGCGCCTGACCCTCACGACCCGGACGCCGGCCAGTCAGGCAGTCGCTGGCATGAGTGTGTTCCTGCGGGGTCAGTTCTGGGACCAGGGCAGCGCCGGGCATAGTTTCCTCAGCAGCAACGGCCAGCACTTTGCCGATGGCAACGCCCAGGGTGCGCGCTTGCTGAACCTCTGGTTGTAAGCCATGAATCCACAACCGATGCGCCTCGGCGATCTGTCGGTGGGTTTTGTTCATAGCCTGGCCGATGCCGTGCGCAGTCATGGCGTCGATCCGCAGCCACTGCTCGATCAATACGGTCTCGATGCCGCGCGCCTGGGCGAAGCGGGTGCCCGACTGTCGATACCGCGCTATATGCGCCTGGGCCACGGCGCCATTCAACTGACCGAGAACCCGGCCCTTGGCCTGCGCATGGGCCAGCTCAGTCGCCTGAGTCAGGTCGGCCTCGCTGGCGTCACTGCGGCCCAGGCGCCGACGGTACGAGAAGCCGCACGCTGCCTGATTCGATTCGAAGCCTTGTACGGCTCCAACTATCGGGGTCAATCAAGCTTTCATGAAGACGCCCAGGGCGCCTGGCTGCGCTTCTATTCGATCAGCCCCTATAACGCCTACAACCGCTTTGTGGTGGATTCGATCATCGCCGGCTGGTTGCAGCAATTATCCAGTATCAGCCCTGCCCCACTGCACGCCGAACGCATCGAAATCGAATTCGAGGAGCCCGATTACCGTGCGGCCTATGACGTGTTGGGTGATTGTCCGATTCAGTTTGGCGGCGAGCGCAATCAACTGCGCTTGAGCCTGGCAAGTCTCGCCCAGCGCAACCCCGAGCATTGCCCGAGCACCTGGCGGCATTTGCTGCAACTGTGTGAGCGGGAACTGGAACAACTGACACGCACCCGCAGCCTGCGTGAACGCATCATCGCGCTGCTGGGACCTTTGCTCAATGGTGGTCGGGAGCCCGACCTGCAGGAGGTGGCGGCACGCCTGAAGCTGCCCACCTGGACCTTGCGTCGCAAGCTCGCCGATGAAGGCACACAATTTCGTGCGATTCTCAACGACACCCGTCGCGACCTGGCCATGACTTACATACGCGACACCGAACTGGCGTTCGGAGAGATCGCCTACCTGCTGGGCTTTGCCTCAGCAGAAGCGTTTCAACGCGCATTCAAACGCTGGAACGGGCAGACACCCGGCGAGTTTCGCCGCAGCCATCGCCAATCCGCCTGATGCCTACAACTCGGTAGCGTCTTCCGCCGGCTCCAGTGGGTCCAGTTCGAAAGCCTGGTACTCGAGCAGCTCTTCTTGATAATCGTCCATTTTTGAATCCCCCAACCCGTATTGAAAAACGCCTGAATAAATGACCAATCCCTTGAGCATAAAGTGCCCGCGTGAAAGAAAAATGACGCGGACACGACACTCTGTCGCTACTGAATAAAACGTAGCAGCTGGTCAGGAATTTATCATTGGTTTTTTTCGCGCAAGGCCGCAGAACAGCGGACCTGGTTGATGCGGGTCAATCATTTGGCTGACTACGGGATCGGTTCATCAGATCCGATCCCGTGACGCCGTCATCACTGGCTGGAAGCAGGCAACGCCGGGATGGGTTCGCTCGGCGGTGGCAAGTCACTCGGGCTCGACGGTGGCGTGACGACTTCCTGGAAGGATGCTGGCTCTGCACGCTCGGTCGGCGTGATCGGCGCTGCTTCAGGAGGCGGGGCAACCGGCTCGGAGGCCGCTGGAACCGCTTCTACGGGTGCAGGTGCAGCAGGCTGTACAGCGGGAGCCGCAGCCGGGGCAGGTGCCAGCGGTGCCGGTGCTACCTTGGCTTCAGGCATGCCCAGGTCCGTTTTCGGCTTTTCGGGGATGTGCGCAGCCTTTTTCGCTTCCGGTGGCAGGAACAGCTCGACCAGTGCAAAGAAACGCTCGTAGAACTTGGCAGACGATACGGTTTCGCTGGCGACCTTGACCATCGAGTCATCGGAGGAGCCGATCGGCATCGACACCGAGCCCAACACACCCACACCGAGACTGGCGGAGTTGTTGGTCTTCTTCAGCGCATAACGATCCTGCAAGGCATTGGCGAATACGGTCGCGTGGTGCCCTTCGCTGCCGTCATCGGCGCAGACCACACTGAAGCTGATCTCCATGTGATTCTCGCCGGTCTGCTGGAAGCTCTTGTGGCCGCTGACCAGCTTCGGATCGTTGCTGGTGATGATGTAACCCTGGCTGAGCAAGGCGCGACGGGCGGCTTCACAGCTCTGGGTATCGCTGACCGGATAGTTTCGGGAAAAGGTACCGGAGTCGTCGAAATTCTCATGCTCATAGATGGCGGCCTTGTTCGATGAACAACCGGCCGCGGTGGCAAGCACGGCTGCCAGCCCGACAACCCGCATGGGAAGTGATTTAAACATTGAACATCCTGAGGAAAACGGTTCGGGGCGTATTGTGCAACAGATCGATGCTTAGCGGAGCATCGATCGTGTCTTAAAACGGTTACAGGCTGATTGACCCCGGTTTTGCGCAAAAGTCACCGCGGCAAATGACGTACGGCCAAACAAAAAGACCCCGGCCTTTCGGCCGGGGTCTCCTGTGCAGCGTCAAACCTGGTCAGGCATCAGTAACGCTTGATGTCTGCCTGGCTTTCCAACTGCTTGCGATAAGCCGCAAAGTCTTGCTGGCCGATGCGCGAAGCGAGGTAGCGACGATACTGCGCTTTCTCTTCTTCAGTCGGCGCCGCGGCTTCGTTCACGCCATTGAGGCGCACGATCATCAGGCTGCCATCAGTCAGCGTCACGCTGGTGAAGGTCGGTTTGTCCTTGGCCGCAGGCTTCGCCATGCGGAACAGCGCTTGCAGCACCGCTGGGTCGACACCTTCCTGAGCGCGAGTAGCCGCCTCGGTGACTTTCCAGGCCTGGCCGTCGACCGCCTGATCCAGCGGGGTCTTGCCATCGCGCAGGCTGGCAATCAGGGCTTCAGCCTTGGTCTTGGCATCGGCGCTGGCGTGTTCCTTGGCCAATTGCACACGGATCGCGGCAGAGACGCTTTCCAGCGGCAATTGCGAAGGCTTCAGGTGCTCCTTGGCACGCAACACGACCACGGTTTCCGGATCGAGCTCGATGGCGGTGCTGTTCGCACCCTCATCCAGCACTTCCGGGCTGAACGCGGCAGTGATCACGGCACGGTTGGCCGCAATACCCTCACCGCCTTCACGGCCGAACGGCTTGGACGTGTGGACGGTCAGTTTCAGGTCCTGCGCTGGCTGAGCCAAGTCAGAGGCTTCGAACGAGGCGTCTTCCAGTTGCTTGCTCGCTTCGACGAAACGCTGCTCGACCTGCTGGGTCTTCAGACCACGGGTCAGCTTGTCTTTCAGGCTGGCGAATGTCGGTACTTCAGGCGCTTCCACGCCCAACAGCTTGATCAGGTGATACCCGAAATCGGTGCGAACCGGCGCGGAAACCTGGTCCTTGGCCAACGAATACAAGGCTTTCTCGAACGCCGGGTCGTAGACGCCAGGACCGGCATAACCCAGGTCACCGCCGTTGTTCGCCGAACCCGGATCCTGGGAGAACTCCTTGGCCAGGGCCTCGAACTTCTCGCCCTTGGCCAGACGGGCCTGAATCTCTTCGATCTTCGCCTTGGCTTGAGCCTCGGTGGTCTTGTCGTTCACTTCAATCAGAATGTGCGCCGCCTGGCGTTGCTCGGACAGGTTCGCAATTTCTTTCTGATAGGCCGCCTGCAGGTCTTCGTCATTGACGCTAACCTGATCGAAGAAGGAAGCCTTCTTCAGCTCGAGGTAATCGATGATCACCTGATCCGGCGTCATGAATTCCTTGGCGTGCTCGTCGTAGTAAGCCTTGACCTCATCGTCGGTCAGTTTCACCGCTGCCGGGTCGGCCTTGATGTTCAGGGAAGCGAAATCGCGGGTCTGTTTTTCCAGACGGGCAAACGCCAGCACCTGTGCATCGGTCACGAAACCGCTACCGGCCAGACCGGCACGCAGCTGACCAATCAGCATTTCCTGAGCCAGCATCTGGCGGAATTGCATGCGGGTATAGCCGAGTTGGCGAATCACTTGGTCGAAACGATCGGAACTGAACTTGCCATCAACCTGAAACTCGGGTGTTTGCAGGATGACCTGATCAAGCGCCGCTTCGGAAAAAGCGAATTTCGAGTTTTCTGCGCCTTGCAGCAGCAGCTTGCGATCGATCAGGCCCTTCAGAGCCGAGTCGCGCAACATTTTTTCATCCAGCAAGGAAGCATCGAAATCCTTGCCCAGCTGTTGCATGAGCTGGCGGCGTTGCATATCGACCGCCTGGCTCAGTTCGTTCTGGCTGATTTCATCGCCGTTGACCTTGGCCGCATCATTACTGTGCGACGTAGCCTTGAAGATGGCATCGAAACCGGTCAAAGCCATCAGAACAACGATGACCCCGATAATAGTCTTGGCAATCCAGCCTTGTGAATTGTCCCTGATATTCTGCAGCATGCGTCCCCCAGAAACGGTTGAACTTCAAAATTAGGCAACCGTGGAGCGTGGGTAGAGTCCGGATAGAAGAAAGGCGCATCCGAGGATGCGCCTTCTCGTAACTGGCGGAGCGGATCGAGGGCTCGAACTGGCGACCCTCGGTGTCTTGAACCGGCGACCTGCTGTCAGGACTGCCGCTCCGCTGCCAAGTCAGGCATGACCCCGACCCGGATGGGTAAAAACCTGAATCGAACTTAGTTGACAGCTTCTTTCAGTGCTTTACCGGCTTTGAAACCTGGTTTTTTGGCTGCTGCGATTTCCAGCGTCTTACCGGTCTGTGGGTTACGACCAATGCGAGCCGGACGATCAGTTACGGAGAAGGTACCGAAACCAACCAGAACAACAGAGTCGCCAGCCTTGAGAGCGCCAGTGACGGATTCGATTACAGCGTCCAGCGCACGGCCAGCAGCAGCTTTCGGGATATCAGCGGATGCAGCGATAGCATCAATCAGTTCCGACTTGTTCACTCTAAGTCCCCTTATATCTATTTGAGTATGATTCTAAGTTTTTTTGGTGAAAGCAAAAACGAGTGCTGAATGGCCTACAGACACTTAAGAGCCGCTTTATAACAAGGGCTCTAAAAAGCTGTCAAGAAAGCCCCCCAGGCAAATACGTACTTAATGCGTGCTAATTCTTTCCTTAGAATCTGCGTCGCGTTTCTCATCCTTCGCGACTATCTCCGGAGCCACATCCGGCAAGGGCTCCGGCGCGTATTGCAGCGCAATTTGCAGGACCTCGTCAATCCATTTAACCGGTTTAATCTGTAGATCCTGCTTGATATTGTCCGGAATCTCTTTGAGATCGCGCACATTCTCTTCAGGAATGATCACGGTCTTGATTCCGCCACGATGGGCCGCCAGCAGTTTTTCTTTCAAGCCGCCAATGGCCAATACCTGGCCACGCAACGTGATTTCGCCGGTCATGGCGACATCCGCGCGCACCGGAATGCCGGTCAATGCCGATACAAGGGCCGTACACATGCCTACACCAGCGCTAGGGCCGTCCTTGGGAGTCGCCCCTTCTGGCATATGGATGTGCGTGTCGCGCTTCTCATGGAAGTCCAGGGGGATCCCCAGGCTCTTCGCCCGGCTGCGGACAACGGTCAAGGCCGCAGTGATCGATTCGACCATCACGTCACCCAGGGAACCGGTCTTGATCAACTGGCCCTTGCCCGGTACGACGGCCGCTTCGATAGTCAGCAGTTCGCCACCTACCTGAGTCCACGCCAGCCCGGTCACCTGACCGATCTGATCCTGCTGCTCGGCCAGGCCGTAGCGGAATTTACGCACGCCCAGGAAGTGTTCCAGCATGTCTGCGGTGACCTTCACCGAGAAGCGTTTTTCCAGCGCATGTTCCTTGACCGCCTTTCGGCAGACCTTGGCAATCTGGCGCTCCAGCCCACGCACACCGGCTTCACGGGTGTAGTAGCGGATGATGTCGCGGATCGCTTCTGCGTCAAACTCCAGCTCGCCTTTCTTCAGGCCGTTGGCCGTAATCTGCTTTGGCGAAAGGTATTTGACGGCGATGTTGATCTTCTCGTCTTCGGTGTAGCCCGGCAGACGGATCACTTCCATCCGGTCCAGCAACGCCGGCGGGATGTTCATCGAGTTCGAGGTGCACAGGAACATCACATCGGACAGGTCGTAATCGACTTCCAGATAGTGATCGTTGAAGTTGTGGTTCTGCTCCGGATCGAGCACTTCCAGCAACGCCGATGCCGGATCGCCACGCATGTCGCTGCCCATCTTGTCGATTTCATCGAGCAGGAACAGCGGGTTGCGGACACCCACTTTTGTCATCTTTTGAATCAATCTTCCTGGCATCGAACCGATGTAAGTACGGCGATGGCCACGAATTTCCGCCTCGTCACGCACGCCACCGAGGGCCATGCGCACGAATTTGCGGTTGGTGGCGTGAGCAATCGACTCCGCCAGGGATGTTTTACCCACCCCTGGAGGACCGACCAGGCACAACACCGGACCACGAATTTTCTTCACGCGCTTTTGCACGGCGAGGTATTCGAGGATGCGTTCCTTGACCTCTTCGAGGCCATAGTGGTCGGCATCCAGAATGTCTTCTGCACGCGCCAGGTCCAGGCGCACCTTGCTCTGGGCCTTCCACGGCACCTGAACCAGCCAGTCGATGTACGAGCGCACCACGGTCGCTTCCGCGGACATCGGTGACATCTGCTTGAGCTTGTTCAGTTCGGCCGTCGCCTTGGCCAGCGCTTCTTTCGGCAGGCCGGCGGCATCGATACGCTTTTTCAGCTCTTCGACTTCGTTGTGACCTTCGTCGCTGTCGCCGAGCTCTTTCTGAATGGCCTTCATCTGCTCATTCAGGTAGTACTCGCGCTGACTGCGCTCCATTTGTTTTTTGACGCGGCCGCGAATGCGTTTTTCGACTTGCAGCAGATCGATCTCGGCATCCAGCAGCGCCAGAACATGCTCGACCCGGGCCGACAAATCGATGATTTCGAGGATTTCCTGCTTCTGTTCGATCTTCAGGGCCATGTGCGCGGCCATGGTGTCTACCAGGCGGCCTGGCTCATCGATGCTGTTGAGCGACGACAGGACTTCAGCCGGGACTTTCTTGCCCAACTGCACATATTGCTCGAACTGAGACAGCAGGCTGCGAACGAACACTTCCGACTCGCGCTCTGGTGCTTCAACTTCGTCGATCAGGGAGACTTCGGCACGACAGTGGCCATCCACTTCACTGAAGCGCTCAACGGCACCCCGCTGCTCGCCTTCGACCAGAACCTTGACCGTTCCGTCAGGCAGCTTCAGCAGCTGCAGAACGGTGGCAATCGTACCAACGCGGTACAGGGCCTCTTCACCGGGATCGTCGTCAGCCGGGTTTCTCTGGGCCAGCAGAAGAATCTGCTTGTCACCCGTCATCGCAGCCTCGAGGGCTTCGATGGATTTCTCGCGCCCCACGAACAGCGGGATAACCATGTGCGGATAAACCACGACATCACGCAATGGCAGGAGAGGCAATTCGATGGTTGTCTTCATGATTTCGCCTCTACGGCGGCCGTAAGGCCGGAAACAGATGGAAGTAAGCTTGAAACCAAGATGGGGGCAGCCTTCAAAAAAAACAAGCACAAAGACTGTGTAAAACGCGCAAAAAGCAAAGGGGCCCGAAGGCCCCTTCTTTGTACCGGCTGCGTGACGCTTAAGCGTCTGGCGCGGCCTTGGCGGTCGGCTCACTGTTTTCGTAGATGTACAGTGGCTTGGACTTGCCTTCTATCACGCTTTCATCGATCACTACTTTGCTCACCTCGGATTGCGAGGGGATTTCATACATAGTGTCGAGCAACACACCTTCGAGAATCGATCGCAGGCCACGGGCACCGGTTTTACGTTCCAGGGCACGCTTGGCGACCGACTTCAGAGCGTCGGAACGGAATTCCAGATCAACGCCTTCCATCTCGAACAGCTTGGCATACTGCTTGGTCAGGGCATTTTTCGGCTCGGTGAGGATCTGCATCAGTGCAGCCTCGTCAAGCTCGTCCAGCGTGGCAAGTACCGGCAGACGACCGACGAATTCCGGGATCAGACCGAACTTGACCAGATCGTCAGGCTCGACTTCACGCAGGGACTCACCGACTTTCTTGCCTTCTTCCTTGCTGCGCACTTCTGCGTTGAAACCGATGCCACCTTTGGTGGAACGGTTTTGAATGACCTTCTCAAGACCAGAGAACGCGCCACCGCAGATAAACAGGATGTTACGGGTGTCGACCTGCAGGAATTCCTGCTGCGGATGCTTGCGACCACCTTGTGGTGGAACGGAAGCGACCGTGCCTTCGATCAACTTGAGCAGGGCTTGTTGCACGCCTTCACCAGAAACGTCCCGGGTGATCGACGGGTTGTCAGACTTGCGCGAAATCTTGTCGATTTCATCGATGTAGACAATGCCCATCTGGGCTTTTTCCACGTCGTAATCGCACTTCTGCAACAGCTTCTGAATGATGTTCTCGACATCTTCACCCACGTAACCCGCCTCGGTGAGGGTGGTTGCGTCGGCGATGGTGAACGGAACGTTCAGCAAGCGGGCCAGTGTTTCGGCAAGCAGGGTCTTACCCGAGCCTGTCGGGCCGATCAGCAGGATGTTGCTCTTGCCGAGTTCGACGTCGTCATTCTTTTTGTCACGCTGATTCAGGCGTTTGTAGTGGTTGTACACCGCTACGGCCAGAACCTTTTTCGCACGCTCCTGACCAATCACATACTGATCAAGGATGCCGCTGATTTCTTTAGGCGAAGGCAATTTATGCGCGCTGCTTTCGGCCTGTGCTTCCTGCACCTCCTCGCGGATGATGTCGTTGCACAAGTCGACGCACTCGTCGCAGATAAAGACCGAGGGGCCGGCAATCAATTTGCGCACTTCATGCTGGCTTTTGCCACAGAAGGAGCAATAGAGCAGCTTGCCGTTGTCCTCGCCGTTGCGGGTGTCAGTCATTCGTTCGATCCAAATCCGATAGGCTTGCAACACAAGATGAAGGCTATTGCGGGCTTTTTCAAGCCCGCTGGTGATCGGACCCGCCGACCAACCTTATTTTGAGCTGCTTGGTTTAAGCAGGACGCTGGCTGATCACTTCATCGATCAACCCGTACTCACGCGCGGCATCTGCACTCATGAAGTTGTCGCGGTTGGTATCGCGCTCGATTTCTTCGAGAGTGCGCCCGCTGTGCTTGGCCATCAGCGTGTTGAGACGCTCGCGAATGAAGAGGATTTCCTTGGCATGGATTTCGATATCCGACGCCTGGCCCTGGAAACCACCCAGTGGCTGGTGAATCATCACACGCGAGTTCGGCAGGCAGTAACGCTTGCCTTGTGCACCGGCAGTCAGCAGGAACGCGCCCATGCTGCACGCCTGACCGATACAAGTGGTCGACACGTTGGGTTTGATGAACTGCATGGTGTCGTAGATCGACATGCCAGCCGTCACCGAACCGCCCGGGGAGTTGATATAGAGATGGATGTCCTTGTCCGGGTTTTCCGCTTCAAGGAACAGCAATTGCGCACAGATCAGGTTGGCCATGTAGTCCTCTACCGGACCAACCAGAAAGATCACCCGCTCCTTGAGGAGACGCGAGTAGATGTCGTAGGCGCGCTCGCCACGAGCGGACTGCTCGACAACCATCGGGACCAGGCCGCCTGCGGCCTGGATATCAGAGTTCTGCTGAATATACGAATTACGGAACATGCTCTGCAGTCACTCCCAAATAGTTATGTCTTGAATACGCATAAGCCAGCTCGAAAGCTGGCTTATGGTGTTTGCTTCTTACCGCAAAAGTGATCAGTCGGCTTGTGGTGCTTCTACCGGCTTGACCGCTTCTTCGTAAGAGACCGATTTGTCGGTCACGCTAGCTTTCTGCAGAACAGTATCCACAACTTGCTCTTCCAGCACAACCGAGCGAACTTCGTTCAGTTGCTGGTCGTTCTTGTAGTACCAGGACACAACTTGCTCAGGCTCCTGGTAGGCCGAAGCCATTTCCTGAATCATCTCGCGAACGCGGGCTTCGTCAGGCTTCAGGTCGAATTGCTTGACCACTTCAGCCACGATCAGGCCCAGCACTACACGGCGCTTGGCCTGCTCTTCGAACAGCTCGGCCGGCAGCTGGTCAGGCTTGATGTTGCCACCGAACTGCTGAACAGCCTGCACGCGCAGACGGTCAACTTCGTTGGACAGCAGAGCCTTTGGCACTTCGATCGGGTTGGTGGCCAGCAGACCGTCCATCACCTGATTCTTGACCTTGGATTTGATAGCCTGACGCAGCTCACGCTCCATGTTCTTGCGAACTTCGGCGCGGAAGCCTTCCAGACCGGTTTCCTTGATGCCGAATTGAGCGAAGAACTCTTCGGTCAGTTCTGGCAGCTTTGGCTCGGAAACAGTGTTGACGGTCACGGTGAACTCGGCGGCTTTGCCAGCCAGGTCCAGGTTCTGATAGTCCTCTGGGAAAGTCAGGTTCAGAACGCGTTCTTCACCGGCTTTTGCGCCAACCAGGCCATCTTCGAAACCAGGGATCATGCGGCCGGAACCCAGAACCAGCTGAGTACCCTTGGCGGAACCGCCAGCGAACACTTCACCGTCAACCTTGCCGACGAAGTCAATGTTCAGTTGGTCTTCGTTTTGAGCGGCGCGATCGGCCACTTCGAAACGAGTGTTCTGCTTGCGCAGGATGTCCAGCATCTTGTCCAGATCGGCATCAGACACGTCAGCGCTCAGGCGCTCTACGGTGATACCTTCGAAACCGGCAACGGTGAACTCAGGGAACACTTCGAATACGGCTACGTATTCCAGGTCCTTGCCCGCTTCCAGGGATTTTGGCTCGATCGAAGGCTGACCAGCCGGGTTCAGCTTCTGCTCAACCACAGCTTCGTAGAAGGAAGACTGGATCACGTCGCCTACAGCTTCCTGGCGAGCGTCAGCACCGAAACGGCGCTTGATTTCGCTCATTGGCACTTTGCCTGGACGGAAGCCAGCAATCTTGGCCTTTTGGGCGGTCTGCTGCAGACGCTTGTTGACCTGGCTCTCGATGCGCTCAGCCGGCACGGTGACGCTCATGCGGCGCTCAAGAGCAGTAGTATTTTCAACAGAAACTTGCATGGATATTCCTCGTTGCACAGACGTTAGCCGGCCGTTTCCGACCCCAGAATCAAGGGCATGCATTCTAGTGGGTCAAACTCAAGAAGTCACCCTACTGAAAACGGGTAAAAACGCAGCAGGCAATTTATAGGTGCGAATGCACGAATGCACCTCGCCCCGATGGCAAATACAACCAATCACGCCAGGGCTCTGCGCCAACCTTTCTACATATAGACAAGGTCGCCAATCATCTCCCTGACAGCCGATCTCGCAAGCAAGGCCGGCGGGCAGGACTGCATCATCGAGAAACATAAATACGACGAAACGCCCTACCCCTGCGACCCGGAACCTGCGGCCGCTGAAACAAAAAAGGCGCCAGACTTTTCAATCTGGCGCCTTTCGAAATATGGGGTGGACGATGGGGATCGAACCCACGACAACGGGAGTCACAATCCCGTGCTCTACCAACTGAGCTACGCCCACCATATTGCCTGTTAAAGAAGCCAAACAAACTTCTTTATCAAGCTCCAGCCAGGTCAAACGCCTGAGTGAAGCTTTAATTGGTGCGGATGAAGAGACTCGAACTCTTACGCCTCGCGGCGCTGGAACCTAAATCCAGTGTGTCTACCAATTCCACCACATCCGCGGGTGAAGCCTTTAAAGCAAAGGCGCCAGACTGTTAATCTGGCGCCTTTCGAAATATGGGGTGGACGATGGGGATCGAACCCACGACAACGGGAGTCACAATCCCGTGCTCTACCAACTGAGCTACGCCCACCATATCGCGCTACTTGTGCCAAAGCTGCCTAATGGCGCACCCGGCAGGACTCGAACCTGCGACCATCCGCTTAGAAGGCGGATGCTCTATCCAGCTGAGCTACGGGCGCCTTGTTAGCTGTAACCTTGGAGGACTACAAACTAAGTGCTTTCCAGTCTCGCAGAATCGTAATCCCGCTCAACCTTCCTAACCAGTGCTAGGCTGTGCCCGACAAGTGCGACGAATAGTATAGAGCCACCCGAAGGTCGTCAAATCCTTTTTAAAAAAAATTCATTTAATTAAAGGAGTTAGGGGAATTTGCAGACCAAGCGCCTTTGCCCTCACCGCACGACATGCGAGAATGCGTTCTCTTTTTTTCCCCTCTCGATGGTTAATCACGCGCAATGACTGCACAACTTATCGACGGCAAATCGATCGCCGCCAGCCTGCGCCAGCAGATCGCCCAACGTGTCACCGAGCGTCGCCAGCAAGGCCTGCGCACGCCCGGCCTTGCGGTGATCCTGGTCGGCAGCGATCCTGCCTCTCAGGTTTATGTCTCGCACAAGCGTAAAGACTGTGAAGAGGTCGGCTTTCTATCCCAAGCCTATGACCTGCCTTCCGAAACCACTCAAGAAGCGCTGACCGAGCTGATCGATCGCCTGAACGACGATCCTGCAATCGACGGCGTTCTGCTTCAGCTTCCGCTTCCCGAACACCTTGACGCCTCCAGGCTGCTGGAACGCATTCGTCCGGATAAAGACGTCGACGGTTTCCATCCTTATAACGTCGGTCGCCTGGCCCAGCGTATCCCGCTGCTGCGCCCCTGCACCCCCAAAGGCATCATGACCCTGCTGGAAAGCACCGGTGTCGACCTTTACGGGATGGATGCCGTGGTTGTCGGCGCGTCCAATATCGTTGGCCGCCCGATGGCCATGGAATTGCTGCTGGCCGGTTGCACCGTGACCGTCACCCACCGCTTTACCAAGGACCTGGCCGGTCATGTCGGCCGTGCGGACCTGGTTGTTGTCGCCGCTGGCAAGCCGGGCCTGGTCAAGGGCGAATGGATAAAGGAAGGCGCAATCGTGATCGATGTCGGCATCAACCGTCAGGACGACGGCAAGCTGGTCGGTGACGTGATCTACGAAACCGCCCTGCCCCGCGCCGGCTGGATCACTCCGGTACCGGGCGGCGTAGGCCCGATGACCCGTGCCTGCCTGCTGGAAAACACCCTTTACGCCGCTGAAACCCTGCACAGCTGAGTTTCAACGCGGACACTGACAGCGTGACGATGAACCCCGCCCCCTGGCGGGGTTTTTTTTGCCTGCAAAACGACCTCGACCACCCGACGGAAAATGACTTTTTTTTCATGTTTCTCAGGACTTTCACCTGTTACTTGATCAACCATCGACAGTTATTCAGCCATACTCCAGAATGTCGCGCTTTTTACGAAATAGCCCGTTACAAAACGGCTTATCAACACCTTATGAGTCTGCCAGCGTGAAAATCCGTCTTTCCATCCTGAGCCTATTTTTTGCAGTTACAGGGACTTTCATCACGCCAATCGCCAACGCTGGCGAAACCACCGCAGCCCCGCGAGATACTTCACATCTCAAGATCGCTTCCGGCAGCGCCCTGCTCGTGGATATGCAGACCAATAAAGTCATCTACGCCAGCAATCCTGACGTGGTCGTCCCCATCGCTTCAGTCAGCAAGCTGATGACGGGCCTGGTGGTGGTTGAAGCCCGCCAGAACATGGACGAATACATCAATATCAACATCAGCGACACGCCGGAAATGAAAGGTGTGTACTCGCGGGTCAAGCTCAACAGCGAAATGCCGCGCCGGGAAATGCTGCTGATCGCCTTGATGTCATCGGAAAACCGCGCCGCCGCGAGCCTGGCGCACCACTATCCAGGTGGCTACGCCGCGTTTATCGCCGCGATGAACGCCAAGGCCAAGGCGCTGGGCATGACCAACACCCACTTCGTCGAGCCCACCGGCCTGTCGCCGCGCAACGTATCCACCGCCCGCGACCTGAGCAAACTGCTGGTCGCTGCACACAGGTACCCATTGTTGACCGAGCTGAGTACCACCAAGGAAAAAACCGTGTCGTTCCGCAAGCCCAACTACAGCCTGGGTTTCCGCAACACCGACCATCTGGTCAACAAAGCGAACTGGAACATCGAGCTGACCAAGACCGGTTTCACCAACGAGGCTGGTCACTGCCTGGTGCTGGTGACACATATGGCGAATCGCCCGGTTACGCTGGTGATCCTCGACGCCTACGGCAAGTACACCCACTTTGCCGATGCCACGCGAATTCGCAACTGGGTCGAAACCGGGCACAGTGCTGACGTGCCCTCTGTGGCCCTGCAGTACAAATCGGACAAGAACCTCAAGCAACGCCAAAGCGGCGTGGTTGAAGCCTCGAAGTAACAAATCGGCAACGCACGAAAAGCCCCGATCATTCGGGGCTTTTTTTCGCCCGACATTCAGTCGTTGGGCAACGGCATCTGGTCGTCATCCGGGATACCGTCGCCGGTGCTTGGATCTCTCCAACCCTTCGGCTTTTCAGTGGGCACCACCGTTGGCCGCGCCAGAGGGTCCCTCAACGGGCTGTCGGGATCCATCACTGGATCGGTGCTTTGCTCGGGGGTTGTGGGGACAGTTTCCGGACGTTTGTCGTCGAAACTGGAATCGGTAGACATACGCACCTCCATTGGACCTAAGGCTTCAGATTACCCAGTGGATCATAGGGCTTGGCCGGAGCCTTGGGGTTGTCACCCGGTTTCACGTCCCTCGGTGCCTTGGCGGGCCCGATCGGGTCGACCTGAGGATCGGCAAGGTCCGGGGAATCGGGATCGAAACCCAGCTCATTGCCAGACGAGTGTTCAGCCGAGTGCGGACCGACGGGCGTTTTGGAATGAGCCATGGGTGCCTCCTGATCTCGGCCCGAAGTAATGTTTCGGGCCCTTAAGATCAGAGGCTGGCGATGGGCGATGGTGCCCGGCGGGTGACCAACGGACTTACTGGCTGGCCAGGGCTTTTTTCGCCCTGGCGGCGGCCTGCTCCTGACCGGCCTGGGCCAGATCGTTGGCGGCCTTGAGCCAACGCTGCTGATCGACCTGGGCCGGGATTTGCGTCGGATTCTGGATCAGCACGGCCCA
Source organism: Pseudomonas fluorescens (assembly GCF_000967965.1). Classification (GTDB taxonomy): domain Bacteria; phylum Pseudomonadota; class Gammaproteobacteria; order Pseudomonadales; family Pseudomonadaceae; genus Aquipseudomonas; species Aquipseudomonas grandcourensis. The sequence continues at coordinate 31,085 of NZ_LACC01000034.1, forward strand.
CCCTCCGGCGTCCTTGAACGCCGACTCGAAGGAGCTGAAGCTCATCAGCTCGCGGTGATTCATCCCGGCCCGCAGCAGGACCGTCTGCTTCTGGCGGTTGTAGCCGGCCAGAATGGCGTAACGCGGTTCGGCCCACATGGCCGAGCCTTCGGTAAAGCGCACCATCACCGGATAACCGGCGGCGACTTGGGTCAACAAGGCCGCAAGGTTGCTGTCCAGGGGATAAACGACCATCCCGTACTCGCGGGCCAGGTTCTGCATGTTCTGTTGTAACTGGGCTTCGCCCCCCGGCAAATGCAAGGGTTTGTCGAGCAGCCCCGGGGTAATCACGATGCCCTGCTGGGACAGCATGCTGGCCAGCACTTGCGGCCCGCTTTGGTATGCATCGCCCCGGTAGAACCGGCCGCTGAGTTCGACTCGCTCCGGCAAGCGCTTGATCTCGGGCGCAACGCTCCCGGCACAGCCCACCAGGCTTGCCACGCAACCGGCGATCAGCATGGTCGACAAAATTCGAGAAAATACCCGCACCATCATCTCTCTCTTGTTCAGGTTCAGACGCCAGGCAATCCCATTCCCGGCTTGGTCGTCGATCATAGGTCGCCGCGCCGCTACGGTATAGCTCTAAACGGTAGTGGAGTGAATTCGATAGAGCGAACTGGTTGGTGACAGACGACTTTCGGTCAATAGCCTGAAATGCAGCAACGGCTAGACTGTTCCCTGAAGAGATGATAGCGAAGCGTGAGTGCCCAAAGAAGGGCAAAGAGGAGGCACAGATGAGCCTGACCATGATCATAGTAATGTTGGTTTGCGGCTGGCTGGCGGTAGCCGCCGCCATGCTGTGGGGCGTGCTGCGCATTACTCGCCGCCACCATCACCCTGTCCAGCCAGCCCCTGCGCCAGAAGCGGACGAGACGTCGAACCAACACGCCAACGCTCACTGACACCACCTTTATCCGATACCAACAAAAACGGCCGCCTGCACTCCTTGGAGTCCAGGCGGCCGTTTCTATTAGCGTGGGTTAAGCCTCAGTGGCCACCTGCTTCTGCCTGGCCCGGCGGGACATCATGTTCAACACCTCGATCGAAGCCGAGAATGCCATGGCCGCATAGACGTAGCCTTTCGGTACATGGGCGCCGAAGCCTTCGGCGATCAGCGTCATGCCGATCATGATCAGGAAGCCCAGGGCCAGCATCACCACCGTCGGATTGTCGTTGATGAACTTGGCCAGCGGATCAGCCGCCAGCAACATCACCAGTACCGACACCACCACCGCGATCACCATGATCGGCAAATGCTCGGTCATGCCGACAGCGGTAATGATGCTGTCGATGGAGAACACCATGTCCAGCATCAGGATCTGACCGATCGCGGCAGCGAAGCCCAGGGTCACGGTCGAGGTCGCCGACTTCGGATCTTCCGGTGCCGGGTCCATGCTGTGATGGATCTCGGTGGTTGCCTTCCACAACAGGAACAGGCCACCGGCAATCAGGATCATGTCTTTCCAGGAAAACGCGTGGCCGAGAATCTCGATCACCGGTGCGGTCAACTGGACGATGAACGCGATGGTGCTCAGCAAGCCCAGACGCAGGATCAACGCCATGCCGATACCAATGCGCCGAGCCCGCTGTCGATTGTGCAAGGGCAGCTTGTTGGTCAGGATCGAGATGAAGATCAGGTTATCGATGCCGAGCACGATCTCCATCACAATCAGGGTGGCAAGGGCGACCCAGGCGGTGGGGCTGGCGGCAAGTTGTAAAAGGTAGTCCATGGGTCAGTCCTGACTCGTTGTAATACGGTTTAGATTTCCTGGGAGGAAGATTCGGTTTTTTCCGATTCTTTTTCCGATGATTCTTTTTTGCTGATCAACCCGCTGGTGGCGTCACTGAGTGCTTGCTCGGCGGCCTTGTGGGTATCGTCAATCGCCTGTTTGGCGCTTTCGGCAGCCTTGCCCATCAATTGTTGCGCGCTTTTCTCGGCCTGGTCGCAACCGGCCAGTACCAGTAAAGACGTGATCAACAGTGCCGTGGCTTTAAGCTTCATGATGCTTTCCTCGATAGAACGAACGGGACCTAAACGATGGCCCGTTGATAGCGATGCATTCTAGGGAAATGAATACTTCAGGAAAATTCGTATTTTCAGCGGTTATACTTCGATTTTTACGAAGTGTTAGACACCATGCTCAACTATCGGCAATTGCATTACTTCTGGGTGGTGGCCAAGACCGGCAGCATCGTGCGTGCCTGCGAGCAGCTCAATCTCACGCCACAAACCATCAGCGGGCAGATTTCATTACTGGAACAGACCTTTGGCATTGAATTGTTCCGGCGCGTCGGACGGCAACTCGAACTGACCGAGGCCGGCCGCCAGGCCCTGCCCTACGCTGAACAAATGTTCCAGCTCGGTGGCGAACTGGAACTGATGCTGCGGGCACAACCCAATGAACAGCAGATCCTGTTTCGCGTCGGCGTGGCCGACGTGGTGCCCAAGTCCATCGTCTATCGCCTGATTGCACCGACCATGGAACTGAGCGAACCGCTACGCATCACGTGCCGCGAAGACAAGCTTGAACGTTTGTTGGCCGACCTGGCGATCCAGCGCCTGGACCTGGTGATCTCCGACAGCCCGATGCCGTCGCACCTGGACATCAAGGGCTACAGCCAGAAACTTGGTGAGTGCGGGATCAGCTTCTTCGCCACCCCGGAACTGGCGGCACGTTATGGACACGACTTTCCGCGCAACCTGCACGGTGCGCCGCTGTTGATTCCCGGGCCGGAAACCGTGGTGCGCAGCCGCTTGCAACGCTGGTTCGCCGAGCAGCAGATCCAGCCAAAAATTGTCGGTGAGTTCGACGACAGCGCCCTGATGCAGGCCTTCGGCCAATCCGGCAGCGGAATCTTCATTGGCCCGAGCGTGATTGCCGATGAAGTGCAACGCCAGTATGGCGTGGAGGTGATTGGCCAGACCGACGCGGTGAGCGAGTCGTTCTATGCCATCTCAGTGGAACGCAAGGTCAAGCACCCCGGCATTGTCGCCATTACCGAAGGTGCCCGACGCGAGCTGTTTACAGCGCTGTAACCTCTTCGCGCGGCTTGAAGGTCATCAGGGCGATGGCCAGCAGTATCGAAGCCAGAATGAAAGCGGCGGCCGCAAAGCCAAGGCCTTGCAGGCCAACACTGTCGATCACCCGGCCACCGATCATCGCGCCCAGACCGATACCGAGGTTGCCCCCGGCGATGTTCAACGACGCGGCAAACGCCGGGGCTTCGGGCGCAGCTTTCATCAGGCGCACATGGCTGACCAGGAACAACGCCGCCTGGGTCACGCCCCAGATGCCCATCGCCGCCGCCAGACCGAGCGGCGAATGGATGTTCGGCACCAGCGCCACCAGGCCGGCAATCATGAATGCACAGAACATCATCGACGCCATCAGCGGATGACGATCCACCGCCCGGCCACCCAGGGAGTTACCGATCAGCCCGACCGCGCCGAAGCCCATCAGGCACCAGCCAACCACAGTGCCGTTGAACCCGGCCAGTCGTTCAAGGATGTCCGCCAGATAGGTGTACGCGGTGAACATGCCGCTGAACACAATCACTGACAGCAGCACGTGACCGAGCATCAGCGGGCTGCGCAGGATCTTGAACTGCGAGCGAAAGCTCACCTGATGCTGGTGCAGGTCGGTCTTGGGCAGATAGATAAACAGCAGCAACGCCTTGGCAAAGGCGATGACCGCCAGAATCGCGAAGGCACTGCGCCAGCCAAACGCATCGGAAATCAGCGTGCCCACGGGAATGCCGAATACCGTAGCGCAAACGATGCCGAAGCCGATCTTGGCGATGGCGCGACCGGCGTAATCCGGCCCGACGATGTCCACCGCCGTTTCGCTGGCCAAGGCCCAGAACACCGGCAGCCCCAGCGCCGGGATCAAGCGGGCAAACGCCATCACCCAGATATTCGGCGCCAGCGCCGCGAGCGTGTTGGCCAGGCCGAACATGATCAGCACCGAGATGAACAGCTTGCGGCGCTCGAAGCGAGCGAAATACGCCGTCAGGAACGGCCCGAACGCGGCCACGGTGAAAGCAAACAGGGTCACCAGCAAACCGGCCTGCGGGATGCTGACCTCCAGGTCCCGGGCGATAGCTGGCAACAGGCCAACGATGATGAATTCCGTGGTCAGCACCGTGAAGCCGGCGGCGGACAACAGAAGAATGGGCAACAGCATGCAAAACTCCAGAAAACGAAAACACCAGCGATAGCCCGAAGGCCCACTGGCAGACATGAAAATGAGGATGGCGAATCTTAACAGAGTGTTTTCGGATGCGGTTGCTCGAACCTGCCTATCTCGTTGAATGCCAGGGTGGCAGTTCGTCACAGGTCTGAAAGATAGCTCCTACGCTGTGATAAAGTCCGCGCCCTTTGTGGCGAGGGAGCTTGCTCCCTCGCCACAGGAATCAGCGCTGGCATTAGCCCCGTGTTCCCCTCTCGGTTTCCCGCCTGCGGCCTGCCCTGCTTGTTGCTGCAACGGCGGCGAAACCATGCACTTATAAAAAACCAGAGATGCCGTTTTATGACTGCTTCATCCCCTTCTCTATTGCAACGCCTTAAACGCTTGAGCCTGGTCACACAGATCGTGATCGGCCTGATCGCCGGTATTGCCCTGGCGCTGATTGCCCCCGACCTGGCGAAGTCCACGGCGTTCATCGGCAAAGTGTTTGTCTCGGCGCTGAAAGCCGTCGCGCCGATTCTGGTGTTCGTGCTGGTCATGGCGTCGATTGCCAACCACAAACACGGTCAGGAAACCCACATCCGGCCGATTCTGTTCTTGTATCTGCTGGGCACTTTCGCCGCGGCCGTGGTCGCGGTGGTTGCCAGCATGACGTTCCCGTCGAGCCTGGTGCTGTCGACCCAGGACGTCGCGGTGACTGCGCCAGGCGGGATTGGCGAAGTGTTGCAAAGCCTGTTGCTGAGCGTGGTCGATAATCCGGTCAGCGCCCTGATGAATGCCAATTTCATCGGCATCCTGGCGTGGGCCATCGGTATGGGCATTGCCATCCGCCACGCCGGCGACACCACCCGTGAAGTGCTGGGCGACCTGTCCAACGGCGTGACGGTGATCGTGCGTCTGGTGATCAGCTTCGCCCCGCTGGGCATCTTCGGCCTGGTGGCATCGACCCTGGCCACTTCCGGTTTCGGCGCCTTGATCGGCTATGCGCACCTGCTGGCTGTGCTGCTGGGCTGCATGCTGTTCGTGGCGCTGGTGATGAACCCGCTCATCGTGTTCTGGAAACTGCGTCGCAACCCGTACCCGCTGGTGCTGACCTGCCTGCGCGAAAGCGGCATCACGGCGTTCTTCACCCGTAGTTCGGCGGCGAACATTCCGGTCAACCTGGAGTTGAGCAAGCGTCTGGGCCTGCACGAAGACACCTACTCGGTATCGATCCCGCTGGGCGCGACCATCAACATGGCCGGCGCGGCAATCACCATCACCGTACTGACCCTGGCGGCCGTGCACACGCTGGGCATCGCCGTGGACATTCCCACCGCGATCCTGCTGAGCGTCGTCGCGGCAATCTGCGCCTGCGGTGCTTCGGGTGTGGCCGGTGGTTCGCTGTTGCTGATTCCACTGGCCTGCAGCCTGTTCGGCATCCCGAGCGAAATCGCCATGCAGGTGGTCGCGGTCGGCTTCATCATCGGCGTGTTGCAGGACTCGGCGGAAACCGCGCTGAACTCCTCCACCGATGTGCTGTTCACCGCGGCGGCTTGCCTGGGTGAAGAGGCAAAAGCAGAACGCCTGGCCTGACACAAATCCTTGTAGGAGTGAGCCTGCTCGCGATAGCGTTTAATCATTCAACATAGATGTCGCCTGATACTCCGCCATCGCGAGCAGGCTCACTCCTACAGGAACCGTGGTGTAGCTGATAAATGCGTACACATGAAAAAGCCCCCGCAACCTGAGGTTGCGGGGGCTTTTTTGTACCTGGACGGTTTAGAACGCGCCCATGTAGTCGCGCTTGCCCACTTCCACGCCGTTGTGGCGCAGCAGTGCGTAAGTGGTGGTGACGTGGAAGAAGAACTGCGGCAGGCCGTAGGTCAGCAGGTAGGACTGGCCGCTGAAGCGCTTCTCTTTAGGCGTGCCCGGACGGGTGACGATCTCGATGCCTTCCTTGCCGTTGATCTGCGCAGGCGTAATGCTGCCGATGAAAGCCAGGGCCTTGGCGATCAGCGCTTGCAAATCCGCGAAGGTGGTTTCTGTGTCGTCGTACTTCGGCAATTCGACTTCGGCCAGGCGACCGGTAACGCCCTTGCTGAAATCAACGGCGATCTGCACCTGACGCACCAGCGGGAACATGTCCGGGAACAGGCGCGCTTGCAGGAAGGCGTTAGGGTCGATGTTTTTTTCGGTGGCGTGAGCTTCGGCTTTTTTCAGTACATCGCTCAGAGCGTTGAGCATTTGCTGGAAAACAGGCACGGAAGCGTCGTACAGGGAAATGGTCATGGCAGGTCTCGTGTGGTGACAGAGGGAAACGTCGGCCGATTATAGCCGCGCGCCGCCCTCCCGAGACCGGACTTTTTCAGCTGCCGTACACTTTGGCCGCCGGAACGGCCTGAGCCACCAACTGTGCAACGGCGTCGCCCATCTCGCCGACCGCCCAACGGCCCTGGCGATCCAGTTGCGGACCACGGCGCCAGCCGTCGGCGATGGACAACTTGCCGCCCTCGACCTCGAACATCTGCCCGGTCACCTCGGCGGAAGCCTCGGAGCCGAGCCACACAACCAACGGCGCGACGTTTTCCGGGGCGAAGTAATCGAAGCCTTCTTCCGGTTTTTTCATGGTGTCGGCGAACACTTGCTCGGTCATCCCGGTGCGAGCGGCCGGGGCCAAGGCGTTGGCGGTGATCCCGTAGCGGCGCAGTTCAGCCGCCTGCACCAGCGTCAGCGAGGCAATACCGCCCTTGGCCGCCGCGTAGTTGGACTGGCCAATGGAGCCCTGCAAACCGGCGCCGGAACTGGTGTTGATGATCCGCGCATCGACCTTGGCGCCACCCTTGGCCTGCTCGCGCCAGTACTTCACGGCGTGACTGGAAATGCAGAAGTGGCCTTTGAGGTGCACGGCTACCACGGCGTCCCAGTCGGCTTCGCTGAGGCTGGCGAACATGCGGTCGCGGCAGATGCCAGCGTTGTTGACCACCACGTTCAGGTCGCCGAAGGTTTCGATGGCCTGGCGCACGATCAGCCCCGCCGAGTCATAGCGGGTGATGTCGTCGCTGTTGGCCACGGCACTGCCGCCCAGGCCGAGGATTTCACCGACCACGGCCAGCGCCGCTTCGCGGTTGATGTCGTTGACCACCACTTTCGCGCCTTCGGCAGCGAAGGCCAGCGCGTAGGAGCGGCCCAGGCCACCGCCGGCACCGGTGATGATCACCACACGGTTTTCACAGATCTTCATGTTCTACATCCTTCAAATTCATCACGGGTCAACACAATCCCTGTAGGAGCGAACCTGCTCGCGATAGTGGTGGGTCAGCCAACATTGATGTAGCTGACACTACGTCTTCGCGAGCAGGCTCGCTCCTACAGGATCGGTGTACATCCTGGTTTACAAGCGTTCGATGATCGTCACGTTGGCCTGGCCGCCGCCTTCGCACATGGTCTGCATGCCGAAGCGACCGCCGCTGCGTTCCAGTTCATGCAGCAAGGTGCACATCAAGCGGGTGCCGGTGGCGCCCAATGGATGACCGAGGGCAATCGCGCCGCCGTTGACGTTGGTCTGTTCATGGGGATAACCGGTCTCTTTCAACCAGGCCATGGCCACCGACGCGAAGGCTTCGTTGATCTCCACCCGGTCGATATCTTCCAGCTTCATGCCGGCACGCTTGAGTGCGTAGGCGGTGGCCGGGATCGGCGCAGTGAGCATCCAGATAGGGTCTTCGGCGCGCACGCTCAGGTGATGGATGCGTGCCCGTGGCGTCAGGCCGTAACGCTTGAGCGCCGCCTCCGAGACAATCAGCATCGCGCTGGCCGCGTCACAGGTCTGGCTCGACACCGCGGCGGTCACCCGGTCGCAGCCGAACAGGACTTCCAGCTCGGCCATTTTTTCCAGGCTGGTCTGGCGTGGCGTTTCGTCATGCAGCACGCCGGCCAGTGGCACGATTTCGCGATTGAAGCGGCCTTGCTCGATGGCCTGCAAGGCACGTCGATGGGACTCAAGCGAATAGGCTTCAAGCTGGGCCCGGGACAGGTCCCACTTTTCCGCGATCATCTGCGCCGAACGGAACTGCGTTGGCGGTTGCGCGCCATAGCGCCGCACCCAGCCTTCGGAACCGCTGAACGGATCGGTGAAGCCCAAGGGCTCGGCGGCGATCATCGCCGAGGAAATCGGGATCTGGGTCATGGTCTGCACGCCACCGGCGACGACCACGTCCTGAGTGCCGCTCATCACTGCTTGCGCCGCGAAGTGCACCGCTTGCTGCGACGAACCGCACTGGCGATCGATGGTGGTGCCCGGCACCGCTTGCGACAGGCCGGCCGCCAGCCAACTGGTACGGGCGATGTCCCCGGCCAGCGGGCCGATGGTGTCGACACAGCCGAAGATCACGTCGTCGTAATCCTCGTCGGGAATGGCATTGCGCTCGACCAGCGCACGCAATACATGCGCACCCAGGTCGGCGGCGTGAATCTGGCTCAGACCACCCTTGCGCCGCCCGGTGGGCGTACGCAGGGCGTCGACAATATAGGCTTCAGGCATGGTCTACCTCGGTGAAAAAATTAAAATCAGGCATTGAGAGCGCCGAAAAACCTGTGGGAGCGAGCCTGCTCGCGAATGCGTCAGTTCAGTCGACAACAATGTTGAATGTGCTGCCGCCTTCGCGAGCAGGCTCGCTCCCACAAGGGGGGCGTCCCCCTTACTGACTGGTTAGAACGTATTGCCCGCACCCAGTTCTGGGTTGCCGTCAAACAGCGCCGCGCGAATCCGCCCTTTGTGATGGCCGCGATCGCCCCAGACCTTGTCCAGGGCCCAGGCGCGCTTCATGAACAGATGCAAGTCGACTTCCCAGGTGTAACCCATGGCGCCGTGGGCCTGGATGGTGTTCTTCGCCGCGAGCATGGCCGCTTCCGCCGTTGCCAGCTTGGCGTGGGACACCAGCACGTCCTGCCCCGGTTGTTGCTCGGCCAGCGCATAAGCGGCGCGGTACAGCGGACCCTTGGCGAACTCGATCTGCACCGCGACGTTGGCCATCAAGTGCTTGACCGCCTGGAACGAACCCACCGGCTTGCCGAACTGTTTGCGCTCGAAGGTGTAGTCCACCGCCAGGTCGACCATGCGTTTGGCCAGCCCGAGCAATTGCGCGGCACTGGCGAGGGCGCCACGGTTGAAGGTGGCCGCCCACAGTTGCCGTCCTTGTTCACCGCTGGCCACGCACGTGGCAGGTGTTGGCGTCCACTCGACCTGGAACAACTGCCGGCTCGGATCAACCGACTCGTTGCGGGTCAAGCGCACGGCATCACGCTCCAGGGCATGCACTTCGTCACCATTGGCCAGCAACAGTAGATCGGCAACGTGGGCATCGCTGACCAGCGGGTTACCTGGCTCGGAAACCGCGAGACGCGCACGGCCCTCGGCCACTCGCGACAGCCATTTTTGTTTGAGTGGCGCATGTTGCTCATCCAGGGCGGCGAGCAACGGCACGCCGATCAACATGGTGTCCACCAGCGGCTCTGGCAGCCCGGCATACCCACACTCCTGCGCGATCAGAATGAAGTCCAGCTCATTCATGCCCATGCCGTCCTGCGCCTCGGGCACGGTCAGGGCGGTCAGGCCCAGCTCCACCAGTTGTGCCCAGAGCTGATCACTGCGCCCGCTGTCGCTCTGCCACAGTTCGCGAATGCGTTCCGGAGTGACTTCGTTGATCAAGAAGCTGCGGACGTTGTCCTGAAACAGCAGTTGGTCGCGGCTGAAACTAAAGTCCATGGTCTATTCCTCAGGCACGCGGCATGCCGAGCATGCGTTCGGCAATGATGTTGCGCTGGATCTCGTTGGTGCCGGCGTAGATCGGCCCGGCCTGGGCAAACAGGAAACCTTCCAGCCAATGGCCGACGTCACCGGCGGCCGGGGCATCGGGCAGCAGTTCGCCACGCAAGCCGAGAATGCTCATGGCGGTGTCGTGCATGCGCTGGTCAAGTTCGGACCAGAAGATCTTGTTGGTCGACGACTCCGGCCCGATCTTGCCGCCCTGCACCAGTTGCGAAGCAGTCATGTAGGTGCTCAGGGTGTAGGCCTCGGCATCGAGCCAGGCGCGCATCACGGCCTCACCAATGGCCGGATCGCGGTCGGCGTGCTCACGATTGGCCAGGTACAGCTGCACCAGGCGCTTGGCGGTTTCCTGGAAGCGCGCCGGTGAACGCAGCAACAAGCCTCGCTCGAAACCGGCGGTGGACATCGCCACATGCCAGCCCATGCCTTCGCCACCGAGGGCGTTCTCCACCGGCACCTTGACGTCGTCGAAGAAGATCTCGGCGAAACCCGGCAAACCGTTGAGCTGCGGAATCGGCCGCACGGTGATGCCAGGCGTGTCCAGCGGCAGCAGGATGAAGGTCAGGCCGTGATGTCGCTGGGACTGCGAGTCGGTACGGAAAATACCGAACGCCCAATCCGCCCACACCGCACGGGTCGACCAGGTTTTCTGGCCGTTGATCACGTAGTGGTCACCCACCCGTTCAGCCTTGGAACGGATCGCCGCCATGTCGGAACCGGCACCCGGCTCGGACCAGGCCTGGGCCCAGATGTCTTCGCCTGTGGCCATGCGCGGCAGGAATCGCGCTTTCTGCTCTGCGCTGCCGTACTCCATCAGGGTCGGGCCGAGCAGGAAGATGCCGTTCTGGTTGACCCGTGCCGGTGCCCCGGAACGGTAGTATTCCTCTTCGAAAATCAGCCACTCGATCAGGTCACAGCCGCGCCCGCCAAGTTCTGTCGGCCAGGTGACCATGCCCCAACGGCCTTCATTGAGCTTGGCTTCCCAGGCCCGGTGCTGGGCAAAGCCAGACTCGGTGTCGAACGATTGCAGCGGTTCACTCGGTACATTGGCCGCCAGCCAGGTCCGCGCCTCGGCGCGAAAGGCCTGCTGGGCCGGGGTATAAGTCAGGTCCATGGATATGCCTTCAGCCGTTGAATCGGGCATCGCGTTTCTCGACGAACGAGTCGCGTGCTTCCTGAGAGTCCAGTGAGCGATAGGCTTCGAGGGTGAAGCCTTGCTCCCAGCGGTATTTGTCTTCCAGATTGCCGTCTTCGATGCCGCTCAGCGCTTCCTTGGCCAGGCTGATCATGCCGGGGCTCTTGGCGGCGATGGTGCGGGCGATCTGCAACGTGGCTTCGCGCAAGTCTTCGCGCTTGACCACCCGCTCCACCGCGCCCAGGCGGTAGGCTTCTGCGGCGTCGATGGCCTCGCCGGTGAAGTACATGTGGCGGACTTTCTGCACCGGGAACAGGCGCTGCAAATGCGCACCGCCGCCCATGGCCCCGCGATCCACTTCCGGCACGCCGAAGGTGGCGCACTCGGACGCGACGATGATGTCGGCGGCGCCGCAGATACCGATGCCGCCGCCCAGCACGAAGCCGTGCACGGCCACGATCACCGGTTTCGGGTTGCGGTGGATGGCCTTGAAGCTGTCGTAGTTGCCCTTGTTCACCGCGACGATCAGGTTGCCGTCGGCGGCCAGTTCCTTGATATCGACCCCGGCGCAGAAGCCGCGGCCTTCGGCACGGATCACGATCACCCGCACATCGCTGTTGCGACCCAGGCCCTCGATCTCGCTGGCGATATCGGCCCAGCCCTGGCAATTGAAGGCGTTGACCGGTGGTCGGTTGAAGACCAGTTCGGCAATGCCGTTATCGATACTGACGCTAAATGGTTTCATGGTTTCCTTCCTTCACAATGCATGGCCCCTTACGACACACGGCGGCACAGCTCGCCCAGGCGCGCTTCGGCGTCGCGGACGATCTGTTCAATCAATTGGGCGCAGCTGGGCAAGCTGTCGATGGATGCGGCGATCTGCCCGGCGGGCAACACGCCCGCGGCCGGTTGCCCGTCGACCATGGCTTTCTGGATCACCATCGGCGCGTTGGCGGCCATGATGCTTTGCGCGGCGGTCAACTCTCCGCTGCCGCGCATCTTCAGCGCGCTGGTGAACAACTGGGTCAGGCTCATGCCGGTGTGGCGGCGGTAGGCCAGGCCACTCTGCAAGGCCAGCAACAGGCGCTTGAGGCCGCCGCTGTTTTCCAGCTGATTGAGCAATTCGTTGCGGATCATCCGTTGCGGCATGCCGTCGATGGCGCGGCTGATGATGATCGCCGCCGGGTCCTTGACCGCCAGGTAACGGGCCAACGTCGCCTGGGGCACCGGGCTGTCGGCGCACATCAGGAACCGCGTGCCCATGGCGATGCCTTCGGCACCGTAGGCCAGGGCCGAGACCAGCCCCTTGCCGTCCTTGAAACCGCCGGCCGCCACCACGGGCACCGACACGGCATTGACCACTTGATCAAGCAGCATCGAGGTCGGTACGGAACCGGTATGTCCCCCGCCCTCGCCGCCCTGTACGGTCACCGCATCGGCGCCCATTTCCACGGCTTTCTGCGCATGCTTGAGCGCGCCCACTGTGGGAATGCACACCACGCCGGCATCCTTCAGGCGGCTGATCATTTGCTTGCCCGGCGAACGGCTGTAGCTGACCGCCCGGACTTTATGGCGCAACACCAGCTCGACGATCTCGCTGGCATTGGCTTGGTACATATGGAAATTCACCCCAAACGGCTGATCGGTCAGGCGCCGGGTTTCGATAATCGCCGCTTCCATCTGCTGCGGTTCGATGGTCGCTCCGGCGAGAAAACCGAAACCACCAGCATTGCCCGTGGCCGCCACCAGTTTCGGGTCGGCGACCCAGCCCATGGCGGTCTGGATGATCGGGTAGCGGCAACCGAGCAGTTCAGTCAAACGGGTATTCAACGAGATCGCCATGTTCACGCCTCGCCCGTTTTGCGCTGGGAACTGGCCATGGCCTTGGCGTCGTAACCGCCGAGGCGGTCGCCGGACACCAGTTCATTGTGGGCATGGGCGAAGTGATGTAGGCCGAACACCATGTCCATGGTCGCGCGCTTGCCCATCAAATCTTCGGCGTTGTTCACCGCTTGCTTGCTCAGCTGCAGGCCCAGGCGCGGCATCTGCGCGATGCGCCCGGCGATGTCGAGGGTTTGTTGCTCCAGCTCGTCGCGAGCAACCACCCGATTGAGCATGCCCATCTGATAGGCACGCGGTGCCGGCATGCGCTCGCCGAGGAACAGGAACTCCTTGGCGATGCGCGGGTTCAGTTCATGCACGTGGGCGAAATACTCCACACCGGGAATGCCCATGCGCACCACCGGATCGGCGAAGTAGGCATCCTCGCTGGCGACGATCAGGTCGCAGACCCAAGCCAGCATCAAGCCACCGGCAATGCACGCGCCCTGGACCATCGCGATGGTCGGCTTGGGCATCTCGCGCCAGCGGCGACACATGCCCAGATAGACTTCCTGCTCCCGGGCATAGAGAAACTCGCCACCCGGTTTGTTCACATGGTCGTACCACAGGCTGGCGCGGTCGAAGGTCTTGTCGACGTCGCGACCCGGGGTACCGATGTCATGCCCGGCGGAGAAATGCTTGCCGGCGCCACGCAGCACAATGACCTTCACTTCATCGTCATCGCAGGCCCGGCGAAACGCCGCGTCCAGCGCATAGGTCATCTGCGAGTTCTGCGCGTTGTGGAACTCAGGGCGGTTCATGGTGACCAGGGCCACCGCGCCACGCACCTCGTACAGCACCACCTCGGCCTGATTGTTATCGTTATGTTCAGCCATCACTTTTCTCCGCAACGCGTTGCTCAGCGTTGGCCTGGCGGGTTGTCTTTGAGTTGCAGGGCGCGCAGGTTGTGCGGGTCCAGACGCTGAATCAGCTGCAACTGCTCGGCCGTCGGTGCTGCCGTGGTCGGGCAATCGTCCGGCACGTGCAGCTCGAAGCCGGTGTTGTCCTGGACTTGCGCCGCCGTCACGCCGGGGTGCAGCGAACGGATGCGCATCTGCCGCTGCGGGCCCTGGAAGTCCAGGATGCAGAGGTCGGTGATGATCAGGCGGATGTCAATGTCGTCCAGCGACCAGCCCCGCGCCAGGCGAGCCGGGTTGTAGCCGACCGAGGCGACCATATCGACCTCGCCTTCGACGAACACTCGGCGGTTATGGCTCGGCACGCAAAACGAGTTGGCGTGGCTGATCGAGTTGCCGGGGAAACCGCGTACGCCAAGCATCTGCGCCTTGGGTTTGGCGTAGTCGCCGATGCAGGAAATGTTCGCCTGGCCAAAGCGGTCGATCTGGGTCGGGCCGACCAGGGCATGGCGCTTGCCACCCCAGACGTTGTCGAAAATCCGCGAGAAGCCCATCCAGCTGTCGCGCTTGGGCTCGTAGCCCTTGCGCGCGCCCAACGGCACCGGTTCGGCAACCATGTAGGCTTCGGAGTCGGTCATCAGCAGTTGCGGGTTGCTGGTCAGCATGGCCAGCGAAGCGGCCAGGCGCGGGATCACGCCGATGCCGGAGGCCAGAACCTCGCCGTCTTCGCGCCAGGCTTCGGAGGCCGCGCAGATCATCAACTCAGCGAGGCTGTAATCAGTAGTGCTCATCGAAAGGCTCCTTAGAAAATCGGCAACGGCAATTCACGGATCGCAGCCAGGCCGCCAACCTTGTCCAGGTACTGTTCGTGGCTGCAGTCGACGTAGTCGCGCACGTAGCCTTCCCAGCCATCGGCCGCCTGGACCGTAGCGTTGTAGGCCTTGAAGTGCGCGACGTCGAAACCGTACAGCGGTGCGCAGGACGACGGATGCGCCCCGCCCGGCACGTGGGCCACGGCGGTGGTCAGGTTGCGCTCCCAGAACACTTGATGGGCGTGGGCGCTGTCCTGATGGAAATACTCGCTGTCGACCAACTCATCGCAGGTCACGTAGCTGTGGGTCGCGGCCCGCACGAACAGGTCGTCCATGTAGTGATCCGGACCGCTGATCTGGCACACACCGCGTTTGTCGGCGCGGTCGACGTGGACCAGCGCCGCGTCGAGCTTGAGCGCCGGCATGGCCACCCAGTCCTTGCCATCGGCATAGGGCGAGGCAATCAACTTGATCTGGCGGTTGTGGCGTAGCACATCGGTGCCCAGACCCACGGCGGTCGGAATGAACGGCACATTCATCGCCGCCGCCCGCAGACCGAGCAGCAGCATACCTTCGTCGATTTCCATCACTTCCAGCGCCGCTTCCTGGCGCGCCTTGCGGAAATACGGCTCCAGCGGAATGAAGTCCAGGGAAACGAAGGCGAACACCAGTTTCTTGATCTTGCCGGCCGCGCAGAGCATGCCGACATCAGCGCCACCGTAGGCGACCACGGTCAGGTCCTTGAGGTCCGAACGCAGAATCTCGCGCACCAGCGCCATCGGCTTGCGGCGCGGGCCCCAGCCACCGATACCGATGGTCATGCCGTCACGCAGTTGGCCGACAATCTCGGCAGTGGTCATTTGCTTGTCCATCGTCTTGTTCCTCATTGGCGACCGACACTGAAGTCGTGGCCCCAGTGGCTGACCACGGTGCTTTCGAACGGCGTGTGGCGGTCCCAGTCGACCACCAGGCCATCGCAGCCGTACTCCAGGTCAAACCCGGACGGGGTCTTGATATAGAAAGAAATCATCTGGTCGTTGGTGTGCTGGCCGAGGGTGGCCGACAGCTTCACGCCGTTGGCGTGAACGCGGTCGAGCGCACGGCCGACTTCGTCCAGCGCGTTGACCTCGACCATCATGTGCACGCAACCGTGGGGCATCGGGCACTCGAAAATCGCCAGCGAGTGGTGCCGGCCGTTGTTGCAGTGCAGGAAGTGAATGCGCTTTTGCGGTTCGGCCGGGTCCGGGGTGAAGCGGACTTTCATCAGGTCCGACAGGCCAAAGCCCATCACCTGTTCGTAGAAGTCGCGGCAGCGTTCGAAGGCCGGCGCCGGCAGCACGACGTGGCCCATGCCGAGGTCGTTGGTGACAAAACCTTTGACGCCCACCGGCGAGACGAAACGGGCGAAGTCCTGCAACGGGCCCCAGAACAGTTCGTGGCGATTGCCATCCGGGTCGCTGAAGTGCACCAGTTCCTGGACCTTGCGCAGCTCCGCTTCAGCGGCGGTGCCACGGGTCACTTGCACGTCAGCCTGTTGCAGTTCGCTGACCGCCTGTTCCAGCGCCGCCTTGCCGGCGACTTCCCAGCCGCAGGCACCGAATCCGTTCTCGGCGTGCTTCTGCACCAGGATGCGGTAGTGGCGCTCGTCCATCTTCAGGTACAGCAGCTCATCGTCGCCGCTGACCATCATGCCCAACACCTGGCTTGCGTAGTGGCGCCATTGCGCCAGGTCGCTGGATAACAGGGTGACGTAACCCAGACCACGGATATCCATGGATGCACTCCTCGTTTTACTCAGGCCGTGCCGCCCTTCGGCTGGTGCCGGGGGAGACTTTATGTAGGGGCTATATGTAGGAGCTATTCAAACGGGTTCGGGGAGGGGCAACATCGTCCAATGGGACTAGCGGAAATGACGGGGTACACGCATTAAAAACTGTAGGAGTGAGCCTGCTCGCGATGAGGGCCTTACAGTCAACATTGATATTGAATGTAAGACCGCTATCGCGAGCAGGCTCACTCCTACAGGGGGGATGTGGTGTTGCGGGTTTATGCAGGCGGGTCGATTTGATCGAGCACGCGGTTCGCGGTGATTTCGGCCAGCATGACGCTATTGGAAATACCCAGCAGGGCATTGCGATCACCGCCCTCCAGATGATCCACCAGTTGATGCACCATCACATCCACCGAGGCCAGGGTCTCGACCAGATAGACCACCAGGGTTTCGGTCGTGGCCTCAGGGTCGACGGTAAACAGTGTGCTGATTGTTCGAGGGGTGGCTTTGATGTCGGCTGTCGAGGGGAAGTGGTAAGCGAGGGCACGCTCGGCGGCCTCGTTGAGTTTTTTTGAATCGGGTTCGTACGGGGATGCTGGATCGGTGTCCGGCGGGTTTGGTGTGACCTTGAACATATCTCAGGTTCCTAATGATGTGCCAACCTCCTGCTGCTAAACGAAGAGGGTGGCAGCTGCACGCAGGTTAGCAGACCGGGGAACCTAAGAAGCCGGCGCGCCCAAGGGCGCCCTGCGTACAGCCACCATCAAAATACAGGCACAAAACCTGACTGATAGAAGCGTCGTACGACTTAGGTTATACCCGAGCTGCTAAACCCGATCACTGATGAGCAGTGATGCGAATCAAGTTACCGAGGGGCCCCAAGGCGCACAAGCCGGCGGATTCTGGCGTACCTGTAGGCAACGACGCAAGGCGTTGTAGCTTTCATCAAGTAACGCTGACAGCCGTTAAACAGGCTCTATTCAAAGGCCAAATCGGTGGCGCGAACTAGCGCAATAACCTGTAGGAGCGAGCCTGCTCGCGATGGTCGTCAACGATAACGCAGAAAACCTGACACCCCGCGGCGTTCTCCGGTTTATCGCGAGCAGGCTCGCTCCTACAAGGGGTAGGCGGTGTTCAATCTTATCTGGCAGGCATAAAAAAACGGGCCTTGGGGACCCGTTGGAAAGGTGGCCTGACGTCCATGCCAGGCCTGAAATGCGATCACCTGTAGGAGCGAGCCTGCTCGCGATGGTCGTCAACGATAACGCTGCAAGCCTGACGCCACGCGGCGCTCTTCGGTTTATCGCGAGCAAGCTCGCTCCTACAGCGGGGCATCACGCCTTGCGAAAATGCGGAATCACTTTCTCGCCAATGTTCTTCAAGGTCTCCAGCTGCGCCCACTGCGGCACGGTGCCCATCTGGCAGATGAACAGGATTTCGTCGGCGCCGGCATCGATCAGGCGCTGCACGTAGCCGATGCAATCCTCGACGGTGCCGTAGGCGTGGTTCGGGTTCATCATCGCCATGGTCGGGTCGGAGAAGTCGACGCTGACTTCTTCGGAGGCGAAGCGCGACTTGATCACGCTTTGGCCGTTGCCGTCGACGAAGGTGTCGTCTTTCCACTTCTCCGGGTCCGGACGCTCACCACCGCCGTACCAGTAGCCCAGGGATTCCATGAAGTAACGCTGACCACGGATACCGATGCGGCGCGCTTCTTCGTTGTCATCCAGCACGATGGCCGGGCACAGCGCGGCAATGTGGCGGTTAGGACGGAAGCCCACTTGCTTCTTCTCATCGCGGTTGTCGTAGGCCGTGTGATACACCTCGACCTTCTTGGCGATTTCTTCCGGGCCACCGAAGCCCAGCACCAGAGCGCCCATGCCACGACCGCCGGCATTCTTCAGCGACTCGGTGTTGGTGCACGCCAGGTACATCGGCGGGTGCGGATCCTGGTAAGGCTTTGGATGGATCGGGCGCTTGGGGATCTGCACGAAGTCGCCGTTGTGCTCGATCTCGTCCTGCACGAACATTTTCGGGATCAGGTACATCATCTCGTCGATCTGCGGCTGCAAGGTCGCCAAGTCGTAGCCGAAGGTGCCGGCTTCCTGCTGGGTGCCGCCTTTGCCCACGCCAAAGTGCACACGGCCCTTGGACAACAGGTCGAGGGTGGCGATGCGCTCGGCGACCTTCACCGGGTGGTTCATCGCCGGCGGCAGGCAGACCACACCGTGGCCGATGCCGATGCGTTCGGTTTTACCGGCAACGAACGCCAGCATGGTTTCCGGCGCGGACATGTGCGAGTAGTTACTCAGCGCGGTGTGTTCCACGCACCAGAAGGTGTCGAAGCCCAGCTTGTCGGCCAGCACAGCTTGTTCGACGGTGTCTTCAAAAATCTTGCGGTCGCCTTCACGGCTGGAATCCACCGTCTGTGCTTCGTAAATCAGGGAAAATTTCATGGTTGATCCTTGTGCTTATTTGGATGCGCAGTCGGCGCCGTAGACCTTCGCCTTACCGTCAATGCTCGTGCATCGACGGGGCGCTCGAATCACGCAAACGGACTAGCCGATTTGTACGCCAGCGTTAGAGGAAAAAGTCGCTGCTGTCCTGACCCATGCTCACGCCACCCAGGTTCCAGGCGTACTTGGCCGGGCTGTTGGCGACGTGGGCGCGACCGGTGTGAATGTCGCGGAACGCACGGTTGATCGGATGGCTGCGGAAGATCGTCGAAGCACCGCTGTTGAACATCAGGTCGCCAACGGCCTTGGCGCACTTGTCGGCCACCAGCGCCGAGTCGTAACGCATCTTCACCCGCTCCGGCATGCTCAACGGCTCGCCTTTTTGCGCACGCTCCAGCATCAGGGCGAAGTTGCGATGCAGCGCGGTCTTGCACTCGTCGACGCAGACCATGGCATTGGCCAGAGCCGCTTGCGCGGCCGGGTCCTGGACCATTTTGCGACCGTCATTGACCCCGACCCGGGCGCGGTTGTGCTCGACAAACTGATCCACCGCGCCTTGCAGGGCACCGATAGCGGACGACGAAACCGCACGCACGAAAATCTGCCCGAATGGCAGGCGGAACAACGGTGCAGTGTTCACCGCGTTACCCGGACTGTTCTGCATGAAACCGTCCAGGGAGCGATGAGTGCGGTACTCTGGAACGAAAGCGTTCTCGACCAGAATGTCGTGGGAACCGGTGGCTTCCAGGCCCATGACGTTCCAGTTGTCGATAATCTGGTAGTCGCTGCGCGGCACCAGGAACGTCCGGTAATCCGGCGCCCCGCCCGCCTCTGCCGGCGGCACCAGCGCACCGAGGAACGCCCAGTCGCAATGCTTGCTGCCGGAAGAAAAGCCCCAGCGGCCGCTCAACTTGAAGCCACCGTCGACCCGCTCGACCTTGCCTACCGGCATATAGGAAGACGAGATCAGCACGCTGGAGTCGCTGCCCCAGACATCCTGGGCCGCGCGGTCATCGAACAGCGCCAGTTGCCAGTTGTGGATCGCCACCACCCCTAGCACCCAGGCCGAGGACATGCAGCCTTCGGCGAGGGTCATCTGTACGTCGAAGAAATCCTTGGGCTCCAGTTCATAGCCTTCCCAACGGGATGGCTGAAGGATGCGGAAGAACCCGGCGTCCTGGAAATCCTTCAGGGTTTCTTCAGGCAACTGGCCTGCTTGCGCGGCATTCAGGGCGCGTTCACGCAGGATCGGCACCAACTCGCGGGCACGTTGGCTCAGACGCTGGCGAATCAGGTCTTGGTTGAGCATTTTTATTGTTCTCCTTTGTTCACCCCATCCGCCGGGGCGCGCGTGCAACGGGGCGGGTGTAGCGCCCCTACACTCGCATTCAAGCAATGCACAACGCAGGGGACATCCCTCAAACGGACCATGTGGGATTGGGGGAACAGGTATCTGGGGGGTGTATCAGAAAGTGATGTGTTGGCTGGCAGGCCGTCTTCGCAGGCAGGCCCACATTGGTCCCCCGGTTTTACTCGGGACTTATGGCCACTGAAGATCCCTGTGGG
>NZ_LACC01000035.1:0-35118 GCF_000967965.1 Pseudomonas fluorescens
GCCGCCAAGCAATCGATGGCCGTGCACGTCAAAGCGATGCTCGACTTCCAGAAAATGGGCGTACCGACCTTCGACTACGGCAACAACATCCGTCAGATGGCCCAAGAAGAAGGCGTGGAAAACGCATTCGACTTCCCGGGCTTCGTACCAGCCTACATCCGTCCGCTGTTCTGCCGTGGCATCGGCCCGTTCCGTTGGGCTGCACTGTCGGGCAACGCTGAAGACATCTACAAGACCGACGCCAAGGTTAAAGAGCTGATCCCGGACGACGCCCACCTGCACAACTGGCTGGACATGGCCCGCGAGCGCATCAGCTTCCAGGGTCTGCCGGCACGTATCTGCTGGGTTGGCCTGGGCCTGCGCGCCAAGCTCGGTCTGGCGTTCAACGAAATGGTGCGCAGCGGCGAATTGTCCGCGCCCATCGTGATCGGCCGCGACCACCTGGACTCCGGTTCGGTGGCCAGCCCTAACCGCGAAACCGAATCGATGCAGGACGGTTCCGACGCCGTCTCCGACTGGCCACTGCTCAACGCTCTGCTCAACACAGCGAGCGGCGCGACCTGGGTTTCCCTGCACCACGGCGGCGGCGTTGGCATGGGCTTCTCCCAGCACTCGGGCATGGTGATTGTCTGCGACGGCACTGACGAAGCGGCCGAGCGTATCGCTCGCGTGCTGCACAACGACCCGGCCACCGGTGTCATGCGTCACGCCGATGCGGGTTACCAGATCGCGATCGACTGCGCCAAGGAACAAGGCCTCAACCTACCGATGATCGGCAACGTCTAAGCCCCGGAATCGAGGAGCCTGCACCATGAGCAGCAGTCCGTTTACCCAACAACTCCAAGGCATTCGCGTGCTTGATCTGAGCCGCGTTTTGGCCGGTCCGCATTGCACGGCCATGCTCGCCGACCTGGGCGCCGACGTCATTAAATTCGAAGTCCCTGACCACGGCGATGACAGCCGTCACCTGGGCCCCTTCAAGGATGGCGAGAGTGTCTATTTCGGCCTGATCAATCGCGGCAAGCGCAGTGTCGAAATGGACTTCAAGTCCACTGCTGATCGTGCCCGGCTATATGAGCTGGTCCGTGACGCAGACGTCGTCGTGGAAAACTTTCGTCCCGGCGTGACGCGTCGCCTGGGTATCGACTTCGACACCCTCAAGCAATACAACCCCAAGCTGATCTACGCGAGCATTTCCGGTTTCGGCCAGCATGGTCCGCTGTCGGCTAACCCGGCCTATGACATCGTCGCCCAGGCAATGTCGGGGCTAATGAGCGTCACAGGTTTTGCAGAGACAGGCCCTACACGCAGTGGCGAAGCCATCGGTGATCTTTGCGCCGGCGTTTATGCGGCCTGGGCCATCAGCTCCGCGCTATTCGCTCGCGAACGGCATGCACCCGGCGCCCAGTACATCGACGTCGCCATGTTCGATGTGTTGTTCAGCCTGCAAATGACCGGCCTGTCCAATCTCTTCGCCAATGGCGTTGCGCCTGGGTTGGTGGGCAACCGCCACCCGGTTTCGACCCCCTTTGACACTTACCGCGCCGCGGACGGCCAGGTGGTCATCGCCGTGGCGAGCAACAAGCTCTTCCAACGGTTATGCGAATGCCTGGGCAAGCCAGCACTTGGCAAAGACCCACGCTTTGCCGATGACCCGCAACGCACACTCAACGAGCCGGCGCTACGCGCCGAAATCGAAGTCTGGACGCAGCAAATGAGCGTTGAGCAGGTCTGCGACATCCTGCTCGAGGCGGGCGTGCCGTCCTCCCCGGTGTGGAACCTCGCCCAGGCCGCCAGCAGCGAACAGGCCCAAGTACGACAGTTGCTGATTCACCCCGAAGGCTCCGCGCAACCGCTGGTACCGCAACCTGTTTTCTTCAATGGCCGCAAACCCCACGCAGTCACTCACGCCCCACGCCTCGGCGCCGACAACCATGCTTTCGGACTGAACAAACAGGAGCTTTCCCATGAACTTTGAATTAGATCAGGTCGAATTGGCCGTTGTCGAAACCGCTGAAAAACTGGCTCGCGAGGTGATCCAGCCGCGCGCCCAGCATTACGACGAAACCGAGACATTCTGTGCCGAAAGCCTGCAGGCGTTGGCCGAGCTGGGTGGCATGGGTATCAATTTGCCCGAAGAGTACGGCGGACTGGGCATTGGCAGCCTGGCCATGAGCCGCGTCGTTGAAGCCGTGGCTGGCGCCTGCGCCTCCACTGCATCGGCGTTGACTGCGCATTTCCTGGCAACCGATTCGATCCTGATCGGCGGCACCGAAGAACAGAAACAGGAGTGGCTACCTCGCGCGGCGAGCGGAGAATTACTCGGCGCCTTCGCACTGACGGAGCCGGCAGCAGGCTCCAACCCGGCCGACATGCGCTGCCGTGCGCAGCGTGAAGATGGTGGTTGGCGGGTGCGCGGCAGTAAGCACTACATCACCAATGCCCGCGAAGCAGGCTTCATTGTGCTCTATGCCAAGACCGCCGCTGAAGCCGGCCACAAGGGCATCAGCGCCTTCATGATTCCCCAGGGAACGGTAGGGATCAGCTTCTCCAGTCCGGAAAAAACCATGGGACTGCGTGGCAGCACGATCTATGAGCTGGCCCTGGACTGCTGGTTGCCCGAATCGGCATTGCTGGGCATCGAAGGTGCCGGCTTCAACACGGCAATGGCGGTGCTGGACCGGGGTCGCGTTGAAGTGGCGGCCATGTCCTTGGGGATCGCCAATGCCGCCTTGCAAGCGAGCTTGAACTGGGTCCGCGAACGGCAGATCGGCCCCAAGCCGCTTGCCGCCTACCAAGGCACACAGTGGCGTCTCGCCGACATGTATGCACAGCTGGAAGGTGCCCGCATGCTGACCTGGAAAGCCGCCGCCCGCCGCGACAGCGGTGAACGCTTCAGCCTGGACTCGGCCACCGCCAAACTGGTCGCCGCCGAATGCGCCGGTTTCATCACCGATGCAGCGCTCCAGCTCCATGGCGGTTATGGCTACATCCGCGACCTTCCACTGGAACGCTACGTACGCGACGCACGGATCCTGCGCATTTTCGAAGGCACGTCCGAAGTGCAGAAAATCATCATTTCGCGAAGCTTGCTCGACGCCCAGCGCTGATCGAGCGAAAAACCGGGCCTGTTTAACAGGCCCTCCCCTGAGTCACTCCCCCACGAGAAGGCTGTCGTACGGTACGACGCCCGAGAGGAACTGCCATGTCCGCCACCAAAGAAAGTGCGCAGCGCAAGACGTATATAGAACGGCGATCCATCGATTACATACCTGAGTCCGAGCGCCATGGCCGGCTGCTCAGTCAGTTCACCCTGTGGTTCGGCGCCAACCTTCAAGTCACTGCGATCGTCACTGGTGCACTGGCTGTCGTATTGGGCGGCGATGTGTTCTGGTCGCTGATTGGCTTGTTGATCGGGCAACTGTTGGGCGGCGCAATCATGGCGCTGCATGCCGCTCAGGGCCCCCAGTTGGGCCTGCCGCAGATGATCTCCAGTCGCGTGCAATTCGGCGTCTACGGCGCCGTTATCCCTATCGTCCTGGTCTGCCTGATGTACGTGGGCTTTTCTGCCAGCGGCTCGGTGCTTGCGGGCCAGGCCATCAGTCAACTGGTCAATGTCAGTGACGCCGCTGGCATCCTGATTTTCGCGGTGATGATCGTTGTGCTCACAGTGCTGGGCTATCGGACTATCCACTTGATCGGACGCCTGTCGAGCCTAATTGGCGTGGTGTCTTTCTTCTACTTGTTCTACCGCTTGCTGTCAGCTCATGACATCAGCGAGCTGCTTGGAAATCGACACTTTTCACTGGCCAGTTTTCTCTTGGCAATATCACTCTCTGCTTCCTGGCAGATCGCATTCGGCCCCTATGTCGCTGACTATTCGCGCTACCTGCCGAGAAAGACTTCGGCCTGGAAAACCTTTTTGGCTGTGGGCCTGGGCTCAGTGATCGGCACTCAAATCTCCATGGTCTTCGGTGTATTCGTCGCCGCCTTGGCGGGTGATCAGTTTGCCGGCCACGAGGTGTCCTACATCGTCGGCATGGGGGCCAGCGGCGTCGTCGCGTCACTGCTGTTTTTCAGTATCGTGTTCGGGAAGGTGACCATTACCACGCTCAACGCCTACGGTAGTTTCATGTCTCTGGCTACCATCATCAGCGGTTTCAGAGGCAACCAGGAAATTTCCAAAACCGTGCGGTTGATCTACATCCTGGTCATGGTCGGATTCGCCACGGCGCTGGCGCTGTTGGGGAGGCATTCGTTCCTTCATGACTTCTCAGCGTTCATCCTGTTCCTGCTGGCCTTTTTCACGCCTTGGAGCGCCATCAACCTGGTTGACTTTTATCTGGTGACCAAGGAGCGCTATGACATCCCCGCCCTCTCCAATCCGGATGGTCGATACGGACGCTGGAATGTCACCGGCATAGCAGTCTACGCCCTCGGCGTAGTGATTCAGATGCCCTTCATTGCCACCAGTTTCTACACCGGCCCCTTGGTTGAAACCTTGGGTGGGACGGACATTTCGTGGTTGATCGGCCTAACCGTACCAGCCCTCATTTACTACTGGGTGGCGCGTAACTCGACGCAACGGATTCCCGCGCAGCTGATTCTTCCGGAAGAAGCCAATCCAGCCTGATTACACACTCACGGCAGGGCGGTCCAGCAGGACCGCCACTGCACTTCTCTCAACGCAGAGCGCCTGACCTCCTATGCTTGCCGCAAACACACCGAAGCACCCCGCCCCGAGTGCCCGCGACCGCCTGCTCGATGTTGCACTGGAACTCTTTGCAACGCGCGGCTACCAGGCCATCGGCCTGCGTGACCTGGCTGGCCAGTTGGGGCTGCATGCCGGCTCGCTGTACAACCATATCGAGAACAAACAAAGCCTGTTGTTCGAACTGATCGAAGGCGCGGTCTCCGACCTGTTGGCCGGTACCAAGCGCCGCATGCGGGGAGCCCGGACGCACCGCGACCGTCTCCAGCGCTTTGTGCACGCATTTGTGGTGTTCAACCTGACCGAGAAACATCGGCTAATGCTGGTGACACGGGAGTTCGTCAACCTCAGCGATGATCAACAACAGGAGATCAATCAGCTGAAGAGCAGCTACGCCACCCTGCTGAAGGCCATCGTTTCCGCCGAGTGTGGCGAAACTGGCTGCATCAGTGACCGCACAGGCCTGATCACAGAGGCCGTCATCGGCATGCTTTACGGACAGTCCCTCTGGCAAATCATTGACGTCCCGGAACAAAAACTCACGGATGCCCTGACTCACTTTGCCCTGGGCATCATTGTCTGCAGCAGAGACTCAGCGCTCAAGGCATAAGCACTATGCACCCGTTACGACATACGCTTCATGACGAACTGCACGCCCGCCCTTCCCTGTACTTCAGCGAGCCGGCTTATGTTTTTCACCTGGCCGTCATGGGCAGCGACAATGAGCGACAGGCACTGCTCAACAGCCTCTACGACGAACCGGTCAGTGGTGAAATCCCCCAAGGCATCACCAGGTTTGACGAGCATTGGCTGAAATGGGAGCGACATGCGGAGTTCTTTACCCTTACTTACGTCGTCACCGCGAACACGGTTCGCCCGCACTGGACTTCCTTGCCTGAGGCCCTGGCAGCAAAGATCAGCCCTTACACCCAGCTGCTGATCAACAGCGTGCAAATTGTGG
Organism: Pseudomonas fluorescens; assembly: GCF_000967965.1. Classification (GTDB taxonomy): domain Bacteria; phylum Pseudomonadota; class Gammaproteobacteria; order Pseudomonadales; family Pseudomonadaceae; genus Aquipseudomonas; species Aquipseudomonas grandcourensis. The sequence goes on from NZ_LACC01000035.1 coordinate 5,673, forward strand.
TGCGCAACCATGACTCATGGGAGGGGGATCATGCGGCGTACGGATTCAAGGACCCGTGCGGCTCGTCCATCGGGGGTGGCGATGCGGCGGTGTGGAGCGACTTCCGGCTGAGCGAATGCGGTGAAAACAGATTTTTGTTCATCAACACTCACCTCAACGCCTACCGCCAAGGTCGAATGATTCGCCGGCTACTCGAGATTGAAACCTATCGCATGATGGCCTCGCTTGCGCTTCCAACAGCGAAGCAATTGAGCTCGCAACTCGATGCCTTCGATAGAACCCTGGTCGACCTGTCGGAGCGAAACGCTGCGCCCGACTCCAGCAATGCAAAAAAACTGCTTTCAGAAATTGCAGCGTTGTCGGCCAAAGTCGTCAGTCTCTCAGCCAGGCACCGGCATCGCTTCAGTGCCACACAAGCTTACGCGCAGCTCGTATTCGAACGACTGGCAGAATTGCGGGAGAATCGCGCAGGTGACTACCAGCGCCTGGGAATCCTCATTGAGCGACGCTTCAAACCGACGGTAAGGTACTGCGCCGTGACGGAACAACGGCTCGATGTGCTGGCCAAGAGCGTGGCCAATCTAGGTGACCTTTTGCAGGCGCGCGTACAGGTAGAGATGGAAGAACAGAACGCCGAAATCCTGAAAAGCCTGAACGCCCGGGCCGATGCTCAGATCAAGATTCAGCGGGCGGTTGAAGGCCTTTCCATTATTGCCATCACGTACTACGTGCTGAGCTTGTTGAAATTGCTGTATTCGGGCGTCCATCTGCTGGGAGTCGACTTGTCACCAAGGTCCGCCGTGATTGTAATTGCGCCCGTCGCAGCACTCATACTTTTACACATACTGATGCGGATTAGAGCCGTAAAACATCACTAAATCGTACTGGAAACTGCAGTATCAAGAGGTGGGCGACCCCACCTTACTGTTGATCTGACGATCTTTACGATGAGTCAGCCCAGGCCGAAATCAGCTGACCGCAACCGATTGCTTTCGGTTGAATCCACAGTCGAAATCAGCCCTTAACGACAGGCAGCAATCGGCCAGTAGCAGTCGTTCACTCCATCAACTTACTACGCGCGATGGAAATGCAGCGTGCTGCGGGGGGGTATGAATTGACTAGTGTTCTACATTCAGGTTCGCAGGAAAGAACTATGGAAGTAGTCCGGCACAGCCGCGTAGATAGTTGAGGTTCTGTTGGAGCGGGTATTTGATCTGTTTTTAGTGCTGAGTCGACTTTCGGACTGGCTGAGTTGCAGGTTGTACAGCGGGTTGGATTTGCGCAATCTGCGGAGCTGGAGCTGGAGCTGGAGCTGGAGCTATTGCTTGCGGCGGAGCTGCATCCGCCAAGGCCTCTTGGGCAAGGATGATCAGCGGCATATTCCGAAGGTATGACCACTGTCACCAGCAAGCCGACCACAGTCAGCAGTACAATGTCTCGTGCTGGTGGACAGGTCGACGTATCAAACACCTCCAGCGAACCCAGTATTTCGGGGGATTGATATCTACCATTTGCTGTTCAGACTCAGTCCCCCGTCAGCCTATTTTTTCAGTTTCTCATTGTTTTCCTCAGGTGCTCAGCAATGACGCAGAGCATTATCCAGATCAGCGATCAGATCTTCCTCGTGCTCGAGGCCAATCGAGATCCGGATCAACCCCTCGGACACCCCTGCTTTACTGCGCAGAGCCTGCGGCACACCCGATTGTGTGGTCGAAGCTGGATGACAAACCAGGGACTCAGTGCCTCCGAGACTGACAGCCGACTTGAAAAGATGCAGGGCGTTGATAAAGCGGAAGGCCCGTTCGCGACCGCCGTCCAGTACGAATGAGAAGGTTGAGCCAGGGCCCGTGCATTGCCGGCGGTAGACCTCCTGATAGCTGCCATCCTCAATAAGCTCTGGATGCAGAACGACGACTTTCTGGTGGGGGTTGCTGGCCAGCCAGCGAGCGATCACAGTGCCGGTTCTTGCGGCCTCTTTCATGCGCAGGACGAGCGTTTCCATCGAGCGGGAGATCATCCATGAGGAATGTGGATCGAGTTGCGAGCCGAACGAGCTGCGAACGCTACGTATTTTGCTGATCAGCTCTTTGGTGCCCGTGATGCCTCCGGCAACAAGGTCACTGTGTCCACCCACATACTTGGTTAGCGAATACACGCACAGGTCAACACCGTGTTTCACCGGCTTCTGGAAGATAGGCCCGAGCAGGGTGTTATCGCAGACAATGAATGGCCGGTAGCTATGGCGCGTTTCGAAAGCGTCTATTTCCTTGCGCAACCCTTCCAGATCGATCAGTGCATTGGTCGGGTTAGCCGGAGTCTCGATATAACAAATTCTAACTCGCCCCTTGCAGGCAGCAGTTTCGAGTGCATCTGCAATGGATTGCATGGACAGGCCGTCGTCAAAACCATGCGAGCCGATGCCCCAATCCGAGAGAATTTTGCTAATCAGGGTCTCAGTACCACCGTACAGCGGTGCCGATTGCACCAGTTGATCGCCTGGGCGCAGAAACGCAAACAAAACAGCACTGATGGCGGACATTCCACTGGATGTAATTGCGGCGGCTTCTGAGCCATCCAGCAGCGCCAGGCGGTCCTCGACGATTTCTAGGTTGGGATGATTGAAGCGGCTGTAGACCAGGCCAGCTGATGAGTCCTGCGGAATCGGTTTACGACCCGACACGACATCGAAGAATTCTGCACCTTCCTCAGCCGTGCGAAACGCAAAGGTGGAGGTCAGGAAAACCGGTGGTTTGACTGCGCCTTCCGAGAGGAACGGGTCGTAACCATAAGACATCATCAATGTCTCAGGGTGCAACGCATGGCTTCCGATAGTTTTTTTGTGATAGCTGGAATAAGACATAAGCCGCACCTTTCTGAGTTTGCGATCAAGACTCATCGCTCATAAACGCACCGCCCTCGTAGGCATCGTTTTTGAGCCTGTTTGTGATGGAAAGAGTGTAATCAGAAGGGGGAGTATGATTTTTTCAATTTTTGTCAGGTTTTTCGTGGAATGAGAAATATCATTCTCCAAAACGGTCGATTTCGTTAAAACCCGATAATGAGAAAGCGTATTTGGATGGAATGGCGCTCTGAAGGTACTCAAAATTCCTCGGGGCGATGGACGTCCAACAATAGAAAGTTGTCGGAACGTGTATCGCTTTCGGTAATCGTCCCACTCCCAGAGCGGTAGCAGCAGAATGGGTGGGCAGGACGCGGGCTTGTAACAGGTACACCGCTGTCCTGTCAGAAATTGCTTTGTGGCAGATGCACCTGCCAAAAACAGCAGATTATCGAGGCAAAGGCAGCGCCGTCGTGTACTTGATCTGCTCCATGGCAAAGCTTGATGTGATGTTGGAAAGTCCGTCGACGCTCGTGATCAGCTTCTTGTAGAAAGTGTCATAGGCTGCAATGTCGCTGACCACAACGCGCAACATATAGTCCCAGTCTCCCGACATCCGATAGAACGCCATCACTTCCTCGAACTGCGACACGGTCTTGGCGAATGTATCCAGCCAGACCTTGTCATGACGCTGCGTCTTGACCTGCACCAGCACCGATAACCCAAGACCCAGTAGCACTGGGTCCAGCAGGGCTACTTTGGCCCTGATATAGCCCTCTTTCTCGAGTTTCTTGATCCGCTTCCAGCAGGGGGTCGTTGAAAGGTTGACGGCTTCAGCCAGATCTTTGATAGGCATGTCGGCATCGCGTTGCAGGAGGGAGAGGATGTGGCGATCAAAGCTATCCATTTTTTCTTCTTATTTGTGAGTTCGTAGAAATTTTTTCTAAAAAATAGCCTAAGAACTGAAGAAATGGAAATTAAATTTCGAGTGGGTGGCAGTAGGATTTACACCATAAAAACCGTGCTTGGAGCCACTCAAAAATGAAGAAGATCATCGCCACACTCGCCACGCCTCAGGCGATGGTCCTTATGCCGTTGACGCCTGTCGGGGCGAGGGAAACTCTGTGAACGATTGGATCCGTACAGCAGTCAGCCGTATCTCCTGCGATCTGCTGCGCTCCGCCGACACCCACATCCACAAGCTGGAAATTCCAGGGTTGAAGGGCATCGACATTTACCTCAAGGACGAGAGCACACATCCAACTGGCAGTCTCAAACATCGGCTGGCGCGCTCGCTTTTTCTACATGCCATTTGCAGTGGCAAGATCCGAGAGGGTACCCATGTGGTCGAGGCATCCTCGGGCAGCACTGCTGTGTCCGAAGCCTACTTCGCCAAAATGCTTGGCCTGCGCTTCACCGCCGTCATGCCGCGCAACACCGCGAGCAAAAAGATAGAGCAGCTCGAGCTGCTCGGCGGGCACTGTTACTTCGTTGATCATTCGTCAGAGGTCTATGCCCAGGCGCAGCGCCTGGCACGCGAAAGCGAAGGGCACTACATGGATCAGTTTACCTATGCCGAGCGGGCAACGGATTGGCGTGGCAACAACAATATTGCCGACAGTATCTTCCAGCAAATGACCGGCGAGGCGCACCCCATTCCCCACGCGGTGGTCATGAGTGCAGGGACTGGCGGCACTACCGCCACCATCGGCCGCTACATCCGTTACAAGGGTCATGACACTCAACTGATCGTGGTGGACCCCGAGTACTCGGTTTTCTATGACAGCTATCGAACAGGCGACTCAAGTCTTACCGGCAGCAAAGGCAGTCGCATAGAAGGCATCGGTCGTCCCCAGGTCGAGCCGTCGTTCCTGCCAGATGTGATCGACGACATGCTCAAGATCCCCGACGCGGCCAGCATCGCCACCCTTTATTGGCTGGAGAAAATACTCGGGAGGAAGCCAGGGGGGTCCACCGGTACCAACATGTGGGGCGCGCTCAAAGTCGCATCGAGGATGCAGGAGCAAGGCCTGCAGGGTTCTATCGTGACCCTGATGTGCGATAGCGGTGAACGCTATCTGGACACCTATTACGACCGCGACTGGGTCGCTCGCCACATCGGCGACATCACACCCTATGCGAAACAACTCGATTGCTACCTTTAATACACGTGAGTCACGACTGACTATGAGCCAGAACAAGAGCAACTTTTCGACCCAAGTGATCCACGCTGGCGAACAGTCGACCTATGCCGACAACACCATTTTCCCGGCAATCGTCACCTCCAGTTCGTTCATCAAGCGCAGCCTTGACGACAACCCAGACTACGCCTATGGACGAGTGGGTAACCCAACCCGACATGCCTATGAGAGCTGCATTGCGCAGTTGGAGCATGGCTTTGGAGCCGTGGCCTGCGCTTCGGGTCTGGCTGCGACCGCCACCGTGCTTGAGCTATTGCCCAAAGACTCCCATGTAATCGTGATGGCGGGCGTCTACGGGGGCACCTTCCGCCTGATGGAAGATTACCGCAGCAAGACGTCCGGGCTCACCACCACTTACGTCGACCTCAATGACCTTGAGGCACTGGCCGCCAGTCGCCGCGACAACACCCGGCTGATCTGGATCGAGACACCGACCAACCCTCTGCTGCAGCTGGTGGACATCCAGTGCGTGACAGAGTTTGCCCGTGCCCACGGCATCCTGACTTGCGTCGACAACACCTTCTGCTCACCCTGGAACCAGCGTCCGATCGAGCACGGCGTCGACCTGGTGATGCACTCAGCGAGTAAATACATTGGTGGGCACTCCGACCTGATCGGTGGAGTCGTGGTGGCAGCCAATGAGCAACTGTTCACCCGCCTGCGCGGCATCAGCATGGCCATTGGAGCAGTCCAGGGACCGTTCGACTGCTACCTCGCCCTGCGTGGGCTCAAGACCCTCGACGTGCGCATGGAGCGCCAGTGCAGCAATGCGCTACAGATCGCTCGCTACCTCAACCAGCACCCGCAGGTAGAGGCGGTGTACTACCCCGGACTGGAAAGCCATCCGCAGCACGAGCTGTGCAAACGCCAGATGCGTTCTGGCGGCGCAGTGGTCTCGTTGAAATTGAAGGCCAATCGCAAGGCCATAGCACCCTTCATCGAACAGCTGTCGATCTTTGTATTGGCCGATTCCCTGGGCGGGGTGGAGAGCATGATCAACCACTCCTACAGCATGTCGCACAACTCGTTGAGCCATGAACAGAAAATCAGCCTGGGCATCAGCGAGAACCTGATCCGACTCTCCATCGGCCTGGAACATGTCGACGATCTGATCGCCGATTTGAATGCGGGCTTTGTGCGGCTACCCACGACCAACGTCGAATAACAGAAATTCCCACTCCACCCACAAGAGGCTATTGAGGTCCACTGCACTGACGTTTCATGAAAACCGGCGTTCCGTTTATCAAACAATAAGGTCTATAAAATGCAAACGAACCGCATGCTCAAAAAACACTGGAAAACCGCAGTACTGGCACTGACGCTGGCAACCAGCTTCTCTGCTGCAGCTGATCAACTCAGCGATATCAAGGCCAAGGGTGAGTTAGTCTGTGGTGTGCTCGGCACCGACGAGCCATTCAGTTACATCAAGGACCCAGCGTCTCGCGCGATCGTCGGTTACGACGTCGACATGTGCAACGCCATTGCCGCGACCATCGGGGTCAAACCGGTACTCAAGCAGTTGACCGTCGCCGCACGGATTCCTGAATTACAACAAGGCCGTGTCGATCTTCTGGCTGCCTCCCTGACCCATAACAAAGAACGGGAAGCATTGATCAACTTCTCCCTTTCGACATTCATCACGGGTCAGAAAGTCATGGTCAAGACTGACAGTGGCGTCAATCAACTCGACCAACTGGACGGCAAGAAAATCTTGACGATCAAAGGCTCCACCATGGAGCAGAGCATCCGCGCGAAGATCGCTGACGCCCAGATCGTATCGTTCGACAGCAACCCTCAAGCCCTGCTCGCCTTGCAACAGGGCAAAGGACTGGGTTACGCCAACGATGAGACCTCATTGGCCGGCAACTTCGCCAAGCTGGGTGATGCGGCAAAAGATTTTCGGATTCTCCCAACGCCCCTGTCCACCGAGCACATTGCGCTGGGCCTGAGAAAAGAAGAACCCGCCTTCCAGGAGCAGGTGAACAAGACGCTGCGCGATCTGGAGTCGTCTGGCAAGGCTGAGATGCTCTTCACCAAGTGGTTTGGCCCTGAGACCAACATGAAATTCGCCAGTCGCTCATTCAAGATCGAAACCGACCAAATCAACTAACTTCATTGAGGGCCCGACCTTGGGGTCGGGCCACGGGCCTAGTTATGAATACGTTTGATTTATCGGTTGTGCTATCCGGGCAGTATCACGAGTGGCTCATCAATGGCTTCCTGCTGTCCATCCAACTCGCATTGATCTCGCTGGCCATTGCCCTACCGCTGGCAATCGTCATCGCTGTATTGCGAATGGCCCCTTACGCTGCACTCCGGGCAATCGCGATCACTTATGTGGAAGCGATACGCAACGTCCCGCTGCTGGCACACATGCTGTTCTGGTATTTCGGGGCACCGGAGCTGCTGCCAACCCCGATCAAGACATGGATCTACGAACACAATATCGAAGCGGTCAGTGCGGTTATCGCTCTGGTGCTCTACACCGCAGCCTACATGTCCGAGGACATCCGCAGCGGCTTGCGTTCCATTCCCAAGGAACAAATGGAGGCTGGCCGGACCCTGGGCTTTGGCTTCCTCGGCACCATGCGCCTAGTCATCCTCCCGCAGTCACTGCGGGTAACAGTGCCACCGCTAATTAGCCAGACACTTAACCTGTGGAAGAACACCAGCATCGCCATGGTGATCGGCGTCGCTGAAATGATGTATCAGGCCCAGCAGGTGGAAAGCTCCACATTCAGGGGTTTCGAATCGTACGCCGTTACCACGGTAGGTTATGTCGGCGTCTCGATCATCATCACACTGCTGTCCAGCTGGTACCAGCAACGCTATCCCGTCCGGAGTGCCTGACGATGCTCGATATCATCCACAACTACGGGCTTTTCTACCTGATTGGCCAGTACCCAAACGGCCCCTTGGGCGGCTTGGCAATGACGCTGATCCTGGCAGCGCTGGCCCTGGTGCTGGCCTTTCCTGTCGGGGTACTGCTCGCGCTCTGCCGCATCAGCCCGTACCGGCTGTTGCGTGTGCCGGTCACAAGCGTGGTGTACATACTGCGTGGCACACCCTTGCTGATGGTGATTTTCTGGGCCTATTTCCTTCTGCCAACCCTGACCGGTCAACGCACCGAGCAATTTGGCACCATGCTGGCTGCCTTGGTGATTTTTGATGGGGTATACCTCGCAGAAATCATTCGCGCAGGCATTCTTGGATTGCCTCGAGGGCAAATGGAAAGCTCCCGTTCACTCGGCTTTTCGTACCTGGCGACAATGCGCCTGGTCATCATGCCCCAGGCCTTTCGCAACATGCTGCCCTCGCTGGTGAATCAGTTTGTCTCCACCATCAAGGAGACCTCGCTGGGTTACATCATCAGCCTCTCGGAAGTGTCGTTCGTCGCCTCCCAGATCAGTGCTCAGTTGCTCACCAAGCCGGTCCAGGTCTATGCCGTACTTGGCCTCACTTACTTCGCTATGTGTTTCAGCTTGTCGCGCTTCGCCTTCTGGCTGGAAAGACGTCTCGCTGTCCGAACTGCAAAGGTTTAATCCCATGATCAAACTGAAAAACGTTAACAAGTGGTACGGCAGCTACCATGCTCTGGCTGATATCAACGAAACCGTCGCCAAGGGTGAGGTGGTCGTGGTCTGCGGTCCGTCCGGCTCCGGCAAGTCGACGATGATTCGCACGCTCAATCGGCTGGAAGCCATCCAGAGCGGGAATATCTTTATCGATGGCGTGGATATCTATGATCGCTCCGTCAGCGTGAACGCCTTGCGCAGCGGTATTGGCTTCGTGTTCCAGCAGTTCAATCTGTTTCCCCACCTCACCGTTCTCGAGAACTGCACGCTGGCTCCGCGTCGCCTGCGCAAGCTGGGTGCCAAGGAAGCGGACGATCTGGCCATGAGCTTGCTGGACCGTGTAGGGCTGGCCCACAAGGCATGCGCTTACCCATCCGAGTTATCGGGTGGCCAGCAACAGCGCGTGGCCATCGCCAGGGCATTGGCAATGAACCCGCCGGTGATGCTGTTCGATGAACCCACTTCCGCGTTGGACCCTGAGATGGTCGGCGAAGTGCTTCAAGCAATGAAAAGCCTGGCCAAGGAAGGCATGACCATGGTGTGCGTCACCCATGAGATGGGTTTCGCGCGTGAAGTGGCCGATCGAGTGATCTTCATGGATCAAGGCAAGGTGCTCGAACGAGCAACGCCCGAGTCTTTCTTCCTGCGCCCTGAACACCCTCGCGCGCAGCGATTCCTGTCCGATATCCGCTCGCCCTGGGTCGAGAGTGGTATGCCGCAAGCCTGCTGAATGGAGTACAGGGGGCAGGCTCGATGGCCGCCCCCTTGAGAATGGAGGCAATGACCATGCAATTTCATGTTGAGAAATTCTTCGACGCCGAGAGCTGTACCTACAGTTACCTGGTCATCGACCCGGTGACTCGGCACTGCGCGATCATCGATCCGGTGCTCGACTACGATGCCGCCGCCGCGCGTATCTCGTATTCAAGTGCCGAACTCCTTATCGAGCATGTGCGCGCCAACGCGCTAACACTGGAGTGGATTCTGGAAACCCATGTGCATGCCGACCACCTCTCGGCTGCCCGCTACCTCAAGCGTCAACTGGGTGGACAGATCGGCATTGGCGACCGTATTCCTCAGGTGCAGAAGGCCTTTGCCACGCTGTTCGACGCCGACGATGACTGGAGCCCGGACGGCAGCCAGTTCGACCGTTTGTTCGCCGACAACGAAACGTTCCATGTCGGCGCCCTGGCTGTCAGTGTGCTGCACACGCCTGGCCATACCCCGGCCTGCGTGACGTACCTGATCGAAGATGCCGCTTTCGTCGGTGACACGTTATTCATGCCCGATTGTGGCACCGCCCGCTGCGATTTTCCTGGCGGCGACGTACACCAGTTGTACCGCTCGATTGGCCGTCTGTTCCAGCTACCGGGCAGCACGCGACTGTTCATATGCCACGACTACAAAGCGCCTGGCCGCGACGCCTACTGCCACCAGACCACAGTGGACGAAGAGCGCGCGCACAACATCCATATCGGCAAGGGCATCGCCGAGGCTGATTTCGTCGCTCTGCGCACGGCGCGCGACAAGACCCTGAACCAACCCAGGCTGCTGCTGCCGTCGGTGCAGATCAACATGCGAGCCGGTGAGACACCTGCGGCCAGCGCCAATGGCATCAGCTATTTGAAGATACCGCTCAACATGTTCTGAATGAATATCGGAACTTAGGCAGAACGACTGAAATATCCCATTTAATCAATCAAATGGAATGCAGATGACTACGCTCAATCAAAACGCAACAGCCTCTGGGACAGAAGATGCCCGTGGACGCCCCGATATCACTGCCGACGTCGTCGTCATTGGTGGCGGGTCGGCAGGCATTGGTGTCGTGGCAAGCCTGCTCAAGCGTGCTCCCGATCTGCAGATCACGCTCATCGAACCCAATGACCAGCACTATTATCAGCCGGCCTGGACGCTGGTCGGTGGAGGGGCTTATGACGCTCGCAAGACCGTCAGGCCCATGTCGCACGTCATCCCGCGCGGGGCCACCTGGATCAAGGCTGCGGTGGTTGAAGTCCTGCCGAACGGAAAACGTCTAAAGCTGAGTAACGGCAAAAGCGTCGCTTATCGAAACCTTATCGTCTGTCCCGGGCTTAGGCTTGCCTGGGAGAAAATCGAAGGGTTGGAGCAAACCCTGGGCAAGAACGGGGTGACATCCAACTACCGCTATGACCTTTGCGCTTACACCTGGCAACTGGTGCAGGGATTACGCAAAGGCAAGGCCCTCTTCTCCCAACCCGGCATGCCGATCAAATGTGCCGGCGCTCCGCAAAAGGCCCTGTACCTTTCCTGCGATCATTGGCAAAAATCAGGTGTTCTGCAGAATATGCAGGTCGAGTTCAATCTCGCTGGCGCAGCGCTGTTCGGCGTACCGGCCTTCGTCCCTCCCCTGATGAAATACATCGAGAAGTATCAAGCACAGCTGGTATTCGGCTCGAACCTGGTCAAAGTTGACGGCCCCAGCCGGACAGCCTGGTTTGAAAGCAAGGACGAACACGGCGCAGTCATTCGCCAGGCCAAGACCTTCGACATGCTCCATGTCGTCCCCGCACAGGTCGCCCCCGATTTCATCCGCACAAGCCTTTTGGCCGACGCCGCCGGGTGGTGTGAAGTGGATCCGGGGACGCTGCAACACAGCCGTTATCCGGACGTATTTGCGCTCGGTGATGTGTGCTCCACCAGTAACGCCAAGACCGCTGCCGCTGCACGCAAGCAAATCGTCGTCGTCGCCGAGAACCTCATGGCAGCACGCGACAACCAGCCCATGCCGCTGCGCTACGACGGCTATGGGTCATGCCCGCTGACCGTCGAAAAAGGCAAAGTCGTGCTGGCAGAGTTCGGCTACGGCGGGAAACTGCTGCCCACATTTCCCCTGGACGCTACGGTTGCCCGAAAAAGTGCATGGTTCCTCAAGGCCCGGTTCCTGCCCTGGTTCTACTGGAACGGCATGCTCAAAGGCCGTGAGTGGTTGACCAAACTCTCCAAGGTCGAATGAGGAGCCAGCATGCTGCTGAGTGGAATATTCGGGATCGCTATAGGCATCATTCTCGGCCTGACGGGTGCGGGGGGTGGAATTCTGGCCGTACCGGCGCTAGTGATCGGCTTGGGATGGTCAATGACTGAGTCTGCGCCCGTTGCGCTGTTTGCCGTCAGCGCAGCGGCAGCTGTAGGGGCTGTGGATGGTCTGAGGAAAGGTCTGGTACGTTATCGGGCTGCCCTGCTGATGGCATTATTGGGGGCGGTGTTCTCGCGTTTGGGCGTGTACTTTGCCCATCTGCTGCCCAACACCGTACTGACGTCCCTGTTCAGCATGGTCATGGTCATTGTGGCGATACGCATGATTCGACAGGCGAACGGCAACTCGGCTAAGGCCGCCGACAATCAGCAGTGCTGGCAAGAAAAGAATTGCATGATCAACCCTCAGACCGGCCGACTGCGCTGGACACCGAAATGCTCAGCAAGCCTTGCCGTAGTCGGCTCACTTTCAGGGCTGCTCACCGGGATGCTGGGTGTGGGAGGCGGGTTCTTGATCGTGCCTGCGTTTCAACAGCTTTCAGACATCCGCATGCATGGTATCGTCGCGACCTCACTTATGACTATCGCCTTGATCTCGGCTGTTGCGGTGACAGGCGCCATTCATGCAGGAGCCCACATAACGGTCACGGGCGGCGTTTTTATCGCTGCGAGTGTCAGCGGGATGCTGCTGGGAAGAGTCCTCTCCCTCAGGATTCCCGCCAAATCGATACAGCTGGGCTTTTCTGCTGTATGCATTGTGGTTGCCGGCTTCCTTATGTTCAAAACCTGGATGTAGAAAACCTACTGAGTATCGACCTGACTGGCCCCCGCCATTCTCTTGTCCAGGGCACTGGCAAGACTCAACGCCTCAACTCTCAGTGCCTTGCAAAAGGCGTCAACGAAAACTGAGGAAGGTCGAAAATCAGGCCTTATCAGCATGACTCGGTAGGGAATGGACACGTTGATTGGCCGAATAGCCAATCCCCTGCCTGACTCTTGCACGGCGCTCAATGGGTTGATGATCGCCACGCCCAATTGTTGCCTGACCATGGCACAGACCGACGCGGCATTGGTGGTTTCGATCACGGTGTGCCGATCGACACCAGCGAGACGAAAGTGCTCATCGAGCTTTTGACGATAAATGTCCAGGCCCGACAGGTTGATGAAATTGACACCGCGAAAGTCCTCCATTGCCAGAAGCGACCTGGACAGCAAAGGATGCCCCTCTGGCAGTATGCAGACCATGTCGGCACAAAAGAGCAATTCCCCTCGGGTGCCTCTTGGCACATGTTCACTTTCGGTCAAGCCGAGGTCGTGACGCTGTGCGCTGAGAGACTCCTCGAGCAAGGGCGATTCCTGCGCGGTGATACTCAAGCCTATGCCCGAATGCTGCTGATGAAACTGCTTGCAAACGTTGGGCAATAGCGTCTGAGAAAACAGCGGCAGGCAGGTGATGCTGAGTTGCCCATGTTCGAAACGACGGATCGATTGCGCAACGCTATTGATTCGTTCCAACCCGATATAGGAGCGTTCGACCTCTTCGAGCAGCATTACTGCCTGAGCCGTCGGTACCAACTTACCGCCCTCCCGATCAAACAGGCGCAAACCCGAAAGGCTTTCAAACCGGGCCAGTTCCCGGCTGAGCGTCGGTTGGGAGGTCAACAATAAGCGCGCCGCTCCCGTGACGCTGCCTGCTTGCATGATTGCTCGGAAAACTTCGATATGCCGCAACGAGACGTTCATACCCAACCTTCATTGATCGCTTGAAGGCCATATCAGAACTGAATTGATAACTAAAAAGAAGATATTTTATTGAATGCTCTGCAATCGGCATGATGGTCTCCACTCCCTAGATCAGATCGACTATATCTATGCCCAACCAGCCCGACTTCCAGCAGTTAGCCGCTATTGCCACAGAACATGGCACCCCGTTCTGGTGTTATGACGCACAGACCATCAAGGCGCGCGTCGATCAACTGGCGTGCTTCGAGACCGTTCGATTCGCACAAAAAGCCTGTTCCAACCTGCACATCCTGCGCTTGATACGAGAGCAAGGCGTTCGGGTCGATGCCGTCTCGCTGGGTGAAATCGAGCGGGCACTATTGGCAGGTTTCAGCCCGGCCGGCACACCAGCAGGCATCGTCTTTACCTGTGATCTGTTCGACGATGCGACTCTGCGCCGCGTGGTCGAGTTGAATATCGAGGTAAATACCGGGTCGATCGACATGCTCCGCCAACTGGGTGAACGCTCTAGGGGTCATTGCGTCTGGTTACGGATCAACCCAGGGTTCGGCCATGGTCACAGCCGCAAGACCAATACCGGTGGTAAAAACAGCAAGCATGGCATCTGGCATGAGCAGGTTCACGAAGCGCTCGACGTCATTCGGCAGTTCGGGCTGAAGCTGGTGGGATTGCACATGCACATCGGCTCGGGCGTGGATTACGCGCATCTGGAGCAGGTGGGCTGTGCAATGGTCTCGGCCGTGAAAATGCTCGACCACGATATCGAAGCGTTTTCTATTGGCGGGGGGCTTTCCACGCCCTACCGCGAAGGCGAGGAGCCGGTAGACATCCAGCGTTATGCCAACGCATGGCGTCAGGCCCGACAGGACATCGAAGCGTTTCTTGGTCATCCGGTACGGATGGAAATCGAACCCGGCCGGTTTCTGGTTGCCGAATCCGGTTGTCTGGTGACCGAAGTCCGCGCGGTCAAAAAAGTCGGCAGCCGAAACTTCATCCTGGTGAACGCAGGCTTCAATGACCTGATGCGCCCGGCCCTTTATGGCGCCTATCACCACATGACCTTGCTGGATGCCGAGGGGGCTCCCATCAATCGCCCTGAGCACGACTACGTGGTGGGCGGCCCCCTATGTGAATCTGGCGATATCTTTACGCAGGATGAAGCAGGGGTGACGCCGCGTTTGCTGCCCGAGGCGCTGGTTGGCGACTTGCTGATCATCCACGATGCGGGAGCGTACGGCGCCTCTATGTCATCCAATTACAACAGCCGCCCCCTGTTACCGGAAGTATTGATCGAGCAAAGGCAAGCCAGATTGATTAGACGCCCGCAGCCGATGTCGGACTTGCTGGCCTTGGAATTGGGGCTTTAAAGGCCAAGTTGATGACCTGATAAAGAACGGGTTTACCCAGCTGAGTGTTCTTGACCTCTCTGCTTCAGCGCTTGCCACAGCAAAACACCGCTTGGGCAGTAGGCAGAAAAAGTCATCTGGATTGAGGGGGATGTCACTCGGGTATCGCTTGCGCCTCAGACCTATGATGTCTGGCACGACCGAGCCGTGTTCCACTTTCTTGCAACTGCAGATGAGCGACAGGCGTATATCGAAAAAGTACTAACATCTGTAAAGCCTGGTGGATACGTAATTGTTGCCACGTTTGCAGAAGATGGGCCTACCCAATGCAGCGGTTTACCTGTGAGGCGTTATAGCGCGGACGAATTGCACTCTGAGTTTGGTGCACCTTTCGAATTGCTCGGGCATGAAAAGGAAAAACATCACACTCCGTTCGGAACCCTCCAGAAATTTGTTTACTGCTATTGCCGAAAACTTCGCTGAATTCGAATCATCAACATCACATTGAGCGCCGTCAAATCACCCATCTAGGGTCTGGTCTGACGGACGGTGCGCACAGCGGACTGACGGGGTTCATCGCGGGACTCGCCCGGCAAGACAACATCGCCAGTTGCAACGTAACCATCAACAGCCTGCAAACGGGCTCGCTCGATAGCTACCCCCCCTTCCAACCTACATCTTGTGGGAAGGGGATAAGCGTCTCGTGATTATTTCACCTTCTCAATGGACACAACCGTGGCTTTTGCACCCTCAGACCGGAACTCGAAATTCACCCGATCGCCAATACCGCAGGCGCGACAGGGGAGCCACTTTTTCACCAGAGTCGGTCGTTTTCAGTCCTTCGCGACAGGCAGAAAGCGGCCAACAGCAGCCCTTCGTGACAGCCAATAGCGGCCATTCATCAGCACTCATGTCTTAGGCCGACTGCCTACGTATAGCGAGTATCGCAGCACCAAATCCGATGAACGTGACCCCCACCACCCGACTAACCCAGCGGGACCACTCGGGTCGTACCAGCACGCCCTTGGCACGCGAGGCCAGCGCGGCATACAGGCTCAACGACGACACCGAGAGCGCCATAAATATCGCGGTCAGGATCAGAAATTGTGGGAACAGGGCTGCGCCTTGATCGATGAACTGCGGAAATAACGCCGTAAAAAACAGAGTCGCCTTGGGGTTGGAGAGCGCGGTAAAAAATGCTGATCTGTACAGTTTTAGTCGTGTGGGCCGCAGGCTCTGCCCCTCCTGAATGCCTTCAGCCAGCAGCGGCGTCTTGTTGAGCAACTGCCTCACCCCCAGGTAGAACAGATACCCGGCGCCGACGATCTTTACCATGTTGAACAACCCTTCGGAGCTGGCAAGCAGCGCCCCCAACCCCAGCATCGCAGCCGCCGACAGGCAGAACAGGCCACTGGCATTGCCCAGCGAAGACCACATTGCGCTGCGTTGGCCATGGGCTCAGCAGTATGCCCACCTCATCCAGCGTGAACCCCAGCGCCTGCGCCCTCTTGATGAAGCGCAACCGCTTGACCTGCTCCGGTAGATAGTGCCGATAACCACTGAGCGGCTTTGGCGGTTCATCCAGCAAGCCGCGTCGCTGGTAATAGCGAATAGTCTCGATGTTCACCCCGGCAGCTGCCGCCAACTTGCCGATACTCAGCCCGGTCGCCATCACACGCCTCTTGATTCTGTACCCAGGTACGGAGTGTAAAGTGACCCTGGGTTAGATCGATTCAATGGAGAAAACGATGGCTCAACAGATCGGCGGGGCCTGAGGCGTTGACCAAGGCGACGACGAAGGCGGGTTATCCCTCCACCGTGCATAAATGAGGCAACCATGAGCGCCGTCATCCTCGAATCCGTGTTGACCTGCCCGCATTGCGGTTTCGCCAAGCAGGAAGCCATGCCCACGGATGCCTGTCAGTTTTTCTACGAATGTGGCAGTTGCAAAACCCTGCTACGCCCGAACCCCGGTGACTGCTGTGTGTTCTGTTCATTCGGCACGGTGAAGTGCCCGCCGATTCAGGAGCAGCGCGGATGCTGTAGTACGGATTGACCTGTGTTTATTCGGTTTGTCAGACGCCCCTGAAGCGCCTCAAACCGTGGTTATGGGAGGTAAGTATCATGTGGAGTCGCTCCCTGATGCTCGTGATTGTCTACCTGACTATCACCCTCTGCATCGGCTGGTTGTATACCATTGCTCTCCTGTATTGGCTTTGATCCAATTGGAGGCCGTGTAGTTGGATGTTTCTTCGCGCATACCGACTTGAGTATGGACATTCAGGCTGCAGCCATTAACTCCATTGGTTATGTGGGTGAGGAGCATTCGTTCTATTGCGCGCGGCATTGGTGGCTAATCTTCGGAGGTTAAGGAGGGGCAACCTCCAGGAAGGTGCAACCATATGGACGCAAATCCGATCGAAACCGACTACCTGATCATCGGTGCTGGCGCGATGGCCATGGCCTTCGTCGATACGCTACTCAAGGAAACGAATGTACGCATCGTGATGGTGGATCGACACGGTCGACCTGGCGGGCACTGGAATGATGCCTACCCCTTTGTCCGTTTGCACCAGCCCTCGGCCTTCTATGGCGTCAATTCGCGGGAACTGGGCAGCGGAACGAAAGACACGACGGCACTGAACGAGGGCTTGTATGAACTAGCCTCCGGCGCCGAGGTGGTGAGCTACTTCGACCAGGTGATGAATCAGCAGTTTCTGCCGTCAGGTCGGATCCGTTACTTCCCCATGTGCAACTACACCGGCGACCGCATTGACGACCACCGGTTTACCTCGCTCGTCAGCGGCGTAAACCATCAGGTTCGGGTGTACAAAAAGGTGGTGGACGCCACCCATGCCCAGACAGCAGTTCCCTCGACCCACCTGCCCAGGTACAGGGTGGAGCCCGGCGTGCAGTGCGTGCCACTGAACGACCTGCCGAAGATCCAGCACCCACACTCTGGCTACGTAGTGGTGGGATCGGGCAAGACCGGGATCGACGCTTGCCTGTGGTTGCTGCAAAACGGTGTTGCGCCCGCAGCTATCTGCTGGATCATGCCGAACGATCCGTGGTTGATCGACCGGGCCAACTTGCAACCCGGTCTCGATGGCTTCGAACGAACAATCGGCGGCCTCACGGCACAATTTGAGGCCATCGCAGCCGCAGACTCGATCCCGGACCTGTTCTCCAGGCTTGAGGCGGCGGGCCAGCTCCTGCGCCTGGACAAGTCCGTCGAACCCACTGCTTACCGCTGCGCCACCGTCACACAGGCGGAGTTACGTGAGCTTCGACGCATCGACAACATTGTGCGCCTGGGGCGGGTGCGAGTGCTCGAGTCAACGCGCATCGTGCTCGAGCAGGGCAGCATCGCCACGAGCCCAGATGCCCTGCACATTGACTGCAGCGCCAGTGCCATCCCGTCACTGCCTGAAATGAAGGTGTTCGACGGAAGCAAGATCAACCTGTTGATGGTAAGCAGCTGCCAACCCTTGTTCAGCGCGGCCTTGATCGCTTATGTGGAAAGCCATCTGGCCGATCAAACGCAAATGAACGCGCTTTGCACGATGGTCCCCCCGCCTCACGTTCCCACGGACTGGATCAGAATGTGGGCGGTCTACCTGGGTAACCAACTACGCTGGGGAGAACATGAAGGCCTGGCCCGCTGGATCAGGCAGTCGCGTTTGTACTTTATGACGGCGGTGGT
This sequence comes from Pseudomonas fluorescens, assembly GCF_000967965.1. Classification (GTDB taxonomy): domain Bacteria; phylum Pseudomonadota; class Gammaproteobacteria; order Pseudomonadales; family Pseudomonadaceae; genus Aquipseudomonas; species Aquipseudomonas grandcourensis. The sequence goes on from NZ_LACC01000035.1 coordinate 24,095, forward strand.
CAGCGGCTTGCAAGAAACCGACACAGAGAAACTGGTACAGCTGCATCGCCTCTCTGTCAGCAGGCAGCAGGCTGCGGCGAATCTGCCGCGGTTGCTGGGGGCCATCCCTTGAATCGCAGGAAGCGCATATGAACGAGCCACACCTCGAACTGCTCGACATCAATGGCATCCGCATGCAGATTGCAACGCAAGGTTGCGGCCCGCTGGTCCTGCTATGCCACGGTTTTCCGGAGCTGTGGTACTCGTGGCGCAACCAGCTTGCTGCGCTGGCGGCCGCCGGCTACAGAGCGGTAGCGCCCGACATGCGCGGCTATGGCGGCACAGATGCGCCGGCCGAACCCGACGCCTACACCACGCTCCACCTGGTAGGTGACATGGTCGAGTTGGTCAACGCACTTGGCGAAAAGCAAGCCGTGATCGTCGGCCATGACTGGGGCGCGCAGGTGGCCTGGAGCGCAGCATTGATGCGACCCGATCTGTTCCGCGCAGTGGTCGGCATGAGTGTTCCCTTCTCGCCACCGGCGCGCGTGGAGCTCCTGAGCGCGCTTGCCTCGCGGGGTATCAGCGACTTCTACATCCAGTATTTCCAGGCGCCGGGTGTGGCCGAGGCCGAGCTGGAAAGGGACGTCGAGTCATCGATCCGACGCATCTACTTCAGTGGCTCGGGTGACGGGCCCGATGGGCCGGTGTTCGGCCGACTGCAGCCGGGCCAGGGCTTCCTGGGAGGGATGATCGAGCCCGAAACCCTGCCAGCCTGGCTAAGCCTCGAGGATATTGCCTACTACACCCGTGAATTCACCCGCAGCGGATTTCACGGTGGCTTGAACTGGTACCGCAACATGACGCGCTCATGGGCACTGCTGACACCTTGGCGCGATTGCATTATCCGGCAGCCGTCGATGTTCATTGCCGGGAGCCGCGACGCCGTGCTGAGGTTTGCGGGCTCCCCGCGGCAGATCGAAGCCTTCGCGCAGACACTGCCGGGCCTGCGCGGCTGTCATATCCTTGAAGGTGCCGGCCACTGGATACAGCAAGAGCGCGCGACAGAGGTCAATGAGCTGCTACTGGACTTCCTGAAAAAACTCTGATCAGAAAGTTAAATTCTTATCCATAATTGAAACGCCATAGAACGGTCCATTCGATATTTGCGTAGTGATGCGAGGGACCGTTGGCATGCAGGCGGCGCCAACACCGGACCGGTGTTGGCTATATGGATTCAAGACTGGAGGGAACCATGAGTAATCTCATCGCCACCGACGAGCCACCTGAAGCCGTTCGCCTCATGGTCAAGGTTTACGCCTACTTGCTGCTCGCAGGGTTTGCGTGTGTTCCGGCCTATCTGATTGGCTACTTATACTTTTTCCAGGACCCCACGCTTTTATTCGAGAATCACCTGTTCCATGTAATTGCGATCACGACAGCCACCTTGGCAGGCTCGTTTGTTACTTACGTAACGTGGCGCTGCTATCAGTCATCGGGAGATCCGCTGCTGCGATGGATGACGCTTGGATTTCTCGGTTTTGTACTGATCTACGCGTTGCATGGTGCGTTCACCGGGCAAGCACACCACAATATCTGGCTCTTCCTGCTTTATGGACCAGCCTCTCGACTGGTCATGTCGATTTTGCTGTTAGTCGGATTGCTGTCGTACCACCGCCCACCTGATGCCGCGGACCAACGAATGAAGGCCCGCCCGTGGTTGACCTGGATAGGAGTGTTCCTGGTGGTTGACGTGGCAGTGGCGTACGTCGCGAATTCGCCGATCGCCGGCGATCTCGCGGTGCGCCTCTCGATGGAGGGTGGTGCCCTCGTTCTTTCCACATTGACCGTGACAATACTCCTGCTGCGTCGTATCCGATCGCCGCTGATGACAATTTTCATCATCTCGGTCACCGCGTTCGCGCTGTCCTCTCTTGCCTTCATCCTTGCACGTCCGTGGAACCATATGTGGTGGCTCGCTCACGCGATCTTCGCCGGTGGATTTTTCATGTTGAGCTATGGGGTAGTGCAAGCGTTCCTCACCACGCGGTCGTTTTCGAAGATTTACAGCCAGGAGGAGTTGATGGTGCGTCTTGCCGAAGCGATGGCGTATACCGAGAGCGCCCTGCAGGAACTCCAGCGCACCAATCAAGAACTCGGGCACCTTGCGGCGACCGATCCACTGACAGGCGCTGATAATCGGCGTCGGTTCATGGAGCGGGTCGAAGCCGAAATTGGCCGGACCAAACGCGGCGGTGCGCCGTTCTCCGTGTTGGCACTCGATCTGGATAATTTCAAGTCCATCAACGATCGCTTCGGGCATCAGGTTGGCGATGACATCCTGAAGAGTTTCGTGGAGAAATGCCTCGATTCGATCCGGCCGTATGACGGTGTAGCCCGAGTGGGCGGGGAAGAATTCATGATACTGCTACCTCAGACTTCACTTGAAGGCGCGCACGAAATCGCTGAGCGTCTGCGAAGCACCGTTGCAAACAGTTCTTTTCATGGCCTGCAGCGGTCAACCGTGGTCACAGTGAGCATCGGCGTATCGCAATCCGGTCGCGATGGCGACACCATCGAGGCAATTCTGCGTACAGCCGATCAACGCCTGTATCACGCTAAACACGAAGGCCGTAACCGTGTGGTCACTACCTTCAAAACCAGCCTCCAACCTCTGCCCTGACCATCGTCTCGAAGTCGCTGAAAGCGTCAGCACCGATACCTGGCTTTGCAACACAGTATTGGGCGTTACTCGATCTCCACATTCCTGAAAAACCTTGGGCGTGTGTGGATTCCATTTGAATTCGGCACACTCGCCCGTGCGCGGACCTAGCCGCGCTCGAGGCGTCATCGCAGACCATTCTTGATCTGGGTACCCGAGCGGTCGCACCGAGCTTTCGCCCCAGAGCGGATGGGCTGCGTCGGGATTCGCGGCGTTCGTGTCCTCCATCATCGAAACCGGCACACCGCCAACGCAGATGAAGGCTATCCGCGAGCGCCTGCGCTCGATCGGCCTGGAGCCCTATGACTGCCTGTCCCCGGACTTGATGGACGCACTGGCGACTCATGTCGCCAAACAGAAAGGCCTGCTCCCCACAGCCTGATCGATCGGTCGCCGCGGTTTCTTTTTCGGACCGCGGCGGCGATTCACCTTTGATGTTGTGCGCCCCACATAATTAACTGGGGGGCTTTGGGCATCAGGACAACGGGTTACGCCAGTTTTCAATTCCGCTCGTACCAATTTTGTACCACCAGGCTCTCTCAACCCATCTTTTCTCTATGGCTTACTGCATCTACATCAGGCTGATAACGGCCATATCCGGTCGCTCGTGACTGCCCACAGTCTACCCGTTGCAGGCAGTCGGCTAGCTTAGAATAAATTTGCTCCCTTCCTCGCGGATGGGGATTATCCACGCGGAGTCGAAGCAGATCCGACTCATCACCCACCGTGAGAGCCAAATATTTTCTTGTGAGTAAAGTCGAAGTAACGCGCAGTACAGTGACAGCACCGGACAAGGCAATTACAATTTGATTAACATCTAGCGACTTGAGCGATTGAATACCCCATGGAAAGCAAGACTGCGCGCCTCACTGTGCTCATTGATCCCGTCAAGAAAAAAGCCTTCGAGGAACTCTGTGCAGCACAAGACCTGACGCCTTCTCAGGTGGTCCGTCAACTGATTCGTGACTACCTGGACACCCACGGTGCCACCTATTCGACCAAAAGCAAGCATGCCGCTAGTACCAAGTCATAACCTGACACGGGCAGCAAGCCTCTAAAGGGTCGACGGACCCTCTGCGAGGCTGACCGCTTTAGCCAGCGCGGTGTTGAAGTCGGCGTGGTAATGCTCCGTGCCGATTTCTTGCAAGATACCCACCCTTTCGAGCTTGTTGAGCACCTTCGTGTTCGCTTCGCAGAGTTTCACCACGATATTGCGCTTGTGCAGTTGCTGAATGACCTCCTCCAGCACCTGCAAGCCAGTGATATCCATAAACGGTACACGCTTCAAGCGAATAATCAGCAGACGTGGATCGGTATGGGTCTGTGCCAAGACTCGCTCGAAGGTCTCAGCCGCGCCAAAGAACAATGGCCCTTCAATCGTATAAATCAATGTCCCTGGCGGCAGGCGAGTGTGCCCATTGGCCCTCAACTCTACTTCAAGCTCGTGCTCGACTACCTGTTGTACCTCAACAGATGAGGCCATGCGGCGCATGAAGTGCAGCATCGCAAGGATGACGCCGATATTCACAGCGATCACCAAGTCACTGAACACTGTGAGACTGAAAGTGATGAGCAGAATAGCTACGTCTGCGCGAGGGGCCCGCTGGACCATGCGTTTGAAGTGCTTCAACTCGCTCATGTTGTACGCGACCACGAAAAGAATGGCGGCCAGGGCGCACAGTGGGATGTTTGAGGCCAGAGGTGCCAGAAACAGAATAATAAGCACCAACGTGACCGCGTGCGTAATGCCGGCCAACGGGCTCGTGCCGCCGTTACGGATATTGGTTGCAGTACGGGCAATGGCTCCGGTAGCTGCGAAACCGCCAAACAATGGCGTGACCAGATTAGCCACTCCCTGACCGATCAGCTCCTGATTGGAATCGTGCTTAGTGCCTGCCATGCCATCGGCCACCATTGCGGACAGCAGCGATTCGATCGCTCCAAGCATGGCGATAGTGAACGCCGGACCGATCAAGTCGATGACGCGAGACAGCGTGATTTCAGGCAGGCTCAACGCTGGAAGGCCTTGAGGTATGCCACCAAATGCGCTGCCAATCGTGGCTACCCCCTCGAAATGAAAGGTTGACTGAATCGCCGTAGCTACCGCCATTGCGACTAATGGGCCAGGTACCCGTTTGAGTCCGGGAATTTTGGAAGCAGTGATTACCAGGAAAAGACTAAGTACAGCCAGCAGGGTCGTGGCCATATGAAGATCCGGGAGCGCCTGGAGCAAATGCCAGAACTTTTCATGGAAATGCTCTCCACTGATCTTCGGTAAACCGAAAAAGTCTTTCCACTGTCCGACCCAGATGATCACGCCGATGCCTGCGGTGAATCCGACGATCACCGGATCGGGGATAAACTTGATGATTGCACCGAGCCGGGCCATCCCCAGCAATAACAACATGGCCCCCGCCATCATCGTGGCGATTTGCAGACCGTCAACACCATGCTTGGCCGTGACCCCCGCCAGAATCACGATGAACGCACCTGTCGGCCCGGCAATCTGCAAGCGGCTTCCGCCAAAGAGTGAAACCAGCAGACCACCGATGATTGCGGTGTAGATGCCTTGCTCAGGCTTGACGCCAGATGCAATGGCAAACGCCATTGCAAGGGGGAGCGCCACGACCCCGACGATCACGCCAGACACCAAATTGCGGAGCCAATGCTCTCGCCCCAACAACCCTGCCTTCCATGCCTCACCTATCGCAATCATGGCTAGCTCCTCAGTGGATGCATGTGCATAATATTAACATACAGTGATAATTGAAATGCCCTTGATCCACCGCTTCCGGCGGCTGGAAATGTTTATAGAGAAAGTTCAGATGGAGCTGGTCGGGCATGCACTGCAAATAGAGAATCTTGAGAGCGCGTGTAGCGTGGTGACTGACATGAATCGTAAAACTGTGAAAAGCAAACACGCCGAAGGCGTGACCTTTGACACCCATGTGATCGCAAACCCGACCAACCCCAAGGAGTGGATCGTGTTCTTCAAGAAGGACGCCGGGAGAAGTTATTTCCTGGTTGACGACAACGAGGAAGTCGAGTCTTTCGGTCATCTGGATGACCTGATCGCCGAGCTTCGAGACTTGGGCCTCAAGACCGCTGAAATCCACTTTTAACCCTTGGATCACGCCCTGGAGACATGATCATGTCAGTGAAAATCGAGTACCTATCCAGTCAAAGCGAAGCTCTTTGGTCTGTATGTTTTGGCATCAGACGAGTTCAGTTTCGGCATGAAAAAAGTGCTCACGACTTTGCTGCCAAGCTCAAGGAGAGAATCGAGGCTCCGCATGTTTACCCTCAACGTGATCCGCCAGCGAAAAATCTTAGTTGATCGGTACAGGCAGATTGAACCTCACCCTGCATATCTACCTGTTTGTTCTACATAACGGATCCGATTGAACTCGTGACCTCCGGTAAAAAGGCCGAGTAGCTCAATCACCGGTCATAATAGGTGTGTAACTATAAGGGAGTGACTGTTTTTTTACCGATTGATGCCTGACATGACAGGCCGCTCAGGGTCGCAAGCAGCCCCTCGCGACAGGCAAAAAGAGGCCGGAAACGGTCATTCCTGACCGCTGGCAAGCGGCCTTACGATTGCACTGCACGGGTTGCTGGCCTGACACTTGTGCATGATGCCCTGCAACCAGGCATTACTCCCTGTTCAGCACATCGATGATAGGGCAAGCGGCCCCGCCGGCGCCTGCATCGCACTCCTGAACCAGTCCGCCCAGTACCTGCCGCAGTGCGGCAAGGTCAGCCATCTTTAGCTCGATCAGGGCCAGCTTGTGCACGGCCAGTGCCCGGGTCTCGCGGCAAGTGCAAGCCGCATCCAGTTTCAGCAGTATGCCCACCTCATCCAGCGTGAACCCCAGCGCCTGCGCCCTCTTGATGAAGCGCAACCGCTTGACCTGCTCCGGTAGATAGTGCCGATAACCACTGAGCGGCTTTGGCGGTTCATCCAGCAAGCCGCGTCGCTGGTAATAGCGAATAGTCTCGATGTTCACCCCGGCAGCTGCCGCCAACTTGCCGATACTCAGCCCTGTCGCCATCACACGCCCCTTGATTCTGTACCCAGGTACGGAGTGTAAAGTGACCCTGGGTTAGATCAGTTTAATGGAGAAAACGATGGCTCAGGCTCCAGCGGAAACCGTCAGGCTCGACGTTCAGAACACGACCTGCCCGGTCTGTCCGATCACGGTCAAGAGTTCGCTGGAGCCGTTGTCCGGCGTGAGTACCGTCAAGGTCAATTTCGCGGAGAAAATGGCCATCGTCACCTATGCCCCCAATACAGCCGATCCTGAAGCGTTGACCAAGGCGACGACGAAGGCGGGTTATCCCTCCACCGTTCACAAGTGAGGCAACCATGAGCGCCGTCATCCTCGAATCCGTGTTGACCTGCCCGCATTGCGGTTTCGCCAAGCGCGAAGCCATGCCCACCGATGCCTGTCAGTTTTTCTACGAATGTGGCAGTTGCAAAACCCTGTTACGCCCGAACCCCGGTGACTGCTGTGTGTTCTGTTCGTTTGGCACGGTGAAGTGCCCGCCGATTCAGGAGCAGTGCGGATGCGGTAGTACGGGCCTGATCTAGGTTTACTCGGTTTATCAGACGCCCCTGACGCGCCTCAAACCGTGGTTATGGGAGGTCAGTGTCATGTGGAATCACTCTCTGGTGCTCGTGGTGGTCTACCTGACTATCACCCTCAGCATCGGCTGGTTGTATACCATTGCGCTCCTGTATTGGCTTTGATCCAATTGGTGACGATCGGTCAGTCCGCATTTGGTACCGTTTTCGGCAGGTAGCTTTGTTCCGATCACAGTCGTTTGCAGCTCTTCGCGACGGACAGCCCCCTAGCCAGGAGTGGAGACTCAGAAACTCAACCGTGCACCAGGTAGGCTCCTGACGGAACCCGATATCGCAGTTTCTTGCATTTACCGGGTGCAGGCTGATGCCCCGGCGGGCGATCAGGAAACCAGATTCGGCATTTACCCGGCGGCGGTAAATGTCCGCGGGGGATCTCAACCTCACCGTACGCGGGCTCTGGTTCGACATTAGCCATTTGCAATTTTCCTTCGGGCCTGGCTCTGCCAGTCGTCGGCGCATCCGAATCCCGACCTGTCTCTGCGCTAGCGAAGTTGCCAGTGTCGCGCCCAGTGTCCGGAGTGGATTGTTCAGCAACGGCCATTTCCGCTTCGCGGCGCCTTTGAGCCTCCTCTTGCAGCCCCTTCTGTGCTGCGGCCAGGTCCTCTTTGGCATTGGGTGGGGTACCCGAAGCCTGGGCCTGCTGCGCCGCCTGGATCAACTGGAAGTTGCGGTTGCGCAACTCGACGTTGCGACCAACCCGCATGTTCGAGCGCGCCGCCAGGGTTTCAGCCTGCTGGTACTGCCCCTGCTGAAGACGCAACACACCGAGGTAATGCAGCGTCGCGGGATTGTTCGGCTGGATATGCAGGGCACGCTCAAGCGTGGCAGCGGCCTGGTCCAGTTGGCCATTTTCATACTGCCGCGAGGCGGTTTCGATCAGGGTGGTTGATGCGCTGTTGCTTTGCGCGGGCGCTCTCCGCTCGGCAGCGACGGAACAAAACGACGCGACGGCGCAGAACACGAGGATGAGGCCCGGCAGAAAACTCTTGGTTGGCATCAGGGGGGCGAACTCGACTGATCTCGGAAGGCACTGAAGTAAAACAGGCCAAAGCGATGCTCGGCATCTGCGATACAGGGCCCCAATTGACCTGGCCAGTACCCTGAAGTTCCCGCTGCAAAGGCCGCCGCAACCAGTACTTTACCGCCCACAGACCCCATCGCGGATTTGTTCGCGATGGGGTCTGCAACCCCGTAGCAACGTGCGGCCAGCAGCAAAAGCATCATGTCATCAGGATAAAGTCCGCCTGATCGATGCCTGCACTGCTAACACCGACAAGACGAATAGTGTCCGCTCCGATCCCGATCACCGTGTCCGCCCCGTCAGCCGCAATGCTCACGTTGGCAGCGAACGTCTCGCTGCTGATCCCCAGCCCTGCGATATTGAGCAAGTCCTGCCCTGCGGCCGGATCGATATCGAAGTCCTGGATCGAGTCGTTGCCGAAGCCTGCCGCAGCAAACATGAAGGTGTCGTTGCCGAAGCCGCCATTGAGCGTGTCGTTGCCCAGCCCGCCGAAGAACAGATCGTCACCCGCTCCACCGACCAGAATGTCGTTGGCCTGGCCGCCCAGCATCGTATGGTTAGCCGCCGCTGCATCGTAGGCCAGCTCACTTCCGCTGCCCTCGGCGTTCGCCTGCAAACCCGCCGCCGCGTATTGGCCATTCATCGCGAGATGCGCCACATGCGCACCGTCGCTCACGCTCAGCATGCCGCCGATGCCTGTGTCATTCGCTGCATAGGTGATCTGCGTATTGGCGCCGAACGCAACATCGCCAAAGTCCAGCTTGTCACCTGCGGTAAAACCGCTGACGCTGCCACTGAACGCCGTCGACACATCGAGCTTGAGCGTGCCAGCTGCACCGCTGTCGAACGTCACATGCTGATCGGAGGCAGCACCGAACTCCAGTATCGCCGAACCGCTGATAGTCGCGCTCCCCCCGCCACTGGCATCTGCGTTGACGGTGATGTTGCCATCGTTCGCCCAAAGGCTGCCGCTGTTGACGAGCGTACTTTCAATCACCAATCCGCCGCTGCCGCTGCCGCTGGCTTGCAGCACACCAGAGTTAGTCACGGCGCTACTACCGGTATCGATCACCAGCGAGTTGACGCCGCTGGCAAGGATCAGACCCGAGTTGACCAGCATCATCTGCCCCGCTCCCAACTGGCCGGCACCCGAGATGGTGTTGTCGGCATTGGTGAGCACCGTGTCCGCGCTGCCACCGAAGATCACGTTCTGCGCGCTGTCGGACAGAACCACGTGCCCGCCACCGCTCAACGTCGCGCCACGGAACAGAATCTCGAGATCGGTCCCGCTGCCGGTGGAGCCGAGCTCTATGGTGCCGCTGTTGTCGATGCTGCCACCGAACGGCATGATCGCGCCGTCGGCAATGGTGATGGTGCCCGTATTGGTCGTGACCGGGTCCACATCGAACAGTAAGTTGGCCGCGCTCAACGCCGCCGCATCCACGCCCTTGACAGTGATCGTCTGGTCGGCGCTGATGCTGAGCACGGCATTGCCGTTCGCGTCGTTGACGATACTCACATCCGCAAAATCGTTGACGCCCGTGAAGCCGATCAAGTCAATCCTGTCCGCCGTCGCATCGAAGCTGTAAATGACGTTGTTGCCGATCGGATGGGCGAAGACGAAGGTGTCGGCACCGGACGAGCCGGTCAGGTTGTCGTCCGCTGACAATGCGAAGATCGGCGAGCCGGGGGCGTAGGCTTCGACGTTGTCGGACACAAAGGCATTTCCAATGCTGCCGTCGGCGTTGGTCCAGTACATGTTGACATCAAGCACCAACGCACCGGCGAATTCGCTTGGAGTTGTCACAGTCAATGCGTCGGGATCGCTAGTCTGCACTGTCCAGGTGCCGTCGCCGTTGTCGGTTCCTGCATTGAACGTCCATCCCGAGGGAACACCGCTGATGGCCACCCTTATTGGGCCGCTGATATCGGCCGACGGAACGTTGAGGGCTAGATTGATGGGTTCGCCAGCCACACCTGCCGGGAGATTTGCGCTAGAGGTGAACGCAACACCCGTATTACCAGCCAAGTCCGTGTAGGTGTTTGTAACGCTGGCTTTTACAGATCCATTAGATCCATTGCCGGCTGCTCTTGTGAAATCCACTGTGTAAGTATTGCCGCTACCGGAGAAGTTGCTGAGGGTTCCGCGGCCTGCGGTGACACTGAAATCACTGATATCGAAGTTAATCACAGCTTCACTGAACGTGATGGTTATTTTGCCGCTATCGTTGTTCCCTAACATTGGGGACGCAGTAATGGAAGTCACTGTTGGAGCCACGGTATCAACTGGCGTCTCAACGACGTTCTGCACGTTTACCGTAATGGTCTGCGTGTCGGTTCCGCCATTGCCGTCGGCCACCTGAACGTCCACAACGTAGGCGTTGTCGCCGTCGGTGCCACCGATATCCTGGGGATTCTCGTAATCGGGCGCCGAATTGAACGTCAGCACCCCACTCGAACTGATCGAGAACTTGCTGAAGTCCGTCCCGGCCGTATTCAGGATCGTGTAGCTCAGCGTCTGCGCTGGTAGATCTGCATCGGTCGCCGCCACTGTCGTGACCGCCGTGGTGTTCTCCGCCACATTGATCGAAGCCGTCGCACCACCACCGTTGGAGGTGATCACCGGGGAGTTGTCGTTGACTCCCGTCACGGTT
>NZ_LACC01000035.1:35163-35798 GCF_000967965.1 Pseudomonas fluorescens
TCACGTCATAAACGTTGTTCGCTCCCGAATCAGTCGGCGCTTCAAAGTTGGGTGCAGAGATAAAGCTCAGCACGCCTGTGCCTGAAACGATCGAGAACTTCGCGGCATCCGCTCCGCCGACGATGCTGTAGCCCAGCGTTTGCACCGGCAGATCAGCATCGGTCGCCGCCACCGTCGTGACCGCCGTGGTGTTCTCCGCCACATTGATCGAAGCCGTCGCACCGCCACCGTTGGAGGTGATCACCGGGGAGTTATCGTTGACTCCCGTCACGGTTACCCCGATTGCCTGGTCGTCAAACAGCGTGCCGTCCGACGCCCGCACAATCACGTCATAAACGTTGTTCGTTCCCGAATCAGTCGGTGCTTCAAAGTTGGGTGCAGAGATAAAGCTCAGCACGCCTGTGCCTGAAACGATCGAGAACTTCGCGGCATCCGCTCCGCCGGCGATGCTGTAGCTCAGCGTTTGTGCCGGCAGATCAACATCGGTCGCCGCCACTGTCGAGACCGCCGTGGTGTTCTCCGCCACGTTGATCGAAGCCGTCGCACCGCCACCGTTGGAAGTGATCGTCGGTGAGTCGTTGCTACCGGCGATATGCACGGCGACCGAAGTGAGAGTGCCGTCGGCACTGTTCACC
>NZ_LACC01000035.1:35818-36024 GCF_000967965.1 Pseudomonas fluorescens
GCGAACTCGTCGTGGGCGGAAGTGGCGACGTAGGTCCAGGCACCGTCGGTGCCGATGGAGAACTGGCCGTAGCTGCCGGCGGTGTTGGTTTGCGCGACGAAGGTTGCGGCGCTGTCGACGTCGCTGATGGTCAGGGTGCCGGCGGTGGAAATGTCGACGGCGGCATTGGTCTCGGTGAGGTTGGCGATGTCGGCGGACAGCACGGC
>NZ_LACC01000036.1:0-64825 GCF_000967965.1 Pseudomonas fluorescens
TCGACGTCGAACTGGTAGCAGCGCTGGTCGTCGCAGAACTCGACGACGTCGAAGGCGAGCTCTTCGTGCTGGATGCAGCGGTACCAGATGCCGACCTCGGCCAGGATCCGGCTGATGAAAGCCAGGTCGCTTTCCTGGTACTGCATCACCTGCTCGCGCGGCGGGTACTCGCGCTTGAGGTTGAAGCGAAAGTGCCCGGTGTCCAGACCGTGGCGGTCGCGCAGAATGCTTTTGACGATGTCTGGCACGGACTGGTGCTGATAGATCCGCGTTTGCTGGCCGCGATCGAGCAGGGCCAGGCGCGGTTGCAGGGTGACTTCGTAGCGGGCTTCGTCGATTGAGCCGGACAGGCGCTGGCATGCGGTGATGCGGCCGTAGAGGGTGCGCAGAGGCGTGGGCGGCTTGGGCACTTCCCAGTCGAACACGGGCACGTCGGACGGTGCGTCGTACAGGCTGAACTCGACGTACTGGCCGATGAATTTTTCCGCGCCGATGTCGAGGTCGCTGGCGGTGAATTCGATGCGGTAGAGGTAGGGTTGGCTAAGGTACTCATGACCCTCGAAGGTGAGGACGTCGAGGTGGGTGTCGAGGCCATCGATCTGTAGTTTGTGGCGGCTGTGGTCGAAGAAGGTGCGCGGTGTGTTGGACAAAATCAGGCCTCCCTTGGCTTTTGAAGCGGACGGGGAGGCTTCGTTGCCACCCTCGTTCAAACGCTCGGCAGCTTTCAGGAAGGTAAAAAAGGTTGATATAGGACGTTTCTAATAAGCGTGTAGGGTGCTTCCGAATAATGCAGCAGGCCACGACGCCCTAAGAATCTACCTACAACAGCAAAAGAATCCTCGGCATCTCGACACCGACCATGAATGAGTCTTTCTGACCAGGACTCCACCTGACGACCGGCAGCAAAAACCATTTGCCACAAAATATTACATACGTCATATTACAGCCATCATAATTACCGACACCCTGACAGGTATCCCTCCATGACCAGCATGTCCACCGTAGAACCCGATCTGGACTCCCCGGTGAAGCCGGCAAAACCTCCCCTGCTCAAACGCCTGCTGTTGCCAACCGTGGGCATCGCAGCACTGGTGCTGGCTGGTGTGTATGGCGCGCACTGGTGGAGCGCCGGGCGTTTTATCGAGGAAACCGATGACGCCTACATCGGCGGCGATGTGACGGTGATCGGGCCGAAAGTGGCGGGTTATATCGACGAAGTGCTGGTGGCCGACAACCAGCAGGTCAAGGCCGGCGACGTGCTGATCCGTCTCGATTCGCGCGACTACCGCGCCAACCTGGCCAAGGCCGAAGGCGCAGTGGCCGCCCAGGAGGCCTTGCTGGCCAACCTCGACGCCACCGAACAACTGCAACAGGCCGTCATCGGCCAGGCCCGTGCCGGCATCGACGCCGCGGGTGCCGAAACCGCCCGTTCGCGGGATGACGATGCCCGCTACAAGAAACTGGTGATCACCAACGCTGTCTCGGTGGAAAGCGCCCAGCGCGCCAACACCACGTTCAAGACGGCCCAGGCCCAAAGCAACCGCGCCCAGGCTGAATTGCTGGCCGCGCAACGCCAGTTGAATGTGATCGACACCCAGAAACAACAAGCCCGGGCCGCCCTGATCCAGGCCAAGGCTGAGCGCGACCTGGCGCAATTGAATGTCGGCTACACCGAACTGAAGGCACCGGTCGACGGTGTGATCGGCAATCGCCGGGGCCGGGTCGGCGCCTATGCCCAGGCCGGCTCGCAATTGCTCTCGGTGGTGCCGACCAGCGGCCTGTGGGTCGATGCCAATTTCAAGGAAGACCAACTGGCACACATGGTGCCGGGGCAACGGGTGGTGATCCGTGCCGACGTGCTGTCGGGGCAGGAATTCCACGGTCACCTGGACAGCCTCGCCCCCGCCAGCGGTTCGCAATTCAGTGTGTTGCCGCCGGAAAACGCCACCGGCAACTTCACCAAGATCGTGCAGCGGGTGCCGGTGCGGATTCACCTCGACCCGGCCGACAGTGTGCTCGGTCACTTGCGTCCGGGGTTGTCGGTCACCGCTGAAGTGGACACGCGCAAGGAGCCTGAAGCGCCAGCCGTGGCCAGCGCGCCATGAGCCGCGCCCTCGCCGCCCCGGCGCAACCGTTCAATGCCGCGAACATGGCCACGGCGACCAAGGTCTTCGCCTTTGCCAGCATGTGCATCGGCATGTTCATTGCGCTGCTGGATATCCAGATTGTCTCGGCTTCGTTGCGTGACATCGGCGGCGGGCTCTCCGCCGGCACCGACGAAACCGCGTGGGTGCAAACCAGTTACCTGATCGCCGAAATCATCGTGATCCCCCTGTCGGGCTGGCTGTCCCGGGTGCTCTCGACGCGCTGGCTGTTTTGCGCATCGGCGGTGGGTTTCACCCTGACCAGCCTGCTGTGCGGCGTGGCCTGGAACATCCAGAGCATGATCGCCTTCCGCGCCCTGCAAGGGTTTCTGGGCGGCTCGATGATTCCGCTGGTGTTCACCACGGCCTTCGTGTTCTTCACCGGCAAGCAACGGGTGATCGCCGCCGCCACCATCGGTGCCGTGGCGTCCCTGGCACCGACCCTGGGACCGGTGATCGGTGGCTGGATCACTGACATATCGTCCTGGCACTGGCTGTTCTACATCAACCTGGTCCCCGGCATCTTTGTCGCCGTGGCCGTGCCGATGCTGGTGAAAATCGACCAGCCGGAACTGTCGCTGCTCAAAGGCGCGGATTACTTGAGCATGGTGTTTCTGGCGCTGTTCCTCGGCTGCCTGGAATACACCCTCGAAGAAGGCCCGCGCTGGAACTGGTTCAGCGACCGCACGATCCTGACCACCGCGTGGATCAGTGGCCTGGCCGGGCTGGCTTTCATCGGCCGGACCCTGCACGTGGCCAATCCGATTGTCGATCTGCGCGCCTTGAAGGACCGCAACTTTGCCCTCGGCTGTTTCTTCTCGTTCGTCACCGGCATCGGCCTGTTCGCCACCATTTACCTGACGCCGCTGTTCCTCGGCCGGGTGCGTGGCTACGGAGCGCTGGACATTGGTCTGGCGGTTTTCTCCACCGGGGTGTTCCAGATCATGGCGATTCCGCTGTATGCCTTTCTGGCCAATCGCGTCGATCTGCGCTGGATCATGATGACCGGCCTTGGACTGTTCGCCTTGTCGATGTGGGATTTCAGCCCGATCACCCATGACTGGGGGGCCAAGGAGTTGATGCTGCCGCAAGCCCTGCGCGGGATTGCCCAGCAATTGGCAGTGCCGCCAACGGTGACCTTGACCCTAGGCGGTCTGGCGCCGGCACGGCTCAAGCATGCGTCGGGGTTGTTCAATCTGATGCGCAACCTGGGCGGCGCTATCGGCATTGCCGCCTGCGCGACCATCCTCAACGACCGCACCAACCTGCATTTCACCCGGCTGGCGGAGAATCTCAACAGCACCAACGAGGCCCTCAACCAATGGCTGTCCCAGGTCGGCAACAACTTCGCCGCCCTCGGCCAGAGCGGTGACGCCGGAGTCACCGCCAGCCTGCATCAGTTATGGTTGTTGACTTACCGCGAAGCCCAGACGCAAACCTATGGCGACGCGTTCTTGATGATCATGGTCTGCTTCATTATCGCCACGGCGATGGTGCCCCTGATGCGCAAGGTGCAACCACCGGCCGCACCGAGTGCCGATGCTCATTGATGCTTGTGCAGGTCAGGCCTGAGGCATTTTGCGAAAGCCGATCGCCAGGCGGTTCCAGGCGTTGATGGTGGTGATGGCGACGGTCAGGTCGACCATTTCCTTGGCATCGAACTGGGCGGTAGCCAGTTCATAGTCTTCGTCCGGGGCATGGGTCTGGCTGATCAGGGTCAGGGATTCGGTCCAGGCCAGTGCGGCGCGTTCACGCTCGGTGAAGAACGGCGTTTCGCGCCAGGCCGACAGTGTCGCCAGGCGACGCTCGGACTCACCACCCTTGCGTGCATCGGCGCTGTGCATGTCCAGACAGAAGGCGCAGCCGTTGATTTGCGAGGTGCGCAGCTTGACCAGTTCGATCAGGTTTTTTTCCAGCGGCAGCTTCGACACCGCTGTTTCCAGGGCGATCATCGCCTTGAGGGCATCAGGGGAAGCGGTGTAGAAATCGATACGGGTTTTCATGGCGTGCTCCAGGGCAAGTGGGTGTGTCACTACGTTAGTCCCACGACCGGT
Organism: Pseudomonas fluorescens; assembly: GCF_000967965.1. GTDB lineage: Bacteria > Pseudomonadota > Gammaproteobacteria > Pseudomonadales > Pseudomonadaceae > Aquipseudomonas > Aquipseudomonas grandcourensis. The sequence goes on from NZ_LACC01000036.1 coordinate 4,199, forward strand.
CTGCACAAATAGCCAATCCTTCAGAAGTCGAGGAGGCCATTCAAACCCGATTGCGCAACCACTGCAAAAAGCCCTTTTTCGCCTCCGTCACCGGTAGCTCCTGAGTCAGGACTTTCGCTTTGTGCAGCCGGTAATCGAGCAAGGTTTTCATTGCATCGCTGATGTCGTGACGGGCATCCAGGCATGGCTTGAGGTATGACTTTTCGATGCGGTACAGGCCACAGAAGGTCTTGGCGGTAAACTGCGCAGGCAGCGCGCTGTCGGTCAGAATACCCGCCTCGCCGATCACCTCCCCTGGCCCCATGCGGCCGGATTCGATCGGCGCTCCGTGGCGCATCAGCGTCACCGAGACCACGCCGGACTCAATGATGTACAAGTGATCGCTGATCTCCCCCGCTTCCAGGATCGCCTCCCCGGCGCGGAAGGTTTGCAAGGTCATGTTCTGGCTGAACGTGTCTTTCTCTTCCTGACGCAAAGTGGAAAAAATCGGCGAGCTGTCGAGCAATGCCCGCGGCCGTGTCAAGTTGACCGGTGGATTGGGCTCCGCGCTCGACAACAAATTGACCCCCGACGCCTGCAAGTGCCGGTAGGCCAGGTCGTATAGCTGATTGCGCGCTGAACGTTTCTCATCCATCGACGCGACAAAGCCGCTGATTTCGTAGACCGCTCCGGTGTTGCTGGCGTTTTTCAGGCCGACGCTTGGCGACGGGGTATCCAGAAGCGCACGGCAACCCTGCATGGCCCGCTCCAGGGCTTCGATCACCGTGTTCGGCCGCGCGTGGGGGCTCACTTCCAACGAAACGGAGATGCCGAACATATCGCTCGGCCGACTGAAATTGATGATCTTGGCCTTGGCTGCCAGGGAGTTGGGTATGACCGCCATGCAACCCTGGGAAGTCTGCAGGCGCGTGGCACGCCAGTCGATGTCGGTGACCCGGCCCTCCATGCCATCGATGGAGATGTAGTCATCCAGTTGATAGGGTTTGGTGGTGTTCAGGACGATTCCGGAGAACACGTCGCTGAGGGTACTTTGCAAGGCCAGGCCTACGATGATCGCCAACGCACCGGACGTCGCCAGCACGCCCTTGACCGGCAGATCCAGTACATAGGCCAGGGCGGCAATGACCGCGATCAGGAAAATCACCGCACCGAGCAAGTCCTGAAGCAATCGCCCGGTATGACCGACCCGTTGCATCATCACCGCGCCGATCAGCACGGTCAGGGTCCGCGCACCGAACAACCACCAGCCGATCTGCAAGCCGGTGGCCGCCAGGTGCAGCGGCACGTTGTCGGCCCAGGGCGGCGGCTCCATCGGGTTCAGGCCTTCGTTGAACAGCAGGAGACTGAACAACGAAAAAATCACCACCCGTACCAACAGCCGCCAGGCGCTGCCAACGGCACTGAGCAAGTACCACAACCCAAGATCGATCAGGATCAGCGCCATCGCGCAAATCAACGGGTGTTCGGTGAGCAATGACAGCATCAAGCAACTCCAGCCAGGGTCAATAACGCGAAGATCGCATGGATTGGCCATAGTGTAGGAGCAATTGATTTGGCAGGAGGAACACGTCTGGCAGGACACCCAAAAAACCTGTGGGAGCGAGCTTGCTCGCGATGGCGGCAAAACAGTCACTGATGTTCTGACTGTCAGGTCGCTATCGCGAGCAAGCTCGCTCCCACAGGGGGGGGATGCGTGATGCCGAAGTTACTTGCTATTGGCCAGCGAGCTGTAGCTGGTCATCAGGTTGCGGTAATCCGGAATATGGTTGGAGAACAGCGTGCCCAACCCTTCGATATCGTTGCGCCAGTCGCGGTGCAGTTCACAGGCCAGGCCGAACCAGGTCATCAGTTGCGCGCCCTGAGCGGTCATACGGTTCCACGCCGATTCGCGGGTCAGTTCGTTGAAGGTGCCGGACGCGTCGGTGACCACGAACACGTCAAAACCTTCGGCCAGTGCCGAAAGCGCCGGGAACGCCACGCACACTTCGGTTACCACACCGGCGATGATCAGTTGTTTCTTGCCGGTGGCCTTGATCGCCTTGACGAAATCTTCGTTGTCCCAGGCGTTGATCTGCCCCGGGCGAGCGATGTACGGCGCGTCCGGAAAAAGTGCCTTGAGTTCGGGCACCAGCGGTCCGTTGGGACCGGTTTCGAAACTGGTGGTGAGGATGGTCGGCAGCTTGAAGTACTTGGCCAGGTCGGCCAGGGCCAGCACGTTGTTCTTGAAGCGATCCGGGTCGATGTCGCGTACCAGTGACAGCAGGCCCGCCTGATGATCAACCATCAGAACCGCGGCGTTGTCCTTGTCCAGACGTTTGTAGGAAGTAGTCATTGCAGTAGTCCTCGCATGTTATCGATGCCGAATGAAAATCGGCGTGGGGTCACCGGTCAGCGCTGGGAGTCCAGCGCCTCGTGTTCGTTCGCCACTTGCTGGGCCTTGAGGTAACTCTCGATCAGCAATTGATAATGCGGCATGGCCTGGGCGTAGACAGCGGCCCACTGCTCGGCATCCGGACGGTTCCACGAGCCTTGCAGCTCAGAAAGCGTAGCCATGATGTCGATCGGTACCACCCCGGCCTGGGCCAGACGGGCAACGGTCAGATCAGTGGCCAGTTTCGAGTGGTTGCCGGAGGCGTCGACCACGGCAAACACCTTGTAGCCTTCATTCACGGCGGCGATGGACGGGAACGCCAGGCACACGCTGGTCAGGGTGCCGGCGATCACCAGGGTTTTCTTGCCGGTGGCCTTGACCGCCGCGTGAAACTCCGCGTTATCCCAGGCGTTGATTTCACCTTTGCGCGCCACGTACTGCGCATGGGGTGCGGCCTCGTGGATTTCCGGAATCAACGGCCCGTTCGGCCCCTGGGGAACGGAAGCGGTGGTGATCACCGGCATCTTCAGCAGGGTCGCGGCCTTGGCCAGGGCAATGGCGTTGGCGCGCAGTTGGGGCACGTCCATGTCCTTGACGATCTGGAACAGTCCGCTCTGGTGATCGATCAACAGCATCGCGCTGTCATTGGGGTCGATGGTCGGTTTCTGGCCGTTGAAGTTGGCCGCGTAGACAGTGTTCATGTGCGTTTCCTCTTTCTTTTGGGCAACAGCCATCCCTGGCCTGAAAACCGGCCTACTCATCCTGTGTAGAGTCGGGTGTTGAAGCGCTGCGAATTAAGCGTGCATCCGGCCGAACTGGCCGGACTGGAAGTCGGCGAAGGCCTGGTGGATTTCTTGCTCGGTGTTCATCACGAACGGCCCATGACCGACGATCGGCTCGTCGATCGGCTCGCCGCTGAGCAACAGCACCACCGCGTCTTCGCTGGCTTCGAGGGTCAATTGATCGCCCTTGCGGTCGAACAGGGCCAGTTGCCCCTGGCGCACCGATTCCAGGCCGTTGACCTGAACCGTGCCGCGCAGCACCACCAGTGCGGTGTTGCGCCCTTCATGCAGATCCAGGGTGAGCAACTTGCCGGCATTCAAACGAATGTCCCACACGTCGACCGGGGTGAAGGTGCGTGCCGCGCCCTTGTGGCCGTCGAACTCACCGGCGATCAGGCGCAGGCTGCCGGCGTTGTCCTTCAAGGCGATGCTCGGGATGTCACGGTCGAGAATCGTCTGGTAGCCGGGGTCGGCCATTTTGTCCCTGGCCGGCAGGTTGACCCACAGTTGCACCATCTCCAGGGTGCCACCGCTCTTGGCGAAACCTTCGGAGTGAAACTCTTCATGCAGGATCCCCGAGGCCGCGGTCATCCATTGCACATCGCCGGGGCCGATCTTGCCGCCGCTGCCGGTGGAGTCCCGGTGCTCCAGCTCGCCCTTGTAAACGATAGTCACGGTTTCGAAGCCACGATGAGGATGCTGACCAACGCCCCGTCGCTCGCCGGTCGGGGTGAATTCAGCGGGGCCGGCGTGATCCAGCAACAGGAACGGGCTGATGTGCTTGCCCAGGTTGTCGTAGGAAAACAGCGTGCGAACCGGAAAACCGTCGCCAACCCAATGGGTCCGTGGACTGGTGTAGATACCGATGATGTTTTTCATGGTGTCTCCTGATGAGGTGAGTGAAGCCATGGACAAAGCTTAAAACCGTGACCATTGCTGCGCTAGACTGCAAAAATCAGCTTTAGCGTTCTATTTGGAGAACGATGGTGGAAGACCTCAACACCCTCTACTACTTCACCCAGGTGGTGGAGCATCACGGTTTCGCCGCGGCCGGCCGGGCACTGGACATGCCCAAGTCCAAGCTCAGCCGACGCATTGCCGAACTCGAAGAACGCCTCGGTGTGCGCCTGCTGCACCGCACCAGCCGGCACTGTTCATTGACGGAAATCGGCCAGGCCTATTACCAGCGCTGCCTGGCCATGCGGGTGGAGGCGGAAAGCGCCGCCGAACTGATCGAGCGCAACCGCTCTGAGCCCCAGGGCCTGGTGCGTGTCAGTTGCCCGACGGCGCTGCTCAATTCCTGGGTCGGGCCGATGCTGACCCGCTACATGCTCAAGTACCCGTTGGTGGAATTGTTCATCGAGAGCACTAACCGCCGGGTCGACCTGATTCACGAAGGCTTCGACATTGCCCTGCGGGTACGTTTTCCGCCGCTGGAGAACACCGACATGGTGATGAAGGTGCTGGGCAACAGCACCCAGAGCGTGGTTGGCAGCCCGATCTTTTTATCTCGCCTGTCGACACCGGCCTCCCCGGCCGACCTCAGCGGCTTGCCGAGCCTGCACTGGGGCGCGGCACAGCGCGAATATCAGTGGGAGCTGTTCGGTGCCGATGGCAGCACCGCGATGATCCGGCATGCCCCGCGCATGGTCACCGACGACCTGTTGGCCTTGCGCCATGCGGCGCTCGCCGGGATCGGCATCGTGCACCTGCCCAGTGTGGTGGTGCGCGATGAAATCGCTGCCGGGCAACTGGTGGAACTGGTACCGGGATGGGCACCGAAGAGCGGTGTCATCCACGCGATCTTCCCCTCGCGCCGGGGCCTGCTGCCTTCGGTGCGCACGTTGATCGATTTTCTCGGGGAGGAATTCAGTCGTAGTGATATTGCCTGAGGGCGGGGTAAGGCTTTGGACCGAGTGATGGCTATCGCGAGCAGGCTCGCTCCTACAGGGGGAACGCATTCCAAATGTGGGAGCGAGCCTGCTCGCGATGGCGTCAGACCAGACACCATCAACACATCTTCCTACCCCGATTCTTGACTTGCGGTAAACATTGCTTTGCCGATCCAGCGGTTTTTCTCACGGATGCAGGCGCGGATACTGCCGCCCATTCCCAATGCAACCATGGCCTTGATCGCAACGCTGGATCGCGGCCACCGCTTGACCAGCCCGAAAGGCATCGCACCGAACTGGGATTGAGTCTCAGTCCTGCTCCAGACGCTGGTCCAGGCGGGCCATGGCTTGCTGCAACCGGTCGACGGCTTCGTTGATCATTGCTGCGCGGCCGTCATTGCACGCCTGCTCCAGTTGTTCGCAACACTCGACCAGGGCGAGCGCTCGCACCATCAGCGCCCCGCCTTTGATCCGGTGTGCCAGTTCCTGTAAGCCCGGGCGATTGCCGCCAGCGTGCAAGGCGAGCAAATGCACGCGATCCTCGCGGTTGCTCAGCGCCAGATCGTGCAACAGTTGATCGATCAGCTCACGGTCCGCATCCGCATAACGCTCCAACCCGCTCAAATCGAACTCGGCGATGCCAGGATCGTCGATTGCCGTTGAGGGTGCGCTGGAAAACCGCTGGGCCAGCCACGCCTGCAAATCCACCAGGCGAATGGGCTTGAACAGGCAATCGTCCATGCCCGCCGCCTGACATCGAGCCTTCTCCTCGGCCTGCGCATTGGCGGTAAAGCCCAGAATCAGCGTCGACGACAGCCCCTGCACCCGCTCTTGCTCACGTATCGCACCCGCCAATTCATAACCATTGAGCTGCGGCATGTTGCAGTCGGTGATGACCAGATCGAACCCTTGCCCGCGCCACTGTTCAAGCCCCTGCGCCCCGTCTTCAGCCAGCACCACACGATGGCCCAGGTAGCTCAGCTGTCGAGAGAGCAACAGGCGATTGGCCGGATAATCATCGACCACCAGAATCGACAACGCCCGGGTCGTGAGCTGCGCCGGATCCAGGGGCTTGCCCCCCGCGGGTAACGCTTGCAGGGCAGGCAGCACCAGGCTGACGTCCACCCGCGTGCCGCGCCCAAGCTCACTGTCGAGATGCAACTGCCCGCCCATCATTTCGCACAGGGTACGACTGATCACCAGGCCCAGGCCGGAACCTTGCCGGGCACTCTGCTGGCTATTGCCCGCCTGCACGAACGGGCTGAACAGGCGTTGCTGGTCGAAAGCGCTGATACCGATGCCGCTGTCTTCGATGCGTACGCTGATGGCGAGGTGCGCCGGGGCTTGAGGTCGCACCCGCAACGTCAGGCTCACCTGGCCTTCCCGGGTGAACTTGATCGCATTGCTCAGCAGATTGGACAGCACCTGTTTGAAGCGCGTGGGGTCGAGCATCACGTCACAGTCACTGTGTTCGTCGAGCTCGACCTGCCACTGCAGATTTTTCTGCACCGCCAGCCCTTCGAAAACCCGGCAGACCGACGTCACCAGCGCGTGCAGATTGACCCGTTCCGGCGCCAGCGACAAATGCCCGGATTCGATCCGCGCGACGTCCAGAATATCGCCGATCAAATCCAGTAACTGCTGCCCGGCATCGGACGCCACCTCGATGGCGGCGCGGTCGGTCTCCCCTTCATCGGCCCGTTTCAGTGCCAGTTCGAGCATGCCGATCAACGCGTTCATCGGCGTGCGGATTTCATGGCTCATGGTGGCCAGGAACGTGGTCTTGGCTCGGTTGGCCTCGTCCGCCGCGTCCTTGGCTTCCTGCAATTGCCCGAGCAATTGCTGACGCTGGCGAATCTGCCGCCGCTGCCAGACGATCCCGACCAACGCGAGCAACAGCAAGACGCCTGCCACCGCAAACGCCTGCACGATCGCCTGCCGGTGTCGCAACCAGTAACTCTGCTCGACCATCGAGTCGTAGCGCCAGGGCTGGGTCAGCTCGTCAATTTCTTCGGGAGGGATGCTCAACAGCGCCTTGTCCAGGATCGAATGCAGCTCGGTGGCCTCGCGACCGGTCGCCAGGGTGCTTCGTGCAGGGTCGGTGCCCACGGTGCTGGTCACTTGCAGGCGATCGCGATACTGCCGGGAAATCAGGTAACGGGCGCTGATCAAGGAGTTGATGCCGCCCTGGGTCTTGCCCTGGTCGACCATTTCCATGGCATCCGTCGACAGGGGCGCATCCACCAGCTGGATCAGCGGGAAATGCTGGCGAAGGTACTCGCCGACAATGTTGCCCCGGGTCAGCGCCAGCGTCCTTCCCGCCATGTCATCCAGCGTCCTGGGGCCATCCGTGTCCACGCGGGTCACCAGCACCGAAGGGCTGCTCAGGAACGACCGGGTGAACAGCAATTCATCCTCACGCTGGGAACTGAGGCCAATACCGGCCAGTACATCAATCTGCCCGCTCTTGATAGCGGTCATCATCTCGGCCACCGACTTCATGCCCTGGATGTCAAATTGCAGTCCGGTGCGCAAACTGATTTTCGCCAGTACATCGATGCCGATACCGCGAAACTTGCCTTCGCTGTCGACAAATGAAATCGGCGGGATATTTTCGTTGATCGCGACCCTTACCCGCGGATGGCGTTCGAGCCAGCGCTGTTCGGCCACGCTCAATTGCAATGACTGGGTGCCCGGGATAGATGCCCCGTTTGCCCCCCAACGACGCAGGATATTCATTTGTTCATTGGTGGTGATGGCCGCCAGTGCCTTGTTGACGATGCGCAACAGCGAGTTGTTGTCGCGGGCCATCGCAAAGGCAAAACGCCCGGACTCCATGGGTGAGAAGTCCGTCAGATGCACGTTGTCCAGGTTATTCCTGCTGATCAGGTAATGGGCATTGATCGCATCGCCCAGGTAGACATCGGCCTGGCCGAAAGCCACGGCGCCCACCGCCGCCAGTGTCGAGGGAAACAGCTGGACCTGCGCCCTGGAATAGAACTGTTGCACGCTGTATTCGGGCAGGTAGTGATACAGCATCACCAGCCGCTTGCCGGCCAGTGTCGGGTCGAGCACCGGCGGGAAATCGGTGCGGGTCACCAGCACCGGTTGATCGACCGCGTAGGCGCTGGACATCTGTAGCTGCGGATCTTCGGCTTCAAACCGATTGGCCGTTCCCAGCAGGTCCGCCTGCCCTTCCTTGATGGCCAGCACCGCGTCGGCCCGCGACGGATAACGTCGGACCTCGATGACGACGTTCAACAATTGTTCGAGCAAGCCGGCGTAATCGGCTGTCACGCCTTCGAATACCTTGCCCGCCGTGTTGAACTCGAAGGGGGGATAGTCCGGCGCCGAGACTGCCAGCACCAATCGGCCCTTTTGCTGTAGCCAGCGCGACTCGGTTTGCGAGAACCTGACGCTCAGGCCTTCGACGCTCGAGCGCCCCAACAGGGTCAACGACTGTTGCGCACAGGCCGTCGATGCCCAGAGAAGAAGGGCGATCAGCACCCCACCTGCCAGTCGTCGGAGTGCGTTCATTCAGATCAGATGATTGCGCAGGGCGAAATCCCTCAAGTGCACCGACGAACTCACGTTGAGCTTGAGGGTAAGTCGGGTCTTGTAGGTGCTGACGGTCTTGTAGCTCAGGTGCATGATCTCGGCGATTTCCAGGTTTTTCGAACCCCGGGCCAGGTACTGCAGAATGGTCAACTCACGATTGGAGAGCCTGTCGATCAATTGCTTTTCACTGCGTTGCAACTCCCCCATCGACACGGAGCTCGAGGGAATCTGGGCGAAATAGGTGTAGCCGGCCATCACGGAATTCACCGCCGCCTTCAGGTCATCCAGGTCCTTGCTCTTGGAAACGTAGGCAACAGCTCCGGCACGCATGCAGCGGTCCTGATAGAACTGGGCCTCCAGTGAAGTGAACACCACCACGCGACATCGCGTGTTTTCGGCCTTGATCCGGTCCATCACCTCAAGCCCCGCCACACCGGGAAGACCCAGGTCAAGCAGCACGACATCCGGTTGATGCTCCCGGATCAACGCCAGGACCTCATCGCCACGAGAGGCCTCGTAAATCTGCGTGAACCCCTCGCCCTTGAGTACGAGTTTGATCATGGAGCGAACCACCGGATGATCTTCCACAATCAGTGCTGACTTCATGACAACTCCCGTGCAAAACAACACGATCGGGCAAAAAATGCCCTCCAGGCACCGCAGCGGTTGGGCACAACGCTGCGCATAGACTTTTGCATGGAAGGCTGGAAAGTACTACCTGACAGAAATGACAGTTCCGACGAACGGCAGGCGCCGATCGACGGCGCTCATCAGCTGCGTAATGGACGCCAGGTCAGGCAGGGCGGCCTGGCTGACCTGGACGTTACCCACGACTGACGGCAACGGCGTCTGCTGTTCATTGAAGATAAAGGCGTGATGAACCTGCGGGTTGTCGGCAAAGAAATTCAACAGGTCCAGCCCTTCGTTGGCCATCGCTCCATTGATGAGCACCAGGTCCAGAGGCTCGCAACCGTACTCCACCAGTGGAAGGAGCTCTTCGAGGCTCTGCACCGGTGCCACGCGAAAGTAGCCGAGCTGATTGAACAGCCGCTCGATCCGCAGGCGGTTGAAGTGCTGCGCATCGGCGATCAGGATGCGCAAGGATTTGTTCGGCATGGTGACCTCCAAAAGGATGTCGGTTTCAAGAGGTCGCAAAGCCTACGGAAGACCTTCCTAGGTTTATGTAGGAATATTCCTAAATAAATGCCGGTTAATCTGACTTTACTCCGTGGTACTCGGACTCCAGAACGCCTGCACCACCAGGGTCGAGGTCGAAATCCGTGCCACCAGCGCATCCAGTTCATCACCATCGACCGAGGTGGTGGCCAGGGTGGCTTCGATTTCGATTTCATCCGCGCCGAAGGCATGTACATCGACATCGCTGGCCGGGTAGTTGCTGCGTTCCAGCTCGGCTTCGAGCAAGGCCAGCACGGTTTTCTGCTGCGTGCGCCGGGCAATGACGTAGACGATGTTGGTGACTTCCGCCGAAATCACATCCAGCGGCTGACGGTTGATGTTGTTGACGATCGGCCGCAGCAGCGTGTTTGCCGCGAGCACAAACAAGGTGCCAAGCAAGGCCTCGGCCAGCAGGTCGGCACCGGCGCAGGCACCGACTGCCGCCGAGGTCCACAGCGTGGCGGCGGTATTGAGGCCACGCACATTGCCCTCTTCGCGCATGATCACCCCGGCACCGAGAAAGCCGATGCCGGAAACCACGTAGGCTACGACCCGCACGGCGCCTTCGGCACCGGCGAGCCGGTTGGCCATGTCGACGAAAATCGCCGCGCCCACCGCCACCAGCACATTGGTGCGCAGGCCGGCGGTGCGCTGCCGGTACTGGCGCTCGAAACCGATCAGGCCACCGAGGATGAAGGCCGCGCTGAGGCTGACCAGGGTGTCGAGCAGGGAGGTCAGGTTGAGGTTGTTGATGGCTTGCATATGAAACTCCTGGAAAAACACACAACCCTTGTGGCGAGGGAGCTTGCTCCCGCTGGGCAGCGAAGCGGCCCCAAAACCTGACAATGCGGTCCCTCCAGCAAACCTCGCTCGCCGGTTTTGCGACTGCTACGCAGTCGACCGGGAGCAAGCTCCCTCGCCACAAAGATCATGCTGGCGGCTTTATTGCCAGCCAAACCGGCGAATGTAGAACCCCTTCACTGCCTGGGTCAGCGCCATGTACGCCAGCAGGATCACCGGCAGGAACACGAAGTACAGCGACGGCAACGCCTGCAATTTGAAGTAATGGGCCAGCGGTCCCATCGGCAGGAAAATCCCCACGGCCATGATCAGTCCCGTCATCACCAGCAACGGCATGGCCGCGCGGCTTTGCAGGAACGGGATCTTCGGCGTGCGGATCATGTGCACGATCAGGGTCTGGGTCAGCAGCCCGACCACGAACCAGCCGGACTGGAACAGGGTCTGGTGATCCGGGGTGTTGGCATCGAACACGTACCACATCAAGGCGAACGTGGTGATGTCGAAGATCGAGCTGATCGGCCCGAAAAACAGCATGAAGCGCCCGACATCCGCCGGCTGCCAGCGCTGCGGTTGCTTGAGCATTTCGTCATCGACGTTATCGAACGGGATGGCAATCTGCGAAATGTCATAGAGCAGGTTCTGTACCAGCAGGTGCATCGGCAGCATCGGCAGGAACGGGATGAACGCACTGGCCACCAGCACCGAGAACACGTTGCCGAAGTTCGAACTGGCGGTCATCTTGATGTACTTGAGCATGTTGGCGAAGGTCCGGCGCCCTTCCAGTACGCCCTCCTCCAGCACCATCAGGCTCTTTTCCAGCAGGATGATATCGGCCGCTTCCTTGGCGATGTCCACGGCGCTGTCCACCGAAATACCGATGTCGGCGGTGCGCAGGGCCGGGGCGTCGTTGATACCGTCGCCCATGAAACCGACCACATGGCCGTTGCCCTTGAGCAGACGGACGATGCGCTCCTTGTGCGAGGGAGTCAGTTTGGCGAAGACGTTGGTGGTCTCCACCGCCTTCGCCAGCTCGGCATCGCTCATGCGTTCGATGTCGTTGCCCATCAGCAGGCCTTGCTGTTCCAGGCCGACTTCGCGGCAGATTTTCGCCGTCACCAGTTCGTTGTCGCCGGTCAGCACTTTCACCGCCACGCCATGGGCGGCCAGAGCCTTGAGGGCGGGCGCGGTGCTTTCTTTCGGCGGATCGAGAAAGGCTACGTAACCGATCAGCGTCAGTGCCTGTTCATCGGCCAGGCTGTAGGTGTCGCGGCCTTCGACCATTGGCCGTGCCGCCACCGCAACCACCCGCAGGCCTTCGGCGTTGAACGTGGCCGTGACCTGGCGGATGCGCGCCAGCAGTTCTTCGGTCAGGGCTTCATCGACTTCGCCATGGCGCACCCGCGAGCACACCGCCAGCACTTCTTCCACCGCGCCCTTGCAGATCAGCAGGTGCGGTTGATCGCGCTCGGCGACCACCACCGACATGCGCCGGCGGGTGAAGTCGAACGGGATCTCGTCGACCTTGCGAAACGCCGTGCCGACTTTCAGCTCACGGTGGATCTCGACGTGTTCGAGCACCGCCACATCCAAAAGGTTTTTCAGGCCGGTCTGGTAGTAGCTGTTGAGGTAGGCCATTTCCAGCACGTCATCGGAGTCGTTGCCCCAGACGTCGACGTTGCGCGCCAGGAAGATCTTGTCCTGAGTCAGGGTGCCGGTCTTGTCGGTGCACAGCACGTCCATGGCGCCGAAGTTCTGGATGGCGTCGAGGCGTTTGACGATGACTTTCTTGCGCGACAGGAACACCGCGCCCTTGGCCAGGGTCGAAGTGACGATCATCGGCAGCATTTCCGGGGTCAGGCCCACGGCAATCGACAGCGCGAACAGCAACGCTTCGGTCCAGTCGCCCTTGGTGAAACCGTTGATGAACAACACCAGCGGCGCCATCACGAACATGAAGCGGATCAGCAGCCAGCTGACTTTGTTGACCCCGGTCTGGAACGAAGTCGGCGCCCGGTCAGTGGCGCCGACGCGCTGGGCCAGGGCACCGAAATAGGTGCTGTTGCCGGTGGTGAGAATCACCGCCATGGCCGTGCCGGACACCACGTTGGTGCCCATGAACAGAATGTTGTCCAGGTCCAGGGGGTTCTGCGTGTCGCGGTCCTGTTGGCGGGGAAACTTTTCCACCGGCATCGATTCGCCGGTCATGGCCGCCTGGCTGACGAACAGGTCCTTGGCGCTGAGCACCCGGCAATCGGCGGGAATCATGTCACCGGCAGACAGCACGATCAGGTCGCCCGGCACCAGTTGCCTGATCGGCAATTCGATACGCTGCGCGCCGCGGTCTTCGAGGTCGCGGCGCATCACCGTGGCGGTGTTGCTGACCATGGCCTTGAGGGCATCGGCAGCCTGGTTGGATTTGGTTTCCTGCCAGAAACGCAGAAAGGTCGAGAGCACCACCATGGAGAAAATCACAACGGCGGCTTTCATGTCTTCGGTCAGCCAGGAGATGACCGCCAGCAAGGTCAGCAGCAGGTTGAACGGATTCTTGTAGCAGTGCCACAGGTGCGTCCACCACGGCAGCGGCTGTTCGTGCTCGACTTCATTGAGGCCGAATTGTTCGCGCAGGGCATCGGCTTCGAACTCGCTCAAGCCGTCGGTGTGACTGCCCAGGGCGTCGAGCAATTGACCCGTATCGCTGCCGGCAGCAGCCACCAGGGTTTGCGCCAGGGTGGGCGGGACTTCACGGCTGACCGTGGTGTCAGTGAAGGTTTCCAGCAACGCCAGGCGACGAAAGTGCCGGGCGATGTGGCGGTTACGCAGGAAGCCTGCGAAGAGTTCCTTGAGGGTAAGTTTCATGGCTGGTGCCCCTTTTGTCAGCCGGGAAACCGTCGAGCAGGCAGGTCCACGCCTCTTCCGCCGGAACAACCGGCAAAGCAAGGCCTGGCACGCCGGTCACGAATGACAGGCGTGTCGATAGAGCGGCGGCACGACAAAAAAGTCGAAACCACGCACTGTTCAGCGTCGATGAGAGGGACGTCGGGACACGGCCAGGACTGGCCATGATCGGGATGCCGCTGCTCGCTTGTCGGCGAGACAACGGCACAGGAGACTGCGCGTTATCTTGCCGAGAAAATGCCGGTTACCGAGACCGGCCGACAACTGTCACTCGAACAAGTACCCACTGTGGGTCTCCGTAATGGATGAAAACGCGCGAAGCTTACGCCCCGATGTCTGGAGAGTAAACCCGTTACAAAACCTTGCAGGGGGAATCGCGGGGTTCTTCAGGAAGGGTTCAGGAATCAATATTTGCGGTGTTCTTTCAGGCCCCATCGCGAGCAGGCTCGCTCCTACAATGGACCTGTGTTCGCAGGACAAATGTAGGAGCGAGCCTGCTCGCGATGGCGGTCTGACAAGCGCCGATGAACTCAGCTAGCCGTCGCCAACAACAAATCCACCACCGACCGCCCCTGCCCGCGATGCTTGCCATGCTCATACAAGGAGCCTGCAATCTCATCGGCACGAATCGGCAGGATCGACAGCAAGGTGTCGCTCAGCCCATGGCTGGCCTGGCAAAAGCCCTGCATGTAGAGGCCGGCCTTGCAGCGTTCATCGGTGATCAGTTTGTAGTTGCGATCGACCTCGAAATCACCCAGGTACTCTTCCAGCGGCGCCAGCAGCTTGCGGTGCATCTGCCGCTCGTAACCGGTAGCCAGCACCACGGCGTCGTAGTGACGCACCGAGACTTCGCCGGTGGCGTTGTTGCGCAACACCAGTTCGATGCCCCGTTCGTTGGCGGTGACTTTTACGATGGTGGTCAGGGTGTGGAACGCATGACGGGCGATGCCCGAGACTTTCTGCCGGTAGAAGATGCCGTAGATGCGCTCGATCAGATCGATGTCCACCACCGAGTAGTTGGTGTTGTGGTACTCGTTCACCAGTCGCTCGCGCTCGCTGTCGGGCTGCTGGAACACCAGGTCGGTGAACTCCGGCGAAAACACTTCGTTGACGAAGGGGCTGTCGTCGGCCGGCTTGAGTGCCGAGCCGCGCAGGATCATGTCCACCTGCACCGACGGGAAGCTGTCGTTCAAATCGATGAAGGCCTCCGCCGCGCTCTGCCCGCCACCGATGATCGCAATGCTCATCGGCCGGTTGTCCACGCACGGCTGCCTGGCCATCTGCGCCAGGTACTGGGAGTGATGGAACACCCGGCCGTCATCCTTGAGCGCCTTGAACACTTCGGGAATGCGTGGCGTGCCACCGGCGCTGACCACCACCGAACGGGTGGTGCGCACCTGTTGATGCCCTGTCGCGTCGCGGGAAATCACCCGCAGCGCCTCGACCTGATGGTTGTGCAGCACCGGCTCGATGGTCAGCACTTCTTCGCCGTAGCGGCTTTGCGCGGTGAACTGCCCGGCGACCCAGCGCAGGTAGTCGTTGTACTCCATGCGGCACGGATAGAAGGTGCCCAGGTTGATGAAATCCACCAGGCGCCCGTGGACCTTGAGGTAATTGACGAACGAGTAAGGGCTGGTCGGATTGCGCAAGGTCACCAGGTCCTTGAGGAAGGAAATCTGCAACTCACTCTGGGTCACCAGTGTGTTGCCGTGCCAGCGGTAGTCGGCCTGCTTGTCGAGGAACAGCACATCCAGATTGCCCTGGCTCGCCCCGCGCTCTTGCAGCGCGATGGCCAGTGCCAGGTTCGACGGGCCGAAACCGACGCCGATCAGGTCGTGAACGAGGGGCGAAGCAATTGCCTGTGTCATTTCCAGTGTCCTCTGGATGTTCCCCTCAAAGGCGGGGCATTGAACCTAAGTGACCTGACCCACCAAGGGCCGCACAACAAGTCGTCTGTTGAGTAGGAACGAGGACCGTGAAAAAAAATTTAACCGCGCAGGATCACTGGGCGTCCCACTGTCGCATCCGCACACGGCAATGCTTCATGGCGTTGACAATGTGCTTCTCGACCATTGCCCGGGAAATGCCCAGTTGCTCGGCAATCTGCGGATGGGACAGGCCTTCGATCTTGCGCAGCAGGAAACTCTCGCGGCACAACCTCGGCAACTCCGCCAGGGCACACTGGAGCATTTCCAGGCGCTGGCCATGATCGAGCACGTTTTGCGGCGAAGGGGTGAAATAGCGCTCCTCATTGTCGAGCACGTCCAGGGGTTCGGCCTGACGCAGGGTGTTGCGTCGATGGTCGTCGATAACCAGGTTGAGGGCGGTGCGATAAAGGAATGCCCGGGGCTGCTCGATCGGCGTATCACTGGAACGCTCCAGGACCCGCAGGTAAGCGTCATGCACCACATCTTCGGCCACCTGACGGTTGCCCAGCCTGGCGTTCAGGAAACACACCAGTTCGCGATAGTAGTTTTCCAACATGACTCCCGTCCGCACGGGGGTGCGGTTTCTGTCCTTGAGCCGGTTCGGCGACTGCTGAATCACACAGTGGCACGATAGTGGCAGTTCGAGTCGCGTAATTTATAGTAATTCTCATATAGATTTAAAGTACTGCGTCGCCTTGCCCGATAAAAAGTCATGGTCTAGCGGCTGTACACCGCTCCTACAGGTGTTACACCTTGTGTCGCTGGTTAAATTTCCCGCCCGGTTCATCGTTTACAGGACAGCTCCCCGTCCCTGTCCGGCCTAGCCGGCAGCGTTCAGCCATCGTCCCGCCGCTGAACGACGGGCCGATTTTCCTAGGCCGGAACCCTGCATGAAACGTCCCCGACAGACTCGACGCGCCCTGCTTGCAGCACTTTGTCTGATCCCCGTGGCTGCCATCGCCGCCTGGCAGTTCATCCCGCCGGGCCGCGACGGGTTCGCCACCGTCCAGGTCAGCCGCGCCGACATTGAAAGCAGCGTCACCGCATTGGGTACCCTGCAACCGCGGCGCTATGTCGACGTCGGTGCCCAGGCCTCCGGGCAGATCCACAAGATCCACGTGGAGGTCGGTGACGTGGTCAAGGAGGGCCAGTTGCTGGTGGAAATCGACCCGTCCACGCAACAGGCCAAACTCGATGCCGGGCGCTTCTCCGTCGAAAATCTCAAGGCGCAGCTGCAGGAACAGCGGGCGCAACACGACCTGGCCCGGCAGAAATACCAGCGTCAACAGAACCTCGCCGCCGGCGGCGCCACCCGTGAAGAAGACGTGCAGACCGCCCAGGCCGAACTGCGCGCCACCCAGGCACGGGTCGACATGTTCCAGGCGCAGATCCGCCAGGCCGAAGCCAGCCTGCGCAGCGACCAGGCGGAGCTCGGCTACACGCGGATCTATGCGCCGATGGCCGGCACCGTTGTGGCGCTGGATGCCCGCGAGGGTCAGACTCTCAATGCCCAGCAGCAGACTCCGCTGATCCTGCGCATCGCCAAACTGTCGCCGATGACCGTGTGGGCCGAGGTCTCGGAGGCCGACATCGGCCACGTCAAACCCGGCATGCACGCCTGGTTCACCACCCTGAGTGGCGGCACCCGGCGCTGGACCAGCACCGTGCGGCAAATCCTCCCCGTCCCGCCCAAACCCCTGGACCAGACCAGCCAGGGCGGCGGCAGCCCCGCCAGCGCCAGCAAAAGCGGGAGTGCCCGCGTGGTGCTGTACACCGTGTTGCTGGACGTCGACAACGCCGACAACGCGCTGATGGCGGAAATGACCACCCAGGTATTTTTCGTCGCCAATCAGGCGCAGAACGTACTCACCGCGCCCATCGCAGCCTTGCAGGCCGGCCCGCAGACAGACCAGCAGACCGCGCAAGTGGTCGCCAGCAATGGCAGCATCGAGCAGCGCAACGTGCGCACCGGCATCAGCGACCGCCTGCGGGTACAGATCCTCGACGGCCTGCAGGAGGGCGATCACCTGTTAATTGGCCCGGTCGACGGGAGTGGCGGCTGAATGCACACGCCCCTGATCGATCTTTCGGACATCCGCAAAGCCTACGGCGGTGGCGACGCGCCTGAAGTCCACGTGCTGCGCGGCATCGACCTGTCGATCCGTGCCGGGGAGTTCGTGGCGATCGTCGGCGCTTCCGGCTCCGGCAAGTCGACGTTGATGAACATCCTCGGCTGCCTCGACCGCCCGACCTCGGGCGAATACCGCTTCGCCGGGGAAAACGTCGCGGCGCTGGACAGTGACGAACTGGCCTGGCTGCGCCGCGAAGCCTTCGGGTTTGTGTTCCAGGGCTACCACCTGATTCCCTCCGGTTCGGCCCAGGAAAACGTCGAGATGCCGGCCATCTACGCAGGCTTACCGGCCGCCGAACGCCACACCCGCGCCGCCGCCTTGCTCGAGCGCCTCGGCCTGGCTTCGCGCACCGACAACCGCCCCCACCAACTCTCCGGCGGGCAGCAGCAACGGGTGTCGATTGCCCGCGCGCTGATGAATGGCGGCCACATCATCCTGGCCGACGAACCCACCGGCGCCCTCGACAGCCACAGCGGCGCCGAGGTCATGACCCTGCTCGACGAACTGGCCAGCCAGGGTCACGTGGTGATCCTCATCACCCACGACCGCGAAGTGGCGGCCCGGGCCAAACGCATCATCGAGATCCGCGACGGCGAGATCATCAGCGACAGCACCCGGGACAATCCCGCCGCGCAACACTCGGCCAACCCCGGCGCCCTGCAAGCCGTCGACTTGCGCAGGCGCCTGAGCGAAGGCGCCGAAGCCACCGGCGCCTGGAAAGGCGAGCTGGTCGATGCCGTGCACGCGGCGTGGCGGGTGATGTGGATCAACAAGTTCCGCACCGCCCTGACCCTGCTCGGCATCATCATCGGCGTGGCTTCGGTGGTGGTGATGCTCGCCGTCGGCGAAGGCAGCAAGCGCCAGGTGATGGCGCAGATGGGCGCGTTCGGCTCCAACATCATCTACCTCAGCGGCTCGGCGCCAAACCCGCGCACGCCCATGGGCATCGTCACCCTCGATGAGGTCGCCGCAATTGCAAGCTTGCCCCAGGTGATGCGGATCATGCCGGTCAACGGCCAGGAGGCCGGGGTGCGATTCGGCAACCTCGACCACTTGAGCTACGTCGGCGGCAACGACACCAACTTCCCGGCCATTTTCAACTGGCCGGTGGTCGAAGGCAGCTACTTCACCCACGCCGATGAACAGAACGCCGCGGCGGTCGCGGTGATCGGGCACAAGGTGCGGACTAAACTGCTCAAGGACGTGGCCAACCCGATCGGCCAGTACATCCTGATCGAAAACGTGCCCTTCCAGGTGGTCGGCGTGCTCGCGGAAAAAGGCGCCAGCTCCGGCGACTCCGACAGCGACGACCGCATCGCCATCCCCTACTCCGCCGCCAGCGTGCGCCTGTTCGGCACCCACAATCCCGAGTACATCGCCATCGCCGCCGCCGATGCGCGCAAGGTCAAGGAGACCGAAAAAGCCATCGAACAACTGATGCTGCGCCTGCACGACGGCAAGCACGATTTCGAACTGACCAACAACGCGGCGATGATCCAGGCCGAGGCGCGCACGCAGAACACCCTGTCGCTGATGCTCGGCTCGATTGCGGCGATTTCGCTGCTGGTGGGCGGGATCGGCGTGATGAACATCATGCTCATGACCGTGCGCGAGCGGACTCGCGAAATCGGTATCCGCATGGCCACCGGTGCTCGCCAGCGCGACATCCTGCGCCAGTTCCTCACCGAAGCGGTGATGCTCTCGGTGGTGGGCGGCCTCACCGGGATTGCCTTGGCGCTGCTCGTCGGTGGCGTGCTGATTTTCAGCGAAGTCGCCGTCGCGTTCTCCCTGATAGCGGTGCTGGGCGCCTTCGGCTGCGCCCTGGTCACCGGTGTCGTTTTCGGCTACATGCCGGCCCGCAAGGCTGCCCGACTCGACCCGGTCACGGCCCTTACCAGTGAATGATCGATTGATGAAGCCGCCACTCAGTGTGTTAACCCTGTGTCTGTTGCTCAGTGCCTGCGGCACCCCGGCCCAGCGCCCCGACAGCGGCATCCAGCCGCCGGCCGCCTGGCAATCGCCGCACACCGCAGTTGCTGTCCATGACAACCAGCAATGGTGGGACCGCTTTGGCAGCCCGCAACTGGGGCACCTGATCGAACAGGCGCGGCTCGGCAGCTATGATTTGGCCGCGGCCATCGCCAGAGTGCGCCAGGCCCAGGCCGACACGGTGATTGCCGGCGGCTCGCAACTGCCCGAGGTCAAGGCCGCGGTCAACGCCAATCGCCAGAAACTGCTGCGGGGCAGCGGCTACAGTCAGCTCGATGCCGACAGCGATAACGACGCCGTCGACTACTTCACGGCGAACCTGACTGCCAGCTACGAAATCGATTTCTGGGGAGGCCAGCGTGCCAGCCGCGACAGTGCGCAATTCAGCCTCAAAGCCAGCGAGTTCGATCAAGCCACGGTGGAATTGACGTTGCTCAGCGGTGTGGCCAACGGCTACGCGCAAGCCTTGTCGTTGCAGGAGCAGAGCCGCATCGCCGAGTTGAATCTGGCCAATGCCCAAAGCGTGTTGAAACTGGTGCAGACCCGTTTCGATTCGGGTTCGGCCACGGCCCTGGAACTGGCGCAGCAAAAAAGCCTGGTGGCGGCGCAGCAACGCCAGCTGCCGCTGGTGCAGCAACAGGCCGAGGATGCGCGCATCAGCCTCGCCGCCTTGCTCGGCCGCCCGGTTCAGGCCCTGTCACTGGGCCAGGAACGCTTCGATCAACTGACCTGGCCGACGATTGACGCCGGGGTGCCCAGCCAGTTGCTCAGTCGCCGCCCGGACATTGCCCGGGCCGAGGCGCAACTGGCCGCCGCCCAGGCCGACGTTACCGTCGCCCGGGCTGCGATGTTGCCGACCGTGACCCTCACCGCCGAAATCGGCTCCGGCGCCGACCGGGCCGACGACATCCTGCGCAGCCCCTTCTACAACCTCACCGCCGGGCTGCTCGCTCCGGTGTTCAACAACGGCCGCCTCGGCGCCCAGCGCGACAAGGCCACGGCGCGCCAGGAAGAACTACTGGAGACTTATCGCGGCGCGATCATCAACGGCTTCGCCGACGTCGAAAAAGCCCTCAACAGCATTCGTGGGCTGGATGAACAGCGCGGGTGGCAGAGTGAAGAACTGAGCCAGGCACAGACCGCCTTCAACATCGCGCAAAGCCGTTATCAGGCCGGGGCCGAGGATTTGCTGACGGTGCTGGAGACGCAGCGCACCTTGTACGTGGCGCAGGATTCGAACGTGCAACTGCGCCTGTCGCGGATGCAGGCGAGTATTGCCCTGTACAAGGCGCTTGGGGGTGGGTGGCAGGTTTTGTAGTTGCGGAGCCTGTCAGGACGCCATCGCGGGCAAGCCCGCTCCCACAGTGGTTTTTGTTGTTCGCAGATTTCGCGTACACCCACTAACCCTGTGGGAGCGAGCTTGCCCGCGATTGAACGATAACGCGGGTATCAAGCCTGGTTCTGTCTAGCCTTCAGATTGCGCGCATACCACGGCCGCTGCGGCACTTTGCGGAACAGATCCTTCAGCGTCTTCTCGTCCTCGCCAAAGGTAATCCGCAGCGCCAGCTTCATGGTTTCCGGGTCCATTTCCACTGACTTGCCGGCCTGTAATCCCGGAGTGGTGCTGCAACCATGGGTGCTCGGCCCGAGCCAAGGGTCATCGATCTCGACCCAGCGCCCCGGCGCGAACCATTGCACGCCGTTGACCTGCAGCCGACTGACCTGCCCCGGATGGAAGCGCTCGTGGGCGCGGAACCAGTCTTCCAGGCGGTCGTCGATCCAGCCGTGGAAATGCCAGAACACCGGGCTCACATGGGAAGAAAACGGATCGCCGAGAAAATCGTTTTCCGGTGCAAACCAGCGTGCGGAAAAGTCCGCCGGATCCCGGGCGAACGGCACCGGCTGACCGTTGGACGGGTCACGGGGCACCGAAGCCCAGCGCATGTGCAGCCAGTCGTGCAGGCCCAACTCGACCTCCGAGCCAAACTGGCCGAGCGTCAGCGTCGACAGGTAACGCGGGTCGCGGTAGCGGGATTCCCAGACCTGGAAATTGCTGTGATAGGTCTCGCCAGTCTTGAGGTCGCTGACCCATTGCGTGTACTCGTCATCGTCCTCGGCCAGCCAGGTCGGCGGCAGCGCGGTGCCGTCGTGGTTGTCGAAGTAACGCGCAAAGCCGAGCCGGTCACGCGCCAGCTCCGGTTGCGGCAACGGGAAGTGCGTCCAGGACGGCAGGTCCTGCATCGACCGCGCCGTACCGAGCATGTGCCGGTGCATGAAGAAAAAGTCCACGCCCGAACCGTTGCGATCCTTGCGCTCGCCCCGGGCATCGCGCTCCTGGTCCCGAGAGCCAGGCTGCCAGCCGAGCCCGCGCAAGGCGCCGCGCTGGTCTTCGGAAAGCTTGTGCCACTTGTCCCGGGAGGCATGCCAGAGCTGGTGGAACAACCGGTGCTCCGGCGATACCAGCCAGGCCAGCAGGGTCGAATTGAGGCCGGCGCGCTCGCGGGCTTCAGGGAATACACGTTTGACGGCAATGAATCGATTGTCCTGGGCCGTCAGCATCAGCAGCCGATTCAGGTCCAGCACCCGCCCACTGAGACTGCCGCTGCCGGCGTTACCGAAACCGGCCCAGACTTCGTCCAGGGTCATGTCGAATTCGTAATCGCAACAGCCGCTAGCGCCCAGCAGCCGCCAGGCCAGCTGCTTCGGGTTGGCCCCGGACAGATCGCCGAGCACCCGGTAACGGGGCTCTTCGGTGGAGCGCAAACGCTCGGCGGTGTCGAGATATCCACTGACACCGCGCCCCTTGTGGCCGATGTCGAGGAACACCTCCAGGCCTTCGAGGGGCAAGCCTTCGATACCGGCATCACGACCTTCGAAACGAATCTGCCAGACCCCGCGCAAGGTATCCGCCAAGCGTTGGCCGGCAACATCCGCCACGTCGAACGAGGCTTCACCGGGGGTGATCGTCGGGTCCGGCCTGGTCAGTTCGCGATGCCCGTAATACGCCGCCGGCACGGCGGCACCGGTCAGCGCCAGACCCGCGAGGAACCATCGTCGAGAAATCGTCATTGCCCTACCTGTGTCAGCCATGGAGCAGGCTTTATCCAAGCTAGAACGTTTGTTGCCTGCATAAATTTAAAAAGCATCGCGAGCAGGGCTCGCTCCTACAGGAGAACGCATTCCCATGTAGGAGCGACGGTGCGGCGATCCGACCTGCTCGCGATGAGGCCATCAGCCGCGCTAAATTTTCCGGCCAGCCACTCGTTCCCCCCAGATAGCAAAGGCCCCTACGCCTGATCCTCGACGGCGAACCTGACTGAGACGGCAATGACAAAACCACGTTCGAAAAAGGCTCTTTTCATTGGCCTGCCGCTGGCCCTGGCGATCAGCGCGGGTGGGGGTTTCGCGGCCTGGGACTACGGGTTCAGGGACAACCCCGGCTACCCGGTCAAGGTGATGAAACAGGCCGATCAGTTGCAGGAACGCATCCTCTCTTTCGACAGCCACATCACCGTGCCCATGGACTTCGGCACCGCCGGCAACGAAGTCGACAAGGACGGTGAAGGCCAGTTCGACCTGGTCAAGACCGGGCGCGGGCGCCTGTCCGGTGCAGCCCTGACGATTTTCGGCTGGCCGGAAATCTGGAACGGCCCCAATGCCCCCCATCGCCCTACCGCCGGTTTCGTCGACGAGGCCCGCTTTGAGCAGGAAACCCGCTACAAGATCATCAGCACGATGGTGCGTGACTTCCCCAATCAAGTGGCCATCGCCTACACCGCCGACGACTTCCGCCGCCTGCACGGCGAAGGCAAGTTCGCGGTGTTCATCAGCATGCTCAACGCCTATCCGCTGGGCAATGACCTCAACGCCCTGGACAAGTGGGCCGCGCGCGGCATGCGCATGTTCGGCTTCAGCTACGTGGGCAACAACGCCTGGGCCGACTCGTCGCGGCCGCTGCCGTTTTTCAATGATTCGCGGGATGCCTTGGGTGGGCTGTCGGACACCGGCAAGCAAGCGGTGCATCGCCTCAACGACCTGGGCGTGATCATCGATGTGTCGCAGATGTCGACCAAGGCCCTGGAGCAAGTCGCGCAACTGAGCCGCACGCCGATGGTCGCTTCCCACTCGGCGCCGCGCGCCCTGGTGGACATCCCGCGCAACCTCAGCGACACGGAAATGCAACTGATCAAGAACAGCGGCGGCGTGGTGCAGATCGTCGGCTTCCCGACCTACATCCGCCCGCTGAGCCAGGCCACCCAGGACAAGCTCAACGCCCTGCGCGCCCGCTTCGACCTGCAACCGCTGCAAGGCCTGGAGATGGCCCTGATGCCCGGCGACCCGGTGATCACCGTCTGGCCCGAGCAGCGCTTCGGCAAGTACGCCAGCCAGCTCTATTCGATCCTCGACGAAGAACCCAAGGCCACCCTCAAGGATTACGGCGATGCAATCGACTACACAGTGAAGAAAATCGGCATCGACCACGTCGGCATCAGCTCCGACTTCAACGACGGCGGCGGCCTGGACGGCTGGAAAGACGTCAGCGAAGCCCGCAACGTGACCGCCGAACTGATCAGCCGCGGCTACAGCGAGGCCGATATCGCCAAGCTCTGGGGCGGCAACTTCCTGCGGGTCTGGGACCAGGTGCAGAAGTCCTCCCGGCCTGTCGCTAAAAACTGATTTCTCCTTTGCCAAAGCGAACCGAATCCATGACCAACCGTCGCTCATTCCTCAAGCAGGCCGGCATCCTCGCGGCCGGTATTCCCTTGGCCTCCGCCGTGAACCTGCCCGCACAGGCCGCCAGCCCCACGCCACTGCCCAAGGACAAATGGGACCAGTTGCGCCAGCTCTTCACCCAAGATCCGAACTACCTGCACTTCGCCAACTTCCTGGTGACCTCGCACCCGCTGCCTGTGCGCGAGGCCATCGAGATGCACCGCGCCAACCTCGACCGCAACCCGGGCCTGGCCATGGACTGGCATCGCGGCGAAACCGAACGCCGCGAAGAAGAGGTGCGCGTGTGGGCCGGCCGTTACCTGAAGGCCAAGCCGTCGCAGATTGCCCTGACCGGCAGCACCACCGAAGGCCTGGCGATGATCTACGCCGGTATCCACGTGCGCCCGGACCAGGAGATCCTCACCAGCGAACACGAGCACTACGCCGCCAACAGCGTGTTCGAATACCGCACCCAGAAGGACGGCACCCAGGTTCGCAAGATCAAATTGTTCGAAGACCCGTACAAGGTTTCGACCGCCGAAGTGCTGGCCGCGATTGAACGCAACATCCGCCCCGAAACACGAGTGCTGGGCATGACCTGGGTGCATTCCGGCAGCGGCGTGAAGCTGCCCATCGGCGAGATCGGCAAACTGGTGGAGGAGAAAAACCGTGGCCGCGAGGACAAGGACCGCATCCTCTACGTGATCGATGGCGTCCACGGTTTCGGCGTGGAGAACGTCGATTTCCCGGACATGCACTGCGACTTCTTCATCGCCGGCACCCACAAATGGATGTTCGGCCCACGGGGCACTGGGATCATCTGTGCCCGTTCCGACGAGCTCAAGGACGTGACCCCGACCATCCCGACCTTCTCCGAAGCCACCCAGTTCTCCACGGTGATGACCTATGGCGGCTACCACTCGTTCGAACACCGCTGGGCGCTGAACGAAGCTTTCAAATTGCATCTGGAGCTGGGCAAGGCCGAGGTCGCGACGCGCATCCACGCCATCAACAGCTACCTGAAAAAACGCTTGCAGGCACACCCGTCGGTAGAGCTGGTCACGCCACTGTCGCCGGAGTATTCCGCCGGGTTCACCTTCTTCCGCATCAAGAACCGGGACTGCGAGGAAGTCGCCAATTACCTGATGGACCAGCGTGTGGTGTGCGATGCCGTCGACCGTGATGTCGGGCCGATCATTCGCGTGTCGCCGGGGCTGCTCAATACCCAAGCGCACATCGACCGCCTGATGGAACTGCTGGCCAACCAGGTCTGACCGAGCGATAGTCATTATGAAAAGCACCCTGAAAAAACTCGGCGCCCTGACGCTGCTGGCCGTGCTCGGCAGCGCCTTGCCCGGCCTCGCCCTTGCCTACACCGCGCCATTGCCCGGCAAGGTCTTCAAGGATTGCCGTAACTGCCCGGAAATGGTGGTGCTGCCCGCCGGCACCTTCACCATGGGCACCCCGGACGACGAGGTCGGCCGCGAGCCTGATGAAGGCCCGATGCATGCGGTGACGTTCGACAAACCCTTCGCCATGAGCCGCTACCAGATCACCGCCGGCGAATGGGCCCAATACATGAAGGAAACCGGGATCACCCTGCCCGATGGCGACACCCGCCCCGGCCGCGAGTGCATCAACAGCAAGCCGCGTTATCCACAGGGCCCGCGTCAGCCGGCGGTGTGCATGAACTTCGCCGAGGTCAGCGCCTACGTCGCCTGGCTGTCGATGAAGACCGGCCAGCACTACCACATCGTCAGCGAGGCCCAGCGCGAATACGCCGCCCGCGCCGGGTCAACGGGAGCGTTCCCCTTCCCGTTCGACCCGGGCACCGAGTACAGCATCGCCACCCATGCCAACACCTATGGCCCTACCGATGGCTACAGCTATTCCTCACCGGTGGGCAGCTATCCGGCGAATGCCTTCGGCATGTACGACATGCACGGCAACGTCTACGAATGGATCGCCGACTGCT
Source organism: Pseudomonas fluorescens (assembly GCF_000967965.1). Classification (GTDB taxonomy): domain Bacteria; phylum Pseudomonadota; class Gammaproteobacteria; order Pseudomonadales; family Pseudomonadaceae; genus Aquipseudomonas; species Aquipseudomonas grandcourensis. The sequence continues at coordinate 30,411 of NZ_LACC01000036.1, forward strand.
ACCACCCGGACTACGTCGGCGCGCCCACCGACGGCAGCGCCTGGACCGAACCGAACTGCGACACCCTGCGCATCCGTGGCAACGACTGGGGCGAAGCGCCGGTGTTTTCCCGCTCGGGCAACCGCAATGACATCGACCCGCAAACCCGTGGCGACTGGATCGGTTTCCGCGTCGTGCGCGACCTGACACCCAACCTCTGACTGCCTTTCTCAAAGGCATCTCCAGCGGCCACCGCCAGTCGGTGGCCGTCTAAATTAAACGCCTGACCGCACGTTCTACTGGGTATCTGCCTCAAGACCCAAGGAACCCTCTGCTCATGACCCAGCCAACGCGCGGTGCAATTCATGAATTGTTCACCCTCCTCAAACCGTTCCGGCTCGTCGTCAGTCTGGCGATCCTCCTGGGCATGGTGGGTGGCCTGAGCGTGACGGTGTTGCTGGCCACCATCAACAACGCGCTGCACTCGGCGGATGGCCTGACCCAAGGCGTGGTCGCCCTGTTCGGCGGCCTGTGCCTGCTGGCCCTGGGCAGTTCGATCTGCTCGGACATCGGCACCAACTACGTCGGCCAGCACATCATCGCCAGGCTGCGCAAAGAGCTCGGGAAAAAGGTGCTTTCAGCGCCCATCGAACAAATCGAGCGCTACCGCAGTCACCGGCTGATCCCGGTGCTGACCCACGACGTCGACACCATCAGCGACTTCGCCTTCGCCTTCGCGCCGCTGGCGATTTCCCTGACCGTGACCCTCGGCTGCATGGGTTACCTGGCGATGCTGTCGTGGCCGATGTTCCTGATGATGGTGCTGGCGATTGCCATCGGCACCGGCATCCAGTTCTACGCCCAGGGCAAGGGCATCCAGGGTTTCATGGCCGCCCGCGACGCCGAGGACGATTTGCAAAAGCACTACAACGCCATTGCCGGCGGCGCCAAGGAGTTACGCATCCACCGCCCGCGCCGCCAGCGCATGTTCGAATCGGGCATCCAGGGCACTGCCGATTTCATCTGTAACACTCAGGTGCGTTCGATCAACACCTTCGTGATCGCCAAGACCCTGGGCTCGATGCTGTTCTTCGTGGTCATCGGCCTGGCGCTGGCCCTGCAATCGTTCTGGCCCAGTGCCGACCAGGCGGTGATGAGCGGCTTCGTACTGGTGCTGCTGTACATGAAAGGCCCGATCGAGCATCTGGTCAGCACCTTGCCGATCATCAGCCGCGCGCGTATTGCCTTTCGCCGCATCGCCGAACTGTCGAGCCAGTTTTCCTCCCCCGAGCCGCACCTGTTGCTCAATGACAAAGGCACCCCGCCGACCGTGGTCAACCGTCTGCAACTGGACAACGTCAGCTACGCCTTCCCCGCCGCACCGGGCAGCGACGCGTTTCGCCTGGGCCCGGTGAACCTGACCATCGAGCAAGGCGACATCATTTTCATCGTCGGCGAAAACGGCTGCGGCAAGACCACCCTGATCAAGTTGTTGCTGGGCCTCTACGCACCGCAACAGGGTTCGATCCTGCTCAACGGCCAAGGCATCGATGCGCACAATCGCGACGACTACCGCCAATTGTTCACCACGATTTTTGCCGATTACTACCTGTTCGATGACGTGGTCCAGGGCGACCAGCACATCCCCGAAGAAGCCAACAAATACCTGCAACGGCTGGAAATCGCGCACAAGGTCAGCGTCAGGGACGGCAGCTTCACCACCACCGACCTGTCCACCGGCCAGCGCAAACGCCTGGCGCTGGTCAATGCCTGGCTGGAGGAACGCCCGGTGCTGGTGTTCGACGAATGGGCCGCCGACCAGGACCCGACCTTCCGCCGCATCTTCTACACCGAGCTGCTGCCGGACCTCAAACGCCTGGGCAAAACCATCATCGTCATCTCCCACGACGACCGCTATTTCGACATGGCCGATCAACTGGTGCGCATGGAATCGGGCCGGGTCATCACCGAGCGCGCAACCGCCTGAGCGTCGTTGCCGCGCGCAAATCATTGTTTTTTGAAGTTTGTTTTCCGGTTTAACGAAAGCGGTACGTCTAATAATAATTATCATTAACTAAAACACTGCACACACCATTCTGGAGCGATTCGAGCAATGCAAAGCCTTACTCTGTCCCGCGCACCCTTGGCGTTAGCCATCGAACGGCAAAAGAAATTCCGAACGGTCGTGCCGGGCGCGCTGCTGACCTTGTTGCTGCTGGGTACGTCCCAGGTCGAGGCAGCCCCGGTGAACGTCGATGTGCCGGCTCAGTCGCTGGCCAGCGCATTGCGCCAACTGGGCCAGCAGACCAACCTGCAGATTCTCTATAGCCAGGACATGGTCAACGGCATCAAGTCCACGGCGGTGTCCGGCAACATGGAACCGGAACAGGCACTGAAAACCTTGCTGCTGGGGAGCGGCATCAATTTTCAGTTGAATGGCAATACCGTGTCGCTGGTGCCATCGGCCGGTGACTCCAGTGCACTGCAGCTGGGCGCGACGTCCATCACCGGCGTGGCGCTGGGGCCGACCACCGAAGGCTCGCACTCCTACACCAGCGATGAAGTGACCATCGGCAAAGGCAACATCAAGCTCAAGGACATCCCGCAGTCAGTGTCCGTCGTCACGCGCCAGCGCATGGACGACCAGAACCTCAACAGCCTGCAGGACGCCATGCGTCAGGTCACCGGCGTGACCATCAAGACCTACAACTCCGGCTCCAGCCTCAACGACGTCTACATGCGTGGCTTCCTCGTCGACCAGGTGCAGGTCGACGGCGTCTCGCAGCCCACCGGCCAGGGCGACATGGCCACCAGCTTCGACCTGGCGATGTACGATCGCATCGAAGTACTGCGCGGCCCGTCGGGCCTGTACCAGGGCGCGGGTGAACCCGGCGGTACGATCAACGTGGTGCGCAAGCGTGCTCTGAGCAAATTCGCCCTCGGTGGCGAACTGGCTGCCGGCTCTTACGATCGCTACCGTTCTTCGGTGGACGTCACCGGCCCGTTGAACGACCAGGGCACCGTGCGCGGTCGCTTCATCACCGCCTACGAGAACAACCAGTCCTTCGTCGACTACGCGCAGAACGAACGCCCGATGGTCTACGGTCGCCTGGAATTCGATCTCGACCCGGCCACCACCCTGTCGGTCGGTGGCGCTTACCAGAAGAACAACTCCACCCCGGCCTTCGGCCTGCCGGCCTACGCCGACGGCTCGTTGCTCGACGTATCACGCTCGACCTTCGTCGATGCCAAGTGGAACACCCTCAACGAAAAAGTCTGGGAATCCTTCGCCGAACTCGACCACGAACTGGACAACGGCGGTCAGTTCAAGACCACCCTGACCTACCGCGACGCCGAAACCCCGGAGCGTAACTTCACCTGGGCCGACGGCGCGGTCGACCCGACCACCGGTGACAGCTGGGCCGTGGCCTACGACTACTACACCCACATCAAGACCATCGGCGTCGACAGCTTCGTCACCACGCCGTTCGAGTTCGCCGACCGCCGCCACGAGTTCACCGTGGGTGCCGAGTACCAGCACCTGGACAAGGACTTCACCTACGGCGGCGGCGAGTACTTCCCGATCAACGTGTTCGATCCGGGCAGCATCGACATCCCCCGCAACGACTATGCGCACGTCAACGGCAACTGGTCCAAGTCCGACCAGTACGGCGTCTACACCCGCGCCAAGATCAACGTCACCGACTGGCTCGATGTCATCGGCGGCAGCCGCGTCACCTGGTACGAAAGCGATGCGAAGAACGCCAACGCCTTCTTCAACAACTTCGGCGAGGCCCACACCAGCATCAACCGCAAGGTCGTGCCGTACGGCGCCATCATCGGCAAGATCACCCCTGAACTGTCGACCTACTTCAGCTACACCGGCGTGTTCAAGCCGCAGAGCGAAATCGGCACAAACGGCCAGCCGGTCGGCCCGCGCGAAGGCAAGCAGTACGAGATCGGCCTCAAGCGCGAATTCTACGAGGGTCGCCTGAACGCCAGCCTCGCCGCCTTTCGCATCTACGATGAAAACCGCGCCGAATACGACAACACCTCCGGTGCCTACATGACTGAAGGCAAGGCACGCAGCCAGGGTTGGGAAACCGAGTTGAGCGGCAACCTGACCGACAACTGGAGCATCGTCACCGGTTACGCCTACACCTCCACCAAGTTCCTGGACGGCGATCAGGCCAACAAAGGCAAGACCTTCAGCACCATCACGCCCAAGCACAACTACAACCTGTGGACCAAGTACGAGTTCACCGACGGTGCGCTCAAGGACTTCAGCGTCGCCGGTGGCGTGCGAGTGGTCAGCGACACCTACTACCAGCGTGATGTGAAGTTCAAACAAGGCGGCTATGCCGTTACCTCGGCCCAGGTCGGCTACAAGTTCAACGAACACCTGTCGTCGACACTGACCGCCAACAACCTGTTCGACCGCAAGTACTACGACCGCGTCGATGCCTCCTGGGGCACCAACTTCTACGGCGACCCGCGCACCCTGACCTTGAGCCTGCGCGCGCAGTACTGATTGCCGGCTGCGTCAACAGCCACACTCCACCGGGCCGCTTGCGGCCCGGTGCTGATTCGCTGACGAACCGCAAAGGTGATGTGCGTTTATTGCTCCGGGTTCAGGATTCGACCTTGCGGCCGTGTGCGTCGGCTCTGAGTTGCCCGGTATCGACTCGGACAAAAGTGGAGTCCCCGACCGCGGTCAGGACATCCCCGGCGAAGACCTCACAGATGACCCGGCTTTTGCGCCCGACCTCGCCCTCGACTCTTGCACGCAGTGTCAGGGGGACACCCATCGGGGTGGGCTTGATGTACTTGATGCCCAGGTTACCGGTGACGCATGTAACGTGAGGCAGGCTGCCGACCTCGCGCTGTTCTGCCCGGTAGTGATAAGCCATCGCCGCCCAGTTGGAGTGGCAATCGACCAGCATCGCGATCAAACCGCCGTAAACCAGACCCGGCCAGCCGCAGTACTTGTCATCCGGCATATGCTGCGCCATGACATGCACCCCGTCTTCATGCCAGAAGCTCTTGATGTGCAGCCCGTGCGGGTTCTGGCTGCCGCAGCCATAACAAACGCCTTCAGGCGCGGCGATGTCTTGAAGCGAAGTGTCCTGCGTGGTCATGCCGTGTCCATCCTTAATACCGGGGGCCAATTGTCGTGGTTCAAAGCGAACCGGGTCACCGGATCAATATTGGCAGATTGCTGTGCCGGAAACGACGCAATACCCTGAGAATCAGGGATACTCCTGCCGAGCATGCAAAACGCTCAATATCTCGATTCGATCCGTCACTCGGTAAACCACAAGGTAGTTGGGATGCACGACAATCTCCCGAGTGCCGGGTACTCGACCGAATCGATAAAGGTAGGGATGTTCAGGAAGGGCCGATGTAGCAGCCTCGATTGCTTGAAACAGCTCGCTGGCCGCTACGAAGTTTCGGTCGCCAATGTAGTTCAGGATTTGCCAGAGTTCGGCCCGTGCTTCGGGCCGCCACTCAACCAGCATCGTACTTGTTGCGCTTTGATTCGATGAGGGCTCGCATATCAGCCATCACTTGATCGTGCGGGACATTCTGGCGCGGGTCGTCAATCGAAGCTTGCACCTTGGCGCGGAACCAATGGTCATAGCTGGCGGCCTGCTCTTTGGTCTCAAACTCTGAAACGATGGGGGAAAGTTCGGCGCTCATGATGGCCTCCGGGGTCAATGGGTAGCAGTCTAATCGGTATCGGGGGCGCTGTCGTCGATCGCAAGATGAAGTGTCATTTGCCAAACCGACCAACGCGTAAAGCCAGATCGTAAGGGCTGTACTTCCGAGGGCCAACCGCAAACTTTCGTAGGACTCTTCCTGCCGACTCCGAGGAATTCAACGCTCTCTGACAAGGCATGACAGCAGGTTAAAAACCACTCAATAGCGCCTATTTAAGCGGCCTACAGGTTACTTCGTGAAAGCCACAATGCCTTGCGCCGTTGCCTACAGGTACGCCAGAATCCGCCGGCTTGTGCGCCTTGGGAGTCGTCGGTAACTTGGTTCGGGTCACTGATTTCCAGTGATCGGGTTTAGTAGCCCGGTATTTCCACCATCGGTTGCATAAGCGTCGTTCAGTCAGGTTTACCTGTGCTTAATGGTGGCTGTGTGCATGGCGTCTTCGGATGCGCCGGGTTTTGGGTGGATTACCGGTCTACTAACTTGCACACAGCCGCCACCCTTTCGTTTAGTAGCGCGATGGTTGTGGCCCTAAATGGAATGCCACCAATGTTCAAGCCCACACCCAATCCGCCGGACTCCGACCCGGCCTCGCCGTACGAAAGCCCCGACTCCAAACAATTCCACGAAGCCGCCGAACGCGCGCTCAATCACTACCTCAACCCGGGCGCCAACATCATGGCCACCCCGCGCACACCCAGCACCATGTTCATCGTCAACCCCGAACTCAGTACCGAAACCCTGCTGGTGCACGCCTGCGAATCCCTGGCGTCGGCCAATGTCATGGCCAACGATCTGGTGGATCATCTGGAGGGGACGAGTCGCAGTGCGCTGCTGGGGATTGCACAGGTGATCATGCTGGGGGAACTGGCGGTGAATCGGGCGCTGGATCGGCTTGATCCGCCTTAGTAGCCACCGCTCTTGTGTTGAAGGCACTCACCTGTGGCGAGGGAGCTTGCTCCCGCTGGGCTGCGAAGCGGCCCCAAAATCGACTATCGCGGTGACTCAGACATACCGCGTTGTTCGGGTTTACGGCTGCTGCGCAGCCGAGCGGGAGCAAGCTCCCTCGCCACAGATTAAGCAGTGCCCACATGAGTGTGTCGGTCAGGCCAAACTCTCGCCAATCTGCGCCGCCAGTTGCACCAGCATCCCCGGCACTTCCTGGACCATCTCGCCCATGCGCGCAAAGTCGTGGGTCATGCCGGCCTTGACCTCCAGCACCACGGGTTGCCCCGCCGTGCGCAGTTTCTCGGCCCAGGCCAGGCCTTCATCGAGCAACGGATCGTACTCGGCCAGCCACAGCACCGTCGGTGTCAGCCGTTGCAGGTGCTCGGCGTACAGCGGCGAAAAACGCCAGTCGGCACGATCCGCTTCGCTGCGTTGGTATTGCTGGTAGAACCACTCCAGCGTGGTGGCTTCCAGCAGGTATCCTTCGGCGAACCGCTCAAGGGATGGGCGCTTTTTTACCGCGTCGATCACCGGGTACAGCAGCACTTGCAGGCGCGGCACCAGCGGCCAGCCCAATGGGTCCTGGGCAATGGCGATGCACAGCGATGCCACCAGGCTGCCGCCGACGCTGTCTCCGGCCAGCGCTATAAGATTCGCGTCCAGCCCCAGTGCCTTGGCTCCGGTAATGGCGAGCCAGCGCGTCACGTCCTCGGCATCTTGGTAAGCGGTGGGAAACCGGTGCTCCGGCGCAAGGCGATAATCCGCCGACAACACGGCAAACTCCCCCGCCAGCGCCAGGCGTCGGCACAGGGTGTCGTGGGAATCGAGGCTGCCCACAACGTAACCGCCGCCATGGAAGTACAACAACACCGGGCGCGGTTCGCTGTCCGGTTGCGGTTTGGCGTACAGCCGCGCGTTGAGCACATGCCCGTCCCGCGCGGGAATGCTGAGCGCCGTCACCGTCAACATGCCCGTCGGGGCCGCATCGAGCAACTGTGAGGTCTGTTCGAACTGCTGGCGCGCTTCGTCGGGATTCAGCTCATGCATGGGTTGGCTTTTGCCGCTGAGGCGGCCGAACTCGGCCAGTTCTAGAAATCCTTCGATGTCCGGGTGCAGTGCCATGGGCGGTGGTCTCCAAAAATAAAAAAGCTCGCCCAATAAACGAACCGTGAGGACCGTTCATTAGGGCGTAATCCTGTTCAATCAAAAACCTCCTGCACCGAACGAAAATCTGTGGCGAGGGAGCTTGCTCCCGTTCGGCTGCGAAGCAGTCGTAAACCCGAGCAATGCGGTATACCTGAATCACCGCGATGCCCGGTTTTGGGGCCGCTTCGCGACCCAGCGGGAGCAAGCTCCCTCGCCACAGGGAAGCTGCCTTACCACAAATGATTGGTTTAGAACTGCGGCACCACCTCCCGGCCAAGCGCCGCCACCACGGCGTCCAGGCACTCATCCTGCTGCAGGATATCGAAGTGGCCGGCCGTTACCGTTTGCACCTTGCGCAGCCGTGGTTGCTGACGTTCCAGCGTCGCGCGTTCGGCCGTCGGGTTGCCGTCGGCCCACCAGCAATACAGTTCGGCCTGCGTAATCGGCAGGCTTTCGACCTGCCGCGACAGCGCCTTCAACCGCGTGCTGACCATGAACGTGTGGGCCAACTCGTCGGCACCGAGCAGCGCGTAACCGCTGGCCTGATCGCTTTCGCTGTCGATCACCGCGCGAATGACCCGCGCCACGGCGTCGTGGTCCCCTGCGATCTCGGCATTCAATGCCTGGGCGATCACTGCGTCGTCCATACCCAAAGTTGCACCAAGGAACTCGGCCAGATCCGCGCGCCACTCATCCGGGCTGACGATGGCATTGGCCTGGGTCGGCACAAAGCTGTCCACCAGACCGACGAATGCCACACACTGGCCCTGCTGTTCGAACAGGTCACTGACCATCAACGCCAACGCCCCGCCCAGCGACCAGCCCAGCACGTGGTACGGCCCCTGGGGTTGCCGGGCGCGAATCGCCTCGACGTAATCGCCGGCCATCTGCGCCAACGACGTGTCCTGCCACTGCCGGTCGAGCAGCATCCGGCATTGCACGCCGTACACCGTGCGCTCGCCCTCCAGGCGTCGGGCCAGTGGCTCGTAGTCGAACACCGTGCCGAAACCGGCGTGCAGGCAGAACAGCGGCGGCTGATCATTCACCACCTGATTGAGCAGCAACAGCGGTTGCGGACTCTGTCGCAGCGGCTGTTCATCGACACCGGACAACCCGGCAATCGTCGGCTTGGCCATCATGTCCCGCAGCTTGAGCTGGAAGCCAGGTTCATTCAGGGCACGGACTTTCGAGATCACCTTGAGGGTGCGCAGCGAATCGCCGCCCAACTCGAAGAAGTTGTCGGTAATGCCGACCTTCTCGATGCCCAGCACCTGCTGCCAGATCTCCGCCAGCGCCCACTCCAGCGGCGTGCGCGGGGCCACGTAGTCGCGACCGGTGAAGGCCGGATCCGGCAAGGCCTTGCGGTCGAGCTTGCCGTTGGGGGTCAGCGGGAAGCGCGGCAGCACCACGACCTGCGTCGGCACCATGTAGTCGGGCAGGCTTTCGCGCAATGCCGCCTGGCAACGCGGGCCGAGGCCTTCGTCTTGCGCTACCACATAGCCCACCAGTTGCGGCCCCTGCGCGTTGTCACGCACCACCACCAGCGCATCGTTGACCCCGGCCTGCTCGCGCAAGCGGGCTTCGATTTCGCCAAGTTCGATGCGGAAGCCGCGCACCTTGACCTGATGGTCGATTCGCCCGACGTAATCGAACACGCCATCCTCGCGCCGGCGCACCAGGTCGCCGGTGCGGTACAGGCGCCCGCCCTCGCTGCTGAACGGGTCGGCGACGAAGCGCTCGGCAGACTGCGACGGGTGACGATGGTAGCCGCGCGCAACACCCCGTCCGCCGATGTACAACTCGCCGACCATGCCCACCGGTAGCGGGTTGAGGTCCATGTCCAGCACGTGCAGGCTGCGGGCGCCGACGCGTTGGCCAATCGGTGCATACATCGCCTGGCAGTGGCCGTCGGCGGCGATTTTCCACAGCAGCGGCGTGACCACGGTCTCCGTCGGGCCGTAGCCGTTCACCAAATATTGCGGCTTGAGGGTGTGTTTGACCCGCTCGAAGGTGGCGTCCGGCACCGCATCGCCACCGAAGCAATAGATGCGCACCGGCGGCGGATCGCCGCCCTGCAACTCGGCGTGCTCGGCCAGTTGCAGCAGGTACGCCGGCGGGAAGCAGGCGACGCTGATGCGCTGGCGGTGCAGCACCGCCAGGGTCTGTTCGGCGGTCCACAAGGTGTTGTCGCGGATCACCAGGGTCGAGCCGCTGATCAGCGCGGTGATCCAGCGTTCATGAGCACCGTCGAAGGCGAACGACATGAAATGCAGCTCGCGATTGTCCGGGTCCATCTCGTACAGCTCGGCGATGGCCTGCACGTGCATGCTCAACGGCCCGTGGGCCACGGCGACGCTTTTCGGCTTGCCGGTGGAACCCGAGGTGTAGATCAGGTAGGCCAGTTGCCCGGCATGTACCGCGCGTTGCGGTGCCGGCACCTCGACGTCGAGGTTCAAGCGATCCACCGCGACCATCGCCGTGCCCGGATTGAGTTGTGCGCTATCGCGCAGTCGCTCCTGGGTCAGCAGCAGGCGCATGTCGCTGTCGGCCATCATGTAGCGCAGGCGTTCCTGCGGGTATTGTGGGTCCAGCGGCACGTAGGCGGCGCCGCACTTCATTACCGCCAGCAGCGACACCACCAGCTCCAGCGAGCGCTCCATGAACACGCCGATCACGTCTTCGGCCTGCACACCCTGTTCCAACAGATGCACCGCCAGGGCATCGGAGCGACGGTCTAGCTCGGCGTAGCTCAACTGCTCGGCGTCACGGTCGGCATAGCTCAGGACCAGCGCCGTGTGCTCCGGTTGCCGTCGCGCACGCTGACGGATCAGCTCGTGCACCGGGGTCTCGTCGCCGTCCGCCACTACCGGCAGTTCGCCGTCCAGCGCCCGGCCTTCGTCCAGGGTCAGCAGGCCCAGCTCACCGACGGCGCGCCCGGCGTCGTCGCACAGGCGCTGCATCAGGCTTTCCATGTGGCTGCGCAGCACTTCGACGGTCGCCAGATCGAACTGATCGCGCTGGTGCATGTACTCGATGCGCAACCCTTCATCGAGGCTGACCATCAGGTCCATGGCGAAGCTGGTCAGGCCGAAATCGGAGACATCTTCAAAGCGCAGGGAATCGCCGTTCCACTCGCGCAGGGTGCGGTCCACCGGCTGGTTTTCGAACACGATGATGCTGTCGAACAACGACTGTCCGCCCTGCCCGGCCCAGCGCTGGATATCGCTGAGCGGGGTCTGCTGGAAGTCGCGGATGTCGAGGTTGTAGGCCTGGAGTTCGCGCAGCCAGTCGCCGACTCGGGCTTCAGTCGGCACCGTGTTGACCACCGGCAAGGTGTTGATGAACAGCCCGAGCATGTTCTCCGAGCCGTTGAGGGTTTCCGGGCGGCCGGACACCGTGGCGCCAAAGGTCACCGTGCGCTGGCCGGTGTAGCGCTGCAACAGCAACAGCCACGCGGCTTGCACCAGGGTGTTGAGGGTCACTTGCTGTTGCTGGGCAAAGGCCTGCAAACCCGCGGTCTGCTGTGCACTCAGGTGCGTGTAGATCGCGTGATAACCGGCTTGCGGCGCCTTGACCGGCAAGGCGCGGGCCAGGTGGGTGGCGCCTTCCAGATTGCTCAGTTTGCCTTTCCAGAACGCTTCGCTGGCCTCGGCGACTTGCTGGCCGAGCCAGTCGATGTAGTCGCGATAGGCCGCCAGCGGCTCGTGCTCCTCACCGCTGTAATGACGCAGCACTTCACCGATCAGGCGCGAAACGCTCCAGCCATCCATGAGGATGTGGTGGTAGGTCCAGATCAGGCGATAGCGGTCGTCCTCCAGACGTACCAGCAACAGGCGCAACAAGGGTGCGCGGTTCAGCGAGAAGCCGCGTTCGCGTTCTTCAAGGGCCAGTTGGCGGACGCGTTCTGGCTGATCATCCAGCCCACGCCAGTCCAGTTCGGTGAGCAGTGACGGCGCGTCACGCAACACCACTTGCAGCGGTTCCTTGTCGCCTTCCCAGAGGAATGCGGTGCGCAGAATCCCGTGACGCCGAGCAGCATCGGCCCAGGCTTCGCGGAAACGCGCGCCATCAACTCCGCGCACGCCCACTTCGATCTGGTTGACGTACAGCCCCGAGTCGCCGTCCTGCACCGAGTGGAACAGCATGCCCTGCTGCATCGGCGACAGCGGATAGACGTCCTCGACTTCGTCCGCCGTCAATTCCAGCACCTGATATTGCGCTTCACTCAGTTCGATTTTTGCTGTCGGTGCAACCACAGCCGGTAAGGCTTGATCCGCCGTGAGCGGTTGAGCGACCGTCGCCAGTTCGGCGATGGTCGGGTGGCTGAACACGTCCTTGGGGGAAATGCTAAACCCGGCCTTGCGTGCGCGGCTGACGGCCTGGATCGAGACGATGGAATCGCCGCCCAGTTCGAAGAAGTTGTCCTGCATGCCAATCTGCGGCACTTCGAACAACGCCTGCCAAACCGCTTGCAGCGTTGTTTCCACGGCACTGCGCGGCGCAATGTATTCGCGCACTTGCTGGTCCGGTTGTGGCAGTGCGCGGCGGTCGAGCTTGCCGTTCGGCGTCACCGGCAACTGGTCGAGCAGCAGCACGTGGCTCGGCTGCATGTGCTCGGGCAGCGCATTGCGCAGGTGTTGCTCGAGTGGATCGACAGCGGCATCACCCACGACGTAAGCCACCAGTTGTTTGGATTTGCCGACGTCGAGGGCGATCACCACCGCTTCGCGCACCGATGGATGCTCCAGCAGGCAGGCTTCGATTTCCCCCAGCTCGATGCGCAAGCCACGGATCTTCACTTGATGGTCGATGCGCCCGACGTATTCGATCACGCCGTCCGCGCGGTAACGCGCCAGGTCGCCGGTGCGGTACAGGCGCTCGCCCTGCTCACCGAACGGGCTGGCGACAAAGCGCTCGGCGGTCAGGTCCGCACGGTTGTGATAACCACGGGCCAGGCCGATGCCGCCCAGGTACAGCTCACCGACGCAACCTTGCACTTGCGGTTGCAGGCTGTCGTCGAGGATGTAGGTCACCAGGTTGGCAATCGGATAACCGATCGGCACGCTGAAGCCACCGTCGTCGACACAGGTCCAGTGGGTCACGTCGATGGCCGCTTCGGTCGGGCCGTACAGGTTGTACAGACCGACGTTCGGCAAAACGCGGAACAGGCTGTGCTGCAAGTCCGCCGACAGGGCTTCGCCGCTGCACAGGATCTGCCGCAGGCTGGCGCAACGCTCGAAGCCTTCGCCCTGGACAAATGCCTGCAACATCGACGGCACGAAATGCAGGGTGCTGACCCGGTACTGCTCGATCAGGCTGACCAGTTGCGCCGGATCGCGATGGGCGCCCGGTTCGGCCACGGCCAGGCGTGCACCGGTCATCAATGGCCAGAAGAACTCCCAGACCGACACGTCAAAACTGAACGGGGTTTTCTGCAGCACCGTGTCGCGCCCGTCCAGTGGGTACGCGCCCTGCATCCACGCCAGGCGGTTGTACAAGGCATCGTGGCGGTTGGCCGCGCCCTTGGGTTTACCCGTGGAGCCGGAGGTGTAGATCATATAGGCCAGCGATTGCAGCTCGACCACGCAGGGCAGGTTTTCTTCGCTGCGGCCTTCGAGCAACGGCGCCATGTCGTCCAGGCAGATCGCCGTGGTGGCGGCTGGAATCGGCAACTGCTGCAGCAAATGCCGCTGGGTCAGCAGCAGGTGTACGCCGCTGTCGTCGAACATGTGCTCCAGGCGTTCGCGCGGGTAGTCCGGGTCCAGCGGCACGTACGCGCCACCGGCCTTCATGATCGCCAGCAAGCCGATCACCAGTTCCAGCGAACGCTCGGCGGCAATGCCCACCAACACTTCGGCGCCGACGCCCTGGCTGCGCAGGTAGTGCGCCAGGCGGTTGGCCTGTTGGTTGAGTTCGCGATAGCTGAGGGTCTGGCCAGCAAACACCAGGGCCGGGGCCTCCGGGGTTTGCAGTACCTGGGTCTCGAAGCATTGGTAGACCGGGCGCACATCCGGCCAGGCCTGCGCGGTGCGGTTGAAGCCTTCGACCTGCTGCGCCGTTTGTGCAGCATCGAGCAGGCTCAAGCGCCCCAATGGCTGCTGCGGCGCACTCACCATGGCATCGAGCAACGCCAGCAGACGTGTGCTCAAGCCTTCGATGGCTTCGGCGCTGAATAGCGCCGTGTCGTAGTTGAAACGCAAATCCAGGCATTCACCCAGCTCGGCGGCGATGGCCAGGGGGAAGCTGGTCTGGTCGTGGTGGCTGATGCCGGAGAACTTCAACGCGCTGGCGCTACCCTCTTCCAGCGCTTGCGCCACCGGATAGTTTTCGAACACCAGCAGCGTGTCGAACAGCGCTTCGCCGGAATGACCGGCCCAGCGCTGTACATCTGCCAGCGGCGTGTATTCGACTTCGCGCAACTTGAGGTTGAGTGCCTGGACTTCATCGATCCATTGGCTGACCGTGCGTTCGGGGTGCGGTGTGGCGATCACCGGCAAGGTGTTGATGAACAGACCGATCTGCTGCTCGATGCCCTGCAACTCACTCGGACGCCCCGACACCGTGGCGCCGAACGCCACGGTCTGCTGCCCGGTGTAGCGCTGCAACAGCAACAGCCACGCCGCTTGCAGCAGGGTGTTGGGCGTGACGCGGGCCTGACGGGCAAAGCCGCTCAGGCGCTCGGTGGCGGCGCGATCCAGGCTCAGGTGCAGGGTGCGATGAGCATCGCCCTGCCCTGCAACCGGTCCTGGCAAGGCGCCGGCCAGTCGCGTCGGCTCGGTGAACGACTGCAACTGCTCCAGCCAGAACGCTTCGCACGCGGCGCGATCACGGGTGCCCAGCCAGGTCATGTAATCGCGATAACGACCGACGCTTGGCGCGGGCATGATTCCGGAATAACGCTGCAGCACTTCGCCGAACAACTGCGAAGTGCTCCAGCCGTCCAGCAGGATGTGGTGGTTGGTGAAGATCAGGTGATGGCGGTCATCGGCGGTCTGCACCAGGGTCAGGCGCAGCAAGGGTGCTGCTGTCAGGTCGAAGCCGCGCAAACGGTCGTCCTCGGCCAGGCGATCCAGCGCTTCAGTAACCTTGGTGTGATCGCGCCAGTCGAGCACGGTCAATGGCAGTGTGGCGTCGGCCAGGATCACTTGCAGCGGCCGCGAGCCGTTGCTTTCGCTGAAGATCGCGGCGCGCAAAACTTCATGGCGATTGAGCGTCTGCTGCCAGGCGTCACGGAACGCCTCGACGTCGAGCCCCTGCACGTCCACGCGCATCTGCGGGATGTAGGCCCCGGCATCCGGGGCGAACAGGCTGTGGAACAACATGCCTTGCTGCATCGGCGACAGCGGCAGGATGTCTTCGATCTGGCTGGCCGCCAGCGGCAATGCATCCAGCTGCGCCTGATCGACGCGTACCAGCGGCACGTCGCTCGGGGTCAACCCGCCGGCACCGCTCAGGCAATGTTCGATCAGCTGTTGCAGTTCCAAGGCGTAGGCATCGGCCAGGCGCTGCACGGTCTGCGGGTTGAACACTTCACCGCTGAAGGTCCAGCTCAGGCGCAGTTGCCCGGCATATACCTGACCGTTGATGCTCAGGCCCCGGTCCAGTTCGGCCGACGCGCCCTGCTCGGCGCCACCACTTTCCTTGGCCGGACGCCATGGCGCGTTCTCGTCGAAACTCGCGTCGAACTGGCCCATGTAGTTGAAGGTGACCTGCGGTGACGGCAGACCCTCAAGGCCGGCGTCGGCCAGATAGCGCAGGATGCCGAAACCGATGCCTTTGTCGGGCACGGCGCGCAGCTGTTCCTTGACTGCTTTGATGCTTCCGGCCAGATCGCCAGCCGGGGTGATTTTCACCGGGAAAATCGAGGTGAACCAGCCCAGGGTGCGGGTCAGGTCGATGTCGTCGAACAGGTCTTCACGGCCATGGCCTTCCAGTTTCACCAGGGTCGAAGTTTGACCGGTCCATTGGCCCAGCACCCGCGCCAGCGCCGTCAGCAACAGGTCGTTGACTTGGGTGCGGTAAGCCGCCGGAGCATCTTGCAGCAGTCGGCGGGTCAAGGTGCTGTCGAGCACGGTTTCCACGCTGACGGCGTGCTGGCTGGCCAGGCTGCCTTGGGGGTTGTCGGCGGGCAGTTCAACTTGCACGTCGCGGTACTGGTCTTGCCAGTAAGTGGCCTGGCTGGCCAATCCGGCACTATGCGCATGGGATTGCAGGCGAGTGGCCCAGGCCTGATAGGCGCTGGTTTTCGCTGGCAGACGCAAGGGTTGAGCTTGCTGCGCTTGTTGATAGGCGGTTTGCAAATCCTCCAGCAGCAATCGCCAGGACACGCCGTCCACCGCCAGGTGATGCACCACCAGCAACAGGCGCTGACCCGCTGCGCCCATGTCCACCAGCAACGCGCGCAGCAACGGGCCGTCCTGCAGATTCAGGCTGGCTTGCGCGGCGTTGCACAGTTCAAGCAGTTCATCGGTATTGGCGGCCTGGCGCTGCCACAGCACCTCGGCGCTGTTCCACTGCTCGGCTTGGGTCTGTTGCCAGACGCCGTCGACATTACGCAAACGCAGGCGCAATGCATCGTGATGCTCCACCAATGCAGTCAAGGCCTGTTGCAGGCTGGCGCTGTCCAGCGGCTCGCGCAGCTCCAGCAGCAGCGACTGGTTCCAGTGATGACGGGCCTCGATGTCTTGCTCGAAGAACCAGTGCTGGATCGGCGTCAGCAACACCTCGCCACGCACCGGCCCCTGATCGATCACCAATCCGGCGCTGCGTACCGCAACCTTCGCCAGGCTCTGCACGGTCTGGTGCTGGAACAGGTCTCGCGGGGTGATGCGAATCCCGGCCTGACGCGCGCGGCTGACCACCTGGATCGAGATGATCGAGTCGCCGCCCAGTTCGAAGAAGTTGTCGTCGATGCCTACCCGCTCGAGCTTGAGCACGTCCTGCCAGATCGCCGCCAATGCAGCCTGCATCTCGTCCAGCGGTGCCGTGTAAGCCTGCTGCGCCAATGCCGCGTCGGGCTTGGGCAATGCGCCGCGATCCAGCTTGCCATTGCCGGTCAGCGGCCATTGGTCGAGTTTGATCAGGTGCGCCGGCACCATGTAATCCGGCAAACCGGCCTGCAAATGTTCACGCAGGGACTGGCGCAAATCGCTGTCGTCACCGGTCGCGGTGAACCACGCCACCAGTTGCGGGCTGCCATTGACCTCGGGCGCCAGGACCAGCGCCTGCTCGATGGCCGGATGGCTTTGCAGGCGGTCCTGGATTTCCCCCAGTTCAATTCGAAAACCACGGATCTTCACTTGATGGTCGATACGCCCGGCGTACTCGATGCTGCCATCGGCGCAGTACCGCGCCAGATCGCCGGTGCGATACAGGCGTGCGCCCGACTCGGCGGCGAACAGGTCCGGAACAAACCGCGTGGCGGTCAGATCGGAACGCTGGTGGTAGCCGCGAGCCAAGCCGGCACCGCCGACGTACAGCTCACCGACGCAACCCTTGGCCACCGGGTTCAGGCGCAGGTCGAGCACGTACCAGCGCAGGTCGGCGATCGGCTCCCCCAGCGGCGAGCTGTTGGCGCCGTCGAGGTCGGCGCGGGACAGCGGTCGGTAGGTCACGTGCACCGTGGTTTCGGTGATGCCGTACATGTTGATCAGCAACGGCTGCCGGTCGTCGAAGGCGTCATACCACGGACGCAGGCTGGCCACGTCCAGCGCCTCGCCGCCGAACACCACGCAGCGCAGGGCCATGTTTTGCGCGTTGGCGCAGGCGAACGGCAGCAACTGGCGGAAGGCCGAGGGCGTCTGGTTGAGAACTGTGACGCGCTCGTCACGAAGCAAGCGGGCGAAGTCTTCCGGGGAGCGGCTGACCGCGTGGGGTACCACCACCAGCTTGCCGCCGTAGAACAACGCGCCAAAGATTTCCCACACGGAAAAGTCGAAGGCATAGGAGTGGAACAGGCTCCACACATCCCGCGCATTGAAACCGAACCAATGTTCGGTGGCACTGAACAGCCGCGTCAGGTTGCTGTGGGGCAGCAGCGTGCCTTTCGGTTTGCCGGTGGAACCGGAGGTGTAGATGACGTAGGCCAGGTTCGCTGGCGCGGTCAGGTTCGGCAGGTTGTCGGCGCTGGCCTCGGACAGCCAGTCGCTGGCGTGATCGAGGCAGATCACTTCAATGCCTGCGTTCAACGGCAGGCGCGGCAACAGCGCGGAATCGGTCAGCAACAGGCGCGTGCCGCTGTCAGCGAGCATGTAGGCCAGGCGATCCTGCGGGTATTGCGGGTCCAGCGGCACGTAGGCACCACCGGCCTTGAGGATCGCCAGCAGGCTGACGATCATCTCCAGCGAACGCTCCAGGGCGATGCCCACCAACACGTCCGGGCCGACGCCGCGCTCGCGCAGGCGATGGGCGATTCGGTTGGCGCGGCGGTTCAGTTCGGCGTAAGTGAGGGTGACGCCGTCGCAGGTCACGGCGATGTTGTTCGGGTGCGCGGCGGCCTGGGCCTCGATCAGTTGATGGGCGCACAACAGGTTCGCCTGATCGCTGTTCAACCCGGCAGTGCGATTCCAATCGAGCAAGGTCGCCTGCTGCTCGGCGGCGTCGAGCATGCACAGGTCCGCCAGGGCAACCGTGCTGTCAGTGCAAATCGCCTGCAACAGGTTCAGCCAGTGCCGGCCGAGGCGCTCGATGGTCGAGGCGTCGAACAGTTCGGTGGCGTAGACGAACGACGCATGGATGCCCTCGTCGCCCTCGACGGTGTCGAGCATCAGGTCGAACTTGGTGGTCTTTTCGTCCCAGATCAGCGGTTCGACGCTCAGCCCCGGCAAGTCCCAGCGTTGTGGGCCGCCACTGTCGCGCTGGTGGTTGAACATCACCTGGAA
The DNA here is from genome assembly GCF_000967965.1 of Pseudomonas fluorescens. Lineage (GTDB taxonomy): Bacteria > Pseudomonadota > Gammaproteobacteria > Pseudomonadales > Pseudomonadaceae > Aquipseudomonas > Aquipseudomonas grandcourensis. The sequence goes on from NZ_LACC01000036.1 coordinate 49,082, forward strand.
CAACGGCGTGTGGCTCAGGCTGCGTTCCACCCCCAGGCCATCGACCAGTTGCTCGAACGGCAGGTCCTGATGGGTCTGGGCGCCGAGGGCCGCGGCCTTGATCTCGGCCAGCAATTGCCCAAACGGCTGGTCGGCCCGTGGCTGGCTGCGCAGTACCTGGGTGTTGACGAAGAAGCCCAGCAGGTTTTCCACGTCCTGGCGGGTGCGGTTGGCAATCGGCACGCCGACGCGGATGTCCTGCTCGCCGCTGTAGCGATGCAGCAACGTCTGCAATGCCGCCATCAGCAGCATGAACAAGGTGCAGCCTTCGCGGCGGGCAAGATCACGCAGTTGAGTGGTCAACGCGGCAGGGATATCCAGCTCGATACTGGCCCCCTGCTGACTCGGGATCGCCGGGCGACGACGGTCGGTCGGCAGGTTCAGTGGCGGGTGTTCATTGCCCAACTGCCCACGCCAGTAATCGAGCTGGCGCTCGGCCTCGCCGGCCTCCAGCCACAGGCGCTGCCAGCGGGCGAAGTCGGCGTACTGGATGCCCAGCTCCGGTAGCTGCGGGGCCTGCCCGGCACTGAGCTGTGCATAGAGCCGGGTGAACTCCTGCAACAGGATCGGCAGCGAGCCGCCGTCGGTGACGATGTGGTGGAAGGTCAGCACCAGCACATGTTGCTGCGCATCGAGGCGGATCAAGCGGCAGCGCATCAACGGGCCGTGCTGCATGTCGAATGGTTGCTCGGCGTTCAGGGCGATCTGCCGTTGCAACTCGACCTCGTCGCCAGCACTGACTTCGACCAGCGGCGCATCCATCCGTGGGTGAATCTTTTGCAGCACTTGCTGCTCATCGAAGACGAAGGTGGTGCGCAGCACTTCGTGACGCTGCACCAGCGCGCTCAGGGTTTGCGCCAGTGCCTCAGGGTTGAGCTCGCCGCTCAGGCGGAAAGCACCGGTCAGGTTGTAGGCGGTGACCTGGGGCTGCATCCGCCAGAGGAACCACAAGCGCTGCTGCGCGTAGGACGCCGGCAACGTGTCGACGGCGCGGTCCCGTGGCGGGATCGGCAGCAGTTCCAGGGTCAGCCCCTGGGCGTGCATCTTCTGTTGCAACGCACGCCGGGCGTCCGCGCTCAAGCCGCAGAAACGCTGGGCCAGGGTCATCATTCTGTCCGGTGCAGCACTCATCGCGCGTGTTCCTCATCCACTTCGTCGAACAACGCTTCGAGGGCGTCTACATCGTTTTCTTTATGGTCACTTTGCTCACGGAACTGCTCGATCTGCGCCGCCAGCCGTTCCAGGGTGTCACCGTCGAAAAACAGCTTGAGCGGGATCGCCAGGTTCAGTTCTTCCTGAATCCGCGCACGAATGCGCGTGGCCAGCAGCGAGTGCCCGCCGAGTTCGAAGAAGTTGTCGTACACGCCGACGCGCTCGACGTGCAGCGCTTCGGCCCAGATCGCCGCCAGGGTTTTTTCCAGGTCGTTGCGCGGCGCGACAAAGACGCTGCGGCGCACATCGAGATCGAGCAAGGCCTGGCGATTGAGCTTGCCGTTGGGCATCAGCGGGAAACGCTCCAGCACCTGCAAGCGCGCCGGTTGCATGTGCTCGGGCAGCGTTTCGGCCAGATGGCTGCGCAATTCGTTGAGGCGGATGTCGGCGGTGTCGGTCGGGGACACCACGAAGCCCAACAGTTGCGGGCCGGTCGGGGTTTCCCGGGCAATCACGGCGGCGTCTTCTATGCCGGGAGCACCGCGCATGGCCGACTCGATTTCGGCCAATTCAATGCGGAAGCCGCGGATTTTCACTTGGTGATCGACCCGCCCCAGATACTCCAGCACGCCATCGGCGCGATAGCGCGCCAGGTCACCTGTGCGGTACAGGCGCTGACCGGCGCTCGCGGTGAAGGGGTCCGGAACAAAGCGCTCGGCTGTCAGCGTGGCGCGCTGCAAATAGCCCCGGGCAATGCCGGCGCCGCCGACATACAACTCTCCTTCGACGCCAACGGCCGCCGGTTGCAGGTCCGGGCCGAGCACATGGATGCGCATGCCGGCAATCGGTTGACCGATCGGCACACTGTCATGCTCTTGACCGAGGGGCAGCTCCCAGGCCGAACACCACACGGTGCCTTCGGTCGGGCCGTATTCGTTAACCAGCGCCACCCCCGGCAATGCCTCGCGATGTCGCTGTACCAGTGCATTGCCGCAGGCTTCGCCGGCGACGATCACACAGGCCAGCGCCTGGTGGTCGAGGTGTTCGAGAATCTGCGCGTGGTAGGACGGCAGGGTCAGGTAGTGGGAAATCTCTTCGCGCTGGATCAACGCCGCCAGTCGGGCCGGGTCCTTGTAGCTGTCTTCGTCCGGCAGGCACAGGGTCGCGCCCTGCCCCAGCGCCCAGAAAACCCCGGCCACCGAGCTGTCGAAGGAGAACGACGAGAGCATCAGGAATGCCCGCAGCGGCTGGCGATAGAAAGTGTTGCGCGCCAGGGTCGAGGCCACGGCGCTGGAATGGCTGATCATCACGCCCTTGGGCTTGCCGGTGGAACCGGAGGTGTAGATGACGTAGGCCAGATTGGTGCTGTCGCCCTGTGGCTCAGGCCGGGTTGGCGCAGCGGACCAGACTTCGGCCCCCGGCATCAGGGAGATTGTCCGCTCGCTGCGCAACGCTTCGGGCAATGGCTGGCAGGCCAGCACATGGCGCGCGCCGGTGTCGGCAAGCATGAACGCCAGACGTTCGATCGGGTAGTTCGGGTCCAGCGGCAAGTACGCAGCGCCGGCCTTGAGCGTGCCCAACAAGGCGATGACCATTTCCAGGGAGCGCTGGCCGTAGACCGCCACGATCTGGTCCGGCGCCACGCCTTGGGTGCGCAGGGTATTGGCCACCTGGTTGGAACGCGCATCCAGCTCGGCGTAAGTCAGGCGCTGACCGTTGACACTCAGGGCGATGCGTTGCGGATGCAGGCATGCTTGTTCGCTGAACAGTTCTTGCAGGAAGCGGCACGGCAATGCCTGTTCGGAGGCGTTCGGGTTGAAGCCTTCGATCAGGCGAGTTCGTTGCGCAGCACTCAGCAGATCAGCCTGCCCCAGGGTCAGTTCGGGCGCCCCCAGCAATTGGTGGCTGAACTCGACAAACTGCTCCAGCCATTCGGCCAACATCGATTCCGGCAGCGCACCGTCAAGACACGACAATTGCAACTGATCGCCCAGCACCCGCAGGCGCAGGACTTCGGGGTTGCCGTCGTCCACCTCGATAGCGCTTTCAATGGCGGCCTGATAGACGAAGCCGTAACGCAGCGGCGCGGTGCCTTCGGCGCTCAGTTCAAACTCATTGAGGCAATCGAGCCACGACAGCGACTGTTCGACGCTGGCGGCAAACGCCACCAATGCTTGCGCCAGGGTCTGCTGGCTGCGGTGCTCGAAAGCCACCGGCAAGCGCCGGGCGAAGCGTCCGAGGGTGGCGATGGTTTGCTCGTTGCGACCCTCCACCTGCCAGCCCATCAGCAGCTTTTCCTGATGGCCGATGCGCGCGACGAATGCGGTCCACAGTAACAGCGCCAATTGCTCTGCCTCAACGCCAGCTCCGGCAGCGGCTCGTTGCACGCCAGCCAACCATGGGGCGTCAATCAACGTTGCCTGATGACGAACCAGCGTGACATCGACGGTTTTTTCGAACGGCAAGCGATGGGCCACGGCGAACGGCTGTTGCAGGTTGCGCCAGAACGCCGCGCCCTGGTGGCCGATGTCTTCTTCGCGCAGTTCTTCCTGCCATGCGCTGTAGTCCAGGTATTGCAGCGCGTCCTCGTCGTCACCCAGGGTTTCACCGCGCAACAGGCTGCCCAGTTCACTCGCCAGCACCCGCAGCGATACCTCGTCGAAGCTACATGCCGGGGCCAGCAGGGTGATGAAAGTCTGCCCTGCTCCGTCTTCAAGCTGCGCCACCACCAGCGCCTGATTCGAATCTTCAACCATGACTTCACGGCTGCGGCTCAAGGCCTCGGCCACCGAAGGCTGGTTGCCCAGAAGTGTCAGCGGCAAGCCATCGCACAGGCTTTGCACTGGCCACTTCATGCCCGGCAGGCGGCGGTACAGCGTGCGCAGGATTTCATGGCGCTGACCGAGGGTTTCCAGTGCCGTGTGCAACGCCTGAGCGTCCACTGGCCTGGCGAGCGGCAACGTCAGCGCGGCGAACAGCGGCCGTGCGCCCAGCTCCTGGGCACGCAAATAAAAGGCCTGCTGGGCCGAAGTCTGGAATACGTCTACCGAAGGTTCGAGGGCGGTGGTGTTCATGTCGGGTGTCCTTATTCCTGATCCAGGTCGGCGCTTTTCTGCGCGATGGCCATGGCCGTGAGGATTTTTCTGTAGCCGGTGAATTCGTTGCGCGCATGCACGCTGAGGATGTTGTCGAGCAGCACCACGTCGCCCTTCTCCCAGGCGAACTCGACCATCACCTCGCGGTAGATGCCTTGCAGGTGGCGGATCACATCGTCGGGAATCGGCGAGCCGTCGCCGAAGAAGGTGTTTTGCGGCAAATCCTGCGGGCCGAATTCACGCAGCAGGTTGTCGCGGATGCTGTCCGGCAGGGTCAGTGCATTGAAGAAGGTGCCGTGGTTGAACCAGATGCGTTCGCCGGTCAATGGATGGCGCACGATGGCCGGGCCGCTCTGCCGGGTGCGCAGGCGGTTGCCCGGTTTCCACTCGGCCTGGATGCCGATTTTCGCGCAGTAGCCCTCGACTTCGCCGCGATCCTCGCTCTGGAACACCGTCTGCCATGGCAGGCCCATGCCGTCGCCGTAGTTGCGCACGTACATGATGCGTTTGCGGGCAAATTCTTCGCGCACCGCCGGGTCGATCCGCGCGATGATCCGGCGGGTATCGCCAAAGGGTGTTTCACCGCCAGTGGCCGACGGCGTGTCGCAGTAGAAATACAGATGACGCGGGAACACCGGCGAATACGAGTGTTCGTTGTGCGGGAAGATTTTCTCCGGCGCCGGGTAATCGGTGGAGCTGTAGATTTTGAACTGGCCGCTGATCTGGGTCCGTGGCGAGGCGCGGAACAGGTACTCCAGGGCACCGCCGGAAATCCCGTCGACGCAGCGGTTGAACTCGCCGATATCCGCCACCTGGAAGCCACGGAACAGGATCACCGCGTGTTCCAGCAGCTTGCTTTCGATCAGCGCGCGATTCTGGGTCGCCCATTCCACCAGGCTCACGCCGGACACGGCCGGACGACACACCAACGGCATGCTGAGGCCTTCGAACATCGGCGCAAAACTCACCAGCCGCGCCGGATCGGTGGACAGGCTTTTGCGGGCACCACGGCCCATCCTGGGCATGGACTTGGTCGTTGAAACGGTCATAAACCCCTCCAGAAAATGTTGACGGTGGCGCTCGATGGCGCCACCGCCTGAATCAGTCCGCCGCAGATTGCGCTGCTGGCGCGCCACGGTTCGCCGAGCGGCGCTTGATCGCCATGGCACCGCCGAGCAAGGCCTTGCGTTGCTCGTTCAAGCGCGCATCGGCACGGCGTTGCACCTCGGCGGCCAGGTCCAGCAACTCACCGACCTGCACTCCGTCAGCGCGTATCAGCGCTTCGAGTACCGCCCGGATCTGCTCGAACAAAGACTCCAGCGTGCTTGGCAGGTACTGGCCCGCCGGCGTTTCGAAACTCAGGTGAATGTGTTCGGCATCGTTGTAGAACGCAGCGACCATGCCGATCTCGGCGGCCTGGCGCCCGGACGGGAAGTCCTCGACCTGCAGGCCCTCCATCGACGGCAGGCGACCGACGCCTTCCTGGTAGATCAGCTTGATGTCGAACAGCGGCGAACGGCCGGCCCGGCGCGGCAGACGCAAGGCTTCCACCAGACGCTCGAACGGCAGGTCCTGATGGTCCGAAGCCTCCAGCACCGCCCGGCGACAGGCCTCCAGCAACTGCGCCGCCGCCTGATCGGCATCGACCTCCACTTGCAGTACTAATTGGTTAACGAAGAAGCCGACCATTTCTTCAAGCTCGGCTTGATTTCGGTTGGCGATATCGGTGCCGATGCGCACCCGACTGACCTCGGTACGCTGGCGCAGGACCAGGGTGAAACCGGCCAGCAGCAGCATGAACAGCGACAGATCGCGCTGTTGGGCAAAGTCGCGCAACTGCCGGCTGAGCTCGCCGCTGAAGGTGAAATGGGCGCTGGCACCCTCTTGCGTCGTACGCCCGTCACCGTCGGCGGGCAACTCCAGTACCGCCTGTGGCTCGGCAAGGCGCTGCTGCCAGTAGTCGAGCTGGCGCTGCAACTCGCCGCCCTGCTCCAGCCACTGGCGCTGCCATTTGGCGAAGTCGGCGTACTGCACGCTGTGCGCCGGCAGTTGTGGGGTCTGGCCACGGTTGAGGGTTGGATAGAGCGTGACGAATTCATTGATCAGCACGCGGAACGACCAGTCATCGGCGACGATGTGATGCACCGTCAGCAACAGCACATGCTCGTCATCCGCGACCCGCAGCACCCGCACCCGCAGTAACGGACCGTGGCGCAGGTCGAATGGCCGGGCGACTTCCTCCCGGGCCAGTTGCTGCGCCTCGACGTCCGGCACCGGCCGCTGCCGCAGGTCGCTGGCCTCGAAGCTCAACGGCAATTGCCCGTGGACCCGCTGCCAGGCCTGGCCGTCTTCTTCGTAAAAGGTGGTGCGCAACACCGCGTGACGCTGCACCAGGGTTTCGAAGCTGAGGCGCAGGGCGTCGAGGTTCAACTCACCCCGCAGGCGCAAGGCACCCGGCATGTTGTACATCGAACTGTCGGGCTCCAGGTTCAACAGGAACCACAAGCGCTGTTGGGCAAAGGACAATGGCTGGCGTTCGCCGGAGGTGTCCGCTACCAGCGCCGGGCGTTCACAGCTGTGTTGCAGTGCCTGCACCTGAGCGGCGAAATCCTCGAGGCGCGGATGTTCGAACAGGCTGCGCAGGCTCACCGACAGGCCCAGGCGCTGGCGGATCTGCGAGACGATTTGCGTCGCCAGCAGCGAGTGCCCACCCAATTCGAAGAAGCTGTTTTCCCGGTCGACGCGACTGACCTGCAACACCTGTTGCCAGATTTGCGCCAGTTCGATTTCCAGCGCACCTTGGGGTGCGCTGCCGAATTCGGCCTCCCAGACCTCCGGGGCCGGCAGCGCGCCACGGTCGAGTTTGCCGTTGCGGTTGAGCGGCAACGCGGCCAGCAACACCAGTTGCGCCGGCAGCATGTAGTCCGGCAGGCGTTCGCCCAGAGCGCGGCGCACGCTGTCGGTGAGCTGACGCGCATCCGCCGCCAGCAGCCCGGCATCGGCCGGCACCACATAGCCGATCAATTGCTTGCCGCCGACGCCTTCGTGCACCAGCACCGCGGCTTCGCTGATCATCGGCAGGCCTTGCAGATGCGCTTCCAGTTCACCCAGTTCGACCCGGAAACCACGGATTTTCACCTGATGATCGATGCGCCCCAGGTACTCCAGCGCCCCGTCCTCGCGATAGCGCGCCAGGTCGCCGCTGCGGTACAGACGCGCCCCCGGCGTGGTGGAAAACGGATCGGCAATGAAACGTTCGGCGCTCAAGCCCGGTCGCAGGTGATAACGCTGGGCAAGGCCGGCGTCGCCGCCGATGCACAATTCGCCGACGCAACCGGTCGGCAGCAGGTGCCCTTCACTGTCCAGCACATACAGCGCGCGCCCAGGCAGTGCCTTGCCGATGGGCACGCCAAGGTGATTGCGGGTATCGGCCAGTGTGCATTCGTGGATGCTGGACACCACCGTGGCTTCGGTCGGCCCGTAGGTGTTGAGCAGGCGCACATCGCCCAAACCGGCGGCGTGCCATAGCTTCAGGCCTTCGAGGGACATGGCTTCGCCGCCGACGTGGACCTGACGCAAGCGCCCCTTGTCCCGCTGCGGTTGCGTGGCCCACTCCTGAGCCAGCAGGAACCAGTACGCCGCTGGCAAATCCGCCAGGGTCACGCCTTGTTCGATGATCTGGCGATAGAGGGTGTCGGTGTCCCACAGCTCATCGCCGCGCATCACCAGCGCCGCGCCCACGCACAGTGGCGGGTAGCACTGTTCGACAAAGCCGTCGAAGCTGAATGTGGCGAATTGCAGCACGCGGTCTTGCGCGGTGAGTTGTGAATAGTCCGCCGCGATCACGCAAAACTCGCGCAGTGCGGCGTGGGCCAGGCACACGCCTTTCGGCCGTCCGGTGGAGCCGGAGGTGTAGATCAGGTAGGCGAGGTCTTCGGCGTTGGCGAGGTTGACCAGGTTGTCGGTGCAATATCCGGCGTCTGCGCCCGGCTCCAGCGCCAGACGCGGCAAACCTTGCGGCAGCGCTACATCGGTCAACAACCCCGGTTGCGCCAGCAGCAGGTCCATGCCGCTGTCTTCGATCATGTAGCCCAGGCGCTCGGCCGGGTAATCCGGGTCCAGCGGCACATACCCGGCACCGGACTTGAGGATCGCCATCAGGCTGACGATCATCTGCGCATTGCGCCGCACCGACAGCCCCACCCGCTGCCCCGGCGCCACACCCTGGGCGCGCAGGCGATGGGCGAGCTGGTTGGCTTGGGCATTGAGCTGGGCGTAGGTCAGGCGTTCGTCACCGACCATCACCGCCAGCGCGTCGGGGGTGCGGGCCGCTTGTTGCTCGAACCGCTGGTGGGCCAGCAACGGGCTGTCCAGTTGCGGTGCCGGTGGTTGCGAGCCGCGTATTACCTGGGCTTGGGCCTGAGCGTCCAACAGGCTGACGGCACCGAGCGCCTGTTGTGGCTGGGCAACAAATTGCGCCAGCACATGCAGCAGGCTGGCGCCCAACTGGCTGATCTGCGCCGCGCTGAACCGGATGCGGTCGAAACTGAAATCCAGACGCAGGCTGGCGCCGACTTCGATGCCCAGGGTCAGCGGGTAACTGGTGATTTCGTGATTGTGCAGCGCGCCAAAGGTCAGGCCCGCCGGCGCTCCTTGCTTGAGGGCTTCGGCCACCGGGAAGTTCTCGAACACCAGCAGGCTGTCGAACAACGCCCCCTGTTGCCCGGCCCAGCCCTGAATATCGTACAGCGGCACGTGTTCGAACTCGCGCAGGCTCAGGTTCAGGGCTTGCAGGTCTTTGAGCCACTGGGCCACCGACTGCCCGGCCTGCGGCGCGGTGATGATCGGCAAGGTGTTGATGAACAGCCCCAATTGCTGCTCGATGCCCGGCAACGGCGCGGAGCGTCCGGCAATCGTCGCACCAAACGCCACACAGGACTGGCCGGTGTAGCGCTGCAACAGCAGGCCCCAGGCGCCTTGCAGCAAGGTGTTGAGGGTGATTTTCTGCTGGCGGGCGAAATCGCTCAGGCGCTGTAGCGATGCGCTTTCAAGGGTCAATTGATGTTCGCCCATGCCGTGCCCTTCGGCAGGCGTCGGCAAGGCTTGCGCCAGCAGCGTCGGTGTTTCCAGGGGCGCCAGCGCCTGTTTCCAGAACTGTTCGGCGGCCAGCAGCGGCTGCTGTTGAATCCAGCCCAGGTAGTCGCGGTATTGCCCCAACGGCCTGACCAAGGTCTGGCCGGCATAGTGCTGGATCACTTCGCCGAGCAACTGCGCGTTGCTCCAGCCGTCCATGAGGATGTGATGGCTGGTATGGATCAGGTGCCAGTCTTCACTGCCCCGACGCACCAGCAGCAGGCGGAACAGCGGCGCGGAGCTGAGTTCGAAGCCGCGGCTGCGCTCCTCGGCGGCCAGTGCATCGCGGTCGATGTCGGCGGCTTCGATCACTTGCAGTTGCAAGTCGATCTGGCGATGAATCACCTGATGCGCGCACTCGAGCCCCAGCCAGTGGAAGCTGCTGCGCAGGATGTCATGCCGGTTGATCGCCGCCTGCCAGGCCCGGCCGAACGCGGCCAGTTCCAGGCCGTGGATGTCCAGGCGCAGTTGATTGATGTAGGCCTCGGCCTGGGGTTCGTACAGGGTGTGGAACAGCATGCCCTGTTGCATAGGCGTCAGCGGGTAAACGTCCTCGATGGCCGGCGCCGTAACAGGCAAGGCATCGAGTTGTGCCTGGGTGATGCGCGCCAGCGGGAAGTCCGACGGCGTGACCTGGCCTGCCGTTGTCGCGCAGCAATGTTCGATCAGCGTCTTGAGTTCTTCGGTGTAGGCATCGGCCAGTCGTTGCACGGTGGACTCGGCAAACAGGTCACGGCTGAAACCCCATTGCAGCGAGAGCTGCCCGCCATAGACCTGGCCCTCCACGGTCAGCCAGTTGGCCAGCGGCGCATCGTCGCCCTGGGCCTGGCCGCCGCTTTCCGGAGCCGGGACCAACAGCGCGGCGTCGTCGAACTGACGGTCGAACTGCCCCAGGTAATTGAAGGTGATCCGAGGCGCCGGCAGGTCTTGCAGGGCCTGACGCTGTGCCGGTTCACCGAGGTAGCGCAGCAAGCCGTAGCCCAGGCCTTTGCCGGGAATGGCGCGCAATTGTTCCTTGATCGACTTGATCGAATTCGCCGCCCCGGCCTCGGGTTGCAGGCGCACCGGAAACAGGCTGGTGAACCAGCCGACGGTGCGGCTCAGGTCGAGGTCGTCGGACAGGTCTTCGCGGCCGTGGCCTTCCAGCTGGATCAGCGTCGAGCCCTGCCCGCTCCAGCGGCAGATGACCCGCGCCAGCGCCGTGAGCAACAGATCATTGACCTGGGTGCGATAGGCCGCCGGGGCCTGTTGCAGCAACAGGCGGGTCAAATCGGCGTCCAGTTTCGACTCGATCTTGTGCCCGTGGCGCTGCTGCAAGCTGCCTTGCGGGTTGTCACACGGCAGGTCACGGGCATCCGCCAGTTGCGCCTGCCAGTACGGAATTTGCCCAGGCACGGTGCCGGCATGCTGTTGCAGGTGCGCGGCCCAGGCCTGGTAGGCGCTGGTTTTCTCGGGCAGCGCCACTTGACCGTAAGCCTGTTGCAAGTCTTCGAGTAACACCCGCCACGACACCCCGTCCACCGCCAGGTGATGGACCACCAGCAACAAGCGCTGGCTGCCGTCGTCGAGGCTGACCAGCAAGGCACGCAGCAGCGGCCCGTCGGCCAGATCGAGACTGCGTTGCGCTTCATCGCACAGGGCGGTCAAGGCTTCGGCCGAAGACGCCCGACGCTGCCACAATCCAGCCAACTCGACTGGCGCTGCATGGTGCTGCTGCCAGCCTTCGGGGCCGTCTTCGGAGCCGTCGATAAAGCGCAGGCGCAAGGCGTCGTGGTGGTTGATGACAGTAACCAAAGCCCGCTCCAACGCCTCAGGATTCAACGCTTCCCGGGGCGTCAGCAGCAGCGACTGATTCCAGTGCCGGCGCTGGGCGATGGCCTGTTCGAAGAAGTAATGCTGCGCCGGGGTCAGGATCACCTCGCCACTGACCGGGCCTTGATCGACAGTGCTGCGGCTGTCGAACGCCGCGACCAATGCCAGGCTGCGCACGGTCTGGTACTGGAACAGGTCACGCGGGCTGAGGCGAATGCCGGCCTGACGGGCGCGACTGACCACCTGGATGGAAATGATCGAGTCGCCGCCGAGCTCGAAGAAGTTGTCTTCGAGGCCCACGGGGTCCGCGCCCAACACCTCCTGCCAGATCTGCGCCAGCGCGGTCTGCAGCGCATCCTGCGGCGCGACGAATGCCTGTTGCGGCGCGGCGTCGGGTGGCGGCAAGGCCTTGCGGTCGAGCTTGCCGTTGGCGGTCACCGGCAAGGCGTCCAGCGGCATCAGGTAGGTGGGCACCATGTATTCCGGCAGGCTGCCGAGCAGCCAGGCCTTGAGGGTTTGCGGCCACTGCTCATCGGCATCGGTATCTTCCAGCACCAGATACGCCACCAGATGCCTGCCGCCCTGCACCAGCACCACGGCCTCGCGCACCAGCGCATGCTGCATCAGGCGAGTCTCGATTTCCCCCAGCTCGATGCGCAGGCCGCGCAATTTGACTTGATGGTCGAGACGCCCGAGGTATTCGATCACCCCATCGGCACGCTGCCGCACGCGGTCGCCGGTACGGTACAAGCGCGCACCGTCATGGAAGGGGCACGGTACAAAACGCTCGGCGCTGAGCGCCGGACGCCGGTGATAACTGCGCGCCAGCCCGGCGCCGCCGAGGTACAACTCCCCCGTCACGCCGGCCGGAACCGGGAGCAATTGCGCATCCAGCACATGGGTGCGCAGATTGGCGATGGGACGACCGATGGGCACGCTGTCGGCGCCTTCGTCGATGCAGGTCCAGTGGGTGACGTCGATGGCCGCCTCGGTCGGGCCGTACAGGTTGTACAACCCGGCGCCGGGCAGCTTTTTGAACACCTGCAATTGGGCATCCAGCGGCAGGGCTTCTCCGCTGCAGACGATGCGCTTGAGGCCGGTGCATGCCTCGACACCCGGTTCGTGGATGAACGCCTGGAGCATCGACGGCACAAAGTGCAGCGTACTGATGCCGTAGTCATCGATCAGGCGGATCAACTGCGCCGGTTCACGATGCGCCCCTGGCGGCGCCATCACCAGACGCGCACCGGTCATCAGCGGCCAGAAGAACTCCCACACCGACACATCAAAACTGAACGGGGTTTTCTGCAACACCGAGTCGCTGCCATCCAGACCGTAAGCCTGTTGCATCCAGCACAAGCGGTTGAGCAGCGCCGCGTGACTGTTGCCGGCGCCCTTCGGCTTGCCAGTGGAACCGGAGGTGTAGATCACATAGGCCAGGTTCAGCGGATGTACTTCAACCTGCGGGCAGGTTTCGCTGTAGCCGTCGAGCCAGTCCTGTTCCTGATCCAGGGCGATGACCTTGACGCCCTCGGCAGGCAGTGCGCCGAGCAAAGTGCTTTGGCTGAGCAGCAAGTCAATTGCGCTGTCTTCGATCATGTAGGCCAGGCGTTCGGCCGGGTACTCCGGGTCGAGCGGTACGTAGGCGCCACCAGCCTTGTGAATCGCCAGCAGGCCGATGACCATCTCCAGCGAACGCTCAACGCAGATCCCCACCAGCACATCCGGGCCGACACCCTGCTCGCGCAAGCAGTGCGCCAGTTGATTGCTGCGGGTGTCGAGTTGCGCGTAGCTGAGCTGACGCTCGCCAAACACCAGCGCCGGCGCGTCGGGGGTGCGTCGGGCCTGGGCCTGAATCAACTCGTGCATGCACTGCTCGACCGGATAGGCCACGGCGGTGCGATTCCAGTCCTGCACCAGCACTCGCTGCTCATCCGCAGTCAGCATCGGCAACTCGCCGATTTTTTGCGTCGAGTCGTCGACTATCGCCTGCAACAGGCGCGTCCAGTGCCCGGCCATGCGCGCAATGGTATCGGCATCGAACAGGTCGCTGGCGTAGGTCAGCGCGGCGTGCAGCTTGCCGCCCTTCTCCCAGGTGTCGAGGGTCAGGTCGAACTGGGTGGTGCGGCTTTGCCAGTCGATGCTGCCCAGCTCCAGGCCGGACGCGGTGCTGACCGAGGCCATGTCGGCCACGTGCGGCTGGTGGTTGTACATCACCTGGAACAGCGGCGTGTGGCTGAGGCTGCGTTCCAGTTTCAGCGCCTCGACCAGGCGCTCGAATGGCAGGTCCTGATGGGCCTGGGCGCCGAGGGCGGTTTCCTTGATGGCGCGCAGCAGGTCGTCGACCCGGGTCTGGCCGTCCAGTTGCGTGCGCAGCACCTGGGTGTTGACGAAGAAACCGATCAGGCCTTCGATTTCCGCGCGGTTGCGGTTAGCGATGGGCACGCCGACGCGGATGTCGGTTTGCCCGGTGTAGCGATGCAGCAACGCGTTGAAGGCGCCGAACAGCAGCATGAACAGGGTGATGTTGTGTTTCTGTGCGGTGCTGCGCAGTTGCTCGGCCAGTTGCGCCTCGACCGCGAATTCGTAGCGGGTGCCGCGATAGCTCGGCATCGCCGGGCGCGAATGGTCCAGGGGCAATTCCAGCACCGGGTGTTCGTCACCCAACTGCGCCTGCCAGTACGCCAGTTGCCGCGCCTGCTCGCCCGCCTCCAGCCAGCGGCGCTGCCACAGGGCGTAGTCGCTGTACTGGATCGGCAACGCTGCCAGCTGCGGTTGCACGCCCGCATCGAAAGCGTCGTAGCAGCGGATGAATTCGTCGATCAGTACGTTCATCGACCAGCCGTCGGAGACGATGTGGTGCAGGGTCAGCAACAGCACGTGCTGTTGTTCGGCGAGCTTGAGCAAGGTGACCCGCAGCAGCGGACCGGTCGACAGATCGAACGGCAGCACCGATTGATGTTCGGCGGTTTCAGACACGGCACCTTCGCGCTCCTCGGCGGGCAGTGCGCTGAAATCCACGTGCTCGATCCGCAGCGGCGCAGCGGCCGGCACTTGCAGCAAGCTGTCATCGGCCTGACGGGCGAACACCGTGCGCAGGGTTTCATGCCGCGCCACCAGGCTGGCGAACGCCTGCTCCAGCGCCGACAGGTTCAAGCGCCCGGTCAGCCGCACCGCACCCGGCAGGTTGTACGCGCCGCTGTGGGGATCCAGTTGCCAGAGAAACCACATGCGTTGCTGGGCGTACGACAGCGCCTGGCGATCCTCGGCCTCGATGCCGGCCGGAATCGGGAAACGGGCGAAATCCACGCCCTCCTTGTGCAAGGCCGCAAGGAACATCTGGCGCTTTTCCAGGGGCAACCCGATAAACCGGCGAGCAAGTTTCAAGGAGTCTTCAGCATTCATCTATCGGCATCCGCATCAGTAGGCAGCAGGCGCAAAGGCGCGTCGTCCCTATAAAACGAATGCAGGCGGGAAAAATTAGCGGATCAGGCAAAAGGCGAAACGCGGAAAAACAGGTTGATAAATACCCCTGTGGGAGCGGGCTTGCCCGCGAAGGCGGTGTGTCAGACAACGGGTATGTTGCTGACACTCCCTCTTCGCGGGCAAGCCCGCTCCCACAGGTTTTGTGGTGATTTCAGAGCAGGTCTAACCCACCGCCAGCAACCCATGCCTTCGACGATGCACCTCAAGCTGATCCTTGATCACCCGCAGCACCTTCGCTTCCTGCTCATGGATGAAGAAGTGCCCACCCGCCAGCATGTCCACCGAAAAGCTGCCACGGGTTTCCTGGCTCCAGCCGATCAACTGCTCGGCGGTGGCGCGGTCGGTCTTGCCGCCGAGCACATGCACCGGGCACTTGAGCAACGGGCGCTGCACCGGTTCGAATCGCCCGCACAGCAGGAAGTCCGCGCGCAGCACCGGCAGGGTCAGGCTCATCAACTCTTCGTTGGCCAGGATCTCTTCGCTGGTGCCGTTGAGGGTGCGCAGTTGCTCGATCAGTTCGGCGTCGCTTTTAGGCTGGGCAAAGCCCCGGTCATAGTCGGCGCGCAGGGTCGGGGCGGCAGTGCCCGAGGCGAACAGCGCTACCGGCTCCGGGCAACCCAGCGACCGAAACGCATGGGCCATCTCGCAGGCCAGCAGCGCGCCCATGCTATGGCCGAACAACGCGTACGGCGCCTTGAGCGTGTTTTTTTGTTCCTGGGCCAGTTGCAGCGCCAGGCGGCGCATGTCGGTGTGCAAGGGCTCGCCGTACCGCGCGCCACGCCCCGGCAGTTCCACCGGTTGCAGCGTGAGCCACTGCGGCAGCTTGCGCCGCCAACGGCTATAGACCATGGCACTCGCGCCCGAATAGGGCAGGCACAGCAATGTCAGCGGGGTCACCGGGTTTTCCTCGAAAGTTGTCTGTTTGGAGAACGGACGAGGTGCCCAAAGAATTAGCCATGTGAGTAACCCTGTGGGAGCGAGCTTGCTCGCGATGACGGTGTGTCATGCAACATTGATGTCGACTGAC
>NZ_LACC01000036.1:64920-116000 GCF_000967965.1 Pseudomonas fluorescens
CTGCGCAGCAGTCGCAAAACCGCTTAAACACCAAACAACTGACAGATCACGCATGCAATTCAAGGGGTTGTTTCACAACCCAGCGGGACGGTGCGGCGATCCGACAAGCTCCCTCGCCAAAGGTGGTGTGTAGGCCTGAGTCCGACCTGTTATCAACAATATCCTGCCATTTCGCAGGAAATACCCGGTTGCCAGCTGTTACATCCCCACCTAACATCCTTGCTCTACGGGTACAGCGGAGCTGTCCAGAACCACCCGAATTCAAGGAACCAGAATGAGCCAACGCATCCAACGCAGCATCGACTCCCCGCTCCGAACCGGTTTGAACCGCGAAGAACTCTGGGAAGCCGGTGACAAGGGCCTGATCAAATGCTGGGAAGTCGGCCGCCAGCGCGCTGCTCGTTTCCCCGACCTCGCCCGACAGTGCCTTGCCGGCGAGTTGCCGGTACTGGGCTGGAAAGGCGGCGTGAGTCGCAGCCTGAAGAAACTCGAAAAATATGGCTCCCTCAAGTACCTCGCGCAGTGGCAAGGGTTGCGCGGGGAAGACCTGAACGTGGATCTAGCACAGGAACGGGCACTGACATGTGCTCGGACGGGCATGGTGGTGACGTTTACGCCGGATCGGGCGAAGTATTTCAATCAAATAGCGGAAGTTGAATCCTAGGAGCATGGACAATGGTCGATTTGCATCAGGAATTTCAAAACAGTGGATTCTTCCACGAAGCACGCATTGATAGACGTTCAGCCGACGCGCTGGTAGGCATTGCGGCTGGACTCGCTGCCGATGGCAAGATCAACCAGCAGGAAGCCGAGTTTCTCAAGAGCTGGATCGAAGTTCATTTGTGTCATCTGGGTGATCCAGTCGTGAACATCCTCTATAAACGCCTCGCCAACATGCTGAGTGATGGCGTGCTGGACTCCGAAGAATCGGCTGAGCTACTGGACATGCTGCACCAGTTTGCAGGTATGCCGGTTGGCTCTGACCAGATCTTCACAACACCTTGCAGTCTTCCACTCGATAACCCTGCACCCACACTGAACTGGATTGATCGAGTTTTCCTGTTCACTGGGGTTATGGCTTACGGTCCGCGCAAAGAATGCGAGTCGCTGATAGTCGAACGCGGCGGTCTGATTGGTGGTTCGGTCAGCAAAAAAATCAACTATCTGGTGGTCGGCAGCATCGGAAACGATCAATGGCTTCATAGCACTTATGGCACCAAGATCAAAAAAGCCGTTGAACTGAGAGAGAGCGGTGTTCCTATCGCGATCATCAGTGAAGAACACTGGCAAAGGGTGCTGTTCGGGTGACCGTGGGGTAACTGCATCGAGCTAAGGCGAAAAAGGGCTCAAGTCATTGCGGAATCTGCGCCAACACTGACCGAAAAACGCTCACGATAAGCCTGCGGCGTCACGCCCATGGCCCGCAGGAAGCTGCGGCGCAGGGTTTCTTCGCTGCCAAAGCCGCATTGCACCGCCACCCGTTTGATCGGCACGCCGGTATCGCTGAGCAAACGCCGCGCGGTTTCGACGCGGATCAGTTCGATGGCCCGGGCCGGGGTCTGGCCGGTGTCGGCGCGGTAGTGGCGCACGAAGCTGCGTTCGCTCATGCCGGCCTGCAAGGCCAGGGTCGGGATGCCCAGGTCGTGGGTCAGGTTTTCGCTGATCCAGGCGTGAAGTTCGTCGAAACGGTTGCCTTCCTGTTGCAGTGACAGGGTCACGCTGAATTGCGACTGACCACCCGGGCGCTTGAGAAACACCACCAGTTGCCGGGCGACTTCGAGGGCCATGGTGCGCCCCAGATCCTGTTCGACCATGGCCAGCGCCAGGTCGATGCCGGCGGTCACCCCGGCCGAGGTCCAGACCGGGCCGTCGTTGATGAAGATCGGGTTGGGTTCGACATGCAGTCGCGGGTGCTGCTGCGCCAGTTGCTCGCAGCGGGTCCAGTGGGTGACCACGCGCCGGCCGTCGAGCCAGCCGCTGGCCGCCAGCAGGAACGCGCCGGTGCACACCGAGGAAACCCGCCGGCAGCCACGGGCATGTTCGCGCACCCAAGCGACCAACGGCGCATCTTCGGCCGCTACGTAAACGCCCCAGCCACCGGCGATGATCAGGGTGTCGGTGCCCTCCTCCGGTAACGGTTCGGCCAACAGCGCCAAGCCCGCCGATGACATCACCGCCCCGCCGCCGCTGGCAATCACCGTCGGCGCATAGGGTGGCGGCAGGCCTTGCTGGCGAGCGATGTCGTTGGCCGAAGCGAATACCTGCAACGGCCCGGTGACGTCGAGCAATTGCACGTTGGTGAAAGCGAGCACATGGATGGTTTTCGACATTTGGCGTAATTCGTGGGGATATTGGCGTATACGCCAAAGCCTACGAGCCTAGAGTCAAACCGTCCACCCACTTCACGAGAAAAAACACCATGACGTTGCAGATCGGTTTTCTGTTGTTTCCACAGGTTCAACAACTGGACCTGACCGGCCCTTACGACGTACTGGCCTCGCTGCCGGATGTGAAAGTGCATCTGATCTGGAAGGACCTGATGCCAGTCACCGCCAGCACCGGCCTGCTGTTGAAACCGACCACCACTTTCGACGATTGCCCGGCACTGGACGTGATCTGCGTTCCCGGAGGCAGTGGCGTCGGCCCCTTGATGGAAGATGACCAGACCCTGGACTTTCTCAAGGCCCAGGCCGCCAACGCCCGGTACGTCACGTCTGTGTGCACCGGCTCGCTGGTGCTGGGCGCGGCGGGATTGCTCAAGGGTAAACGCGCCACCACTCACTGGGCGTATCACGAATTGCTCAAGCCACTGGGCGCAATTCCGGTGCAAGACCGAGTGGTTCGTGACGGCAATCTGCTGACCGGTGGCGGCATCACCGCCGGTATCGACTTCGCCCTGACCTTGGCCGCCGAGCTGTTCGACCAGGCCACCGCCGAGCTGGTGCAGTTGCAGCTGGAATACGCCCCGGCCCCACCGTTTACCGCGGGCAGTCCCGAGACGGCCCCGGCCAGTGTGCTGGAGGAGGCTCGCCAGCGGGCCGCCGGCTCGTTGAAACTGCGGGCGCAGATCACCGAACGCGCGGCGGCGAAACTCGACCGACAGTGAAGAAATGGCGGCGGGACCCCGGTTCCTGCCGCCACGACCTTTCATGCACCCACAAAAAAACCCGCCGAAGCGGGTTTTTCCAAGACCATGACGACTCCTTGTCGTAGCGTTCCTTGCATATGGTCGATCATCCATGATCCTGAGCACTTCCTGTGCTTCAGTGGGTAAGGCCAGAATACGCTTCGGATCCAATTTGTAACAGGCGATATCGCTACCATCGCGTGTAAGACATTCGCTATAAACCACCTTCCGAAAACCCCTAGACGCCTCAGGTTTCGAGCCGATTTCAGCCACTCTGTTGCTCGTGGGACTTGGCATTGTCGATCAAAAACTGCTCGATATTGTTCATTTGCTCTTCCCAGCCGCGACTGTCCATGCGGAAAGCCTTTTCTCGACGGGCCTGGGGAACGTGATCGAAACCGGATTCGGAGACCTTGAGCAACGTGCCGTCGTCCATGTCTTCGAGCTCGAATTTCACCAGGGTGGTGGGTTCCTGGGAGTAATCGACTTCAGGGTTCACGGCATACGGGTGCCAGCGAAACGAAAACAGCCGCTCCGGCTCGACCCGCTCCACCAGTACATTCCAGCGCAAATGCTCATAACCGGGATAGGTAATCTGCCCCTGGGTCCACTCGCCTGCCACAAAGCGCTTGCCCGCCAGCGCCACGCCAAACCACTGTCCGAACATTTCGGCATTGGCCAGCACACGCCAGACCTGCGAACGCTTGGTCTTGAGCAGGATTTTCCTTTCGATGCGATCAGATGCTGGGTTCATAAGTCACCTCCTGTACTTGAACAGTAGGTCAGTAAGACCACAAGACCAACTTTAAAGTTGTACCAATGGGGATGTGCAATCAATCATGCCTGAGATATTCGGTCGCATTTGCACGGATAAGTTCTGGGGCTATCGCAAAATCAGAGGGTCAAAACTGCTAACGTTCTGCCTCGAAACAGCATCGAAAAGGATAGCGACATGGAAAACCTGCGCGGCAGTTGCCTGTGCAAGGCCATCGAATACGAACTCGACAGCCTCGACATGCTCATCAGCCACTGCCATTGCCAGACCTGCCGCAAGGCACACGCAGCCGCTTTTGCATCGACCGCCGGGGTCATGCGCGAGCATTTTCGCTGGACCAAAGGCCAGGATCGCCTGAGCCGCCATGAATCGTCGCCAGGCAAGTTTCGGTATTTCTGTTCGGCCTGCGGTTCACACCTGATGGCCGAACGGCCGGCCCAGCCCCATGTGATCGTTCGGGTGGCGACGCTGGATACCGATCCACGGATGACGCCCCAAGCGCATATCTGGACGGCCCATGACGTGCCATGGCTGGAATACGATTCGGTGGAAAAACACACGCAATGGCAAGCGTAGCGGGCTGAATGCCCCTCAGCGCTACACTGCATTTCTCATTCGGTCACAACGAGCACTCCAGCATGAACCCACGCTTACTATTGGCGCTGACGCCCCTGTTGTTCACCTCCATGGCGTTCGCCGTGGATTGTGACAACGCCAACGACCAGACGACGATGAACAAGTGCGCGGCGCAGCAGAATGCGGCCGCCGACAAGGAATTGAATACGCTGTACCAGCAGATCACTTCGCGACTCAAGAGCCACCCGGACAGCAAGAAGCAGTTGGTGGGTGCGCAGCGGGCGTGGGTTGCGTTCCGCGATGCCGAGTGCAAGTTCTCGGCGTCCGGGGTGGAAGGCGGGAGTGTGTATCCGCTGATCTACAGCAACTGCACCACGGAGCTGACCAAGGCACGGGTTCAGACGTTCAAGAACTACCTGAAGTGCCAGGAGGGGGATATGAGTTGTCCGGTGCCGGGGGTTTGATTTTGCGTTGTTGTTGAGGGCCTCTTCGCGAGCAGGCTCGCTCCCACATTGGATTTGTGGTGTTCACAAAACCTGTGGGAGCGAGCCTGCTCGCGATAGCGTCAGCTCAGGCGTCGCAATTACCGGACAAAAATCTGCGCCGTGGTAATCGCCATGTCCCCGCCCGGCAACTTGATGCTGCCTGTCTGCTTCAGGCTGTCGGCATCGAAGATCGCCACGTCGTTGAAGGTCCCCGCCAGGTAGATCTTGCTGCCGTCCTTGTTGAAGGAAATGCAGTAGTAGGAATGATCGAGCGTGGCGGACTGGAGCATTTTCTTCTGTTTGATGTCGTACTTGGCCAGGCGGTTGAGCACGCCAAACATCAGGTTCGGGTCCTTGGGCGAGCGCATGCCGCTGAAGTAGATTTCGGTCAGAGGCCCGAAGTCGGTGGTTTCGGTCTTGCCGGTCTTCAGGTCAACGCTGAACAGGCCGTACAGGTATTCGGCGGTGGCCAGGTCCTGTTTCTTGTCCTTGAACTTCGCGGCGGTGTAGAGCAGCGAGAAGTCATGCCGGTAAGTCTGCTGGTTCCACACGTAGAGCACGTCCGGCGCACTGTAATTCGGGCGCTTCCAGTGGCGGCTGGGGATCAGCACGTCGAACTTGCCGGTTTGCACATTGACCTTGTAGACGTCCGCCCCGGCTACATACAAGGTGCCGTCGTCACCGCTCTGCATGATGGTCAGCTGGCGCGGCGCCGGGAAACTGCGCACCGGCTTGGCGTCCATGCCGGCGTCGGTCTTGTACACGTCGAGCCGGGGCTGCTGCACTTCGTAGCGATCGCTCATCATCAGCGTCGGGTTGGCGACGGTGTACAGCTCCTTGCCGTCGTGGCTGAGGGTGAAGGCGAACATCGAGCGCGCTTTCTCCCCCGGCTTCTGGGTGATGCTGGCGTGGAACACCTGCTTGCAACTGTCCAGTTCGACGCCGTAGACATCCGCATAGTGATTGTTCAGCACGTAGGCGGTCTTGCGGTCCGGCGACAGTTGCACGGTGCCGGGGCCGAAGGCATCGGGCATCTTGCAGGTCTTGAACAGGGTGTCGGTGGCCAGGTCGATTACGTGCAGGTTGTTCGGGTAGTTCGTGGTCAACATGTACTCGTGACCGTCTTGCAGTGCGGTGTTTTCATCGGCCAGGACACTGACCGAACAGCTGCTCAGAACGGCGAACGCGGCCAGGCCGCAGGCTTTGATATTACGCATGCTGGAATCCTTCTGATATCCGATCACTTGTCTTTCGGGAAGACAGTGCCGAGGTTGCGCCAGTTGTCGTTGGACGCCTGGGCATCCTTGTTCCAGTCCGGGTAGGTGCTCATCATGTCGGGCACCTGGGCCGGCCACCAGCAGGGGTCGGAGCAACCGTAGAGGTCGGCCTCCATCGGCTGGCACAGCGACGACACACCGCCGAACGCATCGATTTCCCAGCCCGGGTCGGTGGTCGAGGCACAGCCCGCCACGGAACTCATGGCCACCACTTCTTCAATGCGGTTTTCATCCGCGGCCTGATCCAGCTTCAACGCTTTGTTATTGATTGCCTTGAGATGTTTCATATCAGTGAGCCTTGCGCGGAGTGATGTAACTGCTGATGAACGCAGGGTTATTGGCCATGATCCGGGTGTAGACCTCGATGCCGAAGTCGACCCAGTCACGCATCAGTTCGCAGTAGTGATAGGTCGGGTGCGTCGGATCGCCGTAGCGGGCGTAGCTCTCGTGGTAGCAGCCGCCGGAACACAGGTTGCGGATCTGGCAGTCTTCGCACCCGGTGTTGGTGCGGTCCAGGCGCTGGGACAGGAAGTCGTTCAACTCCACCTGTTTCACGCCGCTGTGGACATTGCCGAAGGTCGGCAGGCTCGAACCGGTAAAGCGGTGGCACAGGTTCAGTTCGCCCTTGTGATCCACCGCCAGCATCTTCAGGCCCGCGCCGCATGGCAGGGCTTTCTTGTGGCCTTCGTGGATGTCGGTGATGAGCTGGTGCAGGTTGGAGAAACCGATGTTGCGGTGCTCCAGCGCCGCTTCCAGATAGCGTCGACCGAGGGCCTTCATGTTGGCGAACACCTGCACCAGTTCATCGCTGGTGAGGTTGAAGCTGCTGATGTCGCCGGAGGTCACCGGGGCGAAGCCGACTTCGGCAAAACCCAGTTCGTTGAACAGGTGATCCCAGATGGTTTCGACGTCGGTCACACCGGTGGTGAGCGTTACGCGGGCACCGACCGGACGGCTGTTGTAGCGCGACAGCAGCATCTCGGCCTTGCGCCGCACCACGTCGTACGTGCCCTGCCCGCCCACGGTGATACGGTTGCGGTCGTGCACGGTCTTCGGCCCGTCGATGCTCACCGACAGCCCGAAACGGTGGGCGTTGAGGTAGTCCACGGTTTCTTCGGTGAGCAGCGTGGCGTTGGTGGTCATGACGAATTCGACGAACTTGCCCGCCTCGCGAAAACGCTTCTCACAGTAGTCGACCATGTACTCGATCAGCTTGCGGTTGCTCAGCGGTTCGCCGCCGAAGAACACCACGGTGAAACGCTCTTCGTCCGGGGATTCGCGCAGCAGCATTTCTACCGAGGCGATCGCCGTTTCGACGTCCATCTTCTTGCCCGCCGACGGCTTGTCGAGGTCTTCCTTGTAGCAATACGTGCAGCTCAGGTTGCAGCCGGTGTTGACGTTGAGCACCACGGTATTGATCGCCGTGCGCTCGACACGCTTGGTGGCGATGTCCGGGGTCAGCGGCGAACCGTCGCTGACCAGTTCCAGGGCCATCAGCTCGCGCAGGGTCTCGGTGATTTCCTCGCCGTTGAAACGCGCGGCCAGGCGCTGGATCAGGTCGTCCGAGGAACAACCGGGCCCGCGCAAGGTATCGATGATGGTACCCGTCAGTTCATCGCTGGCGAACAGCGAACTGCTGGGGATGTGAAACAGCATGCGGTCTGCATCGACCTGCACTTCGTGCAGGTTGCGTTCGACCAGATTCAAGATAGCGCCCATTGCCAACCTCCTGTGCAGGCCCCGCTTGGCGGGGCTTGCGGTCATTCCGAAAAGTGTCTGTAGCCTTGAAGCCGTGTTAAGCCAAGGACAGCCAACTCATGGAATGGGTGGATTGTTCCAGCGTTGCACGGTCACGATCATGTGGCCTTCACCGGTCAGGGATTTCCCTGCGTCGTCGACGGCGGCGATCACCTTGAGGTTGCCGGCATTGTTGGTGGACATCTTGCGTGCCGGGTTTGGCCCGGCATCGCCCGGGGTGAACACGCCCGCGTCGGCCTGCATGGTGCCGGCGAACTTGACGTCTTCGTCTTCCTTGGCGCGGTCGTCGAAGGCTTCGACTTTCCACTGCGCCGGGAACACACCGATGCGATACGGCTTGCCGTCAGCGCCCTTGCCCCAGGCTTCCGCGTCGAAACGCCCCTGGACTTTCGGCGTCGAACCACCGCCCTCGCCGATCCGTGCCACCGAGAACTCCGGCACAACCTTGACCGAGGCAATCTTGCTGTACACCGACAGACTCGGGCCCTTCAACGCGCCGACGCTGACCGCGCGCACGCCCGGTTGGGCATTGGCGGCGGCCTTGAGCTTGACCTTGATCCGCTCAGGGCTCTGCTCGACCACTTCGAGCACTTCCACGCCTTTGCCGAAGTCCGGCTTGCCGCTCATGCCGCTGCCGATCAGGGTCACTTCGGTTTCGCTGCCAGCCTTCAGATAGCCCGGCTGCACCGCCAGCAAACGGTTGGAGCCTTGCTTGGCGGCGACGAAGTCCAGGCCGCGCTCGTCGTGCTCGGCCTCGAACATCCGGCCCTGCATCGCATTGCCTTGGGCGGCGAACACCTGGCGCATGGTCACGCCATCGATGGTCACGTTGCCGCGCCATTCGTAGCCGGTGTAGAGGATCGCGCTGCCGTCGCCATTGAACGGGCTGCCGTCGGCGTACTGACCTTTGACGCTGACCTTGAAGGTGTCGCTGCCATCGGCACTCACAGTCATGACACCGGCCAGCTCACCCTTGCCCGGCAAGTGGCCGCTGAAGCTCCAGTCGCCCACCAGAGCACCGGCTTTGGGCGCCGCGCTCTGCCATTTTTCCCAGGCCGGGTTGTCCAGCGGATAACGCTTGACCAGCAGCGGCACGATGTCCTTGCGGGCGATGTCGAACCAGTCGCGGTCCCGGGCCAGCGCCTGGTACTCCAGGGACGGCCACTGACCGAGGTGGAAGTTCACCAGGCGCTCCCACTCCTGGGCCGGACGCCGTTGCAGGGCAACCCGTGCACCGGAGTGGCAGCGGCCGCACATCTGGCTGGTCTGGTCGTCGAAGTGTTCGACGGTGTTGAGTCGCCGCTCCAGCGCATAACGCACGCCATCGGTTTCGCTCGGCGCCAGGCCCTGGGTGTCAGCCAGGTACTTGACCAGCGTGCGACGGTCGTCATCGCTGATCTGCAAACCGTGCATGGTCTGCATACGGGCGATGCTCATCAACCAGCCTTCCGGCGTTTTGCGCTGGTGGCTGATGCGGCTGAGAGCGTTATCGGCTTCGGGGGTGTGACAGCCCTGACAGGTTTCCTTGAGGATGGTCTGGGCGTCGCGGGCTGCCAGGCTATGAGGCGAATGCAGCGCTATACAAGCGGCTACGGCCAGCAGGCTGGCGCTCATGCCTGATCGGAGTTTTCTCTTCATCAACGTCGAACCTCGCACGGTGCGTTCTTATTGTTGTGGCTTATCGTTTTTATGGTTTCTGCCGCCAGCGGCGAACCGCTGACGGAGGCAAGAGAAACGTCTGCGATGAGCAATACACAGAGCGTGCCAGCTTGCGGATAAGCTTTTTTATCAATTACTTGCGTTGATTTGTCTGCATTGACCGGTGCGTGGATGTGGTCCGCTGCGTCTAGTTTCGCGACAGCTGTTGCAGTCTGAGACAGCATAGTTGCCCGGCCAAAACTGTTCATTGGCCCACGATTGACGGCCGTGGCGGACAGGTGCTGCGTTGTCTCAACGGCTGTCGCGAATTGCGACAAACCACCCGGTCTTCTCCACTGCCGTTCATCAAGCAAAACCACGCCAGCCAAGGCCGAACCAGCGTTCTCGCGGACTTGGCACAGCCATTGCGAAAGCCCGGTTCTCACGAACAACAAGAGGCCTCGCCAATGTCGCTCCCAAACCTGCTTCCCGCCACTTCGGCATTCATCCAGCGCGCCCCGCGCATGCTCATCGGCGGTGGCTGGGTCGAGGCCGCCGACGGCCAGACCATGCCCCTGCACAACCCGGCCACCGGTGAGGTGTTGTGCGTGGTGCCACGGGCAACCCCGGAGGATGTCGACCGCGCCGTTCTCGCCGCCCGCCAGGCGTTCGACGACTCAGCCTGGACCCGCACCCGTCCCCGGGAGCGGCAGAACCTGCTGTGGAAACTCGCCGACCTGATGCAGCGCGACGCCGAGTTGCTGGCGCAGCTGGAATGCCTGAACAACGGTAAAAGCGCGGCGGTGGCCCAGGTGATGGACGTGCAACTGTCCATCGACTTCCTGCGCTACATGGCCGGTTGGGCGACCAAGATCGAAGGTTCTACGGTTGACGTGTCGGCACCGCTGATGCCCAACGACCAGTTCCACAGTTTCATTCGACGCGAAGCGGTGGGCGTGGTCGGCGCCATCGTTGCCTGGAACTTCCCGCTGTTGCTGGCCTGCTGGAAACTAGGTCCGGCCCTGGCCACCGGTTGTACGGTGGTGCTCAAACCCGCCGACGAAACCCCGCTGACCGCACTGAAACTCGCCGAGCTGGTGCTGGAAGCCGGTTATCCCGAAGGCGTGTTCAACGTGGTCACCGGCACCGGCATCACCGCAGGTTCGGCCCTGACCCACAACCCGCTGGTGGACAAGCTGACCTTCACCGGCTCCACTGCGGTGGGCAAGCAAATCGGCAAGATCGCCATGGATTCCATGACCCGGGTCACCCTGGAACTGGGCGGCAAATCGCCAACCATCGTCATGGCCGACGCTGACCTGAAAACCGCCGCGGCCGGGGCCGCCAGCGCGATCTTCTTCAACCAGGGCCAGGTCTGCTGCGCAGGTTCCAGGCTGTATGTGCAGCGCAAGCACTTCGACAATGTGGTGGCGGACATCAGCGACATCGCCAACGCCATGAAACTCGGCAACGGCCTGGACCCGAGCGTCGACATGGGGCCATTGATCTCGGCGCGGCAGCAGGAGCGCGTCTACGGGTACATCGAAAAGGGCCGGGAAAGCGGTGCGACCATCGCCTGCGGCGGTGAACAGTTCGGGCCGGGGTTCTTCGTCAAGCCGACAGTGATTGTCGACGTCGATCAGAAGCACTCACTGGTGCAGGAAGAAATCTTCGGGCCGGTGCTGGTGGCGATTCCGTTCGATGACGAGGCCGATGCCCTGCGCATGGCCAACGACAGCCCCTACGGCCTGGGGGCGAGCATCTGGTCCAATGACCTGGCGGCGGTGCACCGGATGATTCCACGGATCAAGTCAGGATCGGTGTGGGTCAACTGCCACAGCGCCCTGGACCCGGCGTTGCCATTCGGCGGCTACAAGATGTCCGGGGTCGGGCGTGAGATGGGGTATGCGGCGATCGAGCATTACACCGAGCTGAAGTCGGTGTTGATCAAATTGTAATTTGCAGCGTTCTTTAGTCCGCTTTCGCGGGCAAGCCCGCTCCCACATCGGAATGCGTTCCCCGGTGGGAGCGGGCTTGCCCGCGAAGGCGCCCCCCCAGCCACTACGCCGCTGTTTTGCGGCCCTGCGGTTGACCCACCCCAGTTTTTGCGCCGGCCCGAAGCGCGTGACGAAGCTTCAGGGCCGGCCGTTCGACGCAGTAGTACGAAACGCCGCTGAGCAGCAACGACAAGGCCAGCACCGTTGCAACAATGGCCCCATCGTAGGCAACCGACCAGATAGCGTGCAGGAAGTACATCACCACATAGTGATTCAGGAACACGCCGTAGCTGATATTGCCGAGGAACTCGTCAATCCGGTGAAACCTGAGCTTTGTCAGCAGGTACACGGCCGGCACGCCCAGCGCTATGCCGGCGGTCACTTCGGCATTGAACGGTCGGCGCTCTATCCATCCCGCCATGATGGCCGCAAACATCAGGGCCGCCACCACGGTGGTGCCGGCAGCGATCGCCAGATCCTTCGGCTGCGCTTTGTACAGGTAGCTGCCGCACAGGAACATGAACAGTACGCCCGGCAATAGACGGTAGCCGTACAGGTCGGTGTTGATGAAACCCAGGCACGCGACCATGAAGACAACGACCGATAGAGCAAACGCAACGCCCCGCGCCCTGTAGATGATCAGGAAAGGGATCACCAGGTAGAAGCACATCTCAAGCCCCAAAGACCAGGCCGGCGGCAAGATCCACGATCCTGCCGCTCCGAACATGTAGAAACCGAGTGGCACAATAGCCAGGCTTGCGGCGATGTTGCGCAGCGTCAGCTCGGCGGTTTGAGGCGTGCCGGGCAGCAGGAAATAGATCACCGCACAGGAAACTGCGAAGTAGAACAGGAATTGAGGGTAGAGCCGCAGGGCGCGGTCCAGGTAGAACAGGCCGACTTTCTCCGGCGCCTTGTAGTTGCGCTCGATCAGCGAGGTCATCACGAAACCGCTGATGATCAGGAAGGACATCACGGCAATCACGCCGGGGTTTAGCCCCATGAACGTCTTGCCCATATGAGAAACGGCCACCAGAACGGCCAATAGCAGACGATAGACTCCCACTTACACCCCAAAATTCCTTGTCGTTATGGCGCGTAAATTACGATGCTTTGCGCTGGGAGAACAGGCTTTTCGCCGGCTCCGGAGGTTCTTCACTCAGGGTTTGAAACCCTGACCCAGCAACCAGCTGCGAACCATCCGCCCCTGCTCCACCGTCAAACCGGCCAACGCCTGCTCCGCCGGCTCTCCCTGCTTTAACCTCTGCACCAACGCCGCCACCTCAACCCCTTGCACATGCCAGATGCCCAGCGGCTGATCCGCAGTGATCACCACCTCGGCCTCATCGACAAAACCGTCACGCAACACTGGCGCCCGCTCAACCCTCAGCGCATTGAAATCCGCCTCGGCATGGGCCACCTCGGCGTCCGGCCAGTTCCGTCGTGCCTGCCAGAACGGCTGATCCAGCCAGCGTTGTTCATCGGCATAAAAATCCCGGCCGATCCGCGCAAACCGCAAAAACAATTGCTCCAACCGCTGCTGGTGGAAACGCTGGGCAAGAGCCGCCCGCTCAGGTTTGCACAGCAGCGTGTTGATCACTGCCGGCGCTTGCAACGCCGAAGACAAGGACTGAAAAATCCCGTTGCCCGACAACGGGTCGACCGCCATGGCCGCATCGCCGACCCGAATCCAGTTTTCGCCACACACCTGCGGGCTCAGAATCGCCGTGCTGCTGCGGGCGTGCAGCTGTAGATCAGCTTCCGCTTCGCCAGCAAAAAAAGCCGTGGCCAGCTTCGAACCCTGGCGCCGCTGTCGGCAGTAATCGAGCAACATGGCCTTGCCCGGCAACCCGGCGCTGGCCACGTCCACCGTCCATTGCCAGTAACACTGGCCGTCGGCGCGCCGTGCCATCCATGCCCAGCCATCCTCGAGGCTTTCCACGGCACTGGCGGTGCTGCCCGGCAAACCCTGCCAGCGATTGAGCAAACTGACCGTCTCGGGTCCACGCAAGCCCTTGCCGATAGCGGGGGCCTGACGTCCTCGAGCTTCCACCAGAAACGGTGCGAGCAGCGGTTCACGGCCGTCGATTTCGATTCGGTGGCCATTGGCCGATGACTGAACCGTCAGCACCCGGCCTTCGATCAGCTCGACCCCCGCCAGGCGCAAATCCTCACGCAGGCCTCGATCAAAAACCGGGCGGTCGAGCAAGTATTCGATGTTCTGCGCATGGTGCTGACCATTCCAGTTCACCTGGCGTTGAGACGGCAGCGCCGCTTCCGCCAACGCCTGATGCAGGCCCGCGCTGCGCAAGGCATCCAGAACCCGCACGGACACGCCTTCGAGCGCGGCAAACCGACGCCATTCGCTGATCAGCGTGACGCCATGGCCCAGCCGCCGCAATCCCAGTGCGACGGCGGCGCCGGCCGGTCCGGCGCCAAGAATGACGATGTCGGTCATGGCCCGAAGCGCCGTTCAGGGCCACGGTAACGGGCATGGTCGCGCAACCACTCGATGACTTGCGCATTGCTGGCGTCAGGCTGTTCGGCGAGGAACCCGGCGATGTGTCCGCTCAACGCCGCACAACCGAGGCTCGCCCCGGATTGCCCAGGGTAGGTGCCATGCACACAGGCGGCGAAATCCGCCTGGGCGCTGTTGAGCCACGACCATTCCTGCTCGGCGCACCGTGCATCGCCGGTCACCCGCACCACCTGCGGATAGTTCGCCGGATACACCCCTTCCCCTTGGGCCGGGCTCGACGCACACAGCAGCACGCCCCGTGCCACCGCCGCCGCACAGGCCGCACGCAACAGGCTGCGATCCTGGCGCAGGCCGAGGCTCAGATTGATCAGTCGCACGTCCTGCGTCAGCAGCCAGTCAATCGCCGTGGCGATCTGCAAGGCGCTGGTGACACCCCGCTGGTCGAACACCTGGGCCACGCAAAATAGCGCCGAAGGTGCACGCCGGCCGATCGCCTCGATCACCGCGCTGCCATGCCCCAGCGGGTCGTCGCGCAAGTCGCCCTCGGCCAGGCCGTCTTCAAGCAATGAAAAGCGCCGACCGGCGATCACTTGCACCCGTTGTGCCGCCGAGTGGCCGCTGTCCACCACACCAATGCGTAACTCAGGTTTCATGCAGCACCGTTTTCGAGGTCAGCACGCCGTCGAGCAATTCGAAGCGCAGATCGGCATCGGCCAGGGTTGAGGGGCGATGGCTGATCAGGATCCGCGTACGCCCGGCGAACAAGCGGTCGATGGCGTCGATGACTTCGCGCTCGGTGGCTTCATCCACCGCGGACGTGGCTTCATCAAGCACCAGGATCAAAGGGTCCTGCAACAGCGCCCGGGCAATCGCGATGCGTTGTTTCTGCCCTCCGGACAACTGCTGACCCCGCTCGCCCAACGGGCTGTCGAGGCCTTCGGGCAAGGACTCGATCAGACTGTCGAGTTGCGCCAGTCGCGCCACGTCGGCAATCGCCTCGCGGCTGGCATCCGGCACCGCGTAGGCCAGGTTGTCGGCGAGGCTGCCGCGAAACAGCACGATGTCCTGGCTGACGATGGCAATGCGCCGACGCAACTGGAACAGGTCCAGTTCACGCAGATCGACGTCGCCCAGCAGTACCCGGCCCGATTGCGGATCGTGATGACGTTGCAGCAGGTCGATCAGGGTGGATTTACCCACGCCCGAGCCGCCACTGAGGGCCACTTTCATACCGTAGGGAATCCGCGCTTCGATGCCGCGCAGGGTCGACTGACGGCCGGGATGGGCGAAGTGCACGTTGTCGAACCAGAGATCGCCGCCATTGGGCATCGCCCGTGGCGCGGCGGGCGTCAACACGGTCGGTTGTTCCCCTCGCAGTTCCATGACCCGGCCGAGGCTGACGGTCATCCGCTGAATGGCGACGTAGAGCCCGAGCAAGCTCTGCACCGGCCCCACGGCCATGCCCAGGTAAGTGGAAAACGCAATCAGCGCGCCGAGTTGCCAGGTGCCCTGCACCACCCAGTAACCGCCGATCAAGAATGCGCAGGCCCGGGACAGCGAGGTCAGGGTACCGGGCACGGCCTGGGTGAAAAATTCGGTGACTTGCAGACGCAGCAACTGGCTCATGTAGCCCTGCCCCAGCGTCTCGAGGCGCCGTGCTTCGCGCTGTTGCTGACCGGCGGACTGGATGAATTTCATCACCGGCAGCGTCTCGACCATGAACGACGACATGTCCGCCGAACGCTCGCGCAACTGCCGCACATCGCGCTCGACCTTGCGCCGCATCCAGCGCAGCCAGAGGACATCGAGGGGAATCAGCACCAGGGCCAGCAACGAGAGTTTCCAGGACAGCGTCAGCAGCATCGCGATGGCGACCACCAGGCCGATCACACTCGACACCGCCGAGAACAGCGAGTCCACGGCAAACCGCTGGATTTCCGCGACGTCGCCATCGAGGCGCGACATCAGGTCGCCGATGCGCCGCTGGCCGTAAAAGCTCGGCGACAGGGTTTGCAAATGCCGGTACAGGTCGTCGCGCAGAGCAAACAGCATGCGCCCGGACAGTCGCGTGTGCAGGTAGCGGTTGATGCCCGAGAGCGCCGTCCCCAGCAACCCCGCGACGATCATCAGCCCGGCAATCAACACCAGCATCGGGAAGTTGCGCGCCAACAGGCCATCGTCGATCAGCAGTTTGGTCAGCCACGGCTGCACCAGCACCAGCGCCGAGGCGCAGACCGACAAACCCAACAGCCCGGCAATCGCCAGGCGATGGGGTCGCACGAAGCTGTACAGCCAGCGCAGCGATGCTTGCAGGGCCTCGGGGTTCTGGCTGTCGATCAGCCGAACGATCAAGCGCTGCATCACGAACGCAACTGTTTGAGCTTGCGATAAAGCGTCGCGCGGCTGATGCCCAGGGCGTCGGCGGCGGCCGAGACGTTGCCCTGGTGCGTGTCCAGGGACTGACGAATCAGCTCCAGTTCGTTTTCCCGGATGCTGCCGGCCTGGGGCCGTTCGCTGGCGGTCAACTCGTCGAGCATGCTGTCGGGCAAGTGATCGAGGGTCAGCACGGTTTCGCCCGGTTCGCGCATGGCCAGCGCGGTGCGCAGGACCATCTCCAGTTGGCGGATGTTGCCCGGCCAGTGATAGCCGCTAAGCAAGCGATCGAGATCGTCGTGCAGGACCACGGTGGGGGCGCCCAGTGTTGACAGCATGCGACTGACCAGCGCGCCGAAATCCTCGCGTTCGCGCAGGGCCGGGAGCATCACGCTGATGCCGTTGACCCGGTAGAACAGGTCCTCGCGAAAGTGTTTTTCTTCCACCAGGCGCTTGAGGTCGCGGTGGGTGGCGCAGATCAGCGCGACGTCGATGTCCTGCTCTTCGCCTGCGCCCAGGGGCGCGACCTTGCGATCCTGCAACACCCGCAACAGCCGGGCCTGCAAGGCCAATGGCATGTCGCCGATTTCATCAAGGAACAAGGTGCCGCCATGGGCCTGCTGCAAGCGCCCGACCATGCCGCCCCGGCGTGAACCGGTGAACGCGCCTTCGCGGTAGCCGAACAGTTCGGACTCGATCAGGCCTTCGGGAATGGCCGCGCAGTTCACCGCCACGAAGGGTTTGTCACAGCGCGCTCCGGCCATGTGCAGGGCGCGGGCGATGACCTCCTTACCGGTGCCGGTTTCGCCCAGCAACAAGACCGGCAACTCATTGGCCAGGCCTTGACGGGCCATGCGCAAGGCTCGGGCGTAGCGCGTATTGCTGCCGGCCAGCGCTTCCAGATCCGGTTGCGCCTTGGGTGTTTTCGCCGCAGTGCGCGGCGGGCTGCTGACATTGATCGAGCGTTGCGGCGCGCGCAGGGTTTTGTAGAAGAATTCACCCTTGGCGGTTTGCAGGCTGCCAGCCCCACCTTGATGCAGGCGCGCCAACAACTGCAGGCCGTCGACGCCGAGAAACTCCTCGCAGCGCCGACCGACCAGGGCCGAGCGCTCGGCGTGGAGCAACTGGCAGGCCTGGGCGCTGACCGCCAGGATCTGCCCGCCGAGGCTCACGGCCAGCAGGCCTTGCCACGGGGACTCCAGGTATTGCCTGCGGCTGTGGAACGCCAGGACGATTTCGTCCGGATAACTGGCGTTGAACACCCGGCTTTCGATCTGGCTGACCGCCATGGCCAGCAGCGCGGTGCTGTCGTGGGCGCGACCGAGGGGGCCTTCGCGGGTCAGGTCGAGGACGCCAAGAATGTCGCCTTGGGGGCAATGGATCGGCACCGAAGTGCAGGAAAAATCACTGAGGCGATCCAGATAATGTTCGCCGCAATCGATCAGGGTCGGCCGGGCTTCCACCAGCGCCGTGCCGAGGGCGTTGGTGCCGCGAACCGCTTCGCTCCAGCAGGCGCCGAGGGTGATGTCCTGCAAGCCACTGCCCTTGAGACGGTCGGCGCGGCCTTCGACGGCGAGGATAGTGGCGTCGGAGTTGGCGAGGATGATCAGCCCCTCCTTGCCCTGACGCTCGGCCAGGTAATCGATCGCTGGTAGCGCGGCGTCGATCAGCAAACGGTTGCTGGCCAGCAACACGTCGAGGCTGGCACTCGATTCCAGCGCCAACTCATGCTTGGCATTGAAATGCACGCCATGGCTCAGGCTGCGCCGCCACGAGGCATCGATTTCCGCCCGCAGGACGCCATCCGGCACTTCGCCTTCCAGGTGCAGCTTTTCCCGGGCCAACCGGGCTTCGCGATGCAGTTTGGGGGAGTTTGTTTTTATTAGCGTCATCAAGCGCTCCGGGTCGTCCACCCTGCGCCTTCATACGTCGGCGCCCTGGAGCAATCTTTACGTTAACGTAAGGGCTATGGCAAGTGCCGTAGGGCGCTTGTGTTCCGTCAGGTAGACCACGTTATCGTTCTTCGCGAGCAAGCCCGCTCCCACAGTGTCCGAGTAGAACCGCAGATTTGTGGACGACGCGAAACCTGTGGGAGCGGGCTTGCCCGCGAAAGCGATCTTCCAGACACCCAAGATCTCAGAGCTGCCAAACCTCAGTGCTCACAAAAAACGCTCGCGCATTGTCCTCCAGACTCTCCAGGTGATACCCGCCCTCCTGCACAATCAGGCACGGCAACCCCAGGCTGCGAATCCGCTCCCCGAGCACGGCAAAACCTTCGCGAGTCACCGCCACTTTGCTCTGCGGGTCCAGTTCGAAAATATCGAAGCCCAGGGACAACACCAGCACCTCGGCGCCAAAGTCCTTCACCTCCTGCAGCGCTACATCCAATTGCTCGAGAAAATCCGCCTCGCTCGCGCCATGGGCCATCGGCAGGTTGAGGTTGAAACCCTCCCCCGCCCCGACACCGCGCTCATCGGCGAAACCTGCGACGCCCGGATAGAAGTTGGTCGGATCGCCGTGCACCGACACGTAAAGCACGTCATCGCGGTCGTAGAAAATCTCCTGAATCCCCTGGCCGTGGTGCATGTCAGTATCCAGCACCGCCACCCGCGAAAAACCGCCGCGCAATACCTGCGCCGCCACCGCCGCATTGTTCACATAACAGAAACCACCCGCCGCTTCCGCTCGGGCGTGGTGACCCGGTGGACGGCACAGGGCATAGGCTGCCGGCTCGCCATCGAGCAACGCCCGGGCCCCGGCGATGGCGCTTTGCGCCGACCAGTAGGCCGAACGCCAGGTCTGCTCGCCCACCGGGCAACTGCCGTCGGCCAGATAGCGCGCCGCCTGCGCGAGAATCCCGCGCAGGGCATTGGGCTCGCGGACGAAGATGTTAGACATCACCTCGTCGCCCCAATCCTCGGGAATCTCTTTCCAGCGCTGATGGGCTTCCTGCAAAAACGTGAGGTACGGCGCACCGTGCACCGCCAGCAGCGGATCGAGCCCGGCATCGGCCGGTTGCTCGACGGTAAACCCCAACGCGTGAGACGCCTGCACCAGGCGCTGTGCGCGCTCAGGCACTTCCTGCGGCGTACGCATCTGGCCACGGGAGTAGTAACTGCGGGGATGGTGGAGTAATTGTTCTGGGTGGAAAAAACTGCGCATGGAATGAATACCTGTCAGTTAACGAAAATCTTGAAACCGGACACATCCCTCTGTAAGAGCGAGCCTGCTCGCGATGAGGTCGGCACATTCAACATTGATGGCGACTGATCCACCGCTATCGCGAGCAGGCTCGCTCCTACAGGGATTGTGTTTAGTCGGCTTTCCCGGCTCGAGCCAACACCGCGTTGAGCAACACATCGGTGCCCTGCCGCACATCTTCGGGCAACACGTCTTCGGCTTCGTTGTGGCTCAGGCCACCCACGCACGGGATGAACACCATGGCCGTCGGGCAGTACCGCGCCAGGTGGATCGCGTCATGTCCGGCGCCGCTGACAATCGACTGTTGAGCGTAGCCCAGCGCATCCACGGCCTGTTGCACCGCCGCCACGCAGTCCGCGTCGAACGGCGTCGCCGGGCTGATCCAGTGCGGGGTGATCGCCAGGTTCAAACCGCGAGCGTCGGCTATCGCCTGCAGCCGCGTACGGACCTGTTGCTCCATCGCCTCGATGGTTTCATCGCGGTGATGACGCAGGTCGACGGTGAAGTTCACCAGCCCCGGAATGGTGTTGCGCGACGACTTGTTGATGCTCAACTCGCCGACCGTGGTCAGGCCTTCGGGGGCGAAGTCCGCCGCCAGGCCTTCGATGGCCTGGATCATCTGCGCCACGCCGTACAAGGCGTCCTTGCGCAGGGGCATAGGCGTGGTGCCAGCGTGAGCCGCCATGCCTTCTACCCGTACGTCGAGCCAGCGAATCGCCTGGCCGCCGCTGACGACGCCGATGCTCTTGGCGTTGTCTTCGAGGATCGGCCCTTGTTCGATGTGGGCTTCAAAGTACGCATCCACCGCGCCGCCCAGCGGGCGCTCGCCGGCATAGCCGGTGCGTTGCAGCGCCTCGGCGACGCTGACGCCATCGATGTCGCGCACCGCCAGCGCGGCGTCCAGCGCCATGATGCCGGTGAACACCGCCGAGCCGAACATCGCCGGGGTGAAGCGTACGCCTTCTTCGTTGGTCCACACCGCCACTTCCAGCGGCTTGCGGGTCTGGATGCCCAGATCATTCAAGCATCGCACCACTTCCAGGCCGGCAAGCACGCCGTACACGCCATCGAACCGCCCGCCTTCGGGCTGGGTGTCGAGGTGGCTGCCCATCATCACCGGCGCAACGTCGGGATCAGTACCGGCGCGGCGGGCGAACAGGTTGCCAATGGCATCCACGCTCAGGGTCATGCCGGCTTCGCGGCACCAGTGGGCAAAGAGTTCACGACCGGCCTTGTCCTCATCGCTCAGGGCCAGGCGGCAGCTGCCGCCACGGGCGGTGGCACCGATTTCGGCCATCGCCATCAGGCTCGCCCAGAGGCGTTCGCCATTGATCTTCAACATGAGTTTCTCCAGGAAAATTCAGGGATCAGGCCTTGGCCAGTTCCACGCGTTCGGCGCTGGCATGGCGACGGGCAAGGGACAGCACACACAGCAGCGAAGTCGCGGCGATCAGGCTGTAGAACACCGCCCCGCCCCACTCGCCACCCACGGCGAACGTGCCGAAAGCGGCCATGGTGCTGAACTGTTTGTCATCGGAGGGAAAAAACAACGCGCCGAACACCAGCACGGCGCGGCTGGGACGAAGCGGGAGGCTTCATGGGGGACTCCTTTGGTTATTTTTCTGGCAGGAGAGAAACGGAAAATCCACGGAGCTCTGGCGGCGCCGGTCTGGGGATGATTTTTCGTTCCGGGACCATGATTAGTCAATTTTCTATTTATTATTCTAAGTATTAATACAGCTTATAATTGAGAGCAGCAGCCACTTGTGAACTTCGACAAGCCGGGGACGAAATGCAAAAACTGCAAATGCGGCGTCCAAAAAACGCTGGCAAAAAAAGGCCGCCCCAAAGGCGGCCAGGAAAACAGGTGTTGATTCAAAGCAGAAGCTAGCGATTGCGCGCGAGTTATCGTACTGGCCTTTCGATTGCAATTTTATGTTCAGCGCACGGATTAACCGGCTCTTTCCAAAGCGGAAAACAGGCTGACGAATTCCAATGAAAGCTTATGGTGTGGCGCCAAATGGATCATGGGCACCGACGCTTCATGGGACTCACGCATTTTGACCGTGCTGCTCAAATAATCCGGTAACACGGGCAAGCCCTCGGCCACCAATTCGTCGATCAGCATCTGGTGCACGCTGGCACGTGCCACAAACTGGTTGACCACCACTCCTTCCACGATCAACGACTCATTATGGTCAGCCTGCAACTCGGCCACTTCGGCGATGACGCTATAGAGCGCCTGACGGGAAAAGCTGTCGCAATCGAATGGAATCAGCACGCGGTCGGCGGCGATCAGTGCGCTGAAGGTATAGAAATTCAAGGACGGCGGAGTATCGATATAAATGCGTTCGTAATCTTCGGAAAGCTCCACCAACAAGCGGCGCAGCTTATTGATCTTGAATTTTGACTCAAGCTTTGGCTGCAGATCGGCAAGCTCGTGGCTGGCCGTGACCAGGTGCAGATTGTCGTAGCGAGTATCCGTGATGGCCACCCGATTCTTTTTGCTGGCCGGGCCACTGGATAAAGTTTGCTTGAAAAAATCGGCGATCCCCATGGGGATATCATCGCCTGTCAGTCCGGTCAGGTATTGGGTCGAGTTAGCCTGGGGATCGAGATCCACCAGTAGCGTCCTGTAGCCTTCGGCAGCACTGACAGCCGCGAGATTGCAGGCGATGCTTGATTTTCCAACGCCTCCTTTTTGATTGAACACAGCTCGACGCATGGGGGAGGTAACCTGAAAAAGATCTCCCTCGATCATAGGATTGAAACATTTCAGTAATATTTCTACGCGACAATTTTGTTTCATTTTTAAGACAGCAACTGCCATTCCCTGACTGCGCCATCCGACATGCAGTTAACGATAGGCGTGTCTGTACTTATGGCATTACAAGGAGGTCGACAATGCAATGTTCACTGGATGAAATACGCCACCAGATCCTGGACGCACAACCCGTGTTGAAACGACTCGATATCGAGATGGAAGGGATTCAGTTTGATCCGCTGGTACCTTCAAGCGTCACCGCTGCCTACGCCAAGGTAGATCGGGTGATTGAGCATCTGTTGGCCCGGTTCAAAGCAAACCCCATCCTTGGGCCGTTAACGACAGAGCTGAGGTCCCAATATCTTGATGGCATTCGAGCGAAGGTAGCGCATGCCAGGAATGGCAAGTAGCCTGGAACTTCGTCGGCAGCGACCGGTTGAATCCGGTCAGTCTGGAAGGACCGTCTTTTCAGCAGAATCGAGCAAATGCCAACCCTCAGCGGCTTGGTGTCGCTTGGGACTCTTCAAAATGATGCCGTAACAATGGCATCTCTCGCTAATAGCCAACGTAGACACGTTCTCGCCGATAAAATCCCTCCTTTGCAGCACTATAAGTAGCTAGCTATTTGTTAATGAAAGTCTGAAGTATTCATTTGAACTTTCGGATTCTTTCAGTCTGCGGCCTGTGCCTAACATCGGCTCCACAGCGAACCAGCCTCTTGGCAGCCTGGCGCCGTCGAAGTGCTTTTGCAGCAGGCCCTGGGATTTTTGAGGATCACCGATGAAGCTGGAAATTTTTCGCACGCTGTGGGGCTACACCGCCAGCAAGGCTCAGGCGCTCGAGGAGTTGCTGCAAGCAGGCTTTGATGGCATGGAAGCACGCCTGCCACTGGACACCCGTGAACGGGCCGAGTTCGCCGCCTTTCTCCAGGCCAATCGCCTGGGCTATATCAGCACGGTCTTCACCGCGTACGACGTGCTGCCGGATCAGTCGGCAACCCCTGCCGTCCACCTCAATGACCTCGACCAGAAACTCGCCTGGGCCGCCGAACTCGGCCCACGCTTCGTCAACGTGCTGGCGGGCAATGACCGCTGGTCCTTGCCACAGCAAGTAGAGTTTTTTGGCCATGCGCTGGAACTGGCGCGCAAGCACGGCCAGGTCTGCAGTTTCGAAATCCACCGCTCGCGTTCGCTGTTCAACCCCTGGGTGACCCTGGAGTTGATCCGGCAACTGCCCGAGCTGCTGTTTACCAGTGACATCAGCCATTGGGTGGTGACCTGCGAGCGCCTGTTGAATGACCCGGCCGATGACCTGAGCGCTTTCATCGAGCGGGTTCACCATATCCAGGCCAGGGTCGGTTATGACCAGGGACCGCAGGTTCCGCACCCGGCGGCTCCCGAATATGCAAGGGAACTGGCCTTCCACCAGCAGCACTGGGAAAGCATCTGGCGCTCGCAGCAAGCCCGCGGTTACCAGGTCAGCACCTTGACCCCGGAATTCGGCGCCGACGGCTACCTGCATCACTTGCCCTTCACCAATGTCCCGGTCGCCGACCTGTGGTCATTGAACGTGTGGATGGGCCAGACCGAGCGCGAACACTTCGAGCGTTTCAGCCACTCAAGCCATCCTTAGGGAGCCGATGCGTCATGCCTGACAACAAAAACAACAGCGCAAGCACTGACTCACACAAAGCCAACTTCAACAGCATCCCGGTGGTCAACATCGCCGGTCTGTTCAGCTTTGAACTGGAACACCGCCTGGCCGTCGCCGAACAATTGGGGCGCGCTGCCAGCGAGGTCGGGTTCCTCTATATCACCGATCACGGTATCGACCCGCAACTGATCGCCAACCTGCGCAAGGCTGCCAAGGACTTTTTCGACCAGCCGCTGGACGCCAAGATGCGCCACTACATTGGCACCTCGCAAACCCACAAGGGCTTTGTGCCCGAAGGCGAAGAGGTCTATTCCAAGGGCAAGCCGGACCACAAGGAAGCCTTCGACGTCGGTTTCGAAGTCCCGGCCGATGACCCGCTGGTGCTGGCCAACACCCCATTGCTGGGGCCCAACGACTGGCCGCAGCTGCAAGGTTTCAAGGCGTCGGTGCAGGCCTACTATGAAGCCATCTTCGCCTTGGGCCGGCGCCTGTTCGGCGGCTTTGCCCTGACCCTGGGCCTGGAAGAAAACTACTTCGACAGCCTGGTTACCCGTCCACCGTCCAAGCTGCGCCTTATCCACTATCCCTTCGACGGCGCAGCCCATGACGCACCAGGTCTTGGAGCCCATACTGATTACGAGTGCTTCACCATTCTTTTGGCCGACAAACCGGGCCTTGAGGTGATGAACAATCTTGGCCAATGGATCGATGCACCACCGATTGCCGATGCCTTTGTCGTCAACATCGGCGACATGCTGGAGGTGATGACGGCAGGCGCTTTCGTTGCCACCGCGCACCGGGTGCGCAGCGTGAAGGAGGAGCGTTATTCCTTCCCGCTGTTTTATGCCTGCGACTATCACACCCAGATCAGACCGCTGCCCGGATTCGCCCAGGCAGGCAACGACTACGAAGAAATCACCATCGGCGAACACATGTATGGCCAGGCGTTGCAGACCTATCAGTATCTGCGCCAGAGGGTGGCCAACGGGGAAGTTCAACTGCCAGGCAAGGCACGAAAGCCCGCCAGTTTCGGACATTTGAAAAATCAGGCTCAACCGTCCTGATTGAAGTTTTCAGCTAAACCCCTACCTACGCCGGAGTCAGCACGTCATGAAAAACAACAAGAAAAACCTTTTGAGCCTGGCTGTATTGGCAGCCGGCATGTTCGGCGCCTCGGTGAGCATGGCCGCGGCAGACACGTTGAAGGTCGGCATGGAGATCACCTACCCACCCTTCGAGTCCTATGACAAGGACAAGAACGTAGTGGGTTCGGACCCCGAACTGGCAACGTCACTGGCCAAACACATGAACGCCAAGGTGGAGTTCGTCGACACCAAGTTCCCGAGCCTGATCCTGGGCCTTAACTCCGGCAAGTACGACGCGATCATTTCCGGCATGTACATCACACCGGAGCGCCAGACCCAGGCCCAGACCATCGCCTATGCCAATACCGGTGCCGCGGTCATGGTGCCCAAGGGCAGCGAGATCAATGCAAAAAAGCCTGAAGACCTGTGCGGCCTGAAACTGGGCCTGGAACAGGGCACCACTTGGGTCAAGGAATTCAAGAAGCTCTCCGATGAATACTGCGTGCCGAACAACAAAGGCGCGATCACCGTCAGCGAGTACCCTTCGGCACCTGAAGTGACCCAGGCCTTGCTGTCCAAGAACATTCAGGCCCAGGTTGAAATCGCCGGTGCGGCAAAAATGATCGCGGAAAAGACCAACGGCCGGGTAGTGATCACCACCGAACATCCGATTTATCAGCAAACCCTGGGCATCTTCGTCAAGAAAGGTAACGACGAAACCTTCCAGGCCGTGCAAAAGGCCTTCGAGGAGAGCAAAAAGAGCGGTGAATACGCGGCAATTCTCCAGAAATATGGCCTGGAAGAACCGACTGCCAACTAAGAACCTGTCCTTGTAGTCTGGTCATCTGCCTCCCCTGCACCGGGGCGGCAGTTCGAGGTGCCCCATGCAATTCGATTGGTCGTATTTCTTATCCCTGTTCTCCCTGCCGGACTTCTGGAAGGCCTGCGTCACGGTGGTCCAGCTCAGCGCCCTGGCCTGGTTCATCGGCATGCTGCTGGGTTTTGTCCTGGCCTCGGCCAAGCTGTCCCAATCGCCCTTGCTGCGCATTCCCGCAGCGGTCTACATCTGGTTCTTCCGCAGCATCCCGTTGCTGGTGCTGGTGGTGTTCGTCTACAACCTGCCGCAATTGTTTCCCGGTAGCGGCCCGATTCTGTCCAACCCCTTCTACGCAGGGTTGCTGG
Source organism: Pseudomonas fluorescens (assembly GCF_000967965.1). GTDB lineage: Bacteria > Pseudomonadota > Gammaproteobacteria > Pseudomonadales > Pseudomonadaceae > Aquipseudomonas > Aquipseudomonas grandcourensis. Next base: position 91,288 of record NZ_LACC01000036.1, read on the forward strand.
CCCTGGTGGTCACTGAAGCTGCGTACATGGCGGAAATCCATCGTGGTGGCCTGATCTCCGTGGCCAAGGGCCAGAAGGAAGCCGGGCGCGCGCTGGGTGTCGGCCCGTTCGGCATGCAACGCCTGATCGTGATCCCCCAGGCTTTCCGTATTTCGCTGCCCACGCTGATCAATGAATACATCACGGTGGTCAAGCTGACCTCGCTGGTCTCGGTCATCTCCCTGACCGAAATCCTCACTGTCGGCCAGCGCCTCTATGCCACCAACTTCCTGGTCATGGAAACCCTGGCGGCGGTAGGCGTCTATTACGTGTTGATCGTCACCGTGTTCGGTTATTTCCTGCAGCGCCTGGAGCGCTATCTGGACCTGAACTTCCGCAAGCCGCACACACTCGACGAGGCCACCATCGCCAGGTTCAAGGCCAGCGCCGAAGCGTTGCCCGACACTGCGCGCAAAGCCGCCGGCAACAGCGCGACGCCCATCCTGCAACTGAAGAACATCCAGAAGAGCTATGGCACCCACAAGGTGCTGATGGGTATCGACCTGAATGTCGAATACGGCCAGGTGGTCTCGATCATCGGGCCATCCGGCTCCGGCAAGACGTCGTTGATCCGCACGGTCAACGGCCTGGAAACCATCGATACCGGCGACATTCTGTTGTTCGGCGAAAAATTCATCGAAGCGTCGGACAAACCCAACAGCACCCGCCTGCGCAAAGGCGTGCGGCACATCGGCATGGTGTTCCAGAACTTCAACCTGTTCCCGCACCGTACCATTCTCGACAACGTCACCCTGGCACCGCGTTACCACGGACAGCCGGGCGAGCTGAGTGAACATCGTGCTTATGCGCTACTGGACAAGGTCGGCCTGCTGGCCCATGCCCACAAGTATCCGCACCAGCTCTCCGGTGGGCAGCAACAGCGCGTGGCGATCGCTCGAGCCCTGGCGATGGAGCCGCAGATCATGCTGTTCGACGAGCCGACCTCGGCCCTCGACCCGGAACTGGTCAACGATGTGCTGAACGTGATACGCGACCTGGCCAAAGAAGGCATGACCATGCTGATCGTGACCCACGAAATGGACTTTGCCATGTCGATATCCGACCGGGTCGTATTCATGGAGAACGGTAATATCCAGCTGGATGCCGCACCGCAAACCATACGATGCGAAGCCGAAGGAGAACGCGTGCGGCGCTTCATGGGCATCAGTACTCGATCGCCGAACCTGTCTGCAACGCTGGATCATGCATGAGCAGGCAAGCACTTTCTTCGAACGTCCTTCTTTCAGGAAAACGTACATGAATCTGGGAATAGCAGGACGCTGGGCACTGGTGTGCGCCGCCAGTAAAGGTCTGGGCAAAGCCTGCGCACAGGCACTCGTTAACGAAGGCGTGAACGTGGTGATCACCGCACGGGGCGAACAGACGCTAAATGAAACAGCCCGTCAGCTCAGGGCGATAAACCCTGAAGTGACGGTCATCGCCGTCGCCGGAGATATTTCGACGCCCGAGGGTCGAGCGGCAGCGCTCAAGGCCCATGAGCATTTCGATATCCTGATCAACAACGCTGGAGGCCCTCCCCCCGGGGATTTCCGCGAGTGGAATCGCGACGCCTGGCTCAAGGCGCTGGATGCCAACATGCTGACGCCTATCGAGTTGATCAAGGCCACGGTAGACGGTATGGCGTCACGTGGATTTGGTCGAATCATCAACATCACGTCGAGTGCCGTGAAATCCCCGATCGAAAGCCTGGGCCTGTCCAACGGCGCGCGCAGTGGTCTGACGGGGTTTGTCGCAGGGCTTGCCCGGCAAGAAAACATTGCCAGTCGCAATGTGACGATCAACAACCTGCAGCCGGGCTCATTCGACACCGATCGACTGCGTGACAACCTGGTCGCTGCTGCTGAAGAGTCGGGGCAAGACAGTGAGGTATTCCTGGACGAATGCCGTAGCGAGATTCCCGCCAAACGCTTCGGCTCACCAGAAGAGTTCGGTGCGCTGTGTGCCTTCGTTTGCAGCAGCCATACGGGCTACCTGACCGGGCAGAACCTGTTGATTGATGGTGGGGCTGTTCGCTCCAGCCAATAATTGGCCGCCAACCGGATCGGCACCCGTGGCGGTGCCGGACGNNCGTCCGGCACCGCCACGGGTGACTAATCAGGGTTTACGCGCAATGATCACCTGACTTTTCGCCACCACCGCATCCAGCGCCTGCTTGATCTGTGCACCCCGTGGCGAGGCCAGGATCGCCTGCCAGGTATCCGCCCAGTGGTTGAGCAGCGGATGGTCCGGGTTGCTGAAATCGACCTTGGCTTCCCAGAACAACAGCATCCACATCGACCAGTAGAATCCGTACTGACTGTGGCTGATCACTTCCAGGCCGGCATCGCTGACCATGGCCTTGAACTGCTCCTCGCTGATGATGCGGATGTGGTTGGGCTTCTGGAAATACTCGGCCGCCGCGATATCTTTCTGCAGGTCTTCGGAGCTGGGATGCGGGACGCTCAGCAGATACAACGCGCCCGGTTTGCCGACGCGCACCAACTCTGCGAGGAACTGCGCCGGATCGTCCACGTGCTCGATGACCTCGGTGGACACCACCCGGGTGGCGGTCCCATCGGCAATCGGCAGCGGGTTGCAGTCGGTGACATGGCATTCGACGTCGCGGGCCGGTGTATCGCCCAGGCGCTGGCGGGTCGCCTCGACCTTGGCCGCGTCGATATCGGCGATGATGATCTTCGCCCCGCGCATCCCGCAGAAATGCACGTTACCACCGTCGCCGCAGCCGACATCCAGCAGCGTGTCTTCGGGGGTCACCGGGAAGCCGGTGAACAGTTCGCCGGTTTGCTGATTGAACCAGCCGCTGAGCATCGCGTCGTGCAGGCCGAGCATGTAGGGATCGACCTTCTGGGCCACTGGCGCCGCGGGCGGTGTCTCTGGCTGCACAGGCGTGGGCGTGCCCGCCGTGAGTTTCTTCAAAAGGCTCAGCATGAGGTGGCTCCAGAGGATGGGACGGCTGTTCGGGAGTTGCCCAGGCGTTTGACCAGCGAGGCGCCGCGGTTGCGCATGGGCATTTCAATGAAGCGATAGTTGAGTTCGCTCAGCAGCACGATCAGGCCGCCAGCCATCAGCAACATCAGAATCGGATGGCCAGCCGGACTGGGCAGCCCGGCAGCCTGTAAACGGAAAATGAACTCACGAACCAGCAAGTAGGCCGGGATATGGATCAGGTAAATCCCGTAGGAGCGGCTGCCGACCCAGGTCATCAGGTTCTTGAACATTCCCTTGGGCATCAGGTAATCGCGGTTGTAGGACGCGATCCACACCAGCAGCGCACACAGCAGCGCAATCACACCGATTCGGTAATGGGTAAAGGTGAAACGGTCCGTCGCCATGAAACCGAGCACCAGTGCAATCCCGACCAGTGCCGACAGGCCGGCCCAGGAGCGACGCAGGAAAGTCGGCTCCCAACGCCGGTACGAAGGCTGCGCGCTCCACATCGCCAACAGCACGCCAAGGGCCAGCGCGTCGGTGCGCACCACCATCAGGATCGGTGTGCGCAAGGTCAACAACTGCACCGCCACCAGCGCCAGCAACGCCCACACCAAGTGCTTGCGAAACAGCACGATCATCAGCGGAAACAGCAGGTAGAACTGCTCTTCCAGCGACAGGCTCCAGTACACGAAACTGGTGCCGTATTCGTAGCGATAAAAACTGTCGGCAAAGCGGAAGTTGGCGTACTGCGCGATGCCGGCCAGGGTCGCCTGAATGTTCGCCTGCAGGGTGCCGAACGCGCCGGAGCGGTTGAGAAAAAGGCACGCCAGCAACATCAGCGCCAGCCATAACCAGGCCGACGGCAGCAATCGAAAGGCCCGGCGCAACCAGAAGTTGCGCGTCTGTTGCCAATACTCCTGACGCGTGGTGCAGCGGCGCAAGGCCGGGATCAGGCTGCGGGCAATGACAAAGCCCGAGATCGCGAAGAACAGATCCACGCCCCACCACGGCTGACTGTACAGCGTGATGGCCTGCAACAACGGCACAGCCGCCGCAAACAGGCTGTCCTGCAGGTGATGAAACAACACGCCAAGCACCGCAATGCCGCGCAGCAACTCGATGTCCATGATCCGTTTTTCGTTGCTCATGCACCCTCCTGGACATGAGGTTTGCGAGCAATGATCACTTGGCTCTTGGGCATGAACCGGTCCAGCATCTGCTTGATCGCCAACCCGTCGGGCTGGGCCAGCAAGTCCTGCCAGGTTTTCGCCCAGCTCTCCATCAGCGGCGGATACGGCGCCTGAATCCGGTCGCGAACCGCACCGCCCAATTCACGCCCGGCAGCCCGCTCACTGGCCCAGAAAAAAATCATGCCCATGACCCAGAAAAACCCGGTGGCCTGGCGATGCTCGATGACCAGGCCCGCGTCTTCCACCAGCGCGGCGAATCGCTCGGGGCTGAAAATCTGCACGTGATTGGGCGATTGAAAATAGCTGGCCGGGGCGATGCCTTTCTGCAGATGCTCGCCCACCGGGGACGGTACGCTCAGCAGGTACAGTGCACCGGGGCGGCCCATGCGCACCAGTTCGGCCATGAAGGGTTCTGGCTGATCGATGTGTTCGAGCACTTCCATGCACACGACTTTGCTGGCGCAGCCCTCGGCCAATGGCAGCGGCAAACTGTTGCTGACCAGCCCCAGGTTCGGCTTGTCTGATTGTGCCGCCACTTGCCGGGCAAGCTCGCGGACCTTGTCGTGTTCACTGTCGGTGAAGATCACCGAAGCGCCCTGCCGGACCGCGAACAAGGTCGCCACGCCTTCGCCGCAACCGACATCCAGCAAGGTGTCGTCGGCGGTGATGGCAAACCCCTTGAGCAATTCGCCGCTGTCGCCGAGAAACCAACCGTCGAGCAGGGCATCGTACAAACCGATATCCCTGGGCGATACCCGCGTTTCTGGCTGGGCGACCACTACCGGTGCGGGCCGTAACTTCGCAAGCAGGCGCCGAATCATGTGCCCGACGCTTGTGCGCAGTTTGCTTCACGCCGTTCCAGCACCTGCTCGAGCACCGCCTTCAGGCGCTGTTCGGCAACGGCCTGGCTGCAGAATCCCTGCAGACTACGCACGGCATGGGCCGACATCCTTTGATAGCGCTCGACGTCCTGTCTGGCAACGTCATGGCTGGCGGAAAAAGCCGTACACAGCGAGTCCCAATCCGTGACGTAGCGCAGGGTACGATACGCGGCGCGAGGATCGTGGGGCCAGGATGTCAGTTCATCGGTACTGTCGACGATAAACGCGTTGTCACGGTCGATGTAGTCGGCCATGGCGGTGTTCAGCGGCGCAATCGCCGGCTTGCCGCAGGACATGAACTCCATCAACGGCAGGCATTGCCCTTCGCCGTAGGAACAATTGACGACGTAACTGGTGGCCTCGACCAGGCGCTCGTAGTCGACGTCGGACAGATAGCCGTGGATCAGCACGATGCGGCACTGATAGGACTGATTCTTGTAGACATGGTGCAGCATGTCGTTCAGCGCGTTGGCGATGTCATGGTGCGTGAGCTTGAGCACCAGGGTCGCGTCGGGCCTGTCGCGAAAGGCGGTGCAGAACGCACTGATCATGTCCTTCCAGTTCTTGCGTCCGTCGTAGGGATTGAACACCGAGGTGTAGACCACGCCCTCGAGCAGCAGCTCACAGTCGCGCGGCGGCTGGTCGAAGGCAATCGGCGTGCCCTCGCGCAAACGTTCCGGGCCGTAGGGGCGCAAGTCCGTGGTGCGACTGTCGATCAACAACCCGCGCAGGTTCAAGCGCGTAGGGCCCACGACCGGACGCTTGTCCAGAAGCTCGCCACGGGCGGCAAAACGGTCCCAGACAGGCGCCGCGATAGCGCAGATCGGGTAATCGGGGCCCATCACATCGCGCACGGCATTCACGGTAAAACTGGAGTGGGTGATCGCCGTCCCGCTGGCGCCCAGCACCGTCCGCCAGTCATGCCGTGGTTCGCCCTGCCAGCTCTCGGTGGGAATGGTGCTGAACTCCCAGGCGAACACCGGAATCGTCGGGCACGCGTAGTGGACCGGCGTGCGATGCGGTGGCGAAAAGGACAGGAACACACAGTCTTCGCCCCGGCTCTGGCAATCGAAATACAGCCGATCGACCAGTTCGTCCGGGTTGCTGACCTCAATCACCTGCCCGAGTCGTTCGAGCACCGGACGGAATTCCTTGAGGACGAAGTAATAGCTGTACTCGGGCCGCCCCAGGTTCTGCTGGATGTTGCTCTTGTTGGTTTCCGAATGAATGATGATCAGCACGATGCAGCCCCCGTTTCGGCAACCACCGGCACGACGTCACGGGCAGGTTCCTGTTTGAAGAACAGTGCCAGTCGCTGCTGCACCGGGGCGAAGCTGCAGTACTGGTGCATGCGTTCGCTGGCCGCGTCCGCCATGGTCTGCCAGGCGTCCGGTTGGTTCTTTGCCATCGCGTAGCTGTTCTCATAAGCCATTTTCAACGAGCCCCAGTCCGGACGGTGGCGCAAGGTGCGGTACAGGATGCGCGCGTCTTCCGGCCAGATCGTCGGCTCCTGGCTGGACTTGACGACGAAAGCCACGCGCTCGTCGATGTAGTCGCGCATCGCCGTGTGGTTCGGGGCAATGACCGGCCGGGCGCAGGACATGAACTCCATCAGTGGCAGGCACAGACCTTCGCAGCGCGAAGCGTTGACGTAGTAACTCGCCGCGCCATAGAGCCGGGCGAACTGCTCGTCCTGCAGATAACCGTGCATGACCACCACGCGACAGGCGAAGGGCGAGAGCTGGGACAGCAAGGTGATGAGTTCGACGTAATAGGTCGACAGGTCGTTCTGGGTCATCTTCAACACGAGCGTGGCGTCTTGCACATCACGCAGCGCCCAGCAGAACGCCGTGATCAGTTGGTGCCAGTTCTTGCGCCCGTCATCGGGGTTGAACACGCTCACGTAGATGACGCCATCGACCTCGATTTCGACCGTTTGGCTGGTGTCGGGGAAAGCTGCTTGTGGATGCTCGTCCTGCGCGGAGGTTTCGCTGATGACAGGTTCATCCGCCACGGGCGCTTCGCTGACTGCGGATTCGACCGGCAACGCTTGAGGCGTCCGAAATCTGGCCAGCCATGGGCGAACGGCATCCGGCACCAGATCGCGAATGGCTTCGCGATACCACAACAGCAGGTAATGCCTGGTAATGAAGAGGCGTCGACGCAGGGTCAACGGCGGCACCGGAGGTTCGGGTTCGGGTTCGGGTTCGACGATTTCCTGCGGCGGTTGCTCGATGAGCGGCGCGATCAAACCATCGGCGGACAATCCCATCGAGCGACTGTCCAGGATGCAACCCTTGATCTGCAACGTGGCGCCCGCGTTAACCGGCGTACCGGGATATTGCTGGCGAATGTCGGCGAATCGTTCCCACAAAGGCGTCGGCAACACCAGCACCGGGAAGTCGTCACCCAGGGTCCGGCGGATGGCTTCGGCGGTATGGGTGGACAAGGTGATCACCCGCCCCAGACGTGCCAGTGTCTGGCTCCAGTCCTGACGCGGATCGTTGTCCCAGTGCTCGGCGGGAATGGTGTCGAACTCCCAGGCAACCACGCACACCATCGGGCATTGCAAGTCGGTGGGAGTCTTGTGCGGTGGCGCGAACGAAATGAACAGGCAGTCCTGACCGGCCTGCTGCAACTGTCGATATAGCGGATCGACCTCGGCGGCCGATGACACCACATGCACCGGTCCGAGGCTTTCGAACAGCGGTCGGTACGCCTTGAGTACGAAGTAGTAACTGTACTCGGGACGGCCGAGACTCTGGCTGATGGAGCTGTCGTTGACGTCGGAGTAAAGAATAAAATTCATGGCATCCCACGGTGACGCCGCCAATCCGGCAGCCTCACGCTATGACGGGGAGGACAGGGTTCGAGCCAGTGTTCACTGGCGCTCGTCCATTGTCTTACTGCCCGTCTTCGTTCTTGTTTTAGTGGTCAGTTCCTCGCAGTTTCGAAGCGACGCTGCCGAACCCTGGATCATCGTGACGAGGGGCATTCTAACCACATCCGTTGAGGATTCGTGAACCGCTCGACGAGAATAAATCAGGCTACGCTGACGAGAACTGACCAGTCACGGTTGGACCTGTTGAAATTGCCGAGCAAATGGCACAGATTGGCTACCAAACAACTACAACAAAACATTTCACCTGTCTTTGCGAGCGATCCTGTTGATTCGTGAGACCCTTCCATTAAGTCTGTAGGAATGGATGAAATGCATGACCGGGGGGTCGCTGTTGAAAAAACGTCTGTTTGTCACGGGCCTGACTGGATTCGTAGGACAACACATCCAATCGCGCTTGCAGGCTGATGCCTCGGAGTGGGCGCTTCTGCCTGTGCCTTGCCAGTACGATCTCGCCGTGCCGGACAGCCTCGAAGGCTTGTGGCCGGAAATGCCCGATGCGGTGATTCACCTGGCCGGCCAGACCTTCGTCCCGGAAGCCTTTCGTGATCCGGCGCGCACCCTGAACATCAATCTGCTGGGCACCCTGAACCTGCTGCAAGCGCTCAAGGCGCGCGGCTTCACCGGCACGTTTCTGTACGTCAGCTCCGGTGATGTCTATGGCCAGGTCACTGAAGCCGATTTGCCCATCACCGAATTGCAGCCACCCTGCCCGCGCAACCCATACGCCGTGAGCAAACTGTCGGCAGAGTTCCTGAGCCTGCAATGGGGCCTGAGCGAAGACTGGCCCGTACTGGTCGCCCGCCCGTTCAACCACATTGGAACCGGGCAGAAAGACAGCTTCGTCATCGCCAGCGCCGCCCGCCAGATCTGCCGGATCAAGCAAGGCCTGCAAGGGCCACAACTGGAGGTCGGGGACATCGACGTCACGCGCGATTTCCTTGATGTCGGGGACGTGGTCTCGGCCTACCTGGCATTGCTGGAGAACGGTACGCCGGGGCAGGTCTACAACATTTGCTCGGGACGCGAGCAGAGCATTCGCAGTTTGATCGAACAACTGGCAGATCTTGCCCAGGTCGACCTGCAACTGGTCCAGGACCCTGCGCGACTTCGCCGCGCGGATCAGCGTCGTGTGTGTGGCAGCCCTGCGAGGCTGACCCAAACCACCGAATGGAAGCCTGAAATCACAACACAACAATCCCTGCGGGCGATCCTGTCCGACTGGGAGAAGCGAGTACGACAAGAATGACTAAAAGTGCATTGATCACAGGTATCACCGGCCAGGATGGCGCTTATCTGGCCAAACTGTTACTCGACAAGGGCTACAAAGTCCACGGCCTGGTGGCGCGTCGCAGCAGCGACTCGCGCTGGCGCCTGCGCGAGATGGGGGTCGAGGCGGACATCGTCTACCTGGACGGCGACATGGCCGATGCCTGTTCAGTGCAGCGCGCGGTGATCAAGTCGGCGCCGGACGAGGTATACAACCTTGCCGCGCAAAGCTTTGTCGCGGCCTCCTGGGATCAACCGGTGACCACCGGCATCGTCGACGGTCTGGGCGTTACCCACCTGCTCGAAGCGATTCGTCAATTCAGCCCGCACACGCGTTTCTACCAGGCGTCCACCAGTGAAATGTTCGGTCTGATCCAGGCCGAGCAGCAGGACGAGAACACTCCGTTCTATCCGCGCAGCCCTTATGGCGTGGCCAAGTTGTACGGCCACTGGATCACCGTGAACTACCGCGAAAGTTTCAACCTGCACGCCAGCAGCGGCATTCTGTTCAACCATGAATCACCGCTGCGCGGCATCGAGTTCGTCACGCGCAAAGTCACCGACGCCGCCGCCCGCATCAAGCAGGGCAAGCAGCAGGAACTGCGCCTGGGCAACATCGACGCCAAGCGCGACTGGGGCTTTGCCGGGGACTACGTCGAAGCCATGTGGCTGATGCTGCAACAGGACAAACCCGACGACTTCGTGGTGGCCACCGGCGTGACCACCACCGTGCGCGAGATGTGCCGGATCGCCTTTGATCACGTGGGCCTGAACTACCGCGATTTCGTGAGGATCGACCCCGCGTTCTTCCGCCCGGCCGAAGTCGAAGTGCTGCTCGGCAACCCGGCCAAGGCCCAGCGTGTGCTGGGCTGGAAACCAAAAACCGATCTGGATGCCTTGATCCGCATGATGATGGATGCGGACATGAAACGCGTCGCCAAGGAGTAGGCCATGCTGATTCCCGTGATTCTCTCCGGCGGTGCCGGTACAAGGTTGTGGCCGGTGTCGCGTGAAGGCCATCCCAAACCGTTCATGGCATTGCCCGACGGCCAGTCGCTGCTGGGCAAGACCTATCGGCGTGCCGCGGACCTGCTCGATGGCTGGGGCGATATCGTCACGGTGACCAACCGCGAGTACTACTTCCAGAGCAAGGATCACTTTCGGGACGCGCACCTGGGCCGGCATCGCGGGCACTTCCTGCTGGAGCCGACGGGTCGCAATACCGCGCCGGCCATTGCCGCTGCCGCCCTCTCCCTCCAGGCCCTGCATGGCGACGACGCGATCATGCTGGTCATGCCCGCCGACCATCTGATCGTCAATGTCGACGCGCTGAAGGACGCGGTCGAGCATGCCGTGACATTGGCCAGGCGCGGTCACCTGGTGACCTTCGGTGTCGTGCCGACCGCTCCGGAAACCGGTTTTGGCTACATTGAAGCCGGCACATCACTGGACGACAAAGGCGCGGCCAGCGTGCGGCGCTTCGTCGAAAAACCCGACCTGCAAACCGCGACGCATTACGTGGAAAGCGGCAACTTCCTGTGGAACTCCGGGATGTTCTGCTTCTCGGTCGCCAGCCTGCTGGCCGAACTGCAAACCCATGCTCCCGCCTTGCTGGAGCAGACGCAGACCTGCATGACCGCCAGCGCTGCGGTGGAAAACGCCGGTAGCCTGCAGCAGGAACTGTCGCCGGCCCTGTTTGGCGAAATCATGGATATTTCCATCGACTACGCGTTGATGGAGCGCTCCGACAAGGTGGTCGTCGTGCCGGCCCGTTTCGACTGGAGCGACATCGGTTCCTGGAGTGCGGTGGCCGCGCTGGTACCGGCGGATGCTCAAAACAACCGCGCCGTCGGCGAGTCGATTTTCATCGACAGCCACGACAACTTCGTCCAGAGCGATAACCGTCTGGTCGCAACCGTGGGCGTGGACAACCTGATCATCGTCGACACCGCCGACGCGGTGCTGGTGGCCCACGCCGACCGCGCCCAGGATGTGCGCCGGGTGGCCAGGCAGCTCAAGGATAAAGAGCACGAAGCCTATCGCCTGCACCGTACGGTCAGCCGGCCATGGGGCACCTATACCGTGCTCGAGGAAGGCCCGCGCTTCAAGATCAAACGCATCGTGGTCAAGCCCGGCGCCAAGTTGTCGTTGCAGATGCACCACCATCGCAATGAACACTGGGTGGTGGTCGAAGGCATGGCCAAGGTCACCAACAATGGCACCGGCACGCACCTGGTGGCCAAGAACGAATCGACCTTCATTGCCGCCGGTCACAAGCATCGCCTGGAGAATCCCGGCGTAATCGATCTTGTGATCATCGAAGTGCAAAGCGGCGAATACCTGGGAGAGGACGACATCGTCCGCTTCGAAGATCAATACGGCAGGACGGTTTGAATGCTGCGTAATCTTTACCAATCGCTGTGGAATTACCGGGGTTTCATCCTCGGCAGCGTCAAACGGGAGTTTCAGGCGCGTTATCGCAACTCGCTGTTCGGTGCCTTGTGGACCGTGCTCAATCCGCTGTCGATGATCCTCGTCTACACGGTGATCTTTTCCACCATCATGCGCGCCCGCTTGCCAGGCGTGGACGACGGGTTGGCCTATAGCGTCTACCTGTGCGCCGGCCTGCTGACCTGGGGACTGTTCGCCGAGATCACGACGCGCAGCCAGAGCATGTTCCTGGAGAACGCCAACCTGCTGAAGAAAATCAGCTTCCCGCGCATCTGCCTGCCGGTCATCGTGCTGCTCAATGCCGGGATCAATTTCGCAATCATCCTGGGGTTGTTCCTCGGCTTTCTGCTGATCAGCGGGCGGCTGCCCGGCATGGCATTGCTGGCGCTGGTGCCGTTGCTGGTCCTGCAAGTGATCTTCGCCGCGGGGCTGGGGATGATTCTGGGCGTGCTCAACGTGTTCTTTCGCGACGTCGGGCAGTTTTTCGGCATCTGCCTGCAATTCTGGTTCTGGCTGACGCCCATCGTTTATCCGCTGTCGATCCTGCCGCCGGGCATCCAGCGCGTTATCGAGCTGAACCCGATGACCGCACTGATGAACAGCTACCAGAACCTGTTTCTCTACAATCAATGGCCAGACTGGAGCTCGCTGGTGCCGTTGCTGGTGATCGGCCTGTTGTTCTGTGGGATGGCGCTGCGGCTGTTCCGCCAGCGTGTCGGTGAAATGGTGGACGAGCTCTGATGGGACATATACGTGTCAGTGGCCTGGGCAAGGCCTACAAGCAGTATCCGAATCGCTGGAGCCGGCTGTTCGAATGGCTGGTGCCGTTTTCCCGCACCCGGCATCACCTGCACTGGGTGCTGCAAGGGGTCGATTTCGAGATTCAGCCGGGCGAAGCCGTGGGCATCGTCGGGGTCAACGGAGCCGGCAAAAGCACGCTGTTGAAGATGATCACCGGCACCACCCAACCCACCTGCGGCGACATCCGGTTGCAAGGTCGCGTGGCGGCGCTGCTGGAGCTGGGCATGGGCTTCCACCCGGACTTCACCGGTCGGCAGAACACCTTCATGGCCGGGCAGTTGCTCGGCATGCAGGTCGAAGAAATCGAAGCGCTGATGCCGGAGATCGAGAGCTTCGCCGAAATCGGCGAGGCCATCGACCATCCGGTTCGCACCTACTCCAGCGGCATGCAGATGCGCCTGGCCTTCAGCGTGGCCACCGCACGGCGCCCGGACATCCTGATCGTCGATGAAGCGCTGTCCGTGGGTGACGCCTATTTCCAGCACAAAAGCTTTGATCGCATCCGCAACTTCCGCAAGGCCGGCACCACGTTGCTGATCGTGTCCCATGACCGCTCGGCGATCCAGTCGATCTGCGACACCGCGATCCTCCTGGAAAACGGGCGCATGGCCATGCGCGGCAAGCCCGAAGAAGTGATGGACTACTACAACGCCATGCTCGCCCAGCGCGAGGGCCAGACGGTGCGCCAGGAAATGCTCGCCAACGGGCAGGTACAAACCATTTCCGGAACAGGCGAAGCGGGCATTCTCAGCGTCCGCCTGCTTGACCCCAAGGGCCGTTCGGTAGAGGTGGCGGAAGTCGGTCAGGCGATGGTCCTGGAAGTGCAGGTCGAGGTGCGCCAGGACATCGAGCGACTGATTCTCGGTTTCATGATCAAGGATCGGCTCGGCCAGCCCATGTACGGCATCAATACCCACCGGGTCGACAAAGCCCTTACCGACCTGAGTGCCGGCGAACGCATCACCTACCGCTTTGCCTTCGACATGCGCCTGGGCAAGGGCAATTATTCGGTGGCCCTGAGCCTGTCGCGGCTGGATTCGCACCTGGATCGCAATTTCGAATGGCGTGACTACGGGCTGGTCTTCCACGTGATCAACAATCGCCAGGAAGACTTCGTGGGTTGCTCCTGGCTCGAAGCGCAGACCAGCGTGACCCGTTCCAGTGAGAATCGGGTGGAATCCATTGGGGAAACACGATGAGCAGACTGTTGGTGGAATGTACCTACGTCTTCGAACACCCGGATGCCAACTCGGGCATTCAACGGGTCGTTCGCAATGTGATTCAGCAACTGCCGGCCGCCGATGCCCAGCGTGAATGCATTCCGGTGGTGATGATCAATGGCGCGTTGTTCGAGGTGAAAAGCCTGGCGCCCTTGCCGACCGTCAAAGTGGACCTGATGAGCCTGCGGGTGAAGCTCGAACAGTTCGCCAATCAATTCTGGCTGCGCCACCGCACACTGGAACGACGCCGCCCTTTCAGCCAGTCGAAGTTCGCCCGCCGGGTGCTTTACGTCGGTTGCCGTCTGACCGCGTTCGCCTGCCTGAGCCTGCCGATGCGCCTGCTCGATCGCGCACTCAAGGGCAAGAAGGTTCCCGAACGCTGCGTGCCGTTGCAGCATCGCGCCGGCGATCAACTGGTGCTGCTGGATTCGTCCTGGCACGCCAACTTCTTCCCCCTGGCCGAGCAACTCAAGCGTGACGGGGTGGGCATCGTTTCGGTGATCTACGACCTGATTCCCCTGACCCACCCGCAGTTCTGCGACGCAGGATTGGTGAAGGTGTTCAACGAATGGTTCGACTGGATCGCCCGCACCGCCGATGGCTACGTGGCGATCTCGACCACCATCCGCGACCAGGTTCGCCAGGAGATGACCCGCAGGATCGGCTCCACGCAGGTGCAGCAACGCTGGTTCGACTACTTTCACCTCGGTTCCGAACTCGACTTGACCGATGCCCGTTCCGCCGTCGACCCGGGGCTGCTGCAGATGTTCAAGACACCGGATCCTGTGTTCCTCATGGTCAGCACCATCGAGCCGCGCAAGAACCATGCGTATCTGCTGGACGCGTTCGAGCTCGCCTGGGCGGCCGGGTCAAAAGCCCGGTTGTGCATCGTCGGCAAGATTGGCTGGAAGTGCGAGGTGCTGATCGAACGTATCCGCCGGCATCCGCAATTGAACCAGCGCCTGTTCATGTTCAACACCCTCTCGGACAAGAGCCTGGAACACGCCTACTCCCACGCGACATCGCTGGTGTTCCCCTCCTACGTCGAAGGGTTCGGCTTGCCGCTGGTGGAAGCCATGCAGCGAGGCCTGCCGGCCATGGCCAGCGATATCCCGGTGTTCCGCGAAATCGGTGGCGAGTACATGGCGTATTTCGACCTCGCCGACCCGCAGAACCTGGCCGACCTGGTCACCGACATGGAAAGCGGCGGCGCGTTTCCCGCCCCCCTCAACCTGGATAACTGGAGTTGGCTGAGCTGGCGCGAGGCGAGTGCACAACTGGTCGGACGCATCCAACGCAACCTGCACAGCGATGCGAAGGTGCCTGAGAGTCAGCATGCGAATTGCCCTTAACGCCCGCATCCTCCAGGCCCCGCGCACGGGCATCGGCCACTACGTCGCCGAACTGGCGACGGCCCTGGCCCGCGAACCGGACGTCGAGTTGTCGTTGTTCCATGGCTGGGGCTGGAGTTCGACCCTGCCTGAGGCAGCGATGCCCGGTTACTCGCGTCTGACGCCGTTGCTGCGCCAGATCCCGGGAGCCTATCAGGCGCGGCGCTGGCTGGAGCAGAAACGCTTTGATCAGGGCCTCGCGCAAGCCATCGACCTCTACCACGAACCGAGTTTTTGGCCGCTGTCGTTCGACGGCCCGACCGTCATCACCCTGCATGACCTGACTCACCTGCACTATCCCGAAACGCAGCCACCGGCGCGCTTGCGAGAAATCGAACGGCGCGTGGCCGACGGCGTGCGACAGGCAAGCCTGATTCTTACCGACTCGCAATACATTGCTGACGAAACCCAGGCGCATTTCGGGTTACCGGCCGAGCGCTTCGTGGTAGCACCGCTGGGTGTGGCCGCGCGCTTCCACCCCCGTGAACCCGAGGCCATCGATCAGGTCCTCAAGGCACACGGCGTCGAGGCGCGGGAGTATTTTCTCTGCGTCGGCACCCTGGAGCCGCGCAAGAACCTGCCCCTGGCCCTGCGCGCCCATGCCCTACTACCGGAAACCGTGCGCCAGCGTTTTCCGTTGCTGATCGCCGGCATGGCCGGCTGGCAGCGCCAGCAGCTCAACGACGAATTACGCTCCGCCCTCGCGTCAGGTCATGTGTGCCTGCTGGGGTACCTGCCTGACGAGGATCTGGCGCAGTTGCTGGCCGGTGCCCGGGCGCTGGTCTTCCCTTCGTTGTACGAGGGGTTCGGCCTGCCGGTGCTGGAGGCCATGGCCAGTGGCACCCCAGTGATTCTGACGGGTGAATCGGCGATGCCGGAGGTGGCTGGCAATGCCGGCAACTACATCGAGGCGCACGACCCCGACACCTTGCGCGATGCCCTGCAGCGGTTGATCGACGACCCGGCGCATTGGCAGGTCTGTCGCGAGATGGGCCTGCAGCGAGCGAAGCTTTTTTCCTGGGAGCGTTGCGCGACGGTGACCGCCCGCGCCTACCGCCAGGTAATGGAGAACTGATATGCGCGTTCTGCACTTTTATAAAACCTACTTGCCCGACTCCATAGGTGGCATCGAACAAGTCATTTTCCAGATGAGCGAAAGCGGTGCCCGCCATGGTGTCGTCAGCAGCGTGCTGACCCTGAGCAATAACCCGGCACCGGGCGTGTTGCAAATCCGCGAGCACCAGGTGCATCAGGCCAGGCTGGATTTTCAACTCGCCTCCACCGGTTTTTCCTACAGCGTGTTCAAGCAGTTTCGTGAGCTCGCGGCTGAAGCCGACGTGGTCAACTATCACTTTCCCTGGCCCTTCATGGACCTGGTGCATTTTGCCAGCGCCACCAAAAAACCCAGCGTGGTGAGTTACCACTCCGACATCATCCGCCAACGTCATCTGCTCAAACTGTACCGGCCGTTGATGCGTCGGTTCCTGGACAGCGCGGATCGAATCGCCGTGGCGTCCCCCAACTACTTTCACACCAGCGACGTGCTCAAGGACTACCAGGACAAGACCCGAGTCATCACTTATGGCCTGGACAAGTCGGGTTATCCGAAGCACGACGCAGCACGGACCGAGCGCTGGCGCCAGAAGCTGGGGGACAAGTTCTTCCTGTTCGTCGGTGTCATGCGCTACTACAAAGGGCTGCACATCCTGCTCGACGCGATGCAGGGGCTGAACTATCCCGTGGTAATCGTCGGCGCCGGCCCGCTGGAAGCGGAGCTGCATGCCCAGGCCAGAGCGCTGGGCCTGCAGAACCTGCACTTCCTCGGCTTCCTGGGCGACGAAGACAAGGTCGCCTTGCTCGAGTTGAGTTATGCGGTGGTGTTCCCGTCGCACCTGCGCTCCGAGGCCTTTGGCATTTCGCTGCTGGAAGGCGCGATGTATGGCAAGCCGATGATCTCCAGTGAGATTGGCACTGGCACCAGTTACATCAACATCCATAACGAGACCGGGCTCGTGGTGCCGCCGAGCAATCCATCGGCATTTCGCGAGGCGATGCGTACGCTTTGGGAAAACCCGGTGCTGGCGGCGCAAATGGGCGAAAAAGCGCAGGCCCGTTATCAAAATCTGTTTACAGCGGACGAAATGGGTCGTAAATGGGCTGCGCTGTATGAGGAACTGCTGGACGAAAAAGCCCTCGCCTACGCATGAGGCTTTTTGGCTGGAACCGACTTGTCTCTGCTGCGGCTTTCCAACAGTGATACGATCCCTCGACTGTAGATTTTCCACGGCTTGCGCACGATGTGTGCAAGCCGTGGACATTCCCTATTGACCCCTGACTTTCTGCTGACCGCCTATGCAACGTCTGCTCAATGACCGCCTGGACTGGAACCTGCTGCGCACCTTTCGGGTGATTGGCCAGGAGCAGAGCATCAGCCGCGCCGCCGCCCGCCTGCACCTGACGCAACCGGCAGTGAGCCAGGCACTCAAGCGCCTGGAAGAACAGCTGGGCCGCCAACTGATTGCCCGTCGCGGGCCACGTTTTGCCCTGACCGAAGTCGGCGAGCAGATCTTCGCCCTGGCCGGGGAAATCTACGGGCAAATGTCCCAGGTCAGCAGCGTACTGGAACAACCGGCCGACGAAGTGATTGGCAAAGTGCGGTTGCTGATCATCAGCCGGATCTTCTCCGAGCGCTTTGATGACTTCCTCGCCGACTTCCACCGCCAGTACCCGCGAGTGGATCTGGAAGTCGACGTGATGCGCAGTTCCGACATCGTCAGCGCACTCCAGGAAAAAACCGCGACCCTTGGCCTGAGCCTCAATCGACGCCCACAGCCACGCCTGGAGCAGCGTTTGTTCCTGCGTCAGCGCTATGCGTTTTTCTGCGGCAAGCACCATGGAATGTTCGGCCAACAGGATGTCGCCGAAGGGGATTTGCAACGGGAGAACTTCGTCAGCTTCACCAGTGACCAGATCGGCGGCATGCTCTCGCCGCTGACGATTTTTCGCGATCAGCAGGGTTTCAGTGGCCGCATCGTCGCGTCGTCACCGAGCCTGGAGGAAGTCCGGCGACTGGTGATCGCCGGCTTCGGTATCGGCTGTCTGCCCGAGCACGTGGTGGCGGCCGACGTTGACGCCGGATTGCTATGGCGCCTGCCGCCCCACGAGGGGATTGCCGATGTGGACATTCATTTGCTGTGGAACCGCGAACAACGCATGAGCCGGGCCGAGACGATCTTTCTCGAAAGCCTGCAACAACGGCTCACGGACTAAACGCGCAAGACCCGCGCCACCGGCCCGCAAGCGTTCAAGCAGGCGCAGTGTATGGGCTGATTGATGACGCTGTCGCCGCGACCGTGCAGCTTGGTGGTCAACATTATGGCTCGCCCAATTGAGCGGGCGAGTTCGCAGGGCATTTTTTATTGGTTGGATAGCGGTGGGTTCAATAACCCAGTAGACGGTCCGCACAGTTCAATAACGGTTCGCCGCTATTCAATCGACGGAAGTTCTCCGCCACTTGCTCGGCAATGCAGTCATGGGAAGCCGCCGAAGCCATGTGCGGGGTGATGGTTACACCGGGCATATTCCATAGCCGATGTTCGAGCGGCAGAGGTTCCTGTTCGAAGACATCCAGCAAGGCGCCGCGCAAGTGCCCGCTCGCCAAGGCCTGTTCGAGGTCATCGATGTTCAAATGACCGCCCCGGCCACAGTTGACCAGTGCCGCGCCGTTGGCGAGCTGCTCGAAAGTGGCTCGTCCGAGAATCCCGCGGGTTTCGCTGGTCAGCGGGAGCAGGTTGATCAGCAACTCGACGCCGTCGAGAAACGGATGCAACGCATCAGCCCCGGCGAACGTGCACACACCCGGCAAGTCCTTGCTGCGCCGTGCCCAGCCGCGCACGTCGTAACCGGCTGCGACCAGGTCCAGAGCAATCGCGCTGCCCAGCGATCCGAGCCCCATTACTCCGACCTTGAACTGCCCCGCCGCCCGTTGCAGCGGCCGCTCCCAGCGCTGCTCCCGCTGTTGCGACAACACCTGATCAAAACCGCGGTGATAGTGAATCACCGCCCAGCGCACGTACTCAGTCATGCCCTGGCGATGGCCCGGGTCGACCACACGGCAAACCGGCAGGTCCGGGCATGACGGATCGTGATCGAGGTGATCGATACCGGCAGCCACCGAGTGAATCACCTGCAGGTTCGGCAATGCGCCGAGACTGCCCGGCAAGGGAAACCAGCACGCCGCCACCTGCGCATTGGCGGCCCGGGGATCATCGGCTAGCACGGCGGTGAGTTGCGGCGCACTGCGGGCAAACGCCGCCTGCAATTGCTTGAGCAGCAAAGTGTCGCGGGACAGCAGAACCACGGTATTGATGACGGCGTTCATGACAAATAAGACTCGCGCTGGGATTCGATCAACGTCAGTGCGGCCTCCCAGGCCAGGTCGATGATGTTGTCCTGCTCATCACGGTCAAACTGTTCGGCGGTGTGCGCGCACACTTCCGGTGACGGGTAATGCAGGGCTGAACCACCGGCCAGCGCCTGCACCTGGGCCTGACAGGCGCGCTCCAGGAAGTGGATTTCCTGGAATGCCTGGGCCACGCCCGAGCCCCCCACCAGCAACCCGTGGTTGCGCAGGATCATCGCCCGGTGCGGACCGAGGTCGGCGATCAAGCGCTCGCGCTCATCCAGCGACAGCGCGATGCCCTCGTAGGTGTGATAGGCCAGCTTGCCGTAGAACTTCAGCGCATGCTGACTGATCGGCAGCAAGCCCTGCTTCTGCGCCGCGACCGCCATGCCGGCCGCCGTGTGAGTGTGGATCACACAGTTCAAGTCCGGACGCGCCATGTGGATCGCCGAGTGAATCACGAAGCCGGCGGCGTTGACCCGATGGCCTGCGTACTCCGGGTCGACCACCCGCCCATCCTGATCGATGCGCACCAGGTCCGAGGCGCGCATGCGGTCGAAGATCACCCCGTAGCAGTTGATCAGGAAGTGGTGTTCAGGCCCCGGTATCCGCAGGGTGATGTGGGTGTCGATCAGGTCGGTCATGCGAAAGTGCGCGACCAGTCGATACAGCGCAGCCAGTTCGCAACGGGCTTGCCATTCAACCGGGTCGATGTGTGCAGGTTTACTCACGAATACACCTCTTTGGCAGCGTGGGTGACGACCGGGTTGGCGCGCAGGCGGGCCAGGCCGCAAACACCGATCAGGGACAGGGCCGAGAGCAAGGTGAAGAACACCGCCAGCGGCAACCATTGTCCGGAAAACTTGCTGGCCAGCAGGGTGCCGATCAGCGGTGTGGTGCCCCCGGCCACGGCGCAAGCCAATTGGTAGGCGATGGAAATGCCCGAGTAGCGCAGGTGCACCGGGAAGGCCTGGGTCATGTAGCCGGCGATCACCGCGTACAGCGCCGAGAGAATCACCACCGCCAGGGCAATGCCGGCAGTCATGAACACAATGTTCTGCGTGCCCACCAGCAGGAACATCGGGTAAGGCGTGACCATGCACAGCAACGCGACCCACTTGAGAAAACGACCTTCACCGATACGTTCGGCCATCAGCGCCGAGAGCGGTTGCGAGAGCAACTGGATGACGGTCACCAGAAACAGGCAATCGAGAATCGTCGAACGGGCAATGCCCTGGTATTGGGTGACGTAGGTGATCATGAAGGTGTTGGTGAAGAAGAACCCCGCCGAGCCGATGGTCACGGCCGCGGCGGCGAACAGGATCTGCCGCCAGCAGGTGCGGATCACGTCCATCACCGGGTACTTGGCGGTCTCGTTGTTGTCCCTGGCCTTGGCGAATTCCGGCGACTCGTGAACCCCGGAGCGGATCAACAGGCCGACCATCATCAACACGCCGCTGGCGAGGAACGGCAAGCGCCAACCCCAGGCTAGGAACTCGTCCGGCTCAAGGGACGTCACCAGTCGGAAAGCGATCAGTGCCAGCAACAAACCGGCCGGGCTGCCGAGCTGGGCGAACGACGCATAGAACGTCTTGCGCTTGGCCGGCGCATGCTCGCTGGCCATCAACACCGCCCCACCCCACTCGCCACCGACCGATATGCCCTGGATCAAACGCAGCGCGATCAGGCCAATGGGCGCCCAGATGCCGGCGCTGGCGTAGCTCGGCAACAGGCCAATACCCGCGGTGGCGATTCCCATCAAGGCCATGGTCGCCAGCAGCATTTTCTTGCGCCCGAGACGATCCCCCAGATGCCCGAACACCATCCCGGCCATGGGGCGGGCAATGAAGCCGACGGCGAAACTACCGAATGCAGCGAGAGTACTCATTACCGGGTCGCTACTGGGGAAGAACACTTGCCCGAGGACCAACGCCGCCGCGGTGGCGTAGATGTAGAAGTCGTAGAACTCGATAGTCGTGCCAATGAAGGCAGCGGCCGCGGCTCGGCGCGGTTGGGGAGTAGTGTGCATGCAAGGACCCTGTGTACTTATAGTTTTGGGCAGGTGTTGAGGCTGGCGACGATTGCGCTCTGTGGCGCTTGTGGGCTTTATCGCTTCCATGCCAGGATTAGTCAATTTTCAAATTCTTATCTTTACTATTAGCACTGCTACTGCATGAGGTTTTATGCCTTCCACTTCCAACCCTTGGGTCGGCCGGCGCTTTCTCAATGACCGCCTCGACTGGAACCTGCTGCGCACCTACCTGGTCATCGGCCAGGAAGGCAGCATGAGCCGCGCCGCCGCGCGACTGCACATCACCCAGTCGGCGGTCAGCCAGGCGTTGAAACGACTGGAAGAACAATTGGAATGCGTGTTGATTGCCCGCAGCGGACGACGCTTTGACCTGACGGAAACCGGGGAAGAAGTCCTGCGCATAGCGGCAGATATCTACGGGGATATTTCACGCCTGGGGACGGTAGTTGAGAGTCGTCACGACGACGTGGTGGGCAAGATCCGCATCCTCACCGTCAGCGGAGTTCAGGCGCGGCATTACGATGATTTCCTCGCGGACTTCCATGAAACCCACCCGAAAATCGAGCTGGAAGTCGAGGTGATGGGCAGTTCGAACATCATCAGTTCGCTGCTGCAAAAGACCGCAACCATCGGCGTCGGCCTGTGCCGCCTGCCGCAGCCGCGGCTGGAGCAACGGGTACTGTTTCGAGAGACCTATGCTTACTTTTGTGGCCAGCGTCACCGGCTGTTCGGACAAGAGAACCTGACCCTGGAACAACTGGCGGCGGAAAACTTCGTCAGCTTCACCAGCGATCAACTCGGCGGCAATCTTTCCCCCCTGACGCTGTTCCGCGACCAACAAGGCTTCACTGGCAAGATCGTCGCCTCTTCCACCAGTTTCGAAGAAATTTATCGCTTGATCTGCGCAGGTTACGGCATCGGTGCCTTGCCCACCCATCTGGTGCGCCGGGATGTCGAGCAAGGTCTGCTCTGGCGCTTGCCGCCGGAAGACGGGGTGGTGGATTTCGATATACAGCTGTTGTGGAATCGCGAACAGAAGATGAGCCAGGCCGAAACCGTGTTCCTCGAGAGCTTCCAGCACATGCTCAGCATCCGTGAGCCTGTGCTGTGAAGCCATGGGAGTTCAGACGTGAGGATCGCCTGGTGCCTTGCTCGGCGCTGCGTATTGCGGCTTGAGGTGTCCGTCCTGATCCAGTAGCCAGGCATCCATGATCTCCCGCACGACCGGTCCGGCGACGCGACCACCGGCCTCGCCGTTTTCGATCATCACCGAAATCACGATTTTCGGGTGCTCGGCCGGGGCGAAACCGACGAACAAGGCATTGTCGCGGTTACGCTCGCGGGTTTTCTCCCGGTTGTAACGCTCGCCCTGCTTGATCGCCACCACTTGTGCGGTACCGCTCTTGCCAGCAATACGGTACTGCGCCCCCGCCGCTGCGGCCCGGGCAATCCCGCGGGCATCGTGCATCACCATCTGCATGCCGTGGTTGACCTGCTCCCAGTCGCGAGGATCCTTGAGCAGGATGTTCGGCATCGGATGCTCATCCACCGGCGCGACACCGTCCACGGTTTTGGCCAGGTGCGGGCGATTCCACACGCCTTTGTTGGCAATCAGCGCCGTGGCCTGGGCCAGCTGCAGCGGCGTGACCTGCATGTAGCCCTGACCTATGCCGAGAATCACCGTCTCGCCCGGGAACCAGGCCTGACGACGGGTGGCACGCTTCCAGGCCTGGGATGGCATCAGGCCGGGGGATTCTTCATTCATGTCCAGGGAGACTTTCTCACCGAGTCCGAACATGGCCATGTAGTCGTGCAGGCGATCGATACCGAGCTTGTGTGCCAGGTCATAGAAGTAGGTGTCATTGGAACGCATGATCGCCGCATCCATATCCACCCAGCCGTCGCCGCTGTGGTTCCAGTTGCGGTACTTGTGATCGAAATCCGGCAGTTGGTAATAACCGGGGTCGAACACACGGGTCTGTGGCGTAACGACACCGGCATCGAGGCCGGCGATTGCCACTTCCGGCTTGATGGTCGAACCCGGCGCATAGAGACCACGCAGCACACGGTTGAACAGCGGCCGATCAATGGAGTCCCGTAGCGTGGAGTACTCCTTGGAACTGATACCGGTGACGAACAGGTTTGGATCGAAACTCGGGTTGCTGACCATGGCCAACACCTCACCGGTCGACGGATCCAGCGCGACCACCGAGCCACGACGATCCCCCAGGGCTTGCTCGGCGGCTTCCTGAAGCTTGACGTCGAGGCTCAGGACAATGTTTTCGCCTGGCACCGGGTCAGTGTGCTTGAGCACCCGCAGCACGCGGCCCTGAGCATTGGTTTCGACCTCCTCATACCCGACATGGCCGTGCAGTTGCGCCTCGTAGAATTTTTCGATCCCGGTCTTGCCGATGGATTGGGTACCCCGGTACTCGACGTTATCCAGAGCCTTTGACTCTTTTTCGTTGATACGTCCGACGTAGCCGACCGAATGAGCGAAGTGCTCGCCCAATGGATAGTGCCGAACGAACTGCGGCTCGACATCGAGGCCCGGCAAGCGGAACTCGTTGACGGCGAGTACGGCAATCTGTTCTTCGCTCAACTCATAGAACAATGTCACGGGTACGAAGGGGTGACGTGCCTGCTTCATCGCCTTGTCGAACTGCGAGCGGTCTTCGGCGGGCAAGTGCAGGAGATTGACCACCTCGTCCAGCTCACTTTTAACATCGGTGGCGAGTTCGCGGGTGATGGTCAGATTGAAGCTGGGACGGTTGTCCGCAAGGAGTACGCCGTTGCGGTCATAGATCAATCCGCGGGTAGGCGTAATCGGCAGGACGTGGACGCGGTTGTTTTCGGAAATGGTCGAGTGATAGTCGAACTCGACCACTTGCAGGACGTACAGGCGTACCACCAGCGCACAGGTAATGGCGGCAACGAACAAGGCGCAGGCCAGGAGTCTCTTGTTGACCAGGCGTGTTTCTTTTTCGTGGTCCTTGATCGGTATCGGTTCAGGCACTTGTACAGCAACTCTTTGAAAAGAACGCCGATCCGTGGGCGCAAACTCAGTCCATTAAAAATGGACTGCACCATACCAAAAGCGTGGTGCCTGGTTTGTGTGATTTTTTTCACAATTGACCTTGGCTGGCTCGGCCCTTTTTTCGAGCGCAAAAACAAAACCCCAACTGC
>NZ_LACC01000037.1:0-38779 GCF_000967965.1 Pseudomonas fluorescens
CCCACAGGGATCTTCAGTGGCAACAAGTCTGAAGTAAAACCGGGGGACCCAATGTGGGACCGCATCCATGGAGACGGATATGCACACCTTCAGAAATTAACCGAGACCCCCGCAGATCTCCCGATGATTATTTTTTGTCGGCCATCGCTTGCGTGTCGCGCCCGATAGTTGGGCACCGTGTCCAGGCTGAGCAAACCTGACCGGAGCCCAATAATGATAAAAAAACGCTCGGCCACAGCCGGAGTCCGCCAACGACTTCACCGGCTTGGCCACACCCGCCCGCAACCCCTTGCGCTGGCGATTCTTGCCGTACTGACGGGGCCGACCTACGCCACCACTTTTGACATCAACGAAGACTGGAGCCTGTCGACCAAGACCAGCCTGAGCCTGGGCAGCAGCTGGTCGACGCAAAACCCCGACAAAAGCCTGATGACCCGCGCCAACGCCTTGCAGGCCCAGGGCGTGAATGCCAATGGCACCAGCGTCAGCGCCGACGACAACCGGCTGAACTTCGAGAGGGGCGACCCCATCTCGCAACTCTTCAAGGGCCTCACCGATGTCAGTCTCGATGGCCAGGGCCAGGGCGCGTTCATTCGCTTCAAGTACTGGTACGACCATGCCTATGAAACCGGCAATGGCCGCTTCAAGGATTTCGATGATTCGGGCTGGGACGACCTGTCCAAGTTCAAGGGCTTCGAGGTGCTCGATGCCTACGTCTGGAAAGACTTCCAGGTGGCCGAGCATCCGCTGAGCGTGAAGGTCGGTAACCAGGTGCTGTCCTGGGGCGAAGCGCTGCTGATCCAGAACGGCATCAATGTGATCAACCCGCTGGACATCTCGGCGTTCAACCGTCCCGGCGTGGAAATCAAGGAAGGCCAGTTGCCGGTGGAGATGGTCTCCTTCAGCTTCGGCCTGACCGACACCACCAACCTCGAAGGTTTCTACCAGTACAACTGGCGCCCCAGCGTTCTCGATGGTTGCGGCACTTTCTTCGCCAGCAGCGATGTGATCCAGCCGGGTTGCGGGCCGCTGTTCCTGAGTCAGGTACAGACCGATCAACAGATGCAGGCCGCGGGTTTGTTCGCCACGTCCCGGGGCAACGAGTCGCCGTCCGACAACGGCCAGTTTGGCTTCGCCTTGCGCCAGATGATCCCGGCGCTCAACGATGCGGAAGCGGCGATCTACTACATCAACTATCACTCGCGGTTGCCGTATTTCACCATTAACGCCAGGAACACCGCCTTGCCCGGCACCTTCCCCGGTGGCATCCAGGGGCCGAGCTATGCGGCGGCTTTCCCGGAAAACATTCACCTGTACGGCATCAGCCTCAATGGCGTCGAGCCGGTCACCGGGATTTCCCTGGCCGGTGAGTTGAGCTACCGGCCGAACATGCCGATCGCGATCAACGCGCCCGACGTCAACGTCGCCGTGATTTCCGGGCCAGGGGGCAGTTCCTGGGTGCAGTTGCCGCCCGGCTTCAGCACCACCAATGGCAGCCAGTTCGATGCGTGGGAGCGCAAGGGCGTCTGGCAGCTGACCGGTTCGGCCACCCAGGCCATCGACAACGTGCTGGGCGCCACGCGCCTGAGCCTGTTCGGTGAAGCCGGGGTCGTGCACATCGAAGACCTGGGGGACGAGCGCCTGGGCCGTAACGCCGCGTTCGGCCGCAGCGCCCCGCGCAATGGCACGCCGTGCAACACGGTGGCTTCAGGTGTGACCAACCAATTCTGCACCGACAAGGGCTTTGCCACCGATTGGTCGTGGGGTTATCGCCTGCGCGCCAGCCTCGAATACAGCGATGTGTTGCCAGGCATCAACCTGATTCCCGCCCTCAACTGGCGGCATGACGTCTCGGGCTATTCCTACGATCCGCAAGGGCCATTCCAGGAAGGCCAGCAGGCGCTGGGCGTGAGCCTGACCGGCGTCTACATGAACGATTACAGCGTGGAACTGGCCTACAACACGTTCTTCGGTTCCAACGACTACAGCACCCTCGACGACCGCGATTTCGCATCCGTCAGCTTCAAGGCAGACTTCTAAGGAGAACCGTTATGCGTATGCAATTGTGCGTGCTGGCCCTGGCCTGCACCGTCGGCCTGGCTCAGGCCAAAGGCACCGATTCGACGGCACTGGGCAAGACCCTGACCCCCATGGGCTCGGAAATGGCGGCCAATGCCGACGGCAGCATTCCGGCCTGGACCGGAGGGCTTGCCGCCAACGCCGGTACCGTTGACAGCAAGGGTGGTTACAGCGATCCGTATGCCGCCGAGAAACCGTTGTTCACCATCACGGCGAAGAACGTCACGCAGTACGAGAAACTTCTCAGCCCGGGTCAAGTCGCTTTGTTCAAGCGTTTCCCGGACAGCTACAAAATGAACATCTACCCGAGCCATCGCAGCGCCAACTTGCCCAAGGAGGTACTGGCGGCCAGTCGTGAGAACGTCGCCAAGACCAGCATGGCCGACGGCGGCAACGGCTTGCACGACTATGCCAGGGGTATTCCGTTTCCGTTGCCCACCGAAGGCCTGGAGGTGATGTGGAACCACATGACCCGTTATCGCGGCGGCAGCTACGAGCGCATCAGCAGCTCGGCACTGGTGCGCGAAAACGGCGCCACCAGCTACGTGCGCAATCAGTCGCTAATCAACTTCGCCGACACCGTGGGCGGACTGGAACCGGGCTCGAACATCCTGTTCATGTTCAAGAGCCGGGTCCTGGAACCGGCGCGTCTGTCCGGCGAAGCGGTGCTGGTGCACGAGCCGATCGACCAGGTCGCCGAGCCGCGTTCGGCCTGGCAATACCTGCCGGGCCAGCGTCGCGTGCGTCGTGCGCCGATGATCGCCTACGACAATAGCGCCCGTTACAGCAACGGCCTGATCACCGCCGACAACATCGACGGCTACAACGGCGCACCGGACCGTTTCGACTGGAAACTGGTGGGCAAGCAAGAGCTGTTCATCCCTTACAACAGCTACAAGATCGGCAGCCGCGACCTCAAGTACGACGCCGTGATCAAGCCCAACCACGTAAACCAGGATCTGGCTCGCTACGAGAAACATCGGGTGTGGGTAGTCGAGGCGACCCTCAAGCCCGATGCCCGGCACATCTACGCCAAACGTCGCTTCTATGTGGACGAAGACAGCTGGCAGATCGCCCAGTCGGACCAGTACGACAGCCGCGGTGAACTGTGGCGCAGCGGTGAACTGCACGCGATCCAGCAGTACGACCACGGCTTCACCTACAACGTGCTGGAAACCTCCTATGACCTGATCTCCGGACGCTACTACGCCGGCGGCCTGGCCAACGAAGAGACCGAGCCGATGCGCGTGGGCTTCGCCGCCAAGACCGATGACTACACCCCGTCGGACCTGCGGCGCTGGGCCAAGTAACCATTCGCCAAACCACCGCAAATCCAATGTGGGAGCGGGCTTGCTCGCGAAGGCGGCGTGTCAGGCAGCAATGTAGTCGACTGACACTCCCTCTTCGTCGGAACGCCGCCCGGGGCAAGCCCGCTCCCACAGGGATCTGTGTGTGCTGATGTTTTGCTACAGGAGATCTGCCATGCGCTACTGGATATCCGCACTGGCCCTGGGCGCGAGCCTGGGCACTGTTCACGCCGCAACTATCGATCAACAACAGGCGAAAGCCCTGGCGCAGGAGGCCTACGTGTTCGCCTACGCCACCGTCGAACACGACAAGGTGCTCAGCGCCATCACCGCGAAACTGCCGTTCAATCGTCTCTACAGCGAACCGCGCCTGCTCGGTCCGCAAGACAACAAAGTGGTGTCGCCCAACAACGACACCTTCTATTCCCGCGCCTTGCTCGATCTGCGCGGCGAACCGATGGCGTTGGACGTGCCGGCTGTGCAAGGCCGCTACTACAGCTTCCAACTGGTGGACATGCGCACCGACAACCTCGACTACATCGGCACCCGCGCCACGGGGGATCAGGCGGGGCGCTACCTGATTGTCGGGCCGGACTGGAAGGGGCCTGTGCCATCGGGTTTCAGCGCTGTGATTCGCTCTCCGAGCCGGCTGGTCTTCCTGTTGGGACGGACCGAAGTCAAAGGCGAAGCGGATCAGAAAGACGCCGCGCAGGTGCTGAAGGGCTACGCCTTGCAACCGCTGTCCAAAGTGAATGGCAGCGCGACCCCTGAACCGTTGGCACCACTGCAACTGCCAGCGTACACGGACACCAAGCAAGGGCCGGCGCAGGCGCTGTTCAGTACCTTCAACGCGCTGGCCCCGTTGCATCAATGGACCGCTAGCGAACAAAAGAAACTGGCCCGTTTCGCCGTCATCGGCGTGAAGCCGGGGACCGAATTCCAGGCCCCGGCGGACTTGAGCGAAGCCGTCGCCCAAGGTGCCGAAGCCGGTCGCGAACAGGTCCGCGCAGCCTCCAGCCAGCTGTCGGTGGAACGGCAGGGCTGGTTGCCGTCGCCGTCCAACGTCGGCAAATACGGCGACGATGACCTGACCCGTGCCGCGGTCGCCTGGCGCTACATCTACGCCAACGATGCGGTGGAAGCGCTGTACCCGATGGCGTTGCACGATGCCGAGGGACAGGCGCTCACCGGCCAACACGCCTATCGTCTGCATTTTCCCGCCGGGCAAATGCCGCCGGTGAATGCGTTCTGGTCGTTGACCCTGTATGACGGCAAAACCCAATTGCTGGTGGCCAACCCGATCCAGCGTTACGCCCTGGGCGATCGTAGCCCTGGTCTACAATACGATGCCGACGGCGGCTTGACCCTGATCCTGCAGGCCGATGCGCCCAAGGCTGCGCCGCAGGGCAACTGGCTGCCGACGCCGCAAGGTACGTTCAACCTGCTGTTGCGCCTGTACCTGCCCAAGGGCGGGGCATTGGACGGGAGTTATCAATTGCCGACGATAACGAGGATCGAATCATGAACCTGATTTTCAGTCGCCGCCGGGTGCTGGGCAGCATGGGGGTATTGGGCGGCAGCCTGATGTTTCCGCGCTGGTTGCTGGCCGCTGATTCCGATGACCTGCGGCAGATTGCCAAAGAGGCGTGGATTTACGCCTACCCCATGCTCATGCATTACCAGACCATGGAAAAACAAGCGCTCAACGCGTCTGCGCCGGAGTACGTCGGCGGCTTCAACCGCTTTCGTCATTACGGCGAGTTGTTTACTCCGAACAACCGCGACATCGTCACGCCGAACAACGACACGCCGTACTCCTGGGCTTGGCTCGACCTGCGCAGCGAACCCCAGGTGTTGAGCGTGCCGGCGGTCGATGACGAGCGCTATTACGTGTTTCAACTGGTCGACCAGTACACCCACAACTTTGCCTATGTCGGCGTGCTCAGCACCGGTCGCGATGCGGGGAATTACCTGATCGTCGGGCCCGACTGGCAAGGCCCGACACCCGACGGCGTCAAGGCCGTGCTGCGCAGTGAAACCGAAATCGTCATGGTGCTTGGGAGAACGGGCCTGAAAAACGCCGAGGACCTGCCGGCGGTGCGTGCCTTGCAGCAGCAATACGGTTTGCGTGCATTGCATGAGTTCATCGGCAGTGCACCGCCCGTGGTTGCGCCGGCGATTGACTGGCGACCCTGGGACAGCAAGACCGGGTTGGGGCTGGAGTTTATCCCGGCGCTGAATCAGATCCTCAGCCTGTGCCCCACGCAACCGTCCGAACAAGCCTTGCGCGCACGCTTTGCGCGGATCGGCATCGTGCCCGGTCAGGGATTCGACCCGGCAACGTTGCCGCAAGCAACGCGCCAGGCATTGCTCGCCGGGATTCAGGACGCCCGGGCGCAACTGCAAACCGCGGTGAGCCAGGTACGCACCACCCTGGGCCTGTTCGGTACTCGCGAAGCGCTGAACGGCAATTACCTCAACCGCGCTGTCGCGGCGAATGTCGGCATCTACGGCAACAGCGTGGAAGAGGCCTTCTACACCGGCACTCGCCTGGATAATCAGGGGCAACTCTTGCAGGGCGGGCGAAGCTATCGCCTGCGTTTCGCACCGGGTCAATTGCCGCCGGCCAGCGAGTTCTGGTCGCTGACGCTGTATGACTTGCCGGACCGGCAACTGGTGGCCAACCCGATCAATCGCTACTGCCTGAGCAGCCGGGATCAGTTGCAAAAAGATGCGGACGGTGGGTTGACGTTGATCCTGCAGAACGCCGCTCCGCCAGAGCAGAGTAACTGGTTGCCGACGCCAGCGAGCGGGGCGTTCAGCTTGGTCCTGAGGCTGTATGGACCCGGGCAGCAGGTGGTCAATCAACGTTGGCAAATGCCGGTGGTTGAAGTGGTGTCTGCCTGAACCGCATCGCGAGCAGGCTCGCTCCTACATTGGATCAGTGTCGTTCACAATTGCTGTGAACAACCCGGTCCCCTGTGGGAGCGAGCTTGCTCGCGAAGGCTTTGTGTCAGGCGGCATGGATTTTTGATGGTGTACATATCCGTTTCTGCGGTAACGGCCACCTATGGTTCCGCTCTTACAGCGGGTCACTTGGAAAAGCCCCAAGTAACCAAGGGCTCTTGCCCCTGACATTCGGTGCCTCGCCGTGGCTCGGCATGCCCTCGCTCCGGTCCTGCTCCGTGGGCCCGCCGCCATCGGCCATCCATGGCCGGCGGCGGCTAACACGGCATCCATGCCGGGTTGCCCACTGCGCAGAACCTGCGCTCGGCCTCATGAGGGGGCGTGCACCGCAACAGCGTCCGAGGCGGCCTACCGGCCGGCCTTGTCGCGGGTTTCGTTCACCTGTGACATACCTGGTTGGCCGGTAAACCGCCATCGCGAGCAAGCTCGCGATGAAGGCGACGCGGTTTCCCGCGTCATCCGGTCAAGGGGTGACGATATTGAACTGCGGTGCAAACGTATCGAGGCTGCTCATCAACTCCCCGAGCTTCTTGCCATTGCCCTGCAACTTGATCAGGCCTTTCTGCATCGCCGTCGGGATATCCAGTTGCTTGAGGCTGATCTGTTCCAGGGTGGCCTTGCTCATGGTCACGCTGGCATCCGCCTGAGCATTGAGCCCGGCACGGTGGGTCAGCACGCCATTGCGCAGGGTCAGGTTGAAGTCCTTGTTCAGGTCATCGAAGGTCCAGTTCAGGGTCAAGTCATGGCCTACGGCCTTTTCACTGTCCAGGCGCACCGCCAGGAAGTCGAAGAACATCTGCGGGCTCATTGCCCGTACCATGTCCACCGATACCGAAGTGCCCGCATTGGGTGGCACGCCGTTGCGCAGTTCCATGGCGCCGGTCAGGTACATGTTGCGCCAGGTGGCGTTTTCACTTTGATAGCCCATTTGCTCCAGCGCCTGGGCCTGGGCTTTGCGGGCGTCGCCGTTGTCCGGGTTGGCGAACAGCACCTGATTGCCCAGTTGCGCGGCCCAGCGGTATTCGCCCTTGGCCATCGCCGCCTGCATTTTCCCCAGCACAGCCGCTTCGCCACCCATGGCCTCGACCGAACGCTTGGCCGTTTCCACTGGCGGCAGCGGATTGAGGTTGGCCGGGTTACCGTCATAGAAACCCATGTAGCGCTGATACACCGCCCGGGTGTTGAAACTCAGTGAGCCGTAGTAGCCACGGGTGTACCACTTCTGGTCGAGGCTGCCGGGCAGTTTCTTGATCGAGTCGGCGATTTCCAGCGGCGTCAGGCCCTGGTTCAGCAGGTGCAGGGTGCGGTCATTGAGGAAGGCGTACATGTCGCGTTGGTCGGCGAGGAAGGTGCGGATGCGTTCGCCGCCCCAGGTCGGCCAGTTGTGCTGGGCGAACAACACGTCGCTCTTGTCGCCGTAACGCGCCAGGCTGCCGTCCAGGTACTCGGCCCAGGCCTTGGCGTCACGCACTTGTGCGCCACGGGGGGTGAGGATGTTGTGCATCATTTGCGTGGCGTTTTCCGCCATGCACAAGGCGCGCAACTGCGGCAGGTACAGGTTCATTTCCGCCGGCGCCTCGGTGCCCGGGGTCAACTGGAACTCCACGTCGAGGCCGGCGATGGTGCGGGTTTCCAGTTCCTTGTCGATCAGGTCGGTGGGCGGGATCAGGGTGACCGTGCCGCCGCTCGGCGTGCTCTTGCCCAGGCCGGCATCGACCTGGCCTTTTTCGCCACGGGGCAGCAGGCTGCCGAACTGGAACTGCGCACGGCGGCTCATGGCGTTGCCGGCGTAGACGTTCTCGCTCATCACGTGTTCCATGAACCCGGCGGGGGCGAATACCTTGACCTTGCCGGCCTTGACGTCGGCTTCGTCGATGACCCCGCGCACGCCCCCGAAGTGGTCGACGTGAGTGTGGCTGTAGATCACCGCCACCACCGGTTTGTGCGGACGGTTCTGGTAGTACAGGTCCAGCGCCGCCTTGGCGGTTTCGGCCATGGTCAGCGGGTCGATGATGATCAGCCCGTCGTCGCCTTCGATGATGGTCATGTTGGCGAGGTCGAGGCCGCGCACCTGATACAGCCGAGGGCTGACTTCATACAATCCGGCATGGGCGCTGAGCTGGGCCAGGCGCCAGAGGCTCGGGTTGACCGACTCCGGGGCCTGGTCCTTGGCGAGGAAGTCATAGGCCTGGATATCCCAGATGACCTTGCCCGTGGCGTCCTTGACCTGGCCCTTGAACGGCGCGATCAGGCCCTTGGTGACCGACTCGTAGTCGGTGCGGTCGGTGAAGGGCAGTTGTTGCAGCACGGCGGCGTTACTGGCCGTGGTTTGCGGGCTGGCCGCGACCGGTCCATCGGCGGCGACCACCGATTGCGCAAGGCAGGCAGTGATCAGGCAAGTGAGCAGCCCACGAGGGCTCAAGGTGAAACGAGGCATGGCGTCTCCGTTTTTTGTCGTTATGGTCAGACCAGCTTCGAGGGTAGGGCGATGGGCGGTCGGGGCCATGATCGTCAGCGGACAAAAACCATTCAGGGCCGCTATCCTTGGGCCAGGCATATCCAGCAGGTTGACCCATGCTTGAAGTCCATGGCGTTTTCAAAAGCTACGCCACCCCGCAGGGGCCGCTGCCGGTGCTGCAAGGCGTCGACCTGACGCTCAGGCCCGGCAGCAGCCTGGCGCTGATGGGCGAGTCGGGCAGTGGCAAAAGCACCTTGCTGCACCTGATCGCCGGGCTGGACAAGGTCGATCGCGGCAGCATCCGCAGTGGCGAGCATCGCCTGGAACAGATGAATGAAGGGCAACTGGCGAACTGGCGTCGTACGGAAATCGGCCTGGTGTTCCAGCAATTCAACCTGATCGGCAGCCTGCGGGTCGAAGACAACCTGGCGATTCAGGCACGTCTGGCGGGGCGCCATGACCCACGCTGGCAGGCGCACCTGGTGCAGCGCCTGGGCTTGGGGGAGCTGCTGCGGCGCTATCCGGAGCAACTGTCCGGCGGCCAGCAGCAACGGGTCGCACTGGGCCGAGCGCTGGCATCGCGCCCCCAATTGCTGCTGGCCGACGAGCCCACCGGCAGCCTCGATGAAACCACCGCCGCCGAGGTGTTGCAGCTGCTGCTGGAATTGCTCGACGACAGCCCCACCAGCCTGTTGATGGTCACCCACAGTCCCGGCGTGGCGGCACGGCTGGCGGAAAAAGCCATGCTGTGCGGCGGTCGTCTGGCCGGTGCGGGAGAGCGCTGACATGCGCATTTTCAGCGAAACTCTGCGTGCGCTGCTCAGCCACTGGCGGCAGCATCCGGTGCAGTTTTTCAGTGTGCTGACCGGGTTGTGGCTGGCCACCGGTCTGTTGGCCGGTGTCCAGGCTCTCAACAGCCAGGCCCGCGACAGCTATGCCCGCGCCAGTCAGTTGATCGGCGGCGAACCCCAGGCCAGCCTCGGTGCGCCCGGCGGCGGCACGCTCCCCCAGCAATGGTTTATCGATCTGCGTCGCGCGGGCTGGCCGGTGTCACCGGTGCTGCAAGGCCGGGTCACGCTCAAGGGGCACGAAGAGCAGCGCTTGCAGTTGATGGGCATCGAGCCGGTGTCGCTGCCGGCGGGCGCGGCGGTGGCCGGGCAGGCCTTGGCGATTGAACAGGTGGTCGGCTTTTTCAGTCCGCCGGGCAGTACCTGGATCTCGCCCCAGACCTTGAAGGCACTGGGTTTTCGCGAGGGTGACCGGCCACTGAACCTGGCGGGCGTGGCACTGCCGCCGCTGCATGTGCAGGCCGACATGGCGCCCGGCGTGCTGCTGGTGGACATCGGTTTTGCCCAGCAGATTCTGGGGTTGCCGGAGCAACTGTCGCGGCTGCTGTTACCGAAGGATTTCACCGCGCCATTGCCGGAGCCGTTCAAGGGCCAGCTGCAACTCAAGCGAGCTGGCGAAGAAAGCAACCTGACGCGCCTGACCGAAAGCTTCCACCTGAACCTCGATGCCCTGGGGGTGCTGTCGTTCGTGGTCGGCCTGTTTATCGTGCACGCTGCCATCGGACTGGCGCTGGAGCAACGGCGAAGCCTGCTGCGGACCCTGCGTGCCTGCGGTGTGAGTGCGCGGATGCTGATCGCTTGCCTTGCCGTCGAATTGGGTGGATTGGCCCTGATCGGCGGTGTGGCCGGGGTGGTCAGCGGCTACCTGCTGGCCGGCGTGCTGTTGCCCGATGTCGCCGCCAGCCTGCGTGGCTTGTACGGCGCCGAAGTGGCGGGGCAGCTGAGCCTCAGCCTGTCGTGGTGGTTCAGCGGGATCGGCTTGAGTCTGATCGGCGCAATGCTCGCCGGGGCCAACAGCCTGTTGCGGGCGGCGCGTTTGCCATTGCTGGCGTTGGCCGACCCGCAGGCCTGGCATCAGGCCCATGCACGCTGGTTGCGACGCCAGGGGTGGGTGGCGGCAATGGCCGGGGTGATCGCGCTGCTGGCGTTGATCTTCGGCGACAGCCTTATCAGTGGCTTCGTGTTGATGGCGGCTCTGTTGATCGGTGCCGCGCTGGCATTGCCGGTGGTGCTCAGTTCTCTGCTCAATCTCGTTTCGCAGCGAAGTCGCTCGGTGCTTGGCCAGTGGTTTGTCGCCGATTGCCGCCAGCAACTGCCGGCCCTGAGCCTGGCGTTGATGGCGCTGCTGTTGGCCATGGCGGCGAACATCGGTGCCGGCAGCATGACCGCAGGGTTTCGCCAGACCTTCAGCGACTGGCTCGAACAACGGCTGACGGCCGAGCTTTACCTCAATCCCCAGAACCCGGCCCAGGCCCGGGAGCTGCAAAGCTGGCTCAACCAGCAGCCGCAACTGGCGGCGGTGCTGCCCAACTGGCAGGTTTCGATCCAGTTGCAGGGCTGGCCGACGGACCTGTCCGGGATCATCGACCACCCGACCTATCGCCAGCACTGGCCGCTGCTCGAAGCCTTGGGCGACAACCCTTGGGAGCGGCTGGCCAAGGACGATGCGGTGATGCTCAGCGAACAACTGGCCCGGCGCCTGCACGTGCAACTGGGCGATCACCTGACGCTGCCGACCCCCACTGGCCCGTGGTCGTCGCGGATCGTCGGGATCTACGCCGACTACGGCAATCCCAAGGGCCACATTCTGGTCAATATCAACCATCTTCTGCGCGGTTGGCCGCAACTGACACCGAGCCGCTTCAATCTGCGCATCGAACCGGCATCGATTCCGGCGTTCGTCACGGCGCTGCAGGCACGCTTTACCCTGGACGACAGCCGCATCGTCGATCAGGCGCGGCTCAAGGGTTGGTCCACGCAAATCTTCGAACGTACCTTCGCCGCCACCGCCGCACTCAACAGCCTGACGCTGTGCGTGGCCGGGGTGGCGCTGTTCATCAGCCTGTTGACCCAAAGCCAGAGCCGTCTCGGGCAACTGGCGCCGCTGTGGGCGCTGGGCGTGACGCGTCGGCATCTGATGTTGCTCAACCTAGGGCAAACCTGGTTGCTGGCGATATTGACCTTGGTGCTGGCATTGCCGCTGGGCATCGCCCTGGCGTGGTGCCTGGACACGGTGATCAACGTGCAGGCCTTTGGCTGGCGCCTGCCGTTGCGGGTGTTTCCAATGCAACTGTTGCAATTGATGGGGCTGGCGCTGGTCGCGACGTTACTGGCCTCGGCCTGGCCGTTGTACCGTTTGTACCGCACGCAACCGGCGGACCTGCTGCGGACGTTTGCCCATGAAGATTAAAGCCTGCGTGTTGCTCCTGGCGTTGCTGGCGAGCGGTTGCGATCAACCGGCACCGGAGCAAAAGGGCTTTGCGGGGCTGGGCAACCAGGCCGCCGCCTTCACCCCGGTGGTGCCCGGTCGGGTGTTCAGCTTCCCGGCGGATCACGGTCCCCACGACGGCTTTCGCATCGAATGGTGGTATGTCACGGCCAATCTGAAGGACGATCAGGGCAATGAGTTCGGCGCGCAATGGACCTTGTTCCGCAGCGCGTTGAAAGCCAGCCCCGAGGTGGCGGGTTGGCAGAATCAGACGATCTGGCTCGGCCACGCGGCAGTGACGTCGGCGACAGTGCATCACGCGGCCGAAAGATATGCTCGTGGTGGCGTCGGTCAGGCCGGTGTCAACGTTGCGCCGTTCAATGCATGGATCGACGACTGGCAACTGCGCAGCCAGGCGACTGCCGACGACCCGTTGGCCGACGTGCTACTCAGTGCCCGCGACCAGCGTTTCAGTTACCGGCTGCGGTTGACCTCGACAGGGCCGCTGGTGCTTCAGGGGGAACGGGGCTTCAGCCAGAAATCCGAACAGGGTCAGGCCTCTTACTACTACAGTCAGCCGTTTTTCCAGGCCAGCGGCACCCTGGAAATCGATGGCAAGACCTTTCAGGTCAGTGGCCCGGCCTGGCTCGACCGCGAATGGAGCAGCCAGCCCCTGACGAGCAACCAGACAGGGTGGGACTGGTTCTCCCTGCACCTGGACAGCGGCGAGCAGGTGATGCTGTATCGCATGCGGCAAAAGGACGGCGAGCCTTACCTCACCGGCACCTGGATCGACGCTGGGGGCCAGACACAATTGCTGCACGCTGGCGACATCATCCTCACGCCGCAAGACACGGCCCGGGTTGCCGGGCGCGCGATGCCCATTCGCTGGTCGATCAAAATCCCCGCCAGACACCTCGATATCGCCATTGCCGCGCTCAATCCCCAGGCCTGGATGGATTTGCGCATTCCTTATTGGGAAGGCCCGGTGCGCCTCAGTGGCAGTCATACAGGGCAGGGCTATCTGGAAATGACCGGGTACTAGGCGCTCGTGCAAGGAAAATCACCGCTGCGGCGCGACCACTCGCAGAACAGCGTCTATGCTCACTCGCACACATGGCGTTGAGCCCGGTTTCAACGCCGTCTGTTGCCATCTATCACAGGGAATGTTCTGCCTATGAAACGCCACGCACTGACCCAAGCCATCGCCCTCGCAACCTTGCTGTCTGCCGCCAGTTTCGGCGCGGTTGCCGCCGAACTACCGTTGTCCGAAGTTGTGGTGGTTGATCAGGTCGCCACCAAAGTCGTTTCGGTAGACACCGCGAACCATATAGTGGTCCTGAAAGGCCCGCAGGGTAATGAATTCCCTGTACAACTGACCGAAAAGGCGAAAAACCTCAAAAACCTCAAGGCCGGCGACTCGGTCGACATCAGGGTCACCAGCGCCGTAGCAGCCTACCTCGACACCGATGTCGACAAAGGCCTGCCCGGCACCGCCGAAGCCACCGGCGAAGTGCGCGCAGCGCCAGGCAGCGCCAACCCGGGCGGCGAAGCGTACCGCCAGGTGAAAGTGCAGTTGAAAATCACCCACATCGACCAGAAGAAAAACCAGGTGACCTTCGAAAACCCGGAAGGCAAGTCCAAGACCGTCGAAGTCAAGCGACCTGAAGTCCAGGCCAAACTCAAGGACTTGAAAGTCGGACAAAGCGTCAACGTGGTTTATACCGACATTTTGACGGTGACCAGCAAGCACTGATATCGAGTCATGGTTCTATACGGGCTGATTGTTTTTGTGCAAGTTTTGTATAGGAATAATCAGCTCGTAATGGTCGAACTGGTGAGTTCGAGATACCGTGTTGCATAGTATTTAAGTCGACATCTTGTTAAACATTGTGTCGATAAATTTCATCTTTGCAGTGCGGACATATTAATTCGCTTCTACTAAAATACTTTCCGTTCGCCCAGTGTCAGGGCTCTTTACCAGTGCATGGATTGCCGAGGCCATTGCACTGGGCGAACACTTTATTTGCTGTATTGAAAGTTTTGGATATAAAAAACGGGCGGCCTGCAGGTCGCCCGTTTTTATTGAGTTGTAACAAGTCATTCCGTCATGCTTTTTAATCGGCCAGCGCGGCGAAACACTGTTCGACCGAGCGTCGCTGGCTCTCGGCATACAGTTCCAACTCATCGATCGTCGAACGCCCCAGGGCCTGTTCGAAGGCCTGCTGGTTGGCATGGGCGCCGTAACGGGTTTGTGCTGCGTCCCCCAGGTTTGACTGAAAAATCCCCGCCGCGCTGACCGGCAGGAAGTCTTCGTACACCAGCGGTTCAACCCGCAGGTAACCGTCGCCGAGCAGGTCTTCCAGGGGGGCGTTTTTCAGGTCACCCGCCGCCAGGCCTTGTTCCGTCACGAAGTAGCGGAAGTAAGCCAGGCCCTGTTGGCGCATGCCTTCCCAGGTGTCGGGGAACTCGCTGAAATGCTGCGCCATCAGGGCGTTGTAGCGCGCGGCGTTGGCTTCGTTGGGGAAGTCCTTGAGTTCGTCCCGTGCGGCATTGAGCAAGCGGTCGTAGAGTGCGCGGCCTTTGGGCGTAAGGGCGGCACCGCGCTGTTCAATCTCGCCGAAACGGGCACTGTGGCTGCCGCGCGCCTCGCTTTGATCGGTGAAGGCAATCGGCTCGTCCAGGGCCTTGAAGCTGGTCTGGCGCAGCAGGATCGGGCACTGGCGGCGAGGTGGGCCTTCGATTACCGCTTTGGGGGTGATGCCATGGGCCGGCATCTGTGCCTGGACGATGTCGATGTCCAGGGTCCGTGGTGTCAGGTGGTTGATGTGCGGGCCCTTGAATGCCACCACGTCGGCGATCAGACGATGCTGGGCACTGAGCTGTCGATACTGCTCGGCGGTGACGGTGGCGCTGTGGTGCCAGCGAAACGTTTCCAGCGCTTGCTCAACGAATTCCTGGGCTTCCTGATCGGTCAGGCCACCCCGGGATTCGGCGCGTTCGATGAGCGTGAGGGCCGTGGGGGTGAAGATCGAGCGCTGGTCGAGCATCGACTGGGCGAAGGCTCGCAGCTCCAGGTCTTCGATCAGTTCCAGGCGCAACAGCGAGGTGAATACCCGGAACGGGCTGACCTGCAACGACGCTTCATGCACCGCGCGAAACGCCGTGGAATGCACCGGCACGCCGGCTGGAGTCAGGTCGTAGTAACCCACCGGTTGCATACCCATCACCGCGAACAGGCGGGCGAGGGTCGCCAGTTCATCGGCCGTACCGACGCGGATCGCTCCATGGCGCTCAAGGTCCAGGCGTTCGATTTCGCCGGTGCTGGTGAGCTGCTGCAGGATTTGCGCATCGCTGTCCAGCACGTGACGATTGGTCTGTTCCACCAGTTCCATCAATGCGCCGTACAACGGCACTTCCTCGCGGTACATGTCGGACATCGCTTTGGAGAAGCGTTGGCGGATCAGGTCAGGGCTGACGAAGTTCGGGTGGTTCATGAACATGATTCCTGGCGCGGTGACGTAAAGGATGGACGAAAGATCGCAGCCTTCAGCGACGCCGACAAACGAAGTTTCTGACGAACTTCATTCTGCAAAGGACTGCATGCCTAGGGGGGGGTGCCTTAAAGCTGGCCATGCTGCGTTGCAGGCCTTGGAAAGGGAACAACCATTCCCAGCGGCCTACGCCTTGCCTGGCCAGCTTTAAGGCGACAACGCGGTGGGGAAACTAATTGAGAACGCCCCACTAATGCAGTCGTTGATCCTGTGGGCTCTCCGAGCGCAGCGATGCCAAAAACTCGCGATACAGGCGCGCCGAACCGTATGGCGCTTCCACCATGGGCATGTGCCCGATGGCGTCCCAGATATGCACGCGCAGGTCGGCGATGCCCTTGCTCCAGACTGACACACTGCTGACATCGATCAACCGGTCCTTGCGGCCCCACAGCAACAGCGCCGGGGCGGTGATGTCGGGCAGGTGCGGTTCCATCGGCGGGCTGGCGCGAAATTCGCGGAAGATTTCCTCCAGCTCCTCGCGGGACTGTTCATAGCGCTGGGCGACGGCATCGAGCACCAGTTTCGGTACCCAGGGCGGCGAAGCCATGGTCATGGCGTAGAAGCGCTGGAATTCTTCCCGCGAATGAATCAAAAACGGGTTGTGGCCCTTGGCCAAATGCCGCTCAAGGTCACTGGGCTCGGGCGAAGTGACCCCGGCCGGGTCGATCAGGGCCAAGGACACAATGCGCTCCGGATAGGTGGCCGCGAGCCAGGCCGCCATATAGCCGCCCATGGAGTTGCCGATGACATGGACTTTCTCGACCCCGCACACGTCCAGCAGCTGGATCATGCGCTTGGCCTGCAGCGGGATGTCGTAGCCGCCGCCCGCCTTGAAGCCGGTTTCGCCATGGCCGGCGATGTCCGGAATGATCACCCGATGGCTGCCGACAAAGTGCCGGGCGAAACGCAGCCAGAGATTCTTGTCGGCGCTGAAGCCATGGAGCATCAGCACACTGCTGGTGGCCTCGTATGGCCCGCCTTGCCAGGTCGAGACGGTCATTTCGGGGATGGGCACGACGATCTTGTGCAGCCGGTACAGCTTGGCCTCGGCCGCCATGCTCAAGTCATAGAGCCAGTAGCCGATGGCCGGGTAGGTCAGCCAGCTCCAGGCGACGAACACTGCGAGAACGACGAACAACAAAAGCATCACGCGTCTCCCTTCTATCTGCTCAGGACAAAATGTGATCGGCGGGTTTCAGCGCTCGGGTCAAGCGATGAAAGCTGAAGCTGAATCCCGGAAACATGGCAATCACATGACCGCTCTTGCTTTGATACCAACTGTGGCAACCACCGGATTTCCACACGGTGCGTTCCATTTCCCGGTGGATCATTTCAGTGTAGGTACGTTCCGCCTCATGGCGAACTTCGATGCTGCGTAAACCTTGAGTCTTCAAGGTGCGAATGCAATCGAGGATGTAATTCATCTGGGATTCGATGATGAACAGCGCCGAGGTGTGGCCGATGCCGGTGTTCGGCCCGGTGACGATGAACAGGTTGGGAAAGTCGGGCAGGGCGGTGCCGAGGTAGGCCCGCGGGTATTGCGCCCAGACCTCCTTGAGGCGGGTGCCGTTCTTGCCCGTTACCGGGTAGGAAATTACCCCGTCGGTGGCATCGTAGCCGGTGGACCAGACGATCAGGTCCAGGTCGATGTGCTGGCCTTCCAGGGTAACGATGCCAGTTTCGTCGATGGACGCGATGCCTTGCTCGCGGCTGTGCAACGTCACGTTGTCGCGCGCCAGCGCCGGGTACAGCGTGCTGGACAGAATCACCCGTTTGCAGCCGATGGTGTAGTCCGGCGTCAGCTTGCACCGCAGTTCGGCGTCCGGTACCTGGCGTTTGAGAAAGCGCAGGGCCTGACGCTGGACCATGTGCACCGCCGGTTTCGAATACTTGAAGGCAATCACCCGGGTTTCGAATTGCCAGTAGATCCCCCAGCGCAGCAGCTTGTAGGCCGGTTTGAACCCCAGCAGCCAGCGCTGGAAACGGCCAAAGTTGCGGTCAGCCCGGGGCAGGACCCAGTGGGGCGTGCGCTGGAACACATGCAAGTGCCCGACGTCCGGGGCGATGGCCGGAATGACCTGGGCCGCACTGGCGCCGCTGCCGACGATGGCCACGCGTTTTTGCCGGTAGTCGTAGCGGTGATCCCAGTTGTTG
Source organism: Pseudomonas fluorescens (assembly GCF_000967965.1). Classification (GTDB taxonomy): domain Bacteria; phylum Pseudomonadota; class Gammaproteobacteria; order Pseudomonadales; family Pseudomonadaceae; genus Aquipseudomonas; species Aquipseudomonas grandcourensis. The sequence goes on from NZ_LACC01000037.1 coordinate 17,796, forward strand.
GTGTGGAACGTCTTGCCCTGGAAGCGTTCCTGTCCATCGAAGCGAGGGACCACCGGTTGACTCAGGGGCCCGGTCGCATTGATCAGGAACTGCGCGCAAAAGGTGCCTTTGCCGGCGGTGTACACCGTCCAGCGTTTGTTGGTGTCGTCCCATTCGACGCGCTCGACATTGGCGCCCAGTTCCACCTTGTCCCGCAGGCCGAAGTGTTCCACCACGTGGCGGGTGTAGCGGTGCAGTTCGGCCTGTTCGGCGAACATTTGTGTCCAGCGATACGGAGCAAAAGACAGGGAGTACAGCGGCGAGGGCACGTCGACTGCCGCGCCGGGGTAGGTATTCTGGCACCAGGTGCCACCGAAGAAATCCCGCCGCTCCAGCAGGCGAAAATCGTCGATGCCGGCCTTGAGCAAATTGATTGCTGCACATTGGCCGCCAAACCCGCTGCCGATGATCAATACTTGAAAGGTCTGCATGGGCCTCCTCTTATGGTCATCGATCAACCCCTTCTTTCATGTATAGCCGTTTCTGGGGCGAGGCTTTTGCTTTTATGCGAGCGTGATGTCGCGATATTCAGCCCGTCAGCCAGTGATGGCTATTTAATCTCGCCCTGATAGACTCCAGCGTACAGGCACAGGCTGTAATCGCATTCCGTCGAGTGGCACAGAGGCCCTATGACAAAAACGGGAGGAAAGGGATTTTCATTGGCCAGGAGGCTCTATACATCGCGGACCCTGGGGCTGGCCCTGGGGTTGGTGTGTGTGAGCGTGGCAATGTATCCGCTCGATCCGGCGCCCTGGGTCTGGGGCTTCATGTGGTTCAATGGCCTGGTCTGGCCGCATCTGGCTTACCAATGGGCGCGCCGGGCCAGGACGCCCTATCATGCCGAACACCGCAATCTGCTGATCGATGCCTTTCTCGGCGGCTTCTGGATTGCTGCGATGCAATTCAATCCACTGCCCAGCGCGACCACCATTTCCATGATGGCCATGAACAACGTGGCCATAGGCGGCTTGCGCTTCCTGCTGGCCGGGACGGCCGCGCAAATCCTGGGCGTGGGCGTAGGCCTGCAGATTTTCGCCCCGGCGTTCATTCCTGCCACCAGCGCGGTGCAGCTCTATGCCTGTTTGCCGTTGCTGTGCCTGTATCCGCTGGCGCTGGGCTGGATCTGCTTCCGCCAGGCCCATACCCTCGGCTGTCAGAAGCGTGAACTGCTGGCACTGAGCCGCACCGACAGCCTGACAGGCCTGCTGAACCACGGCACCTGGAAGGACCAGCTGGAGATCGAGTTCCAGCGTTGCAAACGCCAGCAAAAAGGTGGAGCGATCGCCCTGATCGACATCGACCATTTCAAAGCCATCAACGATACCTACGGGCATGTTGCCGGCGACATCGTCTTGCGTCAGTTGAGCAAAATGCTCAAGCAGAACCTGCGAGCGACCGATGTAGCAGGGCGCTACGGCGGTGACGAGTTCTGCGTGATCCTTCCGGACCTGCCCCTGAACCGCGCCGTCGCCGTCATGGATGCCCTGCGCGATCGCTTCGCCACCTTGGGCTACGAGCAGAACCCGGCGCTGAAAGTCAGCCTGAGCATTGGAATGGCGTCCTTCAACCCGGCCCATGCCGACGCGACGCTTTGGCTCAATGACGCCGATCATGCGCTATACGAAGCCAAGACCACCGGGCGCAATCGAGTGATCTGCTGCGGGAACGGGAAACCCTATCGCGAACTGCTCGACTCGGTGTGACTGTCTAGCGCAAGACCTGCGGGAGCGAGCTTGCTCCGGGCGGCGATCCGACGAAAGCGGTGTGTCGGTTTAAACCGTCACTCCTTGACGCTCATGAACTCCTCCGCGAAGCGGATGTATTCCTCGGGTTGCGTGTAGGTGTGTGTCAGCTCGGTGGCGCTCAGGTCCGATGTCTGGGTGAGGATCTGGCGTTGCTCGCGCAGGCTGTCGTAGGTCGCCTTGATCGCGGCGAAGTACGCGCCATGGCCGTCGATGGTCACGCGCACACCCAGTTCGGCCAGGCGCTTGTCATCGCGTAGCAGCGGGTTGCCGTAGGTCACCAGCATCAGCGGCACGCTCAGGTGCTCGGCGATCTGCTCCAGATGGTCGAAGTCCTTGATACCCACCATGCAGATCCCGTCGGCGCCAGCGCTCTGGTATTGCCGGGTGCGGCTGATGATTTCCTGCACCGGCAGAATCCCGGCATGGGTGCGGGCGATGATTGCCATTTCCGAATCGCAGCGGGCTTCGAGCGCAGCGCGGATCTTGCCGACACCTTCGGCGACCGTGATCAGGTCGGTGGATTTGCGGCCGAACTGCGCGGGCAGCAGGGTGTCTTCGATGGTCAGCGCGGCGACGCCAGCACGTTCGAGTTCGACGATGGTACGCATGACGTTGAGCGCGTTGCCGTAGCCGTGGTCGGCGTCGGCGATCACCGGCAACTGGGCGACACGGCCGATGCGGGTGGCCTGTTCAGCGAATTCGCTGAGGGTGATCAGGGCAAAGTCGGGGGCGCCCAGCACTTGCAGCGAGGCGACCGAACCCCCGAGGATCCCGACTTCGAAGCCCAGGTCGGCGGCGATGCGGGCCGACATCGGGTCGAACACCGAGGCCGTGTGGTAGCAGGTGTTGGAGGCGAACAGTTGGCGAAAATTGCGCCGCAAATCTTGATGGGAAAGCCTGGACATATGAGTTCCACCAATGGAATGGAAGGGCTTGAGCAAAAGTGTCAACGCCGAAGAAATAAAAGGCTATCACGCGCGCCGGGGGAGAATGATGACGAATTTGCTGGGTTAGGCCGATTGACGTCGCAGCGATGGAACTGATCAGTCACGCCGCCACGGCCTGTTGCCGTTGGTCAAGCAGCGGCACGGCGCGCACCGAATCTCCGGGCTGCAGCTGCAAGCGCTTGGCGGTCAGGCGATCAACCACCAGGCTGTTGCCCACCTGGCGGGCCGGGGCGCAGGTAATGCGACAGTTTTCCAGGCGGCGGTTGTGAATCAGCCAGAGGGGCGCTTTATCGTCCTTCGAGCCGATGGCAAGTGACAGCGGTCGGCTGTCGCGCACGGTGCGGATCCCGGAAACCGGGGCTTCGATGACCGGTCCGCCGTCGAAGATATCGATGTAGCCCTTGTGGGCAAACCCCTCGGCGCTGAGGGTTTTCAGGGCCGGCTCGGTGTTCGGGTGGGCCTTGCCGATCACTGCCTGGGCCTGTTCGGTGAGCAGGCAGGTGTACAGCGGCTGGCGCGGCATCAGTTCGGCGATGAAAGATTTGTTGCCCAGCCCGGACAAGTGATCGGCGTGGCGGAAATCCATCTTGAAAAAATGCCGGCCGAGGCTGTCCCAGAACGGCGAGCCGCCTTGTTCGTCGGCGCTGCCGCGTAGTTCGGCGATGAGCCGGTTGCCGAACAGCTGGGTAAACTCGGCCACAAACAACAGGCGCCCGAGGGAAAGCAAACGGCCGTTGCTGCCCTGGCGCTGATCGGGGCGCAGGTACAACGAGCAGACTTCCGATTGCCCGGTCAATTCATTACTCAGGAACAGGGTCGGGATCTGGCGCTGGATACCCAGGTCCGCCGAAGCACTGACCGTCAGTCCGACCCGATAGTTGTACCAGGGCTCGCGCAGACCGACGCCCCCCGTCAGGGCGCTGACGCCCACCACTTGTTGCTCGTCGTCCTCGAGCACGAACAGGTAGTCGGCATCGGCCCGATCGACTTGCCCGGCGAAGGTGCGTTGGGCCCAGCGAATCCGGTGGGCCAGGCGTTCTTCATCGGCCGGCAGGCTGGTAAGCCCCGGAACGGCCTGGCGCACCAGCGTGAACAGGGCGGGCAGGTCGGTGATCTGAACCGGACGGACAATCATGCGGCTGTTCCTTGTGCGCGTGTGCTCTGGCGTTGAATCTGGTGAGCGTTCACAGGGCAACCAGCCTGATCGTGCTGCCCTCGGTCACCTTCAGCGCCTCGCACATGACGGCGTCCAGCGTCACGGGTTGCCCGGGGATGTAATCAAGATCGGCGACGATGGCCCGATACTCGTTCAAGGACTCGTTGCTCACCAGAAAGCTGCCACGGGCATCGATCACCGGGCCAAGCTGCGTTACGCCGCACTGGCTGTGGGCGATGGAGCGAATGCCCGCGGTGCGCGCATAGAGCGTCGGGCCGCCATCGAACAGATCGATGTAGCTGTTGGTTTCGAAACCTTCCCGTTCGAGGATATCGAAGGCTTCCTGGCCATCGGGGTGGATGCTGCCGATGCAGTCCTGTGCCGCCTGGGGCAGCATGGGCACGTAGATCGGATACTGCGGCATCAGTTCGGCGAGAAAGGTGCGGCTCTGCAGGCCGCAAAGCCGTTCGGCCTCGACGTAGGGCAAGTCGAAGAAATGCTTGCCCACGGCGTCCCAAAATGGCGAGTGGCCTTCATCACTGCTGTAGCCGACGATTTCGGTGATCACCGTGTCGGAAAAACGCCGGGCGTGGGCGGCGATGAACAACAGGCGCGCCCGCGACAGCAGTTCGGAATGCGCGCTGCGCACCCGCGCGGCGTCGATATGAAAGCCCCGCAGCAATGTGTGGCCACTGAGGTCGTGACACAACGACAGGGCCGGTACGCCGTGCTCGATGTTCAGTTCCCGCGAGGCACTGTTGAAGTGCCGGTTGCGCAGGCTGTAGAACGGCTCGTCGTACCCGGCCGTGGCGAGGATTTCCGAGCAGCCGACCAGGTGTCGTGTCGTCAGGTCTTCGAGTACAAAGAAATAGTTTTCCGGGCCATGAGCCTGAACGTCCTTTTCGAACGAGGCACAGGAATCGAGGATTTTTCCGCGTAACCGTTCGCTGTCGTCGGGCAGGGACGTGACGCCCACGAGGCTTTCACGGGCGAGCCTCTGCAACTGGGGCAGGTCGGCCAACTCGACTGGACGCAAGACCAGCATGGAGACACTCCTGTATCAAACGATTCGGCGGTTTGAGCCGAACCTGACTATCACTGTCGGTTTTTCCACACATTTAATCGGTGGTCATCTGAACATTGTCAGGCGCCACTCTTTTTCTTGTCGGATGTTTCTTGGGATGGACCGCATTAAACGAGGAACAGGCGGTTCGGCCGCAGGCGGGGCCTGGCCAGGCGCTTTGATCGGGTGTTCGAGAAAAGGCATCCGGGCTCCTGCTGGATGAGCGTGGCAAGTGTTTTAACAGTCCGTTGAAAGGAGTATTTAATCATCGCGTACTGCCTGTCTAGTGAATTTTCGTGTGGTCTGCTCGTGCCCGAAAAAGGGGCGAAATGCCTGTGCCAAAGGGCTACGGCGATGTCGTAAAGTCTTGTAGGTGATTGCCTGCGTTGCGGTCAGCCATGACAGAAAATCTGGCAGGAAATGGCTGAAGGAATCCGTTTCAAACAGGAAAATTAAACAGCACCCGGGCCTGCTGTGTTGCGGCACAATTGCGCGATGACGGTCACCTGACGCCGTCGTTTCTTTCCATCTTAAGAGTGATTGCTGGTGCAGGCGACCCGTTTAACCCTGATTTGTCATGCTCGAACCGTCGCACAGAAATTGGCGCGTTTTCCTCTGGACGAAGCTCTGGAGATGGATTGGCAAGCGCTCAGGCTTTCCCGTTGCAATCAGTTCAAGGGCGCTCCGCGTCTTGTCTGCGGCCCGGAGTTGCGCACCCGGCAAACCGCTGAACTGTTCGGCAGTTCAGCGGAGATTGTCGACGCACTGAGGGATTGCGACTTCGGACGTTGGAGCGGTGTGCGCATCGGTGAGCTGCAAAAAAATGCAGCCCAGGCGCTCCAGTATTGGTTGGTGGACCCGGCGTCGGCACCCCACGGTGGTGAGTCGGTGCTGCAACTGGAGGAACGGTTGGGCGCGTGGCTGACAACGTTGCAGTCGACACCCGGGCACATCGTGGCCATTACCCATCCCTTTGTCATCCGCGCCGCGCTGGCGCAGGTGTTGCAGGGGGCAGCGTCCAACCTGATCGACGTCGAACCCCTGTCGGCTGTCGAGTTACGGTTCCATGGCCGCTGGCGACTGCGCTTGCCGGGCACCGACCCCGAGGACTTGCTGTGATGAAAAAACTTCTGGTCATCGGGATCGGTGCCGGCAATCCCGACTACATCACCATGCAAGCGGTGAAGGCGCTGAATCAGGTCGATGTTTTTTTTCTCATGGACAAGGGCCAGAGCAAAGACAAACTCATCGATCTGCGCCGCGAGATTTGCGAACGCTATATCACCGACCCTGATTATCGTTTTGTCGAAGCCAGCAGCCCTGAGCGCGAGCGTGGTGAGGTGGACTACAAGACCAGTGTCGACGACTTGAACCTGGCCAAACAACAGACCTTCGAACGGCTGATCAATGAAGAACTGTCCGACAGCCAGTGTGGTGGTTTCCTGGTGTGGGGAGACCCTGCACTGTACGACAGCACCATCCGGATCCTTCAGGCGATCCAGGCCTCGGGCGCCTGCGGGTTCGAGTTCGAGGTGATCCCCGGCATTACCAGCGTCCAGGCGTTGGCGGCCCGACACAAGGTGCCGCTCAACCAGATTGGCCGCTCCGTTGAAATCACCACCGGCCGGCGTCTGGCGGCAGGGCAGGTGAGCGATGCCGACAGCCTGGTGGTGATGCTCGATGCCCAGGATGCTTACCAGCAGGTGGTGGATCAGGACACCGAGATTTACTGGGGGGCCTATCTGGGGACGCCGGATGAAATCCTGATCCGCGGCAAGCTCAAGGATGTTGCGGATGAAATCGAACGGGTGCGCAAGGCGGCGCGGCTGGCCAATGGCTGGATCATGGATACCTATTTATTGCGCAAGCCTTGAGTACACCTCAAAGAGCAACATTGCCTCCTCGCCCAAACCGCTCCCGATACACCGAAGGCGGCACGCCAACCACGGTTCGAAAGGCCACCCGAAAGCTTTCCACCGAGCGATAACCACAACGTTCGGCAATCTGCTCGGTGTTCTGGTCGCTGCTTTCCAGCAGTTCGCGGGCGCGGCCCAGGCGTTCGTGCTGCAACCAGGTTTTCGGTGACTGTCCGCTGGCTTCGGTGAAGCGGCGCAGGAAGGTGCGTTCGCTCATGGCGGCTTCGCTGGCCAAGTCGCGCACCTCCAGTGGCTCGTGCAAACGCTCACGTGCCCACTGCATGACGCGGGAAAGATCGCTGCGCGGTGTAGGACTGACCGGCGTCGGGATGAATTGCGCCTGACCACCGCTGCGTTGCGGCGACATGACCAGGCGCCGGGCCACGGAGTTGGCCACTTGGGTGCCGAAATCCCGCGCCACCAGGTGCAGGCAGGCATCGATGCCTGCCGCGCTGCCGGCGGAGGTGATCAATTGGCCGGAATCGACATACAGCACGTCCGGGTCCACCAGGATGCCGGGAAAGCGCTCGGCCAGTTCCGAGGTATAGCGCCAGTGCGTGGTCGCACCGTGCCCGTCGAGCAACCCGGTGGCGGCGAGGACGAAAACACCGGAGCAGATAGACAGCAACCGCGCCCCCCGGGCATGGGCCTGGCGCAGGGCGGCGATCAGTTCTGCGGGCACTGCGGCGCTGCGGTCGCGCCAACCGGGAATGATGATGGTGCGGGCATCGGCGAGCAATTCCATGCCGCCATCGGCCAGTACCTGGATGCCGCCCATGGCACGCATCGGGCCCTGATCGACCGCGACGATGCGATGCTCGTACCACGGAAATTCGAATTCGGGCCGTGGCAGGCCGAAGATCTCCACGGCAATGCCGAACTCGAACGTGCAGAGGCCGTCGTAGGCCAGAATCGCGACCATTCCTGGGGTGGGGTGCATTTGGCGGAAAGTTCCCGGTGAGTGTCTTGTGCGCCACTGTAGCCGCAAGCGGCTGGCGGATAAAGTCTTCCCACACCCACCGCTTCTTTGGAGTACAGCCCATGACCAGCCTTGTTCGCGAAATTCCCGCCGCCCCCTCGGCCATCGCCCTGATGCATTTCAGCAACCGTCTGACCTTCGAAACCGACTGTTCCGACGTCTACGGCAGCCTGCAGGCTGGCGAAGTCGATTTCATCCTGGTGGATGTTCGTGGCCCGCTGGCGTTCGAACGCGGGCATGTACCGGGAGCGATCAACATTCCCGGGCGTTTGCTGACTGCCGAAGGTTTGGCGGGTTATCCGAAGAACAGCCTGTTCGTGGTGTATTGCGCCGGGCCTCATTGCAACGGCGCGAACAAGGCGGCGGTGAAACTGGCGGCCCTGGGTTATCCGGTCAAGGAGATGATCGGCGGCGTGACCGGGTGGCTGGATGAAGGGTTTGAGTTGAGTGCCGGGGTGCAGCGGCCGGTGAATGCTGTGATTGGTTGTGAATGCTGATACCCAAACACCATTGATCATTGTGGTGAGGGGGCTTGCCTGTGGCGAGGGAGCTTGCTCCCGCTCGGCTGCGAAGCAGACGCAGTTTTTTGGGGCCGCTTCGCGACCCAGCGGGAGCAAGCTCCCTCGCCACAAGAGTGGGGTCCCCACGGATCAGTGTTCGTTAGCAGCCACCCACCACTCATCCAGTGTCGCCTGCAACCACGCCAACACATCGGCGTAGGCAGCACCGTCCTGCGGCCCCCGTGGCAACGGCGACTCATCGCCAAAATGCGCATTGAGCATGGCCACCGACTCGGCGTTCCACTCCGGATGAAACTGCAACCCCAGCCGCATTGGCCCGGCGCGGTACATCTGCTGCACACAGTGCTCGCTGCTGGCGAGCAACTGCGCGGCAGGCGGCAGGTCGATGGCGTCTTCGTGCCACTCCAGCACCTTCAGCGTTTGCCCATCGATAAAGCTCACGGTGGTCCATCCGGTTTCGCTCCGATCCATCCGCCGTACATTCCCGCCCAGGCTCAACGCCAGCAACTGTGCCCCCAGGCAAATGGCGAACACAGCCGCGTCTTGATCCAGAGTGCCTCTGAGCCATTGCCGTTCGGCTTCCAGCCAGTCCGGGCCGGCATTGGATTCGTAAGGTCCGCCCAACAGGATCACGGGATCGGCGCTGACGGGCGGCAATTGGCCGAGGTCGGCGCGAAACACCTTCAGCGTCAGCCCTCGGGATTCGGCCCAGGTCGCAATGGCGCCCGGACCTTCGGCGGGGTGGTGCTGGATCAGGTTCAACGTGGGCATCACGCTATTCTCGATGGGACGCAAGGGCGCTCAATGTGCCGCAAAACACCGGGTATCGCCAGTCGTCACGTTCTGTCGGATGGCGCCTGAAAGCCTGTAGGTCCGGTCTGAAATCGCGATATATCTGACAGACATTGCACCGTCATGGCGCGTTCACCTCGACACCTCCCTCCGGGTGCCACTTTTCTGTAAATATTTGTCGCCTCGGCGTAATTTGCCCTCCTGTAGCCGCTCTAGACTGCCGGCCACTTCGGTTCCCGCTCACGAAGCGACGACCGAACGCTGCCAATCGAAGCTGCCAATAAAAGCCTCCGCACACAGGAGTTATAAATGAAGAAGCTAGTGATGTTCGGTGCCCTGGCACTGTCGATGTTGTCCCTGACCGCCGTGGCCGAAGACGCCAAGCCGATCCGCATCGGTATCGAAGCCGGCTACCCGCCATTCTCGATGAAAACCCCTGACGGCAAACTCACCGGTTTCGACGTGGATATCGGCGATGCGCTGTGCGAGCAGATGAAAGTCAAGTGCACCTGGGTCGAGCAAGAGTTCGACGGCCTGATCCCTGCGCTGAAGGTCAAGAAAATCGACGCCATCCTGTCGTCCATGACCATCACTGACGACCGCAAGAAGAACGTCGATTTCACCATCAAGTACTACCACACCCCGGCACGCTTCGTGATGAAGGAAGGCACCGACGTCAAGGACCCGCTGACCGAACTCAAGGGCAAGAAAGTCGGTGTCCTGCGCGCCAGTACCCACGACCGCTTCGCCACCGAAGTGCTGCAACCGGCGGGGATCGTACTGGTGCGCTACGGCTCCCAGCAGGAAGCCAACCTGGACATGGTCTCCGGCCGCATTGACGCGTTGCTGGCCGACTCGGTCAACCTGGACGACGGTTTCCTGAAAACCGACGCCGGTAAAGGTTTTGCCTTCGTCGGCCCTGAGTACAACGATCCGAAATACTTCGGTGGCGGCGCCGGCATCGCCGTGCGCAAGGGCGATACCGCTCTGGCCGAGAAATTCAACACAGCGATCACCGAAATCCGCGCCAACGGCAAGTACAAGCAAGTGCAGGACAAGTACTTCAAGTTTGACGTTTACGGCGAGTAATCCAGCCGTTTGGAAAAGTGGCAACCGTCAGACGCGGTTGCCATTTTTTTTGTGCAGTCATTTTCAGCGCAAAGATTCCACAGGTTTCTCTGTTTTCAGGAGTTTTTTATGCAACGCATCGACCACAAACTTCCCTGGAGCCACCTGGGCAGCGAGCGCACCCTCAGCGTGTTTCGTTATGGCGCGGGCACGCGCAAGGTGTACATCCAGGCCAGCCTGCATGCCGACGAATTGCCGGGCATGCGCACCGCCTGGGAGTTGAAAAAACGCCTGGCCGACCTTGAGCAACAGGGACAATTGAACGGTGTGATAGAGCTGGTGCCGGTGGCCAATCCCATTGGCCTCGACCAGCACTTGCAAGGCAGCCACTTGGGGCGTTTCGAGCTCGGCAGCGGCAAGAACTTCAATCGCTCGTTCGTCGAACTCAGTGCGCCGGTGGCCGAGTTGATCGGTGATCGCCTTGGCACCGACGCCCAGGCCAACATCGCGCTGATTCGCCAGACCATGGGCCAGGTCCTCGACGGCTTGCCGGCAGCGCCATCGCAGCTGGAAGCCATGCACCGCCTGTTGCTGCGCCATGCCTGCGACGCCGACATCACCCTCGACCTGCATTGCGACTTCGACGCCGCGATCCACATCTACGCGTTGCCGCAGCACTGGCCGCAGTGGCAATCCCTGGCGGCGCGTTTGAAGGCCGGCGTGGCGTTGTTGTGTGAAGACTCCGGCGGCAGTTCGTTCGATGAATCCTGTTCTTCGCCATGGTTGCGCCTGGCCAGGGCGTTCCCGGCGGCGACGATTCCACCGGCCAACCTGGCGACCACCCTGGAGCTGGGCAGCATGGGCGACACCCGGGTCGACCAGGCCCAGGCCAATTGCGAGGCCATCCTCGGGTTCCTCGCCGAGCAGGGTTTCATCTCCGGCACCTGGCCAGCGGCACCGGCCGAATGCTGCGAAGGCATGCCATTCGAAGGCACCCAATACCTGTTCGCACCGCATCATGGTGTGGTCAGCTTCCTGCGTGAGGCCGGGGAGTGGGTGGAGAAGGGCGATGCGCTGTTCGAGGTGGTCGACCCGTTGAACGACAAGGTCACCGCCGTGCAGGCCGGCACCAGTGGCGTGCTGTTCGCCATCGACCGTGGGCGCTACACCCAACCGGGCAGTTGGCAGGCGAAGGTCGCCGGGCGCGAGCCGATTCGGGTGGGCAAGTTGATCAACGACTGATTCAGAGATTTTTGCAGGTTGTTCGGGCCTCTTCGCGAGCAGGCTCGCTCTCACAGTTGAATGCATTTCAAATGTGGGAGCGAGCCTGCTCGCGAAGGCGGCATCAGTCGCGCCCGAGATGTTCCTGCCCCACCTCACAGTGTTAGGCTCTTCCCCGAATCCTGCATTCCGTGAAGGAAGACCCATGTTGAAGATTCTCGCGCTGCTCACGCTCTTGGTATCCACTGCCGTCCACGCCCAAACCCCGCTGCAAACCGACTTGCCGCTCAAGTACCTGGAGCAGGCCAGCGCCGATTCGAACCATCAACCCCTGGTGATTTTCCTCCACGGTTACGGCAGTAACGAGCAGGACCTGTTCGGCATCAAGGATGACTTGCCCGCGTCCTACACCTACCTGTCGGTGCGGGCACCCTTGGTGATGGAGGCGGGTAGCTATCAGTGGTTTCGCAAGAAGGGCGAAGGGGCCTACAACGGCGAGACCGATGATCTGAAGTCCAGCGGCCAGTTGCTGCTGGATTTCGTCGCACAGGCCACGAAGAAATATCACACCGAACCCGAGAAGGTGTTCCTGGTGGGCTTTAGCCAGGGCGCGATCATGTCCTACGAAACAGGCCTGCGGCATCCCGAGGCGCTCGGTGGGATCGCTGCATTGAGCGGACGGATACTGCCGGTGCTCAAGTCCGAGCTCCAGCCGGATGAAAAACGCCAGTCCCTGGCGATTTTCATCGGTCATGGCGAGCAGGACAAACGCCTGCCATTGAGCGACGGCACCGAAGCCAATAGCCTGTTGCAGAGCGTGTCACTCGAACCCGAGTTTCACGCCTACCCCGGTGTCGGTCACAACATCAGCGCCGACGAGATACAGGACTTGAGCGCCTGGTTGCAGCGCCTCAATCCCTGAGATTCATTTTCCGCTGACGATCTGTTTGATCAGGGTTTCGTGTGCCGCCATGTCGCCTGGGCGGGAAATCACCTGGATCACCGCCATGCGAGTGCCTGATGCGGCCATCAGCGTGGTGGTGAGGGTCATGCCGCCGCCCTGCGTGGCAGTGCCGTCGACCTGGCGCAGGCCCAGCCCGGTTTTTTGAGTCAGGGCTTTCTCGCTGAGCTTGTTGTAGTCGGGCAGGGATTTGTGTTGCGCCGCTTCGAAATCGGCCACGGTACCGTCGAGGAACCTGCCGTCGTTGTCCTTGACGCTGACACCGTTGGGCAGGGTGTTTTCTGCGGCGATCACCACGGTCTTGGTGGTCTCGTTGCTGTACAGGGTGCCGCTGGCACCGTCCGGGCTGGCCGGCAGCGGGTTGGCGATGAAACCCTTGGGCAGGTTGAAGGTGAACTTGCTGCCGAGCATCGAGACTTTCTGGGCGGGCGCATCGCTGGACGTGGCCTTGGCAGCCTGCGCATTCAAAGCCCCAAGGCCGGTAGCGGCGGCCAGCAGCAGGACAAGGGCTTTTTTACTCAACAATGACATCGGGATCTCCAGGGATGGGCGCGCGGTGGGGCGCGATCATCCCACGGAGGTTGTGATGCGTTCCAGTGTGCTCTACCGAGCGGTCACTTAGGCAAAGCAGCGATCGGGGGTTAGGTGGCTTACCTGTGGCAAGCTCCCTCGCCACATTGATCACTCATTTCATCACCCTCGAAGGCTGGAACCGGCGGGTTACGCCTGGTTTTGTGGGAACAGGTTGCGACGGGTTTCTTCGTCGAATTCGGCCTTGAGCACCAGTTTCTCTTTCAGACCGTGGGCACGCTGGGCGGCGGGGCGGGCGCTGATTTCATCGTACAAGCGTTTGACGTTCGGGTACGCCGCCAGACCGCTCTCGCCGAGGATGTAGGGCGCGTAGTTGACCCAGCCCCACAAGGCCATATCGGCGATGCTGTAGGTGTCGCCCGCCAGGTACTGATGTTGGGCCAGGCGCTCGTCGAGGATGCGGTAGTGGCGTTCGACTTCCTTGAAGTAGCGGTTTTTCGCGTAGGGCAGATCTTCCGGTGCGTGGTGCAGGAAGTGCACCGCCTGGCCGGAGAACGGCGACAGGCCGGTGCCGATGAACATCAGCCACGACAGCATCTCGGCCTGACCGGTAGCGGAGGTCGGCAGGAAGCGCTGATGTTTGTGCGCCAGGTGCAGCAGGATCGCCTGGGAGTCGAACACGATGGCATCGCCATCCACCAGCGCGGGTACCTTGGCGTTCGGGTTGATCGCCAAAAAGGCTGGCTGGTGTTGCTCGCCCTTGAAGGTGTCGACGCCGATCAACTCGTACGGCGTTTGCAGCTCTTCGAGCAGCAGGGCAACTTTCATTGGGTTCGGTGACGGGTGGAAAAAGAATTTCATGGTGCAGGCCTCAGTCGGGTAGGGGTTGGAACTGAGGTCAATGTTGAAGCAAACCCGTTCGATTGACGTGCGAGGTTGTTGTTCTACTCGTGCGAAATCATCGAACAGGTTTCGTTGCTTTGATGCTTCCTTCAGTGTCCGTCGCCGGGCTGGCCGGTCGCGCCAGCAGGCGTCTGGTCACGCCCAGCATGGCCACCGACACCGCGACGCCCAGCACAAAAGCGTTCATTCCCATCGTCGGCAGGGCCAGGGCCAACACCAGGCAAAAGGCGGCGAACGAGTACATGCCGGTGGCGGTGGCGCGCAACAGCGCGGCGGTAAAGGCCGGGCCACGGGTTTGCTGGGAGAACACCGCCATCACGCTGCCCAGTACCGGGAATACCGCCAGCAGGCCGCTCCAGCGGTCGCCGACGGTGCTGGCCAGCAGCGTGACGACCAGGGTGAGCAATGCACCGGCCACCATGCGCAACAGGAGCTTGTCGGATTTCGGCGCCGGGCCACTGAGCACCGGTTGCACGGTGGGGAACAGGTAGGGTGCGGCGAGCAGCGCGGTGGCGGCGGCGCACACCGAAAACACCACGGAGGCCGGGATCAGCGACAGGACAACCGCCACCAGTGCCCAAACCGATAGCGAGATCAGCAGCGCCAGCGGCCATTCGGCCCGTTGCGCGACCTGGGCGTAGGTCACGCAGAACGCAATCATCGCGAACATGGCTGACAGCGCGGCGGTGGCCGATTGCGCGGCGAACGCCTGACCTTGTTCGAGGGCGAGGAACAACAGGATCGGCCCGACCACCACCGGCAACCCCGACAACCAACCGGCCACGCTCGGCCCCCAGCGTTTGCCAGCCAGGGAAATCAGTAGCAGGAAGCCTGGGATCAGCAGTAACTTGAGGATCAACACGCGCACGTCTCCGACCTGTGTGAGGCAGCAACGGTAACATTGCATCGAGTAGTTTGCTTTATGTGTGTGCGAATTTTGTATACAAAATTAAGGCCCTTTGGAATTTGTGCCAAAGGCCTTTGCGCATACGTTTTTTGGGCAGCCTGCGATGAACGATAACGCGGTCCACCTGAAAAAACGCAGGCAAAAAAGAACCCGGTGCGACTTACATCGCACCGGGTGTTTTTCCAGACGGTCACGGATCTTCGTGGGTCCCCGCGCCGTCTGTTGAACGCTGTTGGCTTACGCCCGTTCGAGCGCCAGTGCCACGCCCTGACCACCACCGATACACAGGGTGGCGAGGCCTTTCTTGGCGTCACGCTTGAGCATTTCATGCAGTAGGGTCACCAGCACGCGGCAACCCGAGGCACCGATCGGGTGACCCAGGGCGATGGCGCCGCCGTTGACGTTGACCTTGTTCAAGTCCCATTCCAGGTCCTTGGCCACGGCCAGCGATTGCGCGGCGAAGGCTTCGTTGGCTTCAACCAGCTCAAGCTGGTCGATGTTCCAGCCGGCCTTGTCCAGGCAGCGGCGGGTGGCCGACACCGGGCCGATGCCCATGATCGCCGGATCGACGCCTGCGTTGGCGTAGGCAGCGATTTTTGCAAGCACCGGCAGGCCGAGGGCCTTGGCCTTTTCGGCGCTCATCAGGATCACGGCCGCGGCGCCGTCGTTCAGCGACGAAGCGTTGCCGGCGGTCACCGAGCCGTCCTTCTTGAAGGCGGCTTTGAGTTTGCCCAGGGATTCGGCGGTGGTGCCGGCCCGTGGTTGCTCGTCGGTGGCGAAGGACAGCGGATCGCCCTTGCGCTGCGGGATCAGGATCGGGGTGATTTCATCGACGAAGCGCCCGGCTTCGATGGCGGCCACGGCTTTCTGCTGCGAGGCGGCGGCGAACGCGTCCTGCTGCTCGCGAGTCAGGCTGTATTTCTCGACCAGATTCTCGGCAGTGATGCCCATGTGGTAATCGTTGAACGCATCCCACAGGCCATCGCTGATCATGGTGTCGACGATTTGCCCGTTGCCCATGCGCAGGCCGGTGCGGGCACCGGGCATGACGTAGTTGGACAGGCTCATGTTTTCCTGGCCACCGGCGATGATCACTTCGGCATCGCCGCAGCGGATCGCCTGGGCGCCCAGGTGAAGGGCTTTAAGGCCCGAGCCGCAGACCTTGTTCAGGGTCATGGCCGGTACGGCGAAGGGCAGGCCGGCCTTGATCGCGGCCTGGCGCGCAGGGTTTTGGCCGGCGCCGGCGGTCAGCACCTGGCCTATGATCACTTCATCGACTTGCGCAGGGTCCAGGCCGGTTTGCGCCAGTAGCTGGCGGATCACCGCAGCGCCCAGGTCAACCGCGGAGACATTGGCCAGGGATCCCTGGAAGCTGCCGATCGCGGTGCGCGTGGCGGCAACAATGACGACTTCTTGCATGGAATGATTCCTCACTGGGCAGCGAACTGCATTTCCGGCACGTGGTCCGGCACGATCAGTTTACCGGCAGTCTTGGCGACGATCTCTTCGACGCTGACGCCCGGTGCGCGCTCTTTCAGAATGAACGCGCCGTTTTCAATTTCCAGGTAGGCCAGGTCGGTCAGTACGCGCTTGATGCAACCGGCGCCGGTCAGCGGCAGGCTGCATTGGGACAACAGCTTGGACTCACCGTCCTTGGACGCGTGGGTCATGATGACGATGATGTTGTCGGCGCCGGCAACCAGGTCCATCGCGCCGCCCATGCCCTTGACCAGTTTGCCGGGGATCATCCACGAGGCAATGTTGCCTTGCACGTCCACTTCAAAGGCGCCCAGCACGGTCAGGTCGACATGACCACCGCGGATCATCGCGAAGGACTCGGCGGAGGAGAAAATCGACGCGCCGGTACGTGCGGTCACGGTTTGCTTGCCGGCGTTGATCATGTCGGCATCGATGGTTTCTTCGGTAGGAAAAGGACCCATGCCCAGCAGGCCGTTTTCCGACTGCAGCATGACTTCCATGCCTTCGGGGATGTAGTTGGCGACCAGGGTCGGAATGCCGATGCCCAGGTTCACGTAGAAGCCGTCCTGCATTTCGCGGGCGACGCGTTGAGCCATTTGTTCGCGGGAAAGTGCCATTGTTGTTATTCCTTCATTCGGTCCGGGGGCAGGGGATCACTTACGCACGGTGCGCTGTTCGATGCGCTTCTCGAACGTGCCGCAGATGATCCGGTCGACGTAGATGCCAGGGGTGTGGATCTGCGCCGGGTCCAGCTCGCCGGGTTCGACGATTTCTTCGACTTCGACCACGGTGATCTTGCCGGCGGTGGCCGCCAGCGGGTTGAAGTTCTGCGCGGTGTGGCGATAGATCACGTTACCGAAGTGGTCGGCTTTCCAGCCTTTGACGATGGCGAAGTCGCCGGTGATGGACTCTTCCATCAGGTACTTGCGGCCATGGAATTCGCGGACTTCCTTGCCTTCGGCGACAGGCGTGCCAACGCCGGTGGCGGTGAAGAAGGCCGGGATGCCGGCGCCGCCTGCGCGCATTTTTTCGGCGAGGGTGCCTTGCGGGGTCAGGGTGACTTCGATTTCACCCTTGAGCAGTTGCTCTTCGAACAGCTTGTTTTCGCCGACGTAGGACGCCACCACTTTGCTGATCTGGCGGTCGGTCAGCAGTACGCCGAGGCCGAAACCGTCGACGCCGCAGTTGTTGGAGACGACGGTGAGGTCGCGAGTACCTTTGCGCTTGATCTCGTTGATCAGGTTCTCCGGGATCCCGCACAGACCAAAGCCGCCGGCGATCACGGTCATGCCGTCTTCAAGACCTGCCAGAGCTTCCTCGTAGGAACTCACGCGCTTGTCGAAACCTGCCATATGCACCTCTTTTATTCTTTGTGGGCGGCTGGCTAGCCGAATGGGAAGGAGTGTCTCGCTGCAAGATTCATTTGTTAAGTTGTTTTTTAGATCTGATTGATTGATAAAGCTCATTAAACGCTGCTTTAATCTTGCAGCTTGAAGCTTGTAGCTTACAACTGGAGCGAAGCGACTATGACCGTCAAGCAGATCCGCGCCTTTCTGGCGGTGGCCCAGAGCCTGAGCTTTGCCGTGGCCTGCGAGCGCCTGCACCTGTCGCAATCGGCCCTTAGCCTGACCATCAAGGCGCTGGAGGAGGGCCTGGGCGGGCGCTTGTTCACCCGCACCACGCGCAACGTGGCGCTCACCGCCGAAGGCGAATCCCTGGTGCCGCTGGCGCGCCGGTTGATCGCCGACTGGGACAATGCCGAGGATGAGTTGCGCCAGCGCTTCACCCTGCAGCGCGGCCGCGTGACCCTGGCGGCGATGCCGTCGTTCGCCGGCAACCTGCTGCCGCCGATCCTCAAGACCTTCCGCGCCCGTTATCCGAATGTCAACGTGACGGTCAATGACGTGATCAACGAACAAGTGCTGGAAATGGTCCGGGACCGCCAGGTGGAACTGGGGGTGGCGTTCGAGCCGACCCAGAGTTCGTCGCTGCAATTCACGCCGTTGTACATCGACCGCTTCGTCGCGGTGGTTCCCCTGGATTCGGCGCTGGCCGAACTCGATGACATCGACTGGCAGACCCTGCTCAAGGAGCCGTTCATTACCCTGCAGCGTCCGTCGACGGTGCGGGTGATGCTGGAAGAACACTTGCAGGCCCGGGGCATGAAGCTGCCGGTGGAGTTTGAAAGCCATCAACTGGCGACGGTCGGGCGCATGGTCGCCAGTGGCCTGGGCGTGAGCGCAGTGCCGGCTTTGTGTGCCGGGCAGATGCGTGAACTGGGGGCGCGTTGCATTACCTTGCGCGACCCGGTGGTGGAGCGGGCTCTTGGGGTGCTGACGTTGCCGGGGGGAGAACTGTCGGCGGCGGCGCAGGCGTTGTTTGATGTGCTCAAAGAGGAAAACCTTGGGCAGCGAGTTGCCATGAGTTGATCACGATCCCCTGTAGGAGCGAGCCTGCTCGCGATGACGGTGTGTCAGTCGACAGAGATGTTGTATGTGCTGGCCCCATCGCGAGCAGGCTCACTCCTACAGAGATTGGGTTTTGTCAGTGGTTAAGGCGTTGGGCCAATAACGGAAGAAGCTGCTCACACGACCCCTCGATCTTCAAATCCAGCATCTCATCGGCCCGGGTCTTGCCCAGGTTGATCGCAATCAACGGCTTGCCCTGATCCACCACCGCCCGACACAAGCGAAACGCCGAATAGGCCATCAACGACGAGCCAATCACCAACAGCCCGGCAGCCTGTTCGACGGCGGCCATCGCCTTGGCCGCCGTGGCCTGTGCGACGTTCTCGCCAAAAAACACCACGTCTGGCTTCATCCGTTCCCCGGCGCAATGCGGGCAGTGCGGGACCTGGAAGCGTGCCTCGAAGGCCGGGTCGAGCAAGGTGTCGCCGTCCGGCGCCTGCACCGCATCGACGCCGGCCAGGTACGGGTTCTGTGTTTCCATCAGGCGCTGGATCGAATCGCGCTCACTACGCTGGCCACAATCCAGGCACAGCACCCGGTGCAGACTGCCGTGGAGTTCGATCACGTCACGGCTGCCGGCCTGGTCGTGCAGGGTGTCGACGTTCTGGGTGATCAACCCGCTGATCTGTCGCGTGCCTTGCAAACGGGCCAGGGTGGCGTGGGCCACGTTCGGTTGTGCCAGTCGCACCCGTGGCCAGCCGAGCATCGCCCGCGCCCAATAGCGCCGCCGGGACTCCGGCGCCGAAAGAAATTCCTGGTACATCATCGGCTGCCGGCCACGCCGCACGCCCTGGTTGTCGCGATAATCCGGGATGCCCGAGGGCGTGCTGATACCGGCACCGGTCAGCACGGCAAACGGCTGATCCGTCATGAGCTGATGGAGGCGATCGAGTTGGTCACGGGTCTGGCGGTCGAGCATACCGGGAAACCTGTAGGAGCGAGCTTGCTCGCGATGGAGTGTCAGTCGACATCAATATAGCTGACACACCATCGTCGGAACGCCGCCCGGAGCAAGCTCGCGCCTACAGAGATGGCGGCGGGGATTATTTACGCGCCTCCAGGATCAGGTTGAACGGTGTTTCCGTGGCCCGGCGGAAACGGGTGAATCCGGCCTCGCTGAACACTTTGCGCAACCGCGTTTCACCGGCCTGAGCTCCGAGGCCGAGGCCGACTTCCTGGGACAACGAGTTGGGCGTGCAGATGAAGGTCGACGCCGCGTAGAACAGGCGTCCGACCGGGTTGACGTTGTCGTCGAGCAAATCGTTGGCGTAGGGCTCGACCAGCAGCACCGTGCCATCGTCCTTCAGCGACTCATAGGCATGCTTGGCCGCGCCCACCGGGTCGCCCATGTCGTGCAGGCAGTCGAAGTAGCAGATCAGGTCATAGTCGCTGCCGGGGTAACTTTTTGCGGTGCCCTGGAAGAACTTGGCCCGGCTGGACACACCCCCTTCTTCGGCCCGTTGGGTGGCAACGGTAACGGACGGCGCGTGGTAGTCGAAACCGACGAAGCGCGAATCCGGAAACGCCTGGGCCATGATCACTGTCGAGGCGCCGTGCCCGCAGCCGATGTCCGCCACTTTGGCCCCGGCCTCCAGTTTGGCCATCACGCCGTCGAGTGCCGGCAACCATTCGGCGACCAAATGGGCCTTGTAGCCGGGGCGGAAGAAGCGTTCGGTCCCGCTGAACATGCACGGATGGTGATCGCCCCAGGGCAGGGCGCCGTTGCCGCGCATGGCGTTGACCAGTTTGTCCTTGTCATGGAAAAACGACGCGACCACGCCGATTCCGCCCGCCACATAAACCGGTGAGTCTTCGTTTGCCAAAGCCATGGCTTGCTCTTCGGGCAGACGGAACTGGCCGTCGCGGTGTTCCATGTAGCCGGAGGCGGCATGGGCGCTGAGCCATTCGCGCAGCAGGCGGGTGTTGCAGCCGGTTTTGGCGGCGAGTGCTTCCGGGGTCATCGGCTGACTGTCGGCCATCGCCCGGTACAGACCGAGCTCTTCGCCGAGGATGACGTTGGCGAGCATCGCCGCGCCGCCCATGTCATTCACCAGTTTGCCCATGAAATCGTTGAGTCTGGCCTCGTCCATCATGTGTGCTCCTTCAGCAGGATCACGGTCCAGGGGCATTGTTTGGCGAGGCGTTCGCCGCTGGGCGGTGGTCGTGGGAATGTACAGGGCACCAAGCGGGCCCTGTGTGCAGTAAGTTTAGTCCGAGCCTTGTACCGCGCGGTCTGACGCGACGAAAGCAACGTTTTTCCTGCCGCTACGCCTCCCTGTGGGAGCGAG
>NZ_LACC01000037.1:38784-42218 GCF_000967965.1 Pseudomonas fluorescens
CTCGCTCCCACAGGGAGGCGTGATGTATCTCACTGTATCTCACCGGCCTTTCGATACAGTCCCGCGCAACTTCAGACCCCAGCCGAACACAGAACCGATACAAACCTGCGATGAACTGTGAAGGCCGTTTTGGCGCCGTTAAACCGTGGCGGCCAAGACTCCTTCCCTGGCCGTCGCAACCGGCGGCCGTACGCTCGACTCTGTTCCGCGCCTGATGCGGTCAAGGGGACTTCCATGACAACGCTTGTGTCTCAACCCGATCCCAACGTCACACCCGTGGATCGACTGCGGGTCGATCACTACACCAACGGCATCATTGGCCCGAGCCAGCCGATGCTCGGGCCGTTGGTCGACGGCGGTACGCTGATCACCGGTACGCCACCGGGCTGTTGGGGACCGATGATCACGCCCGCCTTCGAGGGCGGGCATGAAGTGACGCGACCGGTGGCGATCGCCGGGGCGCAAATCGGTGATGCCGTGGCCATCAAGATCAAAAGCATGCGTGTGACGTCGCTGGCGACTTCATCCGGAGTGATGAGCTTTGTTGAGGGGCGGTACAACGGCGATCCGTTCGTTTCTAAATTCTGCTCCATGTGCGGCACCGATCATCCCGCCAGCCATGTCGAAGGCATCGGCGCCGAGGCCATTCGCTGCAACCATTGTGGTGCCGAGGTCAGCGCGTTTCGTTTCAGCCACGGCTATGTGATTGTGTTCGATGCGCAGAACCAGGTCAGCCTGACGGTCAATCAGGACATCGCCAATCGACTGGCAGGTAACGCATCAGAAATGTCGGCGCTGCCGGAATTCGCCGCCCAGCATTCGATCCTGTCCCTGGCCCGTGCCGACATTCCAGGTGTTGCGGCTCACATGCGGCCGTTTCTCGGCAACATCGGCACCCTGCCATCCCGGGACTTGCCCGATTCCCACAACTGCGCCGACTTCGGCCAGTACCTGATCAATGCACCGCACCGTTTCGGCATGACCCGCGAAGAACTGCACGCGGCGAAAACCGACGGCCACATGGACACCAACTCGATTCGCGAAGGCTGCGTGCTGATTTGCCCGGTTAAAGTTCCCGGTGCCGGGGTGTACATGGGCGACATGCATGCCCAACAGGGCAACGGCGAAATCGCCGGGCACGCCACCGATTGTTCCGGGGAAACCGAAGTGGTGGTGCAAGTGGTGAAGAACCTGACTCTGGAAGGGCCGATCCTGTTGCAAAATCTCGATGACTTGCCGCCGATGGCCCGGCCAATGAACGCCGAACAACGGGCAAGAGTCCGTGAGCTGGGTGAGCGTTGGGGCCAGCACGAGATCGAACAGAGTGGGCCGATCACCTTCATCGGCAGCGGCGAGAACCTCAACCTGGCGGTGGAAAACGGCCTGCAACGCGCCGCTTCCGTTACCGGCCTGCCTTATGACGAAGTCCTCAACCGCGCCACCATCACCGGATCGATCGACATCAGTCGCCTGCCGGGCACTGTGCGTGTGACGTTCCTGTGCCCGATGAATGTGCTCGATCGCATGGGCATCGGCCATCTGGTGCGTGAGAAATACGACTTGGCCTGACAGCCAGCGGCGGGTCTGTATCACAGTGTGTATGGACTTGCTGGCGATACACACGCTGGCATTTTCCGGCACAAGTGAACACAGGCCCGATACACCGCTTCGATTAACTGTGTCTGACGGCGGGCATCCATTCGGTGCCCGCTCCCCAGCCACCGTCCGAGATCGACTTCATGCAAACCCCCGTCATTCCTGTAGCGAAGGCCAGCGTCGGCCTGAGCCTGCGTCGCGGTTTAATGAAAGACCTCCAGGCCGCACCGGCAGGCGATTTCGACTTTCTGGAAGTCGCGCCGGAAAACTGGATCGGCATTGGCGGCGCCCATGGTGCGGCATTGCGCGCCCTGGCTGAACGCTATCCATTGTCCTGTCATGGCCTGTCCCTGTCCCTGGGCGGGCCGTCGCCGCTGGACGTCGGTTTTTTGCAGGAAGTCCGGGGTTTTCTTGATCACTACAACGTGCCGCTGTACAGCGAGCATCTGAGCTATTGCAGCGATGACGGCCACCTGTATGACCTGTTGCCACTGCCGTTCACTGAAGAAGCGGTGTACCACGTCGTTGCGCGTATTCGTCAGGCCCAGGACATTCTTGGTCGGCGCCTGGCGGTGGAAAACGTCTCTTATTACGCCGCGCCTCAACAGGACATGGACGAGGTGACGTTCACCAATGCGGTGTTGCGCGAGGCCGATTGCGACCTGTTGCTGGACGTCAATAACGTCTACGTCAATTCGATCAACCACGGCTTCGATCCGCAGGTGTTTCTGGCGGGCATCGATTCGGGCCGGGTGGTGGCGATGCACATTGCCGGGCACTTCGACGAGTCCGATTCCTTGAAGATCGACACCCATGGCGCTTCGGTCAAACCAGCGGTGTGGTCGTTGCTGGCCCAGGCTTATGCCCGGTTCGGTGCGCAGCCGACCTTGCTGGAGCGGGATTTCAACTTTCCGGCATTCACTGAACTGGTGGCGGAATTGCAGACCATTCGCCGTCTGCAACAGGAGGGCGTAAACCGTGGGTAAGTCGAGTCTTTTGCATCAACAAACTGCCATGGGCCTGTACCTGCGCGACCCTGAGCACAACGCGCCACCCAGCGAAATGGACCCCGCTCGGGCGCAGGTTTATCGCGACCTGGTGTTTGCCAACCTGTCGTCGTTGCTCAGTGGCACCTTTCCGGTGCTGGTGAAGATTCTGGGCAATGAACGCTGGCGGTCGCTGGTGCGGATCTTTCTGCGGGACTACCGCGCCCGCACGCCGAAATTTGGTGAGATTGCTCAGGAGTTTGTCGAGTTTCTCGCCTCTGAATCTCTGGAGTTGAGCGATGGGCCGTGGCCGCCGTTCATGGTGGAGCTGGCGCATTACGAGTGGGTGGAAATGGCGCTGCAACAGTCTGACGCTGAGCCTCTGGTTGGCGGTGATGACGCGCTGCTGCTGGATCGGCGCTTGCAGGTGTCGCCGCTGGCCTGGCCATTGGCTTACGCCTGGCCGGTGCAGCGGGTGGGGCAGGATTACCAGCCTGATGTGGCGCCTGCTCAGCCGACGTTGTTGCTGGTGCGTCGCGCCGAGGACTGGAGTGTGAGGTTTTCTGAACTGAGTCCGTTGGCGTGGCGGTTGTTGCTGCGTGTTGGTGAGTTTCCCGAGTTGACCGGGCGTGAGCAGTTGCAAGGATTGGCGGTGGAGGCGGGGCAGGTTGGCTCTTCGGCGTTTTTCGAGGGTGGTCTGGGGTTGTTGCGGCAGATGCATGGGGAGGGGGTTGTTGGGGTAGGTTGATCTTCTTTGACCTTGGCGGCCTTTGGGCCGACCAGGTTCTTGGGTGATTGAGTACATATCCGGTTTTTTGGTAACGGCGGCTTATGGTTTCGCCCTTACGGCGA
>NZ_LACC01000038.1:0-45214 GCF_000967965.1 Pseudomonas fluorescens
CCGGCCATGGATGGCCGATGGCGGCGGGCCCACGGAGCAGGACCGGAGCGAGGGCATGCCGAGCCTAGGCGAGGCACCGAATGTCAGGGGCAAGAGCCCTTGGTTACTTGGGGCTTTTCCAAGTGACCCGCCGTAAGGGCGGAACCCTAAGCGGCCGTTACCGCAGCAACGGATATGCCCCCAAACCTAACGCTGGTTATCGCGATACTGACTCGGCGACAAACTGGTCAGCGCCCGAAACTGCCGGCTGAAGGCACTGTGGTCGGTGTAACCACAGCGCAAGGCAATCTCGGTAATCGGCAACCCGGTGTGCAGTAACAACCGCGAACCTTCTTCCAGGCGTGCCTTGTGAATCATTTGCCGTGGGGTGAGCTGGAATACCCGTTTGCAGTGCCGCTCCAATTGCGCCACGGAATAGCCTGCGATGGCGGTCAGTTCGGCGAGGCTGATGGAGCGGGCGAAGTGGCGGCGGATATGGGCATCCACGGCGGCGAGTTTCTGGAACGCCGGATGGTTCGACTGCGGCGATTGCAGGTCGCGGGAGATACCGGCCAGGCCCACGATTCGACCCTGTTCATCCTTCAAGGCGAGTTTGTGGGTCAGGCACCAGATCGGCTGATTGCCATAATACAAATGCAGCTCCAGCTGATCGGCCAGTTCGCGACCGCTGGACAGCACTCGCCGATCCTGCTCGGTGTACAGCGGACCGAAGCGTTCCGGGAAGACCATTTCGGCGGTGCGCCCCAGCAGCTCGTCCCTGTGTTTGAAACCACAACGCCGGGCCAGGGTCTGGTTGACGAAGGCGTAGCGGGCCTCGCAGTCCTTGATGAAAAACACCACGTCCGACAGGGTATCGAGCAACGGCGCGATGGGCTGAAGGCTGTTCAGCAGCGTTGGCAGATCGCAAGGTTTAAAGGTGGTGAGCGAGGGATACATGGCGCTGGGGGTCTGAGGGTGACCCCCGGGATCATAGAGACTCGGCAGCGTGGCCGAAACCCCTGGCGTGGTCATCACGCTGGCGGGGTATCGTCCAGGGACATCAAGGTTTCGATCCGCGCCGGGCTGAAGGGTGGGCGCGGTGCTGAGGGCTGCCAACCAAACAAATGCTGCACTGCACCGCCACACACCCGGCCCTGGCAGGCGCCCATGCCGCAGCGACTGGCGAGTTTGGCTTCGCGCCAGTCAGAGTGACCGGTCAATGCCGCGTAGGGCACGTCTTCGCAGCGGCAAACCAGGGTGTCGGGTTGGGCCAGGGACTTGAGTCGCGGGTCGAGGGCGAACGCGCTGTTCAGCGCCTTGGCGAAACCCTGCCAGCGCGCCCGGCGCGGCCACAATTGCCTGGCGGCTTCCAGATTGCCGACCGCTGCGTGGCCGGCAATCGCACCTTCCACCAAGGCCAGCTCACTGCCGCCGAACCCTGTGCATTCGCCCGCCGCATAATGATCGGCGCGGTTGCTGGCCTGCCAGGCATCCACCGCGATGGCTTGATCTTCGATGGCGCAACCCAGTGCCTGACCCAACTGGATATTCGGAATCAACCCGAATCCACAGGCCAGCCGATCACATTCCAACTCAACGATGTTGCCTTGTTGTTGCAGGCGCACGCCTTCCACTCGGTCGGTGCCAAGCGCCGCCAATATGTGGGTGGCGGTGCGGTAGTGGTGGTCGAACAGACTGAACGATTGCAGCCATTTGCCGGGCCAGCGCGGCAGTTGCGCGGCGAAACCGGCGACGGCATTGCGGCTGGCTTGTTCGGCGATGCGTTGCACTTGCGCGCCATGCTGTTTGGCGGTGGCGGCACTGGCGAGTAAAAGCGGGCCGCTGCCGGCGATCACCACGCGCTCGTTCTGCACCGGCACCCCGGCCTTGATAAGCGCCTGCAAACCACCCGCACCGGTGACACCCGGCAGGGTCCAGCCGGGGAAGGGCAGCAGCAGTTCACGGGCGCCGGTGCACAGAATCAGTTTGTCGTAGCTGATCAACCAGCCATGGTCGTCATCTTCCACCAGCAGTTGTTTCGCGCCGGGGGCGGCGATCACCCGAGTACCGGCGTGATGGCGGATGTTGTTGCACGACGCCAGACGCTCGCGCAGGCGCCGGGCCTGACCGGGCACGTTGGCTTGAGGTCCGTCGCGCCAGATTTGCCCGCCCGCCAGCGGGTTGTCGTCGAGCATGACAATGCGGGCGCCGCTGGGGGCGGCGGCAAGGGCGGCGCTCAACCCGGCAGGGCCAGCGCCAATGATCAACAGATCAGCGTATACATTCATGGGCGAGTCTCCACCTGCATGCCGTCACGGCACAGGGTCTGGCAAGCCAGGCGACGCCGGCCATCGATGGTCACCCGGCATTCCTGACAAATGCCCATGCCGCACAGCGGCGCACGGCGCTGACCGCTGACTGAGGTGCGCGTGCAGCCGTCACTGGCCAACGCCAGGGCAGCGGCGACGCTGGTGCCTTCGGCGACTTCCAGGGCGTGGCCGTCCAGCAACAATTCAGGCATAGACCGGTTCTCCGAGAAAACGCTGGGGCAGATAAGGTTGTGCGGCCAGTGACGGGGTTTCGTTGAACAGTTGCGCCACCAGTAAATCGGCGGTGCCGGGGGCGGTGGTTACGCCCAGTCCTTCGTGACCGACAGCCAGCCACAAGCCTTGACGTTGTGGATGTTGGCCCACCAGCGGCAAGCCGTCGGGGCTGGCGGCGCGCAAACCGGTCCAGGCACGGATGCCATTGAGCCGGGCCAGCCCCGGCATGTACTCGGCGGCACGCTTGAGCATTTTCGCGAGCATCCAGCCTTCGACCTGCGGGTCGGTGGTGCCGAATTGTCGCGAGGCGCCGATGAACAGTTGCCCGGTGGGGCGCGGCTGGATATTGCAGGCGGTCGACGGCCCCGTGGCGTTGTGGGCACTGGTGACGTAACCCAGTTCCACCAGCGTATGGGTGACGCTGCCGGGGTAGCGGTCAGTGATCAGCAAGTGGCCTTTTTTCGGCTCGATGGGCAATTCCGGGCACAGCTCGTTGGCTTGAATACCGTTGGCCAACACCACGGCATCGGCACTCAACCAGTGACCATTATCGAGGCAGACGCGGTTGCCATCGACCGCACTGACCCGTGCCCGGCGCTGGCGGATGTTGGGTGTTTCGAGCATCCATCTGGCCGTCGCCGGGGCGTATAGAATGCCGTCGCCATTGATCAGCAAGCCGCCTTCCAGTCCTTCGCTCAGTTCCGGTTCGCGCTGGCGCAGGGCACTGGCGCCGATCAGTTCGCAAGCCACGCCCTGGGCTTGCAGGTTCAGGAATTTGCTGTGGGCCACCGCCATCTCTTCGGCATTCGCCGCCAGCCACAGCGTGCCGTTGCAGCGGTAGGCACAGCTGTCGGGCAGGTCCGCGCCCAGTTCGCGCCAGCGCTGCAACGAATATTGACTCAGGGCCAGTTCGGCGGGGTTGTCGTCGAGTACCAGCAAGTGGCCCATGCCGGCGGCCGTGGCGCCGTGCAGGCCGGCGTCCAGCACCAGCACCTGCAAGCCGCGACGGGCCAGCGCCTGGGCACAGGCGGCGCCGATAATGCCGGCGCCGATCACGATCACATCGGCCACCTGGCCCTCGTTCATGGACGAATGCCCCAGGCGAAGGGGTCGTCCTGTTGGATGATCAGGCTCGCCTCGGCACTGATGAACGCGCGACCACGAATGGTCGGCACGATGCGCTCACCCTGCAGTTCGTAGGAACCCTCGAACTCGCTGCCGATGACGCTGGCCTGGCGCCAGATCTGCCCCGGTTGCAACTTGTCGTCGGCGGCCAGGCATGCCAGTTTGGCACTGGTGCCGGTGCCGCAGGGCGAACGGTCATAGGCTTTGCCGGGGCAGAGCACGAAGTTGCGGCTGTCGGCGTGATCGTCATCGGCGAACAACTCGACGTGATCGATCAAGCCGCCGTCTTCACCGCGAATGCCTTGGGCTTCCAGTGCTTGCTGCACGGCGAAAGTGTAAGCGGTCAGCGCTTCGAGGTTGTCGCCGGCCACCCGCAGGCCATGCTCGGCGATCAGGAAAAACCAGTTGCCGCCCCAAGCGATATCACCGACCACTTGGCCGATGCCCGGCACCTGCACCGCCAGCGCCTTGCGATAACGGTAGGCCGGCACGTTGCGCACGCTCACCGAATGGTCTTCGTGCAGGGTTGCCTGTACCGTGCCCACCGGCGTTTCGATGCTGTGCACGCCGGGGCCGATCTTGCCCAGGTGCGCCAACGACGCCACCAGGCCGATGGTGCCGTGGCCGCACATGCCCAGATAACCGGTGTTGTTGAAGAAAATCACCCCGGCACAGGCGCCAGGATCCACCGGCGTGCAGAGCAGGGCGCCCACCAGTACGTCACTGCCCCGTGGTTCCAGCATACAGGCGGCGCGCCATTGATCATGCTGTTCGCCTAATAGCTTGCGCCGTTCGGCCATGCTGCCAGTGCCCAAATCAGGAAAGCCGGCGGTCACCAGGCGGGTCGGTTCGCCGCCGGTGTGGGAGTCGATCACAGAGATGCGCTTCATGGGAGGGCCACGTCCATTCGGTTGAGTGAACGCTAGAGTGGCCCGTGCGGCGGGGTGTCGGCTTGATGGATTTAGTCTGTGTCGATGACGAAATCGGCACAGCATCCGCAGTTGTCAGTGGGTGTGGGGCAGGTGCTCGAACAGGGTCGTGCAGACGCCGGCAATGTGCTCGTCCAGAAGCTTCACCGCCAGGTCCACATCCCCGGCGCGGCAGGCCGCCAGGATCTCGCGGTGTTCGTGATCGGCCCGTTCCTTACCGGCCGACAAGCTCATCTGCATGCGTAGATAACGCTCCAGCTTGTCGTTGACCGAACGGATCAGACTCACCAGAAACGGTCGCTGCGCCGGCTCGTACAGGCAGGAATGCAGCTCCCAGTTGAGCTCGGCCCAGCGCCCCACGTCGTCCTCGCCGATGAACTCCTGACAGATGCGCTCGGCACGGGCGAAGGTCTCTTCGGTCATGTTCGGAATGGCCAGGCGCAGAATCTTGTCCTCCAGCAACATCCGCACTTCGAACATCTGCGCCAGTTCCGCATCGGAAACCCGCGTGACCATCGCCCCGCGATTGCGCTGGAACATCACCAACCCTTCGGCCTCCAGCCGCTTGAGGGCTTCGCGCACCGGGATCTTGCTGACATTGAACTGGCGGGCGATGTCGTCCTGGCGAATCGGCTCATCCTCGGCAAAATGCCCGGCGACAATCGCATCCCGCAGATGGCGGGTGATGATTTCCGAAGTCGAAGGCGTGTTACCAAGGTCGGGGGCGTTGAGTTTGGGTAGGTTCACGGCGGCGGTCATTTGGAGTGAGATAGCGCTAGGGTATACGAAATTCTTTTGCTGATCTTCCCCGGTTAGACGTCGATGCACCCGATGTCGGTCATGCAACCCGCTACAACAAAACGGGCGCCTGTAAAGGCGCTCGTTTTCATTCAGGCCTGCGCCGCCCTCTCAGAGGCTATCCGGATCCCCGAAGAACATTTTGACTGGGCTCTAGGACCGTAGTTTCAGGTCGAGAAAGTTTTAGCTTGCCCCCATTTTTGCCCCCAATCCTCACTTGGTGGGCGAGTGATCGAGAAGGGTGAATCCTGCCATAGTTCCAGCGTGGCGCCGGGTGGCTTTTGGTGTGATTTTCACGTTGGGGTTAAAGGCTGCCACACGTCATTGAGGCACGCCTGGCTCCCGCCGCCCTAATAATTGCCTGCTACAGACGATCCCTGCGTGCGCGCCAGCAGGAGTACAGCTTGACGAGCCTCGAAGCCCTGTAAAAGCCGATTGGATCGAAGACTGGATGGATAACATCAATCATCCCTCGGATCGCCTTCTGTCCTCGCGCCCATTCTTCACCCGTTCTATCAGCATGCTCAGCCGCAGGAGCGTAACTTTCTGCTCAGCTATTTGGTTTTACCATGCTCTACCGACTGGATTCGGGTGGAAGCCAGGTCTTCACTAACAATACGATTCTGAACGGCCGCCAATAGTTAGCTCCGCCCGGGGCGGCCTTCCCTTGGCTTGATGATAGGTAAGTCCAGTGAATTGTGGCTAAATCCAGAAAAAAAGCAATAAGGCACAAAATTTGGGAGTTACGCAACTTGTTAGGACTTGGCGTTAATTCTATAATTTTGGGAACTAACTGGCACAGAATGGGCTGGGTACACACTATGTTGGATTTAAGCTTCAGCAAGCCGAGTGAGGTCGTCAAGCGCCTCTGCGATCGCTTGCGCACAGAGCGCTTGGCGCTGGACATGACACAAGCCGACTTGGCCGGGCGTGCCGGCATCGGCACCAACACCGTGTCCAACCTTGAAGCCGGGCGCAATGTCGGGTTCGAGAACGTGGTCCGGGTGGCGATGGCCCTTGGCCGAACCAAGGAACTCGAAGGCCTGTTCCTGCCAAAGCTGGAAAGCATCGAGGATATTCGGCGCTACGAAAACAGCGCCAATCGTCTCCGTACAAAGAGGAAGTCCGGCAATGCTTGAGCAGGTGAACGTCTTCTACGAGGGCTGGGGTGAGCGATGGCAATGGGGCACGCTGGTCTCCACGACCGCCCTGACCGGTCGCCCGCTGATCGTGTTCGAGTACAGCAATGAAGCCAGGCAAAGGGGCTTGGAACTGTCCTCCTACACGCTGCCGTTGGAGGGGGCTCAGTTGCGCCGAGATTTTCCAGACCACCAACTGTACTTGCCAGGGCCTGTTTACGACTCGTTGCCGGATGGGTGGGGCATGTTGCTGATGGACCGTATGTTCAGGCGCCGCGGGCTCACCACGGCGCGCATCGGCTCACTGGAACGGCTGGCCTACATCGGTAGCAATGCGATGGGTGCCATGACGTTTGAGCCCGTGGCACCCGAAGGTCAGGAATCTGAAGTCCACATCCCGCTGGAACAGCTTGCCGCCGAAGTGCAGGAAGTGCTCCATGGAGACGGTGGCGAGTTCCTGCAGACGTTGCTGCTGGTGGGCGGCTCGCCTCAAGGTGCAAGGCCTAAGGCCCTCGTCTATCGCGATCCCGAAACTGGCGGGTTTACCACTGCCGTCACGCCGGGCTTTGAAGCATGGTTGATTAAGTTCCCGGCCAAAGAAGAACATGCCGAGGTGTGCGCTATCGAAATGGTCTACGCCGAGTGCCTGCGCATGTGCGGTATCGAGACCCCTGACACGCAGTACTTCAGTCTGCCTAATGGGTTGGCAGCGTTTGCCAGTAAGCGATTTGACCGCCGGGATGGTCTGCGTGTACCCATGCAAAGCCTCGCGGCCTTTACGGGGGCAAATTACCGGTCTCCGGGGGTGTTGGACTACGTCAACTTCTTGCGGGCAACACAGATGTGTACCAACGACGTGCGAGGGATGGCGGTGGCCTTCGAACGTGCCGTCTTCAATGTTGCGTTCAACAACAGAGATGATCATCCCAAGAACTTTGCCTACATCATGTCGCAAGACGGTCAGTGGAGACTGTCGCCGGCTTACGACGTGACCTTCTGCGAGGGGCCAAGTGGGTATCACCAGATGGATGTGATGGGGGAAGCCCTGTCGATTTCCCGCACGCAAATGCTTCGACTTGCCGAGGAAGCCGAGGTGCCCCCGGACGCTGCAGGAAGAGTGATTGACGGCATTTGTGATGTAGCGAGCCGGTTTGCAACCATCGCCGAGAATCTATACCCACGCGCTATTACTCAAGACACTTTGCGCACGGTCCAAGATTGCATCGACCAGAACGTGGCTCGGCTACACCACGTTCACGCGGGCAGCGGTCGTCGGTGAAGATCGGGAGGAGCTTACGGGACTCAACCCTCAGCAATTGCAACCGATCATTCGTCGACTCGAGGGCCTCGGTCTGATCGAAGGATCAAATTTGACTTCTCGCGCTAACCCCCTCCTGAAAGCCAAACGGTTGCTTCATGGGCAAACAAAATGTCTTTGGCTCGATGGTCAATATAGGTGGTACTCATTTTGCGCTGGGCGATCTGCTGGTCGAGGAAACGCTCCAGGGCGTCACGGCGGTGATCGTCGCGTTCGGCGCGCTGTTTGCTCAGGCCTGGCTCAAGCAGCGCCGGATGCGCCTGCAGGTGCTCGCGCAAAGGGTCAAAGCCGCTCAGTTCGAGCAGCTTGGTGCTGCCCTTGCGCACACCGTTGCGCAGGGTGGTAAACGAGGTTGCGAAGGTGGCCGGCACGGTCCCGAACAGCGACTGCAAGATCTTGCCTATGGCCTGCTCGCTCACTTCCCTCTGTGTGGCGCTTTCGGCATGAGTCAGCAGCACCACTAGGTGGCGCTCCAGATCCGGGCGACGGCGCTTGAGTTCGCACAAGAAGGTCGTTTCGATTTGTTCGAGCGTGGCAGTACACAAGTTGTGCACGAACAAAATCACATCGGCATTGGCCAGGCCCAACCACGCGAGTCGGTCATCCTCATCGCAGGCGTCGATCCCCGGGGTATCCAGATAGAAGCGTCCTTCATGCTCCAACGCCAGTAATCGCGTGGTTGCCCGTATCGCCTTGGTTTCAAAGACTTCCGTTTCGACATGCCCGGTCAGGCCGTTGAGCAGTGCGCTCTTGCCAGCATTCATCAGTCCTCATACGGCAATCCGCGACGCCAGGCCAAGGCTTTTCGCCTCTTCCAGCTCCGTGCGCAGGCGGCAGAAGTCAGGGTGTTGCTGGGTAAGCTGGATCAGCAAGTCGTCGTCCGACACCTTTCGCTCCATGTATTGGATCCCGTTTGCTGCATAGCATGGCGATGAGGCGGCTAAGTAGCAACTGGCTACTAGTCGGCCAAGCGCAGGCTCTGCATGGGGCAATCATGCCACTGGTACCCGAATAGCCCAGAAGCGAATGGAGTGTACGTGCTCCATACGATGCACGAAGGATTACGGTGTCACGTCTGTTAGAGGACTGGTCAAGCCTCCAGCATCCTAGGGGTGAGCTGCCGACTTTCTGGCAGCGCTTTGAAAAGCGTCGGAGTGAGGTCTGAATTCAGCTTGGCAAGCTACACCTGCGATCCTAATTGCACAGGAGGTATCACTCGGTTGCTCACGCACTTGGGCAGAGGAGAGCATCTTCGACCTACCTTCATTCCGCGGTGTTTGGGAACAGCAGCGGGTGAGTTTTTGAGAGGGGGACTGTTGGACCTCAGGCTGGGGGCATCGTTTTCAAACCATCCAAAGCATGCCCTCAGATATGCCCCCGAGTGTAGCAATCCACTGGAAGTGGATGGATCTCCATAGTCTATGAAAAGGCAGAAATGATCAGCTGAACAGCCTGCCCGGCGACGCCTAGAGACTCTCAGGGTCGCCAAAGAACATTTTGACTTGGCTCTATGGCGGTGGTTTAAGGCCGAAAAAACTTAGCGATGCCCCCACTTTTGCCCCCACTCGGACCCAGAACACGAGCGACCGAAACGGGGGGGCTGACTGAGCCCGAAAACTCTTGAGTAGTCACTAAGATCACGGCGAGAAAGTCAGATCTGACAGGCACCCATAAAAAAGCGGGTGACTGTCAGATCCAGCAGGGCTCACTGCATCAAATTCCTAGCGCGTCGAAGGGTAAAATGCTGATGTTTTTTTACCGGGCGGCAAGTATTCAGTTAATCCCTGGAACCACATCACTTCAACAAAGTCACCGCGGATAACCAAGTCCTCTTTACGCAATCCTGTCAGAAATGCATCTTTACTATCTTTGGCAGACAGAATGGCGAATCCCTTTGCTGCATCTCTGAACGACAGGGTGAATTTTGGCTTTTCAGTCAAACCGGTAGAGGATTTTATCTTGCCGTTTTTAAGGGTGAAGTAGCGACCCACTCCGTCATGCGTTTGGATTTGAAAGACCAGCTCCTTGCCTTTAACGTATTTTGCACAGTCAGGACTTTTTTTGATTGTTCTCTGTAATAGCTTGGTCAACGCCCATAACAAAAATTTAAACTTCAGCATGGTGAGCTTGCTCCGCAAGGGGGGACTCGTTGAGGAATTGAATGGCGTGTTTGAGAAAACGCTCAGGGTATTGGAATTGAGCACCATGACCGGCATCCGGGTACAAGAACAGTTGGGCGTTCGGGATGTTCTGAGCCATGTACCAGGAATTGACCGTTGGAACCATAACGTCATTCATACCGTTCAGAATGAGCGTCGGCTGTTTGATCTCGCGCAGATGATTGAAAGGATCGTTCGGGTCCAGCTTTGGCAAATAGTACATATTCGCTTCGATCTGGGCCTGTATCACTTCAGGAGAGCTGGGTGGGTCCTGGTCGACACGCTGATGGCGGCGCTCCCAGAAATCACGTCCGGCCTGCTGCGCCGCCGCGGATCGACCGAAGAACAGAAACAGAAAGTCTTCGAGGGTCGGAACGGGGCGCGGTGCAGCTTCCAGCACTCCAGGGTCTGAATCCGGATTACCGCCACGAGGTCCAGTGCCGAGCAGCATGAGCTTGCGCACGAGGTCGGGATGGCGTCGTGTCAGGTCCTGGGCTTGAAAACCACCGAGTGAGAAACCTAAAACATCGACCTTGGACAGGCCTAGTGCGCGGATCACCGCAGCAGCGTCGTCGGCCATATGTTCGATCCGGTTACGCGGTTTGCCGGAAGAAGAGGCAATTCCACGACCGTTGTAGAGGATGACCTCGCGCCCCGCAGCCAAGCCATCCGTCATGAGTGGATCCCAATGATCCATACCGCCGCGGAAATGTTGAAGAAAGAACAGAGGGGGCTGGCCTGTCGTATTGTTGCCCCAGCGGCGATAGGCAAATTTATCCCCGTCGACTTCCACGAAGCGAGTGGGGGCGGTGAAATGGGTGTCGGTCATTGGCGTCTTCCAGAGTGGTTATTGTGGCGATCGATGCGAGCGAGCCTCGGGCTCAGGCCCGTGCGCGCATGCGCCGCGTACAGAACGTGCCCCAGCCGCTTTTCATCACTGATTTTGAAAACGCCCACAACCCACTTTCGTTGGGGCGCGGATCACCGCCATTGGCGATTCGTTTGAGCTGCAGCGTGTACCAGAAGATTTCCATGACGCCCATCTGATCGATTTGCTTGATGCCTGTGGTGATCGGCCGTACACGTTGCGAACTGTCCCGCCCTTGCAGTAGGGCCGCCGGTGCCTCGGGATCAATGGCCAATAAGCGCGCGAGGCCAATGACATCGAGCGCTTCGCAACGCAG
The DNA here is from genome assembly GCF_000967965.1 of Pseudomonas fluorescens. Taxonomy (GTDB): domain Bacteria; phylum Pseudomonadota; class Gammaproteobacteria; order Pseudomonadales; family Pseudomonadaceae; genus Aquipseudomonas; species Aquipseudomonas grandcourensis. The sequence goes on from NZ_LACC01000038.1 coordinate 11,175, forward strand.
CGCAGCGTTCATGGCGGCGGCACTGCGAAAACCGCCAGTGACCATCAAAGGCACCTTGATCGAGGCGCGCACCTTTTCAGCAAACTCAAGAAAGTAAGCCTCACGTGCTACGGTGGACGCTTTTTTCGTCTCCTGGAGCCCGCCGCTCATGGCTGGAGCCTCATAGGTGCCCCCCGAAATCTCAATCAGGTCGATGCCAGCTTCGGCAAGTGCATGAATCGTCGCCATCGATTCCTCTTCGGTGAAGCCTCCGCGCTGGAAATCTGCTGAGTTGAGCTTGATGCCGACGGGAAATTCGGCACCGACCTGGCGGCGAATCTCGGCGTAAACAGCCAACACGAAACGTCGACGTTTTTCCGGGCTGCCACCCCATTCATCCGTACGCCGATTGTGGTGTGGCGAGAGGAACTGATTGATCAGATAACCGTGTGCGCCGTGGATTTGCACGCCGCTGAAGCCGGCCTCCTTGCAGATGGCCGCGCTGCGTCCAAAGCGCCTGATGATGTCTTCGATCTCGGCCGTGGTGGCTTCGCGTGGGGTCTCGAAGAGCGCGGCCATGTCCTCGCGAAAGGGGACGGCCGATGGCGCGAGGTTGCTGGCATTCAAGCCTTTGGTCGACTGCTTGCCGGGGTGATTGAGCTGCACCCAGATCGCCGCTCCCTGCTCGGTTGCCGCACGGGCCCACTGGCGGAGCACAGGCAGGTCCGCTTCATCTTCGATTACCACGTTGCCTGGTTCACCGAGCGCACGCCGGTCGATCATCACATTTCCGGTGATGAGCAAACCAATGCCGGAGGCGGACCAGCGCCGGTACAACTCGACCAGTTTTAACGTCGGGTGATTGTTGTAGGTACCCAACGTTTCGCTCATGGACGCCTTGGCGAGGCGGTTGCGAAAAACGCTGCCGTTCGGGAGTTGTAAAGGCTGGTTCAGCAGATTTTCTTCAGGCGAGGCGGCGGTCATGGTGAGTTCTCAATAAGGGCTGTTTCATGATTGAAGGGTGTGCAGCGGGATGGAGTCCGATACCCGCCGGGATTGAGTGTTTTTCAATGGGATGTACGACATGGCATGCTCGGTCAGCGCGGTAATCGTCAGGCTTGGATTAACCCCGAGATTGGCGCTGAGCATCGAGCCGTCGCAAACCAGCAAGTTCTGATAGCCGAAGACCCGGTTCTGTACGTCCATCACGCCGCGCTCCGGCGAGTCCGCCATCGCACAGCCGCCCATGCAGTGGGCCGTGGTCGGGATGTTGAACAAGATCTCGGACAGAAAGGTGGTGGGTATGCCACCGAGCGCTTTTGCGCCCTTTTCGGCAAACGCGTTCGCCTCTGGAATGAAGGTCGGGATGGGACCACCCTCGCTGGCGAGCTGTTTTGCGAATGGCCAAAACCAGCGACGCTTGAGCCGCATGTCGAGAGACGCATCCACTGCCTGCATCACCAGCAACAACATGGTCTGACGGGCGAAACCGGCGGGGTTGTGCACGAGCAATGCTTGCAGCGGATGTTTGAGCAGCGTCCACAGCCAGGTCAATATTCGCCTCCACCCCGGGCGTCCGCCGCACAGCAAGGTCATCATGAGGCCAATGGCGTCCGAGCCTTCCGGGTAGCGCACGACTCCGATATGTGTGCGCTCATCGAGATAGATGCTGCCACCCCCCGCCAGTCCCGGCGACATGCTCTTGTCCGCGGCCGGGAAGCGTACGCCAATAAGGGATTCGGCATTGGTGCGCACACGTTTTCCGAGGTCGTCGCTGATGCGCGGCAGCGACCCTTTTTGCTTGAGCCGGAACAACAATTCCATTGTGCCCAACGACGACGCGGCGAAGACCACGCCGCGGCAGCGAAAGCTGCGGCGCTGCTTATCGAACCAGGTGGTCGAGCACTCAGTGAGGACTTCATAGCCGTCACTGCCGTCCTCCTTGCCGTTGATCGGCCGCACGTCCACCACCCTGGTTTCGGCAAAAACCTGGGCGCCACGTTTTTCTGCGAGATAAAGGTAATTCTTGTCGAGTGTGTTCTTGGCGTTGTGCTTGCAACCCATCATGCAGCCACCGCAACCGGTGCAAGTCCCGCGCGCCGGGCCTTCACCATTGAAGTAGGGATCCGGGTAGCTCTTGCCGCCTGCTTCTCCGTCGGGAGCGAAGAAGGCCCCTACGCGGGGGGCGTGAAACGTATGGCCCACGCCTTGCAAATCTGCCATTTTCTTGAGGCGTAGATCAGCCTCGCCCATGATCTTGCTCTCGGTCACGCCCAGCATCTTCTCCGCTGTGGCGTAGTACTGCGGCATGATTCGTTTCCAGTCCGCCAGGCCGGCCCAGGAACCCTCATTCCATACGCTATCGCGCGGTGTCAGCAAGGCGTTGGCATAGGTGATGGATCCGCCACCGACTGCGTTGCCGCTGACGATCATCACGTGACGGAACAGGCGCATGTTGTAGAAACCGAACATCTTCAGCCCGGGTCGCCACATCCAGCGCCGCGCGTCCCAGTTGGATTTTGGAAAGTCCTCGGCCGTCCAGCGTCGGCCCATCTCCATTACGCCAACGCGGTAGCCCTTTTCTGTCAGCCGGAAGGCGGACACGCTGCCACCGAATCCGGAGCCGATCACGATGTAGTCGAAATCGAAAGATGGATTCATTGCGTGCTGCTCAGGCAAGCACTGCGTAGAGGCGTGAAAAAACTGGTCATGCCGGTCTCCTTATTTTTGTAATGGTGCTGCGGGCACTGGTTGCAGGAGTGATTCTTTCAGGATGACTATACCATTCGTATATTCTCATAGCTATACGAAAGGTATAGTATTATTGGACTGTAGACGTAGACGCAGGAAGGGGCAAATCAGAAACGATAGGTTATCTGTGTACCTATAATGTGCGCGCTGTTGTCGTATTTTGCGCTGTAGCCGGGCTGTACGCCGGTTGTATTTGCCTGGCTGACGGAGGTGGTTGATTCCCATAGATAGCCGTAAGCCAAATCGATGGTCAGGTCGGTGTTGGGAGAGAACCCTATACCCAGCGTCACAGCTTTTCGGTCGCCCACGGGGAGTCGGACGTTTCGATCGGCGTTGCGGGCAGGTGATGGATCGTAGGCGAAGCCGCTGCGCAACAGCCATTGCGGGGAAAGTTGGTAAGAGGCCCCAATAGCCATCGACCAGGTGTCATGTAATTTAAAGTCATCTCCGAAGCTGTTAAATCCCAATTGCTGGCCCAACGGCGGTACTCCACTATTAACGGCTTCGATCCTCTGAACGCGGCTCCATCGGGTCCAGGTCGCGCCCAGGTAGCCAGTCCAGCGCTCGTCAAAGTGATGGGTAAACGATGTGTCCAGCGACTCTGGCAACGTGATGTCTATTTTATTGCTGTATTTGCCATCGAGACCGAAAGCACTTGGCGAGTTGCTCACCTGCGTATGGCCGTTGACGTGAAAATCAAGTTTTGAATGATAGGTGATGCCCCACGTGGTGGAATCATTCAGGTCGATCATCAGGCCGAAATTATAGCCAACGGCGTTATCGTTACCCTTGATAGTGATCTTCGTGTCGGTGCCCCCATTGAGCTGCCCTGTGGCCAAGTAGGTTTGCATATTGTTTTCGATACGGTTCAATGTCAGCCCGCCTCCGACAGAGACATGATCACTGATGCGATAAGCAACGGCGGAGTTCAGGGCTTTAACTTGAACCTTGCTATAGGAGCCATGGTAGCGTCCCTGGAACGAACTTTCGTAATCGTTCACAAGACCATAGAGCGCGTACATGCCCAAGCCGAAAGTGAAGCGTTCGTCAATCGGTATGGATAAATAGCCAAAAGGGATTGTCGTCAGGGGTACGGAATCTCCTTTGTTGGTGCCTGGCGCATCGCCATGAGCATTTTTAATATCGCTATTGACTTTGAACAAGGCGAATCCTCCGCTCACTTCCCTGCGCTTTAGCTTGCTCAGGCCGGCCGGATTCCCATAGACAGTACTCGCATCCAGGGCCGCGGACGAGCGCCCGGCATAAGCAGTTCCGGCACTGCTGACGCTTTGCTCGTTAATAGATAATCCATTGGCTAAAGATAAAGTTGCCTGCCCACAGATAGCCAATGACAGAGTGAATATGAACAACGCTTTGCTTGACTTGAGTATCGGGGTGGACCCTGTCTCAGGATGACGTTTCAAACGCAGCACTGATCTCTGGGAAGGGCGAAGTGCAGAAAGATATTCATGGTTCATCTGGCGGTACCTGTTGTTGTTGTTGTTGTTGTCGGGATGAATAGAAATCGTGGGCGGCCGTATACATCAACAGTGCCGGCCGGGCTGGAGTAGGGAGTGTTAATTGGATCTTGCAGACTCGTAGTTGTTTTTTAGTTGCAAAGCCCTCTCTGGAATATCACAGGCTCAGACGATTGCCCTATTTATATATCTTGGGGTTGCAAGTTGCGTTGATGGAAAGAAGAGCCTTGCCTGGCAGGCAAGTACCCTCGGGCCAGACGCGGTTACAAGGCTGCAAGCAACTCGCTGATAAAGAGGCAATGACGGATGCCGGGCGGGCAAGTCCCCCTCGATCCGCATGGCGCGAGGGGAAGGGGGAAAGGCCGGCAGTCCTAGGGCTTGTATTCGAGTACTTTGCACACTCGTGTGAAGGCTGGCCGATCCCCTTGCAACAGCTTTGCATGACCTTCGCGAAGGGCGCGAGTTGGCGTGATCTGGCGCAGGACTAATGCAATGAAGGTTTCCATGTCGCATTGTATTTTGACGTCGATGGGCTCTTCGCTCGGCCCGGAGCGTGCCAACAGGTTCCCGTCGTTGACTCGAATATGGAAGACTTCCGCCCCCACCTGGAACTCGTACAACTCCTGCAAACCGGCGCTCGCTGCCGAATCGTTCGAGCCTGTCAGGCACAGGGCTATGAGCTCCGCACGAGCACTGGACGGATCGATGCGTTCGTCGATCGGCAGGCTCAACCCCCAGAATCCCAGCGCGATCACCGGCTTGCGTAGTTGCTCGCCCAAGTCCGTCAGCTCGTAAGCGGGCGTGGCGGAAGGTGTGTGCAGGGTGACTTGTTGAATGACGCCGTTCTGCACCAGCATGGCCAGGCGTTCGGACAGTCGGTTTGTACCCATTGCAGGCAGGATCGCGAGCAGATCCTTGAAACGCTTCGGACCTAACAGGAGTTCGCGAATCAAGAGCAGCGTCCAGCGATCTCCGAGTACGTCGAGCGACCGGGCTAAGGGGCAGAGTTGACCGTAGGTTTTGTTTGTCATGGCGCATTGTACAAAATTCCGCTCAGTTGAAATACAGTGAAAAGCCACTGCTGCCTCAAGTCGAAGGAATTGGGCGATGTTCCAGGCCCTTGGACGGCTGATCTCACGGTCGCTTTCATGTATCGCTCACTGAACAGGTTGAGTCATTCTTATTGATTTCACTATACCGTTCGCTTTGTGGTTGCGCTATATAAAAAGTATAGTTGTGTCGTGAGCCTGTCCGTTATCGCGCAATGCGTTGGACGACCCAGCGGGTCAGAGCCGCAGGCGCGAGACGTGTAGCGAACGACAGGAATCCGGCTTGCATGCCGACTGTCCAGTGGGTCTTGTGGATTCGTCGTTTCGACGTCGCGCAAGCCCACACGGTCGATGCGACGTCGTGCGACGTGAGCCGGATACCCAGCGATCTGGCGCTGGGGATACGACCGTAGTCATCAGCCATTGCGGTCTTTACGAAGCTCGGCCAGATATCGCTCACGCGAATGCCGAACTTTCCCCATTCGAGGTCGAGTCCTTCGGTGAATCCGCGCACGGCGAACTTGCTCGCCGAGTAGGTTGCAAGTTCAGGCTGTCCGTAGATTGCGGTGGCAGAGGCCATATTGATGACATGAGAGCAGGGCGTGCCTCGCAGGTACCGGAAGGCGCTGTGACAGCCGGTGATCATTCCCTGAACGTTCACGTCAAGCATTGCCTGGTGTCTGGTCAACGGTACAGCTTCAAATTGCCCGGCGGCGAGAATCCCGGCGTTATTGAGCAACACGTCAAGCCGCTGGCCGCTATGTGCCCAGAAATCCACAAGCGCTTGCTTCCAGGCTTGGGGATCGCTCACGTCGAGCGCACCGCAGACGGCGTTGCCCTCTCCCAGGGTCGCGGCGACCGCGGCGACACCCTCTGAATCGATATCGTATAGCCCCACGAACCAACCGCGCCGCGCAAACAACTCAGCGCAGGCGCGACCGATTCCCGAAGCCGCGCCTGTGACGAAGATGGCTGGTCTCCATTCAGGAAGAAGGGATTCAGTCGGGTTTCTGGCTGTTTGATTGCTCTGTACCACAGTGATGTGCGGTTTCATTTCAGAGGTTCCCTTCAGAAGCTGAGCATTGAGGTTTTGTGTACAGGTCAGTGCATATTGCGAGAGTAATATAACGGTGTTATGTTTTGCAATAACAGTGTTATCTGTCTCTCTGGCTGATCTGATGACTGGTCAGGAGGTGGAAATACTGATGGGAGCGCTTGCTCTCTACGTTTGTCACCGGAGGATCCAATAGATGACGAAGATGCATACACCGCCCGAGTACCTTGATATGGAGTCCCGTGGCTCTGTGTTGATTGCGCGGCTGGATGGAGGTCCACACGGGCTGATGGGGTTGGACATGGCCAATGAGCTTGCGGCGCTATTGGACAAGCTGGAGTCCGATACCGCGGTAACAGCGGTGGTGCTCACCGGAACTCATCCTGAGCGTTTCATCGGTCATGCAGACGTTCGTTGGCTGCAGGAAGGTGGAAAGAGTATCCCGTCGGTCGGGCGCAGTACGGCCTCGGCGATCGCGCGAACCGCCAAGACCGTTCGCGGTATTGCGCCATTGGCGTCAGCTGCGTCTCTGACACCGCTGGATGGCGGGATGCAACTCGACAAGCTGCACGACACTTTTTTACGGATGAACCGCAGTGGCGTCATTTTCGTCGCCGCGCTGAATGGATCTGCGCTGGGACTTGGCAGCGAGCTCGCGCTAGCGTGTGACGTCCGCCTGATGGCGGATGGCGATTTCTTCATCGGGCAGCCCGAGGTGCTTCTTGGAATCCTTCCCGGTGGCGGAGGCACTCAGCGATTACCTCGACTGGTCGGCGCCCATCGCGCGCTGATGCTGATGCTTGAAGGTCGGCCGGTGTCGCCACAGAAGGCGCTCGAAATAGGATACATCGACGAAGTGGTTGCTTCAGATGCGCTGCTTGATCGTGCCGTCAAGCTGGCCGGGCATCTGGGTTCCCGACCCAAAGGGGCGATTGAGGCAGTCAAGCGAGCCGTGTACTTCGGCGGGTCAGCCACCCTCGACGAGGGGCTGCATATGGAGCGTACTGAATTCATCAAGATCTCGCCGACCGAGACTGCGCAATCGCTCATGGTTGAATACCTTGAGCGCACCGATCGGGACGGCAACGTGCCGTTCTACAACCCGGCCATTTTCGAGCAAACCCTTGAGCAAGGCTCCTTGCCCCTGCAAAACGGGGGAGGGAGGAAATGAATCAAATGTCACCGCTTACCTACCCGTTCACTCGCCAGGATGTTCGCTTTGACTCGGGCGAAACCTATTGTTCAGCCTGGCTCTACCTGCCGGTCGGCGTAGAGAAACCGCCGATTGTAGTGCTCGGACACGGACTTGGTGCGGTTCGCGAGATGCGCCTCGACGCCTTTTCCGAGCGATTCGCTGCTGCGGGAATCGCTACATTGGCCTTCACCTACCGTTATTTCGGAGACAGCGGTGGTCGGCCCAGACAATTGATGTCTGTGAAGCGGCAACTGGCTGATTGGGATGCCGCGCTGGACTTCGTCAAAGGTTGCGCAGATGTCGATGGGCGGCGGGTTGCCGTATGGGGAAGCTCGTTTGGGGGAGGGCATGCAATCACGGTGGCCAGCCGACACCCCGAGTTACTGGCGGCTATCAGCCAGTGCCCCTTTACCGACGGTCTTGCTTCAGCTGCCGCGCTGGGTGTGAAGGGTTCGCTGCAGGTAACGCCGGTGCTCCTGCGTGATTTTGCAGCCAGGCTACTGGGTCGCCCGCCCGTGATGGTGCCAATCGCTGCCGTTCCCGGTCAGCCAGCCTTGATGAATGCGCATGATGCCCTGCCGGGTTATCTGGCCTTGGTGCCGAAGGGGATGGTGTTCGTCAATCACGTCGCCGCACGGGTGCTCCCGGAAATCATGGCTTATCGACCCGGACGCTCCGCCTCCAAGGTGAAGCTCCCCATCCTGTTTTGCGTCAGCACCACTGACACCGTCACGCCACCGGAACAGACGATCGCCTTGGTGCGCAAGGCGCCGCATGGAGAAACCAAACTCTACGCGGCGGGGCATTTCGAGTTCTATATGGGCGACGCGTTCGAAGAACTGGTGAAGGATCAGACTCAATTTCTGACGAAACATCTACTCGGCTCTTCAGCCAATTGATTCAAGCGTTTCCGTCACTTTCAGAGAGAACAACAATAATGTGCTTTTCCAAACTTTCAGATTTGCGCGCGGTGACAGAGCCTGATGGTCTGTGCATCGCTGACGACAGCAGCAACCTGACTAACCGGCAGTTCCATTCCAGAGTCCTCGCGGCAGCGGGAGTATTCGCGGACAGGGGGGTGGGCGTTGGAGACGTCGTTGCTATCATGTTGCCCAACCAGGTGGAGTTTGTGGTGGCGATGTTCGCCGCCTGGCGTCTGGGGGCGGCGGTCACGCCGATCAATCCTGGGCTGACCAGCAAGGAAGCCACTCATCAACTGGTTGATTCGGGGGCGAAGCTGCTCATCAACGCCAGCGGCGAAGTCATAGTCCCGAATCTGCAGTCTCTGCCTGTCGCCACTCTGGAAATGGGGGCGTCCTACACCGGTGTACCCTTTGAAGAGCCTGGCGCACTGGCATTGTTGATCTACACCAGTGGCACTACCGGCCTGCCGAAGGGCGTGATGCTCGATCACGCCAATATTGAAGCCATGTCGGAAATGGGACGAAACTCACTCAAGGTCACGGCAGCAGACCACTGTTTATTGATACTGCCACTCTTTCACGTAAACGGCATTGTGGTGAGCACTCTTGTCCCGCTATCAAGCGGTGGTCGGGTTTCGATTCGCAAGCGTTTCAACGTCGACACGTTTTTTGAGGATGTCGAGTGGCTTCGACCCACGTACTTCTCTGCAGTGCCAACCATCTACGCAATGCTTAACGCGTTACCTCGTGAGGTAAAACCTTATACCTCCAGTCTTCGGTATGGCATCTGCGGCGCGGCGCCTGCATCGGCGCAACTACTGAAAAAATTTGAAGCTCGCTTCGGTTTTCCGCTGCTTGAGGGATATGGCCTGTCCGAAGGCACGTGCGCTTCGACCATCAACCCCTTCGACGGCCTACGCAAGGTCGGTACGGTCGGGCTGCCCTTCATCGGGCAACGCATTGCAATCGCCGACCCGAGCGGTGTGCATTTGCCGCAGGGCGCCACTGGCGAGGTACTGGTTCAAGGTCCTAACGTCATGCGCGGTTACCTTGGGAAGCCCGAGGAAACAGCGAAGACCATCGTCGATGGCTGGCTGCACACTGGCGACATTGGCCGGATCGACGAAGACGGTTATCTGGCCATCGTCGGGCGCCTTAAAGAGATGATCATTCGCGGAGGCGAGAACATCTATCCGAAGGAGATCGAGGATGTGTTGTTCGAATTTTCGGGGGTTCTTGAAGCAGCAGTGATTGGTGTCCCTCACGAGACCCTTGGCGAAATTGTTGTTGCCTACGTCGCGTTTCGTACGGGATTCGCCGGTACCCAGGAGGGCTTGAATGAGCACTGCACTGACCGGCTGACGCGTTATAAACGACCTTCCACGATCAACATCATCGACAGCCTGCCAAAGAATGCCGTGGGCAAAGTCGACAAGTTGAGACTGCGCAAGATGTGGACCGAACCTGTCGATTGACAGGTAATTACCTGATGGACTTTAGGCGAAAAGCAACCGGCACGTAGAAGGGGACACATCATGAAAAACGCAGACTTCGACTGGCTGGTGATCGGATCGGGATTTGGCGGCAGCGTCTCGGCGCTGCGCCTCGTGGAGAAAGGCTATCGCGTCGGGGTACTTGAGCGCGGCCGTCGCTATCGCGACGAAGACCTTCCCAACTCGGCCTGGCAGTTCAACAAGTATCTGTGGGCACCCGCATTGGGTTTGAAGGGCATCATGCGCATGTCGCTGTTTCGCCATGTCTTTTTTCCCAGCCAGTCGGGTGTCGGTGGCGGTAGCACCGTGTATGGCGGTGTGTTGTACCGCGCCAAGCCAGAGTTCTTCAAAAACGTGCAGTGGCGCGCGCTCGGTCACTGGGACAGGCTATTGCAGCCTCACTACGATACGGCCGAGCGCATGCTTGGGGTAAAGACGGTGCCATTCGACTCGACGAACCAGCAATTGGCCCGGGAGATGGCGCAACACTTCGCAACCGAAGACACATTCACCCGAGCACCCACCGGAGTGTTCTTTGGCGAACCGGGCAAAACCGTCAAGGACCCCTATTTCGGTGGGGAAGGGCCTGACCGTACCGGGTGTATACGTTGCGGCGCCTGTATGGTGGGATGCCGCGTCGGTGCCGTGAACTCGCTGGTGAAAAACTACCTGTGGTTCGCAGAGAAACGCGGCGTGCAGATATTGGCAGAGCGCGAGGTTGTTGATGTGAACCCAATCGGGGCAGCCGATGGCAGTGACGGCTACCGTGTGACCACCCAGCGCCCTGGCGCCTGGTTCGCCCGTGATCGCCATACTTACACCACCCGCGGAGTGATCTTCGCCGGCGGGGCTCTCGGTACCAACGAATTACTGGCCAACTGCAAACACGGCGGCTCGTTGCCCCGGGTCAGCGATCGTCTTGGTGAACTGGTGCGCACCAACAGCGAATCGGTTCTGAACGTGCGCCTGCCCGAGGACCGCAAAACCTGGAACGATGTCACCGCCAGCAGCAGTGTGCACGTCGATCAGGATACCCACATCGAGTTTCTCACCTATGGTCGCAACGCGGACTTCCTGAGCTTGCTTTGCACGCTATTGGTCGGGAAGGGTAACCGCGTGACGCGGCCGTTGAAGTGGCTGGGGAATATCGTGTTGCACCCGGTGCGATGGCTCAAGTCAATGTGGCCAAGGGGCTGGAGCCGACACATGGTGATGCTGCTGGTGATGCAGACATTGGACAATGCGATTGCACTGCGTCCCAGGAAGCGTTGGCTGGGCCGCGGCTATCGCCTCGTCACCGAGCAGAACCGCAAAAAGCCAAATCCGACGTATATCGAGATGGGTAATCAGGCCGCTCAGTGGTTGGCCAGGCACACGGGCGGTATCGCCCAGAGCAACGTACTGGAAGCGCTGGGCAACATTCCGACAACAGCCCATGTGCTGGGAGGCGCCGTGATCGGCGCCGATGCCCAACGCGGCGTGATTGATCAGAACCTGCACGTTTTTGGTTACCAGAACATGTTGGTGTGTGACGGCGCTGCGATGCCTGCAAATCCCGGGGTTAATCCTGCGTTGACCATCACGGCACTTGCCGAGTACGCAATGGCGCAGATTCCACAGGCCCGCAATAACGAAGGTGTTCATGAGCGAGGTGAAGCGGTCGCTACGAAACCGTCCAGTGGCGTGCCCGGCCAACCTGATAATCAGCGCGTGGCCTCGATACAGATCCCTATCCTGTTGCACATATGAGCACTGAGCCGCAAAGCATACGAGCATCTGTCATGACCGGTCCCTTCTCTGCATGAGCGAACCGGTTGACCCAACCTCTGAACATGCCGAGTGGCTGCGTACTTGAACTGAAATACTGTTCGCACCGCGTGACTGCATGGTTGCGCGGTTTTTTCAAGGTTCTAGCGCAGTTGCCGACCCGGCAATGACGCCAGCAGTGGAAGATTCCACTTTTTCGCGCTTCGCTCCCAAGCCGACAACAATGTTGTTACACGTCGCTACCAGGATCTGCGAAGCAGGATTTTCCATACCTGAGAAGTGGCCAGCGAGTTCGAGCATGATGAATCCATGCGCGGCACTCCACAGCTGTGGCGCGATGAGAGCAGGATCGATTTTGCGAACGCATTTGGCATCAACCAAGCGAGCGCACGCGTCGATCAGAATCGCGTATGTCGCCTTGAAGGCTTCCGATTGCCCATTTGCAATCGATGTCATGGTACCTCGTGAGGGGCTATATCTGCCGTCAATCGAAAGACCAAACATCAAGTCGTACAGATGGGGATTGCTTCGTGCAAGGTCTCGGCAAGCCAGGAGCATCGCACATAAGTCGGTTATCGGATCATCCGTGATTGGCACACGCTTGAAGACTGCAGCCAACCGCTTGAATCCCTCGTCAGCGACTGCTTGTAGAAGTTCCGGCACTCCGCCGAAGTGTGTGTAAACCCCCATCGTCGACAGGCCGGCTTCGCTCGCTACCGAACGGGCCTTGACTTCGGACGGGCCGCTGGTCGCAAGCACACGGATGGTTGCCTCGACGAGGCGGGTGGGGGCATTAGGGAGTGAGTTATCAGTGGTCATGTTGCAATACTGCCATAACGGCGTTATGTTTATCAAATAACAGCGTTATAGATCTGCAAGCGCTCAATCATGAGGATTCAGACAATGCGTACGCTCAAAACAGGTGTCTTTGGACTCACCCTGGCAGCAGCAATCATGTCATCGGCACTGTGGGCAGACGACAATTCGCCGGTTGGCCTGTGGCAAAACATCGACGATGTCAGTGGCAAGCCGAGGGCGTTGATTCGAATCACCGAATCCAATGGCACTCTGAAGGGCATTATCGAAAAAGCGTTTCCCGCTCTCAAAGAAAATCAGAGTCCGAGGTGCGAGAAATGTGAAGGCGTGAACAAGAATGTGCCGATTGTAGGCCTGACCGTTCTGACCGGTTTGCGAAAGGATGGCGAAGAGTACACCGGTGGCCAAATCCTAGATCCGGATAACGGCAAGGTCTATAGCAGTAAAGTCTACCTGACCGACAACGGCAAAAAGCTCGGCGTGCGCGGCTACATTGGCGTGCCGGTATTAGGGCGCTCACAAACCTGGGTACGCCAGGAATAAGGAAGCACGATGAAAGCATTCATTATCGAACGCTATGGAAAAAAGGCTGCGTTACGGGCGACCGAAATACCAGAACCTGAATTGGGCAAGGATGATGTTTTTGTCCAGATCCATGCGGCGGGTGTAAATCCTCTGGATTTAAAAATCCGAGACGGTGAGTTCAAAATGATTTTGCCGTATCGCATGCCGCTTATTCTGGGTAATGATTTGGCTGGGGTCGTCGTACGGGTCGGCTCAGGCGTGCAGCAATTCAAGGCCGGTGATGAGGTCTATGCACGGCCCGATGACAATCGAATCGGTGCATTCGCCGAATTCATTGCGATCGATCAAGGCTCGCTGGCGATCAAGCCGAAAGGTCTCACCATGGAAGAAGCGGCTTCGATCCCTCTGGTTGGTTTGACCGCGTGGCAGGCGCTGGTCGAAAAAGCGAACCTGAAGAAAGGTCAAAAGGTGCTTATCCATGCGGGCTCCGGTGGCGTGGGAACACTGGCCATTCAGCTGGCCAAACACCTGGGGGCGACCGTCGCGACGACCACAAGCACGGCGAATGTCGAATGGGTGAAGCGTCTCGGTGCGGATATCGTGATCGATTACCGCAAAGACGATTTCGAAAAGATCCTGCACGACTACGATGTGGTCTTGAACAGCCTCGGCACAGAGACTCTCGAAAAATCGTTACGCATCCTGAAGCCGGGTGGAAAGCTCATCTCAATCTCTGGACCACCGGATGTGGACTTTGCGAAAAGCGCTGGATTGTCCGGGTTCCTGAAACTGGTCATGCGTCTGTTGAGTTATGGGATCAGGAAAAAAGCCAAGCGTCGTGGTGTCAGCTATTCATTTCTTTATATGAGAGCCAGCGGTGAGCAATTGCGCAAGATTACCGCGCTCATCGATTCCCGGGCCATACGCCCGGTGGTGGATCGGGTTTTTCCATTCGAATCGACCCCGGATGCCTTGGCTTATGTTGAAACCGGCCGGGCAAAAGGCAAGGTCATCGTCAAGGTAAAGTAACGAGACGACGTCCATGTTCGAAAACTTCGAAACGCACCGAATTACCGCAGGTGATGTAGAAATTGCCTGTGTTGCAGCGGGTACAGGCGAACCCATACTGATGCTCCATGGTTTTCCGCAGACCATGGCACTCTGGGCGCGTATCGCACCTGGGCTGGTCGCGCGTGGCTATCGGGTTGTCTGTGCTGATTTGCGTGGGTATGGCGCATCGTCTAAGCCGCCGGCTCAACCGGATCTGTCGAACTACGGATTTCGCGCCATGGCTGCGGATCAGGCCGAATTGATGTGTGTGCTCGGGCATGAACGGTTCCATCTTGTTGGACACGACCGTGGTGCGCGCACTGCATACCGGATGACACTGGATTATCCAGACAAGGTGGCGAGCGTCACGCTAATGGACATCGTTCCTACGGCTGTGATGCTGACAGATCTGCGCAAGGACGTAGCCCACAGTTACTGGCACTGGTTTTTCCTTTCTCAGCCCGCACCCTTCCCGGAGCGCATGATTGAGGCAGATCCCGATTTCTTCTTCGAGAGTTGCCTGTTCGGCTGGGGTGCCGCAGGGCCGGAGGATTTCGATGCAGACCAACTGGCGGCGTATCGGAAAGCCTGGCGTGATCCGGCGACGATCGCTGGGTTTTGCAACGATTATCGCGCCACGCTCACTGTGGATCTGGAGGACGATTTGTCAGGCTCCGGACGACGTATCACCGCGCCCGCGCTGATTCTCTATGGCGCCTCGGGTGCGATGGCCAAGCAATATGATTTACCCGCCACTTGGGTGGATCGCTGCACAGTGATGGAGGCCTTTGCGATAGTGGGCGGACATTTTTTTGCTGATTCCCGGCCAGACGAGGTCGTTGAGCGAGTCGCCGCATTTTTGGCAAGCCATCCCTTGCAGTCTTGCTGAAAACTTCCCTGCTCGGGATTGCCGCTGAGGCAACGACTACGTGGACTGCGACGGTGACAGTGTCGCGAGAGTTTTTTCGCGGCAGACCTCCAGAATCTCATCCGTCAGTGGGGAATCATCCGGGCAAGCCCGCGACAACACGACTGCGCCGATCACATGGGCAAGCATGTCGATCATCTGTGCTCGTACTGTGTGCGGATCCACGTCGCCCAGCGAATCCCCAGGCTCAAGGGCTGCCAGCAAGCTTTCGATCCCGTCGGCAAACGTTGCCTTGATCTCCTCTGACTGACGCGCAGCGTCCCCGCAGAGGGCTGCCATCGTACAGCCAACGTTGCGGCCATCACGGTGAGCCCGTGACATGTAAATATTGACGAACTCGGTGACGTCGAGGCCTGCGCTATTGACCAGACTCTGCGAAAGCCCGTTCGCCGCTGCTTCAGCCATCAAATCGGCTTTGGAGCGAAAGTGCTTGTAGAACCCGCCATGGGTGAACCCGGCAGCGGCCATCAGTTCCGCCACCCCCACACCGTCATAGCCGCGTTCACGAAACAGGGCGGAGGCCGTCTCGACGATGTGCGCTCGATTCGCTTGTGCCTGCGCTTTGGTGACTCTCATACCCACATGCCTCTTTTGAATCTGCTGACTGTCAGGCGGTCAATATACATTGATGTCAATCATAATCAAAGTTATTGACGGATAAGATTATGATCGACATCATAACGGCTCGCTAACTTTGGAAGGGCTCAGGCCATGAACGCCGCCCACCTGAAAGCGCCGATCGTATGGCGATGCACACTCACAACAACGACCATCAGTCAACGTGGGAGAAACAAGGCATGACCGAAAAAACTTTATTTGAGCCCTACACCCTCGGCTCCCTGGCGCTCTCCAACCGGGTGGTCCTGGCGCCGCTGACGCGCAACCGCGCCGGCGCGGGCTTCGTTCCAAGCGAGTTCGCTGCAACGTATTACAGCCAGCGGGCGTCGGCCGGCCTGCAGATTTCCGAGGCCACACAGATTTCTCAGCAGGGGCAGGGCTACCAGGATACGCCCGGCATCTACTCGCAAGCGCAGATCGACGCTTGGCGTGAGGTCACCGATGCCGTCCATGCGAAGAACGGGAAAATTTTCCTGCAGTTGTGGCACGTCGGACGAGTTTCGCATGTTGATCTACAGGAGAACGGCGCCGCTCCGGTGGCGCCCTCGGCCATTCGGGCCGCAACCAAGACGTTCGTCAACAACAGCTTTGTCGACGTTTCCGAGCCTCGGGCGCTGGCGCTCGACGAACTGCCCGGGATCGTCAACGATTTCCGCCAGGCCGCAGCAAACGCTATTGCCGCAGGCTTCGATGGCGTCGAGATCCATGGCGCCAATGGCTATCTGCTGGACCAGTTCGTCAAGGACGGTGCCAACGTACGCACCGATGCCTACGGCGGGTCGATCGAAAATCGCGCTCGGCTGCTGCTGGAGGTGACGGCAGCAGTGGTGGGTGAGATCGGCGCCGAGCGCACCGGCATTCGTATCTCGCCGGTTTCGCCCACCAATGGTGTCTCGAGCAGCGATCCACAGGGGCAGTTCGACTACCTCGTCGATCAGCTCGACGCCTTGGGCATCGTCTATCTCCATGTCGTCGAGGGCGCGACCGGCGGGCCGCGCGAGGTCGCACCGTTCGACTTTGATTCCCTGCGCCGGCGATTCAGGAACACCTACATCGCCAACAACGGTTATGACCTGGATCTCGCTACCTCCCGGCTCACCGAAGGCAAGGCAGACCTCTTCGCGTTCGGGCGCCCATTCATTGCCAACCCCGATCTGGTGGAACGTCTGAAAACCGCAGCGCCGTTGGCGTCGTTCGATCCGACCACGCTGTTCGGTGGTGGTGCTGCGGGATACATCGACTATCCGGCCCTCGGCGACGCCAGTGCCCTGTAACACTGGCGCGGTGTCGACTTTGAACGTTGCATGCCCGACATGGGTTCACCTGATCAAGAGAGCAAATACATGACTACCCATCCCGCAGTCCTGATTACCGGCGCTTCCTCCGGCATCGGCGCCACCTATGCCGAGCGCTTGGCACGTCGCGGCCACGATCTGGTGCTGGTTGCCCGCGACAAAGTCAGGCTGGAGACGCTTGCGGCTCGCCTGCGTGAGGAACACAGCGTCGCTGTCGATATCCTCCAGGCCGATCTCACCCAGCCCGGCGACTTGGCCGTCGTCGAGACGCGCCTGCGCGATGATTCGCGCATCGGCATCCTCATTAACAACGCCGGGGCAGCCCAGTCTGGCAGCTTCATCGAGCAGACGACCGACGATGTCGCTCGACTCATCGCGCTCAACACAACCTCGTTGGTGCGACTCGCCAGCGCTATCGCCCCTCGGCTTGCGCAGGCTGGTGAAGGCGCGATCGTCAATATCGGCTCAGTGGTTGGCTTGGCGCCGGAGTTCGGCATGTCGGTCTATGGCGCCACCAAGGCCTTTGTGTTGTTCCTATCCCAGGGGCTGAGTCTGGAACTCGCGCCCAAAGGCGTCTATGTCCAGGCTGTGCTTCCTGCCGGTACCCGCACGGAGATTTGGGGGCGTGCGGGCATCGACATCAATGCGCTGCCGGAACTGATGGAGGTGGGTGAGCTGGTGGATGCCGCGCTGGTGGGCTTCGATCGGCGTGAGCTTGTGACCATCCCGCCACTGCATGACGCAAGTCGCTGGACCGCTCTGGATGCCGCGCGACAAGCGCTCATTTCAGACATTAGACAAGCGCATGTAGCAGAGCGGTATCGCACGCCCTCGTAAGTATTCCGACGACGCGCAGGGGTAGAGGCGTCGTCACTTTCAATCGACATAAAGCAGACCGGGACCTCCCCAGATCAGGACTCCCGGTCCACATCAGACGCACGGAGTAAACAATGACCCATTCCGACACTCACCTTGGATCGGGTACGTCCTACGTAACTGCCGTGAACCGCTCGATCAATGTCGCAGGGACCGTGTTTGCCTACCGTGACCTGGGGCCTCGCAGCGCAGTGCCGCTGATTCTTCTTAACCATTGGGGCGCGGTATTGGACAACTTCGACCCGCTGATCATCGATGGTCTTGCCAGTAAGCATCGCGTCATCGCCACTGACTACCGAGGCATCGGCGCATCGGGAGGAACCGCGCCCGTGACCATTGATGAAATGGCGCGGGATGCTATAGCCCTGATCCACGGGCTGGGCTTGGAGAAGGTTGATCTAATCGGTTTTTCCCTTGGCGGATTCGTGGCACAGGACATCGTGCTCAAAGCCCCCGACCTGGTACGCAAGCTCATTCTGGCGGGTACGGGGCCGGCGGGCGGCAAAGACATTGACAAGGTAGGGGCGGCATCCTGGCCCTTGATGATCAAGGGGTTACTGACGCTGCGGGATCCGAAGTTCTATCTGTTCTTCACAGCCTCGACCAATGGTCGCCAAGCCGCGAAGGCCTTCTTGAAACGACTGAAGGAGCGCAAAACGGATCGGGACAAGGGACCCACACCAAGTGCCTTCTCGCGACAGTTGAAGGCGATCAAGGCGTGGGGGCGGCAGGCACCCCAGGATCTCGGCAGTATCCGGATCCCGGTTCTGATCGCCAATGGTGATAACGACATCATGGTGCCGACAGTGAACTCTACTGATATGGCCCGCCGCATCCCGAACTCGCAACTGATCATTTATGAAGATGCCGGACATGGTGCGATTTTCCAGAATCACGCCAATTTCGTAGCGCAGGCGCTGGCTTTTCTCGATCCCGAACATCCTGACAAAACGTTACCTGACTTGCACTAGTTTTTCAGTTGCGCGAGGCGTTGGTGCCTTCAGTTGATTTCGACCCGCAGGGTCATTGAGGAGAATATGATGTCGTTCAAAGCACTGCTCGCAACAAAGACAGACGATAAGATTTCGGCCAGCGTAGTTGATATGCATGAGCGAGATCTCATGCCTGGCGACGTTACCGTCAAGGTCGACTATTCAACCGTTAACTACAAGGATGCGCTGGCGCTGAGTGGATACGCCGACGTCATCAAGCAGTTTCCATTGATTGCCGGGATCGATTTTGCCGGCACCGTCGAAGCCTCGGCTTACCCCGGCATCAGTGTGGGGGATCGCGTAGTCGCCAATGGTTGGGGGTTGAGCCAGACCCATCACGGCGGATTTGCTCAGAAGGCACGTGTAAAAGGCGAGTGGCTGGTCAAGCTTCCGGACGTCTTCTCGACCAAGGACGCAATGGCTATCGGCACGGCAGGCTACACGGCGATGCTGTCGGTACTGGCGCTGGAACATGGCGGTCTCACACCGGCTCGCGGTGACGTCCTCGTCACTGGCGCCAATGGCGGAGTCGGCTCGATCGCGATTGCGATTCTCTCCGGTCTCGGCTATCGCGTGGTCGCATCGACCGGGCGCGTTGAGGAGCAAGATTATCTGACCCGTCTAGGTGCGGCGCAGATCATCGATCGCCGAACGCTCTCTGCCCAGGGAACACCGATAGCGACTGAAAAATGGGCTGGTGCTGTGGACTCGGTCGGCAGTCATACGCTAGCGAACGTATTGGCGCAGACCCGGTATCGCGGTGTGGTGACGACCTGCGGTCTGGCTCAGGGTATGGATCTTCCAGGGTCGGTGTTGCCCTTCATCCTGCGTAATATAACCCTTGCTGGCATCGACTCCGTCAATGCCCCGTACGAGTCCCGAATCCAGGCCTGGACGCGCCTGGCAAGCGATCTCGATCTGAGCAAACTCGCGCGCACGACGCAGGTGGTGGGTCTGGCGGAGGTGCCCGCGGTGATCGGCCGAATGTTCGAAGGCAAAGTCCAGGGCCGCGTAGTGGTCGACGTCAACGCGTGACCATGAGCTCCATCAAGTGGAGGCAGACCGCGTTTTCACACGGTCTGATGGATGGCGCTCTTTTTATTAGTTCAGTGGCTGATCTTCTTGAATCTTCGTTCCGATGCATCGATCAAAGACGCCGGTCAGGCCATCATCATCGCCGTAGTACGAGTGTATGCAGGCATCGATCCACTCTTGGCGATCAGCCAGGCTCCAATCGATCGTATATCCCGTATTGAGGATGATCCATTCAAAGAGGATCCGCTGGGTCCGGCCATTACCCTCCCTGAAGGGGGGCGCAACATTGATCGTGCCGTAGGACTCGGCTATGGACGCAACAAGCAAGTGGCGGGGGTACCCTTCAAACCAACCCGCATTCGCAATCTTGGAAAGTTCCTTTCCGATTTCCTTCTCGATGAACTCCGGGCTACAGAATCTAGTGTCGCCTTTGCTGATTGCGAGTGTGCGGATCTTTCCAGCCCACTCGTAAACTTCAGCAAACAAAGTGCGGTGGATCCGCTTCAGGGTAGCTACGTTGTAAGGGGGGTCGACGAACTCCAGTCGCGCCAAGGCGACTTCGTTGAGATAGCGCTCAGCCTCATCAAGGTCATCGGCGTCATGCAGGTCGAGCAGGTTTACTAGAACCTCGGCGCCCGGATAGCAATCCGGGGCTTGGTCAGTGCCGTATTTGTCGTGACTCAAACTTTGACGTGCCGCACAGCTTTAAGGGCAGCTTCTCGGGTAGGGAGTTTGATGTCGCCATCATTTGGAGAAGGCACGAAACCTTCCAGGCGCAGGCTGGCGGCGAAATTGGCCTTGCGGTGCTTGGCGAACCACGCCTTCTTGGTCTGCAGACTCAGCTTTTCCATTTTCGGCACCCCAATGTCAGTGCCTGGCAAGTATAGCTGATTGAGTCCCTGATCAGGGGCTACCAAGTCAGCATCGCATACTGATATGAACCACTCAACCCAGTCGATGTTCATGAGCAATCCACCGTTACTGCCGCCCAAGCCTCATCGCGCGCAAGGTCCTCCACTGCGGCGATAAAGGTGTACTCGGTATGTCTGAATGTACCGGAGGAAGCTGGATTTGATCGGAGGTGCCCGGAGGATAAACCCCCTGTATTTATTGGCTTGTGCGGCTGAAGTGCTCGGTTATGTGAGACTGTCCGGATCCCCACCGTTGCGCTGAAAGCCTCAGGCCGGTCTATCGACTCGCAGAGAGTCCGGTCGGAGCTATCCTCATCAATAGCGTGCTTGGCCTTAGGCTGGGGGCATCCTTTTCAAACCATCCAAAGCATGCCCTCAAATATGCCCCCGAATGTAGCAAACCACTGGAAGTGGATGGATCTCCATGGTCTATCAAAAGGCAGAAATGATCAGGCTGAACAGCCTGCCCGGCGACGCCTAGAGACTCTCAGGGTCCCCGAAAAACATCTGAATCCGCGACCGCAACCAGCGCTCCCCCGGATCATTATCCTGCGACCCGCGCCAGGCCATATGCAGTTCGAAGCTGCGCACCGGCAACGGTGGATCTTCGGCCCGCACACCGCCCGCGGCGGTCAGTGCATCAGCAGTGTAATCGGGCACCGTAGCCACGATGTCAGTGCCCGCGAGCAGGGTACTCAACCCGTTGAACTGCGGCACGGCGAGCACCACATGACGCTTGCGCCCGAGCTTTTCCAGTTCTTCATCGATGAAACCGCTGAGGTCGCCGGCGAACGACACCAGTGCATGGGGGCGAGCGCAGTAATCATCCAGGCTCAACGGCCCCGGCATGGTGTCGGCACGCAACAGCTTCGGTTGGCTGCGGCGCAGTACCTTGCGCTTGGCGTTGGCCGGCAGGTCGGTGGTGTAGCTGACACCGATGGATATCTCACCGGATGCCAGCAACCCCGGCATCAGGATGTAGTTGACCCGGCGCACCACCAGCACAATCCCCGGCGATTCGGCACGCAGGCGCTTGAGCAGCATTGGCAGCAAGGCGAACTCGACGTCGTCCGAAAGGCCGATGCGGAACACGGCGGTACTTGTGGCAGGATCGAACTCGGCCGCACGGCTGACGGCGGTGGAAATCGAATCCAGCGCCGGCGAGAGCAGGGCGAAGATCTCGACCGCCCTGGCGGACGGCTCCATGCTGCGGCCGGTACGCACGAACAAAGGGTCATCGAACAGGCCGCGCAGGCGCGAGAGCGCCGCACTGATGGCGGGCTGGCCGAGGAACAGTTTTTCCGCAGCACGGGTCACGCTGCGTTCGTGCATCAATGTTTCGAAAACGATCAACAGGTTCAGGTCGACACGACGCAGGTCATTACGATTCATCTGGAGTCCTGGCAGAGTCAGCAAGCTTGACGTGGGCGGCCATATGAGAACAATGGCCAGCGGGAATATTACGGGGAAAGGCTGGTACTCTGCACCGGGTAATTCAGTTTTTCCTACACAGGCTGCTTCGGTTTCTTACAACATTTGACGATGTTGCCGCCGCTGCGGAATCAATGACAGGCATGTCGACTATTAATAGCCACAGATAGTGTTGGGTTGAAAGCCCAGCTAGAGTTCAAGGCATTAGAGGTTCATTTGGCGAGGTTTGCGATGTCCCGCACGATCCGTTTTCACAAGTTTGGTCCAGCCGAGGTGCTCAAATGCGAAGAGCATGCGACGGCTCTGCCTGCGCCGGGCGAAGTGCAGGTGCGCGTCGAGGCGATTGGCATCAGCTGGTATGACACTCTCTGGCGCCAGAACCTGGCCCCGTCCCATGCCCGTCTGCCTTCAGGCCTGGGCCAGGAGATGGCCGGTATCGTCACCGCTGTCGGCGATGGCGTCGATGACCTGGCGGTCGGTGACAAGGTCGCCAGCTTTCCGGCCCAAAGCCCGAACGACTACCCGGTCTACGGCGAGCAGATCGTTTTGCCGCGCTCGGCAGTCACCCGTTATCCGGATGTGCTCAGCCCGATTGAAGCCAGCGTGCACTACACGCCGTTGTTGATCGCCTATTTCGCCTATGCGGATCTGGCACGGGTCAAGCCCGGTCAATTCGCCCTGGTGACTGACGCGAGTCATTGCGCCGGACCTTCGTTCGTACAACTGGGCAAGGCCTTGGGTGTTCGAGTGATCGCCGCGACCAAGACCGCGGAGGAACGTGAATACCTGCTGTCGCTGGGTGCCGATAAAGTGATCGTCACCGAGGAAGAAGATCTGCTGATGCGGATCAACAAGATCACCGATAACCGTGGCGTGGACGTGGTGTTCGATGGTTTGGGCGGTCCGCAGATGTCGTTGCTGGGCGATGTGCTGGCACCTCGCGGCAGCCTGGTGCTGTACGGCCTGCAAGGTGGCAACCAGACGCCTTTCCCGGCCTGCGCAGCGTTCCAGAAGAACATTCAGTTCTTCGTGCACTGCATCGGCAACTTCACGGGCAAGCCGGAACTGGGCATCACCCAGGACCAGGCCGCACTGCAACGCGCCTTGCGCGACATCAATCAGCTGACCGCCGACCGCGTTCTGCTGCCGCTCAAGACTCGGGTCTTCCCGTTTGCCGAGTTTGTCGAAGCACACCGCTACATGGACGAATGCCCATGTCGCGAACGGGTCGCGCTGCTGGTCGAACCGGCCTAACACTCACCCAACAGCCCTCCCAAGAGTCCGTGCCCGCACGGACTCTTTCGTTTGCGCCCCGAAATCCGTCGATCCGCAGGCCGGTCCAGCAACTGAACTGGTTTTTGCCCGTAATCTGTAGCTTCTAATCAGCCACTAAGCCCTGATAATTGAATGATTACTTTCATCTCAAGGAATGAGTCATGGCTGGGTGTCAGGCTGAAACTTTTCACTGTGCGCCATCGGTGCAAATCTCCAAATTAGTTGGTTGTTGTTTAGTTGCCAAAAAGACAGCGACAACTTCCTTCCTTATTTCTTGTATTAAGTGTCTGTGGGACTTTGTCGGATATTTCCTAGGACTTCGACTTCAAGCGAGCAAACCCTTTCCAGTCGGGCGCTACAGCCTCGCCATTGTCGTCAGATCGAGGGGGTGTTGCGATCGTTTCAAATGATTTCAAGAAAATTCAAGTGTTAGCATTTGGCAATAAAGTCCATGATTCCATTCGTGCAGACAGTCCAACGGGATTTGCTGTCTGCACGATATTGAACTTACGAGTATCAGGTAAATAAAGATGACCAGCATCCATGACCAAGCGATGAACTATGTCTATCAACAAGTGCTGCAGCGATTGCTGGGTTTTTTCTCCCGTGCCGAACGCACTGCATTGCAATTGTTGATTCAGCGCCTGGCAGTAGCGGCCGGGGGCATGGAGCGCATTGGCGATTACAAGGTGTTGGCGATCCAGTCCGGGGCCCGTGACAACTGCTACACCCTGGCGCTGTTGCGTGCTGCGCAGTTGACCATCGCCACGCGGACGCCGGCGACATTTCAGTTGCGCATCGCCTCGTTGCGATTGAACGGGGCAAGTGGCGCAGCCGTGGAAAACATGCACCGGACCAACAGCGCATTGTTTGTCTATGACGATCCCCGGGTCGAGGTGTTGATGGTTGATGATCGGGAAGTCTTGCCGTTCAACCACCTGACGCCGATCTCCGACGCCGGTCGCGAGTCTAGCCGCCTGAACCTGTTGATGATCGGCCATCGACGGGAATGGCGCGACGGGTTCGACCTGTGGGATGACGGTTATCTGGCCACGGGAGAGTTCTATGGACAAATCGCCCGCTGGGACGCTGGTGTCGACGCCTTGCTCATCAGCGACACGCCGCGTCAGCAGAAGCAGTTCATCGAGGGATTGAAACGTGCCGCCACCAAGGCCGGGCTCCAGTTTTCCCACACGGGTGAGCCCGGTTATGCGGGGTTGTTTACATTGCTCGATGAGCTGGGCAGCGACTGTTATCACGGGTTCTACGCCGATTACGGCCAGGCCCCATGGCGTCCGCAAGAGCGTTTTGAGACCTGTCGTCGTACGGCCTGCATCGACATTCACGACCTGCTGGTCAGCAACCTGGAAGAGCGCTGGCCATTGCTGACTGAATTTCTCGGCTTCCAGCCAGACGAACTGTCCGCGCAGATCAGCGACAACGAATTCGTCAGTCCATCGATCACCGCGCACGTCCGAGGGTTGCATGCGTGCTTCGTGCAGAATCGCAATTACGAATCCGGTGTTGCGCAATACCTGCAACGTGCCTTGGTGATGATGCGTCGCAAGCGTTTGCCCGAGCGCTTGTGCGAGCAGGCCATCGAGCAATTCGGCAATCCGGCGATACTGACCGAATTGCGCGCCCGGGCGGCGGCCGAGGCGCAAAAGAACCTGGGCCTGAGCGAAGCACAACTGGTGTGCCTGCTGTTTGCGCCCTTTATCGAAAAAGGTGCGGGGCTCGAGCGATTTCTGCGTCAGTGCCATCCGGGCATGCTGGTGGCCATGCCCGAGTTGCACAAGGCCATGCAGGGGCATCCGGTGGCCGAACAAATCATGCAATGGATGATTGATGTCAGCGGACTGCCCGTCAGCCTGATCGGCCAGCTTTACCGCATGGAGTGGACGCCCGCAGGCGATGGCGGGGCGCCTGAAGCCATCATCCAAAGGGCCGCATCGCAAAATACGCCGGACGATCCTGACGCCGGCATCACGTCGGTGGATGAATGGTCAGCGGGTCACTGAGCGTGGGCGGATTTTCAGCCAGCGTGGTTGGCCTTCGCCCATGAAAGGTCCACGAGAAACGGATTTCGCCTATCAGGCGGTTTATCGATACCTGGTCAGCCTGATCAACGAGTCTGAAGGGGATTCGCGCATCCGCCTGCCGTCGCTGCGGCATCTGGCGGAGCGTCTCAATGTGTCGATCTCGACCATTCAATACGCCTATTCGCTGCTGGAGAAAGAAGGGCGGGTCTATTCGGTAGCCAAGTCCGGTTACTACGCGTTGCCGGTGTCTTCAATCAACCCGCAGGACAGCGGCAGCGACCTGCTGGAGGCGGTCTATGTGAATGCCAGGCGTCCGGGGATGCTGGTGCTGAGCGCCGATGAACCGGCGTTGTTGCAGCCACTCGACAGTCCTTTGTTGCTGCTGGAGCGGGAGTTGTTGCGCCAGTACCCCCGCCAGCCGCAGTCGCCTTCGCAGCCTTGCGGCGAACTCGAACTGCGCACCGCCCTGGCAGCACGCTACACCACGTCTCCCATGCGTTACTGGCACGCCGATGATGTCTACATCGGCGCCGACCTTCGCGGTGTACTGGAAATCCTGATCGCCGTGCTGGGCTTGAAAGATGCCACAGTGGTGGTCGAATCGCCGTGCGACTGGACGATCCTGCGTTTGTTTCAAGCCGCTTGCGTGCGGGTGATTGAACTGCCTGTGCAAGCCGATGGTGGCCTGGATCCGGAACGGCTCAACATGCTGCTGGATACCGAGCCGGTAAGGCTGGTGATGCTGTCCTCGGCCCTGAACATGCCCCGTGGCAGCCTGGCGCCTGACGAAAACAGGCAGGCCATCGCCCGGCTGTTGGCCGCGCATGACAGTTGGGTGCTGGAAAACGACTGTTATGGCGAACTCGGATTCGACCTCGGCTGCGTGCGCTTTCGAGACTTGCTGGACCCTGAACGGCTGATGGTGTTTTCCACGTTCGAGAAAATCATCGGGCCTGAAGCACCCTATGGTTATCTGCTTTCCAGGCATTTGAGCGCTGAGCTGCAACGGCACTTTCTACTGCGTTCCTTTCGTCTTTCACCGATTCGCCAGAAAGCCATCGCCCGCTTGTACAGCAGCGGTCGCATCGATCAACACCTGCTGGTGCTGCGCCGGCTGCTCAAGGAGCGCAAGTGTCAAATGACCCTGTTGTTGCAGGAGCGATTGGGTGATGCCTTGCATTTCGTCGAACCAGAAGGTGGCGCAACGATCTGGGTGCGCTCGTTGCGTCGGGTCAATGTCCGTCGTGTGTTCCAGCGCCTGCTGGCGCATCAGGTGGTCATCGCGCCGGGCGAGCTGTTCAGCCTCCACGGACTGCACGGGCAGCATTTGCGCCTGAGTCATACCTTCGGCGGCGATCACAACCTGGCGGCCGCGCTGGGACTGCTGGGGGATGCGCTGCGCCTGGAATCAATCGAGTGAGTGAGACAAAAAATAACAACCTCCACTGTATTGGATCGATCTCATCGCGTTGCGGTCAAACTGCCAGTAAACTGCGACCCAATTCCTGAACCACTCTATTCCAGAGGTTTTGCATGACACTCAGTCCTTTTGCGGGTAAACCGGCACCGGCACAATTGTTGGTCGACATCCCGCGACTGGTAACGGCCTATTACACCGGCCAGCCTGATGCCGCGATTTCGACCCAGCGCGTTGCCTTTGGCACGTCCGGGCACCGGGGCAGCTCGTTCGACTTGAGTTTCAACGAATGGCACGTGCTGGCGATCAGTCAGGCGATCTGCCTGTACCGCGAAGCTCAAGGCATCGATGGCCCGCTGTTTGTCGGCATCGACACCCACGCGCTGTCCACGCCGGCCGGCGCCAGCGCCCTCGAAGTACTGGCGGCCAACGGCGTGACCGTGATGATCGCCGAGGGTGACGAGTACACGCCGACACCGGCCATTTCCCATGCGATTCTCTGCTACAACCGCGGTCGCACCAGCGGCCTGGCAGACGGCATTGTCATCACGCCGTCCCACAACCCGCCGCAAAGCGGTGGCTACAAGTACAACCCAACCAACGGTGGTCCGGCCGATACCCACATCACCAAGTGGATCGAAGCCAAGGCCAACGAACTGCTGGCCAACAAGCTCGCTGGCGTCAAGCGCATCAGCTACGAGCAGGCACTGAAGGCCAGCACCACCCATCGTCACGATTACCTCAACACCTATGTCGCCGACCTGATCAGCGTGATCGACTTCGACGCCATCCGCGACGCCAAGCTGCGCCTGGGTGTCGATCCGTTGGGTGGAGCGGGGGTGCGCTACTGGTCGGCGATCGCCGAGCATTACCGCCTGGACCTGGACGTGGTGAACAAAGAGGTCGACCCGACCTTCCGTTTCATGACCGTCGACTGGGACGGCCAGATCCGCATGGACCCATCGTCCAGCCACGCCATGCAAGGCCTGATCGGCTTGAAAGAGCGCTTCGACGTGGCATTTGCCTGCGACCCGGACCACGACCGCCATGGCATCGTCACGCCGTCTGGTGGTTTGCTGGCGCCGAACAACTACCTCGCCGTGGCCATCGACTACCTGTTCCAGAATCGTCCGCAATGGCGCGCCGATGCCGCCGTGGGTAAAACCGTGGTCAGCAGCGGCCTGATCGATCGCGTGGCCAAGCGCCTGGATCGCCGCCTGTACGAAGTGCCGGTCGGTTTCAAATGGTTTGCCGATGGCCTGTTCGATGGATCCCTCGGTTTCGGCGGCGAAGAAAGCGCCGGTGCCTCGTTCCTGCGCAAGGACGGCGGCGTCTGGAGCACCGACAAGGACGGTTTGATTCCGGCCCTGCTGGCCGCCGAGATGACCGCGCGGACCGGTCGCGACCCGAGCCAGGCGTACCGTGCCTTGACCGATGAACTGGGTGAGCCGTTCTCGGTGCGGGTCGATGCCAAGGCCAATCCGGAGCAGAAAGCGCTGTTGAGCAAGCTGTCGCCGCAACAGGTCACCTCGACCCAACTGGCAGGCGAGCCGATCCAGAGCATCCTCAGCCACGCACCGGGCAATGACCAGGCCATTGGCGGCCTCAAGGTCATGACCGAGAACGGCTGGTTCGCGGCGCGCCCATCGGGCACGGAAGACATCTACAAGATCTACGCCGAAAGCTTTGTCAGCGACGACCACCTCAAGCAACTGGTGGCCGAGGCGCAAACACTGGTGGATGGTGCCATTTCCGCGAAGTGATCGCGGGCACTGTGGTGAGTGAGAACTGTGGCGAGGGAGCTTGCTCCCGCTCGACTGCGAAGCAGTCGTAAATCCAGACGATGCGGTGTTTCATGAAACCGCGTTTGCCGGTTTCAGAGTCGCTTCGCACCCCAGCGGGAGCAAGCCCCCTCGCCACAAAGGGATTCCGGATCAGCAAAAAAAGGGGCGACCATTCACGGTCGCCCTTTTTTTGTGCCGTCCGGCAATTACCGAATCAAGCCAGATCCACCAGAACAATCTCGCTGTCCTCGATGGCAGTCACTCGCAAAACCTGCTCATCAGCAACCGCGACACCATCTCGAGCTTGTGCACGCAAGCCATTGACTTCAATGACCCCAGTGGCCGGCACCAGGTACGCACGACGCCCCTTGTCCAGCGGGTATTCGGCAGACTCGCCGGCCTTCAGGTTGGCCGCTACCAGCCGGGCATCGGCGCGAATGCGCAGGCTCTGATCGTCGCCATCCTTGCCGCTGGCCAGGGTGACAAAACCTTCGCGGTTGCCCTTCGGGAACGGCTTGGCGCCCCAGGACGGGGCCAGGCCGGACTCGTTCGGGATGATCCATATCTGGAAAATCCTGGTCGGCGTCGCTTCCAGGTTGTACTCGCTGTGGGCGATCCCGGTACCGGCACTCATGACCTGGACGTCACCGGCTTCGGTGCGGCCCTTGTTGCCAAGGTTGTCCTGGTGGGTAATGGCGCCTTCACGGACATAGGTGATGATTTCCATGTCCCGGTGCGGGTGTTGCGGGAAACCGGTGCCGGGAGCGATCACGTCGTCGTTCCAGACTCGCAGGTTGCCCCAGTTCATGCGCTTGGGATCGTAGTATTCGGCGAACGAAAAATGGTGGTGAGCATCCAACCAGCCGTGGTGAGCGCCGCCGAGGGAGTTGAAAGGTCTGAGTTCAAGCATGATCGTCTCCAGAAAAGGTTCGTCATGGGGCCAGGTGCCTGAGCCACGAAGCGAGACCGGTGAGTGATGACGGCCATCATCCAACAGGCAACAATCGATAAAAAGCGTAAAAAATGCAGCATTCCCATCGAATGGATTGATATAAAACGAACTCGAAAGTTTCTCATCCAGCTTTCACTTCATCGCATAAGCCAATGAGTCATAAGCAATTGACTAGAACTCGACGGCAAATGCAGACACCATAGCGCTCAACAGCCTCACACCCTGGAGTCAGTCCGCGTGCCGCAACACACCCCCGATCTTCCGCCTGAACTTCGCCCCCTGGCCGAGATGCCGCTGGTCAAGCGATTGCTCGCCCGATTCTTCGGCTACAGCCTGACCCGCCTGCACGCACAGCATCGTGCGTCGTGGTTGCATGGCCAGGCCGACGGATTTCGCAGCGGTCACAGCGCCGGGGTCGATTACGGCTACAAGGAAGGCAAGCTCGAAGGCCTGGAGGAGGGTCGGCAGGTCCTGCTGATCCGCGACTCGCGCAGCACTGAACACCGACCGCCGAATGTCGATGACCTGCTGTTCGACGACTGGCGCCTGCCGTTGAGCGCCGAGTTGAAGAAGCGCATGAAGGCCGATGTCGTCCGGTTGTTGCCGGCCCATGCCCAACCCAGTGCCGCACAGTGGAAAATGATCTTCAGCGACACACCGTCCACCTCGGTGATCGCGGGTGCCGGTGCAGGCAAATCAACCACCCTGGTGCTGCGTATCTTACTGTTGACCCATTACCTGGGCTTCGAACTGAGTTCGATGACGGTGGTGACCTTCACCCGTGAATCGCGCAAGGACTTCATCAACAAGCTGATCGAACTGTTTGCGCTCTGGGGCCGCGCGATCAGTTTCAAGGAGGCGCGGGATCTGGTGCGCACCTTTCACTCGCGGATCCTGCCGATGGTGCGCAGCCTTCCGGGTTTCGAGCGCCTGCAGGCTTTCGAGAACCTCAGCCTGCGGGCCGCACAGGGTGATAATGAGGCCGATAGCAATCCGTTCGATCTACGGATCAACGACGCTCAACGCCAGCAGCTCAACGCCTGCTATCACCGTCTGCACAGTGACGATGAGCATTTTCGCGAGCTGATCAAGCCATTGTCCCGGCATGCCCTGCAACTCAAGGAGCTGGAGCGCGATCACCCGGATGTGCAGAAACGCATGGGCGTGACCGAACTGGCGGCCAAACGCGATGAAGAACTGTGCGATGCCATCGAGGACCTATGGTTTCGCGCAGGTGCCTGGCCCATCAAGGGCATCGAACCGAATCGCCAGTCGTTCGATATCAACGGTTCGACGTTCCATTGTCACGGCTACATCCCGTCCCTGGATGCCTGGGTGGTACTCGGGTTCGATCCTCGGGAAAACCCGCAGGTCACGCGACCGAACGCCAAGCTGACGGTGCGCGCAGAGTGGGCAGTAAAGCGCACCCTGTTTCAAGCTTTCTGTCGTAAGCCTTTGATATGGCTTGATAGTTACGAGTCATCAAAGCGCGTTTTGGCCTCGCTTGCCGGCGATGCCAGTGCCGGGCCGGGCTTCGATTACAAGGTCAAGGGCGAGCTCGCTTCCGCACCGCTGCTCGATTGTTTTGTCGCCGCCGCCGGGTTCATCGAAAACCTCGGGCTGGACGTGCCGGGCGCCGTGGCTCAGATGAGTTTCGCCAAGGACGATCCCGACCGATTCTTCTTCGAAGCCTTGAGCCTTTACTGGCGGGCGCTGGAAGATCACTTGCTGGATCAGAAGCCGCCGATCATGACCTACAACCGGATGTTCGCCTTGTTCAGCGAGCATTCGCCGGAGAACCTCAAGCTGCTCGGCGATGAGCTGCTGCGGCCGCTGTCACACCTGATGATCGACGAATTCCAGGATGTCTCGCCGCAAATCGTCTCCTGGATCAGGGCCAGCCTGGCAGAGATCCGCAGTCGCGGACCGGCCATGCACGTAGGGCGCGGAGCCCAGCGTTCCTCGCTGCTCTGTGTGGGCGATGACTGGCAGTCCATCTATGGTTGGCGCGGCAGTTCGCCGACCTACTTCATGGAGTTCAACAAGGAGTTCCCGTCGCCGAGCACCACCAAGGTCATGCTCAGCGACAACTACCGCAGCCACCAGCACATCATCGATGCCGCCGAGCACATCGTGCGTGCAGCACCGGCGATTGCCGGGAAAAAAGCCAAGGCCAGCGGTGAACCCAAGGCATTGCTGCCGGTGAACGTCCTCGATCGTGATGACCAGGGCATGGCCCAACGCCTGATGGAGCATTACCGCAAGGGTGATTCGATCTTGATGCTTTATCGAAGAAGTAGCGATAAGGCATTGATAGAACAACATATTCAGCCAGTACTTAATGCTGATTCGAGCTTGCCGTATGAGGCTCGCAGGCTCAAGCAACTGACCTATCACAGCGCCAAGGGCCTCCAGGCCGATGCAGTGTTTTTGCTAGGCGATTGCCAGCACCTGACCAGCTCGCCTTACAAGAATCAGGTTTACCGGATGGCGGGCCTGGGCAAGGCCGGTGACAGCGAACCCTACGACAACGCCCAGAAGGACGAGATCCTGCGGCTGGCGTACGTGGGTATAACCCGCGCCGTCAGCCATTGCTACTGGTACGTCGACGCCCAAGACACCCAGGCCGCGAACATGCCCAAGGCCTCCGACCGGATCGGCAAGGGCAAGGCGTTCTTTGTCGACCATCGACAGGGCAAGGCTTCTGCTTGAGCCCAATATTTCGACAAGATGGGCATTCGCCAGATGGCGAACATGCAGAGTTCAACCTGGTACTCCCAATGCGGCCTTGACGCGAGCAAGCTCGCTCCCACTGGAATTGGTGCTGGTCGAGATTTATGAACAACACCGGATACTGTGGGAGAGAGCCTGCTCGCGAAGGCGTCAGCCTGGGCAAACATGTTCAGTATCAGAAACAGGTCAGGACGCCTTCGATGCTTTAACCAACGTAACCACTCACCGACGCATCTGTTTTGATCCCGGCGACAATGATTCGAGCATCGCTCTGCACAGCGACACTGGTCGTCACATTGGGTGTGTCTGCCGCGTTCGGGTCACTTAAACCCGTGGGAGTGAAGGTGGTGTCTACGCGGCCATCTTCAGTGATTCGGCCGACTATGCATAAGCGTTGATCTATTTCCCCTGCAACCACGATCGATCCTTTCGAGTCAATGTCTGCCGAGTTCCACTGCAAGCTCCGAAAGGGGAACTGGGTAATGAATTCATTGCCGTTATTAAAGGTGTTGTCCGAAGTTCCGTTACTGAGTGTCCTTGTCACCCATCCTCGCTGAGGGCTCTTTGTCACTGTGCCGACAGCAATCAGTTTGTTATCGGGTTGTGCAAGCACTTTACTGAGCCTGATCGCACCTTCGGGGGACTCAAATGTTTTGATACCTCCTGTTCCAAACGTCGGGTCGATCTTGCCATTGGAGGTGAATCCGGCCAGAAAGGCATGACTGGATGTATATCCGGCCAACACGATTGTGCCGTCAGTCTGTGTTACCGCGCCGACCGTTGTCGTGTTTTCGTTATTGTGCCGAAAGTAGACGTAGCCTCGCCCATCAAGGTCTTTGTCCAGCTCACCATTGAGTGTCAATTGAATCAACAAGCCCCAATTGCGGTAAGGCCCCGGGGAGCTGTTGTTGACGGCAAACAGGATTTTCCCGGCCTTCGCTTCGGCGTCGTTCAGGGGAATCGGGACACTCGATTCAACAGGCAATGTAGGTGGCGCTTCTTCAAACCTGAAGGTGCCAAACACCAGATTCGGTGTTCCATTGCTATTGAAAAGCGCCGCAGCAGGGTAGTGGGGACCTAGCGAGGATTGTCGTACATCTCCCGTTACCAGAATGCTGCCGTTGTCGATTATGGTCAGGGTTCTTACAGTGGGGAGGGTTGTATCTGCGCCAAAGCGCCCTGTCGCATAACCTGTTCCGTCTGGTCCGAATGATCTGTCCAGCAATCCTGTCTTGTCGAGGCGAAACAGTGTGAATGCGCTGGAACCATTGCTGATGGCGCCGATGATTTTTCCTTGATTAGCGCCTTCAGCTTTCAAGACAGCGATGGCTTCTACTTTTGTACCTTGCAATAAGATAGTGCCGTTTTGATTGTCGCCAAAACCGGGGTCCAGGCTGCCGGATTGATCCAATGTTCGAGCAGCATCTTGAGTCGTCATGACTTCACTCCATCCGATGAATTTGCATGCCGTGGCACGGCAGTGCTCATTCAGCCCGCCCATCGATACCCTGTAAACGCTCAGAAGTGACAGTTGACGTATGACCATTTTCGCGGGGGGTACCACCAGTTCGTCCACAAAAAAGCCCACCTGACGTGTAATGCTGTTCACTTAAGGACGAACACTGTATCTGTGGCGAGGGAGCTTGCTCCCGCTGGGGCGCGAAGCGGCCC
>NZ_LACC01000038.1:45290-81581 GCF_000967965.1 Pseudomonas fluorescens
ATCTCTTAAATGAACGGTATTACACCTGACGTGGGCTTTTTTGTGGGCGTTCAGCCTTCAGGCATAACTCCTGAGGGCTTGTGGTGGTACGAAGGCTTCAAGTTCATCCTCCACCGCTTCGATTATCAGTTCTACATCCGCAGCATTCATGACGGTGGCGCACGGAATACCGGCAATGGCGATCATGGTCTCGCCAGTGGCACGATCAAAAAGACGGGCAATCATGCTGCCCGGCGCGTCCATGCTCGCCTCGAAACCCATGGGATGAAAATGCCAGCGCATCAGCTGGCAGGCGTTTGGAAACGTAACCTTACTGAACCCTATATTCATGTGTTGCCCGCCTTCATTATCGAGCGCGTCCGTTAGCTCATGGTAGGAGGGAAGAACCTTCATTGGTTCAACCAGTGACAGTTTTTAAAAGTAGCATCCGGATGTGAAAATAATGTGGAGTTTTCAGGTCGTTTGGCGATTGCCGCTGTTTTTTTTGATCCGGCTCACGCTTATCGGCCGATTGCGGGCGCCCGCCATCATCGGTTTAGTCGTTGAAGACAACGCACAAGTTGGGCAAGCTCGGTGTTTTCCCGCAGAGATGTTCAATGCACGCCGATGATGATGGCCCGCTGCAAACCCAGGCCACGGGCGAGACGGTCATGCGCTATCACTTGCGCTGGAAGCACCGGGATCTGGATGGCGTCATGGCGCTTTATCACCCCGAAGTCCAGTACAACGATTTCTTCCAGAACAAGGTCATGGGCCTGGCCGAGTTGCGCGAGTATGTGCGCAGCAGCATGCCCCGGGATCCGGATGAAGCGCTGGAGCATTCCGACCGCATTCGACTGGACGGCAACACGGCGTTCATTCAGTACCGCATCACCCTGCGCGGCGGTGAAGGGCTGGTGTCGTTTCGCGCCAGCGAAGCGATTACCGTCAAGGACGGGCTGATCTGGCGGGTCAATGAATATGCGTCATTGGTGCACGAGCAACCCGGCAGCAAAGCGTCCGGCAATCAGCGCCCGGCGGTCAGCCGGCTCGGCCTGTCGCCGCGCCAATTGAGCTTTATGGCCGATGACCTGCAGCAGTATTTCCAGGGTCAACAGCCTTATCTGGACCCGGAGCTCGATCTGCAACGGGTGGCGAAGGAGTGTGGCTACAGCCGCAACCAGATTTCCTACCTGTTGAATCAGGTGCTGGGCCAGAGCTTCTACCGCTACGTCAACCAGGCGCGCCTGCAACATTTGCTCGCAGCGCTGGATGCCGCGACGCCGCCAGTGCGCATCGATGAGCTGGCCTTCGCTGCCGGATTCAATTCGCTGTCGGCGTTCTACAGCTGTTTCCGCCAGCACACCGGCCAGTCGCCCAAGGCCTACGTCAAACAAATTTCTTTGCGTGCACGCGCGCAAGACAGCGCCTGAGCCCACGCACTAGGATCGATGCCATCGAAGTTTGAGTGGCGGAGTCTTGCATGCCGGCGTGGCGCACTATCAGTTTGTGGATGGACCAGCTCGACGAGCCTCTGTTGGCGCGTCCTGCGCTGGAGCGGGACCTGGATGTCGACGTGGCGATCATCGGCGCCGGTTACACCGGGCTCTGGACCGCGTACTACCTCAAGCAGCACAAACCAGACCTGAACATCGCGATTGTCGAGGCGCAAACCGCCGGTTTCGGCGCGTCGGGGCGCAATGGTGGCTGGCTGATGGGCAATTTGCTGGGTGAGGATCG
This sequence comes from Pseudomonas fluorescens, assembly GCF_000967965.1. Classification (GTDB taxonomy): domain Bacteria; phylum Pseudomonadota; class Gammaproteobacteria; order Pseudomonadales; family Pseudomonadaceae; genus Aquipseudomonas; species Aquipseudomonas grandcourensis. The sequence goes on from NZ_LACC01000038.1 coordinate 47,010, forward strand.
CCTGTTGGCCAATCTATCAGTCGAAGATCGCCGGGCCTCCTACCATCTGTTGCACAGCATTCCGGATGAAGTGGAGATTGTCCTCGAACGTGAGGGGATCGACTGCGATTACCGTAAAGGCGGGGTGCTGTATTGCGCCGCGCGCTACCCGGAGCAGGAGGCCAGCCTGCGTCATTACCTGGACGATCTCCACCGTCGGGGCCTCAACGACAGCCACTATCGCTGGCTGACCCCGGAACAACTGGCGCAACAGATCCGCATCGCCAAACCCTACGGCGGCATCTACGCGCCGCACGTGGCGACCATCCACCCGGCTAGGCTGGTACGGGGGCTGGCCCGGGCGGTGGAGCGCCTGGGCGTCAGAATCTATGAAAACAGCCCGGTCACCCATTGGCAGTCCGGCAGCCTGCGCACGGCGAAAGCCTCTGTGCGCAGTCGCTGGGTGGTGCCGGCGGTAGAAGGCTATTCCGTCACGCTGCCGCCATTGGGGCGTTTCCAGATGCCGGTGCAGAGCCTGATCGTCGCGACCGAGCCCTTGTCGGCGGCCACCTGGGACGAAATCGGCCTGAGTCGTGGCCAGGCGTTCAGCGAGGCCAGTCGCCAGGTCACCTACGGTCAGCGCACCGCTGACAACCGACTGATCTTCGGCGCCCGTGGTGGCTACCAGTTCGCCGGCAAGCTGCGGCACGACTTCGACCTGACCACTGACGAAATACAGCTGCGGCGCTACCTGTTCGGCGAACTGTTCCCGCAGTTGAAGAACGTGCAGATCACCCATTCCTGGGGCGGCAACCTGGGCATGTCCCGGCATTTCCAGCCGCACATGCTTTGCGACCGGGCCAATGGCATTGCCCTGTCGGGCGGTTATGGCGGGGAGGGCGTTGGTGCCAGCAACCTGGGGGGCCGCACGCTGGCCGACCTGATCCTGGGGCGCGACACCGATCTGGTGCGCCAGCCGTGGGTCATTCCCCAGCGTGGCCTCGATGCACTGCGGGCCTGGGAGCCGGAGCCGATCCGCTGGCTCGGCTACAACGCGATCATCCGCAGCTTTGTCCATGAGGACCAGACCCTCGCCAACCCGGCCACTGCGCCCTGGCGGCGCAAGCTGGCCAGCGGGGTGGCCGGTTTCATGGAAGGTTTCATGCACTAAACGGCACGCTCCTCATCTACAGGCTATATCGACAGGTATTCCCATGAGCATCACGCAATTCAAGAACACCGCAACCCTGAAACTGGAAGAGTCCAATCCGGTCGCCGTGCCCCTGGGCACCCCGGTGGCCGTGGCTTCGACCACCAGCGTCGAACGCGACGACGGCGTCGAGACCGGCGTCTGGGAATGCACCCCCGGGCGCTGGCGGCGGCAGATCGTCGCCCAGGAATTCTGTCACTTCATCCAGGGCCGCTGCACCTTTACCCCGGACGGCGGCGAGCCCCTGTACATAGAAGCCGGCGACGCACTGATGTTGCCGGCCAACAGCCTCGGCATTTGGGACATCCAGGAAACCGTGCGCAAGACCTATGTCCTGATTTTTTGAATTTTCAATTCTTTGAAATTTGAAAGCTGATCCTTTGATTGCCTGCCAACAAAAAAAACCTACAGGAATCGACCCATGCTGCGAAAGACACTGACTCTGGCCCCGCTGATGCTGGTTGCATCGATCAGCCAGGCCGCCGAAACCGTCAAGATCTACAACTGGTCGGATTACATCGCGCCAGACACCACGAAAAACTTCCAGAAAGAAACCGGCATCGACGTCACCTATGACGTCTATGACAGCAACGAAACCCTCGATGGCAAGTTGATGACCGGCAAATCCGGCTACGACGTGGTGTTCCCGTCCAACCACTTCATGGCCCGGCAAATTGAAGGCGGCGCGCTGAAGAAACTCGACAAGAGTCAGCTGCCGAACTGGAAGAACCTCAACCCTGTGTTGCTCAAGGCGTTGCAGACCAATGATCCGGGCAACGAGCGCGGCTTCCCGTACCTGTGGGGCAGCACCGGCATCGGCTACAACATTGCCAAGGTCAAGGCCGTGCTGGGGGACAACGCCCCGGTGGACTCCTGGGACCTGATCTTCAAGCCCGAGAACATGCAGAAGTTGCAGAAGTGCGGGGTGGCCATCCTCGACAACGGCCCGGAGCTGCTGCCGGCGGCGTTGAACTACCTCGGGCTGCCCCATCACAGCAAGAACCCGGAAGACTACAAGAAGGCCGAAGCCCTGCTGATGAAGGTGCGGCCATATGTCAGCTATTTCCACTCGTCCAAGTACACCAGTGACCTGGCCAATGGCGATATCTGCGTCGCGGTCGGCTTTTCCGGTGACATCCTGCAAGCGGAAAACCGCGCCAGGGAAGCCAAGAACGGTATCGACATCGGCTACTCGATTCCCAAGGAGGGCGCCGCGATCTGGTTCGACATGGTTGCCATGCCGGTCGATGCCCCGGATGAAAAGGCCGGTTACGCCTTTATGAACTACCTGCTGCGCCCGGACGTCATGGCCGGCATCAGCAATTATGTGCATTACGCCAATGGCAATGAACAGGCTGACAGCCTGATCGATCCAGCCATCAAGAACGACACCAAGGTTTACCCAAGTCCGGAAATGATGGGCAAGCTGTTTGCCCTGGAAGCCATGCCGTTGAATATCGACCGGATTCGCACGCGAGCGTGGAACAAGATTCGCACCGGCAGCTGAAAGCTGGTCAGGCGAACGGGACAGGACGTCCCGTTGCCATCGTCATCAGCCGACCGGCTCGGCTGCGCAACTCATCTGGCCTGAGCCGGGTATCTGGAAAAACACCTCATCGCCGATTTGCCAGAAGCTGTAGCTGCCCTTGTAATCCTTGCCCGTGTATTGGTTTCCTGAATTGTTCGGCACCTGGTTCAGCGTCACCGAGGAGTTGGCCCATTTGAGGAACACCACGCCCGGTTCGACCGTAAAGAAGGTGGCGGCAACCAATGCATTAAACCCTGCGCAACGATAAGCCAACGGGCCTTCCGTGAGCCTGCTTGGGTCCTTGGTTCTCGCAATGGCCGAACCCTGGCGCAGTTGGAACGCACGCTCGGCATAACTTCGCACGACGCAGGCCTTGGCTTGAGTCCCGCCACCACACTGGTTACGGGACTCAAGCCAGAACCGCTGGTCAATCTCGACTTTATTCGGGCGCGGCACTGAGTGTTCGTCGGTGAGCGCCAGGAGATAAAGACGATTGAGCTCCAGATCCATGCGCGCCAGTTGAGCGTCGTGACAGACAAGCTTTTCGGCGGATGCCTGGGGAGTGGCGCAATCGAAACTGGTTTTGTACGTTGGCAAGGGCTTTGGCTTGGGTTTTGCCTTTGTGGCGGCATCACACAGGCTCGCCGTCATGCACGTGCTGACGGCGAGCACAGAGGCCAGAAGTGGCATGACCATTTTCATTTCGGCGTCACCTGAGTCTTTGCGTGATGCCCGTATTGCAACGCCTGTGTCGAAGCGTTGCACAGTCATTCGGTCGCACGGGGTCTATCGAGTGTAAAGCAGTGCTCGAAACCTGCCACATCGTGCCAGGAGAAACGTCAGTCTTCTTCGCGAATCGTCGCTACTTCATCGGCCCTGACTTTCACCATCGCACCGGAAATGTCCTCAAACTCAAAGAACCCGTCCTTGGTTTTGGTCTTCGGCATGTCCTTGGTCAGGTATTGAGTGCCGTTTTGCAGCGTCACCACCGTTGGCGTCGAGCAACCGGCCAGCGCCAGCAAGGCCGCTACAGCCAGGGGCAGGCCCAATGTCTTGATGTCCATGATCACCTCCCGTAGGTTAAGGCAGCGCCATCAGCCCGAGGCTGTCACTGCACCTGTATGGCGGTTGGTGCCGCCAGGGGGCGGAAAGTTCTACTGCCTTGGGAAAATTCTGTACAGCGCCGCCATTTATCCTTTTCCGATTGCGCCACGCGGCGTGGAACTGGTATCTGTATGCATAACCAGTATCCATCGCCATGGCCCTTTTTCCAGTGACCGCAAATCCCCTCGACGATCCGTTCTATTACTTGAACAACTTCATGCAAGTGCTTGATTGGCTTGATCAGCGCTTTGCCGATGTGCTGAGCGTCGACGAGCTGCGTTTCATTAATGAGTTTAAGCGGTTGCCCCGTGAATCGCAGGCACTGCTGGTCAGAATGGTCATGCGCAAGGGCGTTCATTTCAGGGCGAGCAAACTGCATTACGAGGAAATCGGCGATACCGGCAGCGCCGTCGGGCCGCTGTTAGCGCTTGGCTGGGTCGATGAGCGAATACCGTTGACAGTCGACGCTCTGTTCGAGGTGCTGCTCAAGGGTGAAATCCTCCAGGCCTTTGGCCCGGCAATCGATCACCCCAAAGGCAAGAAAGCCGATTGGCTGCCGGCGCTGTGCGAGCAGTTTCCCCAGGTACAAAGCTTCAACGACTGGTGCCCGGCCCTGGACGAGCGCCTGTTCAGCCTGACCATCATGCAATTGTGCGATCGCCTGCGCCTGATGTTTTTCGGCAACCTGTATCAGGACTGGTCGGAGTTCGTGTTGGCTGACCTCGGTATCTACACCTACGAAAAAGTCGAATTCTGCGCCGAGTCCCGCGGTTTGCGCAGCCGCGAAGACGTGGATGCCTGCGTCCTCTTGCACGCGTACCAGCAACAATTCGAGGCCGGTGAAACGCTGGAAGAGGTGGCGGAGCGGATCAAGGGACTGGCGCTGGATAATCCGTGGTTGCAACGCCGGCGCGGCAAGCTGCTGTTCCAGATGGCCCAGTACTGCGAGCGCATCGCGGATTTCTCCATGGCCCTGAACCTGTACCGCGAATGTGCTTATCCCGGCGCGCGGGCGCGGCTGATTCGCGTGCTGGAACGCAGCGGTCAGTTTGAACAGGCCATGGACCTGGCCGAGAAGGCCGAGCAGGCGCCGGAAAGCGCCGCCGAACACCAGCAGTTGCTCCGCGTGCTGCCACGCCTGCGGCGCAAGCTCGGCGGGCCGCCCATCAAGCGGGCTGCGCCTCGGGAAATGCAGCGCCTGGACCTGCAATTGCCCAGGACTGACCCGGCGTTATCGGTGGAGTTCTACGTTCAGGCGCATCTGGCACAGGATTCGGCGCCGGTGCACTACGTGGAAAACAGCCTGGTCAATTCACTGTTTGGCCTGCTGTGCTGGCCAGCGATTTTCGCGCCGTTGCCGGGGGCGTTTTTTCACCCGTTCCAGCGCGGGCCGGTAGATCTGCTCAGCGAAGACTTCCAGGTCCGCCGGGCCGAACTGTTTCAGGCGTGCCTGGCCGAACTCGACGACGGGCGCTACCGGCAGACCATCCGCGAACGGTATGCCGCCAAGTGGGGCGTGCAGTCGCCGTTCGTGTTCTGGAGCGTGCTCAGCGAAGAGTTGCTGGAGCAAGCCCTCGATTGCCTTCCGGCCGAACACCTCAAGCACTGGTTCAACCGCCTCTTGCTGGACATCAAGGCCAATCGCGCCGGCATGCCGGACCTGATCCAGTTCTGGCCGCAGCAAAAGACCTACCGCATGATCGAAGTCAAAGGCCCGGGCGATCGCCTGCAGGACAACCAGTTGCGCTGGCTGGAGTTCTGCCACGAACACCAGATGCCCATCGCCGTGTGCTACGTGCAATGGGCGGAGCAGGACGATTGAGCTACAGCATTGCGGTGCGGGCGCTGTGCGAGTTCACCGCCAAGGTCGGCGACCTCGACCTGCGCTTCACACCGTCACCGACCGCGCTGGAAGGTATCGTCGGCCACCGTACGGTGGCCTCGCGGCGCAGCGAGGGCTACCAAAGCGAAGTCGCCCTCGAGGGCCATTATCAGACCTTGACGGTCAAGGGCAGGGCGGATGGCTATGACCCCGAGAAAAACTGTCTGGAAGAGGTCAAGACCTACCGCGGCGACTTGGGCAAACAACCGGCCAACCACCGCCAGTTGCATTGGGCCCAGGTGAAAATCTACGGCTGGTTGATGTGCCGCAAACTGGAACTGGCACGGATCAACTTGGCTCTGGTGTATTTCGACATCGTCAGCGAAAAGGAAACCTGCCTGGTCGAACCTTTCGACGCCATCGAGCTGCAACAATTCTTCGAGCGGCATTGCGCGCTGTTCCTGCAATGGGCCGAGCAGGAAGTCGCCCATCGAGAAGGGCGCAATCGGGCGGCGCAGGGCCTGGCCTTTCCCCATGCCGGTTTTCGACCGGGGCAACGCCATCTGGCCGAGTCGGTGTTCAAGGCCATCAGCACGGGGCGCTGCCTGATGGCCCAGGCGCCCACGGGCATCGGCAAGACCCTGGGCACCTTGTTCCCCATGCTCAAGGCCCTGGCGCCGCAGCAACTGGACAAAGTGTTCTTCCTCACGGCGAAAACACCGGGACGGCAACTGGCCCTGGACGCCGCGCAAGTGATTCTAACCAGCGCCGATGCGCCGCCGTTGCGGGTGCTGGAGATGATCGCCCGGGACAAGGCCTGTGAACATCCGGACAAAGCCTGCCACGGCGAGTCCTGCCCACTGGCCCGGGGGTTCTACGATCGCCTGCCCGCCGCACGGCAGGCGGCCAGCCAACTGAGCCTGTTGAACCAGAGCGCCTTGCGCGAGGTTGCCCTGGACCACGACGTCTGCCCGTATTACCTGAGCCAGGAGATGGCGCGTTGGGCCGACGTGGTGGTTGCCGACTACAACTATTACTTCGATTTCAGCGCGTTGCTGTTCGGCCTGGCCCAGGCCAACAACTGGAAGGTCGCGGTGCTGGTCGACGAAGCCCACAACCTGGTGGAACGCGGCCGGCAGATGTACAGCGCCAGCCTCGATCAGGCGACCTTCAATGGCGTGCGCAAAACCGCGCCCGAAGTGCTGAAAAAACCGATGCAGCGGGTCAACCGCGAGTGGAATGCCCTGCATAACGCGCAAACCGGCGCCTATCAGGCCTATGACAAGGCACCGGAAAAGCTGCTTCAGGCACTGTCATCGTGCAGCGCCAGCATCGGTGACTACCTCAACGATCACCCACAAGGCCTGGATAGCGCACTGCAGGGGTTCTACTTCGACATGCTGCACTTTTGCCGGGTCGCCGAACTGTTCGATGAGCAGTTCCTGTTCGACATCAGCAAGCGCGACCTCGAGCGCCAGCGCAATCTCTCGCAACTGTGCCTGCGCAATGTGGTCCCCGCCGGGTTCATCCGCCCGCGCCTGACCGCCGCGCGTAGCACGGTGCTGTTTTCCGCGACTCTCAGCCCCCGGCACTATTACGCCGATTTACTGGGGACACCGGCGGACACGGTGTGCATCGACGTCGAGTCACCGTTTCACGCCGATCAACTGCAAGTGCACATCGTTGACCAGATCTCCACGCGGTTCGTACATCGCCAGGCATCACTCGAACCGATCGTGGACTTGATCGCCAGACAGTTCTGCGAGCGCCCCGGCAATTACCTGGCGTTTTTCAGCAGTTTCGATTACTTGCAGCAGGTGGCGCAGTTACTCGCCGAGAAACATCCGCACATCAACCTGTGGTCGCAATCCCGAGGCATGGGCGAGGCGCAGCGTCAGCAGTTTCTCGATCAGTTTCACGCCGACGGCCAGGGTGTCGGCTTTGCGGTGCTGGGCGGGGCCTTTGGTGAAGGCATCGATTTGCCCGGCGCCCGATTGATCGGCGCGTTTATCGCCACGTTGGGGCTGGCGCAGCTCAATCCGGTGAACGAGCAACTGAAACGGCGCATGGCCGCGATTTTCGGTGCCGGTTATGACTACACCTACCTTTATCCCGGTGTGCAGAAAGTGGTACAGGCCGCTGGACGGGTGATCCGTACGCAACAGGATCAAGGGGTGGTGATGTTGATCGACGACCGTTTTGGCGAGAGCAAGGTCAGGCAGTTGCTGCCGCGTTGGTGGGCCATGGCAGGCAATTGTTCGTAGCATCACAGCATCGGGCGCCCTGTGGGAGCGAGCAAGCTCGCTCCCACAGGGATCTTCGTTATTGCTGAGAGCGGGTCAGGCCTTGAGATGGCGCAAGCTGCGCTCCATCCGCGCAATGCCTTCTTCCAGCAGCGACCGTGGGCAGCCGAAGTTCAGGCGTACGAACTGCTTGCAGTCATCGCCGAAGTCCAGGCCGGCGCTCAAACCGACCTTGGCCTGCTCAATGAAGAACTGCTGCGGGTCGTCCAGCCCCAGTGCCGTGCAATCGAGCCACGCCAGGTAGGTGCTTTGCGGCAGGTTCATGGTGACGCCCGGCAGGCGGGTGCGCACGGCCTCGGCCAGGAAGTCGCGATTGCCTTGCAGGTAGACCTTCAGCTCGGCCAGCCATGGCGCGGCTTCGCTGTAGGCGATCCGGGTGGCTTCCATGCCCAGCGGATTGACGCTGTCGACCATGCCGCAACGGGCGTGGTTGACCTTCTCGCGCAGATGGCGGTCCTGGATGATCATGAACGAGGTCTTCAGGCCGGCAATGTTGTAGGCCTTGCTTGCCGACATCAGCGTGATGGTGCGCTGGGCGACTTGCGGGCTCAGGGTCGCCATCGGAATGTGCTGGCGACCGTCGAAGCACAACTCGGCGTGGATCTCGTCGGAAATGATCCAGGCATCATGCTCAAGGCAAATATCGGCAATGGCTTGCAGCTCTGCGCGGGGAAAGGCCTTGCCCAGCGGGTTGTGCGGGTTGCTCAGCAGCAGTGCGCCACCACCTTGCAGCGACTGGCTCAGGGTATCCAGCGGCGTGGTGTAGGTGCCGTCGGCTTGCGCATCGAAATTCAACTCGACCTTGTTCAGGCCCCAATGCCCGGGCGCATGGCGCAGCGGCGGGTAGTTCGGCACCTGCACAACGACATTCTGTGGCGCCTGCACCAGTGCCTTCAACGCCATGTTGAAACCGGACTCGACGCCCGGCAGGAAAATCAACTCCTGGGGCTCTACGCGCCAGGCGTACTTGTTCCAGAGATCGGCAACGATCGCCTCGCGCAGGTCATCCTGGGCCACGCTGTAGCCGACCATCGGGTGTTCCAGTCGCTTTTGCAGGGCCTGGATGATCACCGGTGGCGCGGCGAAGTCCATGTCGGCGACCCACATCGGCAACACGTCGGCCGGGTAGCGGCTCCACTTGGTACTGCCGGTGTTGTGGCGGTCGAACACCTGATCAAAATCGAAAGTCATGCGTAGTCTCATGAAAGCTGGATTGGAATGCTGACCATGATAAACGCCAAGCCCTGTGGGAGCGAGCTTGCTCGCGATGGGGCCAGTACAGTCAGCATCGATGTTGCATGACCCACCGCCATCGTCGGATCGCCGCCCGGAGCAAGCTCGCTCCCACAGGTTGTGTGCCTTGGGCGCCCACCGGAAATCGTCCGACGGTCGGCTGTCATGGTGAATTCGACAGCATTGACTACAGTTTGTAGTGTCGGCAGCCAGACTGCCCCGACCGTGGTTGTTCAAAAAAGCCCGGCCATGTACCGGGCTCCACCTGATCAGGAGTGCACGATGGATCTCAGCCGTCGTCAGTTCTTCAAGGTCGCCGGTATCGGCCTTGCAGGCTCTAGCCTGGGCGCGTTGGGCATGGCCCCGACGGTTGCCTTTGCCGAACAGGTGCGTCACTTCAAGCTCGCCCACACCCATGAAACCCGCAACACCTGCCCGTATTGCTCGGTCGGTTGCGGCGTGATCATGTACAGCCAGGGCGATACGGCGAAGAACGTCGCACAAAACATCATCCACATCGAAGGCGACGCCGACCACCCGGTAAACCGTGGCACCCTTTGCCCCAAAGGCGCAGGCCTGCTGGACTTCATTCACAGCCCCGGCCGCCTGCAATACCCGCAGGTGCGCAAACCCGGCAGCACCGAATGGACCCGCGTCTCCTGGGATGAAGCCCTCGATCGCATCGCCGACCTGATGAAGGCCGACCGCGACGCCAACTTCATCGAGAAGAACGCCCAGGGCCAAACGGTGAACCGCTGGCTGACCACCGGGTTCCTCGCGGCGTCGGCGGCGTCCAACGAAGCCGGCTACATCACCCACAAGGTGGTGCGCAGTCTCGGCATGCTGGGGTTTGATAACCAGGCGCGTGTCTGACACGGCCCGACGGTGGCAAGTCTTGCCCCGACGTACGGCCGTGGTGCCATGACCAACACCTGGACTGATATCGCCAACGCGAATCTGGTTCTGGTGATGGGCGGCAACGCAGCAGAAGCGCACCCGTGCGGCTTCAAATGGGTGACCGAAGCCAAGGCGCACAACAAGGCGCGGCTGATCGTGATCGATCCGCGTTTTACCCGGACCGCCTCGGTGGCCGACTATTACGCGCCAATCCGTACCGGCACCGACATTGCCTTCATGGGCGGGCTGATCAATTACCTGCTGACCGAGGACAAGATCCAGCACGAATACGTGCGCAACTACACCGACGTGTCGTTCATCGTCAGAGCCGGCTATGGCTTCGAGGACGGGATTTTCAGCGGCTACGACGCGGCCAAGCGCCTCTACACCGATAAATCTGGCTGGGGCTATGAGCTCGGTGAAGACGGTTTTGCCAAAGTCGACCCAACCCTGCAGAACCCACGCTGCGTCTATCAATTGATGAAGCAGCATTACAGCCGCTACAACATTGACCTGGCGAGCCAGATCTGCGGCATGCCGGTCGATGCCATGCAGAAAATCTGGGAGGAGATCGCCACTTGCTCGACGCCGGGCAAGACCATGACCATCCTCTATGCCCTGGGCTGGACCCAGCACTCGACTGGCGCGCAGATGATCCGCAGCGCGGCGATGGTGCAACTGCTGCTGGGTAACGTCGGCATGCCGGGCGGGGGCGTGAACGCCTTGCGCGGGCACTCCAACATCCAGGGGCTGACCGACCTGGGCTTATTGTCCAACTCACTGCCGGGCTACCTCTCGCTACCCGGCGATGCCGAGCAGGACTACAACGCCTACATCGTCAAGCGCACGCAAAAACCGTTACGCCCGGGGCAACTGTCCTACTGGCAGAACTACGGCAAATTCCACGTCAGCCTGATGAAAGCCTGGTACGGCGCCAACGCCACGGCCGAGAACAACTGGGCCTACGACTACCTGCCGAAACTGGACATTCCCCAATACGACATCCTCAAGGTGTTCGACCTGATGGGCCAGGGCAAGGTCAATGGCTACCTGTGCCAGGGCTTCAACCCTATCGCGGCGCTGCCGGACAAAAACCGGGTGATGCTCGCGTTGGCGAAGTTGAAGTGGCTGGTGGTGATGGATCCGCTGGCCACCGAGACCTCGGAGTTCTGGCATAAGGTCGGGCCGTACAATGACGTGAACAGCGCCGACATCCAGACCGAAGTCATTCGCCTGCCCACCACCTGTTTTGCCGAGGAGGACGGTTCGCTGGTCAACAGCAGTCGCTGGTTGCAATGGCACTGGAAGGGCGCGGATGGTCCTGGCGAAGCGCGCACCGACATACGGATCATGAGCGAACTGTTCCTGCGTCTGCGCCAACGTTACCAGGCTAATGGCGGCAAATACCCCGATCCGATGCTCAAATTGTCTTGGGCGTACAAAATCCCCGACGAGCCTTCGCCTGAAGAGCTGGCCAAGGAAATCAACGGCTACGCCACCACGGACTTCACCGACGCGACGGGCGCGGCAATCAAGGGCAATTCACAATTGGCCGGGTTTGGCCAACTCAAGGATGACGGCAGCACCGCGTCCGGCTGCTGGATTTTCTGCGGCAGCTGGACCGAACTGGGCAACCAGATGGCCCGCCGCGACAACAGCGACCCATTCGGCATGCACCAGCATCAAGGCTGGGCATGGGCCTGGCCGGCCAACCGGCGGATCCTCTACAACCGCGCCTCGGCGGACCTGCAAGGCAAGCCGTGGGATCCGAAAAAACGCCTGGTGTGGTGGAACGGCAAAACCTGGGCCGGCACCGATGTGCCGGACTACAAGGCCGACGTGCCGCCGGAAGCGGGGATGAATCCGTTCATCATGAACCCCGAGGGCGTGGCGCGATTCTTCGCCGTCGACAAGATGAACGAAGGCCCGTTCCCGGAACACTACGAGCCGTTCGAGACGCCGATCGGCATCAACCCGCTGCACCCGCAAAACAAGAAAGCCACCAGCAACCCGGCGGCGCGGATCTTCGATTCGGTGTGGGATTCCCTCGGCGTGGCCAAGGATTACCCGTACGCCGCCACCAGTTACCGGCTGACCGAGCATTTCCACTTCTGGAGCAAGCATTGCAAGCTCAACGCGATTGCCCAGCCGGAGCAGTTCGTGGAAATCGGCGAAGTGCTGGCCAAGGAAAAAGGCATCGTCGCTGGCGACCGGGTACGGGTCAGCAGCAAGCGTGGCTTCATTGAAGCGGTGGCCGTGGTGACCAAGCGGATTCGTCCGCTGCAGGTCAACAATCAGGTGGTGCACCAGATCGGCATTCCGTTGCACTGGGGCTTCACCGGCCTCACGCGCCACGGTTACCTGACCAACACCCTGGTGCCGTTCCTCGGCGATGGCAACACCCAGACCCCGGAATCCAAGTCATTCCTGGTCAACGTGGAGAAAGTCTAAATGGCCAGCCAAGACATCATTGCCCGCTCGGCCACCACCACACCCGCGCCCTCGGTGCGCGGCATGGAGGAAGTCGCCAAGCTGATCGACACCACCAAATGCATCGGCTGCAAGGCCTGCCAGGTCGCCTGTTCTGAATGGAACGAACTGCGGGACGAAGTCGGTCACAACCACGGCACCTACGACAACCCGCAAGACCTCACCGCAGAAACCTGGACGTTGATGCGCTTCACCGAGCATGAAACCGACGCCGGCAACCTGGAGTGGCTGATCCGCAAGGACGGCTGCATGCACTGCGCCGAGCCCGGTTGTCTGGCGGCATGCCCCAGCCCGGGGGCGATCATCAAGCACGCCAATGGCATCGTCGATTTCGATCAGGATCATTGCATCGGTTGCGGCTATTGCATCACAGGGTGTCCGTTCAACATTCCACGGATCTCGCAAAAGGATCACAAGGCCTACAAATGCACGTTGTGTTCGGACCGGGTGGCGGTAGGGCTGGAACCGGCCTGCGTGAAAACCTGCCCGACCGGTGCCATCGTGTTCGGCTCCAAGGACGACATGAAAGAGCATGCGGCCGAGCGCATCGTCGACCTCAAGAGCCGGGGCTTTGAAAACGCCGGCCTGTACGACCCCGAAGGCGTCGGCGGCACCCACGTGATGTACGTGCTGCACCACGCCGATACGCCAAGGCTATACGCCGGCTTACCCGATCACCCGGCGATCAGCCCGTTGGTGGGGCTGTGGAAAGGCATCAGCAAACCCCTGGCGCTGCTGGCCATGGGCGCAGCGGTGCTGGCAGGGTTCTTCCACTACGTGCGCGTCGGCCCGCAAATCGTCGAAGAGGATGAACATCCGGACCCACCGGACAACGCCGTGCATGAAGTCGATCCGTCGGTGCACACCTTCGATCCCCGTGGGGAGGGCAGGCCATGAGCAACAAGACGATCCTGCGCTACACCAGCAACCAGCGCACCAATCACTGGCTGGTGGCGATTCTGTTCCTCATGGCCGGGCTGTCCGGGCTGGCGCTGTTCCACCCGGCGCTGTTCTGGCTCAGCAACCTGTTCGGCGGCGGGCCATGGACACGCATCCTACACCCGTTCATGGGCGTGCTGATGTTCCTGCTGTTCCTCGGCCTGGTCATTCGCTTCTGGCGCGCCAACTACTTCATCGCCAATGACCGCCTGTGGCTCAAGCGCATCGATAGGGTGATGAAAAATGAAGAGGAGGGCGTCCCGCCCATCGGCAAGTACAACCCCGGGCAGAAGTTGCTGTTCTGGACTTTACTGCTGTGCATGCTGGTGCTGTTGTTCAGCGGGCTGGTGATCTGGCGTGCGTACTTCAGCGAGTATTTCGGCATCACCGCGATACGCTGGGCGATGTTACTGCATGCGTTGGCCGCTTTTGTGCTGATCCTGAGCATCATCGTGCACATCTATGCCGGCATCTGGATCAAGGGCTCGGTCAGCGCCATGTTGCACGGCTGGGTCAGCCGCGGCTGGGCCAGGAAACACCACGAACTCTGGTATCGCCAAGTGACTCAAGATGAGACCCGCAACGAAGCACCCAAGCGACCGATCACCAAAAAGGGCTGACATTTGCCAACCATCCTCGAACCTGGAGAAATCGAAGCGGCGGCCAGTTCGCCGCCGTTTCTTTACATGCCACCGCATGACCTGTTCAGCCTGCGCGCCCAGCGTCTGGAAACCCTGGCCAAAGGGCACCCGCTGGCCGACTACCTGCGCCTGATCGCCGGGTTGTGCCGGGTGCAGCAACAGGTGCTGGACGACCCGCCGCAAAGTGAACCCCTCGACCGACAACGCATCGAATTGTGCCAGCAACACGGCTTGCCGCCGTTCGCGGCCGACAGCCTGGCGCGCGAAGACGATTGGCAGCTTTACCTCGATGCCTTGTTGCAGCGCTATAGCGCACCGCCGCAATCCGCCGTGGCCGATGCCGTGGACAGCTTGCGCCTGGCCGGTACCGGACAACGTCGTGCCTGGGCAGTGGCGCTGGTCAGCGGCCAGTATTCGCTGGTACCGGCCGCGCTGGTACCGTTCCTCGGTGCGGCGTTGCAAACAGCCTGGAGCCACTGGCTGTTGAGTACGCCGAACCTTGCGCTGACCGCTGGCGACAGCCTCAGCCAATGCCCGGCCTGTGGCTCGCCGGCCATGGCCGGGGTCATCCGTCATCGCGGCAAGCACAACGGTTTGCGTTATCTGGTCTGTTCGCTGTGCGCCTGCGAGTGGCATGTGGTGCGGGTCAAGTGCGTGTATTGCGAGCAGAGCAAGGGCCTGGAATACCTCAGCCTTGAAGATGATCGCCATGCCGCCAACCAGGCGCCGTTGCGCGCCGAAATCTGCCCCGGTTGCAACAGCTATCTGAAGTTGCTCTATCTGGAGAACGATGCGGACGCCGAAGCGTTGTCGGCCGACCTGTCCAGTCTGATGCTCGACATGCGCCTGACTCAGGACGGTTATCAGCGTCTGGCACCGAATCTGTTGCTGGCGCCGGGAGACGAGTAACCGCAGCGTCTACACTCTGGCGCGAGGGTCATTCGTTTTCAGGAGCGCCAGATGTCTGCACGCAGTGCCAGCCAACCCCTGCGTCTACCTTCCATCGACAGTCTGTTGCGTCACCCGGCGTGCCAGCCGTTGGCCGAGCGCTATGGGCGCGACGCCTTGCTGGGCGCCTTGCGGCTATTGCTGGATGAACTGCGCGAAGGGGTACGGCAGGGTTTGCTCGAAGCTGTTGAAGTCAGCCCTGAGGTACTGGCGGGCAGGGTCGGCGAGCGCTTGGCAATCCAGCATCGCAGCCATGTGCGTCGGGTGTTCAACCTCACCGGCACGGTCTTGCACACTAACCTCGGCCGGGCACTGTTGCCCGAAGAAGCGATCGAGGCGGTGCAAATGGCCGCGCGCTATCCGCTCAACCTCGAATTCGACCTGCGTAGCGGCAAGCGCGGAGATCGCGACGACCTGATCGAAGGCTTGATCCGCGAACTGACCGGCGCCGAAGCGGTGACCGTGGTCAACAACAATGCCGCAGCCGTCCTCTTGACCCTCAACAGCCTCGGTGCGCGCAAGGAAGGGATTATCTCCCGGGGCGAACTGATTGAAATCGGCGGTGCCTTCCGTATTCCCGACATCATGGCCCGCGCCGGGGTGAAGCTGATTGAGGTCGGCACCACCAACCGCACCCATGTCCGCGACTACGAGGCGGCCATCGGTCCACGCAGCGGCTTGATCATGCGCGTGCATGCAAGCAACTACAGCATTCAAGGCTTCACAACGAGCGTGCCGACCGCCGAACTGGCGCAACTGGCCCACCTGCACGGTTTGCCGCTGCTCGAAGACCTCGGCAGCGGCAGCCTGCTGGACTTGACCCGCTGGGGTTTGCCGGCAGAGCCGACGGTGCGCCAAGCACTGCTGGATGGCGCGGACATCGTCACCTTCAGTGGCGACAAACTGCTCGGCGGACCACAGGCCGGGTTGATTGTCGGACGCAAGGATCTGATCGCCAGGATCAAGAAAAACCCGCTCAAACGGGCGCTGCGGGTCGACAAAATGACTCTGGCCGCTCTGGAAGCGGTGCTGGGTTTGTACCGCAACCCTGATCGCCTCGCCGAGCGTTTGCCAAGCCTGCGCTTGTTGACTCGGCCACAGGCCGAGATTCTCGCCCAGGCCGAGCGTTTGCGGCCGGCGCTGGCCCAGGTGCTGGGTGATGGCTGGAGCGTCAGCGCCATGCCGGCGCTGGGCATGATCGGCAGTGGCAGCCAACCGGTGGCGCGGCTGGCCAGCGCCGCGCTGTGTCTGCGCCCGCTGACGTCCAAGCGCTTGCGCGGGCGATCCCTGTTGACGCTGGAAGAAGCCTTTCGCGCCTTGCCGATTGCGGTCCTCGGGCGCATCGACGACGACGCCCTGTGGCTGGACCTGCGGCAACTGGACGACGAACCGGCATGGCTGGCGCAACTCGATCAATTACAGGTGGAGGGCCGGGCAGGGTGATTGTCGGCACCGCAGGGCACATCGACCATGGCAAGACGGCGCTGCTCCAGGCGCTGACCGGTCAGGCGGGTGACCGGCGCCGCGAAGAGCGCGAGCGCGGCATGACCATCGACCTCGGCTACCTGTATGCCGCGCTGGAGGCGGACGCGCCGCTGACCGGATTCATCGACGTTCCCGGCCATGAGCGCTTCACCCACAACATGCTGGCCGGGGCGCAGGGCATCGATCTGGTGTTGCTGGTGGTGGCCGCCGATGACGGGGTGATGCCGCAGACTCGCGAGCACCTGGCGATTGTCCAGTTGCTGGGTATCCCCCGGGCATTGGTGGCGATCAGTAAGTGCGACCGGGTCGACAGCGCCCGAGTACAGGACGTGCGCGAGCAGATCCGTACCTTGCTGGCGCCCGGACCCTATGCCGATGCACCGCTGATTGTGCTGTCGAGCGTGACCGGCGAGGGCATCGAAACCCTGCGCCAACAATTGCTGCAAGCCCAGCGTGAAGTACAGCAACGCAGCACCGAAGGTGGTTTTCGCCTGGCGATCGATCGGGCCTTCAGCGTGGCCGGGGCCGGTATCGTGGTGACCGGCACGGCGCTGTCCGGCCAGGTCGCGGTGGGCGATACCCTGCTGTTGGGACCACAAGGCAAACCGGTGCGCATTCGCGGCCTGCACGCGCAAAACCAGGCCGCCGACCATGCTTTTTCCGGCCAGCGCGTGGCACTGAATCTGAGTGCCGAACGGCTGGCCCTGGAACACATCCATCGCGGCCACTGGTTACTCGCCGAAGGCCTGTATGCGCCCACCCAGCGCCTGGATATCGACATGCAGTTGCTGGCCGGCGAACCCCGGGCCTTCGAGCACTTTCAACCGGTGCACGTGCACCTCGGCACCCAGGACGTCACCGGGCGAGTCGCCTTGCTGGAAGGTACCAGCCTGGTACCCGGAGAACGGATGTTTGCGCAACTGCTGCTCAACACAGCGGTGCATGCGGTGAAAGGCGACCCGCTGATCCTGCGCGACCAGAGTGCCCAACGTACGCTGGGTGGTGGCCGGGTGCTCGATCCGTTTGCACCCACCCGGCAACGCCGAAGCCCCGAACGTCTGGCTCAACTGGGTGCGCTGGCGAGCAGTGCCGGGCTGGAAGATGTTTTGCCGGCATTGCTGGCCCATAGCGACACAGGGCTTGATCCGCAGCGCCTGGAGCGGCAGTTCAACCGACCGCGCAGCAGTTGGCTGTTGCCCGCTGACGTGCGCCTGATCGACACCCGCCAAGGCCCGTTGCTGTTCAGTGCCAGCCGTTGGGAAGCCTTGAAGGCAGCAGTACTGGAGCACCTCGCACGTTTTCATCAGCAAGAACCGGATCAGATGGGGCCGGACCGGGATCGCCTGCGCCGATTTGCCGGTAGCACTCTGGAACGCTCGACGTTTATCAGCCTGCTCGATGAACTGCTGGTCAGCGGCGTTATGGTCAGCAGTGGACCGTGGTTGCACCTGCCCGAACATCAGGTGCGCTTAAGTGAGGAAGATGAGGCCTTGTGGCAATGCTTGCAGCCGTTGTTCGAACAAGCCGGATTCGATCCGCCCTGGGTGCGCGACCTGGGGCATGATGAGCCAACCGTCCGCGCATTGCTGCTCAAAATGGCCCGGCTGGGGCTGCTCCATCAAGTGGTGCGCGATCTGTTTTACACCGACAGCATGATTCGACGATTGGCGGCTATGCTGTTGCAACTGGCAAACGCAAACCCGGTGATCCAGGTGGCAGCGTTTCGTGATGCGGTGGGTCTGGGTCGCAAGCGCAGCATCCAGATCCTGGAGTACTTCGACCGTATCGGCCTGACCCGGCGTTTTGGTGATCGTCGGCAGATACGCCTGGACAGTGCGTTGGCCCAGCGCACAGAGCACTGATTCAAAGGCATGACTTCAAGGAAGGCAATCGCGCCCGGTGGCGCGGCCGGGCTTCAAACCCGGTTGGGGACGGCATCCGTTCCCGGGCAGGTTCGACTCCGGCTGCCTTCCGCCAATCATCCCCAAACCTTCTGACTCAACCCAATCCCCTGTGGGAGCGAGCCTGCTCGCGATGGCAGTTGCTCGAAGCAATACATTCGTCCAGTTTTTACACGGGATTGCGAAATGGATCGTCAGAGATTGCGCTGCGCTTCCATCCGATCATGAAGGACCCTGATGATCGCAATTCCGTACGCAGTGATTCGAAAATAGATCATGTGCCGCTCCACACTGCAGCGCCGATAACCAGGACGGATAGTGTCGCAGGCCGGCGCCTTTTTCGGGCGCTCGGCCAATTGCGCAAATGCTGAGGTAAGGATGTCAATATAGCGATTGGCCTGATCCAGGCCCCACTGGCGAGCGGTATAACTCCAGATTGCCTCAAGGTCACCCTCTGCGGCAGGCGTTAGACGATACTCAGCCATGCGCGGTTAACATTCTCTGTTTGAATGCAGCTGGATCGAATGGGCGAGGTTTTCCGCTGGATTCACCTTCCCGAAGGGCGGCACGGATCGTTTCGAGTTCAGCGCTGCGCTCCTGTTCACGACGGATCAGATCGCGAATATATTCGCTGTCGTTGGTGTAATGGCCCGCTTCTATCTGCGCTTTGATCCAGTTGTCCTGCTGGTCAGTCACAGTGATGGTTTTTCGTACGGTTCCCATGATTGGGCCTCCACGGAGATGGTCGACTGCGTGCAAACTATCATACTCTTGGTGCGGTATCGAGCAATCGAGCCTCTATTGCGATCCATCCAATCCCAACAGAAATTGCAGCTTTGCGGCAAGTCCGCTCCAACAATTGAATGCATTCCAAACATTGCCGAATACTTTTCTCAGAACCCCAGCGGGTACTGAATCACTACATATATCCGGTCTATGTCATCACCCGCCTGCGCCTCATTGGCCCGGTGCGAAACGTGCGATACCTGCACCGACAGGTCCTTCGCCGCACCCGTCTGGATCATGTACTTCAAATCAATGTCTCGCTCCCAGTGCTTGCCCCCATCACCTTGTTGCGGCGCGAAGGTGCCGGTCGCCGGGTCGAACGGGTTGTAGGCGCCGCCTTGTGGCGCATGGGTGCCGTCGATCTGGTCGCCGGTGACGTAGCGGGTCATGAATTTCAGACCGGGTATCCCGAAGGCAGTCAGGTCCAGGTCATAACGAACCTGCCAGGAGCGTTCGTGGGCGCCGTTGAAGTCGGCGTACTTGATCGAGTTGGCGAGATAGATGGAGTCGCCGCCGACGAAATCGAACGGCGTATCACCGTCGACTTTCTGGTACGCCAGGGTGAACCCATGGGCGCCCAGCGTGTATTGGCCGGACAGGCTATACGCCGTATTGTCGATGGCACCGGCCAGCGCCTGGCCGGTGTCCCGGGTGTGATAGAGATTGGCGTCGAGGAACACCTCGGCCTGCTTGAAGTGCAGGTTGCCGTAGTACTGATGCCAGGTGTCAGTCAGATCCGATGCATACAGGGCGCCGCCAACCGGGCTTTGGGTAAACAGATCGGCGCCGACAAACGAAATGCCGCCGGCCTCGGTATTGGCGCCATAACCGAAAAAGTTGCCCTTGCCTGAAGCACTGTCCTGATTCTTGAACGCCGTGAAGTGCCCGGCCTGCAGGTTCATGCCATCGATTTCGCGGCTGTTGAGCAGAAAACCTGTGGCGTACTCCGGCTGCAGGCGCTTGTCCGCGGTGTCGAACACCGGGGATTCGACCTCCATTTCGCCAAATGCCAAGGTGGTGTTCGATGCCTTGAGCTTGATCGCGCCGCCACCGCTGGAGTAGTTGCTTTCGCTACGACCGTCACTGCTTACTGGCAGCAATCCGGTCCCGGAATGGCCCTTGCCGCCATCGAGCTTGAGTCCCAAAAAGGCATGGGCATCGAGGCCGAAGCCGACCGTGCCCGGTGTAAAGCCGGATTCAAAAGCACTGATAAAACCTTGGGCCCATTCAGCCTTGTAGTTCTTGCCGGTCGGCGAGGGCGATCGATAGTCGCTGTTCAGATAGAAGTTCCGGCTGAGCACGCCGAGGCTCGCACCCTCGAAAAATCCTACGGAGTCTTTCGCCGATTCTTCGGCCAGTGCGTGGGTAGTCAATAGGCAGAAGCACAGGGCAATGGCCGCCCGGGAGTCTTGCGGGGAAAGGATCATCAATGGGTCACCACCGGGCCAGCGACTGCGTCGGAACGCAGTCGCCGGTTTTTTCAACGGACCTTAATGGCCTTCGGACGCACCAAACATGGTCTTGGCGTAGATCAGGCCCAGACCGTAGGCACCACCGTTGGCAATCGAGGTTTTCACCGTTTCGTCGTACGTCTCGCTGCGGGCCCAGTCGCGTTGCAGTTCCAGCAGGTATTGCAGCGAGGTCATCGGCCGGGCACCGATCTGGATCATGCGCTGCATGGCCATTTCATGGGCCTCGGTGCTGACGTCGCCGCAGGCGTCGGCAATCACATACACCTCGAAACCCTGGTCAATCGCCGACAACGCCGGGCCAACGATGCAAACGGATGTCCACAGACCGGCGAGGACAATCTTCTGCTTGCCGATGGCGTTGACTTCCACGGCAATGCGCTCGTCCTCCCAGGTGTTCATGCTGGTGCGGTCGATCACGTTGTGTTCCGGGAACACAGCCTTGATTTCGTCGAAGATCGGTCCGGAAAAACTCTTCTCGGCGACGGTGGTGAGAATGGTCGAGACCTTGAAGCCACGCGCTGCCTTGGCCACCAGTGCGGCGTTGTTGCGCAGGGTGACGGCGTCGATCGACTTGGTCGCGAAGGACATCTGCGACTGGTGGTCGATCATGATCAGGGTGTGGTCGGTCGGGGTCAGCAGGGTTTTGCCGGGTACTGCCTTTGCAATGGCCATGACACTGTCCTTACGAGGGTGAGTGAGGTGGTCATGGTTACGTAGATCGGGTCGGGAATATTGAATCGGTGTGCTGTCTTTGATAACACCGAGGCGGGGCGGGAAGCCAACCGTCGTGTCGATATTCGTCTGGTACCGCAAAAGGGCGCCTGTCAGTCGTCGACCTGAGGTTTGCTTCGGGAGCGGATGCCGGAGGGAGCCGGTATACCCAGTGGGAGCGAGCTTGCTCGCGATGTGGCCGGTACATCCAGCATTGATGTCAGCTGACACTCCGCCATCGCGAGCAAGTTCGCTCCCACAGGGTTTTGGGGTTTCCATGCCACCAAAATGAAATGAGCGCCACCTGGGCGCTCATTTTTTCAGGTCCTGTTCAATTGGTTTTCACCACCGCCGGCGGGGTCCAGTCGCCGTCGAGGGCATCGGCTTGCGGCCAGTAGGCGCGGATGTACAGCGAGAATTCGGCGCCTTTGGGCGAGGGCAGCCAGTTGCTTTCCTTGTCCTTGCCCGGTGATTCGCTTTGCACGTAAATGGTCAGCGAGCCGTCAGGGTTGGTTTGCAGGGACTTGTTCTTGGTGCCGATGGAGTAACGCTTGAGCTCGTTCGGCGAGAAGAAGTGCTGTTCGTTGTACAGCGTCAGCGACCAGAACCCCTTGACCGGTGGCAGCTTGCCTTTGGCGAACGTGACGCTGTAGCCGTACTGACCGTTGAGGCGCAGGCCGTTTTCATCCAGGTCCTGGTAGAAGTATTTGGTCTCTTTCTGCTGATTGACGAATATGTTCGAGCGCGCGACGGCGGTACGGGTGAAATAGTCGGTGCCGAACGCTGCGCCGTTGCTGACGGTGCTCCAGTGATTGGGCAATTGCAGGCCGTAGTTGCGGAACTGCAACAGCGGGTCGATCACTTCGCTGTCGGCCTTTTTCGCCTCGTCGATCATCACGGCGCGCAGTTGCGGGTCGGCCTTGGCGATGGCCGCGAGGGCAGCCATTTGTGCGTAGCGGGCTTCTTCGCCCGGCAATGGCTTGGCGTCCTTGAGCAGGGCCGGCAGTTCGTCGAAGAACTTCTCCGGCACCACCCATTTGGTTTCGGCGCTGCCTTCAGAAGCCTGGGCCGGGAATTTCGGCAGCCTGGCCCAGTTGCGCTTTTTCATATTGCCGTCGTACTGCGACAGCGGGTACATGTCGATGCCCGACAATGCCGGCTGCACGGCCAGACGGTCGGCGGCGGTGTCGTCCTGGAATACCCGAGGGATCACGAACCCGGTGTTCGTACGCGCCCGGTATACCCGCTTGATGCCTGGCGGCACCTTGCCGTTCCAGTCCGGGCCGACCAGCAGGTAGAAGCCCGGTTGGGTGTTATACATCTTACCCATCTCGGCAAAGCTGTCGGAACGCAGGTCCACCACCTGATACACCCAGAAGCGGCCGTCGAAGTCCGGCACTTGCAGCACCACCGGCTCAATGTCCAGGGCGATGCTGCCGGCGCCGTACACCACGTCCTGGTTCGGGCAGGCCACCAGCCGTTCGGCCGGGTCGATGTAGTCGCTGAGCATTGACAGCCGATTGATCGGGGCCACGGGTACGATGCCGCCCATCAAGCCGGGTTCCGGCAAGTCCTTGAAGGTCTGGCGACGATTGAAAATGTTGGCCATCGGCCAACCCCAGAAATACGCCTCGCGCGCCATCATGCGTACGTACGATTCAGTTACTTTGGTGCCGGCAACAGGGCCCGAGACAGGGCTGGCGGCCGGAGCGGCGCCAGTGGCTTGCGCTGCGTAACCCGGAGTACTCAACAGGGCTGCGGCTGTGAGCGTACTGGCGAAAGTCAAGGCGAAGAGGGCGTGGCGCCGGGGCAAACGATTCATGAAGCGTCCTTACTTGTTGGCAGTCACCTGATGCAGGTGAGTTGCTGACAAGATAGCCCATCTTTATCCCGATGTTGTTGATGCACATGGTGAATAATCGTCGATCACGACACACTTCAGCTTCACGGCGCGCACAAAAACGGCCCGTTGAGTGAAACGAGCCGCTTTTGTGCCGGCAGCTGTTCAGCGCAGGCGCGAGGACGTCAGATGGACCTCAAAGATGATCGGCATCAATCACCGCCTTTGCGAACGCCTGCGGATCTTCCTGCGGCAGGTTGTGGCCGATGCCGCCGGTGATCAGCCGGAACTGGTATTTGCCGGTGAAGCGCTTGGCATAGTCCTCAGGAGCCGGGTGCGGTGCGCCGTTGGCATCGCCTTCAAGGGTAATGGTCGGCACGCTGATGGACGGCGCCGTGGCCAGTTTCTGCTCCAGCGCTTCGTATCGGCTTTCACCCTGGACCAAGCCCAGGCGCCAGCGGTAGTTGAACACGGTGATGTCGACATGGTCGGGGTTGTCCAGTGCCTTGGCGCTGCGGTCAAAGGTGGCGTCATCGAACGCCCATTTCGGCGAAGCCAGTTGCCAGATCAGCTTGGCGAAGTCATGGGTGTTTCTCTCGTAACCGGCGCGTCCGCGGTCAGTGGCGAAGTAGAACTGATACCACCACTGCAATTCCGCCTTGGGGGGCAGCGGGTTCTTGCCGGCTGCCTGGTTGCCGATCAGATAACCGCTGACCGAGACCAGTGCCTTGACCCGCTCCGGCCACAGCGCCGAGACAATATCGGCCGAACGCGCCCCCCAGTCATAACCACCGAGCACCGCTTGTTTGATCTTCAGGGCATCCATAAAGTCGATGACATCACTGGCCAACGCAGCCGGCTGGCCATTGCGCTCGGTTTCTACGGACAGGAAACGCGTATCGCCATAGCCGCGCGCATAGGGCATCAGCACCCGATAGCCCTTGGCGGCCAACAACGGCGCGACCTCGTCATAACTGTGAATGTCGTACGGCCAGCCGTGCAGCAGGATCACCACCGGCCCGTTGGCCGGGCCAGTTTCGGCGTACGCCACGTTCAGCAGTCCGGCGTTGACATGCTTGAGTGGGCCGAAGGGCAAGGGCGCCGCCTGCGTGGTCGCGGCAGGGGTCGCCGCTGGCTGCGCGGTGGCGGCCGTTTGCGCGTGGGCCGCGCCGAGCACGCCAAACAGTGTCAGCGCGAGGATCGAAGGGCCGACCAGGTGGCGGCGAGTGTTGCTGGTTTTGCTGTTGTGCAGTGCCTTCTTCATGGGATGTCTCCATTACCAGCCATGGGTCAGGGGGCCGGTCTGTGCCCCTTCAAACCTTGCTTGCATTGAAACGCGGCAACGTATCCGGCCTGTGTCGAATCGCCGGCCGGATGAAAGTCAGTGTATCGAGAGGTCGCGCTGACACACTGTGATACATAGGGATTTAGCCTGAGCCTCTTTGCAACTCGACCGAGACACATAACCCGCGCTTGTTCGTCTCATCCGAGAAACCCAGGCGCACCCGAGCCCCCGTACGCTCGGCGATGGCGTTGACGATGGACAAGCCCAACCCGGAGCCTGCTTCCTCTGTTCCCACGCTGCGATAGAACGGGTCAAACACGCGCATCTGCTCGTCGGCCGTAATACCAGGGCCGGAATCCTTGACCTGAAGGATCACGGTGTCCTGCGCCTGCTCCACCGACAGGTCGACGCGTCCGCCACTTGGGGTGTAGCGAATCGCGTTGTCCACCAGATTCTTGATCAGGATCAGCAGGTCCATTTCGTTGATGACGACCTGCACGTCTTCGGTACTTTCAACGCCGATGTCGATGCTCTTGCGTTCCGCCAAGGGCAACAGGTCCTCCAGCACCCGCCGATAGACCGCAAGGACCGAAACCGTGGTCTGCGGCCGCTCTGAATTCGATTGCGCGGCGGCCAGGGCCAGCAACTGATCAATCAGCTTTCTGCTGCGCTCGATGCCGCGGGACAACGGCAGCAGGCGTTCGACGGCTTGTGTCGGCATGGGCGTGGCTTTCAGTCGCTCGGCTTGCAGCGACAGGGCGGTCATGGGCGAGCGCAGTTCGTGGGCAGCGTCGGCGATGAAGCGGCGCTGGGTTTCCATGGATTGCGCAACCCGTGCCAGCAAGCGATTGATGGCCACGACGAAAGGGCGGATCTCGGTGGGCAGATGGTGTTCGTCGATCGGGTGCAGGGCCTGTTTGTCGCGTCGGTCTATGTCATCGGAGAGGGTGGCGATGGGACGAAACAGCTTGTGCACCAGATCGCTCACCACCAGCAACAGCACAGGAAACAGAATGAGAAACGGCAGCAGGCTGCGCCAGGCGCTCTCACGTGCCTCCTTGTCGCGAACCCCCGTCTCTTGGGCGACGACGATGCGCTCGCCCCGGGCGGTGGTGCGGACCAGCGCGCGAAAGTCTTCGCCCGCGATGTTCAAGGTCGACAGACCATCGGCCAGCGTCGTGGGGAAGGGCAGTGGCAGGACGCTGTCGTCGTTGTTGCCGACGGCTTTGTTGCTGTCAGCCAGGTATTGCACGATGACCCTCGATTCTTCGTCGTCACCGGCGATTTTTTCAGCGGCGGGGTAGTGCAGTGTCATCCGTTGTCGATCGAACAGGACCGCCACATGACGCAGGGTTTCGTCCTGCATTTCGTGGGCTTCGTCGAGGGCCGAGACGAACGCAAATATCCCGGCCAGCACCGCAACGATCAGGATGGCCAGCGACAGTGCGACCGACAGCCGTACCTGGACCGAGTCGCTCAAGCGCTTTTTGAAACCATCCATCCCATACCCCTGACGTTCTTGATGACCTGGTTGCCCAACTTGCGTCGCAGCGAATGAATCAGAAACTCCACGGCGTTGCTTTCCACTTCATTACCCCAGCCGTAGAGGCGGTCTTCGAGTTCGCTGCGCGAGAGGATCGCCCCCGGGCGGATCAACAGCGCCTGCAACAGGGCGAACTCGCGGCTGGACAGTTGCACACCGGGGTTATCGGCCGTGCTGGCCTGTTTCGACACCAGGTCCAGTGCCACCACGCCGTTGTCGAGCAATGACTGGGCGCTGCCGCCTTTGCGGCGCAGCACGGCGCGCATGCGGGCCAACAGTTCGGCCATGTCGAAGGGTTTGAGCAAGTAATCGTCGGCGCCACCGTCAAGGCCGCGCAGGCGGTCGTCGAGGCTGTCCCGGGCGGTGATGATCAGCAGCGGCACCGGGTTGTTGCGGCCGCGAATGCTGTCGAGCACATCCAGCCCATCCTTGCCTGGCAGCCCGAGGTCCAGCAGCACCAAGTCATAGGGCTGGGTTTCCAGCGCCGAGAGTGCGGTCATGCCGTTTTTCACCCAGTCGGTGGCGTAGCTCGCATCACTCAGTGCGCCCTGGATGGCGTCCCCGATCATCGGGTCATCTTCGACCAGCAATATGCGCATGTCCCGCTCCTAAAAAAAGGCGCGGCGGTCATGACCGTCGCGCCTGTATTGAAGCACCTGTACCGGCGTTTGTCCGCCCGGTTATTACGCGCCTTTCATCGAATCGAAGGCCTTCATCAGCTCGTCCATGCGGGCCTTGCAGTCGTTCAGTTGCGGATTGCTGGTACGCAACGCGTCGAGCGCGCGGTCGATGGCCTTGTCCACGACATGCCAGTCGCTGGCAGCGCGAGGCTTGATGCCGGCTTCGGCCGAGTCCCAGGCGCTCTCCAGGTCCTTGATGCGGGCCTTCGCGCCCGGCAGGTCGTTTTTATCGACGATCGTGGCAACGTCGGCGGCGATGGTGCGGAACTCGGACAGGTCGCCCAGTTTCGAACCGGACTGGGTTTGGGCACTCATTGCGCCGGATTGGCTAGCCGCAGCAGGCTTGTCGGCAGGCTTCGAGCAGCCGGCAGCGATGCTGAGGAGGAAGATCGACGAGACAATGGCGACGTGGCGAATGATGTTTTGAAAAGGGCGCATGACAATTCCTTGATGAACTATTGAAAAGGTTACTCAGTGACGGAATTGCGATTGCCGACGCTCATCTGTGCGACAGCAACCAACAGGACGATGACGCACAGGAAGATCGCGCTGGTCCAGGTGGCGCCCATGCCGAGGCCACCGTAGGTCTTGGACTGGGTCAGCAAATCGCCCAGAGATGCACCGAACGGACGGGTAAGGATGTAGGCGATCCAGAAGGCCAGTACCACATTGGCACCCAGGCGCCAGGCCACCAGGGTCGCGGCGAGCAGCGCGGCGAAAATCACGGCGCCGAGGGTGAAGCCCAGGCCCAGTGCCTCGGTGGCCAGGTCACCGGCCGCCGTGCCGAGCGCAAAGGTGCAGAGCACGGTCGTCCAGTAGAACCATTCCCGGCGCGGGGTGACGATCTCGCGGATCGACAGGTTGTGCTCCATCCGGTACCAGACCAGAAAATTCAGTGCCAGCAGGACAGAAAACACCGCGGTGCTGGTGTACAGGCTGACGTCGAGGACGTCGGTCAGGATGTCGGTGAGCTGGGTCCCGACGATGCTTACCAGCACCACGGTCAGCCAGTAGGTCCCGGGCGAACAGGCGGTCTTGCGCATCTGTATGAACAGTGCGATGGCCAGCAATGTCGCCATGCCAAGGCTGGTCCAGCCCAGGCCGAGGCCGGCATCGACAGCGAGGAAGTCCGCGCCGGTTTCACCCACCGTCGTGGACAGGATCTTGATCACCCAGAATGACAGCGTCACCTCGGGTACTTTGTTGAGCCATCCGGCTGTAAGGGGGTTCATGGGCGGGTTGCCTCTCCTGAGCAGCGCCGAAGTTGCGCAAGGGAGACGATACGGACCGAAACTTAGCTGAGACTGAGGGGAGGGAAGTCGTTCGGTTTTCTGCCATGGACTTCGAAGTTCCAGTTGACTTCAGAGGAGCAAAACTTGCTTTATTGCGAACCTTGATGCGGATGGCGACGGACCATGTTTCTTTTACGCAGTGGCGCAATCGAGGGCTACGGCACCCTGGTGTCCCAGCTCGGCCAGAATCCGGTGAGTCTGTTACGTGACGCCGGGATGGTCGTGGCCCAGTTGCGTCAACCCAATAGCTATGTCTCTTACGAGAAGACTGCCGATCTGCTCGACGACACCGCGCGCCAATGCCAGGAGCCGCTGTTCGCCCTGCGCCTTGCGTCGCGCCAGGACCTGTTGGCGATCGGCGATGTGGCGCTGTCGGGCAGTCGCCAGCCAACGGTAGGGGAGGCGTTGAGTTTTGCCCGGCAATTGCAGCTACTCAAGAACCAGTACCCGGACAACCTCAAGGCCCAGGTCTGTCATTTGATCGGCGGACTCTTGCACACGGGCGAGTGCAGTATCGAGGCGGTGAGCAACTCACTGGGTCTGCAACCGCGGGTCCTGCAGAAGCGCTTGCAAGCCGAAGGCAGCCGTTTCAGTCAACTGCTACAGGAAACCCGTCTGGAAATCGCCAAGCAAAACCTGCTGCGAGACAAAACCAGCATCACCGATCTGGCGTTGAATCTTGGGTATGCCGACGTCTCGGTGTTCAGTCGCCATTTCAAGCAATGGACCGGGTTTTCTCCGAGAAACTGGCGGGCGCAGCAAACGGCGGGCGACTGATCACTGGGCGAATGAAATGGCAGGACAGGGTGCAGGGCAAGAATAAAAGCCAACTCGACTAAATGGTTATTTAGCTTAGTTATAATTCATAGTTATTAATGGGGGGAGGGTAGCTCATCCTTGTTCGCTATCTTCCAGATATGTGCTGTATCTTTCAAGCACACGTGTAATCGGTAACAAGCCCCGTAAATCAAGGGCTCCAGCCATCTGCGGCGGCCATTCAAAGGGGTATGTAATGGGTCATTTTCCAAGCTGGATGCTTCAAAACGCTCACAATTACCTGAAAGCCGCTGAGATTCTGGACGCGCAAAACCTACCGCACGTTGCCCAGGTCAATGCGGCGATTGGCATGGAAATCCTGCTCAAGAGCTTTATTTCCGTGCCTGACCAGCATCAAGGTACATCCGGCGAGACCTACAAACTCGACGCCGTAGCGTTGGCCGCGGCTCACCAGCATTTGCAAAGCGTCGACAAAGTCAGCCGTAAAACTCCTGATAAGCACGATCTGTTGACGTTGTTCCATGCGGTGCCCGAAGTGATTCGTAGCAGCTTGGTCCTGGACAGCCAGGAAAATTCCTTCGAGAGATACCGCGACGTGTTCACCAACAGCCGGTATCCGTATGAGTCGAGCAGCTGGAAATTTTCCGATCCGGTACTGATGAGGTTGCTGCGGTGGACTCTGGCCAACGTGGTTGGCTATTACAAAGAGCAAGGTTCTCAGGATCCGTTCGTCCTGGATTACATTGCTGAGGTGCAGGCACGAGCAGCAGAGTGATCTGGCCCCCAGTTTTACGAACGAATTGGCGTCAGGGTTATCGTGCCGTCAGGTTGTTTTTCCATGTCCAGCTTGTCACCAACGGTCAACCCGATAGCAGCCAGGAGATCATCAGGCAAAGGTACGATCAGGTCGCCAGTGCCATCGGCTGCATCTTGGCAGGTGACAATCCAGCGGTTATTTTCAGAGCTAGGTGTTGGGTTCATATTTTCCCCAGGTGATCAAATGACACGGTCGATTCATGATTATGGTTCCTGCGGAATCGTCATGCTCGTGATGGTGTTTTTTCGCATGCGAGAAATTCGGCCTGGCCAGCCTGATCATCTGGTGAAAAGCATCGAGCAGAGCCCCACAAGGAGAATCTTTAGGTTCGCATAATGTATATTATGTTAAATCAAGTATCAGTGAATCCATCACGCTTCTTCCTCTGCACCCTTGTGACTCCATGAATTTGAAACTTTCCCATCAAAAATGCCGATGGGATTGTTTTTGCTGACGTCGCTGATGTCATTGAGTGGCGGTTTGAGAGCCCTATCATCAATGCCAGGCCCGATCGCGATCGCTACCGGACCCTGACAGATAACTCCGTCGTTTGGCATACCTGCCTCACCGGCACACAGCTTCGAATGAAGATGGGGTCATGCCGGGATAAGGCAAAATCAGGACATTTGCTTCGCATGCGGTTGTTCTAAAAAGGCTGCGTGCAATCCACCTCAAGTCCTCTTGAATGGCTGGCCACCTCGGACAATCGCCTGCCCTCAGGCCTCCAACCCGAACGGGTCGTCTACGGAATAGCTCGGCTCGGTAAACCAGCGCGGGCCAGTGGCGGTCATGTAGAAATGATCCTCCAGGCGAATGCCGAACTCGCCCGGCACGCAAATCATCGGCTCATTGGAGAAGCACATGCCCTCGGCCAGCGGCGTCTGGTCACCACGCACCAGGTAGGGTCCTTCGTGAATGTCCAGGCCGATGCCATGTCCGGTGCGGTGCGGCAAGCCGGGTAACTGGTAGTCCGGGCCGAGGCCGGCGGCTTCCAGGCTAAGCCGCGCGGCGGCATCCACCACCAGGCAGGGTTCGCCCAGGCGCGCGGCGTCGAAGGCGGCCTGTTGGGCGGCCTTTTCCAGGTTCCACATGGCGCGCTGGCGGTCGCTCGGGGTGCCGAACACGTAACTGCGAGTGATATCCGACTGGTAGCCGTGGAGCAGGCAGCCCGTGTCGATCAGCACCATGTCGCCGTCCTTGAGCACCTGCGCGTGCTTCACCCCATGGGGAAAGGCGCTGGCCTCGCCGAACAGCACGATGCAGAAGGTCGAACCCGGCGCGCCCACCTTGCGGTGCGCCTCGCGGATGAACTCGGCAACCTCGGTGGTGCTGATGCCTGCGCGCAGGATGCTGGCGGCAGCCTTTTGCACTTGCAAGGTCATGTCTTTGGCGCGCTGCATCAGCGCCAATTCTGTAGCGGACTTGTGATAGCGACACAGGTTTATCACGCAAGAAGCGTCTACGAACTCGAAGCCCGATCCGAGGCGGCGGATTGCGTCGAACATGAAGAACGCCAGGGATGGGCACAGTCCCACCACTGCGTTGGCGGCGATGCCCATTCCTGCGAGCATGTCGAGCAGCAGGCGGTAGGGACTCTCATGCTCATGCCAACCATGGATAACCCCATCCACCTCGCGGAAGTCACGGATGGTGCCCTCTTCGAATGCCGGGGCGATATAGGCCAGCGGGCCGTTGGCGGGCAGCACGGCGCCGACCATGCGTTCGCTCGGGCTCCACTTCACCCCGGTGAAGTAGTACAGGTTGCTGCCAGCGTTCAGGTAGAGGGCGGCGATGCCCTGCTCTCGCATCAGGCCCTGGGCCTTGGCAATGCGTGACTGGTATTCGTCGAGGCCGATGGGCTGCATGCCCGCGGTCATCTTCGCCAGGCCGGCCAGCGCCTGTTCCGGAGTTTTGCCACCTACACCCACTGTCATCTCATTCTCCTGAGTTATGTTGCAGTGCTCGAAATTTAAGCCTGACTTAAAAATGCGTCAATACGTATTTTCAGCTCCACTTAATTTCAATCAGGCGAAAAGCCTTTTCGACAATGCGCTGCCCGCTATACTGGCGCCTTTCAGAACACGAGCCACGCCAATGACCGCAGAACAGATCGGGGAACGGCTGCGCCGCCACCGCCGTGCCGCCAACAAGACCCTGAACCAAGTCGCCACTGAAACAGGCCTCACAGCCAGCTTCCTGTCCCAGGCGGAGCGTAACCTCACTGGCGTGTCCATCTCCTCGCTGGCGAGAATCGCAAATGCCTTGGGCATTCCGCTCAACACCCTGTTCGACCAGCCCGCCCAGCCCCAGCCCGACTCCCACCAGGGCCTGCGCGTACGGTACTCCATCGGCAGCCAGCCACTGGTCTACGAGCGCCTGTCCAGCAACTTCCCCGGCAACCTGATCAACGCGATGAAGATGACCATGGCGGTGGGCTACCAGTCCGAGCTCATCTCCCACGAAGGCGCAGAGTTTACCTATGTGCTCTCCGGGCAAATCGTCTACACCATCGAAGGCCACACCTACCCACTCGGCCCGGGGGGATCGGTGCATTTCGACTCCACCAAGCAGCATTCCATTGCCAATTCTGGCGACGAAGTTGCCGAAGTGCTGGTCGTTACCACCATGGGGGGCCTGCTCGACGATCACCCCACGGCCTGATCGGCCGCCTTCAAAAAGTAAGTATCACTGAATTTAAGTTGAAATTAATTTTAGATTGACTTAATTTTTGCCTCGGCCGACGGCGGCGCGAGCACCCCTCTTCCCTTCAGCGCTACCGCCCGAGCCATGACGACGGCCTTCGGCTGCCTGCTCGTAAATGACGGGCAGCCTACCGCCCATAAAGCCGCAGGGTCAGGTGCATCCCCCCAGGAATGGTCTACCTGATCTGCCGCCCTCAAAAATAACAACAATGAGGTTCGCATGCGCAAAAAAGCCACGTTCAAGACTATGATCGCCGCCGGCCTGATCCTCGGTTCCGGCCTCACCCACGCCGCCAGCAACCTGGTGTTCTGCTCCGAAGGCAGCCCAGCTGGCTTCGACCCAGGCCAATACACCACCGGGACCGACTTCGACGCCTCAGCCGAAACCGTATTCAACCGTCTCTCGCAGTTCGAACGTGGCGGCACCAAGGTCATCCCGGGCCTGGCAACCAGCTGGGACGTTTCTCCCGATGGCCTGACCTACACCTTCCACCTGCGTGACGGGGTCAAGTTCCACACCACCGACTACTTCAAGCCGACCCGCGACTTCAACGCCGACGACGTGCTGTTCACCTTCAACCGCATGCTCGACAAGGACATGCCGTTCCGCAAGGCCTACCCCACCGAATTCCCCTACTTCACCGACATGGGGATGAACGAAAACATCACCAAGGTCGAAAAAGTCGACGACCATACCGTCAAGTTCACCCTCAAGGGTGTCGACGCAGCCTTCATCCAGAACCTGGCCATGAGCTTCGCCTCGATCCAGTCGGCCGAATACACCGACCAGTTGCTCAAGGAAGGCAAGGCCCAGGACATCAACCAAAAGCCGATCGGCACTGGCCCGTTCGTGTTCAGCAAGTACCAGAAAGACGCCCAGATTCGCTACAAGGGCAACAAGGATTACTGGAAGCCTGAAGACGTGAAGATCGACAATCTGATCTTCGCCATCACCACCGACGCCTCGGTGCGCATGCAAAAGCTGAAAAAGAACGAATGCCAGATCACCTCCTTCCCGCGCCCGGCCGATATCAAGCCGCTGCAGGAAGACAAGAACATCAAGATGCCTAGTCAACCAGGCTTCAACCTTGGCTACATCGCCTACAACTTCACCCGCAAGCCGTTCGACAAGCTCGAAGTACGCCAGGCGCTAGACATGGCGGTAAACAAGAAAGCCATCATCGACGCCGTTTACCAGGGCGCCGGCCAGTTGGCCGTCAACGGCCTGCCGCCGACCCAATGGTCCTACGACGAGACCATCAAGGACGCCGGCTACAACCCGGAAAAAGCCAAGGCGCTGCTGAAGGCTGCAGGCGTGAAAGAAGGCACAGAAATCACCCTCTGGGCTATGCCGGTGCAGCGCCCCTACAACCCCAACGCCAAGCTGATGGCCGAAATGCTCCAGGCCGACTGGGCCAAAATCGGCATCAAGGCCAACATCGTCAGCTACGAATGGGGCGAGTACATCAAGCGCGGCCACGCCGGCGAGCACGACGCCATGCTGATCGGCTTCACTGGCGACAACGGTGACCCGGACAACTGGC
The DNA here is from genome assembly GCF_000967965.1 of Pseudomonas fluorescens. Taxonomy (GTDB): domain Bacteria; phylum Pseudomonadota; class Gammaproteobacteria; order Pseudomonadales; family Pseudomonadaceae; genus Aquipseudomonas; species Aquipseudomonas grandcourensis. The sequence goes on from NZ_LACC01000038.1 coordinate 80,939, forward strand.
TGGGCACCCTCTACACCTGTAACGCGGTCAACGGCAACAACTTCTCCAAGTGGTGCGATGCTGGCTACGACAAACTGGTAAACGCCGCCGAGGCCACCGCCGATGTGGAAAAGCGCACCGCGCTGTACAAAGAAGCGCAGCATGTCCTCAAAGCGCAGGTGCCGATGACCCCGATCGCCCACTCCACGGTCTACCAGCCGATGCGCACCAGTGTGCAGGACTTCCAGATCAGCCCCTTCGGACTCAGCAGCTTCTACGGCGTCTACAACAAACAGTGAGCGACAGGGGCCGGCCAAGGGCCCCTTTCCCCTTCCTCGAGCCGGCGCCAGACCGGTGAGGACTTTCTCACCTGCGACAACGAATACAATCAAGCGCCACACCGGGAAACGTCGAGCCGGAGCCTTTACCCACGCGGCCAAAACTGGTGGGAACGGCCAGCACGCTGACCGGCATTACAAAAATAATAAGGAGTGATAAACCCAAATGCTGAGTTTTATTGCCCGCCGACTGGGGTTACTGATCCCCACGTTTTTCGGCATCACCTTGCTGACTTTCGCGTTGATTCGCATGATCCCGGGCGACCCCGTAGAAGTCATGATGGGCGAACGCAGAGTCGACCCGCAAATGCACGCTCAGGCAATGG
>NZ_LACC01000039.1:0-5319 GCF_000967965.1 Pseudomonas fluorescens
ACCCCGCCTCCTACTCGATCGCGTCATTCTTGACACTGTCCAGTCAGCTTCTCTAGGATGTTGCTCATGCGCCGATTTAAACAGCTACTTGCGGGGCGCCAGGTGACTCATCCAGTTACCGATAGAAGCCAGAACAGGCTTCGAAATACCGCTAAAGCGCTGGTTCGGTGTTGCCTCTCACCTGCCATGCAGACTTTTGAGGCAGAGACACGACACAATGAATGCACTAAATGCTGTTGTACGTCCCGCGCCGATCACGGCACACCTGACCCAGCGCAATCCAAAAATCCTGCTTGGTGGCAAACATCAGCCGACGCTCTTGCGTTATCTCGATGGTTGGCCACGTCGTACCGGTGGTCCCGCTGCCTTCCTGATCCAGTTTGTCGAAGACGGTGAGTCGCTCGCTCGTTTTGCCGACGACAGTTTCGATCTGGCAGTGATTCAGTCCCCCAGCCTCGAAGATGCGCCTGAAGTGATCCGGCAACTGACCCGCGTTGCCCGGCAAGGACTGATTACCCGGCGTTAAAGCTCACGGGTAGTCGATCGCCACAATGTACACACACTGTTCACCGGTCGGCGTCTGGACCCGGACTTCGGCGTCCAGTGCCTTGCCGATCAGTGCGCGGGCCAAGGGCGAGTCGATGCTGATCAGGCCCTGTTTGAGGTCCAGTTCATCCGGCCCGACAATGCGGTAGCGCGACTCTTTGCCATCCTCGTCTTCGATCGTGACCCAGGCGCCGAAATAGACCTTGTTCGGATCGCTGGGTTTTTCGCTGACAACCTTGAGCGCTTCCAGGCGTTTGGTGAGAAAACGCACGCGGCTGTCGATCTCTCGCAGCATCTTTTTGCCGTAGGTGTATTCGGCGTTCTCCGAGCGATCACCCTGGGCCGCGGCTTCGCTGACAGCCTGGGTAACCTGGGGCCGACGTACATGCCACAGCTCATGGAACTCGGCGCGCATCCGCGCTTCACCCTCGGGGGTGATCAGCGCGGTGCCAGCGGTGCGGGGAGGGCGGTAACGGCTCATGACAGCTTCTTGTGGTGAGGATGGCAGGAGTCTATCAACCCTCGCGCAGGACTGTCAGCGGGCTGGCGTTCAATGCCCGACGGGTGCCGAACACACCGGCACCACCGATCAGCACTGCGCCCAGCAATGGCAGCAACAATAGCCATGGATGTGGATGCCACGGCAGGTCAAAGGCGTAGCGGTAGAGCACCCAACTCACCACTTCCGAACCCAGCGCCGCCAGCAAGCCACTGACTGCGCCCAGCAAACCGAACTCGATACGTCGAGCCTTGACCAGCAATTGCCGCTCCGCCCCCAGCGCACGCAGTAACGCCCCCTGGCGAATGCGTTCATCCAGCGTCGCTTGCAGACCGGAGAACAGCACCGCCATGCCCGCCGCCAACACGAACAACAACACGTACTCCACCGCCAGGGTCACCTGGGCGAGGATGCTGCGCAGTTGCTCCAGCAAGGCTTCGACCTGCAGGATCGTCACCGCCGGGAAGGCGCGGGACAGGTCGACAATCTGTTGGTCGTGACCTGATGCCAGATAGAAACTGGTCAGGTAGGTCGCTGGCAGATCCTTGAGGGTGCCGGGCTGGAAGATCATGAAGAAGTTCGGCTGGAAGTTGTCCCAGTTGATCTCCCGCAGGCTGGTGACCTTCGCCTCGCGATTGACCCCGCCAACGCTGAAAACCAGATGATCGTCGAGCTTGATTTTCAGGCTTTCGGCGACCTTGCCTTCTACCGACACGCCGGGAACATCGTCCGGCGTCTGTTCGTTCCACCAGTTGCCGGCCGTGAGTTTGTTGCCCGCCGGCAGGTCCGCGGCCCAGGTCAGGCTCAGGTCGCGCTGGATCGCCCGATCACCCGCCGATTCCTTGGTGACGATTTGCTGCACCGGTTCGCCGTTGATGCTGATCAGTCGGCCCGGCACCACCGGGTACAGCGGTGCCGATTGCGCCGACACGGCGATCAGGTGATCGGTGAAGGCCTGTTTGTCCGCCGGCAGGATGTTCAACGCGAAGTAGTTTGGAGCGTTTTTCGGCAGCTGGTTCTGCCAGGTGTCCAGCAACTCGCCCCGTAACAAGGCGATCAGCGCCATCGACAGCAGAATCAGACCGAACGCCAGGGACTGGCCCGCCGCAGCGAGCGGATGACGCAGCAGTTGGCCCAGACCCAGACGCCAGGGCAAGGACGCACGCGCAAGCATGCGCCGCAGACTCTTCAACAGCAGCAACAACAAGCCGCCCAGCACCAGTGCTGCAATCACTCCGCCGCCGAGCAGGGCAAAGGTCAGCACCAGGTCCAGGCTCAGGCGCCACATGATCAGGCCGAGGGCGCCCAGCGCTGCGCCGTAGACCATCCAGGTGCTGGAAGGGATCGGCAGCATGTCCCGGCGCAGCACACGCAATGGCGGAACCCGGCCCAGAGCTGCCAGTGGCGGCAAGGCGAAACCGGCCAGCGCCACCAGTCCGGTGCCGATCCCGGCAATAGCCGGAAACAGCCCGCCCGGTGGCACGTCGGTGGGCAACAAGTCATGCAGCAGGGCAAACAACCCCAGCTGGGCGAGCCAACCGAGGAGGGCGCCGCTGATGCTGGCCAGCAGCCCGAGCACAGTCAGTTGCAGGCTGAACAACACCATGGTTTCCCGGCGTGACAGCCCGAGGCAGCGCAGCAAGGCACTGGCATCGAACCGGCGGGTGGCGAAGCGGGTTGCCGACAGCGCCACCGCCACACCGGACAGCAACACCGCCACCAGGCTGGCCATGTTCAGGTAGCGTTCGGCCTTGCCCAGGGCGCCGCCGATCTGCCGGTTACCGTCGCGGGCGTCCTGTAAGCGCTGGTTGGCGGCAAGCCCCGGTTTGATCAGTTGCCGATACGTTTCGAGTGCCTGAGCGCTGCCTCGCCATAATTCGCGATAGCTGACCCGGCTGCCGGGCTGCACCACGCCAGTGGCCGTAAGGTCGTCGAGGTTGATCAGCACCCGCGGCGTCAGGCTGTAGAAATTGCCGGCGCGATCGGGTTCGTAGGTCAGCACCCGCGCCAGTTTCAGGGTTTTCATGCCGACATCGATGCTGTCGCCGATCTTCAGGTCCAGGGCGGTTAGCAGGCGTGCCTCGACCCAGGCTTCACCGGGTTGCGGTCCGCCACCGACTGTTTCCGTGGCAAAGGGTGCGGGCGCGCTTTTCAATTCGCCCCGTAGCGGGTAGGTGTCATCGGCCGCCTTGATGCTGGACAGCTGGATGCCGTTGTCGGTGGCGATGACGCTGGAGAACTCCACCACTTGGGCGTGTTCCAGACCCAGTTCGGTGCCGCTTCTTATCTGTTCGGGGCGCGCAGGCGAACTGCCTTCGAGCAGCAGGTCGGCACCGAGGAATTCGGTAGCGCGTAGCATCATGGCGCCGTTCAGGCGCGCGCCGAAATAGCCAATGGCGGTGCTGGCGGCAACGGCCACCAGCAAGGCGAAAAACAACACGCGCAATTCGCCAGCGCGGGCATCGCGCAGCAACTGGCGGATGGCGAGACTGAACAGGCGCAACAGCGGCAGACGTGCCATCAAGGCTCCAGAGGGGCGACCAGCAGGCCGGCTTCAAGACGGATCAGGCGCCGGCAGCGATGGGCCAGGCGTTCATCGTGAGTCACCAGCACCAGAGTCGTGCCGCGCTCCTGGTTGAGCTCGAACAGCAAGTCGCTGATGCGCTCGCCAGTGTGGCTGTCGAGGTTGCCGGTCGGTTCGTCGGCGAACAGCACATCGGGCTCGGCGGCAAACGCGCGGGCAATCGCCACCCGTTGTTGCTCGCCGCCGGAGAGCTGGCGCGGCGAGTGAGTCAGGCGTTGGCCCAGTCCCACCCGTTGCAGCAATTGGGTGGCGCGTTCGCGGGCGTCTTTGCGGCCATCGAGTTCCAGCGGCAGCATGACGTTTTCCAGGGCATTGAGACTGTCGAGCAGCTGAAACGATTGAAAGACAAAACCCACGTGCTCGGCGCGGATGCGCGCACGCTGGTCTTCATCGAGGTTGCTCAGGCCTTGCCCGGCGAGGGTGACTTCGCCGCTGCTCGGCAGGTCGAGGCCGGCAAGCAGGCCCAGCAGGGTGGACTTGCCGGAGCCGGAAGCGCCGACGATGGCCAGGCTGTCGCCCTTGTTCAGTTCCAGGCTGAGTTGGTGCAGGATGGTCAGTTCACCTTCCGCGCTGGGAACCACTTTGCTAAGGTCCTTCGCGATGAGAATGCTTGCGCCCATGGAGAGTCCGATGCGTGTCTGGTTTTTGAGTGCTGGCCTGGCCTTGATGTGCATGGCCCAAAACGCAGCGGCGGGTACAGTCCTGATCGTTGGCGATAGTATCAGCGCCGGTTTCGGGCTGGATACCCGGCTGGGGTGGGTGTCGCTGCTTGAGCAACGGCTCAGGCGCGAAGGTTTCGACGACAAAGTGATCAATGCGTCCATCAGTGGCGACACCAGTGCCGGAGGCCAGGCGCGCCTGCCCGCGCTGCTTGCAGAGCATAAACCGGAACTGGTGATCCTCGAGTTGGGCGGCAATGATGGCCTGCGCGGGATGCTGCCAACTCAATTGCAACAAAATCTTGCGTCGATGATCGACAGCTCCCGGGCCAGCGGCGCCAAGGTGTTACTGCTCGGCATGCAATTACCACCCAATTACGGTGCGCGTTACACCAAGGCGTTCGCGGAGGTCTACAGCAACCTGGCCGATGAGAAAAAGATTCCGCTGGTGCCGTTTTTCCTCGACGGCGTGGGCGGCCATCCGGACTTGATGCAGGCCGACGGCATACACCCGGCGGCCGGGGCCCAGGACAAGTTGCTGGAAAATGTCTGGCCTACTCTAAAACCGCTGTTATGACACTTTTCTAGAGGCAGGCTTTCGGCTAAGGTGGCGCCCCCGATTTGGAGCCCCCGATGCCGCGTCCCGCCTGGTCACTATTTGCCTATCAACTGATCGAGCCTGACGAACAGCTGGATCTGTTTGCCTGCCAGGAAGTGCGGGTGCATCTGGTGACCCGTCAGCTGGAGTTGGGCGGTTCGGCGGACCGGACCTTGTGTGGCAGTCTGTTGCCGGCTTCGCCTCGCTGGTCGAGTGTTGATCGCCGGGTGTTTCAGGACCAGCGGCTGTGTTCGTTGTGCCGGGCCATTCTTGAGTCGCAGAAGCGGGGGACGTCGCCGATCTGGCCTGAATTGCGGTTCGAGCTTTGATTCGTCATTAATAGAGGCGGCCTTCGAGCCGACCTGACTTTTGTTGACCGTGTACATATCCGTTGCTGCGGTAACAGCGGCTTATGGTTTCGCCCTTACGGCGA
>NZ_LACC01000039.1:5344-5713 GCF_000967965.1 Pseudomonas fluorescens
GTGAGAAGCGTGGGTGTACGCCGATCAACTGGAGCTGGCTTGCCAGCGAAGGCGGCCTTACAGCCGACCAATCTCTTGCAGGCATACTCGGATCAAGTGTGGGAGCGAGCCTGCTCGCGAAGACGACCTGCCAGCCGACCCAGACCTTGCAGATGTACTGAGTACCTGTGGGAGCGAGCTTGCTCGCGATGACGACCTGTCAGTCGACCAGGTACATCACAGACGAACGAACCCAACAAACAGGCCGGCTGGTAGGCCGCCTCGGGCGCTTTTGCGGTACACGCCCCCTCGTGAGGCCGAGAGGAGGTTCTGCGCAGTGGGCAACTCGGCATGGATGCCGGGTTAGCTGCCCCCGGCCATGGATGGCCG
>NZ_LACC01000039.1:5760-57714 GCF_000967965.1 Pseudomonas fluorescens
CGGATATGTACACCATCAAAATCCATGCCGCCTGACACACAGCCATCGCGAGCAGACTCACTCCCACACGGGATCGAGGACAACCTCAAAATCGCCTTGCACTGCCTGCAATCGGGCCATCTCCCCGAAATAACAGACAGCGGTGTACAATCGCGCTCTTATATCTCTGTTGATCATGCGAAGGATTTTCCGGATGTTGCCGCGTTTTCCTGCCGTCACCCGCTGCCTGACTCTTGCCGCCCTCTTTGTGGCCGGTCCAGTCGCAGCATTGGAGTTTCCCCTGCCACCGCCAGGTGAGGACATCATCGGCCAGGTGCAGGTGATCAAGGCCAAGTACGAAGATACCTTCGCCGACCTTGGTACCGCCTACGATCTGGGCTACACGGAAATGGTCGCGGCCAACCCGGGTGTCGATGCCTGGTTGCCAGGCGCCGGCACGGAAATCATCCTGCCGACCCGCTTCATCCTGCCACCAGGCCCGCGTGAAGGCATCGTGATCAACCTGGCCGAGTACCGCCTCTACTACTACCCGAAAGGCAAGAACGTGGTGTACACGTTCCCGCTGGGTATCGGTCGTGAAGGCTGGGGCTCGCCGATTGCCCACACCAGCATCACCGCCAAGACACCGAACCCTACCTGGACGCCTCCGGCTTCGATCAAGGCCGAGCACGCAGCAGACGGTGATCCGCTGCCCAACGTCGTGCCGGCCGGCCCTGACAACCCTCTGGGGCCGTTCAAGTTCACCTTGGGCACACCGGGCTACCTGATCCACGGTTCGAACAAGAAGTTCGGCATCGGCATGCGCACCAGCCACGGCTGCTTCCGCATGTTCAACAACAACGTGCTGGAAATGGCGGGCATGGTGCCGGTCGGTACGTCGGTGCGGATCATCAACGACCCGTACAAGTTTGGCCTGAGTGGCGGCAAGGTCTATCTGGAGGCGCATACGCCGCTGGACGACAAGGGCAACCCGTCGGTGGTCGACAAGCACACCGCAGTCATCAATGCGATGCTCAAGCGTGAAGACATCACCAACAACCTGCGCATGAACTGGGATGTGGTGCGTGATGTGGTCGCCGCTGAAGACGGTCTGCCGGTTGAGATCGCTGTGCCGGGCAACGGTGTCGTACCGATGGTGTCGAGCACTCCGGTCGATCCGCTGCAGTAATGCTGGCAAAGAACCCGTCGGCGCGGACCGCGTCGACGGGTTTTTTATTGCCCGGAGAAACGCCAGGCAATAAAAAAGCCGACCCAAAAAATGGGTCGGCTTGATAACAATCCCGAAGGATTATTACTTGCGGCTAGCTTTGTCCAGCATGCGCAGAGCACGCTCGTTAGCTTCGTCAGCAGTCTGTTGTGCTTTTTGAGCAGCAGCCAGAGCTTCATCAGCTTTACGGTAAGCTTCGTCTGCACGAGCCTGGGAGCGAGCAGCTGCGTCTTCAGTAGCGGTCAGACGTGCTTCGGTTTCTTTCGATGCGCTGCTGCAACCGGTAGCCAGAACTGCGGCCAGAGCCAGAGCAGAGAATTTCAGAACGTTGTTCATCGTGTTCCCCTTCAAGGACTTTCTATTAAGTAGCTATCTCCTCCGATTGAGGAAATAGCCGGCGTACATACTACCCATTACTTGTAGTAAGTAAAACTGACGTGACGCAAGAAGCAAAAAAAATTGTAGGCGTTGATTCTTTTTCGAGCAACTTTTAACTGAATTGTTTAAAAAATATCCAGCTGCAAGGCCCGTGGCTGAGCGAACTGGCGAGAAAAAGTTCCTGTGGCACGGCGCTCTTTTTCCTGGTCCGGCTAAAGTCCGCCTACATGGATTCGTCTACACTTTTGTTCGGCTTTTGTGTGGCGCCTCTCAATATCTTTCTCGATGTTCAGGTGACTTTAACAACGGGCGCTCGTCTTAAGTCTCAACATCCGGCAATGTACAGGCTATCGACCCGGAGTGATCTTCGGTCGAGCCAATCCTGCGTGATCCGGAGCCGCACCCGCCAACCGGCACGATGACGAGCGCATCTTGAGCATTTCTGCCAATGGTGCCTACTATTTGTACGTGCTCGGTAGCGCGAGATCGGTGCAGCTCTTCTCGGTGTCCATTCAGGCACGGGGTGGCGTAGATGTTCCTTCGCCGGAAAAACATCGGTAAGGTAGGGGTCGGAATTCCAGACCCGCGAGGAGTAGTGATGAGCGAGGCGTTGTCCATCCACCATGACCAGGCTGGTCATCAGTTCGAGACCAATGTGGACGGTCATCGTGCCTATCTGACCTATATGGATCTGGGGAAACAGACCCTGGATATCTATCGCACCTTCGTGCCCAACGCATTGCGTGGTCGCGGTATTGCGGCAGCCTTGACCGAGAAGGCGCTGGAGTACGCTGACGAAATGGGCTACACCGTCATTCCATCGTGCTCCTACGTCGAGCGCTACATGGAGCGTCACCAGCGGCATGCGGCCAAGCTGAGTCAGTGACCTTCAACAAAACGAACACATAAAAAAACGCCGGGTTCAGCCCGGCGTTTTTTTTGTGTGCGCTTTTTGCGCCGCCAAACAGGCGATCAGCTGCGATCGCGATTAGGCAGCACATCCTTGAGCTTGGCATGCATGCTGCGCAAGGTGTTTTCGGTCGCAGTCCAGTCGATGCAGGCGTCGGTGATCGACACGCCGTATTGCAGGTCGGCGAGGTCTTTCGGGATCGCCTGGGCGCCCCAGTTCAGGTGGCTTTCAACCATCAGGCCGATGATCGACTTGTTGCCTTCGAGGATCTGGTTGGCGACGTTCTCCATCACCAGCGGTTGCAGGGCCGGATCCTTGTTGGAGTTGGCGTGGCTGCAATCGACCATGATGTTCGGCTTGATCTTCGCCTTGTTCAGCGCCTGCTCGCAGAGCGCAACGCTGACCGAATCGTAGTTCGGCTTGCCGTTGCCGCCGCGCAGCACCACGTGACCGTAGGCATTGCCCTTGGTGGTCACGATCGACACGCCACCTTCCTGGTTGATGCCCAGGAAGCGGTGCGGGCTGGAAACCGACTGCAGGGCGTTGATCGCTACGGTCAGGCCGCCATCGGTGCCGTTCTTGAAGCCGACGGCCGAGGACAGGCCGGAGGCCATTTCACGGTGAGTCTGGGATTCGGTGGTGCGCGCGCCGATGGCCGACCAGCTGATCAGGTCCTGCAGGTACTGCGGGGAGATCGGGTCGAGGGCTTCGGTGGCGGTCGGCAGGCCTTTTTCGGCCAGGTCCAGCAGCAATTGACGACCGATGTGCAAGCCGTCCTGGATCTTGAACGAGTCGTCCAGGTACGGGTCGTTGATCAAGCCTTTCCAGCCGACGGTGGTACGTGGCTTCTCGAAATACACGCGCATGACCAGATACAGGGTATCGGACACTTCGGCGGCGAGAACCTTCAGGCGCTCGGCATATTCGTGGGCGGCCTTGATGTCGTGGATCGAGCAAGGCCCGATGACGACGAACAGGCGATGGTCGGTGCCATCCAGAATGTTGCGAATGACTTCGCGGCCCTTGGTGACGGTGCGCAGTGCGGCGTCGCTCAGGGGAATATCGCGCTTGAGCTGATCGGGAGTGATCAGTGTCTCGTTGGAGGCGACGTTTAGGTCGTTGATCGGTAAATCAGCCATCGTTTACTCGTCAGGTCACGGGTGCCGGCCGCCAGCGAACCCGCGCGGCGGAGCACAGCAAATTAAGCGCGTCGGGGACCCGAACCTTAGCGCGTTACACCGTGGCTCGACAATGGGCAGACGCCGGTTTGGTGGGCTTTCGCAGTCAGTTTCCCTACCGTGAGGGGCAAACCGATCAAGAACACCCCTATTCCAGCACCGGCTGCGCAAAAGCCTTGCGCACCGAATCGTGAGAGAACTCGTCGGCATGCTCCTGGACCCATTCGAGGGCCAGGGCCTGGATATCCTGCAAGTCCTCGTGGGCGTCATGCAGGCGGCAGTAGCGTTCGATCTGGCACACCTGCTCACCCATTCGGGCGCTGAACAGCGTTTGTTCATCGACGAAGGCGATGCCCACCAGGTAACCACGCTTGCGTCGCAGGCACCAGGCGACATAGCCCAGGTAGCGCATGTCCGGGTTCACGGTCGGCATGCGTACCTCCAGCGCCGTGCCGTGGCGCCACGCGCGGTGATAATTGCAAGCCATGCCCCCGAGGCTGATAGTGTGCAGCTGTCGTCGCGAAAGACACTCAGGTTTCAGCAACTTTAACTCGACGGGCACATCGTCAGGGTGAGGAATGAATCGTCCCATGAACACAGACTCCATGTGTCGGCCATCTGACATTGTTCCCTCCAGTATAGTGGTCGAATTGGAACTGACCGATTTTGACGCCGACCAACGGCTGCTGGCGATGAGCGGCGTATCGCTGGTCATTTTCACCAGTGTCGGCTGCGCCAGTTGCCGTTTTGCCCGTGAGCAATTGCCGACACTCGATCTGGCAGTCGACCGACTGTGCTGGATTGATGCCGGCAACAACGGCGGGGTGGTCGAGCGTTATCAGGTCTTTCACTTGCCGGCGCTGTTTGTCGTTCGCGACGGCGAATTCTTTGGAGCACTCAAATCGCGTCTGACCGACACCGAGCTCAATCGAGCCGTGCGCCAGGCGCTGAGTCGAACAGCAGAGGAGTTGCCATGACGGGGACAGTTGCCAGGCCGACGATCGGCATTATCGGGACCGGCGCAATCGGCGGTTTCTACGGGGTGATGCTGGCGCGAGCCGGTTTTGATGTGCATTTTCTGCTACGCAGCGAGTTTTCCGCCGTGACCGAGCACGGGTTGCAAGTCGATAGCGCGCCCCACGGTGCGCTGAAACTGAATCCGGTACAGGCTTATTCGAACGCTGAAGACATGCCGCCCTGCGACTGGCTGCTTGTGGGGGCGAAAACCACCAGCAACGCCGACCTGGCACCTGCCATCCTGCAAGCGGCGGCACCGAATGCCAAGGTACTGCTGCTGCAAAACGGCCTGGACGTCGAAGACAGCCTGCGCGAGCTGCTCCCCGATTCGCTGCATGTGCTCGGAGGGCTGTGCTACATCTGCGTCCATCGCGAGGCGCCGGGCGTCATTACCCATCAGGCGCTGGGCGCGGTGCATGTGGGGTATCACAGCGGTCCCGCCGATGGGCCGGCACGCACTGCGATTGTCGAGGAGGGCGTCGGGCTGTTTCGCAGCGCCGGCCTCGATTCCCAGGCCATGGCGAATTTACATCAGGCGCGTTGGCAAAAACTGGTCTGGAATATCCCTTACAACGGTCTCTCGGTTTTGCTGGGGGCGAGCACCACACCGTTGATGGCCGATGCCGACAGTCGCGAGTTGATCAAGGCGCTGATGGCTGAAGTGGTTCAAGGCGCAGTTGCCTGCGGGCATGACGTACCGGCAGGGTATGCCGAGCATTTGTTCATGGTGACCGAAAAGATGCCCGACTACTGGCCGAGCATGTACCACGATTACTTGCACAAGCGACCGCTGGAACTGGCCGCGATCTACGCCCGGCCTTTGGCGGCGGCGAAGGCAGCCGGGTGTGAGATGCCACGCATCGAGGCCTTGTATCGCAGTTTGAGTTTCATTGATCGACGCAACATCTGAGTTGACCGACCTGAGGGGGAAGGGCATGCCAAAGGCAATTGACGACAAGCTGGTGCTGGCGATTTCTTCGCGGGCGCTGTTCGACCTGAGCGAAAGCCACAAGGTCTACCTGTCGAGTGGCGTCGAAGCCTACCGGCAGTATCAGATCGAACATGAAGACGAAATCCTCGAGCCCGGCGATGCCTTCCCGTTGGTGCAGAAACTCCTGAACCTCAACAACAGCCTCGGCCGCGCCCGGGTCGAAGTTATTCTGGTGTCGCGCAACAGCGCCGACACCGGGCTGCGGGTGTTCAACTCGATTGACCACTACGGACTGGCAATTTCCCGTGCGGCCTTTGTCGGCGGGCGCAGTCCGTATCCCTACCTCAAGGCCTTTGGCTGCGATCTGTTTCTCTCGACCCACGCCGAAGACGTACGCAATGCACTGGACGCCGGGTTCGCGGCAGCGACCATTCTGTCGGGTGGTGCCAGCCGTGCGGCTAGCGACGAGTTACGCATTGCCTTCGACGGAGACGCGGTGCTGTTTTCCGATGAGTCGGAGCGCATTTATCAGGCCGGTGGTCTGGAAGCGTTCCAGGCCAGCGAGCGTGAGGCCGCCCGCGAGCCGTTGCGCGGAGGGCCGTTCAAGGGCTTTCTCGCTGCTCTCAATCTGTTGCAGCGTGAATTCCCGGAAGACACCTGTCCGATCCGTACCGCGCTGGTCACGGCGCGATCGGCACCGGCCCATGAGCGGGTTATTCGCACCTTGCGCGAATGGGACATCCGTCTCGACGAGTCGCTGTTCCTCGGCGGCCTGACCAAGTCGGCCTTTCTCGAAGCCTTCGCGGCGGACGTGTTTTTCGACGATCAGGCCGGCCACTGCGAGTTGGCCCGTGAAGTCGTCGCCACCGGTCATGTGCCCCATGGCATAAGCAACGAGCAAAAGGTTTAAGCCCACCGTTCAATGCGTTGCGCCGGACGTCGTAGTCGCCAAGGCACTGCTAAGCTGAATCAAATCTCCGCCATGTTGGCAGTCGAGGAGGTCATATGATTCGTACGATGCTGTATGCCACTGACCTTGGCCTGTATGCGCCCGTGGTGATGCAGCATGCCCTGGAGCTGGCCAGGACCTTCAATGCCGGTTTGTACGTCGTGCATGCGGTTGAACCCATGGGGTTGTTTGCCGAATCGGTGCTGCAAAGTTATCTCGATGAACAGGCGCTGAACGAGTTTCACAGCCAGGGCCTCAATACGGTGATTGCCAGTATCGAGCAACGGGTGCTCGACAGTTTTCGTGAGGAGTTGGGGGATGAAGGGGAGCACGACCTGGAGCGGATTCAGGCAGTACGGGTGCTGCAGGGCGATCCGTCGCAGGTGATTCTGGACCAGGCGCAGAAACTCTCCGTGGATTTGTTGATCGTAGGTAGTCACAGCCATGGCGCCGGTGCGGAAACGCCTTTGGGGCGAACCGCCGCCCGTGTGTTGCAACTGTCCAAGGTGCCGGTCTATCTGGTGCCGTTGGTGCAACGTCGTCGCCAAGGGGACCGCTAGGACACGAATAATGGCAATCTGATAAAAAAGTTCTAGATTTATTCTTCGAGCCATTAATATAGTTATATATCGTCGCTGATGCCCGTGGCGTCTACCTGCTTTGAGGGATTCATATGAAGCTTCAACAATTGCGCTACATCTGGGAAGTGGCGCACCACGACCTCAACGTTTCCGCTACAGCCCAAAGTCTTTACACCTCTCAACCGGGCATCAGCAAGCAGATCCGTCTGCTGGAAGACGAGCTGGGCGTCGAGGTTTTTGCCCGCAGCGGCAAGCACCTGACCCGCGTTACCCCAGCCGGCGAGCGCATCATCACCACCGCTGGCGAGATTCTGCGCAAGGTTGAAAGCATCAAGCAGATCGCCCAGGAATTCTCCAACGAGAAGAAAGGCACCCTGTCGATTGCCACCACTCACACCCAGGCGCGTTATGCATTGCCGCCGGTGATCAGCAATTTCATCAAGCAATACCCGGACGTTGCCCTGCACATGCACCAGGGATCGCCGATGCAAATCGCCGAAATGGCCGCTGACGGCACCGTGGATTTCGCCATCGCCACCGAAGCGCTCGAGCTGTTCGGCGATCTGGTGATGATGCCGTGCTACCGCTGGAACCGATGCGTGGTCGTGCCTCAGGGCCACCCGCTGACCAAGCTGTCGAAACTGACCCTCGAAGCACTGGCCGAATACCCGATCGTGACGTATGTGTTCGGTTTCACCGGCCGTTCGAAACTCGACGAAGCCTTCAGCCATCGCGGCCTGACGCCGAAAGTGGTGTTCACCGCTGCCGACGCCGACGTGATCAAGACCTATGTTCGCCTGGGGCTGGGCGTGGGCATCGTGGCGAAAATGGCCGTCGACAGCAAACTCGACAGCGACCTGGTGGTGCTCGACGCCAGCGAACTGTTCGAGTCCAGCGTGACCAAGATCGGCTTCCGTCGCGGCACCTTCCTGCGAGGCTTCATGTGCGACTTCATCGAGAAGTTCGCGCCACACCTGACCCGCGAAGTCATGGCCAAGGCCATTCAGTGCCACAACAAGCAGGAACTGGAAGAGCTGTTCGAGGGCGTCGAACTGCCCGTTCACTGATAGCGTTTCTGCCGGTCAAACTACCTCGGTGACAGCGAACTGTTGCCGAGCGCCCGCCACCATGATCTCCACCTCATCGCCCTCGAATTTACCCAGCAGGCTTTTGCCCAGCGGTGAGCGCGGGGTGATGACGGTGATCAGTTGCCCCACCAGATCGACCTTCAGCCCGGCTGCATCGGGTGCCAGAAACAGCCATTGTTCGCGCCCCTTTTCGTCCTCGAGCCCGAGCAGCGCGCCCACTTCGATGCCCCGCTGATCGTCATACGGGCGCAGGGCCAGGTTCAGGCAGAGGTTCAGTGACTGGCGAATTTCCTCGACCCGCCTGGCTTGCCCGGCCGCGAGATAGGACGCTTCCAGCCCCAGGGTGTCGTACTTGTTCTCGGCGATGTTTTCTTCGTGGGTTGCCGTTTCGTAGGCGGTTTGCGCGGCCCGCTCGGCGATGTCGAGATCGATCCGCAGCTTGTCGAGAATCAGTTGGTGGACGGTTTGCTTATTCATGATCAATCGCAGAATTGCAGGACGTTGGCGCGACTTTTTTCGCTGGGCGCAGTCCGGTCCTGTTGCAGCCAGAACTGACAGCTTGGGTTGGACAGGTTGCGACTGCTGCTGCGCGCCTGATCGAGCCGTTGCTGCTGCTCGTTCTTGCGCAGGTTTTCTTCATATTGGTCGAACAGCGGGCTTTGTGACGGCATGTCCGGCACCGATTGGGCCACCACAGGTGGTTTGGCCAGTTGCTCCACAGCTGTCGCCACAGACGCCAATTGCTCGCTGAAAAGCAGGCGCGAAGCGAGCCAGCAGGTCAGCACGATGGCAATGAATCCCAGCCACATGCCGAGGGCGATGCTGCCGGTCAATTGCAGGGCGTTGAGGCTGATCGGGAAGGATCTGCGCGGAGTGGGGCGGTGGGGCATGGTTGCCTCCTGGCGAAAGGTCACTGGCGAGTGGCGATTGTCGCATGAAGAATAATCGCCGTCGGCTCTTCTGCACGGGGTAATTTATGCGGACAATCGGCGCCTTTGCCAACGGGAGCCTGGAATGCCTGAAATGAAAACCCGCTGGGATATTTTTTGCACCGTGGTCGACAACTTCGGCGACATCGGGGTGACCTGGCGACTGGCCCGGCAACTGGTGGCCGAACATGGTCTGGCGGTGCGTCTGTGGGTCGATGATCTTCGAGCGTTCGAGCGCCTGTGCCCGGAAATCGACATCCATGCTGCGCAACAGTGGCAGCAGGACGTCGAAGTGTGCCAGTGGCCCGCCGAGTGGCAGCCGACTGAAGCCGCCGATGTGGTGATTGCTGCCTTTGCCTGCCAATTGCCGAGCGCCTATATGGAGGCCATGGCCGAACGGGAAAAGACGCCGCTGTGGATGAACCTCGACTATCTGAGCGCCGAAGACTGGGTGATCGGCTGCCACGGTTTGCCCTCGGTGAAGTACAGAAATGTGCAGAAGTTCTTCTTCTTCCCTGGATTCCGGAAGGGCACCGGTGGACTGCTGCGTGAGCGAGGGTTGCTGGAACGGCGTCGGCAATTTCAGCAAAATCCGCAAGTTCAAAGAGAATTCTTGCAAGGTTTGGGGATTGATCCTGTGCCTGGTACGCAGCTGATCTCATTGTTTGCCTACGAAAACACCGGTCTGGCCAGTTGGCTCGATGGGATGGCTGGCGATTCTACGGCCACTCATCTGCTGGTGCCGGAAGGGCGGATTCTCGGCGACGTCGAGCGTTGGCTTGGTGTGCAGGGTCTGGCGGCCGGTGCAGTGCATGTGCGGGATGCCTTGACCGTGCAAGTGCTGCCATTTGTCCGCCAGGATCAATACGACCGGTTGCTGTGGTGCTGCGATTTCAATGCCGTGCGCGGCGAAGATTCCTTCGTGCGCGCTCAATGGGCCGGCCGGCCATTTCTCTGGCACATTTACCGGCAGGAAGAAGACATCCACCTGGACAAGCTCGAAGCCTTCCTCGAACTTTATGTAAAAGGGTTATCTGCGCCTGCGCGGGAGGCGATCAGCGGTCTCTGGCGGGCGTGGAACGCTGGTGAAAAAATAGCCGACCACTGGCAATTCACCCGTAAACACTGGCCAGAGCTGGAAAAACACGCCGAGGCGTGGTGTCAGGAACAGGCCTTGCAGGCCGATCTTGCCACGGCGCTGGTACAGTTTTATGGAAATTGGATATGATACGCGGCCTAGATTTTTGTAAATCCCATCCAAATTCGGATATTCGCAATGAAAACTGGTAAAGAACTGAAACCCGGGACCGTGATTCGTCTCGAAAACGATCCTTGGCTGGTTCAGAAAGCTGAATTCACCAAGTCCGGTCGTAACAGCGCGATCATGAAGACCAAGCTGAAGAACCTGCTGACCGGTTACAAGACCGAGATCGTTTACAGCGCCGACGACAAACTGGACGACGTAATCCTCGACCGCAAAGAAGCGACCCTGTCCTTCATCAGCGGCGACACCTACACGTTCATGGACACCACCGACTACACCATGTACGAGCTGAACGCTGAAGACATCGAAGCCGTTCTGCCTTTCGTTGAAGAAGGCATGACCGATGTTTGCGAAGCGATCTTCTTCGAAGAGCGTCTGGTTTCCGTAGAGCTGCCGACCACCATCGTGCGCGTAGTTGACTACACCGAAGGTTCGGCTCGCGGCGACACTTCCGGCAAAGTAATGAAGCCAGCCAAGCTGAGCAACGGTACCGAGCTGCAAGTTGCTGACTTCATCGAAATCGGTGACAAGATCGAGATCGACACCCGCGAAGGCGGTTCCTACAAAGGCCGTGCCAAATAAGCACAGCTTCAGGAATGAAAAAGCCCGACCATTGAGTCGGGCTTTTTTGTGCCTGCGATTTCGGGTTCAACCAGAAACCCTGTGGGAGCGAGCTTTTTATTTCAGGTGTTGCTTGAGCTCTTGCGAAGCCTGCAACATCGCCGAACGCACCGCTGGCACCTGGCTCACCACGTTGAGCAAACCGTAGTCGTGGATCAGGCCGTTGTAGCGAACCGAAGTCACCGGCACTCCGGCCTCGTCCAGTTTGCGGGCGTAGGCTTCGCCTTCGTCGCGCAACACGTCGGCACCGGCGGTCTGCACCAGCGCTGGAGGCAATCCTTTCAACTGAGCGCTGGTCGCGCGCAGTGGCGAGGCGTAGATCTCATTCCGTTGATTGGCGTCGGTGGTGTAGTTGTCCCAGAACCACTTCATCATGTTTTTGGTGAGGAAGTGCCCCTCGGCAAACTGGTTGTAGGACGCGGTTTCGAAGTTGGCATCAGTCACTGGCCACAACAGCACCTGGAACCTGATCGCCGGTGTGCCCTTGTCCTTGGCCATCAGCGCAACCACCGCCGCCATGTTACCGCCGACACTGTTGCCGGCTACCGCCAGGCGCTTGCCATCGACGCTGATCTCTTTACCGTGCTCGGCCACCCATCGGGTTGCGGCATAAGCCTGGTTGATCGCCACCGGGTAATGCGCTTCCGGCGACGGCGTGTAGTTCACGAACACGGCCGCGGCACCCGAACCCATCACCAGGTCACGCACCAGCCGCTCGTGGGTCGGGAAATCCCCCAGCACCCAGCCACCGCCGTGGAAGAACATGAACACCGGCAGCTCGCCCTTGACCCCGGCCGGCCGGACGATGGTCAGGCTGATCGGTTGGCCGTCGACTTGAATGGTCTTCTGGCTGACATCGGCTTTTGGCAGCGTCAGCTTGACCCCGGCTTGCGCACCTACCAGAACGGCGCGGGCCTCGGCGGGCGTCATTTGCTCCATCGGCTTGCCGGTACCGGCATTCAGCACATCGAGGAATGCTTGGGTGTTGTGCTCAACCCCGCTACCTGCGAATGCGTTGCTGATGGACAAGGCGAGAAGGGTACCGGTCAAGACTTTGCTGAAAGTGTTCATGTTCGTTTCCTGTTCGGGCCTGGGTAGCCAGCGCTTAGACGGTTACGTGCAGACGCACATCGACGTTGCCACGGGTGGCGTTGGAGTACGGGCAGACCTGGTGGGCCGCGTCGACCAGTGCTTGTGCATCGGCTTGTTCAAGACCCGGCAGGCTGATGTGCAGGTCGATGTCCAGGCCGAAGCCGCCGGGGATCTGGCCAATGCCGACGTGGGCAGTGATCGAAGCGTCGTTCGGGATGCTGCGCTTGGTCTGGCTGGCCACGAATTTCAGGGCACCGATGAAGCAGGCGGAGTAGCCGGCAGCGAACAGTTGCTCAGGGTTGGTGGCTGCGCCGCCGGCACCGCCGAGTTCTTTCGGCGTGGCGAGCTTGACGTCGAGGATGTTGTCGCTGGAAACCGCACGACCGTCACGGCCACCGGTGGAAGTTGCGATTGCGGTGTAGAGAGTTTGCATGGTGAAAGCCTCGTTCAGGGTTTGTTTGTTTTACGCTAAATATTTGCGCGCTAAGTAATGGCGAGATGAATGTATCGCGCAAATATTTAGCGCACAAGATAAATAGTAAAATTAATTTGCCAGGACAGACGAACGGTTGAGAAGGATTGGCTGGAGCTATTGAGTTAGAGCGACTGGAGGTTTTACAGGCGGCTTTTTCGGAAGGGGAATCGGGTTCTGTGGGACAGCACAAAGCAAATGTGGGAGCGGGCTTTGTGCTGGCCTTGAAACTACAGGCTGTCTTGCAGGTGGCGACGCAGCTCCTGCAACTCCGCTTGCAGGTTTTGCAGACGCTCCACGGTCATCCCGCTGGCGCCGAGGATGCACTGGGGAACATCACGGGCCTTGTCACGCAAGGCCCGACCCTGTTCGGTGAGTTCGACGATTACCACCCGCTCGTCTTCGCGGCTGCGGGTTCGGCTGAGCAGGCCTTCGGCTTCCAGGCGCTTGAGCAGCGGCGTCAACGAGCCTGGATCGGTCAGCAACCGCGTGCTGATTTCACCTACGGTCAAACCGTCCCTTTCCCACAACACCATCATCGCCAGGTATTGCGGGTAGGTCAGGCCCAGCGCTTGCAGCAAGGGTTTGTAGACCTTGGTCATCATCAGCGAAGTGGAATGCAGGGCGAAGCAGGCCTGATTGTCCAGCAGCAGGTTGTCGCAGTTGTCCGGAGTGTTGCGCTCGGTGGTCATGTCGAAGCCTTGATCTGTGATCTCAAGAATCTAGCGGGCGAATCTTTAATGCGCCAGATAATTTTGATCAATGCCGCTGCAGATGGGTTTGCAGCACCAGATCCCAGGGCGGAACCGGGCTGAAGCGGGTTTTCAGGTACTCCAGCAACAAGCGACTGCGGGAGTTGGGTTGCTGTTCCAGGCGCAAGGCATAGATGCCGGCGCTTTCCGGTTTCGGCAGCCCGCTGTCGCAGAACAGCGGCAACAACTCACCCCGCAACAGGTACTCGCTGGCCAGCCAGGTCGGCAGATGCGCGATTCCCAGCCCGGCCAATGCGCCGCACACCAGCGCCTCGGCATTGTTGGCGCTCATGCGGATCCGCGCCGGCCGGTGCAACTGCATTTGCCCGTCGCGCTCGAAACGCCAGGCGAAGGGCGGGGCCAAGCCATCCCAGTCGAGCCCGTCGTGTTCAATAAGATGTGTGGGCTCGGTCGGAACGCCGCGACGCCGCAAATAATCAGGGCTGGCGCAGGCGATACGCACCATGCTCGCCAGTGGCGTGGCCACCAGCCGGGTATCGGCCAGTTGCCCGGCGCGCAATACCAGATCGACCTTGCCCAGGTTCAGGCCCTGCATGTCGACGAAGCTGTCGATCAAGTGCAGTTGCACATCGAGCCCGGGGTAGAGCATCAGGAAATCGGCAATCACCGGTGCCAGGTGCCGGCGCCCAAAGGCTGCCGGCGCATCGATACGAATCAGGCCTTCCGGCGCGCTGCTCAGGGACACGGCCTCGGCCCGGGCCAGGCGCAACTCGGCGACGATCCGCCGTGCGCGCTCGGCAAAGGCCAATCCCGCCGGGGTGGCGCGTACCGCATGAGTGCTGCGCAGGAACAACTGACTGCCGACCGCGCTTTCCAGGCTGTCGATACGCCTTGCCACGGCCGAAGGGGTCAGCGGATGACGCCGTGAGGCGGCGGAAAAACTGCCGGTTTCCAGCACGTCAAGGAACAAGGCCAGTTGGTCGGTCAGTTGATTGGGGTTCATGGCAGGTTTGCGCTTGTGCGAATTTGGCACAGCCATTGTGCGATGCTGTGCGTTTCCGCGCCAGAAGCAACTGCGTAGGATCAAAGGCCTGATGGCAATGGGGAAAATGCGGTGATTGAGTTCTTGATGTATCTGGCGTTTGGCACTGCGTTGGGCACGCTCGGCGGGTTGTTCGGCATCGGCGGCGGCCTGATCGCCATTCCGCTACTGGGCGTGCTGTTCGGGCTCGATCAGCAGATAGCCCAAGGCACGGCCCTGGTGATGGTGGTGCCGAACGTGATGCTGGCGCTGTGGCGCTATCATCAGCGCAACCGGATCGAACTGCGCCACGCGTTACCGCTGGCCATCATGGGGTTCTGCTTCGCCTGGCTCGGATCGATCTGGGCGGTGGGCATTGATGCGCAAACCATGCGCATGGGTTTTGTCGCCTTTCTAGTTGCGCTGTCGGCGTACAACCTCGTCCGCATGTTCGCCGCCAGCGCCCCGGCGGCTTCTCAGATGAACTACTCATGGCCCTGGCTGGGCCTGCTTGGCGCTGCATCCGGCACAATGGGCGGGTTGTTCGGCGTGGGAGGCGCGGTGGTGGCGACACCGGTGCTGACCAGCCTGTTTGGCACCAGCCAAGTAGTTGCGCAGGGGTTGTCGTTGGCGCTGGCCTTGCCGAGTACGGGGGTAACGCTGGTGACTTACGCCGCGCACCATCAGGTCAGCTGGGTGATCGGCTTACCCTTGGCGATCGGTGGTCTGATGAGCATCAGTTGGGGCGTGAAGGTTGCCCACGCATTGCCGGAGCGGCTGCTACGCGGGCTGTTTTGCGGGTTCCTGGTGTTCTGTGCGGTGATGCTCGCCTTCAAGGTTTGAAGCCATCGACAATGTGCTCGGCCAGGCACTCGGTGATGGGTGACGGGTTATGCAGGTTGCGCACGAGCATGATGCTGGCCTCGGGCAGTAGCGGCAGATCCTCGGCCTCGCCGAGGATGCGCATGTCCGCGGTGATCAGGCTTTCAAGTTGCGCCGTGACGGCCAGGCCGGCGCTGACCACCGCCATGATCGCTGACAGGCTGTCGCTGTTGTACGCCACCCGATAATCACGCCCCCGGGCATCCAGGGCGTTACAGGCCCACTGGCGGCAGAAGCAATCACTGTTGAACATCGCCAGTGGCAGCGGCGTCTGCTCATGAGCGCTGTAGCATTGCGCTTCGGCCCAGACAAAACGCTCCTTGCGCAACAACTGGCCGATTTCACTGCCTGGTTCGCGGGTGACGATGGACAGGTCGAGGTCCTGGCGCATCAACAGTTGTTTTGATGATTCGCAGTGCACTTCTATCTGAATCAGCGGGTAAGACTGAGCAAACCGGCGCAGAATCCCCGGGAGGAACCGCATCACATAATCGTCAGGCGTGCCGATGCGCACGGTGCCGACCATGTCGGGTTCACGCAAGGTGTTGAATACTTCGCTGTGCAGCTTGAGGATCCGTCGCGCATAGCCGAGCAACACCTGGCCTTCAGCCGTCAGTCGCACCTGCCGCCCGTCGCGCTGGAACAACTGGCGCTGCAGCACATCTTCTTCCAGTCGTTTCATCTGCATGCTGACGGCTGACTGGGTGCGGTTGACCATTTCGCCGGCGCGGGTAAAGCCGCCCTGGTCGGCGATGGCGACGAAGGTGCGCAACACTTCGGTATCGATACTCGGGTAGGCGGACATCCATCAATCTCCGAGATATGTGACATCAGAAACATTCGTTGGATTGATCTTAGACCCGGCGCGAGACTGGAGCCATCCAAACGGAGGGCAACAAGATGAAAGGTCAACACGAGTTCCACGGATCAGAAAAACACTCGATTCACGTGATATCCGATCTGCTGCACAAGGTCGGCCGCTGGTACGAACTGCATCGCGAGCGCGAACTGCTGGCGAGCTTGAGCGACGAAGCACTCAAGGACATCGGCATGAGCCGTGCGGATGTGGAGAACGAGTCGATCAAACCGTTCTGGAATGACCCGATGCATAAATGATGAAGGCCACGCTACACAAACCCCTTACCGGTGAGGTAGGTTGCGAGCAGACAAGGAGGCACTCATGCCCGCAACATTGTCCTTTACCCTCAAACAGGCTCGGCGTCTGGCGCTGGCCGCCCAAGGGTTCAACGGGCGGTCGTCGCCAGCGACGATCAAGGCTGCTGCGCTCAATCGCCTGATCGAGCGGCTGGGCATTCTGCAGATCGATTCGGTCAATGCATTGGTGCGTTCGCACTACCTTCCGCTGTTTTCCCGCCTCGGCAATTACTCATCCGATTTGCTTGACCAGGCTGCCTGGAGCCAGGGCCGGCGCCGTACGTTGTTCGAGTACTGGGGTCATGAAGCCTCGTTACTACCACTTTCCATGTACCCGTTGATGCGTTGGCGCATGCAGCGTGCGAGCCGTGGCGAAGACATTTATCAGCAATTGGCGCGCTTCGGCCGTGAACAGCAAGACACCATTCGCCGGGTGCTGGCTTCGGTCGAGGAGCAGGGCGCGCTGGGGGCCGGAAGTCTGTCGACCCGTCAGGAACGGGCCGGCTCCTGGTGGGACTGGAGCGCGGAAAAGCATGCGCTGGAATGGTTGTTCGCTGCCGGTGAAGTGACCGTTGCCGGACGGCGCGGATTCGAAAGGCTCTACGATCTGCCGGAGCGGGTGATTCCTTCGGAGGTGCTTGCGATACCCGTCCTGAGTGATGACGAGGCCCAGCGCGGCCTGTTGCGGCATGCGGCAATGGCCTTGGGTGTCGGTACGGAGAAAGACTTGCGTGACTATTTCCGCTTGAACCCAGCGGACAGCCGCCCCCGTTTGGCCGAGTTGGTCGAGGCCGGGGAATTGCTGACCTGCGAAGTCCAGGGCTGGCGGCATCCGGCCTATTGTCTGCCCGAGCCAAAAGTGCCGCGCAAAGTCGTCGCCAGTGCATTGCTCTCGCCGTTCGATTCGCTTATCTGGGAGCGCAGCCGGACCGAGCGGCTGTTTGATTTCCGCTATCGGCTCGAGATCTACACGCCGCAGGACAAGCGGGTGTACGGCTATTACGTCCTGCCGTTTTTGCACAACGAGCGGATTGCCGCACGGGTCGATCTGCGCGCCGAACGGGGGGCGGGCCGTTTGGCAGTGCATGCGGTGCATGAAGAGGACGCGGGGCTGGATGAAGATGGGATGATGGCGTTGGCGGTCAATCTGCGGCAGATGGCGGATTGGCTGGGGTTGGCACAGGTTCAGTTGAATTGCCTGCGGGCCAGTGCGGCAAGGTTGCGGGTGGCATTGGCACAGATTGATGGTGACTGAGCTGGCCTCTTCGCGAGCAGGCTCGCTCCCACAGGGGAACGCGGTCCAATGTGGGAGCGAGCCTGCTCGCGATGAGGGCGCCGGGATTTAGCGCCGAACCTGCTTCAGAGTCTCGGCAATCAAAAATGCCAGTTCCAGCGACTGATCGGCATTCATTCGTGGGTCGCAATGGGTGTGGTAGCGATCCGACAAGCCATCCTCGGTGATCGGTCGCGCACCACCGATGCACTCGGTCACGTTCTGCCCGGTCATTTCGATGTGGATACCACCGGCATAACTGCCTTCGGCTTCGTGCACCTGGAAGAACTGCTTCACCTCGCCAAGGATTTGCGCAAAGTCGCGGGTCTTGTAGCCGCTGCTGGCCTTGATGGTGTTGCCGTGCATCGGGTCGGAACTCCACAGCACTTGCTTGCCTTCGCGCTGGACGGCGCGGATCAGCTGCGGCAAGTGATCGCCGACCTTGTTCGCGCCCATCCGCGCGATCAGGTTCAGGCGACCCGGATCGTTCTGCGGGTTGAGAACGTCGATCAAGCGAATCAGGTCATCGGGGTTCATGCTCGGGCCGACCTTGACCCCGATCGGGTTGTTCACCCCGCGCAGGAATTCGACATGGGCGCCGTCCAGTTGGCGGGTGCGGTCGCCGATCCACAGCATGTGGGCCGAGCAGTCGTAGTAGTCGTTGGTCAGGCTGTCGCGACGCACGAAGGCTTCTTCGTAGTTCAGCAGCAGCGCTTCGTGGGCGGTGAAGAAACTGGTCTCGCGCAGTTGTGGCGAGGTGTCCATGCCACAAGCGCGCATGAACGCCAGGGTTTCATCGATGCGGTCGGCCAGGTGGCTGTACTTTTCCGCCAGCGCCGAGTTGGCGATGAAGTCCAGGTTCCACTTGTGCACCTGATGCAGATCGGCAAAACCGCCCTGGGCGAACGCGCGCAACAGGTTCAGGGTAGCGGTGGACTGGTGATAGGACTGCAGCAGGCGTTCCGGGTCCGGCACGCGGCTTTTTTTGTCGAAGCCGATGCCATTGACGATATCGCCGCGGTAGGCGGGCAAGGTCACGCCATCGATGGTTTCGTCGTTGGCCGAACGCGGTTTGGCGAACTGCCCGGCCATGCGCCCGACCTTGACCACCGGACAGCCGGCGGCAAAAGTCATCACGATCGCCATCTGCAACAACACCTTGAAGGTGTCGCGGATTTTCGCCGCGGAGAATTCGGCGAAGCTTTCAGCACAGTCGCCACCCTGCAACAGAAACGCGCGGCCCTGGGTCACCTCGGCAAACTGACGGCGCAACTCCCGGGCTTCGCCGGCAAACACCAGCGGCGGATAGCTGGCCAGGGTCTGCTCGACCTGCTGCAAATGCGCGGCATCAGGGTATTGGGGTTGTTGCTGGATCGGCAAGGCGCGCCAGCTGTCAGGGCTCCAGGGTTGGCTCATCACGGTCTCTAGTGTTTTCGCTCGGACGTCCATGTTATCAGCAAATTAGTGCGTGACCTGTTCCTGTCGCTTCGCCGACAATCTCGCCTTTGCCGCTCTCTACCCGCGGTGTTATTGCGTTGCCGGCCCCGGTGACGATCAGGAGATGAAATGACTGAGGAGCGCGTCGAGCATCTGCTCGCCGAGGTACAGGACGAGTTCGGCGTGATTCGTGTGCTGGAAGTGGCCGATTACCGTTTTCTCGAGTTCGGTGATGCCATCGAGCAAAGCTGCGTGTTCACGGCCGATCCGAGCTGGCTCGAGTACGATTACACCCGGGCGATGCTGATCGGCGCGCTGTGCCACGAGCAACCGGAAAGTGCGCTGTTTCTTGGTCTAGGCGCCGGTACGCTGACCCAGGCCTGCCTCAAGTTCCTGCCGCTGGAAGATGTCGAAGCCATCGAGCTACGCCCGGACGTACCGCGCCTGGCCATTGAATATCTGGGGCTGGATGACGATCCGCGCCTGTACATCCGCATTGGCGATGCGCTGGAGCTGCTGGACACCGCCGAATCGGCGGACCTGATTTTCGTCGACCTTTATACCGACGTCGGTCCGGGTGTCGGGCATCTGGCCTGGAGCTTTCTGGAAAACTGCCAGAAGCGATTGAATCCGGGTGGTTGGCTGGTCATCAATCAGTGGGCTACCGATGATGGTAAACCCCTGGGCGCCGCCTTGTTGCGCGGTTTGTATCACCGACATTACTGGGAACTACCGGTGAAGGAGGGCAACGTGATTCTGATCGTGCCGTCGGAGCTGGACCAGGAACTGGACATGGACGGCCTGATCGCCCGTGCCGAAGCGCTGGCGCCGCGGTTGGGGTATTCGTTGCAGTCGTTGATCAAGTGCATTCGTCCGGCCACCTGAAAGTTGGTGAGATGACTGTGGCGAGGGGGCTTGTCGGACCGCCGCACCGCCCCGTTCGGCTGCGCAGCAGTCGTGTTTCTGGCTGGCGCGGTGTGTCCGAGTGAGCTAGGTGCAGGGATTTGGGGACCGCTTCGCGGTCCAACGGGGGCAATCCCCCTCGCCACAAAGTTTATGTCAGCAACCCTTGAATACTCCAGGCCGCCGCTCCACCATCGACCGCACACCTTCCTTGACGTCCTCGCTGGCCATCAACTTCCTGACCAGCAGCGGCAACGCCTTTGCCGCCGCGTTTTCCCCTTCATAACGGGCCTGTCGCGCAGACATCAGCGTCGCCTGCACCCCAAGCGGTGCCTGCCGGGCGATCCGCTCGGCCAGTTCAATCGCCCGGGGCAGCAAGTCTTCACTGGCCATGACCTCCTGCACCAGACCCAGGTGCAAGGCATCACGGGCGTCGAATTCATCACCGGTCAATAACCAGCGCATGGCATTTCCCCAGCCGGAGACTTGATGCAGACGCAGGGTGGCGCCGCCGAATGGGAAGAGCCCGCGTTGCACTTCCATCTGCGCGAACCGGGTGTTGCTGGCGCACAGGTTGATGTCGGCGGCCAACATCAATTCGATGCCGATGGTCAGGCAATAGCCCTGGGCGGCGACGATCACCGGTTTGCTGACCCTGGGGCCTGCGAACACCCCCCACGGATCACAGCCGCCGGGCGGAACCTGCCAGCCATCTGCCAGAGTGACGCTGGCATTGACCAGGTCGAGCCCGGCAGTGAAGTGCTCGCCATGAGCGAACACCACCGCCACCCGCGCCTCGCTGTCGGCTTCGAACTCGCCATAGGCCAGGCTCAACGCGTTGAGCAGGTCGAGATCGAAGGCATTGCGCTTGGCCACCCGATCCAGACCGATCAGGAACACATGACCATGCCGTTCGCGGCTGACTCGACTGGAGTTGGGCTGATTCATGTGGCTGTCCTCGGTGTGGGAAAGGCGTGCCAGACCGGCGGTCTACACGGCAAAGGGTGAACCGTTTTAGCGCCATAACCCGCAAGGCCGGGCCTTTGAAAAGTAGACGGCTGATCGATTATTCGCAAAGCCTGTTACACAACGGTGTATCCGGTGGATTTCCGATAAAAAAAGCTCCCTTTTTGGGTGAATTCCGGTATAGTGCGCGCCGGCCTTTAACCGGGCCGCGTTTAGGTAGCGCAATTCCCCGAAGCCAGCTTCGGCTGCACGTCCGCCCAGCGGACTCTCCCTTGACGATTCTTTTCATTCATTCGTTTTCGCAAATCCCCGCCGACAAAGCTGCCAGGGCGACTCTTGAGTCTCAACACGGCACGCGCAGCTTTGGAGCATGGGTCTTTGCGGATGCACTTAGAGGCAGACCCATGACCCAGGAAACCGGCGGCTTCGCCGCTTTTAATCTTAATCCGAATATTCTTGCAGCCGTCACCGCGACTGGCTACGAAGAGCCATCGGCTATTCAGCAGCAATCGATCCCGATCATCATGGCCGGTCACGACATGATTGGTCAGGCGCAAACCGGTACGGGTAAAACCGCTGCGTTCGCCCTGCCGATCCTGCATCGCATCGATCCTGCAAAGCGCGAACCGCAAGCCCTGATCCTGGCTCCAACTCGTGAGTTGGCGCTACAAGTTGCAACCGCTTTCGAAACCTATGCCAAGCAAATGCCGGGCGTAACTGTTGTGGCTGTCTACGGCGGCGCGCCGATGGGCCCACAGCTGAAAGCAATCCGTAATGGCGCACAGATCGTTGTCGCCACTCCGGGCCGTCTGTGCGACCACCTGCGTCGCGACGAAAAAGTACTGGCGACCGTGAACCACCTGGTTCTCGACGAAGCCGACGAAATGCTCAAACTGGGCTTCATGGACGACCTGGAAGTTATCTTCAAGGCCTTGCCTGTCACCCGTCAGACCGTATTGTTCTCGGCCACCCTGCCGCAGTCGATCCGTGCCATTGCTGAACGCCACCTGCGCGATCCGCAACACGTGAAGATCCAGACCAAGACCCAGACCGTTACCGCGATCGAACAGGCTCACCTGTTGGTTCACGCTGACCAGAAGACTTCCGCCGTTCTCAGCTTGCTGGAAGTGGAAGATTTCGACGCCCTGATCATGTTCGTGCGTACCAAGCAAGCGACCCTGGACCTGGCCAGTGCCCTGGAAGCCAAAGGCTACAAAGCCGCTGCGCTGAACGGTGACATCGCCCAGAACCAACGTGAGCGCGTGATCGAGTCCCTCAAGGATGGCCGTCTGGACATCGTTGTGGCGACCGACGTTGCTGCTCGTGGTCTGGACGTTCCGCGCATTACTCACGTGTTCAACGTTGACATGCCGTACGACCCAGAGTCCTACGTTCACCGTATCGGCCGTACCGGCCGTGCCGGTCGTGAAGGTCGTGCACTGCTGCTGGTGACTCCGCGTGAGCGCCGCATGCTGCAAGTGATCGAGCGTGTAACCGGTCAAAAGGTTGCTGAAGTTCGCCTGCCGGACGCTCAAGCCGTTCTGGATGCGCGCATCAAGAAACTGACCAACAGCCTGTCGCCGCTGGTTGCTGATGCCGAATCGACTCATGGCGATCTGCTGGATCGTCTGACCGCCGACATCGGTTGCACCCCGCGTGCCCTGGCCGCTGCTCTGCTGCGCAAGGCTACCAACGCTCAAGCGCTGACCCTGGCCGCTATCGAGAAAGAACGTCCACTGGTGCCGAACAATGCACCGCGTGGCGATCGTCCAGAGCGTTCCGGTGATCGTCCTGAGCGTGGCGACCGCGAGCGTCGTGCTCCGATGCCACTGGGCGAAGGCCGTGCACGTTGCCGTACCGCGCTGGGCGCGCGTGACGGTATCGCTGCCAAGAACCTGCTGGGCGCCATCCTCAACGAAGGTGGTCTGGCGCGTGAAGCGATCGGTCGCATCCAGGTGCGTGACAGCTTCAGCCTCGTCGAGCTGCCGGAAGATGGTCTAGAGAAGTTGCTGACCAAGCTGAAGGACACTCGCGTTGCCGGCAAGCAGTTGAAGCTGCGTCGCTACCGCGAAGATTGATCCGCTCTCGGGCTGATTGATCGAACATGAAAAATCCCCGACTGGTTCGGGGATTTTTTTTGCCTGCGAAACAGCCCTGTGCTTCAGCCGAAGCGGTAGATGTCCATGCCCAGTGCACCCATGGTGAAGCCCTGGTGGGCAACGCTGAACGGCCCGCCGGCGGCGCGGGCAAAGTAAAGTGGCAACAAGTGTTCGTCGCTGGGATGGTTGCGCACAGCATTCGGTGCTTGCGCGCGGTAGTCGTGCAATGCGGCTTCGTCATTCGCTGCGAGTTTGTCGATCATCCAGTCGCGAAATGCCTGGGCCCAGGGCTCAACGCTCTCGGGGCCGGCATGCCAGTCCAGTTCCCGCAGGTTGTGAGTGATGCTGCCGGAGCCGATCAGCAGGACGCCTTGCTCACGCAGGCTGGCCAGCGCGTGGCCAACGCGGGTCTGTAGGGCAGGGCCGCCACGGGTGGGCAGCGAAACCTGGACAATCGGGATGTCTGCCTGCGGATACATCAGCGATAACGGCACCCAGACGCCATGGTCGAAAGGCCGATTGCTGTCGATACGTACTGGAAAACCAGCGGATTTCAATAACTCGGCAACCTCTGTGGCGAGTGATGGGTCGCCGGGAGCCGGGTACTGGACTTCGAACAGGGCTTTGGGAAAACCGCCGAAGTCATGCCAGGTTTCCGGTTGTGGATTGCCGCTGACCAACAGCTCATTGCTTTCCCAGTGCGCAGACACAATCACGATGGCTTTTGGCTTCGGTATCTCGGCGGCCAGGCGGGTGAGTGCCGGCCCGCTGGCGCCGGGTTCCAGGGCGAGCATGGGGGAGCCGTGGGATATGTACAGGCTGGGGAACATGAATGAGCTCCTGAGAGTTAAGATGCAACATCTTCAGTCAGATCATTAATCTAAATCTAATATAAGTTTTAGGGTGTTTTGATCGAATTTTCGGGGTTATTTATGCAGCCGGAGTTTTGGCACAAGAAATGGGCGGCGAACCAGATCGGCTTTCACCTGCCGCAGGTGAACCCTCATCTGAAGCGGTTCTGGCCAGCGTTAAGCCTTGAAGAAGGCGCACGCGTGTTGGTGCCGTTATGTGGAAAAAGCCTGGATTTGCTATGGCTCGCCCATCAAGGCCATGAGGTCTTGGGAGTCGAGCTGTCGGAAAAAGCCGTCGAGGAGTTTTTCAGCGAGCATGGCTTTGATCCCGCCGTCAGCGAGCAGGGGCCGTTCAAGGTTTATCGGGCGGGCTCCATTGAGCTGTGGTGCGGCGATTTCTTCGAGCTGACGGCAGGCGATGCTGCCGATTGCTCCGCACTTTATGATCGCGCGGCGTTGATCGCGCTGCCGGCGGAAATGCGAGAGCGTTACGCCGCCCATTTGAAGCGGATTCTGCCGAAGGAGTCCCTTGGCCTGTTGATCACCCTGGACTATGACCAGGCGCAAATGCCCGGCCCGCCGTTTGCTGTACTCGATGATGAGGTGCGGCGGTTGTTCGGGGACTCATGGGCGCTGAAGATCCTGGAAGATCAGGATGTGTTGAGCGAGAGCGGGAAATTCCTGGAGGCGGGTGTCACGCGGCTGGAGGAGCGGGTGTATCGGGTTTCCAGTCGGTAATAGTGGCTGGCTTTGCTGGCCTCATCGCGAGCGAGCTCGCTCCCACAGTTGATCGGGTTGAACCACAAGATTTTCGGTCGGCCCCAATCCCATGTGGGAGCGAGCCTGCTCGCAAAGGGGCCCTGAAAACATCGAAACATTCCAGCAGACAAAAAAAGGCCCGCATCGCTGCGGGCCTTTTCATTTTTGCTGTGAAGTCTCTTAGCTCCGACGACGAGCCAGAGCGTCGATACGCTCTTCCAGCGGCGGGTGGCTCATGAACATGCGAGCGAACCCTTGCTTGATGCCACCGTTGATGCCGAAGGCGTTCAGGGTGTCGGGCATGTGCACCGGGAGCCCTTGTTCCGCCCGCAGGCGTTGCAGGGCGCCAATCATCGCGGCGGTGCCGGCCAGGTTTGCACCGGCTTCGTCGGCACGGAATTCGCGCTTGCGCGAGAACCACATGACGATGGCGCTGGCCAGGATGCCCAGAACCAGTTCGGCGAAGATGGTCGCCACGTAGTAGGCAATGCCCTGGCCTTCTTCGTTCTTGAAGATCACCTTGTCGACGAAATTGCCGATGATCCGTGCGAAGAACATCACGAAGGTGTTCACCACGCCTTGGATCAACGCCAGGGTAACCATGTCGCCATTGGCTACGTGGCCGATTTCGTGGGCCAGGACGGCTTTCACTTCATCCGGCGAGAAGCGCTCGAGCAAACCCTGGCTGACCGCGACCAATGCGTCGTTCTTGTTCCAGCCGGTGGCGAAGGCGTTCGCCTCGTAGGCCGGGAAGATACCGACTTCGGGCATCTTGATCCCGGCTTCGCGGGACAGTTGCTCGACGGTTTGCAGCAGCCATTGCTCGTGACGGGTGCGTGGCTGGGTGATGATCTGGGTGCTGGTGCTCATCTTCGCCATCCACTTGGAGATGAACAGCGAGAACAAGGAACCTGCGAAACCAAAGACCGCACAGAAGATCAGCAGCTGATTGAGGTTGAGGTCAACCCCATTGGCCGCCATGAACCCGTTGAAGCCGAAAAGGCTCAGGGTGATGCTGGCAATCAGCACGACCGCCAGGTTAGTGGCCAAGAACAGCAGGATGCGCATCATGGTTGTAGAAATCTCCTCAAGCTAAAGATGTAGCGTACTGCGGGGTATATAAGGTGCTGCACCGGGGTATTCAACCGGGTGACTATTTCAAACTGTGTCCTACGGCGACAGTCTAGCTGCTTGCAGGGCATTTCCGACAAGTGTGCGGGAAGTGTTTGTCAGTCAATTCGTGTCGAAGGCCCCGCCTTTGTTAGGCGCGAGCAGGCAAGGTGATATCCGCCAACGGGCAAAGGGGCAGCCAGTGGCGCAATGCAAACAAATGTTGCCGGATGAATCACCGTGCGACGTTCGGTGACGTCGCACGGTGACAGATCGCTTACTGGCGGTAGGACTTGAGGAAGCCGCCGATGCGTCCGATGGCCATCTCCAGGTCATCGACACGGGGCAGGGTCACGACGCGGAAGTGGTCTGGCCATGGCCAGTTGAATGCGGTGCCTTGAACCACCAGCAGTTTCTCGGAGAGCAGCAGGTCGAGGACGAATTTTTCGTCGTTATGGATCGGGCAGACCTTTGGGTCGATCCGCGGGAACGCATACAGCGCGCCCATCGGCTTGACGCAGCTCACGCCCGGAATGTCGTTGAGCAACTCCCAGGTGCGGTTGCGTTGCTCCAGCAGGCGACCCTGGGGCAGCACCAGGTCATTGATGCTCTGATAGCCACCCAGGGCGGTCTGGATCGCATGCTGGCTCGGCACGTTGGCGCAAAGGCGCATGTTCGCCAGTATGTCGATGCCTTCGATGTAGCTCTGGGCATGGTGTTTCGGGCCGGAAATGGCGATCCAGCCGGAACGGAAACCGGCCACGCGATAGGACTTGGACAGACCGTTAAAGGTCAGGCACAGCAGGTCCGGCGCCAGGGAGGCGGTGCAGATGTGCACGGCATCGTCGTAAAGGATCTTGTCGTAGATCTCGTCGGAGAACACTACCAGGTTGTGCTGGCGGGCCAGTTCCAGCATGCCCAGCAGCACTTCCTTGGAATACACCGCGCCGGTCGGGTTGTTCGGGTTGATGATCACCAGGGCCTTGGTGTTCGGGGTGATCTTGGCCTTGATGTCGGCCAGGTCCGGCCACCAGTTGGCTTGCTCGTCGCACAGGTAATGCACCGGATTGCCGCCGGACAGGCTCACGGCTGCGGTCCACAATGGATAGTCCGGCGCCGGCACCAGCACTTCGTCGCCATTGTTGAGCAGGGCCTGCATCGACATCACGATCAGTTCGGAAACGCCGTTGCCCAGGTAGATGTCTTCAATGCCGACGCCTTCCACCTGCTTTTGCTGGTAGTACTGCATGACGGCCTTGCGCGCACTGAACAGGCCCTTGGAATCGCTGTAGCCCTGGGCGGTCGGCAGGTTGCGGATCACGTCCTGGAGGATTTCATCCGGTGCTTCGAAACCAAAGGGCGCCGGGTTGCCGATGTTCAGCTTGAGGATGCGATGGCCTTCCTCTTCCAGGCGCTTGGCGTGCTTGAGCACCGGGCCGCGAATGTCGTAGCAGACGTTGGCGAGCTTGTTCGATTTGCTGACCTGCATGGCGATGTGTTCCCGAAAATGAACGATCCAGACGGCGTTTGGGCAACCGTGCTGGGAATCCTGCGTATTCACACAGGCCTGACGCCTTGAGATGCAGCACCCATATTTCCGTTTGAATGCGCGTGGTCTGGCTGCCAGACTGGCGTTTGACGAGGCGCAATCATACGTGCCGCCCGATCCGTGGAAAAGGTACAGATCGGGCTTTTTCAGCCGCTGAGGTGTGATGATGGAAAAGTTGGAAAAAACCCTGGAAGAATGGAAGGCGATGCTCGACCCAGAGCAGTACAACGTGTGCCGCCTCAAAGGCACCGAACGTCCGTTTTCCGGTAAATACAACGCCACCAAGACCGACGGTATCTACCACTGCATTTGCTGTAGCGAGCCGCTGTTCGACTCCAGGACCAAGTTCGATTCCGGCTGCGGCTGGCCGAGTTTCTACGCGCCGATCGGCGACAGCGCCATGACCGAGATCCGTGATGTCAGCCACGGCATGATCCGCACCGAAGTGGTCTGTGCCAAATGCGACGCGCACCTGGGGCATGTATTCCCTGATGGTCCGCCGCCGACGGGCCTGCGTTATTGCATCAATTCGGTGTGCCTGGACCTGGTACCGCGCGAGTAAGTCCCCGAAGCGATCCGATGATCGCTTTCCCGATATTTAAATTGCACACAATTCAATTGCTCGCTACTTTGTTGATTCTTCCATTCATTCGGAACCTCAAACATGAGCGACAACCTGCTGAGCATCCCTTGCACCACGATCAAGGGTGAGCAAAAAACCCTGGCGGATTTCGCCGGCAAAGCCGTGCTGGTGGTCAACACGGCCAGCAAATGCGGTTTCACTCCGCAGTACAAAGGCCTGGAAGAGTTGTGGCAGACCTACAAGGAACAGGGCCTGGTGGTACTCGGATTTCCCTGCAACCAGTTCGGCAAGCAAGAGCCGGGCAACGAAGGGGCGATCTCCGAATTCTGCGAGCTGAACTTCGGTGTCAGCTTCCCGCTGTTCAAAAAGATCGACGTCAATGGTGCCGACGCCCATCCGCTGTTCGTGCAATTGAAAAAGCGCGCACCGGGGGTGCTGGGTTCCCAGGGCATCAAGTGGAATTTCACCAAGTTCCTGATCGGCAAGGATGGGCAACTGGTCAAGCGCTTCGCTCCGGCGACCAAGCCGCAGGACCTGACCCGCGAGATCGAAGCCCTGCTCAAATGAATACCTTGTCAGTCGATTCCCTGAAGCTCGACAGCCAGCTGTGTTTCAAGCTCTACGCGGCTTCCCGAGCGGTGATTCGCGCCTACAAGCCGATGCTCGATCAGTTGGGCCTGACTTACCCTCAGTACCTGGCGATGCTGGTTTTATGGGAGTGGCAGGAAGCGGCCCCGGAGCAACCGACCGTCAAGGCATTGGGCGAGCGTCTGGCCCTGGATTCCGGCACGCTGACACCCTTGCTCAAGCGCCTGGAACAACTGCAACTGGTGCAGCGTCAGCGTTCGGCACGCGATGAACGTGAAGTGCATCTGAGCCTGTCACCAGCCGGCACGGCCTTGCGCGACCAGGTCGGGCCACTCAAGGCGCGCCTGTTGTGCGACAGCGGGGTCGATCTGAATCGTCTCAACGACTTGCGCGATGGCCTCGATCACCTGTTGGGGCAGATCAAGGCGCTGTCGTAGCGGGGATCCACAGGTCCAGCAGGGCGGCCAGTTCTTCGCGCCGGAAGGGTTTGGCCAGGTAGTCGCTCATGCCCGCGGCACGACAGCGTTCGCGCTCCTCCGACATGGCGTTGGCCGTCAGGGCGACGATGGGCAGTTGGGGCCAGCGTCCGCTGCGGCGGATTTGCCGGCTCGCTTCATAGCCGTCCATCACCGGCATGTTGCAGTCCATCAGCACCAGGTCGAATTCCCGTTGCTCGAGTTGATCCAGGGCCTCTCCACCATGAGCCGCAGTGGTGACTTCGCAACCGAGTTTGCCGAGCATGCCCTTGGCCACCAACTGGTTGACCGGATTATCTTCCACCAACAACACGCGTCCGCGGCGTAGCGGGCATTGCGTGTCGAGCCGGGCCTCATTGATCGGGTGGGTTTGCGGTTGCAGGATCCGCTGCAACGTCTGAAGCAGCGTACTGCGGGCCAAGGGGCGGGCCTGTTGTTGCAGGGGGGCGAGGGCGTTGACCTCTTCGCTGGGCATGAAGTTGCCATAAGCGGTGATCAGCAGGATCGGCGCGCTGAGGGTGGGGCGCAAACTGAACAGGCATTCGGGGCAGTCGGTGATGAGCACGTCGGCTGCCAGGCCAAGCAGTGAGTCATCCATGGAACGCCGTTCATAGTCCAGCCCCCAGCCAGGCAACAGACTGTTGAGCAGCTCGCCCAGCCCGCTGCTGGCGGCCGTGATGGCAATGACTTTGCCCTTGAGCGAAACAGCAGTTGCACGGGTATGGCTGGGCAATGGCAAATCCGCGCAGAACTGGCTGCCAAAGCCCGGCTCGGAGCTGATCGTCAGGCGCCCTTGCATGGCTTCGCAAAGGTTGTAGGTCAGGGCCAGGCCCAGCCCGGTGCCGCCAAACTGGCGGGTAATACCGACACCGGCCTGGGTGAAGGGCTGCAAGATTTTGACCTGGGCATCCAGAGGGATGCCGATGCCGGTGTCGCACACTTCGATTCTGACGCCGTCGCCGAACGTCGACAGGCGCACGTCGACCCGTCCGAAACGGGTGAACTTGAGGGCGTTGGACAGCAGATTACTGACGATCTGCCGCACCCGGGTCGGGTCGCCAAGCACCAGTGCCGGGAAATGCGGATCGATCAGGCAGGTCAGTTCGACGCTGGGGGCGGCGTTCTGCGACAACAGGTTGGCGGTGTCTTCGATCAGCGAACCGAGGTCGAAGGGGATGTGTTCAAGTTCGAGTTGGCCGGCATCGAACTTCGACAAGTCGAGAATATCGTTGAGCAACTCCACCAGCACTTTGCCCGAGTCATGGGCGATCGACAGTTGCTGCTGTTGTTCGGCATTCAACGGCCCGTCGAGGGACAGCGCGATCATCCCGAGCAAGCCATTGAGAGGCGTGCGAATTTCATGGCTCATGTTGGCCAGGAACACCGAGCGGGCATCGGCCATGTCGAGGGCGGTACTGCGGGCGACTTCCAGTTCCTCGTTGGATTGGCTCAGCCGGGTGTTGATCGCCTTGAGTTCGGCGGTGCGGGCCGAGACGATGTTTTCCAGTTGGCCCAGATACTCGGTCAGGCGGTTTTCCGCGTTGCGCCGCTGCTGGATTTCGGTGGCGATGTTCTTGAATTGCTGATTGGCAACCTTGACCAGCACGCCGATCTCATCGTCGGCGTGTACGACGGGACACTCCAGTGAGGTCGGCTCGGTGCTGCTCGGGTCGCGACCGCTGAGTTCACGAATGACCCGCACCAGGGGTTTGGTCAGCATCACATAGAACAGCGCCAGCAGGATGCCGGACAACAGCAGGCTGCGGGCGAAGCCATTGATCAGGGTCACTTCGGCCCGGCGCAGGAACCGGTCGCCGAAGGCGTAAGTGTCGACGTTCAGCCGCAGCGTACCCAGGGATTCGTTGGGTAAATGATCCAGGTAAAGCCGGTCTTCGAACTGTCGGTTGGCGCCGAACAGGAAGTCACTGAGCATCCGGTATCCGTTTTCCACACCGGGTCGCTTGACGTTGGCCAGCACGGTGCCGTTGTTGTCGGTCAGTTTTGCGCCGATGATCGCTGGCGAGCGTAGCAGGCCCTGGGTCAGTTCCTTGGCGAGTTCGGCGTCGATGTTGTAGGCGATTCGCGAGGCCGGATTGTGGCTGATCTCCAGTAATGAAAGGATTTCACGATTGATGGAGGCGTCTTCACTGGCATAATCGATGCCTATTTGCAGCAGGCTGAGCAGCGTGCCCAGAATGAAACCGACCAGCACGGTAAGCCGGGCTTGCTTGAATGACAGCCGGTTGGTGAATTTGATGTCCATGAGGGGGTGAACCACTTCGGTTTCCTTTCGCTGCTCAAGCATAGCCGATCATGCCTGCCTGCTGATGTTCTCGCGAGGCCTGTATTGCGGGGGCAGCCGCTTGTGTGACGCTGTGTTTCGTCGCTGTATCACCATCATTACTGTGAACGTGCCTGAGGAGAAGTCGTGGACTCTCGATTGAATGCTTTTCTTGAACGCGCCGATGCCGTTCTGGCCCGTATCGAGCCGTTGCTGCCGGCGCCACGGCCCGCCATCGACTGGACGCAATGCCTGGCCGCGCGCTGGCAGCGTGAGTCGCGCGGCGGTTATCTGATGCCGCTGGAAGTCAGCCTCGACATGCGTTTGTCGGATCTGATCGGCGTCGACCGGCAAGTCGAGCAACTTGGGCGCAATACCCAACAGTTTCTCGACGGCATGCCGGCCAACCACGCCTTGCTCTGGGGCTCGCGCGGCACCGGCAAGTCGTCGCTGGTGCGCGCCTTGCTGGCTGAGCACGCTCAAGCCGGTTTGCGCTTGATCGAGATTGAACGTGATCACCTGGCAGACCTGCCGCGAGTGGTCGAACAGATCGGCAAGCTGCCCCAGCGTTTCGTGCTGTTTTGCGATGACCTCTCGTTCGAGTCGGGCGAAGGTGATTACCGGGTGCTCAAGAGCGTCCTCGACGGCTCGCTGGAACAGGCTCCGGACAATGTTTTGCTGTACGCCACGTCCAACCGTCGCCACCTGGTGCCGGAAAAGGAAAGTGACAATGAAAACTGGAAACGGGTCGACGGCGAACTGCATCCGAGCGAGGCGGTGGAAGACAAGATCGCGCTGTCGGACCGTTTCGGTTTGTGGCTGTCGTTCTATCCGTTTACCCAGGAACACTTCCTAGACGTCGTCGAACACTGGATCGGCCAGTTGGCCGGCAAGGCCGGATTGGCCTGGCAGCGCAGCGAAGAGCTGGACATTCTGGCGGTACGCTGGGCCACCGGCCGAGGCAATCGCAATGGGCGTTGCGCCTATCAATTTGCCCGTTATTGGGTCGGGCTGAAACTGTTGGAGCACAAGGCATGATCGATTTACAAAAAAGCGGCCAGGGCCTCGAAGGCTACGGAATGCTGCACGCACAGCTGGAATCATTGCTGGCGGACGAGCGGGACTTCATCGCCAATGCCGCACAGTTTTCGGCGTTTCTGTTCAACCAACTCGATGACTTGAATTGGGCCGGTTTCTACCTCAATCGTAATGAGGAACTGGTGCTGGGCCCGTTTCAGGGGCAGATCGCTTGCGTGCGGATTCCGTTCGGTCGTGGCGTTTGCGGGGCGGCGGCAGCTACCCTGCAGACTCAACGAGTCGAAGATGTGCATGCGTTCCCCGGTCACATTGCCTGCGACAGCGCCTCGAACAGCGAACTGGTGGTGCCGCTGGTCAAGGACGGCATATTGATCGGTGTGCTCGACCTCGACAGTCCGAAACTCGCGCGTTTCACCGCGCAGGACCAGGCCGGGATCGAACAGCTGGCGGCGATTTTCCTGCGCCTGACCGACTGCTGATCAAGACGCCAGGCCGGCCTTGGCCAGTAGGCCCGAGGCGTCCACCGTATCGATCTGCCCGGGGTCGAGGAAGCGCCTGGCGTACTGCAAATAGATCTGTGCCTTGATGAACAGCCCGAACAGTTCCGGGTCGATGTGGGCATCACGGCACATGAACGCCATGATGCCCAGCGCCTCGCTCAGGGTCTTGGCTTTTTTGTAGGGGCGGTCGGCGGCCGTCAAGGCTTCGAAAATATCGGCAATCGCCATCATCCGCGCTGGCAGGCTCATTTCTTCTCGCTTCAAGCGTTTCGGATATCCGCTGCCGTCCATTTTTTCGTGGTGCCCGCCGGCTATTTCCGCGACGTTGCGCAAGTGCTCGGGGAACGGCAGATGGTTGAGCATCAGAATCGTCTGAACGATGTGGTTATTGATGACATAGCGCTCCTCGCCGGTCAGTGTGCCCCGGACAATGCTCAGGTTGTACAGCTCGCCCCGGTTGTATTTGTGGGGCGGAACGTCGAGTTTGAAGGCCAGGGGATTGTCTTGCGGTATCACTTCGTTTTCGCTGCGTTCGAACAGGTGCTCGGGTTTGTCCGCCAGTAACGGTTCGCTGACGGGCAGGGTGGGGGCGGGCGTTCGGGCCTGACGCCGGTTTTCTTCCCAGGACACGCCCAGCCGGTCATCCAGGGTCCGGGTCCAAGTGCGTTCAGCCAGACTGCGCAGGCGTTGCAGATCTGCGTCGGCCATGGTTTCGCCACCGAGATTGCAATGGGCCACGAAGGCGAAATCATTATCCAGTCCGGCCAGGCTGGCATTGCGTAATTCTGCCAGCGCTTGTTCGTCACCGCCCAGGGCAATGGCCTGCCAGTAGCTGATCCAGGCATCGCGCTTGAGTACCTCGAAACGGGTACGGATTTCATGGATGCGATCGGTCAGGGTTTCCAGTTTCGTGGCTTTGTCGACGACGTATTCCGGGGTGGTGATCTTGCCGCAATCGTGCAGCCAGGCGGCGATGTGCAGTGCCTCCCATTCATCTTCGGTCGGCTGATAGGCGCTGAAGGCGGGCTCCTGGCTGTTTGCCGCCGCCTGGGCAAGCATCAGGGTCAGTTCCGGCACGCGCTGGCAATGGCCGCCGGTGTAGGGGCTTTTGGCGTCGATGGCGCCGGCCAGCAGTTGAATGAAGGCGTCCAGCAGCTGTTTTTGCCGGGCTTGCAGGCGCTGGCTTTCGATACATACGGCGGCCGCGCCGGACACCGCCTGGAGAAACGCGATGCGGTCCGGCCGCAGTTTGTCCAGATCACTCTGCTCGCCACTGTCGGCCAACAGCAACACCTGCAGACCTACGGTTTCGTTGTGGCGATTGTGCAGGCGGATCCCGATCAGATGGACCCGGGGACTTTCCAGCGCGAGCAGGATTTTCTGCAGATCACCCGCCTGCTCGAAACCCAGGTTGCTGACGACAGTGTCGACGTTGGCCAACTGGCTCAGCCATGGGGGGCTTTGCGGGTTATTGAGCGAGTGTCCGCGGATGTCGAAGGCTTGCAGGTTTTCGGCGGTGTTATTGATGACCAGTCCGTGGGGTTCCATGTGCTCGCCGTCACCTTCGCGCAGGTAGATCAGGCCGGCCTGGGCCTGACCGATTTTCACGGTTTCAAACAACACCCGTTCCAGCAGCGGGGCGAAACGGGTTTCGGCACTGAGGCTGTCTGTGATCTGGAAGAAACTCGCCAGGGTGTCTTTCATCCGAGCCATCGACACACTCAACTGGTCGACTTCGAGCACCGGCGAGCGACGGGAAAGTGGAAAATTGAAGTCGAAACTGCGAATCGCATCGGCCTCCTGCACCAGGGCGCGTAAGGGTTTGACCAGGATTCTTGACGTCAGCCAACCCAGCGGTACGCATAACAGCAGGGTTGCCAGGGTAATGAGCGCACCTTGCCAGCGCATCCGGTACGCGTCGACGAGCAACTCGTCTTCCGGTACCAGTAGCGCCAGTTGCAGGCCTTGGGGGCCGCCTTCCTGCATGCTGCTGCGGGCCACGATCCACTGCCGGCCGCTGGCGTTCAGGCGACTGCCCTGAGGGGGGCTGTTGAGCAGCGCACCCAGGCTGGGGCTCAGGTCCGCCGCCTTGATCAGGCGGGACGTCTGATCATCGATGATCAGCCTGTGGCTGTCGGGGTAGGCAATGGCATTGCCTTCGGCATCGAACAGCACGATTTCGGTATTGGGGGTCACGACGTGCTTGGCCAGGGTCGCGCTGAGTTCGGCCAGGGTCAGGTCAGCGGCCAGGATTGCCTTGGCGCCGCTGCGTCGCGCCAGCGTCGTGCCGATGTTGTGAGTGGAAAAGAAGATATAGGGTTCGGTGGTGATCTGGTCATTGTCTCCGTGGGCGCTGGTAAACCAGGTGCGATTGCGTGGGTCGTACGTGTCGTTCAGGTTGTCCTGACGGCTGACAAGTGCCAGGTTCCGGTCGAAAAACAACGACTGGGAGTGGGCCTGGCCGCTGCTGTCGTGCTCGATGCTCCAGACTTGGTAAACCGCCGTGTCCGGTGCCTTGACCAGGGCTTTGACCGCTGGAGTGCGCAGCGGGCGGACCATGAAAAAGTCACCATTGTCGTAGCCCAGGTATAGCGAAGCCAGGTTGGGGTTGTCCTCGAGTGACTGGCTGAACGGTTCGAGCAGTGCCAGGCGCTGTTCCAGATCAGGGGACTGGCCCGCCGGATTGAGTGCCAGCAGGCTCAACAGATGACGAATGGGGTCATAGGTCGCGTGCAGGTCCAGCCGGACATCCTGCTCAATGCGGTTGAAGAGTTTTTCGCTGCCGGACAAGATGATCTGTGTGGTTTGCCGGTAGTTGAAAAGCCCCAGCACCGCCCCGGTCAGCAACAACAAAAAGGTGAACATCACGCTGATATGGACATGCAGCGGAAATCTTCGTGGATCCGTGCGCAGTGGGTCAGGCATTGCGGGTTTCTCCATGATGGTCAACACACTGCCGAGGGACCAAGCATAGTTAAGGCTCTGGCATTTTGCTTTCGTCGTAATGTTCGATCTGACGTAGCAACGCGTCCTCCAGCTCAAGCATGGCGCGCTCCATGGATTTGCAGCATCCAGCTACTTCTTCGCGATCGAAATCCTCATGGCAGGCGGCTTCGAGTGCCTCGCAACGGTCGATCAGGCGGGTGGCTTGTACTATCCGGGCCGCGCCTTTGATTTTGTGGGCAATGTCCAGCAGCGCCTGGGTATCCCCGGAGCTGGATAACGACA
This sequence comes from Pseudomonas fluorescens, assembly GCF_000967965.1. Lineage (GTDB taxonomy): Bacteria > Pseudomonadota > Gammaproteobacteria > Pseudomonadales > Pseudomonadaceae > Aquipseudomonas > Aquipseudomonas grandcourensis. The sequence goes on from NZ_LACC01000039.1 coordinate 41,790, forward strand.
ACAGCGTTGGCAGATCCTGGCGGTTGCTGTTCACCAGCTCGTTCAGCAATCGTCGGTTCAACATCGGGTTGCCCCCGGTCAGCAGTTTCAACCCGTGAAGGCTGAACGCCGGGGTTGCATGGGTTGGTTCAATGCTTTGCACCCATTGACTCAAGGCCCCGAGGCTGAGAGGTTTGAACAGGCAGTCGTCCATTCCGGCCTGTTTGCAGCGTTGTATTTCTTCCGGTTGGGCATTGGCGGTAAAGCCGAGAACGGTGCAGGGAGGACGATGGAGTTGTCGCTCATGCTGGCGAATGGCACGGCTCAGCTCATAACCGCTCATGACTGGCATGTTGCAATCGGCGATCACCAGATCAAAAGGCTGGTCCTTCCATGCCTCCAATCCCTCCTGTCCATCGGCCGCGACAGTGAAGCGATGCCCAAGAAACTCCAGTTGCTGGCAAGTGAGCAATCGATTGGCCGAGTGATCGTCGACTACCAGAACATTCAATGGGGTTGTGGCGACGACGATTTGGGTTTCGACCACTTGGGCTGACTGTTGCAACGGCAACGTTTCCAGCTGCAACAACACCTCCACTTGGGTGCCGATGCCCGGCTCGCTGCGTAATTGCAGGCTACCGCCCATCATCTCGCAGAGATTGCGGCTGATCACCAGCCCCAGCCCTGCGCCTCCCCTGGCCGATTGCATGGCGTGGTCGGCCTGAGCGAAGGGTTCGAACAGGCGTTGTTGATCCTGTTCGCTGATCCCGATACCACTGTCGTGAACCTGCACCCGCATATGCACACGCTCAGGTTGCGTTGCCGGGTGCAGGTCGACAATGACCCGGACCTGGCCTTGCTCGGTAAACTTGATGGCATTGCTGATCAGGTTGGACAACACCTGTTTGAAGCGCAATGGGTCCAGCAACACATCGAAAGTCGGGTTCGCCGATGAAAACTCCAGCACTAGCTCGAGTTCCTTCTGTCGGGCCAGACCTTCGAAAATCCGCACGACCGAGGTCACAAGTTCACCCGGATCAACCCGCTCCGGGCTCAGGCTCAAGCGTCCTGATTCGATTCTGGCGATGTCGAGAATGTCGCCGATCAATTCCAGCAACCCTTTCGCCGAGTTGTACGCGACATCAATGGCCGCACGCTCCGGGTGCTGATGATCAAGACGCTTGAGTGTCAGTTCAAGCATGCCGATGATTGCATTCATCGGCGTGCGGATCTCATGGCTCATCGTGGCCAGAAACGTGCTTTTGGCCCGGTTGGCGTTATCGGCGCGTTCTTTCGCGCAGCGCAGATCATCGAGCAGTTGCCGCCGCTCGCTGATGTCGATCCAGCCACCGATAATGCCTTGCACTTTTGCGCTGGAGTCCCGATAGGGAAGAATCCAGTGATAGATCGTCAGCCGCCGGCCACCAATGTGCAGCTCGCGATCGACGATCAACGGTCTGCCCTCGGCCACCACGCGTTGGTAGTCGGCCTGGTACTCTCGGGCTTCAAACACATTGCTCATCGATCCCTGCATGACGCTTTTGCCGATGACATCTTCACGCCGGGCGCAGAACGCTTGCAGGTAACTGTCGTTGCAACTTTGCAGCAGCCCCTGGCGGTCACGTACGTAGATCGGATGGGGCGTGCCATTGACCAGCGATCGCATGAATTCGAACTGATCGTTCAGCGCACGCTCGGCGGCCTTGCGCTGCTTGATCTGGCGTCGCATGTAGTCGTTCCACGCAACGGAAATCAGCAACAGCACGCCGGCACCGATGACAATTTGGTAGAACAGTCTTTGATAGTTGCGCCAGGTGCTTTGCGAGGACGCAGAATAGCCGCGCCAGCGACTGTTGATAATGCCCAGCTCTTCCGGCGAGATGCTCAGCAGCGCCTTGTCGAGAATGGCGTTCAGCTCTTTGGCGCCCAGAGCGGTAGCAAGGGAAAACGCCGCCTGCTCGGTACCGATGGTGGTGCTGATTTGCAATGTGTGCTCGAACAGCCGCGAGGAAATGAAGTAATTGGCAATGACCAATGAGTTCACCGCGCCCTCTGCCTGGCCTTCGGCGAGTAATTCTACGGCGCTGAAGGTGTCCGGCGTTTCGATCAACTTGATCCTGGGAAACTCACCGCGCAGGTAATCCATGAGTGGATTGCCGCGGGCAATGGCCAGGCGCTTGTCCTGTAACTGCGCGAGGTTGGTCGGGCTGTCAGCGGCTTTGCGGGTCAGCAGGACGTAGGAATTTTCCAGAAAGGGGCGGGTAAAGTTCAGCTGGGTTTGGCGTTGGGCGCTGGGGAGCAACGCAGCGATCACATCTACCTTGTTGTCCTTGATCTGTTTGATCATCTCGTCATCGCTTCGACTGCTCCGGATATCGAAGCGCAAGCCGGTACGCAGCCTGATCAGCTCAAGCAAATCCGCGGTGACCCCACGAAAATTGCCATTGCTATCGAAAAAGGTCAGTGGCGCAAAGGCTTCGTTGACGACAACTCGCACAATCGGGTGGTGGCTCAGCCAGCGCTCTTCCCGGTCAGTGAGTTGCAGCTTTTGATCGGTCAGCAGAATGTCGCTGCCGGCGCTCCAGCGTTTGGCGATGTTTTCTCGTTCACTGGAGGGGATGGCAGTGATCATCGCGTTGATGATGCCAAGCAGCTCGGGGTTGTTGCGGTTGACGGCGAAGCTGAAACCAAAGGCTTCATGTTTGCCGAAGTTGGCCATGCGGATGTTGTTCAGGTACCCCTTGTTGATCATGTAGTGAGTTGAAATGGTGTCACCGAGAAACACGTCCGCCTGATCGAAAGCAACGGCATTGATAGCATTCTGGTAGGACGGATAGGACGTGATGATCGCCTTCGGGTACAACGCCTTGACTTCCGCCAGCGGCAAGTAGTGATACACCATGCTCAGGCGCAATCCGGCCAGGCCATCGGTGAGGGATCGGGTTTCCCCTTCGCGGGTCACCAATACGGGTTGGTCGACGGCATAGGGTATGGACAGTGCAATGTCGGCATTGCCAGCTTCGAATCCATTGGCGGTGCCAAGCAGATCGACTTCGCCGTTCTCCAGCGCAGCGATCGCGGCCCCTCGGGAATCGAAACGCCGAACCGTGACGGGCAGACCGGTTACTTTCCCCAGGAGACCGGCGTAATCGGCGGTAAACCCTTCATAGTCCCGACCACTGGTGGTCAGGTCGAATGGGGGATAGTCCGGGGCCGACGTACCGAGCGTCAGTTGTTTTTTTTGTGTTATCCATTGTTGCTGGGATTCATCCAGCCGAACCTCCAGCGCTCCGACCTTCGAGCGGCTGAGCAACGTGTAGTTTTCATTGCCCGGTGCCCCGAGCAACGAGGTGCTCACGCATAGACCTGCGGTCAGTTGAATCAGATAGACCTTCAAACGGCTGGGCATCCAGGTTCTCACACGAGTGCGTTACGTTTTGCCATCTCGATTAGTTCAACCAGGGATTTGGCTTTGAGTTTCTGCATGAGGCGCTTTTTGTAGGTGCTCACGGTCTTGTTGCTCAGGAACATGCCCTTGGCGATTTCCTTGTTTGTGCGACCTTGGGCAAAAAGTTGCAAGACCATTAGTTCCCGGTCATTTACCGATTTGAACAGTTCCAGTTCGATACAGCGTGTTTCATCTCCGCGGATGGGGTTCAGCGCCTCGCTCGGGAAATAGTTGTAACCTGCAAATACCGCTTTTATGGCGCTGACCAGTTCACTGATGTCCTCTCGATCAATTTCTGTTCAGGTTGATATGGTTGACTGTGGTTGGTGCGAAACTCATGAAGCCTTGAAATGCATGTTTTCAAAAAAAATAATACTGATGAATATTGTTAGGCGAAAACTTATACGAGTGAAAGTGCTGTCGGGTGACCGTAGGAGGTTCACGGCTTAATACTGCCCAGTGACCGAGTTAGTCCTATGTGGGTAAAGTTAAAAATGGCAGGGGCGTGGCGAGCAGAGATCGGGTGCGAATGGCTTGAAGAAGTGTCGTGGTTGGAGATCGATGTGATGTTGGGAGAGGATAGTGATACCCTGCTCGATTGAGTATTAAATGCGCTTGTGATTATTTGAGTTTGAGATAAGAACTTACGGGGTGGTTGATAAGGTAATACGATATCATGTCCCGCTGTATTAATGGTTTGGCGATAAAGTTGGATAGGTGTTCTCCTATCAGAATGCTTCTTCTAATCAAGCATCGACTAGTTCCGGAGTTGTTGAAAATCAATCTGTCGGCCATTGCGCAGGTGATGTGCGAAGCGAGGATGTGTTGGCACTTATCAAAATCTTTTCTATTTAGGTATTTTTCCTTCTCATGTCTGATTAGTGACACAAAGCCTTTCTTTAGAAACGTGTCATAAAAATCGTTGTAGCTGATTCGGAATTGTTCAAGGGCAACGCTGAGCAATATGCAATCGGGCGGGAGAGTTGGTACATTAGGGCGGAAAAAATGTGCCGCTTTTTTTATTTTGGTTAAAATAGGGGGATCAATTGGTGTCTCTGAATTTAGATACGAGAGTATGTCGGCGCTGCTTCGATAGAATTCCGCCGTATTGGTCCTGGGTGGTATTTCTTTGGTGTAATATTTGTACAGCTTCTCGATAAGTCTAGGGGTTGGTCTTAACGGAAAGCCCATTGGGGCCAGCAGTGTTTCAATAATCGAAAATTTCTTCCGAAACAGATCCAGAACGCTGGGCCGAAAATAAAACGATGACTTACCCGCTACGTGAGAGAGTACATTGCGATAGGCCAGGGCTCTAAGGGTGTGTTCGGAAACTTGTGCACGTTTAGCGGCTATAGTAATGCTCAGGTAATTTTGATTTTCCGTAGGCTTTTCTGTGCTTAGGTGAATGGCAAACTTTGAAATTTCTTTTTTTCTATAGATGGCAGTGGTTCGGGATTGTGTTGTGGCGGGAAAGATTAGTGGCTGGATGCCAAAAAACTGCAGCACATCGGCCAGGCGGTTTACAGAAATTTTCAGAATTTTGCTTGTGGTTTTGCTAATTAAGTATTTTTGTTTGAATTTTTGTATTTCCGTTTTAGGAATGTAGATTTTTTTCAAGGATATGTAACAATGTTTCAAGTAATGCCACTTTATGAGCTCATGAACGGCTGCTTTTTCAATTCGAAGTGATTTCGCGGTCTGCGCATAGCTCAGGAATTTTGCGAAAAAAACTGGATCAGCTGGGAGGTTTGGTAGAATTAGCGGAAACGCTTCCGTGGCTCGTGATTTTTTGTGTGCCAACGTTAGCTTGATTGACTGGATGTCTTCTGAGGTAAATAGCCAGTACGACCAGTGGAGTTCGGCATTGTAGCTGGGTTCAACTTGGGATTCGAGAATGGCTTTGCGGATTTTTATGACTTTAACGCCGCAGGTTGCTGCAATGTAGTGCGGAGGTTGGAGTCGATCGAGTAGGCAATCCACGTCAGCTGGAAGAAAAAATTTCCTGCCCTTCTTGCCGCAATAGAATGGCAATAAACCATCTCTGGAATAAGTTTGTACGACGTTCGGTTTTACATTTAGCCGCCTTGCGACCTCTTTGGTAGTCCACATCTCTGACTGTGCGATGGGTAAACGTCCAGCACTCTTGGCGTGATATTCTTCAAGCGCTAGAGATAATGCAAAAATGTCATCATTGGTAAAGAATTTTCTCGTTGCGTTAACGCTTTGGCATATCCCGCTTATGCTCGCGAAGCGTAAGCCCTCCGCTTGCATTTTTCGTCTGGCTTGTCCGGCCGTTAATAGAAAAGGTGTATCGCTCTGGATGCTGTCCTGAGAAAACGATGTCCTTTTCATGAAGGCATTTATAGCTTCATTCACTTCAGGGCTCTTGAAACCTGAGAAACGGGCGGCTATCCAAGACTTATCGATATCGGGATATATGCTATGTAACGCTGATAGGTGTTGCAGAATTCCGTGCGCATCATTATTCGCAATGAGCATAGCTGCTTCATTAATCTGGCAGCGGCTGGCCTCGGGGGCGGTAGGTTTTTTTTGCATAACACTTCCCAAATTGCGAGCAATTCTCATAACCTTGTCAAGGTAAGCTTGATTGTGGGTCTTCAAACTCTGTACAAGATATTGCTCATGCCTACAGTCTTGGGCAGTGCAGGGAGCACACTTAAGGACAACCCCACAGTAGTGACATTTGCCATGTAGAGCATGCCACCACTTAAAATCTCCACCGCATGCGGGGCAGTGCGCCAAGTATTTTTTCTGGTGATATGGGCAAAATTCTGCAAGTTTTATGTCTTGAATTTGGCGTTGCCAGCCCTCTTCGAAACAGCCGTCACAATACACAAAAGAACGTAACCTTAGATAAATGCTAGGTGTTTCAATTCCGCTGACCAACAAATTCATCGTCTGGGCGCGGTTTACAGTTTTGTAAAATCCACTGAGTACTGCGGGGGCATAGGTCCCCGCCTCTTCTGCTAAAAATTGAGCGATCGCTGATGACTGGGTTACTGCAATGTGTTGTACAGCTGATTCACCCACGCAGTGGCTACTGAATTGACCAATCGTGTGAAATCCATGAAACAGTGTTACCCGTCTGATCAAGCTGTATGGGCTTTCTTCAGCGAGCGGAATTGGTACGAAGATTAGCTTGTTCATTGGTGTACGCCGTTATCAACGCTAGACACTCACTCAGCGTCAAAGTGAATGGATTGGTTGTCTCACTGAGCTGTTTGGGGAGATTCAGGCATTGGCAGGCCTCGAAGAAGTCCTGGCGGGTGAGAGTAGTTGAGTTACGGGTTAAGGCACAGATAACCGCTTCGTGCACGATTTGTCGAAGGTATTCCAGGCTTCCTACGCTCGCAACGTAAAGCGGCGCCATGATCATCAGATCGTGGAGATGAACATCGCCTTCGAACTTCATTAGCTTAAATAACTGCTGATCAAGAACCTTAAGCGTCATGTAGTACTCAGAGGTTTCGAGCTCGCTGAACTTGAAATGCTCCAGATACGCGACGTAGCAGTATCTTCTGATGAACGGTGAAAAACTTTGTTTTTTCTGTTCCTTAAGCAGAAGTTTGCACTCTTCGGTGCCTGCCAGCATGATGGGGATCTCACTCTTGCTCAGTAGTGTTACCAGCCAATCCAAGGTCACGCCGCGTGATTTCTCCGCTTCCGGTTTCAACAAGCGCTGGATTTCGTCCAAGATTATGACTCTGACCCGGCATTTTTTTAGACGATCTAGGAGTAGTTCGTTAAGCGCATGCACGTCGCCGTGCGGCGGGTAAACACCAAGCGCTTTGAGTAACGTGGTGCAAATCCCCTTGATCGTCACCGGAGCGGGTACGATGCAGTAGAGCGCGGTTATAATTTTGAATATGCCGTCTTTATCGCACTCTATATACGGCGGATTAAAGGTATCGGTGAACAGCTCGCACAGACGAGATTTTCCGGAGCCGGACGGCCCGATGATGAAGGCGCAGCTTGCCGTTTTACGTATTTCAGTGGCTTCCACGGCTTTGGAAAGCTGGGAGTAGGCGAACTGATAGCTGGGAAAGAACACGGTCTGTTTATTGAATTCGACCATGGCTTGAGCTTTCGATTCATCGAGCATGTTTGGTCACCACGCTCGCATAATTCGGTGGGGTATCAGGATGGAATTGATAACGTCTGTTGCTGTCATCCTCCCGAGCCACTGAAGGGGCGGGCAAGCTCGGCCAAGCGTTGAAGTCGCCACGCTCCTCCGCGCGTTTCCTTGTTTTCCATTCAGTTTTGGTTTTCGCGTTGGCCAGTTCTCGTAATATCTGAACCCGCGCCTCGCGTGCGGCACTGTAGTTTGGTGATTGCTTTCTGGCTCTGAGCCGGGCCTTGATCATTTCGTGAAGGTGCATGGTCAAACCCTTTTGATAATCGGGATCAACCGCCATGACTTCGAAGAGTTCGCTTGGCGAATTAGGGTCGCAGACCCAGGCCTTGCCCAGTTCGGAAATGTCATAGAGCAGCCGCAGCGACCTAGGTTTGCCGGAATACTGGGTGGCCAGATAACTCACTGCTGGGCCCGTCCAGGCGAGTCCTTGGAAGCGCAACCGGCCATTGTTGGGTTTGACGTAAGCGACACACAGCAGATGGCGATTAAGGTCTTCCTCGCTGTACCTTTTCCGTTCGAACGCGAGAGTATTGGCCTGGTCCTCGTCCCAGGCTTCCAGGGGTGATTTGCCCAAGCCATCTTGGAATCCTGGATGGTATGCAGTAGCGAGCCAATCTTCGAAATTTTTCATGACGTCCTCCAAGGTGAGGGTGGCATTGGCTTCGGAGTCATAAGGATTTGGCCCCGAGAATGTCGTACCGGGCATGCAATGGGCGATGGATGTGGTCCATGTCTTGAAGAAACTTTCGATGTGCGGTTTTTGATCTGGATTACCCGGTTCACAGTAGGTCACGTCACTGCCAAGGTCCTGAAGGACGCTTTTCAAACGGGCATTGGCGAATTCGCTTCCATTGTCGAGACGATAGCGGCGAGCCAGTCCTCCATAGGGATTACTACTCAACAGTGAATGTTTCAGCGCGCGCATCGTCTTTTCGGTGCTGGGCGGGTTGTAGGAGATGTCCCATCCTGTGATTACCCTGTTTCTCACTTCAATCAGCGCAGTCAAGTAAAGGCGTCCGGTCAAGTGGCCGTTCTCATCGACGGTTTCCACATCGAGTTCATGCGTATCGCCTTCGACGAGGTTGAAGAGCTCCAATGGCCGCCTACATTTTTTACTCCATTTTTGCCTTTTGATGGCTCGACGATAACCGAGCTGATGGCGGTCGGTCTCGTACCGGTCCAATTCTGTAATGATTCGGTACAGCGTACTGGTCGACGGACAGGCAAGCTGATCGTGTGGAGGCCGTTTTTCGTTGCAGGCGTTAATTGAGCATTGGATGGCACTAATAAGGTCGGTTTTCTTGCACGGCGTAGGCTTAAAGAACAATTGAGCCAAATTGAGCTGGATGAGTTCTTGCACAACCTCTGGCTGCCTGAAAACACGCCGGGTTGGCGAATTCCGGGTTCGCGGGACGAGAGCGAGCTTATTTTCGCCCATGCTCAGGTAGGCTCTTATCCACAGGTAAAGGGCACCGTAGCTCGGCCTCGCTTCGCCCCTCTGCGCGGCAATTTCGGAGAGCAAAGTCAGCACCGGCTGGCGAGGCAGACGGCCGCCCCAGCGCTCCAACACGGGTAGTACATAAGCCAGCCGTTGAGCCATGATGTTCTGCTGGCGTGCATTCAATGCGTCGACGATCAGGTCCACCCGCGGAGCAAACGGTGCCTCCTGGGTTTTGACCAAGGTGCCATTCCGCCAGGCGCGCACCAGGCGCTCATACGACTGAATCACGATTTGCTTGCTGAATTTCAGCGAGCGCAGCTGATAGCGATTGCCTTGGGCCGCGACCACCTGGTAATCGGAACCGCAATATTGGTAATGCTCGCCGACATTGAGCTCCAGAGTGTTCATCACATTCACCACACGCGGCTGAGTAAGTTCAGCGGGCGCTGCAGATTGCAATGCAGCCGTTGATGAAACAGCGCACAGGTGATATCAGCCTGCGGAACTCCCTGTTTCAGCAAAAACCTGATCGACGCACTTCTTTGTGTTTGCTCGCGCAGTAGGCGAAGCATATACGGCACACTGGCGAGGCTGCCGTTGTAGCCCAAATGGTATAGCGTGCGAAGGTTTTGGATCTGGATAGGATGGCAAAACTGACGCTCTTCAACGCATTCGAACCCTAAACCGTTTCGGCTAAACAGTTGCTCAAGTACGGCACGACGTATTTGCCATTTTCGATTGCGAGCACCCGCGCAGCTTTTCACCTCGTACACAACCTGGTTACCGTCCACCAGTGTTGCAAGAAAGTCAGGGGTATAGCGGGTTTTCGACTCGGTGAAGCAGATGGTGAAGGGCTGCGATTGGTAGGCGGCGATAGCTGCTTGATATTCCAGATGAATGCAAAAATCAGCCTCCAGTAAGGTCTCGCAGCCTATGGAGACCTGGTTCTTGCGCGAGGCAACGAAGGTCACCAGTTTGCGGGGTTTTCCAAACACCAACGGTTTGCTCGGTTCTAGCGTATAGCCCGCATTTGGCGCTTGCCGATCATATCGAGTAACCATTGATTGGTCTCTGAGAGTGTTAGCGATGGTTGGTCCACATCACTCACCGCCAAGGCCCTCAAGTAAAGAACGGACATGTCGAACTCAGGGCCATTGTCCAGGCAATAGCGAAGTGGTTCACCGACATGCTTAGGAGCGAAGGGACGCAGCCTTTTCAGCTTATGTGATCCAGCACTTGACCGCTGGTTCGTTGGGGGGGAAGTCTGCTCGTTCCGAGGGTAATTGTTGATGCCGGCGCGAGTTCGGCCAGGCCGTCTTATGGGATGATCCGTCAAGGCTTCGACCTTACCAATTACCCACTCGCAGACCGCATACCCAGCGCAAAGGTGTGCCCCGAGTACAAGGCGTGTCCGTGTATCGGACAGTATTACGATTTGCATAAGCCCACCCATAGGTTCGTCGACATGGATGTCGGGTATCCATGTCGACAGCGGTTCGACGCAGACCTTCATCCCGAGCGCGCCCAGCAGGTAACTGAACAAGCTATGTTTGGGTCGCGAGAAAAATCGCCCGCGAACAGCAAACTATCCCGGCGAAACAAATTCAGGTTGGGGGGCGTACTGGCCTTTGGAGACGGATAGGGGCAGTGATGGAGGTTGGCCAGCGACAGCGTCGTTCGTAAAGGAAAGGCGTGGTGCCGAAGCGCTTCGTCGCGCTCAGGTTGAGTGATTGATGAGAGCGGAGAGATCGCCAGCGGGGGCCGTAGACGAGGCGAGCTAAAAGCCGATTCTGCACTGGCGCGACGTCGAGTCGCTTCTTTTCGTAAACGATACCGATTAAGTATGGTGTTCATCACTTCGCTCCAGGCGCCGCACAGAAGGGCGGCCTGTATCTCAGAGTTGTTAATGTTATTAAACGCCTATTTAGTTTAAAGAACTTCCCCCGCTTAGTGATTTATTGAGAAACTTATCTCATTGATATAACATAAATATTTTCCAGTATTATCAGTGTGTGTTAACTGTTAGCCTCCGGCACACATTCGCTGTGGACAAAACAGTGCTTCACTACAGGTGTTGGAAGTTGCAATGGAAGGTCGTGCCATGGGCCGCATTTCGTTAGTCCGGCGCCTTAGAAACCGAGTGTTTGCTCATAGCCTGCTGAGTTGCTGGGGATGTCGGCATAACGGGAGCGCGCTGACCCAATGTGGTGGAGCTTGGCAGCAGCATCGTCAGAATGATCCGGACTTACCCCCCAACAACAAGTGGGCACGGTTACTAGCGGGCAGTGAGTTACGCGATCCGTGGTTGAGCGCATTGCTGATGGCTTATCCCGCAGTGCGGCCTTGCTGGACCAACTCGTTGTGGAACGCCCTCAGTACACTCTGGGATGAGCGTCGCCCCACTGATCATTTGGCGCAGACCCTACACTTGGAAAACGGCTATAAGTTGCCGGCGCATAGCTCCTTTCTAATGCGTCGCCTGTTTGGCTGTCCCGATTGGAACAACCTAGGATGTGTCCTTGCCCTATTGGGCTCGAAGTCCAAACAGTTCGCGCCCCACCGTCGCTGGTTACGCACGCATTTTCTGAACTATCTGATCCTGGTGTGTATGGCTGAACCGATGTGCTTCGTCCGCGCACCGCTGTATGAGTTGCTCCATAAACTTTACCTGCGCGATTTTTTTGAACATGTTGATGATTGGCCGTCAGACTTCGCCGCCTTCAAGCAGTGCTGTGAGGCCATGGAGCGCTGCGGTGAATGGATGCGCGGTCACGACTGGATCGCCGGTTGGGACCTCCACGCGTGCACCCTGTTGCAGCTTTACCGGCCGGACCAGGAAATGCTGCGACAGGAGGCCTTAACGCTGGCCCGCCCGCCACCCCCTGTTGAACTACCGTCATGGATTGCTAGGAAGGTCGAGGCAGCGCTTGAGGACCACCGACGTGACCGTTTTGTGATGGGAGAATGGCCCGACGTTTCCGCTGCGTCAGCGACCGAACCTGCCCCGGTAGCAACGGGCTTCAGCTAGGGGGGCCTAAGAGCAAAGCTAGCTGTCATCTGTGGTCAAGGGTGGTGGTGCCGATTGACTGAGCAAGTCCTGCAAGCGCTTGATCTGTTGCCGCTGGAACCGCAGCTCGCGACGGCTCTGCCGTTCCGTGAGCACCTGACGCTTGACCCGTTCGCGCAGGCTGGCGTGTTCGGTGGTCAACGCTTGGACCCGCGCTTGCGCGCTCTGCTCGCGGATTTCCGCATCCTGGTTTTGTTGTCGCAACTGCAGCAGTGCACGTTCACGTTGGCGAGCTTGCTGGCCTTGGTGGCGCAGTTCACCAACCAGCCGTTCGTTGTCTTGGAATAGGCGGGCGAGTTCATCCTGCTTGTCCGAAAGACTGATACGTAGTGCACGCAACTCGTGTTGCAACTGCTGCACTTGCGCGTCGTGACGCTGGGTTTCCTGCTCACGCTGGGTCAGATGCTCTTGGCGAAAGTGCTTCAGAGCCTCGCGCGCTTGGCGATGCTTGTCCTCCAATGACTGGAGGTGCGCCGCCCGTTCGATCAACAGCTGGTTCAGGTCGTGTTGCAGCTGGCCCAAACGTTGGCATTCGCCGTCCGCTTGGCGCAGTTGCTCCTGGAGTGTTCGTTCGTGCTCACGCAGGGCCTGCAGCTCACGATCGAGGCCGGCGTAAGCGCTCTGCAGGTGATCGATTTGCACCTGGTGCTGCAGCCGCTGCTGCTCATACGCCGAACGATCTCGCTGCAGGCGCTGGCGATCCTCGGCGACCGCCTGTTCGGCAAGCACCGTGAGGCGAGCACTTAAACCGGCGACAAAGCTGTGCAGTTCCTCGTCGGGGGTAGGCGGCAGCGCCTGCTCTCGGGCGCCGAGTTCCTTCAGGTAGCGCTGAATGGTGCTCTTCGAACCGGTGTTGCCCAGCTCCACGCGCACGGCGTCGATGCTGGGGTGCTGGCCGCGGGCGAGCAGCGCTTCGCGGGCGATTTGCACCACGGCCTTGTTGATGCCACCACGTGCCATGGCCTGACTCCGACGATTTCGTACTGGTTTACGGAGTATGCAATTACAGCTGTAACCCTGCCTTTAGGACGGCAGGAATTCGGACGGACTGGCGTTCGAGAATGCTGAATTCTTGAACGTGACAAGCCTTAATCGGTGCAGGGCTCCGGAAAGGCGGTATGCGGGAGGTCTCGTGAGCGATTCGGAGCGGTACTTACAGGCGGCGCGACGCGAGAGCACCCAGCGTCGTTATGCACAGGCCATTGAACACTTTGAAGCGGAGTGGGGCGGGGTGCTGCCGGCCTCCAGTGAAAACATCGTGCGTTACCTGGCGGCCTATGGCGCGCAGTTGTCCAGCAACACCCTGCGCACGCACCTGGCGGCCTTGGCCCAATGGCACCAACAACACGGCTTCGATGACCCAACCAAAGCGTCGCGCGTACGCGATGTCCTGCGCGGCATTCAGGCGCTGCATCCGCAACCCATCAAGCAGGCCGAAGCGCTGCAGTTACAGCGGCTGGAAGCATGCATCGAGGGGTTGGAGCAGCAGTTGGTCTCAGATCAATGGGCGGTGCGGCTGCGTGCCGCGCGGGACCAAGCGTTGATCCTGATGGGTTTTTGGCGTGCGCTGCGGGGCGACGAATTGTGCCGACTGCGTATCGAGCATATCCAGTTGCGTGAAGGGCAAGCGCTGGAGATTTTCCTCACCAGCAGCAAGACCGATCGCGACCATCGCGGCCGTACCCTGGTGCTCCCGGCACTGAAGCGATTATGCCCAGTGGACGCCTACCAGCAGTGGCTGTTGGTCAGTGGCCTCCACCACGGGCCAGTGTTTCGCGCCATCGACCGTTGGGGCCATTTAGCGGAGGAGCGGGTCAATCCGAACAGCCTCTCGCGTATTTTGCGTCTGGCGTTTGTGCGCAGCGGTGAAGCTGGCGAGGGTTACACCGCGCATTCGCTGCGCCGCGGTTTTGCCACCTGGGCCAGTCGCAATCAATGGAGCAGCAAGGCGTTGATGGAGTATGTCGGTTGGCGCGATGTGCAGTCGGCGATGCGCTACATCGAGGCGGATGTGCCGTTTGGCGATTGGGCCCGTTGAGCGTTCCGACGGCGCCCCTCTGACCTGTCGGAAGGCTAGAGATGCATGCCCATGACAGGGTTTAGACATAACTTGCTGGCCGTCCAGTGACAAGCTGCCACACGTGGTGAGCTGAGAATGGTTGGCCATTGAGGGGAGACCGGTGCGGTCGCGGATGAATTGTTTCGAACCCAACTCGTAAGGGGTGAAAGCGATGGCAACAATTATTGAGCTACCGCCTCAAGGCGTTCCCAAACAACTCACAGCGCGTGCGGCTGTAGTGCATCTGGGTGAGCATTTTGAATCATTTCTGGCTGCCAACAATCTTCATGGGTGGTACCCGGACGCAAATTACGTTTTTCGCGACGATCGTTTGGCCGATCGGTTTGTATTGATTGCACTGAGTCCTGGACTTTTTTTAAATCGGTGCAGAATCACCAATAAAAGATTACGGAAAATCGCCAGTGCATCGGGCTCCAAAATTAAGTGCAGGGCTATGTACGAAATGTTGGCACATGCGTTGGGCTATAGCAGTTGGTACTTTGCTTACAAATGCAGGACGGTCGATGATTTTATCGAAAATACCTGGCCTCTTGGCGGGACTATTAGTTTGCTGTCTTTTGATGAGCAAGCCATCGAAAAGATTAACAGAACAAGTGTTGGTGCTCGAATGGTTGAACGTTATCGGTTCAATAAAATAAGAGACAAGCATGACCGTGGCAAATGAACGGCTTGCGGACTAGATTGTGCGAAAAGCTCGAATGTCGTCTTGGCGGCAACTAAGCTAGGTGAGACTTTGATGCTGTCAGAGCGGGACGGATGGGCCATCAGGTTTCGCTTGCCGCTTACGAACGGGATTGCTATACGTAAACGGGATTTTCGGTTTCAGGTAGCGAGGAGTTACTGTTATGAAAACGACATTTTTTTCAGAATTCATTCGCGCTGCGAAAGAAGCCCCGCGACTCTATTTTGTACCGTTGGTTGGGGCGGTCAGAGCGATCAAGGCTGAGTTTCGCCGGGTGAAGAAGGCAGAAGGTCAGACGCCACGGGATCCCACCGCGAAGCAATGAAAATTGCCCCCAACCAAGATCCGCTTTCGACGGTTTTTTTACTTATTACAGGCAATCAAAAGAACGATGCTTCATCGTGGTCTGAGAAACTCAATGAGTTTACGCCTTTATCACGGACCGCTTCATGGCTTTTTCAGGTGGAGCTTTGTTGCTTGAGATGGCAATTGTAAAAATCGCCAAGGGGAAGTTCGTGAAGCTCTCCTCGAGGCAAGAAGGCAACAAGACCCCTGAAGGAATAAATGCACGTCCAGAACTGATTGTTCTGGGGTGTGTACGCTCGGCCAGTGAGGCCCAACCGCTTCTTCGCGCCGCAAAACCAGCCTCCCCAAGGTCTTCGTGGTGGTGATACTGCTTCGTGTAAACCACTTTTATGACTTGTAAACTACCGAGGTTTACAGTGCAAAAATGAGGGTTACAAGATTCAGGATTACCCTCGATATCTATTTTTGGTCGACACCTCAGGCTGTGATCTTACCTGCGAGCCGTGTGCGGCCACGACTGCGAAATTACACTGCACTTGGCTGTTCAAACCCCATTCCGACCAGGAGGAAGGGCGCTTTACCGCCCTCGGCTCTCTGTACGGTTCGTACATTGAGGCCAGAAATTTCGGCGAGCGTTTCCTGTGACCACTGGCGCATCTCTCGCCACATCTTGAGCATGGCAGCCAACTCATCAGGGGTCAGGACTCGTGGCTGAGTAGAGTCATTCATTGCTTCTGGAGCCTTGCTAAGGAAACTCTGAAAAAGA
>NZ_LACC01000004.1:0-105334 GCF_000967965.1 Pseudomonas fluorescens
CTTAACTGATCGGCATTAGGCCCATGCGCCGGTTTATTTGTTTTCAGGCTGCTTGCGCCGCCTGTGCCTGTCGCACCACCGCCGCCAACCGTTTGAGCCCTTCATCCAGCCGCGCCGGATCAATGTGGCTGAAGTTCAACCGCAGATACCCTGGATGGTTATCCGGCTCGGGGAAGAACGGTTCGCCCGGCATGAACGCCACGTCGTTGGCCAAAGCGGCATTGAGCAAGGTGCGGGTGTCCTGCGGCTGCTTGAGTTTCAACCAGAAAAACAGCCCGCCCTGCGGCACGTTCCAGTCCGCCAGATCCGAGAAGTGAATTTCCAGCGCAGCCTGGAACGCATCCCGGCGCCCCCGATAAAAATCGCGCAACTCACTACGGTGCTGCTGATATTTCTCGGTGCCGATCCATTGCAGTGCCTGCCATTGACCGACACGATTGGTGTGCAAATCCGCCGATTGCTTGAGTTTCAACAGATGGGGAAACAGGTCCGGACTGGCAATCAGGTAGCCGACACGCAACCCCGGCAGCAGGGTTTTCGACACGGTCCCGGTATAGATCCAACTGGCCTTCTTCAAGCGGCTGACAATCGGCGTGGCGCTGCCACCGTCGAAGGTCAGTTCGCGGTAAGGCTCGTCTTCAATCAGTGTCACACCGAACTCATCGAGCAACGCCGCCACCGCGTCGCGTTTGGCTTCGCTGTAACGCACCGCCGATGGATTCTGGAAGGTCGGGATCAGGTAGATAAAGGCCGGACGGTGTTGCTCCAGACGAGCGCGTAGCTCCGTCAGGTTCGGGCCGTCGGCCTCCAGCGGCACGGTCAGGCAATCGGCGCCGAACAGCTGGAAAATCTGCAACGCCGCCAGATAAGTCGGCGCTTCGAGCAGGACTTCGGTGCCCTTGTCGATGTACAGCTTGGCTGCCAGGTCGAGGGTCTGCTGTGAGCCGCTGACCACCAGCACTTGGCTTGCCTCACACGCCACTCCCAACGCTCGCGCCTCGGCGGCCAGTGCTTCACGCAGCGCCGGTTCGCCTTCGCTCATGCCGTATTGGCCCATGGAAACCGGCATCTCGGCCCAATCGACTTTTGGCAGCATGGCTTCGGCCGGCAGGCCGCCGGCAAACGACATCATTTGCGGGCGCTGGGCCGCGGCGAGGATTTCACGGATCAAAGAGCTTTTAAGGCGTGAGACACGTTCGGAAAAAGCCATGGGGATCACCGGTAGCGAGGCATGTGGAAAATGAGTCAAACTTGTTGACCGAAATTACGCCTCCCCGAACGGATACGTCAATATGCTTGACCTTAAAAACCCGCTTTCCCAGCAACAGGCCATGGAAGCGTTTTTCTTCGGCTACCAGGCCTTCACCGCCAAGGCCGATGAAATGCTCGAACGTCGAGGCCTGAGTCGGGTGCATCAGCGCATCGTGTTTTTCATCGCCCGCTATCCGAACCTGAGCGTAAAGGAACTGCTGGCGTTGCTCGGTGTGAGCAAGCAGGCACTGAACATGCCGCTGCGGCAATTGTTGGAGATGCATCTGGTCGACAGCGTCGCGTCCGAAACCGACAAGCGTAAGCGCCTGCTGGAGTTGACCGCCGAAGGTGCGCGGTTTGAACAGATGCTGCGGCGCGAGCAGGTGAAATTGCTGGAGCGGGTATTTGCCGAGGCCGGAGAGACGGCGGTGAATGGGTGGCTGGCGGTGAATCTGGCGTTGGGGGAAAGCCAGGCGCATACCGACTGAATCATTCTGCCTGCTGATTTTGATGCTGACTGATCCGGCCTCTTCGCGAGCAAGCCCACTCCCACAGGTTTCGATTCGGTCAAAAAATATGCGCAGATCCGCCGCTTCCTGTGGGAGCGAGCCTGCTCGCGAAGGCGTCTAAACCGGCGATATATTCCTATCGCCAAAAAAATCGTCAACAAAACCAAAAACATTATTTGCTTTCTTTGTATACAAAAGCATAATCCACTTCGTGCGAGTTCCTGACCAAGCGGTCAACAAATTCGCAAGTACCTCAAAGGGCCGCTGCCACCCTCATGGGTCCTGCCCTGGAAATAACAATAAAACTCTTGAGGAGTATTCGCTGTGGAAAGCCGTAAATCCGAAGCATCGACGCTGGATCTCTCGCCGCCATTACGCAATGGCTTGCTGGAACGTCTGTTCAAACTCAGCTTGCACGGCACCACGGTGAAGACCGAGCTGATTGCCGGTCTGACAACCTTCATCACCATGGCTTACATCATTTTCGTCAACCCCAACATCATGGCCGACGCCGGGATCGATCACGGTGCGGCATTCGTCGCCACCTGCATCGCCGCGGCACTCGGTTGCCTGTTGATGGGCCTGTACGCCAACTGGCCGGTCGGCCTGGCGCCGGGCATGGGGCTGAACGCCTTCTTCACCTACACCGTGGTCGGCACCATGGGCTACAACTGGGAAACCGCCCTCGGCGCGGTGTTTGTGTCCGGTGTGTTGTTCATGATCCTGACCTTCTCGCGGATCCGCGAATGGCTGCTCAACAGCATCCCGGTCAGCCTGCGCTTCGCCATGGGCGCCGGCGTGGGTCTGTTCCTGGGGCTGATCGGCCTGAAAACCGCGGGTATCGTCGTCGATAGCCCGGCGACCCTGATCAAGCTCGGCTCCCTGCGCGAACCCGGCCCGCTGCTCGCCGCCGTGTGCTTCCTGATGATCTCCATCCTCAGCTATCACAAGGTGTTCGGCGCGATCCTCATCAGCATCATCACCGTGACTCTCGCTGGCTGGGGTCTGGGCCTGGTGCACTACGAGGGCATCATGTCGGCTCCACCGAGCCTCGCCCCTACCTTCATGGCCATGAACGTCGCCGGCGTGTTCAACGTCAGCATGATCAGCGTGGTGCTGGCGTTCCTCTTCGTACATATGTTCGACACCGCCGGTACCTTGATGGGTGTTGCCCAGCGCGCCAACCTGGTCGGTGCTGACGGCCGCATCGAAAACCTCTCCCGCGCCATGAAAGCCGACAGTGCTTCCAGCGTATTCGGTGCGGTCGTCGGCGTTCCGCCAGTCACCAGCTACGTGGAAAGTGCTGCCGGTGTTGCAGCGGGTGGTCGGACTGGTCTTACCGCAGTGACCGTAGGTGTGCTATTTATTGCAGCCATGTTCTTTGCACCGCTGGCCGGGATGATTCCTGCCTATGCAACCGCAGGTGCACTGATTTATGTAGCGATGCTGATGATGGGCGGCATGGCCCACATCGAATGGGACGAAGCGACCGACAGCATCCCGGCGATTGTCACCGCAATCATGATGCCGCTGACCTTCTCGGTCGCTGACGGCATCGCGTTGGGCTTCATCACCTACGTGGCGCTGAAGGCCGGTACTGGCAAGTACAAGGAAATTTCCGTGAGCCTGTGGGTGCTCTGCGCGATCTTCATCGCCAAGTTCATCTTCCTGTAAGCCTTACGCGGGACCTGCTTGAAAACAGCCTCACCCCGTCGGGTGGGGCTTTTGTGCAAATGGAGGAAAGTGATGAGTCTGGAAACCTGGCTGCTGTTCAGCGGCGCTGCGCTGATAGTGATCCTGATCCCGGGGCCGCTGTCGTTGCTGATGATCAGCAACAGTCTGAATTACGGCCTGCGCCGCTCTTACCCGGCCTTCCTCGGCGGAGTGTCCGCATCGATCTGCCTGCTGAGTGCTTCGGCACTGGGCCTGGGTGCGTTGTTGCTGGCGTCGGAACAGCTGTTCAGCGCCCTGAAGATTCTTGGCGCCCTTTACCTGTTCTACCTCGCCTGGCAGAGCTGGCAGCAATCGCGCCTGCCTTCCCATGGCGCTGAAGTGCCACAAGCCGCTCCGGTGCCTCGCTTTCGTGCACTGTTCGGGCGTGCGTTCATGCTGGGCGCCAGCAACCCGAAGGACATCCTGTTCTTCGCCGCTTTCCTGCCGCAGTTCCTGAGTGCCGAACAGCCGTTCCTGCCACAACTTCTGGTGATGATCGCGACCTGGACCGTGCTCGACCTGCTGTGCAAATTGGCCTATGGCCTCGGCGCCCATGGTGCGGCGCGGTATCTGCGCAGCGGCAAGGGCCAGAGCTGGTTTAACCGGATCAGTGCAGGGTTGTTCAGTGGCGCGGGTGCAGCGTCCCTGCTGAGCCGCTAAAAGCAAAAGCATCGCGAGCAGGCTCACTCCTACATTGGAACGCGCACTCCTGTAGGAGTGAGCCTGCTCGCGATGGCGTCGGCACAGGCGCCACATTTCTCCAGACGAAAAAAAGCCCGCAGTGTGAGCGGGCGAAAGACCAAAGAAGCTATATGCGCAGTCGCTTCCAGGGTGCAGCTGCTGTTTGGGGGATCAGCTGCCGCGATAGGTGGAGTAGCTGTAAGGCGAAATCAACAACGGCACATGGTAGTGATCCTGCTCGGCGGAGATGCCAAAACGCAGCACCACGACATCCAGGAAGGCCGGCTCCGGCAGCTTGACGCCACGGGCGCGGTAGTAATCGCCGGCATGAAACTGAACCTGATAGACCCCGGTGCGGTAGTCATCGCCTTGCAGCAGCGGTGCATCGACACGGCCATCGCTGTTGGTTATCGCGCTGGCGACCAATTCCAGGTGCGAACCTTCAACGCGGTACAACTCGACCTTGATCGAGCTGCCCGGGCAACCGTGTGCTGCGTCCAAAACGTGTGTAGTCAAACGTCCCATTGATTCTGCGCGCCTGCCTGCGTGGAGCAGTCAGACTTCGCGCCTCCCGAAGTCAGTTGAAAAGGAGACCGCACCGATTCGGAGCACGAAAAGCTGCGGCGAGCGACCGATTAAGACACTTTTCAAAAAAATTGTACACAATAAAAACGACATTTTTCGCATTACCCCTGCCATCTGCATATTTACCGTCGATTTCCCGCCGAACCGCACAACCTATGAGCCCCTCAATCAATAATTGACCAGTCAGGCAGATTTCTTGCAGGCTCACGCCAATAGCAGTAAAAGATGACAGTCGGTGAAAAATGCGAAAAATCAGGCTTACAAAGTGAATATAAAGTTGTATACAATCAGCCCATCGCTGTGACGCAAGCCTGCCATCCAATTTTCAGCTGCGTCACACCAACCGTCATCATCGAATAAGAAGGAAGCCTGCAGTGAGCGCTGACTACCCACGCGACCTGGTCGGTTACGGCAGTAACCCTCCTCACCCACACTGGCCGGGCAATGCCCGAATCGCCCTGTCGTTCGTACTCAATTACGAAGAAGGCGGCGAACGCAACATCCTGCACGGCGACAAAGAATCCGAAGCGTTCCTCTCGGAAATGGTTTCTGCCCAGCCGCTGCAAGGCGCGCGCAACATGAGCATGGAATCCCTCTACGAGTATGGCAGCCGTGCCGGCGTGTGGCGGATCCTGAAACTGTTCAAGGAATTCGACATCCCGCTGACCATCTTCGCCGTGGCCATGGCCGCCCAGCGTCACCCGGACGTGATCCGCGCCATGGTCGATGCCGGCCACGAGATCTGCAGCCACGGCTATCGCTGGATCGACTACCAGTACATGGATGAAACCCAGGAACGCGAGCACATGCTCGAAGCGATCCGCATCCTCACCGAAATCACAGGCGAACGCCCGCTGGGCTGGTACACCGGCCGCACCGGCCCGAACACCCGTCGCCTGGTGATGGAAGAAGGTTGTTTCCTCTACGACTGCGACACCTACGACGACGACCTGCCCTACTGGGAACCGAACAACCCGACCGGCAAGCCGCACCTGGTGATCCCGTACACCCTGGACACCAACGACATGCGCTTCACTCAGGTCCAGGGCTTCAACAAGGGCGACGACTTCTTCGAATACCTGAAAGACGCGTTCGATGTGCTCTACGCCGAAGGCGCCGAGGCACCGAAAATGCTGTCGATCGGCCTGCACTGCCGCTTGATCGGCCGTCCGGCGCGCCTGGCATCGCTCAAGCGCTTTATCGAATACGCTAAAAGTCATGAACAGGTGTGGTTCAGCCGTCGCGTCGACATCGCACGCCACTGGCACGAAACCCACCCGTACACAGGGGCTGGCAAATGAGCACCTTTCAAACCGTCAAACCTTCGGCCCTCGGCCGCGACGCCTTCGTCGCCGCTTTCGCCGACATCTACGAACATTCGCCATGGGTAGCCGAGAAGGCCTACGACCTGGGCCAGGACGCTTCGATCGACCAGATCGAGACCTTGCACCAGCGCATGAGCGACATCCTGTTGAGCGCCGATCATGCAAGCCAGCTTGCACTGATCAACGCTCACCCGGACCTGGCAGGCCGTGCGGCCGTCCAGGGCCAGCTTACCGCGGCCAGCACTGAAGAACAGTCTGGCGCGGGTATTCACCAATGCACGGCCGAAGAGTTCCAGCGCTTCACCGAGCTGAACGACGCCTACAAGGCCAAGTTCAAGTTTCCCTTCATCATGGCGGTAAAAGGCAGCAACCGGCATCAGATCCTCGCAGCGTTCGAAACGCGCATCCACAACCCGGTCGATACCGAATTCAAATGCGCGCTGGCGGAGATCAACAAGATCGCCCTGTTCCGATTACTGACCCTATAGCAAGCCTGACCCGAGTGTTCTTAAACGCAGAAAACACCTAGGGCCCTGCAAGCATCCCAAGCCACTTATTTAAAGGCAGACAAGAAGAATGAAAGCTTACGCCGTACCTTTCGAGAAGTTCGTCAACCTGGCCGATGCCCGCCTGGGCACCAAAATCATCTCGGTCACCGATGACTGGTTCGCAGACGCCAACCGTCTGTTCCAACCGACCCCGGCCGTATGGAAGGAGGGCGTGTTCGATGACAACGGCAAGTGGATGGACGGCTGGGAATCGCGCCGCAAGCGCTTCGAAGGCTTCGACAGCGCCGTGATCCGCCTGGGCGTGCCGGGTTCGATCAAGGGCGTCGACATCGACACTTCATTCTTCACCGGCAACTTCCCGCCGTCGGCGTCCCTGGAAGCCTGCTTCCTGGCCGAAGGCGAGCCGAACGAAAACACCCAGTGGGTTGAAGTGCTGTCCGCCGTCGAGCTGCAAGGCAACAGCCACCACTACCACGAAATCAGCAACGACCAGGCCTTCAGCCACCTGCGCTTCAACATCTACCCGGATGGCGGCGTGGCCCGTCTGCGCGTGTACGGCGTGCCGTTCCGTGACTGGTCGGCTACCGGCGACAACGAGCAAGTCGACCTGGCCGCTGCCCTCAACGGTGGCCGCGCCCTCGCCTGCTCCGATGAACACTTCGGTCGCATGAGCAACATCCTCAACCCGGGCCGTGGCATCAACATGGGCGATGGCTGGGAAACCGCACGTCGTCGTACCCCGGGCAATGACTGGGTCATCGTCGCGCTGGGCCATGCCGGCGAAGTCGAGAAAGTCATCGTCGACACCCTGCACTTCAAGGGTAACTACCCGGACAGCTGCTCGATCCAGGGCGCCTTCGTGAAGGGCGGTACCGACAGCCAGATCGAAACCCAATCGCTGTTCTGGCGCGAACTGCTGCCAAGCCAGAAGCTGGAAATGCACGCCGAACACACCTTCGCCGAGCAGATCAAGGCACTGGGCCCGATCACCCACATCCGCCTGAACGTGTTCCCGGATGGTGGTGTGAGCCGCCTGCGTGTACTGGGCAAGGTCGCTAAGTAAGCGCTGAACCTGTGGCGAGGGAGCTTGCTCCCGCTGGGTCGCGAAGCGGCCCCAAAGAACGGGACTGCTGCGCAGTCCAGCGGGAGCAAGCTCCCTCGCCACAACTGTAGTACCAACAACACAGAATTCGGATAAGAACAGCATGCGCACATTAACGATTGAACCGCTGACCAAAGAAGCCTTCGCCCCTTTCGGTGACGTGATCGAAACCGACGGCAGCGATCACTTCATGATCAACAACGGTTCGACCATGCGCTTCCATAAACTGGCTGTGGTCGAAACCGCAAAGCCAGAGGACAACGCGATCATCAGCATCTTCCGCGCCGACGCGCAGGACATGCCGCTGACCGTCAGCATGCTGGAGCGTCATCCGCTGGGCAGCCAGGCTTTCATTCCGCTGCTCGGCAACCCCTTTCTGATCGTGGTCGCGCCACTTGGCGATGAACCTGTATCAGGCTTGGTCCGCGCCTTCGTCACCAACGGCAGGCAGGGCATTAATTACCATCGCGGCGTTTGGCACCACCCGGTGCTGACGATCGAAAAGCGGGATGACTTCCTGGTGGTTGATCGCAGTGGCACAGGCAATAACTGCGATGAGCATTTTTTCAAAGAGGATGAGCGTTTGATCCTCGCCCCCCACCAATAAGAGAAGGTCTGATCACTCGACAACAGAGTGACAGGCGAGAGGTAAAGACTGTGGAAGCACATCTGTTGGAATGGCTGAACCTGAGCGTGCGCTGGGTTCACATGATTACTGGCGTGGCCTGGATCGGTGCGTCGTTCTATTTCGTATGGCTGGAAAACAACCTCAACCGGGTCAACCCGAAAAACGGTCTGGCTGGCGATTTGTGGGCAATCCACGGTGGCGGTATCTACCACCTGGAAAAATACAAACTGGCTCCACCGACCATGCCGGACAACCTGCACTGGTTCAAATGGGAAGCCTACTTCACGTGGATGTCGGGTATCGCGCTGCTGTGCGTGGTGTTCTACTCCAACCCGACGCTCTACCTGCTGGCTCCGGGCAGCTCCCTGAGCGGTCCTGAAGGCGTAGCCATCGGTATCGGCTCGCTGTTCATCGGCTGGTTCATCTACTCCTTCCTGTGCGACTCGGCCCTGGGCAAACGCCCTGCCCTGCTCGGCGGAATCCTGTTCGTCCTGATCATCGGCGCGGCCTACGGCTTCAGCAAGGTGTTCAGCGGTCGGGGTGCGTACCTGCACGTTGGCGCGATCATCGGCACCATCATGGTCGGCAACGTGTTCCGCATCATCATGCCGGCGCAACGCGCACTGGTAGCGGCGATTGCCGAGAACCGCACGCCCGATCCGGCATTGCCGGCCAAAGGCCTGCTGCGTTCACGTCACAACAACTACTTCACCTTGCCAGTGCTGTTCATCATGATCAGCAACCACTTCCCGAGCACCTACGGCAGCCAGTACAACTGGTTGATCCTGGCCGGGATCGCGGTACTGGCAGTGTTGGTGCGTCACTACTTCAACACCCGTCACGACAGCCACAAGTTTGCCTGGACCCTGCCTGTGGCAGCCGTCGGCATGATCAGCCTGGCTTACGTCACCGGCCCTGCGCCGTTGAACAGCCCGGAAGTGGCCAAGGCACCCGCCAAGATCGAATACCAGCCGCTGCCGGAAACAGCAGTGGGCGGTGGTTTGAAACCGGCTGAAGCCAAACCTGCAGAAGCGCCTGCCGCCGCACCGGCGCAAGCGTCCAACGCCGGCCCTGGCTTTGACAAAGTGCACAGCGTGATTCAGGAACGTTGCGCGGTTTGCCACTCGGCCAAGCCGACCAGCCCGCTGTTCAGTGCGGCCCCTGCCGGTGTGATGTTTGACACCCCCGAACAGATCCGTCAGAACGCACCGCGGATTCAGGCGCAAGCCGTCACCAGCCAGATCATGCCACTGGGCAATATCACGCAGATGACCCAGCAGGAACGTGACCTGATCGGTGCCTGGATTGTGCAGGGAGCCCAGACCAATTAATCGTTAAAAGCTTCGCAAGCAGGCTCGCTCCCACAGGTTTTGCATGGCCTGTGTGGGAGCGGGCTTGCCCGCGAATGGCCGCAAAGCGGCCCACCTGATTCGAATACAGCTGCCAGTAGCACTGCAGCTGTAAATCACAAGAATAAAAAGATCCGAGGTGTTGCATGTCCGAGCTATCCGAAGCGCGCATCCCCGACGCACCCGCCATTCAGCGTTTGCCCCTCTTGCAACTGATCCTGGTCGGTTTGCAACATGTTCTGCTGATGTACGGTGGTGCCATCGCGGTACCGCTGATCATCGGACAGGCCGCTGGCCTGAGTCGTGAAGAAATCGCCTTCCTGATCAACGCCGACCTGCTGGTTGCGGGTATCGCCACCATCGTCCAGTCCCTCGGCATCGGCCCCATGGGCATTCGCATGCCGGTGATGATGGGCGCCAGTTTCGCCGCCGTCGGCAGCATGGTCGCCATGGCCGGCATGCCCGGTATCGGCCTGCAAGGGATCTTCGGCGCGACCATTGCCGCCGGGTTCTTTGGCATGATCATCGCCCCGTTCATGTCCAAGGTCGTGCGCTTCTTCCCGCCGCTGGTGACCGGTACGGTCATCACCTCGATCGGTTTGTCGCTGTTCCCCGTGGCCGTCAACTGGGCCGGTGGCGGTACCAGCGCCGCTCAATTCGGTTCACCGATCTACCTGACCATCGCCGCACTGGTACTGGGCACCATCTTGCTGGTGCACCGTTTCATGCGCGGCTTCTGGGTCAATATTTCCGTGCTGATCGGCATGTGCCTGGGCTATGTACTCTGCGGCCTGCTCGGCATGGTCGACCTCAGTGGCATGGCTCAGGCGCCATGGCTGCAATTCGTCACGCCGCTGCACTTCGGCATGCCGAAATTCGAACTCGCGCCGATCCTGTCGATGTGCCTGGTGGTGGTGATCATTTTCGTCGAGTCCACCGGAATGTTTCTGGCGCTGGGCAAGATCACCGGCCAGGAAGTCTGCCCACGGATGCTGCGTCGCGGCTTGTTGTGCGATGCCGGCGCCTCGTTCTTCGCCGGATTCTTCAACACCTTCACCCACTCATCCTTCGCCCAGAACATCGGCCTGGTGCAGATGACCGGCGTGCGCTGTCGTTCGGTGACCATCGTTGCCGGCGGTTTGCTGATCGTCCTGAGCCTGCTGCCAAAGGCCGCATTCCTGGTAGCGTCGATTCCTCCGGCAGTACTGGGCGGCGCAGCGATTGCGATGTTCGGCATGGTCGCCGCCACCGGGATCAAGATTCTCCAGGAAGCCGACATCGGTGACCGTCGCAACCAGTTGCTGGTGGCGGTGAGCATCGGCATGGGCCTGATCCCGGTTGTACGCCCGGAGTTTTTCGCCCACCTGCCCGTGTGGATAAGCCCGATCACCCACAGTGGCATCGCCATGGCCACCCTCAGCGCGCTGACGCTGAACCTGCTGTTCAACATCCTTGGTGGCGCCGAACGCGCGGCCATTAACGACTGCCACGCTCACACTCATTGATCTGACGGATAACCAAGGGGGCCTGCCTGTGGCCAGCCCCCTGGCCACAACCTGCGCCTCAAAAATAAAAACAAGAGGGAGCAACAGATGATTCGGACACAAACCAACGTGTTGTTGAGTGGTGGCCTGCTGGCCGCGAGTCAAGCCATGGCCGGCGATCTACTGCTGTGGCAGACCAACAGCCTGAGCTACCTGTACGGCAAGAACTTCGCGATCAACCCGGCGATCCAGCAGACGATCACCTTCGAACACGCCGACCGCTGGAAGTACGGCGACAACTTCATGTTCATCGACAGCACCTGGTACAACGGCGAGCAAGACCGCAACAAAGGGGCTCACGCCTATTACGGCGAATTCAGCCCACGCCTCTCCTTCGGCAAAATCCTCGACCGCCGTTTCGAATTCGGCCCGATCAAGGACGTGCTGCTGGCCATGACCTACGAGAACGGCGAAGACGACACCGAGGCCTACCTGATTGGCCCCGGTTTCGACCTCGCGGTACCGGGCTTCAACTTTTTCACCCTGAACTTCTATTACCGCCAGACCGAAGGTTCGCGCCCTGGCGATGATGTCTGGCAAATCAGTCCGGCCTGGTCCTACACCCTGCCACTGGGCAACTCGAACCTGTTGATCGACGGCTACATCGACTGGGTGGTGGATAACGACCAGAACGCCCGCGGCACCTATCACGCCAACCTGCACTTCAACCCGCAGATCAAATACGACCTGGGCAAAGCCCTGGGCTGGCGCGAGAAACAGGTGTATGTCGGCACCGAATACAGCTACTGGAAGGACAAATACGGCGTCCAGGACAGCTCCCGTTTCAATACCAATGAAAACACCGCCAGCCTGCTGGTAAAGGTGCACTTCTAATGCTGCCCCGCAACAGTGCCTCAAACCTGTCGTCGGTGCGCCGTTGCGGAGCACTTGAGACCTGGCCGAGGAGTCAGTATTCTCCGCGGCCGCCCGAATCCGGTTTAAAAAAAAGCCCGGATGTAAAACCTGACCAGAAAGCCAACTTATCCCGGCACTGGCAGGCACCAAGGCACTCCAAAACCCCTCTCAATCGACCGCTCTTGAGCCGCCGAACGGGAGTTTTTTTGCTTTTTGAAAGCCTTGGCTCAGCTCTTGCTAACAGCACTAAAGCTGACCGAATGGATGATTTTTTACCGCTACAGAAACAGGCGCCACACCAGAGCGCCGACTTTAAAAAAACAACGTGGAACCACCTACTTTTTGGGAGCAACCGAATGAAACGTACGTGCACTAGCCTGATGCTGGCGGGATCATTGCTGGCGGGGGGTCAGGCCATGGCCGGCGACTTGCTGCAATGGCAGAACAACAGCCTGAGCTACCTCTATGGCAAGGACTTCCAGGTCAACCCGCGCATCCAGCAGACGGTGACCTTTGAACACGCCGACGGTTGGAAATACGGCGACAACTTCTTTTTCATCGACAAGATCTTCTACAACGGCAAGGAAGACGCCTTCGCGGGCAAGAACAGCCACTACGGCGAGCTCAGTCCGCGCCTGTCGTTCAACAAGATCTTCGACCAGAAGTTCGAGTTCGGCCCGATCAAGGACGTCCTGCTGGCCATGACCTACGAGTTCGGTGAAGACGATACCGAGTCCTACCTGATCGGCCCTGGTTTTGACCTGGCCATCCCGGGCTTCGACTACTTCCAGTTGAACTTCTACAACCGCCACACCGAAGGCGACCGCCCGGGCGACAACATCTGGCAGGTCACGCCAGTCTGGTCCTACACCATCCCGGTGGGCGGCTCGGACGTGCTGATCGACGGCTTCATGGACTGGGTCGTCGACAACGACGTGAACAAAAAAGGCGAATACCACGCCAACCTGCACTTCAATCCGCAGGTCAAATACGACCTGGGCAAGGCGTTGAATCTGGGTGCCAAGCAGCTGTACGTCGGTGTCGAGTATGACTACTGGAAAAACAAGTACGGTATCGAAGACAGCCAGGGCTTCAAGACCGATCAGAGCGTGACCAGCTTCCTGGTCAAGGTTCACTTCTGATTTAAGAAGCTTCGCGAGCAGGCTCGCTCCCACAGTGGAATCTTGTCGAACACAAACTTTGTATACGACGAAAATCCCTGTGGGAGCGAGCCTGCTCGCGAAAGCCTCACCACAAGTCTCAAACCGAAAGCACAGGCTCTGCCAACCCCAGAAACCGGCACAACTCCCCGCGCTTGGCCAACGCATCCCGTCGCCCCAGTTCGATCAATTCGCTGCAATACCCCGCCTCGAACAGCAGATAACTCAGCACCCCCGCCCCGCTGGTCTTGGTCGCACCCGGCCCGCGCAGAAACAGGCGCAATGCCGCCGGCAATTCCTGGCGATGGCGCGCGGCAATCTCGTCGATCGGCTGGCTCGGTGAAATCACCAATACGTCCACCGGCGCCACGCCCAAAGCACGGATGGGTGTACCGTCGGGCATCAGGTGACTGAACTGGTTCAGGCGCTGCAACAACTCGATGTCGCTTTCCAGGCTGTCAATGAACGTACTGTTGAGCATGTGCCCACCGATCTGCGCCAGAGTCGGCTGCTGACCGGTATAGCTGCGCGGCAAGGGTTGTTGCGGGTCGACTCCACGGGGGTTGCCGCTGACGCCCACCACCAGCACCCGACTGGCGCCCAGATGCAACGCAGGGCTGATCGGCGCCGACTGACGCACCGCGCCATCACCGAAATACTCTTCGCCGATTTTCACCGGGGCAAATAGCAGCGGAATCGCCGAACTGGCGAGTAGATGTTCAACCGACAGTTGGGTGGGAACGCCGATGCGTCGATGGCGCAACCAGGCATCGATCTTGCCGCCGCCCTGATAGAAGGTGACTGCCTGGCCGGACTCATAACCGAATGCGGTGACCGCCACCGCATGCAACTGTTGCTGTGCGATCGCTTCGGCGATGCCGCCCATATGCAGCTTGTCGTTGAGCAGATCCCGCAGCGGAGAACTGTTGAGCAGCGCCACCGGCATGTGCCTGCCGATGCCGAGCAAACTGTGGCTGACGAAGCGGCTGGCCTGGCGGATCACCCCGGGCCAGTCGCTGCGCAATACCAGATGACTGCGAAAGCCCTGCCAGAAGGCCGTCAGGCGTTCGATGGCGTTACGAAAATCCATCGCACCGCTGGCGAGGCTGACGGCGTTGATCGCGCCCGCCGAGGTGCCGACGATCACCGGAAACGGATTGCGTGCCCCCGGCGGCAACAATTCGGCAATCGCCGCCAGCACCCCAACCTGATAGGCCGCCCGAGCCCCGCCACCGGAAAGAATCAACCCTGTTACCGGTTCAACTGGACTCATCGCAACACTCCATGGTGCTTGGGAAAACGGTTACTCAACCGCGCTTGGTGTACAGCTTGGGCTCGCCCGGTGGACGGCTCTTGAAGCGGCGGTGAGCCCACAGGTATTGCTCGGGATGCTCGCGCAGAACGCTTTCGATCCATTGGTTGATGCGCAGGCAGTCCTCTTCTTCGGTTTCGCCGGGGAAGCCTTCGAGCGGCGCATGGATCACCAGGCGATAGCCGCTGCCGTCCGCCAAACGCTCCTGGGTGAACGGCACCACCAATGCCTTGCCCAGCCGAGCAAACTTGCTCGTGGCGGTGACGGTCGCGGCCTGAATGCCGAACAGCGGCACGAAGATGCTTTGCTTGGCGCCGTAGTCCTGATCCGGTGCGTACCAGATCGCCCGGCCCGAACGCAGCAGTTTGAGCATGCCGCGCACGTCTTCGCGTTCCACCGCCAGCGAATCGAGGTTGTGCCGCTCGCGGCCCTGGCGCTGGATGTAGTCGAACAGCGGATTCTTGTGCTCACGGTACATGCCGTCGATGGTGTGCTGCTGACCGAGCAACGCCGCGCCGATTTCCAGCGTCGTGAAGTGCAGGGCCATCAGGATCACGCCCTTGCCCTCACGCTGGGCCTGCTGCAAATGCTCCAGCCCTTCGATATGAGCGAGACTCGCCAGGCGCTTGCGCGACCACCACCAGCTCATCGCCATCTCAAAGAAAGCGATGCCGGTGGAGGCGAAGTTCTCCTTGAGCAGGCGTTTGCGTTCGGCGGCGGTTTTTTCCGGAAAACACAGCTCCAGATTGCGCTTGGCAATGCGCCGTCTGTCGCCGGCGACCCGATACATCAAAGAACCCAGGACACGACCGACCCACAGCAGTGCCGGATACGGCAACTGGACGATCAGCCACAACAGCCCCAGGCCACACCACAGCGGCCAGAAACGTGGAGATAGAAATGCTTTTCGAAAACGCGGGCGGTCCATTAATGCTTCCGGAATGACAATGGCCGCGCATTCTACATCGTTCGACCCGGCTTGCGGCCCGCGGGCGTTCTCGTTATAAGTCTCGGCACTTTTAGTGACAAGTCGTTGTATGCCGACCATGAGCCAAACCGAACCGCTAGACCAAGATCCCGTGTTCCAGTTGAAGGGCAGCATGCTGGCCATTACGGTGCTGGAACTGGCCCGTAACGACCTCGAAAGCCTTGATCGGCAACTGGCCGCCAAGGTCGCCCAGGCGCCAAACTTCTTCAGCAACGCGCCACTGGTACTGGCCCTGGACAAACTCCCGGCCAATGAAGGCGCGGTCGATCTGCCCGGGCTGATGCGCGTCTGCCGCCAGCATGGCCTGCGTACCCTGGCGATCCGCGCCAGCCGCATCGAAGACATTGCCGCCGCCATCGCGGTCGACCTGCCGGTGCTGCCACCGTCCGGCGCCCGGGAGCGTCCACTGGACCTGACCGAAGGCGAACCGAAGAAAAAACCGGAAAAACCACCCGAGCCGACCATCAAGCCGACGAAAATCATCACCTCGCCGGTACGCGGTGGCCAGCAGATTTATGCCCAGGGCTGCGATCTGGTGGTGATCTCCTCGGTCAGCCCGGGGGCGGAACTTCTCGCCGATGGCAACATCCATGTATACGGCCCGATGCGTGGTCGCGTGTTGGCCGGCGTCAAGGGCGACACCAAGGCGCGGATTTTCTGTCAGCAAATGAGTGCTGAACTGATTTCCATCGCCGGGCATTACAAGGTTTCCGAAGATCTGCGCCGCGACCCTCTATGGGGTTCGGGTGTGCAGGTCAGCCTGTCCGGCGACGTGTTGAACATCATTCGGCTTTAACGGATACTGCCGCATTTTCCAAGCATCTCTAAAACGTAGCGAAAACGGCTCAAACGAAGTAGGAAAAAGGCCGAAAGCAGTGTTTACCGGGGGTAAGCGCCGCTCTAAACCGGATTCCAGCCAAGGCTGTCCGACTGCAGTAGTTTTTCAGGAGATGTTTTTCAGGGACTGAAAAGTCCTTTTTCCTTAGGGGTGAAACACCTTGGCCAAGATTCTCGTGGTTACATCCGGCAAGGGTGGTGTGGGTAAGACCACCACCAGCGCCGCTATCGGTACCGGCCTCGCTCTGCGCGGCCACAAAACAGTGATCGTCGACTTCGACGTGGGCTTGCGTAACCTCGACCTGATCATGGGTTGCGAGCGCCGCGTGGTGTATGACTTCGTCAACGTGGTGAACGGCGAAGCCAACCTGCAACAGGCCCTGATCAAAGACAAGCGCCTGGAAAACCTCTACGTGCTGGCCGCCAGCCAGACCCGAGATAAAGACGCGCTGACCGTCGAAGGCGTGGAAAAAGTCCTGATGCAACTCAAGGAAGACTTTGAGTTCGTGGTCTGCGACTCCCCGGCAGGCATCGAGAAAGGCGCCCACCTGGCCATGTACTTCGCCGATGAAGCGATCGTCGTGACCAACCCGGAAGTCTCCTCGGTACGTGACTCCGATCGCATGCTCGGCCTGCTGGCCAGCAAGTCCCGTCGTGCCGAACGCGGCGAAGACCCGATCAAGGAACACCTGCTGATTACCCGTTATCACCCGGAACGTGTGAGCAAAGGCGAAATGCTCGGCGTAGAAGACGTCAAGGAGATCCTTTCGGTGACCCTGCTCGGCGTGATCCCTGAATCCCAGGCGGTGCTCAAGGCATCCAACCAGGGTGTTCCGGTGATTCTCGACGACCAGAGCGATGCCGGCCAGGCCTACAGCGATACCGTAGATCGCCTGCTGGGCAAGACCGTGGATCATCGATTCCTCGATGTACAGAAGAAGGGATTCTTCGAGCGCCTGTTTGGAGGCAACTAAGCAATGAACCTTTTTGACTTCTTTCGTGCCAACAAAAAGCAAAGCACCGCGTCGGTAGCGAAAGAGCGTCTACAGATCATCGTGGCGCACGAACGCGGCCAACGCAGTACCCCGGACTACCTGCCGGCCTTGCAGAAGGAACTGGTCGAGGTGATCCGCAAGTACGTCAATATCGGGTCCGATGACGTGCATGTCGCACTGGAAAGCCAGGGCAGTTGCTCGATTCTGGAACTCAATATCACCCTGCCAGATCGCTGAGTCGATCCGCCAGGAGCCACGGCGGCTCAGGTCCCTTCTGCAACCGGAAGGGACCTGAGCCGCCGTTGGCGTTTGTTACGAGGCTGTTTTAATGCCGTTGTCCAACATCCACATCATCCATCAGGATGCCGCCGTACTGGTGGTGAACAAACCGACCCTGTTGCTCTCTGTCCCTGGCCGGGCCGATGACAACAAGGACTGCCTGATTACCCGCCTGCAGGAAAACGGCTACCCGGAAGCGCGAATTGTCCACCGGCTGGACTGGGAGACTTCCGGCATCATCCTGCTAGCCCGCGACCCGGACACCCATCGCGAGCTGTCTAGGCAATTTCACGACCGCGAAACCGAAAAGGCCTACACAGCCCTGTGCTGGGGTCAGCCGGAACTGGACAGCGGCAGCATCGACCTGCCCTTGCGCTACGACCCGCCGACCAAGCCGCGCCACGTGGTCGACCATGAATTCGGCAAACATGCGCTGACCTTCTGGCGAGTGCTCGAACGTTGTGGCGACTGGTGCCGCGTCGAACTGACACCGATCACCGGCCGCTCCCACCAGTTGCGCGTGCACATGCTCTCGATTGGCCATCCGCTGCTGGGTGACGGGCTTTATGCCCATGAACAGGCTTTGGCGGCCTGGCCGCGCCTGTGCCTGCACGCGAGCATGCTCAGCTTCACCCACCCGCAAAGTGGCGAGCGCCTGCGCTTCGAGTGCCCGGCACCGTTTTAGACGTACTTCAATCCTGTGGGAGCGAGCTTGCTCGCGATCTGGCCGGCACATCCAGCATTAGTGCTGGCTGATACTCCGCTATCGCGAGCAAGCTCGCTCCCACAGGGACTCTGTACACCATTCAGTGCGACGCCATTTACCAAGCCAATACGTTAAACTGGCGCCACTGCTGTCTGGAGCTACTTTATGCGCGAAGAGTTGAACCAAGGCCTGATCGATTTCCTCAAGGCCTCCCCTACCCCGTTCCATGCCACCGCCAGCCTTGTTCAGCGCCTGGAAGCGGCGGGCTATCAACGTCTCGACGAGCGTGAGCCGTGGAACACCGAAGCCAACGGTCGATACTACGTCACCCGTAATGACTCTTCGATTGTCGCGATCAAGATGGGCCGCCATTCACCGTTGCACGGTGGCATTCGCCTGGTCGGCGCCCACACCGACAGCCCGTGCCTGCGGGTCAAGCCGCAACCGGAGCTGCAACGCCAGGGTTTCTGGCAACTGGGTGTCGAAGTCTATGGCGGCGCTCTACTGGCGCCATGGTTCGACCGTGACCTGTCCCTGGCCGGCCGCGTAACCTTCCGTCGCGACGGCAAGGTCGAAAGCCAGTTGATCGACTTCAAGGCTCCCGTTGCGATCATTCCGAACCTGGCGATTCACCTCAACCGTGAAGCCAACATGGGCTGGGCCATCAACGCCCAGACCGAACTGCCGCCGATCCTCGCGCAGTTTGCCGGTGACGAGCGCGTGGACTTCCGCGCGGTGCTCACCGATCAACTGGCCCGCGAACACGGCCTGAACGCTGACGTGGTGCTCGATTACGAGTTGAGCTTCTACGACACCCAAAGCGCTGCGGTCATTGGCCTGCATGGCGACTTCATCGCCGGTGCGCGTCTGGACAACCTGCTGTCGTGCTACGCCGGCCTGCAAGCGCTGCTAACCGCCGACACCGACGAAACCTGCGTGCTGGTCTGCAACGACCACGAAGAAGTCGGTTCCTGCTCGGCCTGCGGTGCCGACGGCCCGATGCTTGAGCAAACCTTGCGTCGCCTGCTGCCTGAAGGTGATGAATTCGTACGCACCATTCAGAAATCCCTGCTGGTTTCGGCTGACAACGCCCACGGCGTGCATCCGAACTACGCCGACAAACACGACGCCAACCACGGTCCGAAACTCAACGCCGGCCCGGTGATCAAGGTCAACAGCAACCAGCGCTACGCCACCAACAGCGAAACCGCCGGGTTCTTCCGTCACCTGTGCATGGCTGAAGAAGTGCCGGTGCAAAGCTTCGTGGTGCGCAGCGACATGGGCTGTGGTTCGACCATCGGCCCGATCACCGCCAGCCACCTGGGCGTGCGCACCGTGGACATCGGCCTGCCGACGTTCGCCATGCACTCGATCCGCGAACTGTGCGGCAGCCATGACCTGGCGCATCTGGTCAAGGTATTGAGCGCGTTCTACACGTGCCGCGAGTTGCCGTAAATCTGATGCAATGAGGGACTCATGTGGCGAGGGGGCTTGCCCCCGTTGGGCTGCGCAGCAGCCCCAAGCATTTCTGTCAGACAGACTACATTGGCAGGATTTGCGACCGCTTCGCGGTCGAACGGGGCGGTGCGGCGCTCCGACAAGCCCCCTCGCCACAAAAGCTCGCTGACCATGCAGCATCCATGACTCACTTCTGATACATATCACACCGGCCGCATCAAAAGCGGCCTAGACTTCAAGTATCCCTTCGACAAGGCTGTCTCCATGATTTCGATGTCTACCTTCCACGCCATGCTGATTCCGATTCTTGCCGGGATGCTCCTGCTGGCCGTCGGCTTCAACTTTCGCGATAAAAATGCCGGCGTGTTTGCCATGTGGATCGGCATGCTGACCATTCTCGCGACCGTGGTGATCAAGATCCTCGCCAAACTCAACGAATAATTCATCGCCCTTGGCTCGCATTGATTTTGATGGGCTCGTACACTCGGTCGATCCGCTCCCTGCGAGGTTGACCGCCTAGTGTTCGCTCGTCTTTTTGCCCTCCCGTGTATTGTCCTTGTCTGCCTGATGACGCTGCTATCAGTAGCGCCTGCCCAGGCGGCCGGCCTGCCAGGCCTGCTCAACAACCAGGCCAAGGCGCAGCCCGAAGCACAGGTACCGCTGGGGCAATCCCTGGACGAAGTGATCAAGTCACTGGAAAACGACCAGCAACGCAGCAAGCTGCTGGCCGACCTGAAAAAACTCCGTGACACCACCAAACAGGCCCAGCCGATTACCGAAGAAGGTGTGCTGGGCCTGATTGGCGGAACCCTGGCCAATTTCGAGAAGAAGTTTTCCGGCGACGACAGTCCCCTCACACGCTGGTCCAGTGAGTTCGATCAGGCCAGGGAAGAACTGGTGGCGCTGGCGCTGCCGGCCAATGAATGGCTGCCCATGCTGTTCGCCTTCGCCATGATCCTGATGGTCTGGAGCCTGCTGGCCGCCACCCTGATCTGGATCAGCCACCGCGTGCGGATGCGTTTCGGCCTGACCGAAGAACTACCGCAGCATCCCCGGGCCCTGGACATGTTGCGTTTTGCGCTGCGCAAACTCGGACCATGGCTGATCGCCCTGGTGATCACGGTCTACATGAGCTACGCCCTGCCCTCGTCCCTGGGCAAGAGCCTGGCGATGGTGCTGGCCTATGCACTGGTGGTCGGCACCTGCTTCTCGGCCATCTGCGTGATTGCCTTTTCCCTGCTCGACGGCCCACACCGTCACCGCGCCTTGTACATCCTGCGGCACCAGGCGTTTCGGCCGCTGTGGCTGATCGGCAGCTTCGCCGCGTTTGGCGAAGCCCTGAGCGATCCGCAACTGGTCAACAGCCTCGGCAGCCATCTGGCCCACACCGCCGCGACCGTTGCCAATGTCCTGGCCGCGCTCTCCACGGGGCGCTTCATCCTGCGCTTCCGCCGGCCGATCGCCCACCTGATCCGCAATCAGCCGCTGTCCCGTCGCCTGACCCGCCGCGCCCTCAACGACACCCTGTCGATTCTCGGCACCTTCTGGTACGTGCCGGCGCTGGTGCTGGTGGCCATCTCGCTCTTCGCAACGTTCATTTCTGCTGGCGACACCAGCACCGCCCTGCGCCAGTCGCTGATCTGTACCGTCTTGCTGGTGCTGTGCATGGTCATCAACGGCCTGGTACGCCGCCACGCCCTCAAACCCCAGCAAGGCATACGGCGTTACGCCGTGTATTCGGAACGGCTGAAAAACTTCTTCTACACCATCGTCCATCTGTTGGTGTGGCTGGCTTTCATCGAACTCGGTCTGCGAGTCTGGGGCATGTCGTTGATCCGCTTTACCGAAGGTGATGGCCACGAAGTCAGCGTCAAACTGTTCAGCCTCGCCGGCACGCTGCTGTTCGCCTGGCTGATCTGGATTCTCAGCGACACGGCCGTGCATCATGCTCTGACCCGCTCGCGCAAAGGCCTGGCCAACGCCCGCGCGCAGACGATGATGCCGCTGATCCGCAATGTGCTGTTCATAGCGATTTTTATCGTCGCGCTGATTGTCGCCCTGGCGAACATGGGCATGAACGTCACGCCCTTGCTGGCCGGTGCCGGTGTGATCGGTCTGGCCATCGGTTTTGGTGCACAATCGCTGGTAGCCGACCTGATTACCGGGTTGTTCATCATCATCGAAGACTCCCTGGCCATCGACGACTACGTGGATGTCGGCGGCCACCTCGGCACAGTCGAAGGCCTGACCATCCGCACCGTGCGCCTGCGGGACATCGACGGCATCGTCCACACCATTCCGTTCAGTGAAATCAAAAGCATCAAGAACTACTCCCGGGAATTCGGCTACGCGATCTTCCGGGTAGCGGTGCCGGCCAACATGGACATCGACAACGCCATCAAACTGATGCGCGAAGTCGGCCAGAAAATGCGCACCGATCCGCTGCAGCGACGCAATATCTGGTCGCCGCTGGAGTTCCAGGGGGTGGAAAGTTTCGAGTCGGGCAACGCCATCCTTCGCGCCCGTTTCAAGACCGCGCCGATCAAGCAGTGGGAAGTGTCGCGAGCGTTCAACCTGTCACTCAAACGGCACATGGATGAAGCCGGGATGGATCTGGCTATGCCGCGGATGAGTGTGCAGGTGGTTACCCCAGGCATAAACACGGGCGAACAACAGCAATAACAGTGAGTAGCAGCCCTGAAACCAGGGCTGCTGTTGCTGCGATAATTATCGTGCAACACCTCGTTTTTCAATCGTTAACTCAATTGGCGCATAGATGGTTGTATCAGGAGCATCGAGGCGGCGGTATCTCCAAGCCCCTTCCTCCATCGCCAAATAGGTGCCGTTGCCTTTCTTGTCTAACCTCGGCACCGCTAGAATAAAATTATATTCCACATCTTGATCATCAAATGCATCTTCACCGGCGAATTCCTGCTGCACCCGATACCAATCAATAGTGCGCAGGTATATATATTGTACATCTTCAGAAAAATCATTCAACGTCACGACACGACTTTCGGCACTCATCAAATCAAAAACATTTGAACTGTCCGACACCTGAAGATATCCCGAGTCCGGCGAATCAATATCTTTTCCGGCATATTCCCCATCCACCACCGAAATCATGTAGTGACCGGAAAAAAACTGAAAATGCAACTTGGTTGGAACCGATGGCAAGGAACGTGTCAGAAGACGTTCAGACTCTACAATCACCGATCGCCCGTGGATTTTCATAGTCGCGATAAACGACAACCCTGTACTGTTATACATACTATATCCTTATTCTCTAACAACTCCATTAGTGCGCCGACCGGCACACCCACAGCAAATATACAGCGACCCTAAAAAGACGCCAGCCAATATAAAACCAATAATTATCACTATATGTATATCACACAGGAAAAATCTCTAAGCACAAACATAACAACCAACGACTTACCACCAAGAAAAACCATTTATTACTTAAACTAAAATCAACTTACATCAACCCCCACATGAATCGCATCATGCCGCCAGAACTCCAGATCACAGTCGATCAAGCGTTCATGCTGGTCATAGTTGACCCGGGCAATCTGCAGGCCCGGGCTGCCCACCGAAACTTTCAACGCCGCCGCCGCTTCCACCGACAACGCCGTGGGCACAATCTCGAAGCGCACCCGCCCGTAGTGCAGGTCGTAATGCCGCGCATACAACTCGGTGATCGACTGATTCAAATCGAAATCGAGAATCCCCGGAAAGTACTGCGGGTTGAGATAGTGCTCTACATACAGCACCAGCCGCCCATCAATTCGCCGTGAGCGGCAGATCTGGATCACGCTCGACAGCGCCGGCAATTGCAACCAGGCACACACCGCCGCCGATGCCGGTTGCAATCGCGCCGAAATCACCTCGGTGGACGGCACCCGCCCCTGGGCGCTGACCATCGCGTGAAAGTGGCTGCGTTGCATGAGGTTGTAGGCCAGGCGTGGCGGCGAGACGAACCAGCCACGACGCTCCTCACGATAAATCTGCCCGTGTGATTCCAACTGCAACAGCGCCTCACGCAAAGTGATCCGCGTGGTGCCGAACAATTCACTGAGCTTGCGCTCGGCCGGCAATTTGCTGCCGGGGGTCAACAGTCCGTGGTCGATCTGCTCCTGAAGCACCTGGCCGATGGCTGTTACCGCTTTTGTTGCCTCTTCACGCATCAACGTTTCCTTTCTGGACTAGACCAGCACCATTTCAGGGCAGAACCACAGCGTAAACCGGCTCATTCAATAGTCTGCAAGCGTAGGCAGCGCAGATGACCGAGATGTGACAAAGCCGCCCAACGGTCGCCATTCTCTGGCCTCAACAACCTGCAATTCATCGGCCAAGTCCCTGCCCTCCGGGGCCTTGACCATGGTCTACGCTTAGCAGGCCAGTCGCGATACCGCTGAACAAAAAGTCATTCCGGGCGACGAACGACATCAAAGTGTCATCCAGCCCCCTTAAATTGGCTCAGGTATTGCTGACCTAGACCAACACGAACCGCAATCGTAGCGTTGAACACGACCCAAGGAGCTTCGGAATGAAAAAGCTTTTCCTGGCATCACTGTTAGGCTCGACCATCGCAATGTGTACCGCCGCCATGGCGGCCGATGATCTGAAAACCCTGGAAGCCGCTGCAAAAGCGGAAGGCGCCGTCAACAGCGTCGGTATGCCCAATGACTGGGCCAACTGGGCCGGCACCTGGAAAGACCTGAGCGACAAGTACGGCCTCAAGCACATCGACACCGACATGAGCTCCGCCCAGGAGATCGCCAAGTTCGCCGCGGAAAAAGACAACGCCAGCGCCGACATCGGCGACGTGGGTGCAGCGTTCGGCCCGATCGCGGTCAAGCAAGGCGTGGTCCAGCCCTACAAGCCTTCGACCTGGGATCAGGTTCCAGCCTGGGCCAAGGACAAGGACGGCAACTGGGCACTGGCCTACACCGGCACCATCGCTTTCATCGTCAACAAGAAGTTGCTGCACGGTTCCGACGCCCCAACCAAGTGGGCTGACCTCAAGGGCGGTAAATACAAGGTTTCCATCGGTGACGTGAGCACCGCGGCCCAGGCCGCCAACGGCGTGCTGGCTGCGGCACTGGCCAACGGTGGCGACGAGAAAAACCTCAAGCCTGCCCTGGATCTGTTCGCCGACATCGCCAAGCAAGGTCGCCTGTCGATGTCCAACCCGACGATCGCCACCATGGAAAAAGGCGAAATCGAAGTCGGCGTGGTCTGGGACTTCAACGGCCTGAGCTACAAGGCCAAGATGGCCAACCCGGATGACTACGTGGTGCTGATCCCGTCCGATGGCTCGGTGATCTCCGGCTACACCACCATCATCAACAAGTATGCGAAAAACCCGAACGCCGCCAAGCTGGCCCGGGAATACATCTTCAGCGACGCCGGCCAGATCAACCTGGCCAAGGGCAATGCCCGTCCGATCCGTGCCGAACACCTGACCCTGCCAGCCGAGGTGCAGGCCAAGCTGCTGCCTAACGAGCAGTACAAGAAGGTCACGCCGATCAAGGACGCGGATGCCTGGGAAAAGACCTCCAAGGCCCTTCCTCAGAAGTGGCAGGAAGAAGTCATCATCAATATGCAGTAACCGGCTAGATCCCCATTTCGGGATCTGATGGAGATCCAAATGTGGGAGCGAGCCTGCTCGCGATGGCGGACTGACAGTCGACAACGATGTGACTGTTCCTCAGCCTTCGCGAGCAGGCTCGCTCCCACAAGGGATTGATTGCGTACTTGAATCATCTGTTTCACGGAGTCATCGCCCCTATGAAGCACAACGTCATCCTTGTCGTGCTCGACGGCCTCAACTACGAGGTCGCCCGCCACGCTATGGGGCATCTGCAGGCTTATGCCGGTGCAGGACGTGCCGCACTCTACAAACTGGAGTGCGAGTTGCCAGCCCTGTCCCGCCCGCTGTACGAATGTATCCTGACCGGCGTTCCGCCCATCGACAGCGGTATTGTCCACAACAACGTTTCGCGCCTGTCCAACCAGCGCAGCATCTATCACTACGCCACCGACGCCGGTCTCGTGACTGCGGCGGCGGCTTATCACTGGGTCAGCGAACTGTACAACCGTTCGCCCTTCGTGGCGGCCCGGGATCGTCACACCAATGACCCGCAACTGCCGATCCAGCACGGGCATTTCTACTGGAGCGATCACTACCCGGATTCGCACCTGTTCGCCGACGCCGAAAACCTGCGCCTGCGCCACACGCCGAACTTTTTGCTGATCCACCCGATGAACATCGACGACGCTGGGCACAAGCACGGCCTCGACACCCCGCAGTACCGCAACAGCGCCCGCTCGGCCGACATCATCCTGGCCGACTACCTGCAAGGCTGGCTCGATGCCGGCTATCAGGTGCTGGTCACCGCCGACCACGGCATGAACAACGACCGCTCCCACAACGGCCTGCTGCCGGAAGAACGTGAAGTGCCGCTGTTCGTTCTCGGTGACGCGTTCAGCCTCGACGCCAGTGCCGCCCCGAAACAGACCGAGATCTGCGGCACCGTCTGCCAGCTGCTCGGCGTGCCCCACGACAAACCGGTCTGCCGGGAGCTGTTGAAATGAGTTCCATGACCCGCAGCAAATGGCTGGCAGTCTTATGCCTGGTCCCGTTCGCGCTGTTCTTCATCGTGTTCGAGATCGCACCGCTGACCTGGGTGATGATCAACAGCCTGCAGTCGGAAGAGTTCGGCTGGGGCCTCGCCAATTTCAGCAAAATCTTCAGCTCGAAGTTTTACCTGCAGGCCATCCAGTACAGCCTTGAGATCAGCTTCTGGTCCAGCGTGTTCGGGATCGTCATCGCGATACTGGGCGCCTACTCCCTGCGTCGGGTCGATTCGAAACTGCGCAACTTCGTCAACGCCTTCGCCAACATGACCAGCAACTTCGCCGGTGTGCCCCTGGCCTTCGCGTTCATCATATTGCTCGGCTTCAACGGCAGCTTCACCATCATGCTCAAGCAGGCCGGAATCATTCAGGACTTCAACCT
Organism: Pseudomonas fluorescens; assembly: GCF_000967965.1. Classification (GTDB taxonomy): domain Bacteria; phylum Pseudomonadota; class Gammaproteobacteria; order Pseudomonadales; family Pseudomonadaceae; genus Aquipseudomonas; species Aquipseudomonas grandcourensis. Next base: position 26,811 of record NZ_LACC01000004.1, read on the forward strand.
GTACTCGAAAACCGGGCTGATCATTCTCTACACCTACTTCCAGATTCCCCTCGGCGTGCTGCTGCTGTACCCAGCGTTCGATGCGCTGCGCGAAGACTGGCGCGAGTCCGCTGCGCTACTCGGCGCCGACGGCTGGCAGTACTGGCGACACATCGGCTTGCCGGTGTTGACGCCGGCACTGTTGGGCACCTTTGTGATCCTGCTGGCCAACGCCCTCGGTGCCTACGCCACGGTGTACGCCTTGACCACCGGCAACTTCAACGTGCTGACGATCCGCATCGCGGCGATGGTGTCCGGTGACATTTCCCTGGACCCGAACCTGGCCAGCGCCCTGGCCGTGGTGCTGGTGGCCTTGATGACCCTGGTGACCATCGTGCATCAGTTGCTGTTGAAGAGGAGCTACCATGTCTCGCGCTGAACTGGGGCCCACCGGTGTCTATCACCGCGTCGTGGTGTACCTGCTGTTTGCCATCCTGCTGTTGCCGCTGGCCGGCACGCTGATCTACTCGATCGCCAGCAGTTGGTCGGCGACCGTCCTGCCCAGCGGTTTCACCCTCAAGTGGTACATCCAGCTGTGGAGCGATCCGCGCTTCCTGAATGCGTTCGGGCAATCGCTGCTGGTCTGCGTTGGCTCGCTGATTCTTTCGGTGGTGCTGATTCTGCCGCTGCTGTTCGTGGTGCATTACCACTTCCCGAAACTCGACGCGCTGATGAACATCCTGATCCTGCTGCCCTTCGCCGTGCCGCCGGTGGTGTCGTCGGTGGGGCTGTTGCAGCTCTACGGTTCCGGACCGTTCGCCATGGTCGGGACGCCGTGGATCCTGATCGGTTGCTACTTCACCGTGGCGCTGCCGTTCATGTACCGGGCGATCACCAACAACCTGCAGGCGATCAACCTGCGCGACCTGATGGACGCCGCCCAGTTGCTCGGCGCCAGCACCTGGCAAGCCGCCTTCCTGGTGGTACTGCCGAACCTGCGCAAAGGACTGATGGTGGCGTTGCTGCTGTCGTTCTCGTTCCTGTTCGGTGAGTTCGTGTTCGCCAACATTCTGGTCGGTACCCGCTACGAAACCCTGCAGGTCTATCTCAACAACATGCGCAACAGCAGCGGCCATTTCACCAGTGCGTTGGTGATTTCCTACTTCTTCTTTGTGCTGGTTCTGACCTGGATTGCCAATATCTTGAACAGGGACAAAAGCGAATGAGCTATGTCAGCGTCCAACATCTTCAGAAAAGCTTCGCGGGCACCACGGTATTCAGCGACATCAATTGCGAAATCCAGAAAGGTGAATTCGTCACCCTGCTCGGCCCGTCCGGTTGCGGCAAATCCACCCTGCTGCGCTGCATCGCCGGCCTGACCTCGGTGGATGGCGGCAAGATCCTGCTCGACGGCCAGGACATCGTGCCGGTGAGCCCGCAGAAACGCGGGATCGGCATGGTGTTCCAGAGCTATGCGCTGTTCCCCAACATGACCGTAGAGCAAAACGTCGCCTTCGGCCTGCGCATGCAAAAGGTCAATGCCGACGACAGCCGCAAACGCGTCGCCGAAGTGCTGAAACTGGTGGAACTCAATGATTTTGCCGCGCGCTACCCGCATCAGCTTTCGGGAGGCCAGTGCCAGCGCGTCGCCCTCGCCCGCTCCCTGGTGACCCGGCCACGCCTGTTGTTGCTGGATGAGCCGTTGTCGGCCCTCGACGCGCGGATTCGCAAGCATCTGCGTGAACAGATTCGTCAGATCCAGCGCGAACTGGGCCTGACCACGATTTTCGTCACACACGATCAGGAAGAAGCCCTGACCATGTCTGACCGGATTTTCCTGATGAATCAGGGAAAAATCGTACAAAGCGGCGACGCCGAAACCCTCTACACCGCACCGGTGGATGTGTTCGCCGCCGGTTTCATCGGCAACTACAACCTGCTGGATGCCGACAGCGCTTCGAAGCTGTTGCAGCGTCCGATCAGCAAGCGCATCGCCATTCGCCCGGAAGCCATCGAACTGAGCCTTAACGGCGAACTGGACGCACAGATACGCAGCCACAGCCTGCTGGGCAACGTGATTCGCTACCGGGTCGAAGCCCGGGGCGTGGAATTGGTGGTGGATGTGCTGAACCGCTCGGCGGCCGACCTGCATCCCGATGGTCAGCGCCTGGCGCTTTCCATCGATCCGACGGCCCTGTGTGAGGTAGCTTGAAGGCAGCTGCAAGTTTCAAGCTGCAAGCTTCAAGTTGTAGACTGCTGACCACCTAAATCCAATTCTTGCAGCTTGCAGCTTGAAGCTTGCAGCTGTTCTCAGAGAGAACCCGATGGCCCTGGCAATTTTTGATCTGGACGAAACCCTGATCCACGGCGACTGCGCCTCACTGTGGAGCGAGCAAATGGTCCGCCTCGGCTGGGTCGATGGCGAATCGTTCCTGCGTCGCGACAAGGAGTTGATGGATGCCTACGGCAGGGGCCATCTGGCCATGGAGGACTACATGGCCTTCAGCCTGGAACCGTTGATTGGTCGTACGCCTGAAGAAGTCGCGCACCTGGTTGGTCCGTGGGTGGAGGACTACATCGAGCCGATCATTTTCAGTGACGCCACCAAAGCCATCGCGGCGCACCGCAAGGCCGGCGACCGGATACTGGTGATCTCGGCCTCGGGCACCCATCTGGTCGCCCCCATCGCCGAGCGCCTGGGCATCGACGAGATTCTCGGCATCGAACTGGAAGTGGCCCATGGCGCTTACACCGGCCATACCGTTGGCACCCTGACCTACCGCGAAGGCAAGATCACCCGCTTGCTGGAGTGGCTGGATGCAGAGGAGGAAAACCTCGAAGGCGCGAGCTTCTATTCCGACTCACGCAATGACCTGCCGCTGTTGCTGAAGGTGGATTTTCCACATGTGGTCAACCCGGATCCGGTGTTGCGCGAGCAGGCTGAAAAGGCGGGCTGGCTGATCCACGACTGGAAATAGTGCGGATCTCCCCTGTGGCGAGGGAGCTTGCTCCCGCTGGGCCGCGAAGCGGCCCTAAAATCAGTCACTGTGGCTAGTCAGGCAAAACCGGTTTTCAGGTTTTGCGGCTGCTTCGCAACCGAGCGGGAGCAAGCTCCCTCGCCACAATGGCTCCCACAGGTTCAGTGTTGTCAGCTCAGGCTTTCATCAATCACCAACACCACCTTCCCCGCCACGGTATTACTCGCCAGCTCGGCAAACGCCGCCTCGGCATCCTTGATCGGGAATGTCCTGGCCAGTTGCGGGCTCAATCGCCCCTCGGCGAACAACGGCCACACGTGCTGGCTCAAATCACTGAACAGATCCGCCTTGAACTGATCATCCCGGCTGCGTAGGGTCGAGCCCAGCAACTGCACGCGCTTGGCCAGCACCTGGGCCAGGTCGAGTTTGGCCTCACGGCCGCCCATCAGACCGATCAACACCCAACGGCCGTCCTGCGCCAGCAACTTGAGGTTCAACGCCGCGTAATTGCCGCCCACCGGGTCGAGAATCACGTCGAACGGCCCCAGATCCTGCAGGCTCTCCAGGTCACCGTTACGCACCACCCCGCCTTGGGCGCCCAGCGCTTCGCAGTACGCCAACCGGCCGGCGGAGCCGACGCTGACCCAACAGGGGTTACCAAAGGCCTTGCACAGCTGAATGGCCGCTGAACCAATTCCACTTGCCCCGGCATGCAGAAGCACTTTCTGACCCGGTTTGAGCGCAGCCAGTTGAAACAAATTCAACCAGACTGTTGCATAAACTTCAGGCAATGCCGCCGCCTCGACCAGTGACACTCCGTCGGGAACCGCCAGCACATGCCGCCCGTCGACTACCACCTCTTCGGCCATCCCGCCCCCGGCCAGCAAGGCGCACACCCGATCGCCAACCTGCCAGGAGGACCCGGCGCCAACCTCGCTGATGACCCCCGAGCACTCTAGACCAAGCACTTGACTGGCCCCCGGTGGTGGCGGGTAAAGACCGGCTTTCTGCAATAAATCGGCGCGATTGAGACCCGCTGCCGACACTCGGATGCGAACTTGCCCTACATCGCATGTAGGACTCGGCTCATCAACCCACACCACTTGACCGTCAACGCCTTGCAATGCTTTCACAGTGCCTCCATAGTGAGTCTGGACTGAGCCCGAAGCTATAGCGCCGGGCTTTTTGCATTATGCGACCGGCTCCCAAAGAGCCGGCGACTTCAAAGACGGCCTAATATGCGTTATCAATTGTCCCCGCGTCGAATCAGCATGAAGCATCTGTTCCCCAGCACTGCCCTCGCCTTGTTCATCGGTATCGGCTTGCTGCCGATGTCGGGCAATACATTCGCAGCCAATAGCTGGGACAAGCTTCAACCCGATCGTGACGAAGTGATCGCCAGCCTGAACGTCGTGGAGTTGCTCAAGCGCCACCACTACAGCAAGCCGCCACTCGATGACGCACGCTCGGTAATCATCTACGACAGCTACCTCAAGCTGCTGGATCCGTCGCGCAGCTACTTCATGGCCAGCGACATTGCCGAATTCGACAAGTGGAAGACGCAGTTCGACGATTTCCTCAAGAGCGGCGACCTGAACGCCGGGTTCACCATCTACAAGCGCTACCTGGACCGCGTCAAGGCGCGTCTGGACTTCGCCCTTGCCGAGTTGAACAAGGGTGTCGACAAGATCGACTTCACCACCAAGGAAACCTTGCTGATCGATCGCAAGGACGCCCCTTGGCTCAAATCCACCGCAGAACTCGACGACCTGTGGCGCAAACGCGTCAAGGACGAAGTCCTGCGTCAGAAGATCGCCGGCAAGGATTCCAAGCAGATCCAGGAAACCCTGACCAAGCGCTACAAGAATCAGTTGGCGCGCCTGGACCAGACCCGCTCGGAAGACATCTTCCAGGCGTACATCAACACCTTCGCCATGTCCTACGACCCGCACACCAACTATCTGTCGCCGGATAACGCGGAGAACTTCGACATCAACATGAGCCTGTCCCTCGAGGGCATCGGTGCCGTGTTGCAGAGCGATAACGACCAGGTGAAAGTCGTGCGCCTGGTGCCGGCGGGGCCGGCGGACAAGACCAAGCAGGTCGCACCGGCCGACAAGATCATCGGTGTTGCCCAGGGCAACAAGGAAATGGTCGACGTCGTGGGCTGGCGCCTGGACGAAGTGGTCAAGCTGATCCGTGGTCCGAAGGGCACCGTGGTGCGCCTGGAAGTCATCCCGGCCAGCAATGCCCCGAACGACCAGACCACCAAGATCGTGCCGATCACCCGTGAAGCGGTGAAGCTCGAAGATCAGGCCGTGAAGAAATCGGTCTTGAACCTCAAGCAGGACGGCAAGGACTACAAGCTCGGCGTCATCGAGATCCCGGCGTTCTATCTGGACTTCAAGGCCTTCCGTGCCGGCGACCCGGATTACAAGAGCACCACCCGCGACGTCAAGAAGCTGCTGACCGAGTTGCAGAAAGATAAAGTCGACGGCGTGGTCATCGACTTGCGCAACAACGGCGGCGGCTCCTTGCAAGAGGCTACCGAACTGACAAGCCTGTTCATCGACAAAGGTCCGACCGTGCTCGTGCGTAACGCCGATGGCCGGGTCGATGTCCTGGAAGATGAAAACCCGGGCGCGTTCTACAAGGGCCCGATGGCGTTGCTGGTCAACCGCCTGTCCGCCTCGGCTTCGGAGATTTTTGCCGGCGCCATGCAGGACTACCATCGCGCACTGATCATCGGCGGCCAGACCTTCGGCAAAGGCACCGTGCAGACCATTCAGCCGCTCAACCATGGCGAACTGAAACTGACCCTGGCCAAGTTCTACCGGGTTTCCGGGCAGAGCACCCAGCATCAGGGCGTCTTGCCGGACATCGATTACCCGTCGATCATCGACACCAAGGAAATCGGTGAAAGCGCCCTGCCGGAAGCCATGCCGTGGGACACCATCAAGGCGGCAATCAAGCCTTCGGTCGACCCGTTCAAGCCGTACATTTCGCAGCTCCAGTCCGAGCATGACGTGCGTACGGCCAAAGACGCGGAGTTCGTGTTCATCCGCGACAAACTGGCCCTGGCGCAGAAACTGATGGCCGAGAAAACCGTCAGCCTCAATGAATTCGACCGTCGTGCCCAGCACGCTGACATCGAAGCCAAACAGCTGGCCATGGAAAACATCCGTCGCAAGGCCAAGGGCGAAGAACCGCTCAAAGAGCTGAAGAAAGAAGACGAGGACGCCATTGCGGCCGAGGAAGACAAGACCAAACCGGAAGACGACGCCTACCTCAGCGAAACAGGGCGGATTCTGCTGGACTACCTGAAACTCAACACGGCAGTGGCCAAGCACTGAGTTTGTGCAAACAACTGATGGCAATTTAATGCTGACGCCCCTGTAGCGTCATCAAACAGTCATCATTCTGTCGTGAAATAAAGGACCGGGCGTGCTCTTTTTACCAAGGGCACGCCCGGTCCTTTTTTTATTGCCAGAGATCGCCATGACCACAACCGAACAGCTGAGTGCCTTGAGCTCGATCCTGAGTCAAAGCGGTTTACACAGTCTGTTCCAACCGATCATCAGCCTCTCTGAACGACGCATCCTCGGTTACGAAGCCCTCAGTCGCGGCCCCTCCAACAGCCCTCTGCACTCCCCTGTCGCCCTGTTCGCCGTCGCCCGCCAGGCCGGTCGCCTGAGCGAGCTGGAAATTGCCTGCCGCGAAAGCGCTTGCCGACGCTTCAATGAGCAACAACTGCCTGGCATGTTGTTCCTTAACGTGTCCCCGGAGTCCCTGCTCGAAGCGGCCCATCAACCGGGGCGCACCCTGCAATTGCTGCAGGACTTCGGCATCCCGCCGAGCCAGGTGGTCATCGAGCTCACGGAACAGACGCCAACAGACGATTTCCAGCTGCTGCAAACCGCCCTGCATCACTATCGGGCGATGGGGTTTTCGATTGCGCTGGATGATCTGGGAGCGGGATATTCGAGTTTGCGCTTGTGGTCCGAGTTGCGGCCCGATTACGTGAAAATCGACCGGCATTTCATTGATGGCATTCATCAGGATGCGCTCAAGCGCGAGTTCGTCGGCTCGATCCTGCAAATCGCCAAGGCCTCGCGGGCGCAAGTCATCGCCGAAGGTATCGAGCTGGCCGAAGAACTCACGGTGCTGACCGAAATGGGCGTGGACCTGGTGCAGGGCTATCTGCTTTGCCGCCCCCAGGAACACCCGCCACGGGATGCCCGGGCTTTGATGCCCCGACAGAACAGCACCGCCGTTGTACTGAGCGAAGACGGCAGCGACCTCAGCGCCCTGCTCAACGAACTACCCGCGGTGAACCGGGACACCCCGACCGCCACGGTGCTCGAAGCCTTTCGCCGCCAGGCCAACCTGAACTCGCTGGCAGTCCTGGATGAACAGGGTCAGCCCTGCGGCATCGTCCATCGTCATTCGCTCTCCGACGCCCTGCTCAAGCCTTTTGCCACCGACCTGTTCGCCCGCAAGCCCATCAGCCGCCTGATGAACGATGACTTCCTCGCCGTCGAGCTGAGCCAGTCGCTGCAACAGGTCAGCCGCCTGATCACCAGCCGTGCCCGCCAGCGCATCGAAGAAGACTTCATCATCACCCTCAACGGCGGTTATCTGGGATTGGGCCGGGTGATCGACGTGCTCAAGCTGATCACTGAGCTGAAGATCCAGCAGGCCCGCTACGCCAACCCACTGACCTTGCTTCCGGGCAACGTGCCGATCCAGCAATGCCTGACGCGGCTGCTGCAACAGCGACGAGAATCGGTGATCTGTTACGTGGACATTGATAGCTTCAAACCCTTCAACGACATCTACGGCTATGGTCGCGGCGACGAAGTCCTGCTGTGCCTGGCGCAATGCCTGAACGACCGTGTCGACCCGTCCCGAGACTTCGTCGGCCACATCGGCGGCGATGATTTCCTGCTGGTGCTTGGCCCGGAAGACTGGCGCAAACGGTTGAACCAGTTGCTCGACGACTTCCAGAGCCAGTGCCGGCGTTTCTACCGCAGCGAACACCTGGAAGCCGGCTGCTTCATCGCACCCAATCGCCAGGGTCAGCGCCAGGAGTTTGCGTTGTTGTCGTTGTCGATCGGCGTGGTGCATCTGCACCCACAGGCCTGTGAGCAACTCGATGCGAGCCAGTTGGCCGAGATGGCATCACAGGCCAAGCACCATGCGAAGAATGTGCAAGGCTATAGCGTGCATGTGATTGATAGCCTGGTGGTTTCGACTGTTGATGAGGTGCTCGTTTCCGGGCAACGATAAGGGAGCTTTCCGACTTCACTCCAATCAACGAGGCGCCGAGGAAGACTTCAGCTCTTCAAGTTTGATCGGCGCCAACGGATGGCCGGCCTTCGCCGCGATCTCCCAGAACCGTGCCGCTTCGACCGGATCCGGTGCCTTGCTCGCCGTCCCGGCCAGGGTAATCACGCCCACTTGATACGCCGCCTTGCCATCGCCCGCCAACGCCGCCAGGCGCAACAAACGCACGCCCTCCTCACGAGCACCGAGGCCGACGCCGCGAAACGCCAGGATATGCCCATAGAAGCTCTGGGCGCCGACATTGCCCAGGTTGGCCATGCGTGCGAACTGGCCTTCGAGCCAGCGCCAGCCTCGTGGCTGACGGACAAACCATGACCAGTGAAACAATCGGCGCGCGAGCCAGTAACCGGCCCGCGCCTTGAGTTGCAAGAACACTCAGGCCTCGGCCGATTCCGGGTATTCGTACTCGAACACCCGCACCACTTCCGAAGCATGCCAGGACGCGGCGGCAACGCCGTCCGACGGCCCGGAAAAACGCCCGAGACGCTCGACACATTCAAAGAATCCGGTGCGCGGCAGGCGGCTGGCGCCCTGACTGATCACCAGTGAACTGCGCAATGGCTGCTCCGCCCTGGCGTCCAGGGCCGCCAGATGCTCAAGGGCCGCTGTCAGGGTCTGCATGGCCGGGGTCGGCAGCTGCAAACGTTCGAGCAATGCCCTATACGTCAACAGATGGCGCTGTCGACGCGCCTGATCCAGTTCGCCCAGCAATCCGTCCCAGTGTTGACGACTGATGCGTACGCTCACGATTCATCCCTCCACCCTGGCACCGTCAACTCCCAGGCCAGGCTACGGCGAATCGCAGCGTCGGGCAGACGCTCGCCACTTTCGATCATGGCCAGGTAAGACGGGCTGATGCCTACCGTGCGGGCCAGCGCCTCGATGGCGATGCCCTTCCCCTCGCGCAAACTGCGTAGTTGATCCAGACCCGGAAGAATCGCGTCTGGTGTTGTCGCCTGAGGCTTCGTGGCTTGAGGCGACGCTTGCTCCTTGATACCCGCTGCTTTCAGTAACGCCTGATACTGAGCCCATGGCAGAACCGCATATTCGGGCTCGCCTTCGCGTGTAATTATCTGAATATCCATTACTACCCCGTAGGACAACAACACTTAGCGAGTCAGCACTTTTCCCTAGAAGTGTAATCCTAACAGCGGCCAAGGTCGCGCGGGACATCAATCTGTGAACAGGTCAAAATCGACTCAGTGTTTTTTCGGGCCTTGAAGCTGAAGTTGCTCGGGGGTAGCAGGCAGACGCTCGACCACCGCGAGTTTCTCCGGCACCTGCCGTTTGCGCCAGGCGCGGAAAGCATTGAGCTCGTCGTCGAGTACTTTCATCAGCCACGCAAGTACCGCGATGTCATCGAACATGCCAAACACTGGAATGAAATCCGGGATCGCATCCACCGGGCTGAGGAAGTACATCAGGCCCGCGACCACCGAAACCAGCGCCTTGGGGCTTATGGCGCGATACTCACCACGCCAGTAAGCCAGGCAGAGTGCCTGCAACAGCTTCAAGTCGTCCTTGATCTTGCCCAACCGGTTGCCCTGGCTTGCGCCTTTACTGGCGACCGCGAACAACAGGGTCGGCAATCGACCCCGTGCCAGCAGGCGACCGGCCAGTGGCAGGAAACGAGCGAAACTCCAGGGTGCTTTCATCATTCCTCCCGTTGAAATGTTATCCACACAAATTGTGGATAACCTTGTGAACAGAGCTACTTTTCACCGCTGCAAGCCCCGTTTTACAAGGCCTGCGTTCAGATCGGGCGTTTTTTACTCATCAAAAAAAAACCCATAATTTCATTGACTTGGCGGTCTTGTGCGTCTACCGCCGACGCTACTATGCCTAAGACTCCGGCCTAGAGCGTCTGTTCGTTTTGTTTACCCGTGCCGAACGCCAGATGCAACAACGCCCCGCATGAGCGAGGCGTTGTTATCGAAGCAGGCGCTGGTTACTTGGCAGCGGCGTCTTCTTTTGCCGGATCCTTGATGGCCAGCAGTTCCAGGTCGAATACCAGCACCGAGTTGGCTGGAATCGCCGGGCTCGGGCTTTGAGCGCCGTAAGCCAGGTCAGCAGGGATGTACAGCTTGTACTTCTCGCCAACGTGCATCAGTTGCAGGCCTTCGACCCAACCCGGGATCACACCGCTGACCGGCAGATCGATCGGGCTGCCGCGCTCGACGGAACTGTCGAATACGGTGCCGTTGGTCAGCTTGCCGGTGTAGTGAACGGTCACTACGTCAGTCGGCTTTGGCTGAGGGCCATCGGCTTTCTGCACGACTTCGTACTGCAAGCCCGAAGCGGTGGTGGTCACGCCGGCTTTCTTGGCGTTTTCTTCGAGGAATTTCTTGCCGGCAGCGGCCGACTCTTCGCTCATCTTGGCCATGCGCTCTTCGGCACGCTTTTGCAGTGCGGCGAACGCCTCGACCAACTCTTCGTCTTTGAGCTTCTGCTCTTTCTTGCCGACGGCGTCTTCGATGCCCTGGGCTACAGCCTTGGAATCCAGGTCATCCATGCCTTCCTGAGCCAGGCTCTTGCCCATGTTCAGGCCAATGCCGTAGGAAGCTTTTTGCGCCGGAGTTTTCAGCTCTACGCTGGTCTGCGAATCACAACCCGCGAGTACCAGGCCAACCAGGGCTACCGCCGCCGCCAACCGATGCTGTTTCATGCTATTTCCTTGTTCATGCGCCTAAAGGGCAATCGAGTAAAGCCGCGAGCTTATCAGGCCGCCACGACCAATGGCTACCGGCATGAGAGCCGGAATCAATTGATAAGTTCAGGTGTTTAAACGCTTTTCACAATTCGGCTGATGAAGCTTCTTTCACTTTGCGCCGACGCAGGCGGATTCCGGAACTACAGCATCTGGCGTAATGGCCTCTTGCCGCACCCTGGGTACTCGGGCATAACTGCATGATAATTCGACAAGGACGTTTATCTTGCGCCTCTTCTTTCGCTTGCTGGCTCTCGTCGCAGTACTGCTGGGACTGGTCATGGCCGTGGTTCTTTACTACGTCGCCAACCCGAAATTGCCCGCCTGGTCGCCTGCGCAACAGGTGCATTACCTGGAGCAATGGAGCGCCGCCGATCGCGAGACCTATTACTTCACACCCCAGGGCACTCAGGTCAAAGGCTTGCACTACGACTGGTTCACCACCCTCGAACTGCCCTTCTCGCAACAACGCTTCGCCGCCCCCGAATACCTCGCCCGCTTCGGTTTCCTGGTGGACCCCGGCCAGAAGCCGACACCGAACAACCCCGGCAACCTCCCCGCAGGCTTTACCCGACACCAGAATGCGGGGAGCCCGGATGTGTTTCTGGATATCACCTGCGCGGCCTGCCACACCGGTGAACTGCGTTTCAACGGTCAGGCCGTGCGTATCGACGGCGGCTCGGCACAGCATGTGCTGCCGTCCAGTGTTCCTACGCTCAAAGGGGGCAGTTTCGGACAGGCTCTGGTGGCCAGCCTCGCCTCCACTTACTACAACCCGTGGAAATTCGAGCGCTTTGCACGCAATGTGCTCGGCCAGGACTACGAGACGCGCCACCATCAGTTGCGCATAGATTTCAAATCTTCACTGGATACCTTCCTCAAAGTGGCCTGGAACGACACCCATCGCGGGCTCTATCCGACCGAGGAAGGCCCGGGGCGCACAGACGCCTTCGGGCGCATCGCCAACGCCAGCTTCGGTGATGCGATTTCCCCCGACAACTACCGCGTGGCCAATGCCCCGGTCGATTATCCGCAGTTGTGGGACATGTGGACCTTCGAATGGGTGCAGTGGAACGGCTCGGCGAAGCAACCCATGGCCCGCAACATCGGCGAGGCGTTGGGCGTCGGCGCCACGCTGAACTTCTTCGACAAGAACGGCCAGCCGCTGACGGGTGATGCCCGCTATCCCTCCAGTGTCCGCGTGCGCGATCTGCACCTGATCGAACAAACCCTGCAACGACTTTCGCCTCCGGCCTGGCCGGAAGACCTGTTGGGCGCGGTCGACAAGCCCCTGGCAGCCAAGGGCCGCGCCTTGTTCGCCGAAAACTGCGCCGGTTGTCATGTACCGCGCACCAGCCAGGGCGAAGGGCGATACGTCCAGCACCTGAAAATGCTCCCGGTGGATTACATCGGCACCGATCCCGGCGCGGCCAACAACATCGCCGACCATCGCTTCGACCTGACAGCGCTGCAATGGAAGCAGGCGGAACTGGAAAAACTCGATGTCGAGCCAAAACCCGAAGAACCGATGGACCTGAGCAAGATGTCCGTGGCCAAGGGGCTGGCCTACGTCACCGCATTTGTCCGGGACCGCGCGTATCAAGACGCCAACGTCACCCCTGCCGAGCGTCCTGAAATGGACGGTTTCGGCCTGCCGATCGGTGTGCGCGAATTACGTTCCTACAAGGCCAGGCCATTGGCGGGTGTATGGGCGACAGCGCCGTTCCTGCACAACGGTTCGATCCCGAGCATTTATCAATTGCTGTCGCCTCAGGATGAGCGTGCGACCACCTTCTATAAAGGCACCTTCGAATATGACCCGGGACACTTGGGTTACCGCACCGAAGCCTTTACCAACGGTTTTCTGTTCGACACGCGAATCACCGGCAACCACAACAGTGGCCATGAATTCCGCGCCGGCAAACTCGGCAATGGCGTGATCGGCCGCGGGTTACAGCCGCAAGAGCGCTGGGCACTGCTGGAATACCTGAAAGTGCTGGGCGGCCCGCTGGAAGCACAATTGCCATGATTACAGCTTCAGTCAGGGGGACTTTTCCATGCTGATAACACTCTGGCTGCGCCTGGGCGCCTTTCTCGCCAGGCTGTTGCTGTGGCTACTGGGTCTCGGCGTGCTGGGCTGGGCCCTGGCCAGCGCCTGGTTTGCCTGGCAGCATCGCGGGCCGGTCTCGGCGCAGGAGTTGATTGCGGACGACGAAGCCGCGATGACCCGGGACATCATCCAGACCGCTGTGCGCATCGTCGATCAGCACCGTGAAAGCACCCGCTACCTGCGCGACGCCCATGCCAAGGCCCACGGCTGTGTGAAGGCCGAGGTTCAGGTGCTGCCGGAACTGCCAGACGAACTGCGCCAGGGCGTATTCAGTGAACCGGGCAAAACCTGGCAAGCGACGATGCGCCTGTCCAACGGCAATGCCTACCCGCAGTTCGACAGCATCCGTGACGCCCGGGGCATGGCGATCAAACTGTTCGATGTACCGGGCAAGCAACTGTTGAGCGACCAGCAGGGGCGAGGCGAACAGGACTTTGTGATGTTCAGCCACCCGAATTTCTTTGTCAGTAATGTCGCCGAGTATCGTCAGAACGTCGCCGCCCAGGCCGACGGTAAAAAGGTAATGGCCTTCTTCCCTGGTTGGGATCCACGCGCCTGGCAGGTTCGCCACCTGTTCATTGCCCTGGCGACACTGGCCCCTGCCCCGTCGAGCCCGACCCAGACGACGTACTTTTCGGTTTCACCCTACAAATTCGGTGAAGCCAATGCGAAGTTCCGGGTCATGCCTGATCCGGAGAGCTGCCCGGCCTACAACCTGCCGGAACAGAATCGCAAGCTGCCGAACTTTCTGCGCAATGCGCTGAACCAACAGCTGTCGACCGACCGGGTGCCTGCGTGTTTCGCCTTGCAGATCCAGCGACAGGACGCCAACAAGTACATGCCGATCGAAGACACCAGCATTGAGTGGCGCGAGAGCGATGCGCCCTTCGAGACGGTGGCGCGGATCAATGTGCCGGCGCAGGACTTCGATACACCGGCGCTGAACCTGCAATGCGACAACCAGTCGTTCAATCCCTGGTTCGGCATCGAGGCGCACCGCCCCATCGGCGGGATCAATCGCCTGCGCAAGGCAGTGTATGAAGCCGTCAGCGACTACCGCCACAGGCGCAACGCCGAGCAATAATCGGGCAGGCACAAAAAAAGCGATCCTCGGATCGCTTTATGGACTGGCCAAACGCCAGACAGCAAAAAGCCCGCACTAGGCGGGCTTTCTGTGGTGACCTGGCGTTCAGTGTTCCAGGTTACCGAATATGGCGCAGCGGACGGGACTCGAACCCGCGACCCCCGGCGTGACAGGCCGGTATTCTAACCGACTGAACTACCGCTGCGCGTAGCGTTGAAAGTAAGTGGTGGGTGATGACGGGATCGAACCGCCGACATTCTGCTTGTAAGGCAGACGCTCTCCCAGCTGAGCTAATCACCCTTTACCTTCGTTGCGGGGCACATTATGCCACAGGTTTTTATAAAGTGTTGATTTATTTGAAGTTTTTTTCAAAAAAATCTAAAAACCGGTGAAACGATGCAACCCACAGGAACAACAGTCAAACTTGAGGCAGAAAAAAACCCGCCTAAGCGGGCTTTTCCGTGGTGACCTGGCGTTCAGTGTTCCAGGTTACCGAATATGGCGCAGCGGACGGGACTCGAACCCGCGACCCCCGGCGTGACAGGCCGGTATTCTAACCGACTGAACTACCGCTGCGCGTAACACTGAAAACGAATGGTGGGTGATGACGGGATCGAACCGCCGACATTCTGCTTGTAAGGCAGACGCTCTCCCAGCTGAGCTAATCACCCTTCGCTTCGGTGTGGCGCGCATTCTACGGAGCGACCCAACCTCTGGCAAGCACTTTTTAAAATAATTTTCTCAGCCCTTCCAAAGGCTTAGAGAAAGGTTGGCCTATGGCACGGCGAAGACAATAATGCCCCCCTTTGTATAAAGGAGAGACTCACCCCATGTGGTTCAAAAACCTGCTTATCTATCGCCTGACCCAAGATCTGCCTGTTGATGCCGAGGCGTTGGAAACTGCACTGGCCACCAAACTGGCGCGCCCATGTGCAAGCCAGGAGTTGACCACCTACGGTTTCGTCGCGCCGTTCGGCAAAGGCGAAGATGCGCCACTGGTGCACGTCAGCGGTGACTTCCTGCTGGTGTCCGCGCGCAAGGAAGAACGTATTTTGCCGGGCAGCGTCGTGCGTGACGCGGTCAAGGAAAAGGTCGAAGAGATCGAAGCCGAGCAAATGCGCAAGGTCTATAAGAAGGAACGCGATCAGATCAAGGATGAAATCATCCAGGCCTTCCTGCCCCGCGCCTTTATTCGCCGCTCGTCGACCTTCGCCGCCATCGCGCCGAAACAGGGCCTGATCCTGGTCAACTCGGCCAGCCCGAAACGCGCCGAAGACTTGCTGTCCACATTGCGTGAAGTGATCGGCACCCTGCCGGTGCGTCCACTGACCGTGAAGATGTCCCCGACCGCGACCATGACCGAGTGGGTCACCACCCAGAAAGCCGCGGACGATTTCTTTGTATTGGACGAATGCGAACTGCGCGACACCCACGAAGACGGCGGCATCGTGCGTTGCAAGCGCCAGGACCTGACCAGCGAAGAAATCCAGTTGCACCTGAGCACCGGCAAAGTGGTCACTCAACTGTCCCTGGCCTGGCAGGACAAACTGTCGTTCGTCCTCGACGACAAAATGGTGGTCAAGCGCCTGAAGTTCGAAGACCTGCTGCAAGACCAGGCGGAACAGGACGGCGGCGACGAAGCCCTGGGCCAGCTGGACGCCAGCTTCACCCTGATGATGCTGACCTTTGGCGACTTCCTGCCGGCGCTGGTTGAAGCGCTGGGTGGCGAAGAGACTCCGCAGGGGATCTGAATCAGTCGATGAATACCCTGTGGGAGCGAGCTTGCTCGCGATAGCGGAATGTCAGTCAACATCCCTGTTGAATGGTAGTCCCTCATTGCGAGCAAGCTCGCTCCCACAGTTTTATGTAGCGTGTCTAAAAACAAGGATCGGACCATGCGCGCACTGGCTGCATTGAGTCGTTTTGTCGGCAATACCTTCGCTTACTGGGTACTGATTTTCGCTGTCGTGGCGTTTCTGCAGCCCGCATGGTTCCTCGGCCTCAAAGGCGCCATCGTGCCCCTGCTGGGGCTGGTGATGTTCGGCATGGGCCTGACCCTCAAACTCGAAGACTTCGCCGAAGTCGCTCGCCATCCATGGCGCGTGGCCCTGGGCGTGGTTGCACATTTCGTGATCATGCCCGGCGTGGCGTGGTTGCTCTGCCAAGCGTTCCACTTGCCGCCGGAAATCGCCGTCGGCGTGATTCTGGTCGGCTGCTGCCCGAGCGGCACCTCGTCGAACGTGATGACCTGGCTGGCCCGTGGCGACCTGGCGCTGTCGGTGGCCATCGCCGCCGTCACCACCCTCCTCGCCCCGCTGCTGACTCCAGCCCTGATCTGGCTGCTGGCCTCGGCCTGGTTGCCGGTGTCGTTCATGGAGTTGTTCTGGTCGATCCTGCAAGTAGTGCTGTTGCCAATCGTGCTGGGGGTGGTTGCCCAACGGGTGTTCGGCGACAAGGTTCGCCACGCCGTGGACGTGTTGCCGCTGGTGTCGGTGGTCAGCATCGTGATCATCGTCACGGCAGTCGTCGCCGCCAGCCAGGCGAAGATTGCCGAGTCCGGCCTGTTGATCATGGCCGTGGTCATGCTGCACAACAGCTTCGGCTACCTGCTGGGATACTTCACCGGGCGCCTGTTCAAGCTGCCACTGGCCCAGCGCAAGTCCCTGGCCCTGGAAGTCGGCATGCAGAACTCCGGATTGGGTGCCGCGTTGGCGAGTGCGCACTTCTCGCCGCTGGCGGCGGTGCCAAGTGCGTTGTTCAGTGTCTGGCACAACATTTCCGGAGCATTGCTCTCCACGTATTTCCGCCGCATGAGCGAGAAACAGGATCGGGAAATGGCGGCGCAACAGGTCAGTGACTGACTCGCGATCTTGATCCGCGATCTTGATCCGCGATCTTGATCTGAAAACTTGATCCCTGGGTTAATGCTGGGCACTATATTGCGCAACGCGAGGACGACCTCGCGGCTCGATCGAGTCATTAATCAGGGGACGACCCCGTCAGACGATGGAGGTATTCATGTCCTGGATCATTCTGTTTTTCGCCGGCCTGTTCGAAGTCGGCTGGGCCGTCGGCCTCAAGTACACCGACGGCTTCACCCGCCCGCTCCCCACTGTGTTGACCGTTGCAGCCATGGCTATCAGCCTTGGCTTGCTCGGCCTTGCAATGAAGGAATTGCCGCTGGGTACGGCCTATGCGATCTGGACCGGGGTCGGCGCCGTTGGCACGGTGATCGCCGGGATCATCCTGTTTGGCGAATCCATGGCGCTGGTGCGGTTGGCGAGTGTGGCGTTGATCATTTCCGGGCTTGTTGGCCTGAAGGTCAGCGCTTAACTTTCAGACCGCCATCGTCGGATCGCCGCCCGGAGACAAGCTCGCTCCCACAGGGATTGAAGGCGTGCCTACTGTGTGGCACAACACAAAACCTGTAGGAGCGAGCCTGCTCGCGAAGCGGCTCGCGCAAACAACCGCTATCTGACAGCCCCGCGCAACTCCCCCACCAACGCCTGCAACTTCGCCGGCTCCGCCACTTCAACCGCCACCGCCGGCCCTGCAACCAATGTCACCCGCGACCACAGGCGATGAAACAGCCCCTTACCCGGATCGCGGCTGAAGAAACTCCCCCACAACCCCTGCAAGGCCAGCGGAATCACCGGCACCGGCGTCTCTTCGAGAATCCGCGTCAACCCGCCCCTGAACTCATTGATCTCGCCATCGGCGGTCAATTTACCCTCGGGGAAGATGCACACCAGCTCACCGTCCTTCAGATACCGGGCAATTCGCGTGAAGGCTTGTTCATATATCTGGATATCTTCCTGGCGCCCAGCTATCGGAATCGTCCCCGCGGTACGGAAGATGAAGTTCAGCACCGGCAGGTTGTAGATTTTGTAGTACATGACAAAGCGAATCGGCCGACGTACCGCGCCGCCAATCAGCAAGGCGTCGACGAATGACACGTGATTGCACACCAGCAACGCCGCGCCTTCATCGGGGATCAAATCCAGATTGCGATGCTCGACGCGGTACATGGAGTGGCTGAGCAGCCAGATCATGAAACGCATGGTGAACTCGGGGACGATCTTGAAGATGTAGGCGTTGACGCCGATGTTCAGCAACGACACCACCAGGAACAGCTGCGGGATCGACAGCTTGGCCACACTCAGCAAGACGATCGAGACAATCGCCGACACCACCATGAACAACGCATTGAGGATGTTGTTGGCGGCAATCACCCGCGCCCGTTCGTTCTCCGCGGTACGAGACTGGATCAGCGCGTACAGCGGCACGATGTAGAAACCGCCGAAGACGCCCAGGCCGAGGATATCGAACAACACCAGCCAGGCGTGGCCAAAACCGAGGATCTCGATCCAGCCATGGCCGGTGGCGCTGTCCGGGATTCCACCAGAATGCCACCACAGCAGCAGACCGAAAACGGTCAGGCCGAACGATCCGAACGGCACCAGGCCAATCTCTACTTTGCGCCCCGAGAGCTTCTCGCACAGCAGCGAACCCAATGCGATACCGACCGAGAACACCGTCAGAATCAGCGTCACCACGGTTTCGTCGCCGTGCATCCATTCCTTGGCATAGGCCGGGATCTGCGTCAGGTAAATCGCCCCGACAAACCAGAACCACGAGTTACCGACAATCGAGCGTGACACTGCCGGCGTTTGCCCCAGGCCCAGTTTCAACGTGGCCCAGGACTGGCTGAAGATGTTCCAGTTCAGGCGCATTTGCGGCGTGGCGGCCGCCGCACGGGGAATGCTGCGACTGGCCAGGTAGCCGAGCACGGCAGTGCCGATGATCGCCATGGACACCACCGGCGCGTAATGCGCCGAAGACATCATGACCCCGGCGCCAATGGTGCCGGCAAGGATCGCCAGGAAGGTGCCCATTTCCACCAGGCCGTTGCCGCCTACCAGCTCATCTTCATGCAGGGCTTGTGGCAGGATCGAGTACTTCACCGGCCCGAACAGCGCCGAGTGGGTGCCCATGGCGAACAACGCCACCAGCATCAACGACAAGTGATCGAACATGAAGCCGACCGCGCCGACCGCCATGATGGCAATTTCCCCAAGCTTGATCAGGCGGATCAACGCGTCCTTGGCGAACTTTTCCCCGAATTGCCCGGCCAGGGCCGAGAACAGGAAAAACGGCAGGATAAACAGCAGCGCACACAGGTTGACCCAGATCGAGCGGTCACCTTCGATGGTCAGCTTGTACAAAATGGCGAGGATCAACGACTGTTTGAACACGTTGTCGTTGAACGCCCCGAGGGACTGGGTGACGAAGAACGGCAGGAAGCGCCGGGTGCGCAGCAAGGTGAACTGTGAGGGGTGACTCATCTTCCATGTGTCCCTGATGTTAGGTAGCAAGTGGCCTGGATTCTTATTGGATTATCAAAAGTCGATCCAGGCCACACCTTACCTAATCTTTGCCGGTTATTTCTTCAATCCGGCAATGCACGGCGAGACAAACAGCTCACCGCGCCAGGCGCCCAGCACCGTGCGCTTGCCGACGATCAGCCACATCACCACCAGCAACGCCACCAGCACGCAGCCAAACACACTGAAGAACGTCAGGTTCAAGGTACTGGCCAGCTTCAACGTCGCCAGAGAATAGACGCCCAGCGGGAAAGTGAAGCCCCACCAGCCGAGATTGAAGGGAATGCCGGCACGCAGGTAGCGCGCAGTGATCAGCAACGCCATCAGCATCCACCACAAGCCGAAACCCCACAGGGTGATGCCGGCTACCAGACCCAGTCCTGCAGCAATCTCTCCGACTCCCGGCATACCGTTGGCCGCGAAAATCAGCGGTGCATCGCCGCCCAGTACCAGCATGCCCAACGCACCGGTGCCGATCGGGCCAAGGGCCAGCCAGCTCGAGGCGGCCATGTTTTCGTGAGGCAACTTATGCAGAGCCATGCGCAGCAACAGAATGGTCAGGATGCTGAAGGCCACCGGCAGGGAAAACGCCCAGAGCACGTAGCTGGTCACCAGCACCACCAGTTGCGAATGAGCGTCGGCCAAGTGCGGCGCCAACAGCCCCCCGCTGGCGGCCGCCACTTCTGCCGCGACCACCGGCAACAGCCAGACCGCTGTCATCTGGTCGATGCTGTGCTCCTGACGGGTGAACATCATGTAGGGAATCAGCACGCCGCAGGCCAGCGACATGGCCACATCCAGCCACCACAGCACCTCGGCGACGTGAATCACACCTTCGCCCCAGCGCGGCAGGCCAAACACCAGGAAGCCATTGATGATGGTCGCCAGGCCCATGGGGATGGTGCCGAAAAACATCGAAACCGTGGAGTGGCCGAAAATCCGCCGCGCTTCGTCGAAAAACAGTACCCAACGCGCCGTGTATACCGCCGTAAACAGCAGGAACAGAGCGATATTGAACAGCCAGAGGGCTTCGGCAAAGGCGTGCAAGGCAGGCATGGCGACCGGCAATTGCGCCAGTGCCAACGCCAGCACGCCGGTGCCCATGGTGGCCGCGAACCAGTTGGGGGTGAACTGGCGGATCACCTCGCGGGGATGTTGCAAGTGACTGAAAGGTTTGATTCCGGGCTTGATGCTATTGGCGCATGTCATGGCGAACTCCTGTCCTCTCGTGAGGTAGAGCCCATGTTAGATCTGAATAGAATATCTATATAACGGGTAATATCTCTATATCTTATCGATATTACCTATATGCGATCAGACACTTCCTTCCGATTCGACCACCAATATCCGAGCCGGCCCTACCGGATGCGCCACATGCTCAGTGCCAACCGAGGCATAAAAAATGTCACCGACCTCCAGCAAAGCTTCCCGCTCCACCCCATCTTCGCGATAACGCATCTGCACCTGGCCATCGAGCACCACGAACACTTCCTCGCCATCGTTGACGTGCCACTTGTAGGGCTGATCGGTCCAGTGCAGCCGCGTGGTGATGCCGTTCATGCTGGCGATGTCCAGCGCGGCCCAGGCACGCTCGCCAGTGAACGATTTGCTGCGGATGATTTTCATGGTCCGATCCTTCGAGTGAGCTGAGAGGGGCCAAGGCTAACTCAATTTTACCGGTTGGCCTCGCAGGCCCTGACCGAACGTGATCGCAGTAAACCCGCCATTGCACTGAGGGCCAGCACCATCAGCACCGCACAATAACCATCGGTCGTTGCCACCAGACCAAAGGTCCGCGCCAGGTTGCCGGCCAGCAGCGCCGGCAGGCAGAACGCCAGATAACTCAGCGCGTAATACGCCGACATCAACCCGGCGCGCTCATGGGGCAAGGCCAGCGGCACCAGACTGCGTACCGCCCCGAGGAAACCGGCGCCGAAGCCACAACCGGCGACCAGCGTGCCGAGGAAAAACAGCGGCAAGCTGGCGCTGTGCACACCCAGTAGAATCAGGACAACTCCCGCCGGCAACGAACTGGCGCCCAGTTGCAGCGCCTTGGTCGCCGCCTGATTGCGCAGGGTGTAAATCATCAGGGCGCCGGTCACCGTCAATGCGGCGACGGTCGCCCCGCCAATCAGGTTCGAGGTTGAACCGGTCGCCGTACGCACCAGTGAAGGTGCCAGCGACGCGTAGAATCCGCCCAGCGCCCAGGTCGCCGTGTTGAGCGGCAACACCCGCCACAACGTTGCGCGCGCCTGGACAGGCACATGCAGGGTGGGTCGCAATGATGCCCAAGCTCCGGACTGGCGCGTGACGCTCTCCGGCAAACGCCAGACAAATACGGCCTGCATCGCGAACAGAACAAGTAACAGCCAATAGGTCAGGTGCAACGGCGCCGGGGCAAACTCGGCCAGCAAACCGCAGCCCATTCCACCCAGGGCCATGCCGAGCAAGGGCGCGACGCTATTGACCAGTGGGCCTTGCTGGCGATCGGTGTCCAGCAAGGTTGCACTCAACACGGCGGTTGCCATGCCGGTGGCAAACCCTTGCAGGACCCGGGCACTGATCAGCCACGCAACGCTGTCGGCGTAGATAAACAGCAACATCGCCAGGATGTTCAGCAGCACCGCCGTAAAGATCACCGGTTTGCGCCCCAGGTAATCCGACAGCGAGCCGACCGTCAGCAACGCCGCCAACAGGCTGAGGGCGTACACGCCGAAAATCAGGGTCAGGGTCGCTGCCGAAAACTGCATCTGTTCCTGATACAGGTGATACAGCGGCGTCGGCGCAGTGGAGGCCGCCAGGAAACTGAGCAAGGTAACGGCCAGAAACCACAGGCTGGCTCGGTTTGAATGAGAACTGGACATGGGCACACTCCGCAAAAGCTAACTTTTCGCTTTTGCGGAGTGTGCTACTGGATCCCTCTTAAAGCAAATTCTTTGTGTTAAGGTCCGAAACATGACTTTCAGGACCGGGTGCCAGCCGCAAGACCCGGTGCAATACAGGAAACACAAGATGACAGCTCCCACATTACGCCCCGGTGGCCGTAGCGCCCGGGTACAAGAGTCGATTCATTCGGCCGTGCGCCAACTCCTCGAGGAACAGGACCGCGCCAGCGTGACGGTGCCGCAAATTGCGGCGCGCGCGGGTGTCACCCCGTCCACCATCTATCGACGCTGGGGCGATGTGTCGGCGCTGCTGGCCGACGTCGCCCTCGCCCGCATGCAGCCCGACAACGAGCCGGCCAATACCGGCAGCCTTCACGGTGACGTGCGGGCGTGGGCCGAGCAGTACCTGGACGAGATGAGCTCCGAGCCCGGCCGCAACATGCTGTGCGACGTGCAGGCGGCGCTGAAGCCGAGTTATTGCGCGACCATTATTGGCGGGCAACTTCAGACGATTCTGGATCGCTATCCAAATGAGCCCAAGCCCGGTGTCGATCACCTGATCAATCTGATCGCCGCGCCAACGGTGTTTCGCATCCTGTTTTCCGAGGCACCGCTTGAGGTCGAAGAGTTGCATCGGTTGATCGAGATCGCATTCAGTCAGTGAGGCCCCCATCGTCGGAACGCCGCCCGGACCAAGCTCGCTCCCACAGGGGACGGCGAACAAAGGGCAAATGTGGGAGCGAGCTTGCTCGCGATGGGGCCGGTTCAGGCACTGCAAATCCTCCTGCGACACCCCACCACGCCACGACCTTGGTCGACACTGACTAACGCTGGCGGTCGTGCGAGACTGTTTGTCCGGGCGGGAGGCCCGGGAGCCTTTTGTCTGGAGTCCCCATGTCGCTGTCCACCGGGCTGATTGCCGTCGTCGCCCTGGCCTATATGGCCATCATGTTCGCCATCGCCTTCTATGGCGACCGTCGCAGCGCGCCCTTGCCGCCGCGTGTGCGGGCCTGGGTGTACAGCCTGTCGCTGGCGGTCTATTGCACCAGCTGGACCTTTTTCGGCGCGGTGGGCCAGGCCGCCGAACAGCTCTGGTCGTTCCTGCCGATCTACCTCGGGCCGATCCTGTTGCTGGTCGGCGCGCCGTGGGTCCTGCAAAAAATGGTGATGATCAGCAAACAGGAAAACATCACCTCGATCGCCGACTTCATCGCCGCGCGCTATGGCAAATCCCAGTCGCTGGCGGTGGTAGTGGCGCTGATTTGCCTGGTTGGTGTGTTGCCATAC
The DNA here is from genome assembly GCF_000967965.1 of Pseudomonas fluorescens. Classification (GTDB taxonomy): domain Bacteria; phylum Pseudomonadota; class Gammaproteobacteria; order Pseudomonadales; family Pseudomonadaceae; genus Aquipseudomonas; species Aquipseudomonas grandcourensis. Next base: position 50,571 of record NZ_LACC01000004.1, read on the forward strand.
ATTGCGCTGCAGCTCAAAGGCATCGTGCTCGGTGTGAACCTGCTGATCGGTGCCGGCGCCGACGCCATGGGCACCCGTGCCCAGGACACCGCGCTGATCGTGTCGCTGGTGCTGGCGCTGTTCACCATAGTCTTCGGTACCCGCAACCTCGACGCCACGGAGCACCACCGCGGCATGGTGCTGGCCATCGCCTTCGAATCATTGGTGAAGCTGTTCGCGTTTCTCGCCGTCGGCGCCTTCGTGACCTACGGCCTGTACGACGGTTTCGACGACCTCTTTGACCAGGCCATGTTGGCGCCGCGACTCGAACAGTACTGGAAGGAAACCATCAACTGGCCGTCGATGGTGGTGCAGACCGGTGTGGCGATGATGGCGATCATTTGCCTGCCACGGCAGTTCCACGTGACCGTTGTCGAGAACATCGACCCTCAGGATCTGCGCCTGGCCAAGTGGGTATTCCCGGCCTACCTCGCCCTCGCCGCTTTGTTTGTCGTGCCGATCGCCCTGGCCGGCCAGATGATGCTGCCCAGCTCGGTGTTGCCGGACTCGTTCGTCATCAGCCTGCCCCTGGCCCAGGCGCATCCGGCGTTGGCCCTGCTGGCATTTATCGGTGGCGCATCGGCGGCCACCGGCATGGTGATCGTGGCCAGCGTGGCGCTGTCGACCATGGTGTCCAACGATATGCTGCTGCCCTGGCTGCTGCGTCGCAACAACGCCGAGCGCCCGTTCGAAGTGTTCCGCCAGTGGATGCTGTCGGTGCGCCGCGTCAGTATCGTGGTCATTCTGCTGCTGGCCTACGTCAGTTATCGCCTGCTGGGCTCGACCGCCAGCCTGGCGACCATTGGCCAGATCGCCTTCGCCGCCGTAACCCAGTTGGCCCCCGCCATGCTCGGTGCGCTGTACTGGAAACAGGCCAACCGCCGCGGTGTTTTCGCTGGCCTCGCCGCAGGCACCTTCCTGTGGTTCTACACCTTGATCCTGCCGATTGCCGCCCTTAGCCTCGGTGTGTCCTTGAGCACGTTCCCGGGGCTGGCCTGGCTGCACAGCAATCCACTGAACCTGCCGATCACCCCGCTGACCCAGGGCGTGGTGCTGTCGCTGGCAGGCAACTTCACGCTGTTCGCCTGGGTCTCGGTGCTGTCGCGCACCCGGGTTTCCGAGCACTGGCAGGCGGGCCGCTTCATCGGCCAGGAAATCAGCGCTCGCCCCAGCGCACGCTCGATGCTTTCAGTGCAGATCGACGACCTGCTGCAACTGGCGGCACGCTTCGTCGGCGAAGAACGTGCCCGTCAAAGCTTTATCCGCTTTGCCTATCGCCAGGGCAAGGGCTTCAACCCGAACCAGAACGCCGACAGTGAATGGATCGCCCATACCGAACGCTTGCTGGCCGGCGTGCTCGGTGCTTCCTCGACCCGCGCGGTGGTAAAGGCCGCCATTGAAGGCCGGGAGATGCAACTGGAGGACGTCGTGCGCATCGCCGACGAAGCCTCGGAGGTACTGCAATTCAACCGTGCCTTGCTGCAAGGCGCCATCGAGAACATCACCCAGGGCATCAGCGTCGTCGACCAGTCGCTGAAGCTGGTGGCCTGGAACCGCCGATACCTGGAGCTGTTCAACTACCCGGACGGCCTGATCAGCGTCGGCCGGCCCATCGCCGACATTATTCGCCACAATGCCGAGCGCGGACTGTGTGGCCCCGGCGAAGCCGAAGTGCACGTCGCGCGTCGCCTGCACTGGATGCGTCAGGGCCGCGCGCATACCTCCGAGCGCCTGTTCCCCAATGGTCGGGTGATCGAGCTGATCGGCAACCCGATGCCGGGCGGCGGCTTCGTCATGAGTTTCACCGACATCACCGCGTTCCGCGAAGCAGAGCAGGCGCTGACCGAAGCCAACGAAGGCCTGGAGCGACGGGTCACCGAACGGACCCACGAATTGTCGCAGCTCAACGTTGCCCTGACCGAAGCCAAGGGCACCGCCGAGGCGGCCAACCAGTCGAAGACCCGTTTCCTCGCAGCCGTCAGCCATGACTTGATGCAACCGTTGAATGCGGCACGGCTGTTCTCCGCCGCCCTCTCCCATCAAGACGATGGGTTGTCCGGCGAAGCGCAGAAACTGGTCGGGCACCTGGACAGCTCGCTGCGCTCGGCCGAGGACTTGATCAGCGACCTGCTGGACATTTCCCGCCTGGAAAACGGCAAGATCAACCCTAATCGCCAGCCATTCGCCCTCAACGAACTGTTCGACACCCTCGGTACAGAGTTCAAGGTGTTGGCGCGAGAACAAAAACTGGAGTTCCGGGTTCGCGCAAGCACGTTGCGGGTCGACAGCGACATCAAACTGTTGCGGCGGATCCTGCAGAACTTCCTGACCAACGCTTTCCGCTACGGCAAAGGGCCGGTGCTGCTGGGGGTTCGCCGACACCAGGACCAACTGTGCCTGGAAGTCTGGGACCGTGGGCCAGGTATTCCGGAAGATAAACTGCAGGTGATTTTCGAAGAGTTCAAGCGCCTCGACAGCCACCAGACACGAGCCGAAAAAGGCCTCGGCCTGGGGCTGGCGATTGCCGACGGGCTATGTCGCGTGCTCGGTCATACCTTGCGCGTACGCTCCTGGCCGGGACGCGGTAGCGTGTTCAGCGTCAGCGTGCCGCTGGCCCGGGCGCAGACCGCTGCGCCGGTCAAGGTCGCCGAACTCAATGGCAAATTGCTCAATGGCGCACAGGTGCTGTGTATCGACAATGAAGACAGCATCCTGATCGGCATGAACAGCCTGCTCAGCCGCTGGGGTTGCCAGGTCTGGACCGCGCGCAATCGCGAGGAATGCGCCGCGTTGCTTGACGAAGGCATGCGCCCGCAATTGGCGCTGGTGGATTACCACCTCGATCACGGCGAGACCGGAACCGATTTGATGGCGTGGTTGCGCACGCAAATGGGCGAGCCGGTTCCGGGGGTGGTGATCAGCGCCGATGGCCGGCCAGAGACGGTCGACCTGGTGCATGCCGCGGGGCTGGATTACCTGGCCAAACCGGTGAAACCGGCGGCGTTGCGGGCGTTGTTGAGCCGGTACATACCGTTGTAGCGCGGCAGCTAACGCTTGCCCCCTCGCCACAGTAATCAGCAGTCGACCGGGGCTATTCCGGCAACTCGACCAACCCATCCACATCAGTCATCGCCCGCTCCAGCAAGTCCGCCGGCAGGCTCTTGCTCGCCCGCGCGCCCAGCAGCTTGAGTTGTTCACTGCGACTGACCAGGTTGCCGCGCCCCTCTGTCAGCTTGTTGCGTGCCGAACTGTAGGCCTTGTCCAGTTGCTGCAGGCGATTGCCGACTTCGTCCAGATCCTGAATGAACAGCACGAACTTGTCGTACAGCCACCCGGCCCGCTCGGCGATTTCCCGGGCATTCTGACTCTGGCGCTCCTGCTTCCACAGGCTGTCGATCACACGCAGGGTCGCCAGCAAGGTGGTGGGACTGACGATCACGATGTTGCGATCGAATGCCTCCTGGAACAGCGTCGGCTCAGCCTGCAACGCGGCCGAAAACGCCGCCTCGATCGGCACGAAGAGCAACACGAAATCCAGGCTGTGCAGGCCATCGAGGCGCTTGTAGTCCTTGCCGGCCAGGCCTTTGACGTGATTACGCAACGACAGCACGTGCTGCTTGATGGCGATCTGGCCGATGGCCTCGTCCTCAGCCGCGACGTATTGCTGATAGGCCGTCAGGCTGACCTTGGAATCGACCACCACCTGCTTGTCACCCGGCAGATAAATGATCACGTCCGGCTGGAAACGCTCGCCGTCCGGTCCCTTGAGATTGACCTGGGTCTGGTACTCGCGGCCTTTCTCCAGCCCCGCATGCTCGAGCACGCGCTCAAGAATCAGCTCGCCCCAGTTGCCCTGGGTCTTCTGCCCTTTCAAGGCGCGGGTCAGGTTGGTGGCTTCGTCGCTCAGGCGCAAATTCAGCTGTTGCAGGCGCTCCAGCTCCTTGGCCAGGGAGAACCGCTCACGGGCCTCGTTCTGATAGCTTTCCTCGACTCGTTTTTCGAAGGACTGGATACGTTCCTTGAGCGGATCGAGCAACTGCCCCAGGCGCTGTTGGCTGGTTTCGGCAAAGCGCTGCTCGCGCTCATCGAAAATCTTCCCCGCCAGCTCGGCGAACTGCGCGCGCAACTCGTCCCGCGAACCTTGCAGGTCGTTGAGGCGCTGCTGATGACTGTCCTGTTGCTCGCGCAATTCGGCGTTGAGCGACGCGGCCTGGGCATCCAGGCGGCGCAATTCGGCTTCTTTGCCGGCGCGTTCGATATTCCATGCATGGGCCGCATCCCGGGCGTCGTCGCGCTCGATCTGCAGCAATTCGACTTCACGACGCAGCGCAGCCAGATCAGCCTGTTTGGCAGCGTTGGCCTGGGTCAGGTCAGCCGCTTCATCGCGGCTGGATTCGAGCTGGGCATTCAAGCCGTCCTGCGCCAGTTGCGCCATGGCCAGGCGTTCTTGCAGCAGCGCGACATCCGCTTGCGTGGTGCTGGCCCGACGCTGCAGCTGCCAGGCCAATACCAGCAACGGCAACGCTGCCCCTGCCAGACCCAGCAATACGCTGGTCAAGTCCATTGCCATAGCCATTCCTGCCATTCGGATAAAGCCTGAAGGTTAACCAAGAGGTCCGGTCTTGGACAGCTCAGTCTTCGATCAGCCCCAGTTCCTGTTGAGCGCGGTGATCTCCTGCCCGAGCGGCCTGACGCAACAGGTCCTGACCGATCCGGCGGTCCCGGGCATTCCCGCATTCGCGGCACATCAACTGGCCAAGACGGCTTTGCGCAGCCACCACGCCTTCACGGGCCGGTTGCTTGAGCAGACGTCCGGCGATGTGTTTGACGTTACGGTTTTCGCCCAGATGCGGACTGTCCAACAGCCACTCCGCCACGCGCATGGAAAAGCGCTTGGTAGGGGCAACAGAGGGCGGTGTGGAGGAAGAGGAAACAGAGGCTGAGCGAAACTTCATAAAGCACTGTGGGGCAGATCAGAAGGCGCGCAACTTTACTCTCTTTTTCTTACAGGTAAAGCTGAAAATATCCCGGCACGCCCGTCCTAGAGCAAGCGCTCGGGACAATCCACAGAAGCTGTGGATAACTCAGTGGACAACCGCCTTCGAACCCGCTCAAAGCCCTGTGGAATGGGGCTCGCAGTCAAACTGACGATTTTTTCACCAGTAAAAAAAAGCGATGTTTTTCATTGACTTAAATTTTGGTTACAGGCAGCCATTACGCTTGAACGTGAGATGACAGCAGGGTGACAGACCGCGCAACTAATGTGCACAAGTGCCTTTGCGATGGTTATATCAACGCCCTTTTTCGGCGCATATTTTTGTCGTGCCTGGGGATAAGCCTTGGCAAACCCGGTGCCTGGACGGCTGCGTTGCTACAAACTTCGATGACCAGTGGTCGGTTTGTGTCCCGAAACAGGGCGTATCAATCCAGGGCCGCGTAGCTTTGTACGCACCTCTACGAAGGAAAAACAGCCCGATCAGGCACCTGCCGGGAAATTCTTTTCGCTAACACACTTCCATTGGCCAGTTCAATCCGTTAGTATCCGCGGCGTTAGTACCAAGCTGAAAGTCAATTCTGGTCGAACAAATCCCCCCGGTCAGCCTTCCCAACGGAAGCCTCCACCGAACAAGCGGGATCGACCACCTCGATGGTTTCCAGGTAAATCTTGCGCCAACACAACCTTTGAATCGAAAGCAAAGGGTGTTGCTCCGCCTGTCTACTCTGCTCGAACCAACCTGCAAATTGATCAGGATCTTCACCCCGGGCCCAGAACCTTTGCCCTTGATGTGTTGCCTGCCCTCCTAAGTACCTACCTGCCAGCCCAAGCGCGCCAACTTATCAGCGCTTCAAACTGGCTGCTTTGTTCCAGTCGGGTTCTTCGTTCGATCAATGGTGATCGACGTTACTGGAACGTTTTAACGTTGCACGGTTCTTATCCGTGTCATTTGTAGGAACACCCAATAATGTCTACTCAAATCCACACTCAGGATGCCATTCGCACCCTAACCAACGCTTTTGCACCAATGAACTGTCTGATCATGGCCGCTCGCAAAGGCTGCTTCAGCTTCACCCTGGTCAACGAACACGGTATCGCTCGTCACAGCGAACGCCTGTACCCCGATCAATACTCCAGCGCCGAGCCGCTGCAGGCCGTGATCGAGCGTACCCGTCAGGCACTGGTTGCCTGAAACGCCAGAAAGGCTGAAAAACCCAAAAGCCCTGCCCGAAAAGCGGGGCTTTTTATTGCCCGATATTTCCTTCCCCTCGAATCACGACTAAGCACGATCCGATATAACGGTTATAACTGGTCGCTGGAAATATTTTAAAAACAGGCCTTTACAGCGCGAATATGACACTACACTTCAACTCAAGCGGCTTGACCCGCTTGCGGCGAGCCTGAGTCGATTCACTGCTGCCAAGCCCCCTTTCAGGTATCGCCGTCCATTTCAGGTTTCGAGGGTTTTATGGGTATCGCTGCCAGCGAACTGTGCCGTTATGTGATTCGTCCGACCTTGATCTACCTCGGACGTCATAGCGCTACTGCCGAATCCCTGCTGCTGGGCATTGCCGCCAGCCAGTCCGCCCTTGGTTCCGCCCTGCATGACCGCCGTGGGCACGGCTTGTACCGCATTGCCGAGCCCCGCCACCAGGCCCTTTGGGACCACTACCTGGCCCTTGATCCGGACCGTGCAAGCCTGGTCCGCGGCCTGGCCAGCCAGCATGCGTTTCTCAGTGGCCCGCACCTCGAATTGACCGTCAACCTGCGTTACGCCACCGCCATCGCCTGGCTGCTGGTGGAAGAACAGAATACCCCCCTCCCCGCCCCTGATGATTTGCTGGGTATGGCCAGGATCTGGCGCCAGACATTTCAGCCCCAGGGACGTCTGCGTGATTTCACTTGCGCCTGGCAGACCTGTGTTTCACCGCTGAATCAGGTAGCCTGCTGACACCTCTGGATCCAAAGATCGCGCAACACGCCGCGAATCTGGTCGGATTGTCCTACAAAACCGCTCTAAATCAAGGCATACAGCCTATGGCGCCGGGACGAAAATGTTGGTAATTTTCGCCCCGGTGATCACCAGGAGTTCTAATAATGAAAAAAGTAATGCTCAAAACCACCCTTAGTCTCGCCGTTGCCATGGCATCCACCCAGATTTTCGCAAGTGGCTTTGCCATCAACGAACAAAGCATCAGCGGGATGGGTACAGGTTTTGCCGGGCGATCTTCCGCTGCCGATGACGCAAGTACAATTTTTGGCAACCCTGCCGGCATGTCCCGCATCAAGCGTGAACAAGTCACCGGCGGTGTTGCGATGCTTGATGCACACACTGACATCAGCCACGCAAGCTCCAGCCCGAACAGCGGCACCAACGACGGCGACATGGTTCCGTTCATCGCCGTCCCTATGGGCTACTACGTCAAGCCAATCGACGACAAGTGGACCTTCGGTGTGGGCGTGTACGCACCGTTCGGCCTGGTAACCGACTACGAAAACAACTTTGCCGGTCGTTACTTCGGTAGCAAGAGCGAAGTTAAAGTCGTCACCCTGCAACCGACCGTCAGCTACGCCTTCAACGACAAGGTCTCGGTCGGTTTCGGCCCAACCATCAACCACATCAACGGCACCCTGGAATCGAACCTGTCGATCCTCGCTGGTCCGCCGGATGGCAAGGTCAAGATCAAAGGCGACGACACCGCGCTGGGCTACAACATCGGTGTGCTGGTTCAAGCCACCGACAGTACTCGCGTTGGCCTGACCTACCACTCGAAAGTAAAGTACGAGCTCGAGGGTGACACCAAGGTCAACTACAACTTGCTGGGCCTGATCGGCCAGAACCCGAACCAGAAGTACGACGCTTCGCTGGACGTGACAACGCCTGAATCGGTGGACTTCTCGGTCACTCACCAGCTCGACGACAAGTGGACTCTTTACGCAGGCAGCACCTGGACCCGCTGGAGCCGCCTGAAAGAAATCACCGTTGAAAACAAAGGTGTTCCGGCTGTTCTGAACGGCCAGTTCGGCACCATCACCGAAGAACAGAACTGGCACGACACCTGGGCTCACGCCATCGGTGCGTCCTACCAGTTGAACAAGCAATGGGTACTGCGTACCGGTCTGTCCGTTGACCAGGCACCGACCAACAACGTCAACCGCTCCCCACGCATCCCGACTGGCGATCGCAAGATTTTCAGCGTGGGCGCCGGCTGGAGCCCGACCGACGATCTGACCATCGACCTGGCGTATTCGTACCTGCGTGAAGAGTCGGTCAATATCCACAACCGCAACGATGCCCCTCGTAACCAGACCTACGACGCCAAGTATGAAAACTCGGCAAACGGTTTCGGTCTCGGCGCGACCTACCGCTTCTGATGATTCATGGCGAGCCTGAACCACTCGCCCGCTGAATCAAAAAAGCCCCGTTCTCTGGTACAGAGGCGGGGCTTTTTAGTGGGTGCGGATCAAGGTTTTGAAGCCAGGGCTTGCTCCACAGCAGCAATGAACTCGGGATCATCGGGCTTGGTCAGGCTGGAAAAATTGGCGATCACCTTACCCTTGCGATCAACCACGTATTTGTAGAAATTCCATTTTGGCGCACTGCTCTGTTCGGCCAGCACCTTGAACAGATGGGTTGCGTCGGCGCCACGTACCGACTGCGGCTCGGTCATAGTGAAAGTCACGCCATAGTTGACGTAACAAACCTTGGCGGTTTCGGCGCCATCCTTTGACTCCTGCTTGAAGTCATTGGACGGAACACCCAGCACTTCCAGCCCCTGCCCTTTGTAACGCTGGTTCAGCGCCTCAAGGCTTTTGAACTGCGGGGCGAACCCGCAGAAGCTCGCAGTATTGACCACCACCAGCGGCTTACCTTCAAACCGTTGGCACAGGTCAATGGATTCCTTGGCGCGCAGCTTTTGAAGTGATCCTTGCAAAAGCTCCGGGCACTCGGCCGCGTAGGCCAGCCCGGTAAACGTCACCAGCAACGCGGGGACTGCAATCCAGCGCATCAGCATGTCGGTGCATCCTTGATAATTCGTCAAAAGCGACGTTACTCGCCCTCGCCGCTCGCTAGCAAGCACCCATGCCCAACTGCATCAGCGCTAGCCCGCCCTGATGCCAGCCCCACCACGACAACGCCAGCAATAAGGCGCAGACGGCGGCTACAGCGATCCGCGGCCAAAGACTGTTCATATCGCACTCATTTGTGATTGCAGACGCTCTACCGGTCGCTCACGTACCGGCCAGTTGAGGGCAGCGGCCAACAGACTCAAGAGAATTGCCACCTGCCAGATCAAGTCATAACTCCCGGTTCGGTCATACACCACGCCACCCAGCCAGCCGCCCAGGAACGAGCCGAGTTGGTGAAACAGGAAAACAATCCCACCGAGCATGGACAGGTTTCGCACGCCAAACAAGGTCGCCACCGTGCCGTTGGTCAACGGCACCGTCGACAGCCACAGGAAGCCCATGGCCATGCCGAACAGGTAAGCCGTGGTGGTCGTCACCGGCGCCCACAGGAACAACGCAATGACAACCGCCCGCAGCAAGTACAGACCGGTGAGCAAACGCGGCTTGGACATGCGCCCGCCGAGCCATCCGGCCGTATAGGTGCCGAAGATGTTGAACAGGCCGATCAGCGCCAGCACCGTGGTGCCGACCGTCGCCGGAAGGTGTTGATCCACCAGATAGGCCGGCAGGTGCACACCGATGAACACCACCTGGAATCCGCACACAAAAAAGCCGAACGCCAGCAGCCAGAATCCGGAATGGGAGCAGGCTTCGCGCAGAGCTTCGCCAAGGGTCTGTTCGTGGCCCAGGACGGGCAGCGGCTTGTCCTTGAGCATGCTCACCAGCGGCACGATCAATGCCACCAGCAAGCCCAGCGCCAGCAACGCCGCGGACCAGCCAAGCCATCCGATCAAACCGAGTGTGCCGGGCAACATCGCAAACTGGCCGAACGAACCGGCCGCACTGGCGATCCCCATGCCCATGCTGCGTTTTTCCGGCGGCACCGCGCGGCCGACCACCCCCAGGATCACCGAGAACGACGTACCGGACAGTCCGATGCCGATCAGCAGGCCCGCGCTCAGGGACAGGGTCATTGCTGAGTCGGAGAGCCCCATGCAAATCAGCCCGGCCGCGTACAGGACGCCACCGATCAGCACCACTTTTGCCGCACCGAAGCGGTCGGCCAGGGCACCGGTGAACGGCTGTGCGAGCCCCCAGATCAGGTTCTGCAGGGCGATAGCGAAGGCAAAGACTTCACGCCCCCAACCGAACTCGGCGCTCATCGGCGCCAGAAACAGCCCGAAGCCATGTCGAACGCCCAGCGACAACGCAAGGATCAGCGCACTCCCCAACAGAACCCAGCCGCATGTACGCCACATCGATGTCATTGTTGTTCTCCGGTAGCGGGTATATACCCGCTTATGATCGGAAAAACCGGCATCATGCCAGTTCGTCCAGCAGCTTCAATAAGGTTTCGCGCTTCTCGGCGCCAAGGCGATCGATCAAGCGTTGCTGTGCGGCTTCCCAGGCCGGCAAGGCAGCCTTGAGGCGCTCAGCCCCGGCCTCGGTCAGCAGAACGATGCGGTTGCGCATGTCCTCGCCTTCGACCAGCGTCACCAGGCCATCACCCTCCAGCACCCGCAAATTGCGCCCCAGGGTGCTGCGATCCAGGCCCATGGCCTCGGCCAGGGTCGAGATGCTCGGCTGGTCCAGACGTTGCAGGTTGCACAGCAAAGAATACTGCGCAACGTTGATCCCGAAGCCATCGAGAGCGCCGTCGTAGTGCCTGCTGACGCCACGGGCGGCGCGACGCAGGTTGATGCATAAACATTGGGAATCGAGCATGGTGCGTGTATATACCCGCGAGTCGGTTAAATCAAGTGGCATGGGGCTTGTTCAGTGAATGGGCTGTGCCCCGAAGATCGCTATCGCGAGCAGGCCGGAACGCTCAACACAACCCGATCAGGCCAGCGCCAAGCCTACCAGCACTGCAACTTCCAGCAACTCCAGCATCGCGCCCGCCGTGTCCCCTGTCGTGCCGCCCAGGCGCCGCAACATCACCTGGCGCAGCCAGACAAACCCCAGCGCCGCCAACACCACCGCCAGCGCACCGCTGACGCCTGCAATCAACACACAAGCCAGCGCACTGACCGCCAACACCTGCTTGCCCGCCGAACGCGGGAGATGATCGGCCAATGCCTGGCCCAGGCCACCTGCACGCACATACGGCGTAGTCAGGAACAAGCCGAGCAATGCGCTACGACCGATCAACGGCACGATGATCAATGCCAGTGAATGCGGCTGTTCGATCAGCGCCAGCAGCGCGGTGAACTTGAGCAACAACACCAGCACCAGCGTCACCACAGCGATCGGCCCGCTGCGCGGGTCTTTCATGATCGTCAGCGTACGCTCGCGGTCGCCAAAACCACCAAGCCAGGCATCAGCGCTGTCCGCCAGGCCATCGAGATGCAAGCCGCCGCTGAGCAGCACCCAAAGGCTCAGCAAAAGTGCCGCGTGCAACAAGGTCGGCGTGCCTAGCAACAGCCAGTTGACCGCCCACAGAATCGCGCCAAAGAGTAATCCCACCAGCGGATAAAACAGCAGCGACCGCCCCAGTTCCCTGGGCTCAGGCATACCAGGCAGGCGAATCGGCAGGCTGCTGAGAAATTGCAGGGCGATCCAGAATGGCAGCATGGTCAGGGCACTTCCTTCAACACGCCCGCAGGCTCCACTGTCAGCGAAAACAGCGCGCCATGCCCGACCTCAACGTTGAGCAGTTGCTCCCGTGGCAGCCCGCGCGCTTGTGCCAGCAACAGGCGCATCACACCGCCATGGCTGATCAGCAGAATGCGCTCACCGGCACAGGTCGCGTGCAAACGCTTCAGCGCTGCCAGCACCCGTGTCGAAAAGTCTGCAACCGGCTCACCTTGAGGTGGCGTGAACGAATATGGATCGGCCCAGAACAAACCCAGGGCCTGCGCGTCGGTTTCCATCAACGCTGCCGCGCTCTGCCCTTCCCAGGCGCCGAAATGCAGCTCTTGCAGGTCTTTATCCAGTTGCACCGGCACGCCCAATTGCGCACCGAGTTCCTCGGCAAACCGTGCACAACGCTGCAACGGCGAACTGACCAGCCGATCCCACGGCCCTTGCCCGACCACGGCGGCGCGCATCTGCGCCCAGCCCGTGTCGGTCAACGCATCATCGATGCTGCCACGCAAGCCGCCACCGAGTTCGGTTTCACCGTGACGCAACAGATCCACGCGCAAGGTCATGCCGGACGATCTGCCACGGCGGCTTCGGCGAAGGTCGCCATCTGCCCGTGCAGGTCGCACGCCAGGCGCAGCAGCGGCACTGCCAATGCCGCGCCACTGCCTTCGCCAAGCCGCAGACCAAGATCGAGCAACGGCTGCGCATTCAGGGTTTCCAGCACATAACGATGCCCCGGCTCGGCGCCACGATGACCGAACAACAACCACTGACGGCACTCAGGATTCAAGCGTACTGCGACCAGCGCCGCGACACTGCAAATGAAGCCGTCCACCAGCACCGCGACACCTTCTTGGGCACAGGCGAGATAGGCACCGACCAACGCGGCGATCTCAAAACCGCCGAGGTTGAACAGGGTCTGCAAGGCATCGCCACGTTGCGCGCCATGCAATGCCAGGGCGCGCTCGATCACTTGGGCCTTGTGGCTGACACCTTCGGCATTGAGCCCGGTGCCAGGCCCGGTCAAATGCACCACTGGGCAATCGAGCAGCGCGCACGCCAGGGCGCTGGCGGCGGTGGTGTTACCGATGCCCATTTCGCCACCGATAAACAACTGCGCACCAGTGGCAATTGCCCGCTGAACGCTGTCACGGCCGGCCTGCAGGGCGAGTTGCCCCTGGGCTTCGGTCATGGCCGGTCCCTGTACAAAATTTGCCGTGCCCGGGCCGACATTCAGGTGAAGTACACCCGGCAGGTTCAGCGACGGCGTTACCGTGCCAAGGTCAACCACCTCAAGGGAAGCGCCCAGTTGCCGCGCCAATACGCTGATCGCCGCACCACCGCTGACGAAGTTGAGCAGCATCTGCCCGGTCACTTCCTGGGGAAACGCCGACACGCCCTCAACGACGACGCCGTGGTCACCGGCAAAAATCGCGATCCACACCTGCTCCAGGCTTGGCTTGACCCGCCCCTGCAAGCCCGCCAGTTGCACCGCCACCGCTTCCAGCTGGCCAAGGGAGCCAGCCGGTTTGGTCAGTTGCTGTTGCCGCGCCTGAGCCTGTTCCACCACTTGGGTATCGACCGGCTTACACGGGTTCAGCCACCAGGATTGAGTCATAACGCAGTTCCTTTCAGAGTCAGGGGCAGGCCGGCGACGGTCAGGACGACACGCTGACAACGCTCAGCCAGAGCTTGATGCAGCCAACCGGCTTCATCGACATAGCGGCGAGTCAATTCGCCCAGCGGCACGACACCCATTCCGGTCTCGTTGCTGACAAAAATGATTTCACCCGGCAGCGACGCCAGGCAGTCCAGCAAGGCATCACGCTCGGCTTGCAAGCGCTCGGCATCGTCGAGCATCAGCAGATTGGTGAGCCACAGGGTCAGGCAATCCACCAGCAGGCAGCGGTCGGCACGGGTGGATTCGCACAGCACCCGGGCCAGTTCCAGCGGTTCTTCGATCAACGCCCATTCGGCAGGACGACGGGCGCGGTGATGGGCCACCCGCTCGCTCATTTCTCCGTCCAGTGGCTGGCTGGTGGCGATGTAGGTCACGGCCAGGGCGCTGTCGATGGCGAGCTTTTCAGCCAGGCGACTCTTGCCGGAGCGGGCGCCGCCGAGGATCAGTTGGAGCATGGTTGTTTCCCTAGAATTTTCGGTGAGGCGACTGCCCTCTTCGCGGGCAAGCCCGCTCCCACAGGGTTACGAGGTGTACTCAAATTTCATGGTCAACCCAAATCTCTGTGGGAGCGGCGATGCGGCGATCCGACTTGCCCGCGATGAGGCCATTGCAGACACCTCAAATCCCGCAGAGATGCCGCAAAAGCCCGGTATCCAGATGCTTCTCCACCAGATCCGCCAGCCGCTCGATATCGCGCTCGCGCAGCCCGTGATAATCCACGTCCTGCACCTCCTGCAAACCCGCCCAGCGCAGCAGCGCACTGCACGCCGCCGGCGATTCGAACAGCCCGTGCAGGTAGGTGCCGAAAATCTGCCCGTCAGCACTTTGCGCACCATCACAGCGGCCGTCATCCAGTTGCACGGCGGCGTTTTCCAGCGCCGGCCCGGTGGTCACGCCGGCATGAATTTCATAACCCGCCACCGGCGCATCTTCCAGCGCCAGGCGACCACGCACATTGCGCAACTGCTTCTCTTGTTCGAGCCGGGTCTGGAACGCCAGCAGCCCCAAACCGGCACTGGAACCCGGCGCACCTTCAAGACCCAGCGGATCATGCACCTGCTCACCGAGCATCTGCAGGCCGCCACAGATCCCCAGCAGTTTCCCGCCGTAACGCAGGTGCCGGGCGATGGCGGTGTCCCAGCCGTTGGCCCGCAGGTACGCGAGGTCGCTGCGCACACTTTTCGAGCCGGGAAGAATGATCAGGTCGGTGGGCGGAATCGCCTGGCCGGGGCCGATGAATTGCAGGTCCACTTGCGGATGCAGGCGCAGCGGATCGAAATCGGTGTGATTGCTGATGCGCGGCAGCACCGGCACCACCACCTTCAGCACCTGTTCGGCTTTGTCGGTCTGGCGTTGATCGATGCCGTCCTCGGCCTCCAGGTGCAGGTCCATCACGTACGGCAGCACACCGATCACCGGTTTGCCGGTGCGCTCTTCGAGCCAGTCGAGACCGGGTTGCAGCAACGCGATGTCGCCACGAAAACGATTGATGACGAACCCTTTGACCCGCGCCTGTTCGCTCGGCGACAGTAGTTCGAGGGTACCGACCAGATGGGCGAAAACCCCGCCGCGATTGATATCGGCAATCAGCAGCACCGGGCAATCCACCGCTTCGGCGAAGCCCATGTTGGCGATGTCCCCGGCCCGCAGATTGATTTCCGCCGGCGAGCCTGCGCCCTCGACCATCACCAGCGGATAGGCCGCGCTCAAGCGCTCGTGGGAGGCCAGCACCGCTTGCATGGCGATGGTTTTGTAGTCGTGATAGGCGACGGCGTTCATGGTCGTGACGGCGCGGCCATGGATGATCACCTGGGCACCGGTGTCACTGTTGGGCTTGAGCAACACCGGGTTCATGTCAGTGTGCGGTTCAAGGTTCGCGGCCTGGGCCTGGACCGCCTGGGCGCGGCCAATCTCGCCACCGTCGGCGGTCACCGCACTGTTGAGGGCCATGTTCTGCGGTTTGAACGGCACCACCCTTACACCCTGACGCGTGACCCAACGGCACAGCGCAGTCACCAGCGTGCTTTTGCCGGCATCCGATGTGGTGCCCTGCACCATCAGCGTGGTCATTGGTTTTCCTTCGGGAATTCTTCGAATGCCTGCGCCAGTCGCACCCAGGCGATTTCGTCACCGGGCAAGCCGAATCGCAGGCTGCTGTTGTGCGTGAACAACCGCAGGAGAATGCCGCGCCGGGCCATGAACTCATGCAGTTCTTCGGCGCGCTCGGTGATCAGCCACTGGAACAGCGCACAACCGCCCTGGGGCTCGAAGCCGTGTTGCGCCAGCAACGACTCAAGGCGCTCGCTGGCCTCCTCGGTGCGCACCCGTTGCGCCGTTTGCGCCTCGGTATCGCGCAGGCAGGCCTGGCCCACTACCCGGGTTGCCCCGCTCACGGCCCAGGGACCCACTTGTTCAGCCAGCAACTTGAGCAACTTGCGCTCGGCCAGCACAAACCCCAGGCGCACACCGGCCAGACCGAAAAACTTGCCGAACGAGCGCAAGACGATCAATCCGACTTGATGGGCAAACGGCGCCAGGCTCAGTTGCGGCGTGTTATCCATGAACGCTTCGTCCACCACCAGCCAGCCACCGCGCTGGGCCAGTCGCGTGTGCCAGTCGAGCAGGCGACTGGGGGTGAGGCTCAGGCCCGTGGGGTTATTCGGATTGACCACCACCAGCACGTCGAAACTGTCGATAAAGAAGTCGACTTCCTGCTCCAGCACTTCACGCACGATGTAGCCGTTGCGACGCCACGCTTCGGCGTGTTCGGCGTAACAGGGTGACAGCACGCCGACCTTGCCCGCCCGACGCAATCGCGGTAGCAGTTGAATCGCCATTTGCGAGCCGGCCACCGGCAATGCCTGCAGGGTGCCGTAGTAATCACAGGCGGCCAGCTCAAGGCCGTCGTCCGCCTCCGGCAAACGGGCCCAGGCTCGCAGCGGAATATCCGGCACCGAGAACGGCCAGGGTGCAAGCCCCGTGGACAGGTCCAGCCAGTCGGCTTCATCTATGCCGTATTCGAGCGCCGCCTTGCGCAGTCGCCCACCGTGCTCAAGCATAAAATTCGGCCCCCAGGCAGAGAATCAGCAGCCATAACCATACCCCGCGCTGGACCAATTGCCAGCCTCGGTCAATGGAGTCGGCATCCGCCGGCACGCCTTCGCCCAACTGCGGACGCTGATGCAGTTCGCCGTGATAAATCGCCGCACCGCCCAACTCGACGCCAAGGGCACCCGCCCCTGCCGCCATCACCGGGCCGGCGTTCGGGCTGTCCCAGGTCGGGCCCTGGGTGCGCCAGCATTTCAACGCCAACCGGGTTTTGCCCAGCAGCGCATATGTCAGCGCCACCAGGCGCGCAGGAATGTAATTGAGCACGTCGTCGACCTTCGCCGCCGCCCAGCCGAAGCGTTCGAAGCGTTCATTGCGATAACCCCACATCGCATCCAGCGTGTTGCTCAGGCGGTAGAGCACCACGCCCGGCGCGCCTGCCACGGCAAACCAGAACAACGCCGCGAATACTGCATCGCTGCCGTTTTCCAGCACCGACTCGGTAGCGGCACGGGCGACCTCGGTTTCATCCAGTTCGCTGGTCTGGCGACTGACCAGATAGCTCACCCTCGTGCGCGCAGCTTCCAGGTCATTACTGCGCAGGGCCTTGGCCACAGGCGTGACGTGCTCACCGAGGCTGCGCATGCCGAGGGCGCAATAAAGCGCAAGAATCTCGACGATCCAGCCGACATAAGGCGCCCAGGAGAATGCCGTGGCCAACAGCGTCAGCGGCAACACGGCGATCACCCACGCGGTGACGCCATGGCTGCGCCAGCCGCGACCGCCGCCGTTGAAACGTTGCTCGATGCGCTCGGCAAAACGGCCGAACGCCACCAGCGGATGCCAGCGTTTGGGTTCACCCAGCAGCGCATCCAGCGCAACCGCGGCGACACTCAACAACGCCACACTCATTGACTCACTCCCCAATAATTTTCGTACAGCAATTCATGTAGCGGACGCGCCTGTGCCCAGCCTTCGAGCACCAGCATCGGCGCCGGGTAGAACTCTTTGACGGGTCCGAGGCACAGCACGGCGAGCGGCTTGGCTCCCGGCGGCAACCTCAACAGGTCCGCCAGTGCCTGAGGCTCGAACAGCGACACCCAGCCCATGCCCAGCCCTTCGGCGCGAGACGCCAGCCACAGGTTCTGGATCGCGCAAGACAACGAAGCCATGTCCATTTCCGGCAGTGTGCGGCGGCCGAAGATATGCTGCTCGCGGTCGTCCATCAGCGCGGCGACCAGTACCTCGGCGCAATCGTTGATGCCTTCGACCTTGAGCTTCATGAACTCATCGCTGCGCTCGCCGAGTGCTTCGGCGGTGCGGATGCGTTCTTCTTCCACCAGGGCCTGGATTTGCCCGCGCAAGGCGCGATCGCTGATGCGAATGAAGCGCCAAGGCTGCATCAGGCCGACACTGGGCGCCTGATGCGCGGCTTCGAGCAGGCGCCGCAGTAATTCGGGCTCTACGGTGCCGCCGCTGAAGTGGCGCATGTCGCGGCGTTCGGCGATGGCACGATAGACCGCTGCGCGTTCGGTTTCAGAGAATGCGTTGTCGCTCATGGCCTCTTCGCGAGCAAGCCCGCTCCCACAGGGTTTTGGTCCGGCGCAAACAGTGCGGCAATCGCCGAGGGGTTCGACGGAAAATAAAAGTGCACATACGAGGCAGTCATCCGCCCCTCACGGTAGACCGCCTCCGCTCCGCGCCCGCCGTTAGGGCTCAAGCCCCGGGCAATCGGCGCCAGTTCGGTGGTGGTCAGCGAATGGTGATAGGTGTGCCCGCGCAGCGAACCTTCCGGCAATTCCACCGCTTGCAACGCCAGCGCTGCCAGACGCTTTTGCATCACCGCATCACCAGCCAGCAAGCCAACCAGTTCGGCGCGAGTGCCCTCGACATCGGTCAGGGAGTCGAGCAGATACAGCATGCCGCCACACTCGGCGAGCAAGGGTTTGCCTGCCCGGTGGTGGGCGCGGATCGCGTCGAGCATTGCGGTGTTTTGCGCCAGCGCAACATGGTGCAGTTCCGGGTAACCACCCGGCAGATACAGGCTGTCCGCCTCCGGCAACGCTGGGTCGCGGATCGGCGAGAAGAACGACAACTCGGCGCCCATCGCCCGCAGCAGATCCAGGCTCGCGCCGTAGGTGAACGCAAAGGCTTCATCGCGGGCGACGGCAATTCGCACACCGGCCAGCAGCGGTTCGACTGCGATGACATCAGGGGCAGCGAACTCGACTGCCGGCGGCAGTGCGACCTCGCAACTGCTGGCCAGGGCATCGGCGGCCGCATCGAGGCGCAGGTCGAGATCGTTCAACTCACTGGCCTGCACCAGCCCCAGGTGCCGGCTCGGCAATTCGATCCCGGTTTCCCGGGACAGCGCGCCGTACCAGCGCAAGCCTTCAGTCAGGCTGCCTTCGAGCAGTTGCGCGTGACGCAGCGTGCCGACACGATTGGCCAGCACGCCGGCGAACGGCAAATCCGGCTGATAACGCGCCAGCCCCAGGGCCAGCGCGCCGAAGGTCTGGGCCATGGCGGTGCCATCGATCACACCCAGCACCGGCACACCGAAATGCCGCGCCAGATCGGCGCTCGACGGCGTACCGTCGAACAGTCCCATGACGCCTTCGATCAAGATCAGATCCGCTTCAGCAGCGGCTTCCCACAGCAACCGGCGACTCTCCTGTTCGCCGACCATCCACATGTCCAGTTGATACACCGGCGCACCGCTGGCGCGTTCGAGGATCATCGGATCGAGAAAGTCGGGGCCGCACTTGAACACACGGACCTTGCGCCCCTGATTGCGATGCAATCGGGCCAGCGCCGCGGTGACGGTGGTCTTGCCCTGACCGGAAGCCGGCGCGGCAATCAGTACCGCCGGACAGTGCCGAGGCTGACTCACAATTCGACGCCTTTCTGCGCTTTGATCCCGGCCTGAAAGGCGTGTTTGATCACGCCCATTTCGGTGACGGTGTCAGCCATCTCGATCATTTCCGGCTTGGCGGCACGTCCGGTGACCACCACGTGTTGCATCGGCGGTCGGGCCTGCAAGTCGCTGAGCACCTGATCGAGATCGAGGTAGCCGTGCTTGAGGGCGATGTTCAGCTCATCGAGCACCACCAGGCCGATGGACGGATCGCGCAGCAATTGCTGCGACACCACCCAGGCGGCTTCAGCGGCGGCGATGTCGCGCTGGCGGTCCTGGGTTTCCCAGGTAAAGCCTTCGCCCATCACATGAAAGCGCACCTGCTCGGGAAAGCGCCGGAAGAACAACTCTTCGCCCGTGCTGTTGCGGCCCTTGATGAACTGCACCACGCCGCATTGCATGCCGTGCCCCATGGCGCGGGCAAGCATGCCGAAGGCCGAACTGCTCTTGCCCTTGCCGTTGCCGGTCAGCACCAGCAGCAGGCCACACTCGTTCGGGGAATTGGCGATGCGCTCGTCGATCACGGCTTTTTTGCGCTGCATGCGCGCCAGGTGGCGTTCGTCACGATCGGGGGTATCAGTCATGGGGGAGCTCTCCGTTGAGGCAGGAATAACGGCGGGCAGGCACAAGAATAGAAGGCAAAAAGCCTGGCATCGCCCACCGTGATGCCGCTGGATGAATCAGGCCGGTCTCCGGGCTCATGAGTGGCGCAGGGCCGGACTGTGCGCCTTCCCGCATCGATTCGACACAGTGGCATCAGACACAGTTTTCACTCATTTACCGTTGCGGGGGCAGCGCCGGAATTGCGGGCCTTCGACCAACAGAAGGACTCACTCACCGGCTTCCCTGTTTCACTCTGTCGACCCAAGCCACAGAGCACCTGAAACAAGCCGCGAAGGTTAGAGGGTTGGGGGTGGAGCGTCAATTAAAGCCGGGAGGCCATCGACCGAATAACTGCTATCCATCAATAAACTGACGTCAATCTTGTGCCACGCTCTCAGCAGTGATATCAAATAGCCACAACCTCACAACACAACAACAAGGGTGAGCCCATGCAAGGCATGATCATCAGCAATCCAAAGCTGGAATTCCTGCGCCCGGTGCTCGAGCACTGGTTCGAATGCATCGACCGTTACAACGCCGTCCGCGGTGATGGCGACACACCGTACTGGCACGACGAAAAGGCCAATCTCGGCCTGCTGTCCGCCGCCGCCTGGATGGCCGAGATGGTCACGCTGCAACAGACGCCCACCCGCAAGCAGACCGAAGAAGGCGAACGCAACGGCCGCGCCGACCTGCTCCTGGCCTCCCCCGAAACCCGCGCCTACATCCAGACCAGCCAGCGCTGGCCACGGGTCAACAGCCTCAACCTGACCCAGGCCCTGCTCGACATCGCCAGCGATGCGAAGCGGCTGAGCCACGCCAGCGACCTGAAACTCGGCTGCCTGTTCGTCGCCCCGCAAAAAGCCCAGCAAAGCGCAACACCGGAAGAACTCCAGGACATGGTCGACGACCTGCAAAAGGAACACACCTGCGCTGTCGCCTGGTATTTCCCTTATGCCTACCGCAAGTTGCGCAACGAGGCCGGCAACTATTACCCCGGCATTGCGGTGCTGCTCAAGGAAGCTCGCGGCTGAGGGTTGAACCATCGGACGACAATGCTTCTCTATGATTAGAACAAGGCATTCATAGGGAAGACCAGCATGCGCACGCCCCCGCTCGCTCTCGTTATCGCGCTCTGCGGAGGGCTCGCCGCTTGTGGCGAGACCTCCCGCCTGCAAGTCTCCGACGGTACCGGCCCGTCACCCCAACTACCAGAACCCAACAAGACACTGGTTCCGACCGTGAACATCGCCCCGGCCATCGGCTGGCCACAAGGTGCGAAACCCGTCGCCGCCACGGGCACTCAAGTGACCGCTTTTGCCGAAGACCTGGATCACCCCCGCTGGCTTTATGTGCTGCCCAATGGCGACGTGCTGGTGGCGGAAACCGCCGCGCCACCCAAACCCGAAGACGGCAATGGCATTCGCGGCTGGGTCATGAAGAAAGTCATGGGGCGTGCCGGCTCTACCGTGCCCAGCCCGAACCGCATCACGTTACTGCGGGACAAGGATCACGATGGCTTCGCGGAAACCCGCACAGTGTTTCTGCAAAACCTCAATTCCCCCTTCGGCATGACGCTGGTCGGCAACGACCTGTACGTGGCCGACACTGACAGCCTGCTGCGATTCCATTATGAAAACGGCGATACGCAGATCAAGTCACCAGCCATCAAGGTGATTGACCTGCCGGGCGGCCCTCTGAACCACCACTGGACCAAAAACGTCATTGCCAGCAAGGACGGCAGCAAGCTGTACGTCTCCGTGGGTTCCAACAGCAACGTCGCCGAAAACGGCATGGACAAGGAAGAAGGTCGCGCAGCGATCTGGGAAGTGGACCGTGCCACGGGCCGGCACCGGATCTTCGCCTCTGGTCTGCGCAACCCCAACGGCATGGCCTGGGAACCGCACAGTGGCGCGCTGTGGACCGCGGTCAACGAACGGGATGAAATCGGCGGCGATCTGGTACCTGACTACATCACCTCGGTGAAGGACGGCGCGTTCTATGGCTGGCCGTTCAGTTACTACGGCCAACATGTCGATATGCGCGTTGAACCGCAAAACCCGGACCTGGTGGCCAAGGCTATCGCTCCGGACTACGCCGTCGGCCCGCACACGGCGTCACTGGGCCTGACCTTCGCCGAAAACAGCAAGTTGCCGCCGCCGTTCACCCAAGGGGCATTCATCGGGCAGCACGGCTCATGGAACCGCAACCCCCACAGTGGCTACAAAGTGATTTTCGTGCCGTTCAGCGCAGGCAAACCTGTCGGAAAACCCATTGAAGTGCTCACCGGCTTTCTCAACGACAAGGACCAAGCCATGGGCCGCCCGGTGGGCGTGGTGATCGACCGACAGGGTGACCTGTTGGTGGCCGATGATGTGGGGAACAAGGTGTGGCGGGTGTCGGCAGTCAAGTAAGTCACTTGACCTGTGGGAGCGGGGCTCAGCGTTTGCGACAGAGTGTGAGCCCGTCACCCAACGGCAACAACGACAGATCCACCCGCACATCGTCTTTCAAGGCCCGGTTGAGTGCCTGGATCGCCCGGGTGTCCGCGCTCTCGGGACTGGCCTCAAGCACGCGCCCGCTCCACAAGGTGTTATCAAACACCGCCAGCCCACCGACCCGCAGCAATTGCAGGGCGTGTTCCAGATAAGCCGGGTAGTTGGCCTTGTCGGCATCGATGAACACCAGGTCGTACTGCCCGCCCTGCCCTTGCCGCTCAAGCTCGGCGAGGGTTTCCAGCGCCGGAGCCAGTCGCAGGTCAATCCGCCCGGCGAGCCCCGCCTCTTGCCAGTAGCGCCGTGCGATAGCGTTGTAGTCGCCGGGGATGTCACAGCAAATCAGCGAACCGTCAGCGGGCAATGCCGCCGCCATGCACAGTGCGCTGTAACCGGTAAAGGTGCCGACTTCGAGCAAGCGCCTGGCCCCCGTCAGTTTCACCAGCAAAGCAAGAAACTGCCCCTGCTCAGGCGCCACCTGCCAGCGGGCCATTGGCAGCGCCTGGGTCTCATCACGCAAGCGCTTGAGCAGTGGTGTTTCGCGCAGGGAAACATCAAGCAGGTATTGGTACAGGTCGTCGTCGAGATTGAGCGTACGAGCAGTCATGACCACTAGCTCCGGAAGTTACGGATTGCGCGCCAGATGTTCAGGCTGCAGAACACGCTTGGCGCTCAGGTAAGCCTTTTGCCAATACGCCTTGGACAGGCTGTCGAGCTTCACAGTGCCGCCGGTGGCCGGCGCGTGGACGAAGCGCCCTTCTCCCACGTAGATGCCGGCATGACTGACCTGGGAGCCGCCATTGGTGGCGAAGAAAAGCAGGTCGCCCGTCTGCAGGCCTTCCTTGCCCACATTCGCCGCTTGCATGGAGATCATCTCGCGAGTGGTGCGCGGCAAGGCAATACCGGTGACATCACGGTACACATAAGCGATCAGGCCACTGCAATCAAATCCGGAATCCGGCGTATTGCCACCCCAGCGATAAGGCGTGCCCACCAGCCCGAGCGCGCGAAACAGCACGTCTTCCGCTTCAGGCGAAAAAGCTTGTGGGGAACCAAATACGATAGGAGCGCGAACCACCGGCGCAGGCGGCGGTGTGCGGCTGGCGCAGGCACTGAGCAGCGCTGCGAAGAACATGATTGCGAGGCGGGCCGACGTCGTCATAAGCAGAACATCCTGATCTGGCTGCGGCTTTTTCTGCGGGGAGCGCAGAAAAGAAAACCGCCTGCGTTGGACGCAGGCGGTTTGCCATCATTTGTAGATCAAGATTCTAGCGGCTACACGACAAACTTCAAGTAAGACTTTAAGTTCGCCCTACAAATTGTCAGCTTATTTTCGTGCAGTGACGATTGGCGACGCGTTAGGCGCCATTGCCAGGGCGCGCTTGGCCTCGATGAAGGTCTTGCTCCAGTAGCTGTCGCCCAGACTATCGATGCGCACACCACCGCTGCGGCGGCTGCTGGAGTGGATGAACTGATTGTCGCCCAGGTAGATCCCGGCGTGACTGACGCGACCACGACGACCGTTGGTTGCGAAGAACAGCAGGTCGCCCGGCTCAAGCTTGCTGCGCGAGACCAGCGGAGCGTCCACGTTGATCATTTCGCGGGTGGAGCGTGGCAGGTTCATGCCCGCTTCTTCGCGGAACAGGTAACCAATGAAACCACTGCAATCGAAGCCGGCTTCAGAAGTACCGCCGAAACGGTAACGGGTACCGATCAGGGACATGCCACGTTCGAGGATGCTGTCGGCCAGGACTGGAAGCTGGTAGGACTTGCCGCCAGCGAAGTCTGCGAGTTCTTTTTCGGTAGCCAGCTCTTCTTGAAAGAGAGCGGAAGACTGGGCAGTGGCCGAGTTTTGAACCTGCTGTTGCGGAGTTTGCTGGGCCACTGGAGTGTGGGCAGCGCAACCGAACAACAGGGTAACGAGTGCGAGAGGCACGAGGGGTGCGAAGCGATTTAGCATGGGCACGACCGTGGCTGAAGTTGTAAAGAAGCCGAGACTATGCCCGCTATCAACCTCATTTGCAAATTCAATCGATCTTTTTGTGACTTATCCGTTTCTCGTTTACATCTAAGCGCTTAAGCCCATTTAAAACATACACGCGGCCTGCAACCTGGCAGGAAAGCGGGATTTCTGGCGCCTGAAAGATACCGAACCGGCTAAAAGCCCCGGTTTCAGCGGGTTTACCAGCCGAGGGTTTCTTTCAAAAACGGGATTGTCAGCTTGCGCTGAGCCTGGAGGGAGGCCTGGTCGAGACGCTCGAGCAGCTCGAAAAGTGCGCTCATGCTGCGGGTACCGCGAGTCAGAATGAAATGCCCGACTTCATCGGTCAGATGCAGGCCGCGACGAGATGCGCGCAATTGCAGGGCACGCAATTTGTCCTCATCGGACAGCGGGCGCATCTGGAAGATCAAGGCCAGGGTCAGGCGGGATTTGAGATCCGCCAGCTTCACTGGCAGCTCACGCGGGGATGTCGATGCGGCAATCAGCAAACGTCGACCGCTGTCACGCAAGCGATTGAACAGATGGAACAGCGCCTCTTCCCAGTCCGCTCGCCCGGCAACCACTTGCAAATCATCCAGGCAGACCAGTTCGTACTGTTCGAGGTTGTCGAGGATTTCAATGCCGCGATCGAGCAGCTCGGCCAACGGCAGGTACACCGCAGGCTCCCCCATTTGCTCGAAGCGCAGGCAGGCGGCCTGCAACAGGTGCGTACGCCCTACCCCGTCCTTACCCCAGAGGTAGATCAGGCTTTCGGTCCAGCCGGCGTCGGCTTCGCACAGCCGCTCGACATAGCCGAGTGCAGCGGCATTGGCGCCTGGGTAGTAGTTGATAAAGGTGGCGTCGTCACGCAGACGCACACCTAGGGGCAGCTGAATCGGTTTCATGCTGACTGAACAGTTCCAAAGGAACCGTTAGTGGCCTCTGTGTAAAGTTTGCGAAGTTTATACCCGTGAAGCGGACCGCACAATGCGACAGACCACAAGCAAAATCAAAGGTTTGCGTTAATGCACCGGTTTTGTGGCAGATTCTTTGGCGGTGCATGTGACAGTCGGGCGACGCCAGCAGGCTGACCTGGTACGAACCGGGGCAGCCTGCCATCACCTATCGACATCCCTTACACCTGCGGCTCGTCGGCTCCTCCGTAGATTTCCGAATCCTTATACAAATCATGCACATGCCGCACCAGCACCATGATCACCGCGGCGACCGGCAATGCCAGCAGCACACCGGTAAAGCCAAACAGCTCACCACCGGCCAGGATCGAGAAAATCACCGCCACCGGGTGCAGGCCAATCCGGTCACCGACCAGCATGGGGGTCAGCACCATACCCTCCAGCGCCTGGCCGACCATGAACACCGCGACAATGCCGAGCATCGGGTAAAGATCACCACCGAACTGGAACAGCCCCGCAATGAGCGCCGCGCCAATGCCGATGATAAACCCCATGTACGGCACGATCGCCGCCAGGCCGGCAATCAGGCCAATCAGCAGACCCAGTTCCAACCCGACCAGCATCAGGCCTGCTGCGTAGATCACACCCAAGGCCACCATCACCAGCAACTGTCCGCGCACGAACGCGCCGAGCACTTCATGGCATTCACCCGCCAGCGACACCGCGCGCGCTTCACGGTCACGGGGCAGCAGGCTGCGGACCTTGGCCATCATCAGGTCCCAGTCCCGCAACAGGTAGAAGCTCACCACCGGAATCAGCACCAGGTTCGCCAGCCAGCCGATCAACGCCAGCCCCGAGGCCGTGGCATGGCTCAGCACCACGCCGACAACATCAGAGGTCTGACTCATATGCTCGCTGATGGCGGCCTTCAGCTTGTCGAACTTCCAGAAACCGTCCGACAGGCCGAACTTCGATTGCGCCCAAGGCAACGCCGTGTGTTGCAGCCAGTCGAGCATCTGCGGGGCCAGTTCATACAAACGAAACAACTGCCTGGCGAGCAACGGCACCAACACCAACAGCAGCGCGGTGAAGATCAATGTAAACAGGGTAAACACCGCCACGACACCCCAGGTTCGGGACAAGCCTGCCTTCTCCAGCCGATCCACCAGCGGGTCGAACAGGTAGGCCAACAGCAGCGCCACCAGGAACGGCGTCAGGATCGGATGCAACAACCAGACAAACACACACAGCAGGACCACCCCACCGAGCCAGAACCAACGCCGCGTATCGGCCATGAACCACTCCATTGCTTCTATATAAAGAAAAAAAACTACCAGCGATAACGCAGTTGCGGTGTCGGGGCCGGCGCTGCGACTGGTACCGCGCCGCCAGTGGCTGGCT
Source organism: Pseudomonas fluorescens (assembly GCF_000967965.1). GTDB lineage: Bacteria > Pseudomonadota > Gammaproteobacteria > Pseudomonadales > Pseudomonadaceae > Aquipseudomonas > Aquipseudomonas grandcourensis. Next base: position 77,363 of record NZ_LACC01000004.1, read on the forward strand.
GAACGGGCGCTACCGGGGCCGGGGCCTGACCCGCCGGCGCTTCCTGCAGCCTCGCCAGAGACAATTGCGCACGCAGTTGATCGACGCTGCCATTGACCCGATAGAGAATCCGGTCGCCCTCGACACTTTGCACACGCCCGCCAAACGGCTCCAGCAAACGCCCGAGTGACGCGTAGTGCTCAAGATTCATACCTTGCACTTCCAGCAATTGCTCACTCGACGCACCAGGTTTGGCGACAAACCGCGGCGCCAGGCGTTCATTGACCGCCAGCATCACCGCATCGGCCAGGGCGGCCTGATCGGCGCCCTGCACACTGCCCGCCTCTTTTTTATCCCCCAGCCACAATTGCCACTTGGCTTGCCACTGCCCGCCCTCTTCCTTGGCGTGTACCGCGAGCAGGGCGTCGGCGTTGTAGCGTTCCGATGCCGCTTGCAAAGGCGCGGGATCTACGCCCTCCAGATTCGGCGCGGTCGCGACGATCTGCTCATTCAAATCCGCCAACGGCAAACGCAATGGCAAGCCACGGTGCTGGGCAGCCCGACGCAACGGTGCCGCGCTGGCCTGACCGTCGCCCACCAGGCTTGAACCTTCGGTGGAATCATTCAACCACCAGCCGAGGATCGACGGCCGATTGGCCCCCCACATGGCCAGGCCGGCGCGGCGCAAGGCCTGCTCGGTGGTACCCGGATCGAAATCGACCTTCAGGACTTCCGGCGGCCCGGCCTCAAAGCCGTACTGGCTGATGATCTGTTGCGGATCTTTGCGAATCGCCGCCAGCCCCGGACTTTGAGCGGCCTTGGGGTCGCCGGTCAGGCGCAAAACCAGTGTATCCAACGCACGCTGAGTCGCCTGATCGCGCTCCTCGGGCGACTGGCCATTCACCGGCTCGCGCACCAGGTAAAGGCCTTTGACGGTTTCGGCTTGACTGACCAGGCTGACCACTGACAAACAACTCACAAGCAAGAATTTACAAAAACGCATGGAAGATTCCTGACGACAAGAGCGGCTGGAACAGACCGCATGAAGACGATCGAGCAAGACTGTGACCGTTGCCCGACGCAAAACATTCACACGCTCCGGGTAAGTTTTCGCACTGTCATAACGATAGACGGTTAATCGCGATACCTTATACAGCCATGCAGGATGCCACCAACACTGCGCATTAACGGTTTTTTTTGACCGTATATGGCCCTGCTGTCGGCCTGAGGATGGCCGCTGCGGCTCAAGCCTGATAAAATCGCGCGCCTTCGCAGACCGGCAACAGCCGGGTAGTGTCCGAATAGCGCGCATGGTTCTCTCCTACGCAGTTTCGGCGCTCCCGACGGACTCGGTCGTTACCCAGAAATCCCCCCCTAAAGGCCTGGATCATGAGCAAGCAACCCTCCCTGAGCTACAAGGACGCCGGTGTAGACATCGACGCCGGTGAAGCATTGGTCGAACGCATCAAGAGCGTCGCCAAGCGCACTGCGCGCCCGGAAGTCATGGGCGGCCTGGGCGGTTTCGGCGCCCTCTGCGAAATCCCGGCCGGCTACAAGCAGCCTGTGCTGGTTTCCGGTACTGACGGCGTCGGCACCAAGCTGCGCCTGGCACTGAACCTGAACAAGCACGACAGCATCGGCATCGACCTGGTTGCCATGTGCGTCAACGACCTGGTCGTCTGCGGCGCCGAGCCGCTGTTCTTCCTCGACTACTATGCCACCGGCAAACTGAACGTCGACACCGCCGCCCAGGTGGTGACCGGCATCGGCGCTGGCTGCGAGCTGTCCGGCTGCTCCCTGGTCGGCGGCGAAACCGCTGAAATGCCTGGCATGTACGAAGGTGAAGACTACGACCTGGCCGGTTTCTGCGTCGGCGTGGTAGAAAAGTCCGAAATCATCGACGGTTCCAAAGTGGCTGCCGGCGACGCCCTGCTCGCCCTGCCGTCCTCCGGCCCGCACTCCAACGGCTACTCGCTGATCCGCAAGATCATCGAAGTGTCCGGCGCCGACATCGAGAACATCCAGCTCGACGGCAAGCCGCTGACCGACCTGCTGATGGCCCCGACCCGTATCTACGTGAAGCCGCTGCTCAAGCTGATCAAGGAAACCGGCGCGGTCAAAGCCATGGCCCACATCACCGGTGGCGGCCTGCTGGACAACATCCCGCGCGTGCTGCCAAAAGGCGCTCAAGCCGTGGTTGACGTGGCAAGCTGGACCCGCCCGGCAGTGTTCGACTGGCTGCAAGAGAAAGGCAACGTTGACGAAAACGAAATGCACCGCGTGCTGAACTGCGGCGTGGGCATGGTCATCTGCGTGGCTCAGGAGCACGTCGAAGCCGCCCTGAACGTTCTGCGCGAAGCTGGCGAGCAGCCTTGGGTCATCGGCCAGATCTCCACCGCTGCCGAAGGCGCGGCTTCGGTTGTACTGAACAACCTCAAGGCACACTAATGCAAGAGCGGATGTCTCAGACCTGTGATGTGGTGGTGCTGTTGTCCGGCACCGGCAGTAACTTGCAGGCCCTGATCGACAGCACGCGGACCGGCGACAGCCCGGTCCGCATCGCTGCGGTGATTTCCAACCGCGCCGACGCCTACGGCCTGCAACGCGCCAGGGACGCGGGTATCGACACCCGCGCCCTTGATCACAAGGCTTTCGAAGGTCGCGAGGCCTTCGATGCCGCATTGATCGAACTGATCGACGCCTTCAATCCCAAACTCGTGGTACTGGCCGGATTCATGCGCATTCTCAGCGCCGGTTTCGTACGCCACTATCAGGGTCGCCTGCTCAATATCCATCCCTCGCTGCTACCCAAATACAAAGGGTTACACACTCATGAGCGCGCGCTGGAGGCCGGCGACACCGAGCACGGCTGCTCCGTGCACTTCGTCACCGAGGAACTCGATGGCGGACCACTGGTCGTACAGGCTGTAATACCGGTAGAGTTACAGGATTCGCCGCAGAGTCTGGCGCAGCGGGTTCATGTTCAGGAACACCTGATCTACCCGATGGCCGCACGCTGGTTTGCCGAAGGTCGTCTGGCCCTCGGCGAGCAAGGTGCTTTACTGGATGGACAGTTACTCGCGGCCAGCGGCCACTTGATTCGAAACTAGGAGATTTTATGCGTCGCGCCCTGCTCTTCGCTTGCGCTCTGCTCGCCTTGCCCTTCGCCCAGGCGGCAGACCTTCAACCCTTCTCCGCCAGCTACACCGCCGACTGGAAACAGCTGCCCATGAGCGGCACTGCCGAGCGCAGCCTCGAAAAAACCAGCGACGGCAAATGGAAACTGAGTTTCAAGGCGTCGATGATGATCGCCAGCCTGTCCGAGGAAAGCACCCTGACCCTGGACAAGGACACGCTTCTTCCAGAGTCGTACCACTTTGAACGTGGCGGCTTGGGCAAGGCCAAGAAATCGGATCTGGATTTCGACTGGAATACCAAGATGGTCACCGGTACCGATCGCGGCGACGCGGTCAAGGTTCCGCTGAACCGCGGTATGCTCGACAAATCCAGCTACCAACTGGCCCTGCAACACGACGTCGCCGCCGGCAAAAAAAGCATGAGTTATCAGGTGGTCGACGGCAGTGAAGTCGATACCTATGACTTCCGCGTGCTGGGCGCTGAAAAGGTCGACACCAAGGCCGGCAAGATCGATGCGATCAAGGTTGAACGTGTACGCGACCCGACACAGAACAAACGCATCACCGTGATGTGGTTCGCCAAGGATTGGGACTACCTGCTGGTCCGCCTGCAACAAGTCGAAACCGATGGCAAGGAATACAACATCATGCTCCTGGACGGCACGGTCAACGGCAAGTCAGTCAAAGGCAGCTGATCCGGATCGATATGAAAAGCCCCGCAGTCGCGGGGCTTTTTTTCGTCTGTCATTCAGACCGAAAACCGCGCCACCAAGGTATTCAGGTCCACCGCCAGGCGCGACAACTCCTGACTCGCCGCACTGGTCTGGTTTGCCCCGGCCGAGCTCTGTTGCGCCAGGTCACGGATATTCATCAAGTTGCGATCCACCTCCCGCGCCACCGCTGCCTGCTCCTCCGAGGCACTGGCAATCACGATGTTGCGCTCATTGATCATGGTGAATGCCGAGGCGATATCCTCCAGGGCAACGCCCGCCGCTTTCGCCGCCTCAAGTGTCGAGCGCGCCCGGGTGTTGCTTTGCTGCATCGAGCTGACAGCCAGATCGGTGCCCTGCTGGATACCGGTAATCATCTGTTCGATTTCCCGGGTCGATTGCTGGGTGCGATGCGCCAGAGCCCGCACCTCATCGGCCACTACCGCAAACCCGCGCCCGGCGTCCCCGGCCCGCGCGGCTTCGATGGCCGCGTTCAAGGCCAGTAGATTGGTCTGCTCGGCAATCGCGCGAATCACGTCCAGCACGGTAGTGATGCCATACACCTTCTGCGCCAGGTCTTCGACCTGAGACACATTGGTGGTGACATCTTCTGCCAGCGACTCGATCGACAGCACCGTCTGATGCACCTGTTCGCGACCGTGCTGGGCAATGCGGTCGGACTCGCGGGAAGCTTGCGACGTTGCGGCGGCATTGCTCGCCACTTCTTCCACGGCGGCGGTCATCTGGTTGACCGCCGTGGCGGCCTGCTCGATTTCCAGACTCTGTTGATGCAGGCCACGGGTGGCGTCTTCCGTGACGCAACTGAGCTCCTCCGAAGCCGAGGCCAATTGACGGGATGAATCGGATATACGTTGAATGGTTTCACGCAAACTCTGTTGCATGCTCTTGAGCGCGTGCAGCAGCCGCGCGGGTTCGTCCTTGCCTGTAATGCTGATGGCTGCGGTGAGGTCGCCACCGGCGACCACCTCGGCCACTTTCAAAGACTGTGACAGCGGCAACACGATACTGCGCGTCAGCAGCAGTGCCAGGCCAATGGTGATCAGCGCTGTCACACCGATCATCACCCCGACCCAGACCCGCGACTGGTTGAACACCAGGCGTCCTGCCTCAGTCGCCAGATTGGCGTTGTGCCTGTTGAGTTCGACCAACTCCCTGAGGGTGACCGTGATCTCATCGGCCAACGGATTCATCTCGCCATTGAGAATGGCCGCCGCCTCTTCCACCCGTCCCTGGGTAGCCTGGGCCATCACCTGACTCTGAAACTGCAGGTATTTGCTCTTGGCAGCCTTGAAGCGATCGAACAACACCCGCTCTTCAGGCAGCGCGATCAACTTGTCATAACGTTGTTGGGCCTGGTCGAGAACACTTTTGAGATCGTTGATTTTGCCGACGTTCTGCGTCTGTGCCTGTGGATCGCGATTGATCAGCAAACGCATGGTCAATGCCCGCAACCGCAACATGTCCTGACTCATATCACCGACCGCCATCACACTGGGCAGCCAGTTGTCATCGATTTGATCGGACTGCGCCCGCATATTCGACATTTGCAGCAGGGCGAACGCCCCCAGGCCAAAAACCATCAACGCCAACAGGCCAAAACCGAGACTCGCGCGTGGCGCAATATTGAGACTTCTGATGCTCATTCCCCTGGTTCCTTCCAAAAGCGCTGCGTCAGGCAGCAGATCCTTTAGACGGTATCGGACTGTTGAAAATTTGCGTAAGACGAAAACGTGATATCAAAACACCATTACTGCTACGGTAACGATTCAGCCAAAAGACTCACCGATACAAGAAAACCGGAACGCACATCCGGCACCATGCTCTATACCTTCAAGGTCTTTTTTGATCGAATAAATATCCTGCTGCTTGCGAGGTTTCCCATGACCGTTACTGTCAACACTGTTTCTGCCGAAGGTTTGCGCCACAGCGTCCAGATCGATGACCATGAACTCTTCGCCGACGCGCCCGTCACGGCTGGCGGAGAGGGCTCGGCGCCGGAGCCGCACGATTATTTCGATGCCGCGCTGGGTGCCTGCAAAGCCTTGACCCTGAAGCTTTATGCCAGGAAGAAGGACATCCCGCTGACCGGTGTCGGCGTCGAGGTCAAGCGCGACAACAGCCTGGAACAGAAAGGCCAGTACGCGTTGCACGTCAAACTGACCCTCAAGGGCGTACTCACCGACGCCCAGCGCGATGAACTGCACCGCGTGGCCGATCGCTGCCCGATCCACAAGCTGATGACCACCTCTGAAGTCAGCATCGAAACGCATTTGTCCGAAGGCGCGTTCAGCCAATAGCGGCAAGGGCTGCGCAAGCGGGTTATGCTCGAACGCATTACCCGCTCAGCCTGGAACGCACCATGAACACTCCGCTCGTGATCCGCCCCCGCACCGAAGATGTCGAGGGCCAGCCTATTCTCCGCCCGCTGCCATCGGCCAAGTGCCGCAGCGTCGGGCCATTCGTGTTTTTCGACCACATGCTGGAAACCCGTTATCCACCGGGCAAAGGCATGAACATCCGCCAGCATCCGCACATTGGCCTGTCCACCCTCACCTACTTGTTCCAGGGGCAGATCCAGCACAAGGACAGTCTCGGTTCCGATCAAGTGGTCGGGACAGGCGACGTCAGCTGGATGACGGCCGGCAGTGCCATCGCCCACGTCGAACGCACGCCCGAGGCCCTGAGAGAAAGCGGCTTCACCATGCACGGCTTGCAGATCTGGCTGGCTTCACCCAAGGATAAAGAACAGGGTCCGGGGCATTACAGCCACCATCCGGCTTCCACATTGCCGGTCAGCGAAAACCTGGGGGTGAAGATTCGCATGATTGCGGGGTCAGGCTTTTGCCTGGAATCGCCAGTGCCGGTGCTTTCTCCTACGCTGTATGCGGAGCTACACCTGCAAACAGCGACGACATTGCTGATCCCCACCGAGCATGAAGAACGTGCGTTGTATGTGTTGAGCGGTGAGGTGCAGCTGGATGGCGAGCTGATAGAGCCGTACTCGCTGGTGGTACTGCCTGCGGGGGAAGAGATGACCCTGTTTGCCGAGAGCGACAGTCACGCCGTGTTGTTTGGCGGAGCACCGCTTGACGGGCCACGGCGGATCAACTGGAATTTTGTCGCGAGCGATCCGGCTGCTATCGATGAGGCACGCCGACGTTGGGCGGCCGGGGACTGGCCGAAGGTGCCGGGGGAAGTTGAGAGGATCGAATTGCCCTGAGCGATGCATTGCCGATCAGTCAGTCTTCGCGAGCAGGTTCGCTCCCACATTGGAACACGGTCAACTGCAGGAGCGAGCCTGCTCGCGATGGGGCCGGTAGAGTCACCGACTAACCAGAACTGAAACCAGCTATCAGCCCTTGAACACTTCATCCAGCAAGTTATGCATCGACGTGAAGGCCCGGACAGCCACCTTCGCGTCGTACATCATCATCCCCGGCACATTGGCGTGCGGGTCGGTGAACGAGTGGAACGCACCGCCGTAGCTCAGCAACTGCCAGTCCACACCCGCCGTGTTCATTTCATCTTCGAACGCCGGCAACTGCTCCTTCGGCACCAATGGATCGGAAGCACCGTGCAATACCAACACCTTACCCTTGATGTTTTTCGCATCAGCCGGATTCGGTGTGTCCAGCGTGCCGTGGAACGACACCGCGGCTTTCACCGGCGCGCCGGTACGAGCAAACTCCAGGGCGCAGCAACCGCCGAAGCAGAAACCGAAAGTGGCCAGTTTTGAAGTATCGACAGCCACTTCACCCTGGCTTTGCAGCTGTTCGAACGCCACCTGCATGCGCTTGCGCAGCAATGGGCGGTCATTCTTCAACGGCATCATGGCCGCGCCGGCCTCATCATTGTTCGTCGGACGAACCGATTGACCGTAAAGGTCTGCGATCAGTACCACATAACCCTTGGACGCCACCGACTTGGCGATCTCCTCGGCACCGGCACTGACGCCCATCCAGTTCGGCGCCATCAACAAACCCGGGCGCGGGCCTTTATGGTCGGCATCGAAGGCCAGACGGCTTACGTAAGCCTGGCCGTCAATCTGATAGGCAACGGAACGTACAGTGATTTGGCTCATTTCTGACTCCTGATGTTTTAGCACCGAAATGAAAAAACCCGCCGAAGCGGGTTTTTCTACAACACAGTCAGGCCGATAGCTCGACCAACAGCTTGTTCAGACGGCGCACATAGGCCGCCGGGTCTTTCAAGCTGTCGCCGGCCGCCAGGGCCGCCTGATCGAAGAGGATGTGCGACAGGTCGCCGAAGCGCTCGTCACTCTGCTCGTTGTCGAGCTTCTCGATCAGCGGGTGAGCCGGGTTGAATTCGAAAATCGGCTTCGAATCCGGAACCTTCTGGCCGCTCGCTTCCAGGATCTGGCGCATCTGCAAGCCCAGGTCCTGCTCGCCGATGGCCAGGATCGCCGGCGAATCGGTCAGGCGATGGGACACCCGCACTTCCGCAACGGATTCACCCAAGGCGGTCTTCAGACGCTCGACCAGACCTTCTTTGGCCTTGGCGACTTCTTCCGCGGCTTTCTTGTCCTCTTCCGAGTCCAGGTTGCCCAGGTCCAGGTCACCGCGCGCCACGTCGACGAAGCTCTTGCCGTCGAAGTCGCTGAGGTAGCTCATCAGCCACTCGTCGATACGGTCGGTCAACAGCAGCACTTCGATGCCTTTCTTACGGAAGACTTCCAGGTGCGGGCTGTTCTTGACCTGAGCGTAGGTTTCGCCGGTCAGGTAGTAGATCTTGTCCTGACCTTCCTTGGCGCGCGCCAGGTACTCGGTCAGGCCAACAACCTGCTCGCCATCGTCGCCATTGGTCGAAGCAAAACGCAGCAGGCCGGCGATTTTTTCCTTGTTGGCGAAATCTTCTGCCGGGCCTTCTTTCATGACCTGACCGAAGTTTTTCCAGAAGCCCTTGTATTGCTCAGGCTCGTTCTTCGCCAGTTTTTCCAGCATGTCCAGGACGCGCTTGGTCAGCGCCGACTTCATCGAGTCGATGATCGGGTCTTTCTGCAGGATTTCCCGCGACACGTTCAGCGACAGGTCGTTGGAATCGACCACGCCTTTGATGAAGCGCAGGTACAGCGGCAGGAAGGACTCGGCCTGATCCATGACGAACACGCGCTGCACGTACAGCTTCAGGCCTTTCGGCGCTTCACGCTGGTACAGGTCGAACGGCGCACGGGTCGGCACGTACAGCAGCGAGCTGTATTCGAGCTTGCCTTCGACCTTGTTGTGGCTCCAGCTCAGCGGGTTTTCGAAATCGTGAGCGATGTGCTTGTAGAACTCCTGGTATTCCTCGTCCTTGATCTCGGTACGCGGACGGGTCCACAGGGCGCTGGCGCGGTTGACGGTTTCCCACTCAACGGCCGGCTGCTCTTCGCCTTCGGCAGCGGCCACTTCTTTCGGCAGCTCGATCGGCAAGGCGATATGGTCGGAGTACTTCTTGATGATGTTGCGCAGGCGCCAGCCGTCGGCGAACTCGTCTTCACCGGATTTCAGGTGCAGGACGATGCGAGTGCCGCGTTCGGCCTTGTCGATGGTCGCAACTTCGAAATCGCCTTCGCCCTTGGACGACCAGTGCACGCCTTCGCTGGCAGCGCTGCCGGCACGACGGCTGTACACATCGACTTTGTCAGCGACGATGAATGCGGAGTAGAAACCGACACCGAACTGGCCGATCAGGTGCGAGTCTTTCTTCTGGTCGCCGCTCAGATGCTTCATGAAATCGGCGGTGCCGGACTTGGCGATGGTCCCCAGGTGGGTGATCGCGTCTTCGCGGCTCATGCCGATACCGTTGTCTTCGAGGGTGACGGTTTTAGCGTCCTTGTCGAAGCTAACGCGGATTTTCAGTTCGGCGCCACCTTCCAGCAGCTCGGGCTTGGCCAGGGCTTCGAAACGTAATTTGTCGACAGCGTCAGAGGCGTTCGAGATCAATTCGCGAAGGAAAATTTCCTTGTTGGAATACAGCGAATGGATCATGAGGTGCAGCAGCTGCTTCACCTCGGTCTGGAAGCCCAGGGTTTCCTTTTGAGTTTCCACACTCATGGTCATCAAACTCCAATCAGATGGCATAAGCCGCGACCTTGAGGGTCGACGGCGGGTTGTCCTCAGAGTTTGGGGCTGAGTTCAGGATTTCAAGGGCTCTTCGAGTTTGAAATGTGCACGGGCCGTGGCAATGGGTTCGGCTTCGGTGCTTTGCCAGGCGGTAATCGCCACATTGGCGACCCGCCGACCCTGGCGCCAGACCTGGCATCGGGCCCAGGTATCGCGAAACTGCCCGGCTCGCAGGTAATCCAGGGAGAAGTCGATGATCTTCGGCACCCCGGGCGATCCGGTGAACACCAACAGGTGCAGCGCCGCGGCCAATTCCATGAAACCGGCGATCACACCGCCATGAATCGCCGGCAACAACGGGTTCCCAATGTTGTCCTTGTTCGCTGGCAGCTTGAACAGCAACTCATCCCCCACCCGTGAACATTCGACGCCGATCAACCGGGCATAGGGAATCAAATCCAGCAGCGAGGCGTAATCGCCCTGCTCATGGGCCTTTTGCAATTGCTCCTTCAACGACTCGCTCATTGCGCACCTCCGGCGACGGCGCCACCAAAGCCCTTGGTGCCCTTGATGTTCTTGCCCATGCGCATGAAAGTGCCCATCACATGGGCAATGGGTTGCCCGGGGTCATCCTGATAGGCGAAGCCACGGGCAAAAATCACATCGGTGGTGACCCGATAGCACTGGGCAAAGCCGTAGACATCCTTATGCGGCTCGGCGGCGTGCATGTAGTCGATGCGCAGGTCGAGGGTCGGGCAGACTTCGAATTCCGGGAGCACGCAGAGGGTCGCCATGCCACAGGCGGTGTCCATCAGTGAGGTCAGCGCTCCACCATGAATCACACCGGTTTGCGGATTACCGACGATCTGCGGGCTGTACGGCAGCACAATCGTCAGCCCTTCGTTGCTGGCGCTATGAACACTTAGTCCAAGTACCTGGCAATGTCGCAGCGCCGACAAAAAGCGCTTCGCGCGCTCAAAAACGGGGTTTTCGGCCATTTGATAAAAACTCTTGTTTATGTCCGTACTGTGCGGTGGCGGTCCGGGTAAAAGTTCCGCATTAGAACAAACTTATATATCTGAAAGACTTAAGGAACTTAACCCTGATGCCTGGGCTCTTAATGCCAGTAGATGCTTTTCATCAGGAGAAACACCCCATGCGTAAGACTTTAGCTATTGCCTTGATGTTGACCGCTTCCCTCGGTCTCGCTGCCTGCGATAAAAAATCCGAGGACAAAGCTCAAGATGCTAACCAACATGCTGAGCAAGCCCAGCAAAAAATGAACGAAGCTCAGGATAAAGTGAACGACGCGGCGAAAGAAAACGCCGAAGCCGCCAAAGATCAGGCTGCTCCGGCCGCTCCAGCCGCTCCAGCCGCTCCGGCTGCTCCGGCCGCTCCGGCCGCTCCGGAAGCACCTAAGAACTAATACGGTTTTTAGAGTGGCAAAAGAAAACCCGCCAAGTGCGGGTTTTCTTTTACCTTGAAAAAATCGGTTAGAGCAAAATCGTTCGAAAAGTCGGACTAATCATCAACAACAGCGAACAGATTAATCCCACCAGCCAAACCAGACTGCGCTGCCAGGCCAAGTCCTTCCAGTAACACACCAGGTAAATAACCCGCGTGATCACGAAGATGATCGCCAGGCCGTCGATCAGCCAGCCCGCCGTCTGCGTGGTATGCGCCATCAACACACCCACAGCGAACAATATGAAGGCTTCGAAACTATTCTGATGCGCCGCCAGCGCGCGGGCACCCAGGCCAGTGAGTTGCATCTGCTGTTGGCGCGGCAGGTGGTTATCGTAACCACCCTGCTCTTTCATGGCCCTGGTCACGGGCATTCGTGCCAGATAAATCAACACCGCACTGATAAACACGCACCAGAATGGAATACTCATCAAGCAGCCTCTTTGATTACCTCCGGCAACGGCGCCTCTGTAGGGGTATAGACCATCACGTCGAGTACGTCGGAATGAAACTCGCGGTGGTACAACACGAACACGACGCCGGCACTCATCAACATGAACAGCCATGGGCTGACGAACCAGGCCAGCATGGTCATACCGAAGTAGTAGGAACGCAGCCCGAAGTTGAACTGGTTGGCAGCCATGGAGATGACGCGGGCGGCGCGTAAAGCGAACGCCTTGCGTTCCTGCTCCGACACATGGCGCTCGCCGACCATCGGCGCCGAACCCACCAGTACCGCCGCAAAGTTGTACTGGCGCATGCACCAGCTGAACGTGAAGAACGCATAGACAAACACCAGCGCCAGGCACAGCAACTTGATTTCCGACATGCCCTGGGACGCCTGTTGCACCATCGGGATATCCGCCAGCAACGATACCGCCCGCTCCGAAGCCCCGAGCACCGTGAGAATGCCGGCCAGGATAATCAGCGTACTGGAGGCGAAGAACGAAGCATTGCGCTCCAGATTGCCGATCACGCTGGCATCGGCGATGCGGTTGTCGCGCAGCAGCATGCGGCGCATCCAGTCTTCACGATACAGGTGCAGCACACTGGCCAGGCACGCGGTGTCACGGCCTTTCCATGTGGCATAGCGGGTGTACCCGCCCCAGCAGATAACGAACCAGACGGCGGCAAGAATGTGGATCAGGTTGGCTTGGATGAACGACATGCAGGTCCTTGTGATGTAAATGCGGATTACACAGACCCTGTGGGAGCTCGCTCCCACAAAGGGTGTTGCAGTGCTTCGACGTTAGCTCAACGGAAAAGACACCGCATCCCTCACAAAAAAATGCCCCGTATCGATTGATACGGGGCATTTCTGTTTCTGCTCAAGACCCGCTTGTGGCGAGCCTCGAAGCGACTTAAGCCAAGGCTTCGGCGCGTTTGCCCAGCAGGCGATCGCAAACCACCGCGACCACCAGTGTCATCACCGATGGCACCAGCCAGGCCAGGCCCTGCTCGCTCAGCGGCAGGTGGGCCATTTGCGTCGGCATCCAGTCCGCCAGGCCTGCACCCTTGAGGGCGTCGATCAGACCGAAGATGAACGACACCAGCATGACCGGGCCGAGGATACGACCCTGCTCATGCCAGAAGTCCTTGCAGAAGCTCAACGCCACCAGGACGATGCACGGTGGGTAGATCGCGGTGAGCACCGGGATCGAGAACGCAATCAGCTTGGTGAGGCCCAGGTTGGACACCAGCAGCGAGAACGCAGCGAGGATGATCACCAGTGTCTTGTAGGACAGCGGCACCACACGACTGAAGTACTCGGCGCAGGCACAGGTCAGGCCGACCGCGGTCACCAGGCACGCCAAGGAGATCAGCACGGCAAGGAAGCCGCTACCCAGCGAACCGAAGGTGTGCTGCACGTAAGCGTGCAATACCGCCGCGCCATTGGTAGCGCCAGCGGCCACTTCATGGCTGCCCGAACCGAGACGGAACAGGCTGACATACACCAGTGCCAGGCCGACACCGGCGATCAGGCCGGCGATGATCGCATAACGGGTGATCAATGCTGGCGACTCAACGCCGCGGGAACGGATGGCGTTGACGATTACGATGCCGAACACCAGGGCGCCCAGGGTATCCATGGTCAGGTAACCATTGATGAAGCCTTGGGAAAACGGCGCCGCCACGTATTCAGGCGTGGCTTGGCCAATGTCACCGGCCGGCAAGGCGAATGCTGCAATGCCCAGCACGGCCAGGGCAATGATCTTCAGCGGCGCGAGGAAGCGCCCTACGGTATCCAGCAAACGGCCTGGATACAGCGAGATGAAGAACACCAGCAGGAAGTACACCGAACTGTAGAGGAACAGCGCCAACGGGCTCTCCCCGGTCAGCGGCGCCAGGCCCACTTCGAAAGATACCGTCGCGGTACGTGGCGTCGCGAACAGCGGGCCAACAGCGAGGTAGCAAGCCGCTGCCAGCAGGCCACCGGCGACTTTACCGATCGGGCTGCTCAAGGCATCCATTGCACCGCCGACCTTGGCCAGCGCCACAACGGTGATCACCGGCAGACCAACTGCCGTGACCAGGAAACCCATCGCCGCCATCCAGACATTAGGCCCGGACTGCAAACCGACGATAGGCGGGAAGATGATGTTGCCAGCCCCGACGAACAGGGCAAACGTCATAAAACCAAGTGCCAGGATGTCCTGGCCTTTCAACACTTTCATTAAGGAAATACCACACTACTGAATCGGAATTTAGAGAGGGATTTCCCTATGGGTGAGGGAAATGCTGTCAGTCCGTATAAGACCGACCCTTTTAGCGCGTTGCCGCCTTGTGGGCCGCAGACGCAAAAATGGCGAGTAGCCTAACGAATTTGGATCAGAAACGCACTGTTAGAGGGCGAACATTCCGATGCACGACATTTTTGTGTCGCGTTTACATATCTAATTTATTTACGCGGACCTCTGTGGCGAGGGGGCTTGCCCCCGTTCGACTGCGCAGCAGTCGTCAATCAGGCAAACGCGGTTCGCCTGACATCACGCGATTGCAGGTTTTTGGGGTCGTTTCGCAACCCAACGGGGCGATGCGGCGGTCCGACGAGCCCCCTCGCCACAAAAGCCCTGCGGACAACTGAAACCCCGGAAACGACAAAGGCCACCCGAAGGTGGCCTTTGTTTGGTGAAGCGTCAGCCAAGCACGAGGCTTACTTGACAGCCCAACCAGTCAGCTCGGCCAGGGCCTTGCCGATGTCTGCCAGCGAACGCACGGTTTTAACGCCTGCGTCTTGCAGAGCAGCGAATTTCTCGTCTGCAGTGCCTTTGCCGCCAGAGATGATTGCGCCAGCATGGCCCATGCGCTTGCCCGGAGGAGCAGTCACACCAGCGATGTAGGAAACAACCGGCTTGGTCACGTGTGCCTTGATGTAGGCAGCCGCTTCTTCTTCAGCCGAACCGCCGATCTCACCGATCATCACGATCGCTTCGGTCTTCGGGTCTTCCTGGAACAGCTTCAGGATGTCGATGAAGTTCGAACCCGGGATCGGGTCACCACCGATGCCGACGCAAGTCGACTGACCGAAACCGGCGTCAGTAGTCTGCTTCACAGCTTCGTAGGTCAGGGTGCCGGAACGGGAAACGATACCGACCTTGCCTGGCAAGTGAATGTGACCTGGCATGATGCCGATCTTGCATTCGCCTGGGGTGATCACGCCTGGGCAGTTAGGGCCGATCAGGACTACGCCCAGCTCGTCGCACTTAACTTTAGCGTCCAGCATGTCCAGGGTAGGAATGCCTTCGGTGATGCACACGATCAGTTTGATGCCGCCGAAGGCAGCTTCCAGGATCGAGTCTTTGCAGAAAGGAGCCGGAACGTAGATCACGCTGGCGGTGGCGCCAGTGGCAGCTACAGCGTCTTTCACGGTGTTGAACACTGGCAGGCCCAGGTGCTCGGTGCCGCCTTTGCCTGGAGTTACACCACCAACCATCTTGGTGCCGTACTCGATGGCTTGCTGGGTGTGGAAACTACCTTGCGAACCGGTAATACCCTGGCAGATAACTTTGGTGTCTTTATTGATCAGGACGCTCATTATTTGCCCTCCGCAGCTTTGACAACTTGTTGAGCAGCGTCGGTCAGGCTGGTAGCAGCGATAATGTTCAAACCGCTTTCTGCCAGTACTTTAGCGCCCAGCTCAGCGTTGTTGCCTTCAAGGCGAACAACAACCGGGATTTTCACGCCGACTTCTTTCACAGCGCCGATGATGCCTTCGGCAATCATGTCGCAACGAACGATGCCGCCGAAGATGTTGACCAGTACTGCAGCGACGTTAGTGTCGGACAGGATGATCTTGAACGCTTCAGTTACGCGTTCTTTGGTAGCGCCACCACCTACGTCGAGGAAGTTGGCTGGCTTGCCGCCATGCAGGTTGACGATGTCCATGGTACCCATGGCCAGGCCAGCACCGTTGACCATGCAACCGATGTTGCCTTCCAGCGCTACGTAGTTCAGTTCGAACTTGGCAGCGTGCGCTTCGCGCGGATCGTCCTGCGACGGATCGTGGAAAGTCTTCAGCTTAGGCTGACGGTACATGGCGTTGGCGTCGATGTTGATCTTGGCATCGAGGCAGTGCAGATCGCCGTCAGCCTTGATCACCAGTGGGTTCACTTCCAGCAGGGCCAGGTCGTGATCCTTGAACAGTTTGGCCAGACCTACGAAGATCTTGGCGAACTGGGCAACTTGCTTGCCTTCCAGGCCCAACTGGAATGCCAGCTCGCGACCCTGGAATGGCTGAGCGCCAACCAGTGGATCGATAGTGGCCTTCAGAATTTTTTCTGGAGTGTCGTGAGCGATTTTCTCGATGTCCACGCCACCTTCGGTGGAAGCCATGAACACGATGCGACGGCTCGAACGGTCAACGACAGCGCCCAGGTACAGCTCTTTAGCGATATCAGTGCACGATTCAACCAGGATCTTGGTGACTGGCTGGCCATTGGCGTCAGTCTGGTAAGTCACCAGACGCTTGCCCAGCCACTGCTGTGCGAAGGCTTTGGCGTCTTCTTTGCTGCGAACCAGCTTTACGCCGCCCGCTTTACCGCGACCACCGGCGTGGACCTGGGCTTTGACAACCCACTCGCTGCCGCCGATTTTGTCGCAAGCTTCTGCTGCTGCTTCCGGGGTGTCTACCGCGTAACCGGTGGAAACTGGCAGGCCGTACTCAGCGAACAGCTGCTTACCCTGATACTCGTGAAGATTCATGCTTTTTACCGTCTTCGTTAGGTACTGCGCATTCGGTGCTGCACTCATTCAAGTGCCGCACCACCTGTGACTGCTGCTTGCATAGCCTTTCCGGATACCCGGTGCAGCTATGCAAGACTGCGTCCAGCGGATATTCCGCGGTGAGTCTTGCATGCAAGGCTCACGACGGGCCAAACCGCCGTGGTTTCTTATTATGTCTTAACGCTTCTTGCGGTTGGCGATGTGGATGGCGCCGCCATTCACAGCCAAAGCAGCTTCGTGCAAGGCTTCAGACAGGGTCGGATGGGAGAAAACCATCATGCCCAGGTCTTCAGCGCTGGTGCCGAATTCCATACCGATCGCGCCCTGCTGAACCAGTTCCGCAGCGCTTGGGCCAATCACGTGGACGCCCAGTACGCGGTCTGTCTTGGCATCTGCGATGACCTTGACAAAACCACCGGTGTCGTTGGCAGCCATGGCACGGCCAGAGGCTGCGAACGGGAAGGTGCCGACGTTAACTTCAACGCCTTCAGCTTTCAAGGCCTGCTCGGTTTTACCAACCCATGCGATTTCCGGGTGAGTATAAATAACCGAAGGGATCAGGTCATAGTTCATCTGGGCCTTGTGGCCCTTGATGCGCTCGACAACCATGATGCCCTCTTCCGAGGCCTTGTGCGCCAGCATCATGCCGCGAACCACGTCGCCGATGGCGTAGACGCCCGGTACGGTGGTGGCGCAGTGATCGTCAACGTGCACGAAACCGCGCTCGTCCAGGGTCACGCCGCAGTCGGCAGCCAGCAGATCAGTGGTCACCGGACGGCGACCAACGGCTACGATCAGCTTGTCGAAAGTGATGTTCTGTTCGCCCTTGGCATCGGTGTAGTTAACAACGACTTCGTCGCCGTTCACTTTGGAACCGGTTACGCGAGCGCCCAGCTTGATGTCCAGACCCTGTTTGGTCAGGGTTTTCAGCGCTTCCTTGGAAACAGCGGTATCCGCTGCCATCAGGAAGGTGTCCAGGGCTTCCAGCACAGTCACTTCTGCACCCAGACGCGACCAGACCGAACCCAGTTCCAGACCGATCACGCCAGCGCCGATCACGCCCAGACGCTTGGGAACGGATTGGAATTCCAGGGCGCCAGTCGAGTCGACGATCACATTCTGGTCAACCGGAGCTGGCGGAATGTCGATCGGACGCGAACCTGGAGCCAGGATGACGTTTTCGGCTTCGATGATTTCTACCGAGCCGTCTGGCTTGGTGACTTCGACTTTCTTGCCGGCCAGCAGCTTGCCGTGACCCTGGATCGAGGTCACACCGTTGGCTTTGAACAGGGTCGCAACGCCGGAGGTCAGGCCTTTGACGATGTTGGCTTTACGGCCGACCATCGCTGGCACGTCCATGGTCACGCCAGCGTGATTGATACCGTGGATCGCGAAGCCTTCTTTGGCTTCCTTGTACTTCCAGGAGCTGTCCAGCAGCGCCTTGGATGGAATGCAGCCGACGTTCAGGCAAGTACCGCCCAGAGCCAGTTTGCCTTCCTTGTCGGTGTACTTCTCGATGCAGGCCGTCGAAAGACCAAGCTGAGCGGCCTTGATGGCAGCCACATAGCCGCCAGGGCCGGCGCCGATCACTACTACGTCAAATTTCTGAGTCATAAAAGGTTCCTTTTAGCAACAAGCTACAAGCCGCAAGCTGCAAGCATGAAGCCCGCTCGCTCGCTTTGAGCTTGGGGCTTGCAGCTTGCAGCTTGCCGCTGCTTTTTAGATATCCAGAAGAAGACGAGCCGGATCTTCCAGCAGGTTCTTGATGGTCACCAGGAAGGTCACAGCTTCTTTGCCATCGATCAGACGGTGATCGTAGGACAGTGCCAGGTACATCATCGGACGGATAACGACCTGACCGTTGATGGCCATCGGACGCTGGATGATGTTGTGCATGCCCAGGATGGCTGCTTGTGGCGGGTTGACGATCGGGGTCGACATCATCGAACCGAAAGTACCACCGTTGGTGATGGTGAAAGTACCACCGGTCATTTCGTCCATCGACAGTTTGCCGTCGCGGGCTTTCTTGCCGAAGGTGGCGATGCCGCCTTCGATTTCAGCCAGGCTCATCAGTTCGGCGTTACGCAGAACCGGTACAACCAGGCCGCGATCGCTGGAAACTGCAACGCCGACGTCAGCGTAGCCGTGGTAAACGATGTCGCCGCCGTCGATCGACGCGTTGACAGCCGGGAAGCGTTTCAGCGCTTCGGTGGCCGCTTTCACGAAGAACGACATGAAGCCCAGGCGCACGCCGTTGTGGGACTTCTCGAACAGGTCCTTGTACTTCGAACGCAGGGCCATGACTTCGGTCATGTCGACTTCGTTGAAAGTGGTCAGCATCGCCATGTTCGATTGAGCTTCAACCAGACGCTTGGCCACGGTGGCACGAACGCGGGTCATCGGTACGCGCTTCTCGATGCGATCGCCGGCAGCAAACACAGGAGCAGCGGCAGCCGGAGCAGCAGCCTTGGCAGGTGCGGCAGCCGGAGCAGCTTTCTTGGCTTCGACAGCGGCAACCACGTCTTCCTTGGTTACACGACCATCTTTGCCGGTGCCTTTGACGGAAGCCAGGTTGATGCCGTTTTCTTCGGCCAGCTTGCGAGCAGCTGGAGCTGCGATAGCGTCTTCGTCAGCACCGGCAGCTGGAGCAGCGGTAGCAGCGGCCGGAGCAGCAGCGGCTGGAGCAGCGGCAGCGGCGCCGCCTTCAACGATGGAGCCCAGGACTTCGTCGGACAGAACGGTTTCGCCTTCGTTCTTGACGATAGCGCCCAGCACGCCGTCAGCAGTAGCCAACACTTCCAGCACGACTTTGTCGGTTTCGATGTCGACGATCAGTTCGTCGCGCTTGACCGCGTCGCCCGGTTGTTTGTGCCAGGTGGCAACGGTGCCATCGGCAACCGATTCCGGGAAAGTGGGGGCTTTGATCTCGATAGCCATTGTCTGTGGTTCCTTAAATTCGGTTTCAGGTGCGCGAAGGCGTTAAACAGTAAAGGCGTCTTGCAGCAGTTTTTCCTGCTGTTCGGCGTGCATCGATGCGTAACCGCATGCTGGTGCAGCAGAAGCCTCACGGCCCGCGTACTCGAGTACGAGAGACTTGTTGAGGTTGCTGATGCTGCGACGCATGTGGTGTTGGCTGCAGTACCACGCACCCTGGTTCATCGGCTCTTCCTGACACCAAACGGCAGCTTTGACGTTGGTGTAAGGCGCCAGGACTTCTTTCAAGTCGTCCTCAGGGAATGGGTACAGCTGCTCGATACGCACGACAGCGATGTCGTCACGACCTTCGGCACGGCGTTTTTCCAGCAGGTCGTAGTAGACCTTGCCGCTACACAGAACAACGCGCTCGACCTTTTTCGGGTCTTGGGCATCGATTTCCGGGATGACGGTCTGGAACGAACCTTCAGCCAGATCTTCCAGCGTCGAGATGGCCAGCTTGTGGCGCAACAGCGACTTCGGTGTCAGAACGATCAAAGGCTTGCGCAGCGGGCGAATCACCTGACGACGCAGCAAATGATAGATCTGTGCCGGCGTAGTCGGCACGGCTACCTGAATGTTGTGCTCGGCGCACAGCTGTAGGTAACGCTCCAGACGCGCCGAGGAGTGCTCCGGCCCCTGACCTTCGTAACCGTGCGGCAGCAACATGGTCAGACCGCACAGACGGCCCCACTTGTGCTCGCCACTGGTGATGAACTGGTCGATAACTACCTGGGCACCGTTGGCGAAGTCGCCGAACTGGGCTTCCCAGATCACCAGCGCATCAGGCGTGGTGGTCGAGTAACCGTATTCGAACGCCAGTACCGCCTCTTCGGACAGGAACGAGTCGTACAGGTCGAAACGCGGCTGACCGTCGTACAGGTTCTGCAGCGGGATGTAGGTGCCCGCGTCCTTCTGGTTGTGCAGGACAGCATGGCGGTGCGAGAACGTACCGCGGCCGATGTCCTGGCCAGTCATGCGAATCGGGTGACCTTCGAACGCCAGGGTCGCGTACGCCATGGTTTCGGCGTAACCCCAGTTGATCGGCAGGCCGCCGGCTTGCATCTTCTGGCGGTCTTCGTAGATCTTGGCAACCTGGCGCTGAACCACGAAGCCTTCCGGGATTTCCAGCAGCTTGGCGGACAGTTCCTGCAAGGTCTTGAGGTCGAAGCGAGTGTCGTGACGCGCGGTCCAGGCGTGGCCCAGATACGGACGCCAGTCCACGAACAACTCTTTGTTCGGTTCTTTGACCAGGCTTTTCACTACGTGCAGACCGTTGTCCAGCGCATTGCGGTATTCGTCGACTTTCGCCTGAACACGCTCTGCGTCCAGCACACCGCCCTGGGTCAGACGATCGGCATACAGCTCACGGGTGGTGCGCTGCTTGGTGATCTTCTGATACATCAGAGGCTGGGTACCGCTAGGCTCGTCGGCCTCGTTGTGGCCGCGACGACGGTAGCAGACCAGGTCGATCACCACGTCACGCTTGAACTGCATGCGGTAGTCGATGGCCAGCTGGGTCACGAACAATACGGCTTCCGGATCATCACCATTCACATGGAGGATCGGCGCCTGGATCATTTTCGCAACGTCGGTCGCGTACTCGGTGGAACGCGAGTCCAGCGGGTTGCTGATGGTGAAACCGACTTGGTTGTTGATCACGATGTGCACGGTACCGCCGGTCTTGAAACCGCGGGTCTGCGACATCTGGAAGGTTTCCATGACCACGCCCTGACCTGCGAATGCAGCGTCACCGTGGATGGAGATCGGCAGAACCTTCTCGCCGGTCGGATCGTTACGACGGTCCTGACGGGCGCGAACCGAACCCTCGACCACCGGGGAAACGATTTCCAGGTGGGACGGGTTGAACGCCATGGCCAGGTGAACTTCACCGCCGGAAGTCATCACGTTGGACGAGAAGCCCTGGTGGTATTTCACGTCACCAGAACCCAGCTCGACCTTCTTCTTGCCTTCGAACTCGTCGAACAGCTCGCGCGGGTTCTTGCCGAAGGTGTTGACCAGCACGTTCAGACGGCCACGGTGGGCCATGCCGATGACGATTTCCTTGGTGCCGTAGGAACCGGAACGCTGGATCAGCTCGTCGAGCATCGGAATCAGGCTTTCGCCGCCTTCCAGACCGAAACGCTTGGTACCCGGGTATTTGGTGCCCAGGTATTTTTCCAGGCCTTCGCCGGCGGTCACGCGCTCGAGCAGGTGGCTCTTGATGTCGGCGGAGTACGTCGGACGACCGCGCACGCTTTCCAGACGCTGCTGGAACCACTGGCGCTGCTCGGAATCGGTGATGTGCGTGAACTCAGCGCCGATGGTGCGGCAATATGTCTGCTGCAACGCTTCGTGAATTTCGCGTAGGCTCGCTTCCTCTTTGCCGATGAACAGGTCGCCGGCACGGAAGGTCGTATCAAGATCGGCATTGGTCAAGCCGTAATGATTGATCGACAGGTCTGCAGGTGCAGGACGCTGCCACAGTCCCAGCGGGTCAAGCTGGGCTGCCTGGTGGCCACGCATACGGTAGGCCTGGATCAATCGCAGCACTTCAACTTGCTTCTTCTCGTGCTCACTGCTCACGCTGCCGGCGGAAACCGGTTGGGCGCGGCGCTGGTTCTTTGCCAGCAAGACGAAATGATCGCGAATTGTGGAGTGCGAAACATCGGTGGCAGAGTTGCCGTCAGCAGGCAACTTCTGGAAGTAGGTGCGCCACTCTTCTGGCACAGCGTTAGGGTCGTGCAGGTAGAGCTCGTAAAGCTCTTCCACATAGGCAGCGTTACTACCGGATAGGTAGGCACTGTTCCACATGCGCTGCATCACGCTTTCTTGCATGCTTGGTCACCCTCGGTTAGGGGAACACCACCGGTGTCGACACCGAGCAAACTTGCAGAAGTCCGAATGCAGCGACCAAAACAAGCCACTAGGATCACACTGATAGTCCGGGTACCAGCCCGGATGCCCCTGCTTGTCTCATTTCTTCAAAATAAGAGCCGCAGCCTTTTAAGCTGCTGCTCAGGTTAAAACTACGGCGCCGGTTGAAGCCTGCGCCGTAGCATCTACGGGTACAACGGGTACAGCAGCCGAATCACACGCCGCTTGAGAGCAACATGTTACGGATGTGACCGATGGCCTTAGTCGGGTTCAGGCCTTTCGGACATACGTTGACGCAGTTCATGATCCCGCGGCAGCGGAATACGCTGAACGGGTCATCCAGCGAAGCCAGACGCTCGGACGTCTTGGTGTCACGGCTGTCTGCCAGGAAGCGGTACGCTTGCAGCAGGGCAGCTGGACCCAGGAACTTGTCCGGGTTCCACCAGAAGGATGGGCAGGAAGTCGAGCAGCAAGCGCACAGGATGCACTCGTACAGACCGTCCAGCTTTTCACGCTCTTCAGGGGACTGCAGACGCTCGATGGCCGGAGCCGGCGTGTCGTTCTGCAGGTATGGCTTAACCTTTTCGTATTGCTTGTAGAAGATGCTCATATCGACGACCAGGTCACGGATAACCGGCAAACCTGGCAGAGGACGAACGATCAACTTGTTACCTTTTACGACAGCGGACAGCGGCGTGACGCACGCCAGGCCGTTTTTGCCGTTGATGTTCATGCCGTCGGAACCGCAAACACCTTCACGGCAAGAGCGACGATAGGAGAAACCCTCGTCCTGCTCTTTGATCAGGGCCAGCACGTCCAGCACCATCAGGTCTTTACCACCGGTATCAACCTGGAATTCCTGCATGAACGGCGCGGCGTCCTGATCAGGGTTGTAACGATAAACGCTGACTTGCAACATGGCGGCCACCCTTAATAAGTCCGAATCTTAGGTTCAAAAGTCGGAACAGTCTTCGGCGAGAAGTTCACGGCACGCTTGGTCACGCGCTTGTCACCCGGGAAGTACAGGGTGTGGCACAGCCAGTTTTCATCGTCACGATCTTCGAAGTCTTCACGGGCGTGGGCACCGCGGGACTCTTTACGTACTTCTGCAGCGATGGCGGTGGCTTCGGCCACTTCCAGCAGGTTCTGCAGCTCCAGAGCTTCGATACGTGCAGTGTTGAACGCCTGCGACTTATCGCTGATCTTCACGTTGGCGATGCGCTTGCGCAGGTCAGCCAACTGGGCAATACCCTTCTGCATGTATTCACCGGTACGGAATACACCGAAGTAGTTCTGCATGCAGTTTTGCAGCTCGCGACGCAGGGTAGCCACGTCTTCGCCTTCGGTACGGTTGTTCAGAGCGTTCAGGCGCGACAGGGCAGCTTCGATATCGGCTTCGGTAGCGTCGTCGTATTCGATGCCGTCGGTCAGTGCCTTTTCAAGGTGCAGGCCGGCAGCACGGCCGAATACCACCAGGTCGAGCAGCGAGTTGCCGCCCAGACGGTTGGCACCATGAACCGACACGCAAGCCACTTCACCCACTGCGAACAGGCCAGGGATGATTTCGTCGACGCCTTCGCCGTTCTGGGTGATCGCCTGACCGTGAATGTTGGTCGGAACACCGCCCATCATGTAGTGGCAGGTCGGAACAACCGGAACCGGAGCAACAACCGGGTCAACGTGTGCGAAAGTCTTCGACAGTTCGCAGATGCCTGGCAGACGGCTGTGCAGCACTTCCTCGCCCAAGTGGTCGAGTTTGAGCATTACGTGGTCGCCGTTCGGACCGCAACCGTTGCCGGCGATGATCTCTTTAACCATCGAACGGGCAACAACGTCACGACCGGCAAGGTCTTTGGCGTTCGGAGCATAACGCTCCATGAAACGCTCGCCGTGCTTGTTGATCAGGTATCCACCTTCACCACGGCAACCTTCTGTAACCAGTACACCAGCGCCGGCGATACCGGTCGGGTGGAACTGCCACATTTCGATGTCTTGCACCGGTACGCCGGCACGCAGCGCCATGCCAACGCCGTCACCGGTGTTGATCAGGGCGTTGGTGGTCGAAGCGTAGATACGACCTGCACCGCCGGTAGCCAGTACGGTGGCCTTGGCACGGATGTAGGTGGTTTCGCCGGTTTCGATGCAGATGGCGATCACGCCGACGAACTCGCCTTCGCCGTTCTTCACGAGATCGACAGCGTAGTACTCGTTCAGGAACACGGTACCGGCTTTCAGGTTGCCCTGATAAAGGGTGTGCAGCAGAGCGTGACCGGTACGGTCGGACGCAGCGCAAGTACGCGCAGCCTGGCCGCCTTTACCGTAGTCCTTGGACTGACCGCCGAATGGACGCTGGTAGATACGACCTTGCTCGGTACGCGAGAATGGCATACCCATGTGGTCCAGCTCGTAAACGGCAGCCGGGCCTTCCTGACACATGTATTCGATTGCGTCCTGGTCACCGATGTAGTCGGAACCCTTGACGGTATCGTACATGTGCCAGCGCCAGTCATCGTTCGGGTCAGCGGACGCGATTGCGCAGGTGATGCCGCCCTGGGCGGATACAGTGTGCGAACGGGTCGGGAAAACCTTGGTGATCACGGCAGTCTTGTGACCGCCCTGCGCCAGTTGCAGCGCTGCGCGCATGCCTGCACCGCCACCACCAATAATGATGGCGTCGAAAGAAATCGTTGGAATGTTAGCCATGACTCAGATACCCCAGAGAATCTGCACGCCCCAGACGAAGTAAGCGAACATCGCAACGCCGCATACTGCCTGGAAAAGGAAACGTATAGCCGTCGCGGACTTGCCGAACGCCATTGGCGTCAGGTAGTCGGTCGCGATGGTCCACATGCCGACCCAGGCGTGAGCGCCGAGGGCAACGAGGGCCAGGAGGCTGAAGATACGCATTCCGTTGTGGGCGAACAGTTCATGCCACTGGGCGTACTCGAGGCCGGGATGGGCCACGATGTATCCGATCAGGAAGATGAAGTAAGCCGCGAGAACGACCGCAGACACACGTTGCGCCATCCAGTCATAGAGGCCCGAACGCGACAGGTTCGTGACGTTAGTTACCATATCCAAACTCCTGCCAGAACGATTACCACCACGGAAACGGCGATAACGATTTTCGAGCCCAGCTTGCCGCCTTCCAGCGTCTCACCGATGCCCATGTCCATGATCAAATGGCGCACACCGGCTACCAGGTGATAAAGCAGAGCGGACAGGATGCCCCATGTCACTAGCTTGGCTAGCGGACTGGTCAGACACGCTTTCACCTGACCGAAGCCTTCCTCGGAACTCAGCGACTTGTCCAATGCGTAAAGCATGATGGCAAGGCACACGAAGAGGATGACACCGGAAATTCGGTGAAGGATGGACGTGTAAGCAGTGACTGGGAGTTTGATGGTCCTTAGGTCTAGGTTTACAGGTCGTTGGCTTTTCACGGCTTTTTTTTCACACTGAAGAGCCCCTAACAATCAGGGCAAAGTTGTTGGGGAGTGCACTGGTCAGGTAACCACCACCCAGGGATGCGACCCCCAATGAAAGCAAGCCCAAAAGCCCTTGGCGGTCGGTGGCCGAGTATAGACAGTTAGGCTACTAATGACAACGCAAACACCTAACCCAAACAGCTGATTGCGCAACTGACATAAAAGGCGTAAATGGCAGCCAATTTCGAGAAAAAAGTCCGGTTAAAGCCTTCTGGAGCAAGACTTTAGGCAAATTGACATTCGAATTTATCTCACTATAGTGGTGCGGGCCCTGCGTGGGGGGTCTGTCTGATGATTTCAAGCATAAATAGGAGGCCACATGGCTGACAAAAAAGCGCAGTTGATCATCGAGGGCGCAGCCCCCGTCGAGCTGCCCATTTTAACCGGCACCGTTGGTCCCGATGTTATAGATGTTCGGGGCCTGACGGCCACGGGCCGTTTCACCTTTGACCCAGGCTTCATGTCGACCGCCTCGTGCGAGTCGAAGATCACCTATATCGACGGCGACAACGGCATCCTGCTGCACCGCGGCTACCCGATCGAACAGCTGGCTGAAAAGTCGGACTACCTGGAAACCTGCTATCTGCTGCTCAACGGCGAACTGCCGACCGCAGAACAGAAGGCCCAGTTCGTCAGCACCGTGAAGAACCACACCATGGTTCACGAGCAGCTGAAGACCTTCTTCAACGGCTTCCGTCGCGACGCCCACCCGATGGCCGTCATGTGCGGCGTAGTCGGCGCCCTCTCGGCGTTCTACCACGACTCCCTGGACATCAATAACCCGCAGCATCGCGAAATCTCCGCGATCCGCCTGGTTGCCAAGATGCCGACCCTGGCCGCGATGGTTTACAAGTACTCCATGGGCCAACCCATGATGTACCCGCGCAACGACCTGTCGTACGCGGAAAATTTCCTGCACATGATGTTCAACACCCCGTGCGAGATCAAACCGATCAGCCCGGTGCTCGCCAAGGCCATGGACCGGATCTTCATCCTCCACGCCGACCACGAGCAGAACGCTTCGACCTCCACCGTACGCCTGGCCGGCTCTTCGGGTGCCAACCCGTTCGCCTGTATCGCCGCCGGTATCGCTGCACTGTGGGGCCCTGCCCACGGCGGTGCCAACGAAGCCGTACTGACCATGCTCGATGAAATCGGCGATGTTTCGAACATCGACAAGTTCATCGCCAAGGCCAAGGACAAGAACGATCCGTTCAAACTGATGGGCTTCGGTCACCGCGTTTACAAAAACCGCGACCCGCGCGCCACAGTAATGAAGCAGACCTGCGACGAAGTGTTGAAGGAACTGGGCATCCAGAACGATCCGCAACTCGAACTGGCCATGCGCCTGGAAGAGATCGCCCTGACCGACCCGTACTTCATCGAGCGCTCGCTGTACCCGAACGTCGACTTCTACTCGGGGATCATCCTCAAGGCGATCGGCATTCCAACCAGCATGTTCACCGTGATCTTCGCCCTGGCGCGGACCGTCGGCTGGATCTCCCACTGGAAGGAAATGCTCTCCAGCCCGTACAAGATCGGCCGTCCGCGCCAGTTGTACACCGGCTACGAGTCGCGTGACATCACCAAGCTGGAAGACCGCAAGTAAGAGCTGTCTCGCTGTAGGGTGTTGAGTTGTACCGGGAACGGCCTCTGCTTTTTATATAAAGAGCAGGAGGCCGTTTTTGTTTGTGCGCTTTGTCGCGTTTTTTTGATCGAGCGCATATCCGTTTCTTCGGTAACGGCCACTTAGAGCTCCGCTCTTACAGCGGGTCACTTTGAAAAAGCACAAAGTAACCAAACGCTCTTGCCCCTGACATTCGGTGCCTCGCCTAGGCTCGGCATGCCCTCGCTCCGGTCCTGCCTCACGAGGGGGCGTACACCGCAACAGCGTCCGAGGCGGCCTACCGGCCGGCCTGTTTGCTGGGGTCGTTCGGCCGTGAGGTACCTGGTCGGCTGGCAGGCCGCCTTCGTGAGCAAGCCCGCCCCCACAGAAGAGCAAAGGCAGAGCAGCCCCCACCGCGCCGCTTCTCACCAC
>NZ_LACC01000004.1:105359-133393 GCF_000967965.1 Pseudomonas fluorescens
GGATGAATACCGCAGCGAAGGTACGCCGAGCCTTAGCGAGGGGCCGTACGTTCGGGGCGAGCGTTTTTTTGGTTACTTTTTTTAGGCGCTTGTAAAAAAAGTGACTCGCCGTAAGGGCGAAACCATAGGTGGCCGTTACCGCAGGAATGGATATGTACACCATCAAAAAACACTCCGCCCGACCCAAAGTCTTCGCGAGCACGCCAGTCCCTACAGTAAATCGGCACATCCACGAAATTCAGGTCGATTACCGCCCAATAAAAAAATGCCCCGATCTCTCGACCAGGGCATTTCCAATCAACACAACTTAAACAGTCAAACCCAAACGCTTAGTGCGAAACAGCACCACTTGCACCCAGGCCAGTCTGCGAACGAACAAACTGCGGGAAGAACAGCGCCCGCTCATTGTCAGCCGCAGTGGACTTGTCGGTAACCGAGAAGAACCAGATCCCGACAAAGGCAATCATCATCGAGAACAGCGCCGGGTACTCATACGGGAAGATGGCCTTCTCGTGATGCAGGATCTGCACCCAGATGGTCGGACCCAGCACCATCAGGCCCACGGCACTGATCAGCCCCATCCACCCACCGATCATCGCACCGCGGGTGGTCAGCTTTTTCCAGTACATGGAAAGCAGCAGCACCGGGAAGTTACAGCTCGCCGCGATGGAGAACGCCAGGCCCACCATGAACGCAATGTTCTGGCTCTCGAACAGGATACCCAGACCAATGGCCAGTACCGCCAAGGCGATGGTGGTGATTTTCGAGACGCGAATCTCGTCCTTCTCGTTAGCCTTGCCCTTCTTGATCACGCTGGCATACAGGTCGTGGGACACCGCCGAAGCACCGGCCAGGGTCAGACCGGCAACCACTGCCAGAATGGTCGCGAACGCCACCGCCGAGATGAAGCCCAGGAAGATACTGCCACCCACCGCGTTGGCCAGGTGCACCGCCGCCATGTTGTTACCGCCCAGCAAGGCGCCAGCAGCGTCTTTGAAGGCCGGGTTGGTGCTGACCAGCAGGATCGCGCCGAAGCCGATGATGAAGGTCAGGATGTAGAAGTAGCCAATGAAGCCGGTTGCGTAAAGCACGCTCTTGCGAGCTTCTTTTGCGTCACTCACGGTGAAGAAGCGCATCAGGATGTGCGGCAGGCCAGCGGTGCCGAACATCAGCGCCAGACCTAGAGAGAACGCCGAGATCGGATCTTTCACCAGGCCGCCCGGGCTCATGATCGCTTCAGCTTTCGGATGAACCTTGATCGCCTCGGAGAACAGCATGTTGAAGTCGAAGTTGACGTGCTTCATCACCATCAGCGCCATGAAGGAAGCACCGGACAGCAACAGCACAGCCTTGATGATCTGCACCCAGGTGGTCGCCAGCATGCCGCCGAACAACACGTACAGGCACATCAAAATACCGACCATGATCACCGCAACGTGGTAATCGAGACCGAACAGCAGCTGGATCAGCTTGCCGGCACCGACCATTTGCGCGATCAGGTAGAACGCCACCACCACCAGCGAACCGCAAGCGGACAGCGAGCGGATCTGGGTTTGCCCAAGGCGATAGGACGCCACGTCGGCAAAGGTGTATTTGCCCAGGTTACGCAGGCGCTCGGCGATCAGGAACAGAATGATCGGCCAGCCCACCAGGAAGCCGATCGAGTAGATCAGGCCGTCGTAGCCGGAGGTGAATACCAGCGCGGAAATACCCAGGAAGGATGCAGCCGACATGTAGTCACCGGCAATCGCCAGACCGTTCTGCAAACCGGTGATCTTGCCGCCAGCGGCGTAGTAGTCGGCTGCAGAATTATTACGCTTGGAAGCCCAGTAGGTGATGCACAGGGTGGCACCGACGAAGGCGACAAACATTAAGATCGCCGACACATTAAGCGGTTGCTTCTGCACGGCACCGGTCAGGGCGTCAGCCGCCCAGGCGCCAGGCGCGAAAGCTGCGATGCTCAAAAGAGCCATTAGACGGCGGATCATTGCTGAGCCTCCTTGAGAATCGCGTTGTTCAGGTCGTCGAACTCGCCGTTGGCGCGTCGTACGTAGATACCGGTCAGGATGAAGGCCGAGACAATCAGCCCGACACCGATCGGTATGCCCCAGGTAATCGAGGACTCAGGGCTGATTTTCGCCCCCAGCACCTGCGGTCCATAGGCAATCAGAAGGATGAATCCGGAGTAAAGCCCTAGCATGATCGCCGAAAGAATCCAGGCGAATCGTTCCCTCTTGCTAACCAGCTCCTTGAAGCGCGGGCTGTTTTGAATCGAGAGGTAAATGCTGTCGTTCATTGTTTTTATCCTCGCAGCACAGATTTAGTTGGAACGGTATCCACTCTATGCGGCTGCGGGGCAGGTTCCAGACGACCTTAGTCTTAGAACCACATGACAGATTCGCCAATTTCCAGCACGTACAAAATAAATGTGGGAGCGGGCTTGCTCGCGAAGGCGTCATGCCAGTCAACTGACAGACAGCATTCGCGAGCAAGCCCGCTCCCACAGGTTAAAGCGAGGCGACTCTTACTTGATCCAGTCAGCCACACGCTCAGGGTGCTTGGCGACCCAATCCTTCGCAGCGGCTTCAGGTTTGGCACCGTCCTGAATCGCCAGCATGACCTGACCGATTTCATCCTTGGAGGCCCACTGGAAGTTCTTCAGGAACTTGGCCACTTCCGGCGCCTTGGCTTCCAGGCCCTTGCTGCCGATGCTGTTCACGGTTTCAGCCGCGCCGTACACGCCCTTCGGATCTTCGAGGAAGCGCAGTTTCCACTTGGCGAACATCCAGTGCGGTACCCAGCCGGTGACGGCGATGGATTCGTTCTTCTTCTCGGCACGGGTCAGCTCGGCAATCATGCCGGCGCCGGAACTGGCCTTGAGTTGGTAGCCGGTCAGGTCGTAGTCCTTGATTGCCTGATCGGTCTTGAGCATCACGCCTGAACCGGCGTCGATGCCGACAATGCGGTTCTTGAAGGTGTCGTCGGTCTTGAGGTCCTCGATGGACTTGGCCTTGACGTACTCCGGCACGATCAGGCCGATTTTCGCGTCCTTGAAGTTCGGGCCGTAGTCGACGACCTGATCCTTGTTCTTCGTCCAGTACTCACCGTGGGTCACCGGCAGCCAGGCCGACAGCATGGCGTCGAGTTTGCCGGTGGCCACGCCCTGCCACATGATCCCGGTAGCGACGGCTTGCAGCTTCACGTCATAACCGAGTTTCTGCCTGATCACTTCAGCCGCCACGTTGGTCGTGGCGACACTGTCCGACCAGCCGTCGACATAACCGATCGTCACGTCCTTGCCGGCGGCGCTCGCCACGGCCGAACTGATCGCCAGCACCAAAGCCGCACCTGCGCCCAAGAGTCGTCGCATCTTCATCGTTACTTCCCCGAAAGTGCTGCGCTCGACGGATGCCGAGTCGCTTAAACGTATTGTTATGGTGCACAGCGCCCCCATCACGCCCACCGCAAACTCGTTCGAACATCAGCGGAGTACTGACACTTGCGATAATCAACCTGACGCTCATGGCGACCTGCTCTACCAGCGACCTCAAGGCATCGAGAAACGACATCAGAAAGCCATTAATCCTCAGCGCTACAACCCCCCCCACCAAACCGCCCGAACTTTGCATGTCAAAATCATGCAGGCCACCAAGCACGCGGTAAATGCAGGTAACATGCGCCGCTTTGTTCCCACACGGCCTGACCATGTCCGCGACCTCCCGCTTCCCTTTTGCTGCTTATCTATTCGCTTGCCTGCTCGGGCTGTTTGCCCTTGGCGGATTCTGGTACGGCCTCGGCAAACCGGTGATCCTGCCGGACGTGGCCAGCGCGACGCACAAGCTGCAATGCGCCTCTTACACCCCGTTCGACAAGGATCAATCGCCGTTTGACGTGCCATTCAACTTGCGCCCCGAGCGTATGGATGCCGACCTCGCGCTGCTGTCCAAAAGTTTCGAATGCATCCGCACCTATTCCATGTCCGGCCTCGAAGCCCTGCCGGACCTTGCGCGCAAGCATGGCTTGAAGCTGATGATCGGCGCCTGGGTCAACAGCAACCCGGTGGACACCGAAAAAGAAGTCAACCTGTTGATCGCCTCGGCCAACGCCAACCCGGATGTGGTGAGCGCGGTGATCGTCGGCAACGAAACCCTGCTGCGCAAGGAAGTCACTGGCGCGCAGCTGGCGAAGCTGATCAACAAGGTCAAGAGCCAGGTCAAACAGCCTGTCACCTACGCCGACGTCTGGGAGTTCTGGCTCAAGCATCCGGAAATCGCCCCTGCCGTGGACTTCCTGACCATTCACTTGCTGCCGTACTGGGAAGATGATCCGTCGAACATCGACGCCGCCCTGCAACACGTGGCCGACGTACGCCAGGTGTTCGGCAACAAGTTCGCGCCCAAGGATGTGCTGATCGGCGAAACCGGCTGGCCAAGCGAAGGTCGCCAGCGCGAAACGGCCCTGCCGAGCCGGGTCAACGAAGCCAGATTCATTCGCGGCTTTGTCGCCATGGCCGAGCAACAGGGCTGGCATTACAACCTGATCGAAGCCTTCGACCAACCCTGGAAACGCGCCAGTGAAGGTGCGGTCGGTGGTTACTGGGGCTTGTTCGATGCCGATCGCCAGGACAAGGGCGTGCTGGCCGGGCCAGTGACAAACGTACCGTACTGGTCGCAGTGGCTGGCGGTGGGCGGCTTGATCTTCATCGGTACGTTGCTGTTCGGTGGACGGGTTCGCACGACGCGTTCGGCGCTGGTGCTGCCCCTGCTCGGTGCTTTGGCGGCGTGCTCGATTGGCGCCTGGGGCGACTTGGCACGGGTAACCACGCGTTTTACCAGTGAATGGCTATGGGTCGGATTGCTGACCGCTCTGAATCTGCTGGTGCTGGCCCATGCTGCGCTGGCGTTGAGCCCTCGTGGCGGCTGGCGCGTGCGGGCTTTTAACCTGCTTGAGCGCCGTGCTGGCTGGCTGGTTGCAACGGCAGGTTTCGCGGCAGCCGTGATGATGCTGGAACTGGTGCTCGATCCGCGTTATCGCAGTTTCCCGAGTGTCGCGTTCGTCGTGCCGGCGCTGGTGTATCTGTGTCGCCCGGTGAACGTGCCGCGCCGCGAGATTGCGTTGCTGACCTTCATCATCGGTGCTGGTATTGCACCGCAGTTGTTCCGCGAAGGTTTGCAGAACCAGCAGGCCTGGGGCTGGGCGCTGGTGAGTGTGTTGATGGTAGCTGCGTTGTGGCGCTGTTTGCGGGTTCGCAAGGTTTAACTCTTTAGCGACCTGACTGACCTCATCGCGAGCAAGCTCGCTCCCACAATTGATCTTTGTCGCACACAAATTTTGTGTTCACTGAAGATCTACTGTGGGAGCGACGGTGCGGCGATCCGACTTGCTCGCGATGACGGACTATCAGGCGCCCCGAGAAGCCCTGACCAACCGCAACCCCGCAATCACCACCGCAAACACCGCGAGCGTGGTGTTGTACAACGCCAGTGCCGGAAAGCCGAACACCAGCGCCAGCACCGCCAGCCACCACCCTGCCCGCCCCGGCACAATGAAGCCGACGATCGCAGCCGCCAACGCAGCCCATCCCAGGACTGCGAAGTGAATCATCAGCCCCAGGTTCGAACGCACCTGGCATTCCCAGCGATTCGCTTCATCCACGCAAATGCCGACCCACTGCGCATCCTCCATGAAGCCATAACGCGCGCCATAACTGGCGGCCAGCCAGACAGGCAGCAAAACAAGCAGCAGGATCACGGGCAGACGGCGGGACATGAAACACTCCAATTGGCGAAAAACGGCGGCCAGCTTAATCGCCCGAAAGCGTTTCGCAAGCTATAACAACTGATAACTGGTCATTCAATCGCTGCAAAGTGTATCGTCCAACTACTATTACTTCGAAATTAAGCCTGTTTGGTGCCGAGGCTTGGCACTTTGGCGCAGATCCGGTGGTCATAGCCTGCGAAATTCATTCGGCACCTTCTTCTAAGGGATTTAGTCATGCTCCGTTCCTTGCGCTTCGCCGCCTTGTTTGGCGGCCTTATATTGAGTGCGTCCGCACTGGCGGTCGATATTGACGCCGCCAGTTACGGCTACCCCCTGACCAACCCGTTCGAGGCGACCATCGCGACCACGCCGCCGGACCTGCGTCCGGAGCTACCCCTGGACGATGACATTGATCAGACAGTGCGCAGCGTTACCTTGCGCCCGGAACGGGCGTTCGAATTGCCGGACAATTTCTGGGCGGTCAAGAAACTCGACTACCGCATTGCCACGCAGGATCACGCCGCACCGCTGATTTTCCTGATCGCCGGTACCGGCGCGCGTTATGACAGCAGCCTGAATGAATACCTGAAGAAGCTCTATTACAAGGCCGGCTACCACGTGGTGCAGTTGTCATCGCCCACCAGCTATGACTTCATGAGCGCCGCATCACGCTTCGCCACACCGGGTGTTTCCAAGGAGGACGCCGAAGACCTGTACCGGGTGATGCAGGCCGTACGGGCACAGAACCCGAAAATGCCGGTCACCGATTACTATCTGACCGGGTACAGCCTGGGCGCACTGGATGCCGCTTTCGTCGCGCACCTGGACGAAACCCGACGCAGCTTCAACTTCAAGAAAGTCCTGCTGCTCAACCCGCCGGTCAACCTCTACACCTCGATCACCAACCTCGACAAGCTTGTGCAAACGGAAGTCAAGGGCATCAACTCCAGCACCACGTTCTATGAACTGGTACTGAACAAATTGACCCGCTACTTCCAGCAGAAGGGCTACATCGACCTCAACGACGCCCTGCTCTACGACTTCCAGCAGTCCAAGCAGCATCTGACCAACGAACAGATGGCCATGCTGATCGGCACCTCGTTCCGCTTTTCGGCGGCCGACATTGCCTTCACTTCGGACCTGATCAACCGTCGCGGCCTGATCACCCCTCCCAAGTTCCCGATCACCGAGGGCACCAGCCTCACGCCATTCCTCAAGCGTGCACTGCAATGCGACTTCGACTGCTACATCACCGAACAAGTGATCCCGATGTGGCGCGCCCGCACCGACGGCGGCAGCCTGCTGCAAATGATTGACCAGGTGAGCCTGTATGCGCTGAAGGACTACCTGCACGAAAGCCCGAAAATTGCTGTGATGCACAACGCCGATGACGTGATCCTCGGCCCTGGCGACCTGGGCTTCCTGCGCAAGACCTTCGGTGATCGCCTGACCGTTTACCCGTACGGTGGCCACTGCGGCAACATTAACTACCGCGTCAACAGCGACGCCATGCTGGAGTTCTTCCGTGGCTAAATATCTCCTGCTTTTCGCTGCGCTACTCTGTGCAAGTGTCGCCAATGCCGACAACAGCAAAGCCAATGCCCCCGTGGTCGTCGACAGCGATGGTTTCAAGGAACCACTGAGCAAACTCAAATTCAACCCGGGCCTGGACCAGCGCGAGTTCGAGCGTTCGACGCTCAACGCTCTGGCCGTCTACGACCCGCTGGAAGAGTGGAACCGGCGCGTGTATCACTTCAACTACCGCTTCGACCAATGGGTGTTCCTGCCGGTGGTCAATGGCTACCGCTACGTCACCCCGAGCTTCCTGCGTACCGGTGTCAGCAACTTCTTCAACAACCTCGGCGACGTGCCGAACCTGTTGAACAGCCTGCTGCAACTCAAGGGCCACCGCTCGCTGGAAACCACCGGGCGACTGCTGCTCAACACCACCATCGGCATCGCCGG
The DNA here is from genome assembly GCF_000967965.1 of Pseudomonas fluorescens. GTDB lineage: Bacteria > Pseudomonadota > Gammaproteobacteria > Pseudomonadales > Pseudomonadaceae > Aquipseudomonas > Aquipseudomonas grandcourensis. Next base: position 113,085 of record NZ_LACC01000004.1, read on the forward strand.
CCTGTGGGACCCCGCCACCGCCATGGGCCTGCCGCGCCAGAGCGAAGACTTCGGCCAGACCCTTGGCTTCTACGGCGTACCGGCCGGCGCTTACTTCATGCTGCCGATCCTCGGTCCGTCGAACCTGCGTGACACCGGCGGTCTGGCGGTGGATTACACAGCCGAGAATGCGATCAACTTCCTCAACGTGGCCGAAGTCAGCTCCAACCATCCGGAAGTGTGGATCCTGCGCGGCATCGACAAGCGCCACCAGACCAACTTCCGCTATGGCCAGATGAACTCGCCATTCGAGTACGAAAAAGTGCGTTACGTGTACACCGAAGCGCGCAAGTTGCAGATCGCCGAGTAAACAAGGCACCCCAAAAACACTGTGGGAGCGGGCTTGCTCGCGATGAGGTCGTTACATTCAACATTGATGTTGACTGTTACACCGCCATCGCGAGCAAGCCCGCTCCCACATTTGTTATGTGTTGCCTTCAGCCTTTCAAGGCTTTCCAGATTTTGCTGACAGCCATGACGCCAACCAACACCACCGCCCCCGCCACAATCCCCGCCACGCCATTGAGCAGCACCGGCACGATAAATCCGCCGCCACCCGCCGCAGCACCGACACTTTCGATCCAGTGATGCACCACCGGCACACCGTGCGTGAGGATCCCGCCGCCCACCAGAAACATCGCCGCGGTGCCAATCACCGACAAGCTTTTCATCATGTACGGTGCCGCACGCAGAATCCCGCCGCCGATGCTTTTCGCCATCTGCCCGGGTTTCTGGGTCAACCACAGGCCCAAGTCGTCGAGCTTGACGATACCCGCCACCAATCCGTACACGCCGACGGTCATGACAATGGCAATGCCAGAAAGCACGATGATTTGCTGGGTCAATGGAGCGCCGGCCACGGTGCCGAGGGTGATGGCGATGATTTCCGCCGAAAGAATGAAGTCGGTGCGGATCGCGCCTTTGATCTTGTCCTTCTCGAACGCCACCAGGTCAGTGGCAGGGTCCGCCACCGCCTCGACCAACTGCGCATGCTCGGCGACGTCTTCGGCCTTGCTGTGCAGGAACTTGTGGGCGAGTTTTTCGAAGCCTTCGAAGCACAGATAGGCGCCACCGACCATCAATAGCGGTGTGACCAGCCACGAAATGAACGCACTGATGGCCAGCGCCGACGGCACCAGGATCAGTTTATTGATGAACGAGCCCTTGGCGACCGCCCAGACCACCGGAATTTCCCGCTCGGCACGCACGCCGCTGACTTGCTGGGCATTGAGTGCCAGGTCGTCGCCGAGTACGCCGGCCGTTTTCTTGGCGGCCATTTGGGTCATCAAAGACACGTCGTCCAGCACGGTCGCGATGTCGTCGATCAGCACCAGCAAACTGCTTCCTGCCATGAATCGGGTTTCCTTCTGCAATGAATGCGCAGCAGCATAGCGCGACATAAGAGCCCACGGTGCATTCTTGAGCGCCGCGCGAGGCCGGTGATACCATGCGCAACCGCCAGAACAGGCAAGGAATCACCCGGTTTATGAGCACTATCCGCGAGCGCAACAAACAACTGATCCTGCGTGCCGCCAGTGAGGAATTCGCCGACAAAGGCTTCGCTGCGACCAAAACCAGCGACATCGCAGCCAAGGCGGGATTGCCAAAGCCCAACGTCTACTACTACTTCAAGTCCAAGGAAAACCTCTACCGCGAGGTTCTGGAAAGCATCATCGAGCCCATCCTGCAGGCCTCGACACCGTTCAATCCGGACGGCGAGCCCGGTGAAGTACTCAGCGGCTACATTCGCTCGAAGATCCGCATCTCCCGCGACCTGCCTTTCGCCTCCAAGGTGTTCGCCAGCGAAATCATGCACGGCGCCCCCCACCTGAGCAGCGATCTGGTCGAACAGCTCAATGGCCAGGCCAAACACAACATCGAGTGCATCCAGACCTGGATCGACCGCGGGCAAATCGCCCCCATCGACCCCAACCACCTGATGTTCAGTATCTGGGCCGCGACCCAGACCTACGCCGACTTCGACTGGCAGATCACCGCCATCACCGGCAAGGCCCGGCTGGACGAAGAAGATTATGAAGCGGCGGCGCAGACGATTATCCGGTTGGTGCTCAAGGGGTGTGAGGCGGATTGATGGACAGCGGTGCTACCAATCGCGAGCAGGCTCACTCCTACATTTGGAATGCATTCCCCTGTAGGAGTGAGCCTGCTCGCGATCGAGACGACACGGTTTCAGATCAAACCCAGATCGCATCCCACAACGGATAGTCACCAAGCTTCTCTACCAGCCCAGCCCGCAACGGGTTGGCTACTACATATCGAGCCATCTTCACCAAATCATCTTCCCGCCGCAGTGCCCGATCATGAAATCCTCTCTGCCAGAGACTGGTGGTTCGACCGGTAGACTGCCTCACGGCTTTGGTACTCATCGACTTGGTTTTCTGCATCAGCTCACTCAAAGATCCCCTCTGCAACTCAATTAACCAATGAAAATGATCTGGCATGACCACCCAGGCCAACGAGTTCGCAAAGCCAAGTGTTTGTGCGTTTCGAAACTCATCGACCACCAGCCTGCCCAAGGTGAAATCCTTGAAAACCGGGGTCCTGTGATGTGTATTGGTGGTTAACAGATAAATTCGACTGGTTTCGGCATAGCGCCCGACTCGCAATCGGTGTGCAGCAGGTGAATCCGGCATTCCTTTGCCTCCCATGATCAGGTCATGAGAAGCCTAGTTCTGTGGATTCAAGTGGGCGGGCAAACTATTGGCTGGATGTGACTGGAAGATAGCTATCGCGAGCAGGCTCACTCCTACAGGGGATTCTGGCATTCAGACAATTTTGTGTCCGACCACAAACCCTGTAGGAGCGAGCCTGCTCGCGAAGGCGATTGATCAGACGCTACAGATCAAGCCGCCACCCCAGCATCCGCCACCAACCCCAGCGCCTCGATCGCATTGATCGCGCACTGCTCGTCGACATCCGACAGATCGCCGCTGATCCCCACCGCCCCCAGCACGTTCCCATCCTGATCGCGAACCAGCACACCACCCGGTGCCGGCACGACGCTGCCCTGCCCCAGGCTGTTCAACGCAGCGATAAACGCCGGGCGTTGCTGGGCGTCCAGCGCCAGCAGGCGTGAGCCCTTGCCCAGCGCGATGGCGCCCCAGGCTTTACCGATGGCGACGTGCGGGCGCAGCAGGCTGGCGCCGTCTTCGCGTTGCAGGGCGATCAGATGCCCGCCGGCATCCAGTACCGCAATGGTCAAGGGTGCCGCAGAGATTGCACGCCCTGCGGTGATGGCCTCGTTGACCAGGTTGACTGCGACTTTCAAGGTTAAAGCGCTCATGGTGCCGTCCTCATTTTGTTTTTCGGAAAGTCGGTGGGCTGCGCCGTTGTGCCGCAGCCCGATGCAACAAATAGAACACAATGAATTATTTTTTTGTATACAATAATTCTCGAAAGGCGCCACATGCGACGAAAAGCCACAGTAGAACGGGCTTCCGACGAATGAAACAAGCGCTTGAGAAAATGGATTGACCTGCGCCGTCCGCCGTGAATACACTCTGCGCAAAGCCACTTGTATACAATTACAAAACGTAAAGAGGCACAAAACCATGAGCAAAATGAGAGCAATCGAAGCCGCCGTTCTGGTGATGCGCCGTGAAGGGGTCGATACCGCTTTTGGCATCCCGGGTGCCGCCATCAACCCGCTGTACTCCGCCTTGCAAAAGGTTGGCGGCATCGATCACGTACTCGCTCGCCACGTTGAAGGCGCCTCGCACATGGCCGAGGGCTACACCCGTACCAAGGCCGGCAACATCGGCGTGTGCATCGGTACTTCCGGCCCTGCCGGCACCGACATGGTCACCGGGCTCTACAGCGCCTCGGCCGACTCGATTCCAATCCTCTGCATCACAGGCCAGGCACCCCGCGCCCGTATGCACAAGGAAGACTTCCAGGCTGTCGATATCACCACCATCGTCAAGCCAGTCACCAAGTGGTCGACCACCGTCATGGAACCGGGCCAGGTGCCTTATGCGTTCCAGAAGGCTTTCTATGAAATGCGCTCCGGCCGTCCAGGCCCAGTGCTGATCGACCTGCCGTTCGACGTGCAGATGGCCGAAATCGAATTCGACATCGACGCCTACCAGCCGCTGCCATTGGCCAAGCCGAGCGCTACCCGCGTGCAGGTGGAAAAAGCCTTGGCCATGCTGGATCAGGCCGAGCGTCCATTGCTGGTGGCCGGTGGCGGCATCATCAATGCCGACGCCAGCGATCTGTTGGTGGAGTTCGCCGAGCTGACCGGCATTCCGGTTATCCCGACCCTGATGGGCTGGGGCACCATCCCGGACGATCACCCGCTGATGGTGGGCATGGTTGGTCTGCAGACTTCGCACCGCTACGGCAACGCAACCATGCTCAAGTCCGACGTGGTTCTGGGCGTGGGCAACCGTTGGGCCAACCGTCACACCGGTTCGGTTGACGTGTACACCGAAGGCCGCAAGTTCATTCACGTTGATATCGAACCGACCCAGATCGGCCGCGTGTTCACCCCGGACCTGGGCATCGTTTCCGACGCCGCTGCCGCGCTGACCGTGTTCATCGAAGTCGCTCGCGAATGGCAAGCCGCCGGCAAGCTGAAGAACCGCAGCGCCTGGCTGCAAGACTGCCAGCAGCGTAAAGCCAGCCTGCAGCGCAAGACTCACTTCGACAACGTGCCGGTCAAGCCGCAACGCGTTTACGAAGAAATGAACCAGGTGTTCGGCAAAGACACCTGCTACGTCAGCACCATCGGTCTGTCGCAGATTGCCGGCGCGCAGTTCCTGCACGTCTACAAGCCGCGTCACTGGATCAACTGCGGTCAGGCAGGCCCGTTGGGCTGGACCATTCCGGCAGCGCTGGGTGTGGTCAAGGCCGATCCGAACCGTAAAGTCGTGGCCCTGTCGGGGGACTATGACTTCCAGTTCATGATCGAGGAATTGGCGGTGGGCGCGCAGTTCAAGCTGCCGTACATCCATGTTGTGGTGAACAACTCGTACCTGGGTCTGATCCGTCAGGCTCAGCGCGGTTTCGACATGGACTACTGCGTGCAGCTGTCCTTCGACAACCTGAACGCGCCGGAACTCAACGGCTACGGTGTCGACCACGTCGCAGTGGCCGAAGGCCTGGGCTGCAAGGCACTGCGCGTATTCGAACCGTCTCAGATCCAGCCTGCCCTGCGCAAGGCCCAGGAGCTGATCGAAGAGTTCAAGGTTCCGGTGATCGTCGAGATCATCCTGGAGCGTGTGACCAACATTTCCATGGGCACCGAGATCAACGCCGTCAACGAATTCGAAGACCTGGCGCTGGTCGGCGACGACGCACCGACTGCGATTTCGTTGCTCGATTAACTGCTGACCGCTCCCCCTGTGGGAGCGGGCTTGCCCGCGAAGACGGCTTCACATTCAACAGAGATGTTGACTGACCCACCGCTTTCGCGAGCAAGCTCGCTCCTACAAGGGGCCTTCACACATTTACGGGAGACCACCATGCCGCGTTTCGCAGCCAACCTGTCCATGCTGTTCACCGAACAGGACTTTCTCGCCCGTTTCGAAGCGGCCGCCAAGGCCGGCTTCAGTGGTGTCGAATACCTGTTCCCGTACGACTTCAGCTCCGCCGAAATCAAGGCCCAGCTCGACGCCCACGGTCTGACCCAAGTGCTGTTCAACCTGCCGGCCGGTGACTGGGCCAAGGGCGAGCGCGGTATCGCGTGCCTGCCGGACCGGGTCGAAGAGTTCCGTGCCGGTGTCGACCTGGCCATCGCTTACGCGCAAGTGCTGGGCAACACCCAGGTCAACTGCCTGGCCGGTATTCGTCCGCAGGGCTTTGACGATGCCACCGTGGAGAAAACCTTCGTCGCCAACCTCAAGTACGCGGCCGACAAGCTGCAAGCGGCGGGTATCAAGCTGGTGATGGAAGCGATCAACACCCGTGACATTCCAGGTTTCTACCTGAACAACACGGCGCAAGCCCTGTCGATTCGCGAGCAGGTCGGCAGCGCCAACCTGTTCCTGCAGTACGACATCTACCACATGCAAATCATGGAAGGCGATCTGGCCCGCACCCTGCAATCGCACCTGGGCGAGATCAACCACGTGCAGCTCGCGGACAACCCGGGGCGCAATGAACCAGGTACCGGTGAAATCAACTACCGCTTCTTGTTCGAACACCTGGACCGCATCGGTTATCAGGGCTGGGTCGGTTGCGAATACAAGCCGCTGACCACCACTGAAGCGGGCCTGGGCTGGTTGAAAACCCATAACGCGATCTGAGATTGAACCGGATCTCTGTGCCGAGGGAACAAGCTCCCTCGCCACAGGGTGTGCTCGTCTCAGCTACGTAGACAAAATTTGGCTACACAAAAACAAGAGGATTTTCTCATGGCTAAAATCGGATTTATCGGCACCGGCATCATGGGCCACCCAATGGCGGCGAACCTGCAGAAAGCCGGTCACAGCCTGTTCCTGTCGGCCCACCACGACCCTGCGCCTGCCGACCTGGTTGCCGCCGGCGCCGTTGCCTTGGCGAACCCGAAGGAAGTCGCCCAGGAAGCCGAGTTCATCATCGTCATGGTGCCCGATACCCCGCAGGTCGATGACGTGCTGTTCCGTGCCGACGGCATCGCTGCTGGCGTGGGTAAAGGCAAAGTCGTCATCGACATGAGCTCGATCTCGCCAACCGCCACCAAGGCTTTCGCGGCAAAGATCAACGAAAAAGGCGCGCAATACCTCGATGCCCCGGTATCCGGCGGTGAAGTCGGCGCCAAGGCTGCGAGCCTGAGCATCATGGTCGGCGGCGATGCCGACGCTTTCGAACGCGCCCTGCCGCTGTTCCAGGCCATGGGCAAGAACATCACCCTGGTCGGTGGCAACGGCGACGGCCAAACCGCCAAGGTGGCCAACCAGATCATCGTGGCCCTGAACATCCAGGCCGTGGCTGAAGCCCTGCTGTTCGCTTCGAAAAACGGTGCCGATCCAGCCAAGGTGCGTGAAGCACTGATGGGCGGTTTCGCGTCCTCGAAGATCCTCGAAGTCCACGGCGAGCGCATGATCAAGGGCACCTTCGATCCAGGCTTCCGCATCAGCCTGCACCAGAAGGACCTGAACCTGGCACTGCAAGGCGCCAAGGAGCTGAACATCAACCTGCCGAACACCGCCAACACCCAGCAAGTGTTCAGCACCTGCGCGGCCATCGGTGGCAGCAACTGGGACCACTCGGCGCTGATCAAGGGTCTGGAACACATGGCGAACTTCTCGATTCGCGACAAGAAGTAAGCCCTGCCTGAACCTGCATTAAACCTGTGGGAGCGAGCCTGCTCGCGATGAAATCACCGCGGTGTACCTGATACACCGCGGTGCCTGGATCGCGAGCAGGCTCACTCCTACAGAGATCAGAGTTGCCCTTTCGAATAACAAGAATTCCGGGAGCCCGCCATGTCGGTCGATCCGCAACAATTGCTGCGCGAGCTGTTTGCCACAGCCATCGACGCGGCGCATCCGCAACAAGTCCTCGAAGCCCATTTGCCTGCCGACCGCAGCGGTCGCGTAATCGTCATTGGCGCCGGCAAAGCCGCAGCCGCCATGGCCCAGGTGGTCGAGCGCTGCTGGCAGGGTGAAGTCTCTGGCCTGGTGGTGACCCGTTACGGTCACGGCGCACCTTGCGAAAAAATCGAAGTGGTCGAAGCCGCGCATCCGGTACCGGACGCTGCAGGTCTGGCCGTGGCCAAACGTGTGCTGGAACTGGTCAGCGACCTCAGCGAAAACGACCGCGTGATCTTCCTGCTCTCCGGTGGTGGCTCTGCCCTGCTGGCACTGCCGGCCGAAGGCATCACCCTGGCCGACAAGCAGTCGATCAACAAAGCCCTGCTCAAATCCGGCGCGACCATCGGCGAGATGAACTGCGTACGCAAGCACCTCTCGGCGATCAAGGGCGGCCGCCTGGGCAAAGCCTGCTGGCCTGCCACGGTCTACACCTATGCGATTTCCGATGTGCCGGGCGACCTCGCCACGGTCATCGCCTCCGGCCCTACCGTGGCCGATCCGAGCACCTCGGCCGAAGCCCTGGCGATCCTCAAACGCTACGCCATCGAGGTTCCGGCTTCGGTGCGCACCTGGCTGCAAAGCCCCGAGTCGGAAACCGTCAAACCCGGCGACCCGAGCCTGGCCCGCAGTCATTTCCAGTTGATCGCCCGCCCGCAGCAATCCCTTGAAGCGGCGGCGGTGAAATGCCGTCAAGCCGGGTTCAGTCCGCTGATTCTCGGCGACCTGGAAGGCGAATCCCGCGAGGTGGCGAAAGTCCACGCCGGCATCGCCCGACAAATCGTCCTGCACGGTCAGCCGCTGGCGGCGCCCTGCGTGATTCTCTCTGGCGGTGAAACCACCGTGACCGTACGCGGCAATGGCCGTGGCGGACGCAATGCCGAGTTTCTGCTGAGCCTGACCGACAGCCTCAAGGGCCTGCCCGGCGTGTTCGCGCTGGCCGGCGACACCGATGGCATCGACGGTTCCGAAGACAACGCCGGCGCGATCATGACCCCGGACAGCTACGCCCGCGCCGCCGCATTGGGTCTGAGCGCCAGCGACGAGTTGGACAACAACAACGGTTACGGCTACTTCGAGGCACTCGACGCGCTGATCGTCACCGAGCCGACCCGTACCAACGTCAACGACTTCCGCGCCATTCTGATCCTTGAGAGCACTAAACATGACGCCTGATAAAAAGGTCAAAATCCTCGCCACCCTCGGTCCGGCCACCGATGGCATCGACGCCATCCGTGAGCTGGTGCTGGCCGGGGTCAACATCTTCCGCCTGAACTTCAGCCATGGCGATCACGCCGACCACGCCCAGCGTTTTCAGTGGATCCGTGAAGTCGAGCGCCAGCTGAATTATCCATTGGGCATCCTGATGGACCTGCAAGGCCCGAAACTGCGGGTCGGCAAGTTCGCCGAAGGCAAGGTGCAACTGGTACGCGGCCAGGCCTTGCGCCTGGACCTCGATGCCACCCCGGGCGATGAGCGCCGGGTCAACCTGCCCCACCCGGAAATCATCGCCGCGCTGGAGCCGGGCATGGACCTGCTGCTGGACGACGGCAAGCTGCGTCTGCGGGTGGTGACCAAGTACGCCGACGCCATCGACACCACCGTGCTCAATGGCGGCGAACTGTCAGACCGCAAAGGCGTGAACGTGCCACAAGCGGTGCTCGACCTGAGCCCGCTGACCGCCAAGGATCGCCGCGACTTGACCTTCGGTCTGGAGCTTGGGGTGGACTGGGTAGCGCTGTCGTTCGTGCAACGTCCCGATGACATCCGCGAAGCCCGTACCCTGATCGGCGACAAGGCGTTCCTGATGGCCAAGATCGAGAAGCCATCGGCCGTCGAACAACTGCGCGAGATCGCCGAATTGAGCGACGCGATCATGGTCGCCCGTGGTGACCTGGGCGTGGAAGTGCCGGCCGAAAGCGTGCCGCAGATCCAGAAGAACATCATCAGCACCTGCCGCCAGCTCGGCAAACCGGTGGTGGTGGCGACCCAGATGCTGGAGTCGATGCGCTTCTCACCGGCGCCAACCCGCGCCGAAGTCACCGATGTGGCCAACGCGGTGGCCGAAGGTGCGGACGCGGTGATGCTGTCGGCGGAAACCGCGTCCGGCGAATACCCGCTCGAAGCCGTGCAGATGATGAGCAAGATCATCCGCCAGGTGGAGAACGGTCCGGACTATCAGACTCAACTCGACGTCAGCCGACCGAAAGCCGAGGCGACTGTTTCCGACGCGATCAGCTGCGCCATTCGCCGCATCAGCAACGTGCTGCCGGTGGCGGTGCTGGTCAATTACAGCGAGTCTGGCGCGTCGAGCCTGCGTGCGGCGCGGGAGCGGCCGACAGTGCCGATCCTCAACCTGACACCGAACCTGCAGACCGCCCGTCGCCTGAGCGTGGCGTGGGGTGTGCACTCGGTGGTCAATGACCGCCTGCGTCAGGTCGATGAAGTCTGCTCCACGGCACTGGAGATCGCACAGGCCCAGGGCATGGCACAGCGTGGCGACACACTGTTGATCACAGCAGGTGTGCCCTTTGGCCAGCCGGGATCGACTAACTCTTTGCGTATCGAGACGTTGATTTAAGAACCGCATTTGTGGCGAGGGGGCTTGCCCCCGTTCGACTGCGTAGCAGTCGTTTTCCGGCATGACGGGTTCCCAAGAGAAACCGCATTCACCGGATCCGGGGCCGCTTCGCGCCCCAACGGGGGCAAGCCCCCTCGCCACAGATTTGTGCAGCACCTTTGATTTTTCACTGCCCAGATTTCATCATGCCTGCCCACCACTTCAACACCCACTGCCCCGACTGGGCCGAAGCATTGCTCAACGGCTTCAGCCAGATCTTTCTCCAGCGCAATCCGCTGTGCGGCCTGCTGTGCGTCCTGGCCATTTTGTTCACTGCGCCCGCCTTGCTCGGCGGCGCCTTGCTCGGTGGTGTCGCCGGGCTGCTCACCGCGCAACGTCGCAACTATGCCAAGGCGGATCGTCAGGCCGGGTTGTTCAGCTACAACGGCGTCCTGCTCGGACTGTTATTGAGCCTGTATTTCCCCTGGTCGGCGATGATGCCGCCACTGATTCTGGCCGCCGGTGGCCTGAGCGCGATGGTCACCCAGCAGTGGCTCAAGCGCCTCCGGTTCAGCCAATACCTGCCAGCCTACACCGCGCCCTTCGTCGGGTTGGGCTGGTTGCTGCTGTGCTTCGCCACGCCCTCGACTGAGCCGCACTTGATCGAAGTCAGCACCCTGAACATGCTCGCCGCGCCACTCAAAGGCATTGGTCAGGTGATGTTCCTTGGTCATCCACTGGCCGGTGCGATGATTGCCACCGGTTTGCTGATCGCTGATCGCCGCGCATTCTGCTGGGCATTGCTGGCGTCTGTCGCGGGCATGGGCTGGAGCCTGCTGAACCACGATTTCTATACCGCACTGCTCGGCCTCGGTGGCTATAACGCCGTGCTGGCCGCCCTCGCCTTCAGCTCCCTGCGTCGTCAACCGTGGCTGCCGCTGCTTGGCATCGGCCTGGCGCTGTTGCTGACGCCGGTGTTTGCCGCCATCGGTCTGCCCACGCTGACCGCGCCGTTCATTCTTGCCGGCTGGCTGATCCGCAGCGTTGTGCAAATGCTCGGCAAAGCCACGGTCGACAGCGCGCCTTGCGCTCCCGGGGAGAATCAACCTAGGCTGCGCTGATTTGCGGCCAAGGCGATGTGCATGAACAGCAACGACACGTGGCGTAATCGCCTGTACGTGATTATTTTCCAGACCGACACCGTCGCCGGTCGACGCTTCGACTCCACCCTGCTGCTGATCATCCTCGCCAGCCTGGTGGTGGTGATTCTGGACAGCATCGATGACGTCCACCAGAATTACGCCAGCCTGCTGGCGTACATCGAGTGGGGCTTCACGGTGATCTTCCTCGGCGAGTACATCCTGCGCCTGTACTGCTCGCCAAAACCGCTGCACTACGCGTTCAGCTTCTATGGGCTGGTGGATCTGCTGGCCATCGTGCCCGGCATCCTCGCGCTGTATTACAGCGATGCCCAGTACCTGCTGATCATCCGGGTGATCCGGATGCTGCGGATCTTCCGCGTGCTCAAGCTCGGTCCTTATCTCAAACAAGCCCATTACCTGCTCGATGCCTTGCGCGGCAGCAAGCAGAAAATCCTCGTGTTCCTGCTCAGCGTCTGCACGCTGGTCATCGTGTTCGGCACCCTGATGTATGTGGTCGAAGGCCCGCAACATGGCTTCACCAGCATTCCCAAGGGCATTTACTGGGCTATCGTCACCCTTACCACCGTCGGTTACGGCGACATCGTGCCCAAGACCGCACTGGGCCAGGTCATCTCGTCGATGGTGATGATCACCGGTTACTCGATCATCGCCGTGCCCACCGGGATCTTCACCGCCGAACTGGCCACGGCCATGCGTGGCGGCCAGTTGCATCGCGACTGCCCGGTGTGTGCCAAGGACAGCCATGAACCCGAGGCGTCGTTCTGCTCGCGTTGTGGCAATGCATTGTTCAAAAAACTGGAATAAGCAAAGAGCTTTTTAATCTTTAAGGGACTAAACGAGCCCAGTTATAGTCGCTGGCAAATTGCCCCACTTTTAATAGAACAAGGAATTCGCAGTGAAAAAACTCTTTGGCGCCTCACTTCTCGCCGCAGGCCTGGCCCTGGGCAACATCGCCCAGGCTGCACCAACCCTGCTCAACGTTTCCTACGACGTGATGCGAGATTTCTACAAGGACTACAACACTGCGTTCCAGAAACACTGGCAAGCCGAGCACAACGAAAACATCGTCCTGCAAATGTCCTTCGGCGGCTCCAGCAAACAGGCGCGTTCGGTCATCGACGGCCTGCCAGCCGATGTCATCACCATGAACATGGCCACCGACATCAACGCCCTGGCAGACAACGGCAAACTGGTGCCGGACAACTGGGTCACGCGCCTGCCGAACAACAGCGCGCCGTTCACCTCGGCCACCGTGTTCATCGTGCGCAAGGGCAACCCGAAAGCCCTGAAAGACTGGCCTGACCTGCTCAAGGATGGCGTACAGGTCATCGTCCCGAACCCGAAAACCTCCGGTAACGGTCGCTACACCTATCTTTCTGCCTGGGGCTACGTGCTGAAAAACGGCGGCGACGAAAACAAGGCCAAAGACTTCGTCGGCAAACTGTTCAAGCAAGCGCCAGTACTCGACACCGGCGGCCGTGCCGCCACCACCACCTTCATGACCAACCAGATCGGCGACGTGCTGGTGACCTTCGAAAACGAAGCGGAAATGATCGCCCGCGAGTTCGGCCGTGATCAGTTCGAAGTCATCTACCCAAGCGTTTCCGCCGAAGCCGAGCCACCGGTGTCGGTGGTCGACAAGACCGTCGACAAGAAAGGCACCCGTGCGGCGGCCGAGGAATACCTGAAGTACCTGTGGTCGCCGGAAGGTCAGGAGATTGCCGCGGCGAACTACCTGCGCCCGCGCGACCCGGCCGTGCTGGCCAAGTACACCGACCGCTTCCCGAAAGTGGACTTCCTGTCGGTCGAGAAGACCTTCGGCGACTGGCGCACCGTGCAGAAGACCCACTTCAATGATGGCGGGGTTTTCGACCAGATCTACAGCGGTCAGTAATCGCTGAGCGGCAATGAAAAAGGCGACCTGTGCAGGTCGCCTTTTTTGTGGCTGCCATTTCAGCTCAGTTTGCCGCAGAAAATATTCTGGTTCCCGTCGGCCGGGCTTTCACGCACAACCAACGAATAGCCGCCCGCTCGAAGAGTCTCGTAGGCGATCGGTGCGCTTTTCCAGAAATACTGGTGCGACGCTGCTGAATAGAACCTCGCATTCGGCCCGTCGTTCATGTCATAGGCCGGTTTCGCACCCAGGCTCGCACAGCTTCCCGGATAGATATAAGCCTGCAAACGGCCCGGCAAAGCACTACCCATGCTTTCGCCACTGACCGCAAACCAGAACACCGTTGCATTACCGTCGGACATCATGATGGGCCGGGCGATTCTCCCGGCATTGATGGAAGTAGCGTTCAGGGGAACGTTGGTGACCTGACGATCAGGCACCGTCGAGCACCCGGAGATCGACCCAACCGCTACCACCAACGCCAGCGACGATACGATTTTCATCGTGATACTCCCGCTTGAAAGGACGCGTTGAAGTGATCCCCCTGTTGATTCTAGTTGTCAGGCAAATGTGGGCATTTCTTCGGATGGTCGGTCAGGCCTGCAAAGACTACATCGGTGGCGTCACGCCATCCTTGCCCGCCGAGATGGATTGAGCCGTGAGCGTGCCGTCAGCACCCTGGGTCACAAAGGTCACGATCTTCACGCCCACCTTCAACAGGCTGCGATCGGCCGGTATCAGGTTGACGATAGGTACGTCTTCGGGCACCAGGATCTTCTGTTGGCCGCCCTTGTAGTTGACGGTCAGCACCCGCCCATTGCTCACCACCAGGTCGCCGACGCTGCCGTTGGTCATGCTGCTGCCCTTGACCAGGTCAAACGGCCGATGACCATCGCCACTGCCGGCCAACTCCGGCGGGAATACATGGACCTCCAGGGCCTTGAGGGTGCCATCCTCCTGGGGAATAGCGGCGCTGCCGATGTAGCTACCGGGCTTGATGTCTTCGATGTTGGCCAGGGTCACGGCGCGGACCTTGGTGTCCTTGGTCAGGTTGATCACCACGTTGTCGCCGCTGTTGGCGTGGACTTTCAAAATGTCCGGACTGACGCCAGTAATCTCGCCACGCACCCCGATGCGCGTGCCCGGCGCATCCTCGGCCTGGACCAGGCCAACGCTGAAGACGCTGATCAAGGTAGCGACACAAGCGCGGCGAATCAGCTGACGAAACTTCATATTCATGGGACGGCCCTCCGGTGGCAAGACAGGAAGAGAGAACATAAGCACGCTATCGAACAAGATGTAAGTGAATGTATCATTCACCTGCATAGTTCTGACGCAAGGCTCTTCGACGGACGACACACGCGTTCGTCAGTCATTCCGCAATGGAATGATTGCTATCACTCCAATCCCACTTCCGCCGTTTCAGTCAGCCCATTAGCCTGCGCGCATTCCTTTCCGTATAGCGAGACCCGTTATGAACCCAGCGACCCAGGTGTCCCACGGCACCGCGACAATGACCCGAGGCATGGTGCTGCTGTTCGCCTTCTGTTGCGGCGCGATTGTCGCCAACATCTACTACGCCCAGCCGATCATCGGCCTGATCGCCCCGGACATCGGCCTGACCAACTCCATGGCCAGCCTGATCGTTTCCCTGACCCAGATCGGCTATGCGCTGGGGCTGTTTTTCCTGGTGCCGCTGGGGGATCTGCTGGAGAACCGTCGGCTGATGATCATCACCACCCTGGTGGCAATAGTCAGCCTGCTGGGCGCCGCGCTCACCGATCAGCCGAACGTGTTTTTGCTGATTTCGCTGTTGGTGGGGTTCAGTTCGGTTTCAGTGCAAATCCTGATTCCGTTGGCCGCGCACCTGGCGCCGGAAGAAACCCGCGGCCGTGTGGTGGGTGGGATCATGGGCGGTTTGTTGCTCGGCATTCTGCTGGCCAGGCCGGTGTCCAGCGTGGTGGCCGACCACTTCGGCTGGCGGGCGATGTTCATGATTGCCGCGGTGTTGATGGCAGCCATCAGCATCGTGCTGGCCGTGACCATTCCCAAGCGTGAACCTGATCACAGCGCGTCCTATGGCCAATTGCTGGGCTCACTGTGGACGCTGTTGCGCAAACAACCGGTCCTGCGCCAGCGGGCGTTTTACCAGGGCTGCATGTTTGCCACCTTCAGCCTGTTCTGGACCGCCGTACCACTGGAACTGGCGCGCAATCACGGTTTGTCGCAAAGCGAGATCGCGATTTTTGCCCTGGTGGGCGCCATCGGCGCCATCGCCGCACCCATCGCCGGGCGCCTGGCCGACTCAGGCCACACCCGCATCGCGTCGTTACTGGCCCTGCTGTTCGCCAGCCTGAGTTTCATGCCGGCGTTTATCCATCCGGCCTACAGCGTCATCGGCCTGGCGGTAACCGGCGTGGTGCTCGACTTCTGTGTGCAGATGAACATGGTCCTCGGCCAGCGCGCGGTCTACGCCCTCGACGGCAAAAGCCGCAGCCGCCTGAATGCGCTGTACATGACCAGCATATTCATCGGCGGCGCCTTCGGCTCTTCGGTGGCCAGCGCGGTGTACGAACACGGCGGCTGGTTGTGGATCGTGATCGTCGGCAGCGCGTTTCCGCTGTTGGCGTTGTTGCGGTTCTTGAGTGTTTCGCAGAAGGCTGCGCTGGCGACGGCGTAAGCTTTAAAGCTTCGCGAGCAGGCTTGCTCCCACAAGGTTTGCAAGCAACCTGTGGGAGCGAGCCTGCTCGCGAATGCCTGCAGCGCCCCGATTTATTGCCGAACCAGCTTCTCCATCGCCGCATCCGCCAGAAAGGAGGAGCGGCTTTTGACGTTGTGTTCGCGCACATAGCGGTCGATACGCTGGATCACATAGCCGGGCAGCGTGACATTGACCTTCTCGGTCTTGCCCATGTACGGCGAGAT
Source organism: Pseudomonas fluorescens (assembly GCF_000967965.1). Lineage (GTDB taxonomy): Bacteria > Pseudomonadota > Gammaproteobacteria > Pseudomonadales > Pseudomonadaceae > Aquipseudomonas > Aquipseudomonas grandcourensis. Next base: position 129,201 of record NZ_LACC01000004.1, read on the forward strand.
GTCCAGTTCCAGCATGCCCCAGCCCATGTCGGCGAACTCGGGATTGCCACGGTGCAGCGCCGCTGAAGTCGGCATCGGAATGGTATCGCCGTCTGCTGCCATCTCCTGCAGCATGATGTGGGCAATTTCGACGGCTGCGTTGTAAGCCTCTTCAAAGGTATCCCCGGCGGTCACCGCACCTGGAATATCGGGGATCTGGATACCGATGGCGGTGTTCTCGTCGCCCCATTCGATACAGATTGGATATTGCATTATGGATCTCCTGCGTAACTGGCTGGCGGGCAGTAAAGCCCGGCTCGCCGCCTGATGCTCTTGACCGTCCCGATCGGTAAATCCTTTTTTGGATGAGGGACGGGAACGGTGTACGGGTTGTAAGGGTGCGTGAAGATATGATGACTGCCAGTGACCCGGTCCAGGGTCCAACCCGCTTCCACCAACTCCTTGATCAATAGCCTGCTCTGCACCACCAGCCTCCTTGCTTGGCAAAAACAAAAATAACCCTAGAGTTATCTTTACTCAAGCACAAAAACCCGAAGAGCGACGCCTGGTTGTTTTACAGAGTGTGATGAAAGCCCCTGATGAAAGCCCTGCCTTTCCCGATTACACTCAACGCCCAGAGCCTGAAGCGATGCTGGATGCGATTCGCGGCTGCCCCGTTCAATTGCCGCCCGGCCGGCGGCATGCCCTTACAAGGAGTTGCCATGACCCGACGTACCTTTCTCATCACCGGCGCCAGCAAAGGCATTGGCCGGGCGGTGGCCGAGCACCTGGACCGGGCCGGTCATCGTGTGGTGGGCATCGCCCGCAAACCCGACCTGACGTTCCCGGGCATTCTGTTTCCGCTGGACCTGAGCGACCGAAAGCTGACCCGAGAAGTGCTGGAGGAGTTGGCCAGGGTGTACGAGTTCGATGGATTGGTGAACAACGTCGGTCTGGTGCGTCCGCAAGCCCTTGGCGAAATCGATCTGGATACCTTTGACGACGTAATGCGGGTCAATCTGCATTCGGCCTTGCAGGCCACCCAGGCGCTGTTGCCGAACATGCGCGCCAAGGGTTGGGGCCGGGTGGTCAACATCTCCAGCCTGACGGTACTCGGGATTGCCCAGCGCACGGCGTATGCGGCGGCCAAGGCTGCGCTGGTCAGCTTCACCCGCTCGTGGGCGCTGGAGTTGGCACAAAGTGGTATCACGGTAAACGCCGTGGCGCCGGGGCCGACCGAAACCGAACTGTTCCGCGCCAACAATCCACCGGGCAGCGAAGGTGAAGCGCGGTATCTGGCCAGCGTACCGATGGGCCGCCTTGGACAGCCACAGGAAATCGCCTCGGCGATAACGTTTCTGTTGTCGGAGCAGAGCGGGTTCATCACCGGGCAGACGCTGTTTGTCGATGGTGGTGCTTCGGTGGGTAAAGCCGCGTTTTGACTGTCGCCATATACCCCTTGTAGGAGCGAGCCTGCTCGCGATAGCGCTTTAACATTCAACATTGATGCTGACTGTCATGCCGTCATCGCGAGCAGGCTCGCTCCTACAAGGGACTTTCGACACTTCCGGATTTTGCACAAGGACCCTCAATGGACCGTCTCGGCGCAATGGAAACCTTCGTCTACGTGGTGGAAACCGGTTCGTTTTCCGCCGCCGCCCGGCGCCTGAAAATCGGCCAGCCGGCCGTGTCGAAAACCATCGCGCAACTCGAATCGCGGTTGGCGGTGCGGCTGTTGCTGCGTTCGACCCGGGGCCTGACGCCCACCGAGGCCGGGCTGGCCTTTTTCGAACGGGCCAAGCGCGCCATCGAAGAAGCCGACGAGGCCGATAACGCCGCACGGGGTTCCGCCGGCGGGCTGAGTGGCAACCTGCGCATCTGCGCGCCTGTCACCTTCGGCCGGCTGCACATCGTTCCGCACCTGGGCCCCTTCCTGGAGCAAAACCCGGCGCTGGACATCGACCTGATGCTCGATGATCGCAACGTCAACCTGGTGGAAGAAGGCGTCGATATCGCCCTGCGCCTGGGCGTGTTGAGCGACTCGAGGCTGACCGCGCGCAAGATCGCCGAATGCCGGCGCATGGTACTGGGCACACCGGCCTACTTTGAAAAACACGGCGAGCCCACCTGCCCCGCCGACCTGAGCAAACATCAGGCCATCCTCTACACCCTCGGTAGCGCCGCCAATTGGCAGTTCAACAAGGCCGGCGAGGAGCAATCGGTGAACATCAGCGGCCGGATCCGCGTCAATGCCGCCGAAGGCCTTCGTGAAGCCGTGCTGGCCCATCAAGGGCTGACCATGGCCTCGCAATGGATGTTCGCACCGGAACTGGCCGACGGTTCGGTCCGGGAAGTGATGAAGGACTGGGCACTGCCGAACCTGGATCTGTGGGCAGTGTTCCCCACAGGGAGAATGGCCAGCGCCAAGGCTCGGGCGTTTGTGGAGTATGTGCTGGGGTTGTTGATGAAGTAAGTTTGACAGCCCGTCAATCAAGATCAAAAGATCGCTACAACACACACCCATCAAACCCGACCCTGACATTCGCCGGCAATTCACCCCGATATTCCATCAACCAGGCATCCAGGGTATGCCCGACATGGGTCAATACCGCCGACTTCGGCTGCAACTCATCAATGCACTGCAGGGCCGATCAACCAGCGCTGATCGTGGCGGGCCGCATCGTAGCCACGCACTCATAGCCATAGACCGGCACTTGCCGGGCATCACCGGTGCCCAGCAACGTCAGGCGCATGGGGCTTGCTCGTCAATGCAGGCCAGCAAACGTTCGACCGTAACCTCCAGCGGCCCGGAGTTGTCGAGCAGGTGCACGGCCGGATCTTCAGCCAACAGCCGCTCGTTGAATCGGGCATTGCGCGCCAAGCGCTGATCGATCTCGATCAGCGACTCACGCCCGCGCTCCAGCAGTCGTTGACGCAGCACCGCCTGGTCCACTGTCAGCAACAGCACCAATGCCTTCGGATAGCGCAGGCGAGTGTTCTGCAAATGCCCCCGCGAGCCATTGACCAGCACGTCGTGCCCGGCGGCCAGCCAGTCGTCGATTTCCCGCGGAATGCCATAGGACAGGCCATTGGCGTGCCAGCTCAGGGCAAACGCGCCTTCTGCCTCCATTTCGGCAAACTGCTGCGGGCTGACACCGAGTGCCGCCTCGCCCACGGCTTCCGCCGAACGGGTGATGACCCGCCGCACGATACGGCAGCCGCGTTCTGCCAACTGCTCTCGCGCCGCATCCAGCAGGCTGTCCTTGCCCGAACCTGAAGGCCCGATGAGATAGATCAACCTGCCCGCCATCAAAACACCCTCTTCGCTTGTCGCCATACTTGCTGGACCTTCGGTAAACCGCTTCGGCCAAACAGATCCGCTCACTCTGTACCGCCAGCTCGAACGCCGATGCAGCAGGCTCGCAGGGAAGTCGTCGCTGGACAGAATATTCAGCAAACCTTCGCCGGCGAGATCTGCGACGGCCACGCTACCCGAGTGCGGCCGCCCGCGCACGATGTTCGGTGCGCTTATCAACACATTCATTCCGTGCTCCCGGTAACCAAATTTGGCCTCGACGGTGGCCAGGAACTCGGCGATGGTCATGCCGTAGCGCGCCGACTCCTCGATGTGGGTAACGGTCGCTGTACGTGCGCGAGTTGGCCATTTGCAGCGTGATGAATTCATCCATCTGCGTCGTGGTCAGGTGGTACGTGCTCATGTAGTACTCACGGTACTTGGATTCCAGTACGAACTGGCGCTGACCCGGCGAGTGGTCCATCACCGACACCAATTGCACCAGCGGGCTCTCCACCAGATCGCGGAACACGCTGAAGATGTCCGGGTGGCACAGCACGCAGTGCAGGTGCAGGCGGAGTTCGGCTCGGGTCAGTCTGGCGTCGGAGGCTGTGGGAGCGTGGCTTGCCCGCGATGGCTATGTGTTGGTAGATGTGTTTTTTACTGGTGTACATGTCCATTGCTGTGGTCACGGCCACTTACGGTTCCGCCCTTACGGCGGGTCACTTTCGAAAAGCCGGAGTGTCGGCCCAGGCGAAAGTAACCAAATGCTTTGCCCCTGACGTTCGGCCTCTCGAGGGGGCAAGAAGATCAAAAGCCAAAGCAAAAGCGGGTTGAGGGCTTTTCCTCAACCATAGAATCTCCCACAGAAGAGCAAAGGCAGAGCGGCGTACACCCACGCTCCTCACCACTCAACAGG
>NZ_LACC01000004.1:133414-205244 GCF_000967965.1 Pseudomonas fluorescens
CTGTAAGAGCGGAACCATAAGTCGTCGTTACCGCAGAAACGGATATGTACACGATCAACAAAAGACAGGTCGGCTGTCAGGCCGCCTTCGCGAGCAGGCTCGCTCCCACAGGGTCCAGCAGTGGCCCGGCAATCACATTTCCCAGCCAAGAAAAAGGCAACCCGAAGGTCGCCTCTTTGCACTACTGCCCGAACTGCCGCCCCAGGCCACCCGGTACACCGTGGATGTCAGTATCTTCCCACGGCCCGTTCGGACTGATCGACCGGCTCCAGCCGTTATCCCAGCGGTAATAGGTACGCTGGCGATAAAAGGTATTGGGCTGGTCATCCAGCACATACACCCCAAGCTTCGGATCCCAATGGCTATTGCCCCCAGGTGGTGGCGCGAAGCTCGCTGAGGTGCGTGGCAACGGCTTGGAAGGTTTGGCCGGTATGGTCGGCTTGCTCGGTACGGGCGACGTCGATGGTGTGGGGCTCGGCTGCGACGGCGGGAACGGTGGTGGTGCCTGATGTTCCGTTGGTTGCTGGACCGCACAAGCGCTTAACCCCAAAACAGCGCTGAGCAGGGCAATACGAGCAATGGCGGTCATGGTGGCGTTTCCTGTTATTTATCCGGGCTGTCGATGGTCAGTGTTTGCGGCGCGGTGGTGCTGCTGGCCAGTGGCTGGCTGCGACCGATCCATTCGCCGGCGGTCGGTTTGCCGGCACGGGAAATGCGCGCAACCAGTTGGACTTCAGGGAAGTTCGACAGTTTCAATTGCGGCATCATTGCGTCGGCATCACCCAGTTCGACGGTCACCGGCAGGTCGGCCACGGTCATGCGCTTGACCGCCAGCGGGGCCGGAGGACCGGAGATCGCACGGGCGAAGATGAACACGCTGTCGCCAGGCTGGACCTTGGATTTGAGGTCCGCCGCCAGATCGACGCTGACCTTGAGCAGCGCCGAGGCCTTGGCCGCCGGTGCTTGCGCAACCTTGCCACCACTGGCAACAAGCTTCTCCGTGGCCCGGGTAATCCCGCCTTGCAGCGCCTCGCGGGACTGGTCTTCCGGCGGCAATTGCGCCAACAGGCGATTCCAGTAATCGATGGCGTCCTGATAACGCTCGCTTTCAAACGCAGCAATGCCAAGCAAGCCAAGGCTGGTGACTTCTTTCGGATCGGCCTTGAGCGCTTCGTCGGTCAGGGCCTGGACCTTGTCCGACCACTTCTTGCCATCGGCGAAGTACTGGGCCTGGGCCCATTGACCGAGCAGCTCGGGCTGACGACCAGCCAGGTTCACTGTACGTTCGAACATCTTCGCCGCGTCCGCCGGGCGATCCTGAGCCATGTAGGTGCGACCGAGGAAGTACATGCCTTCAGCGGAATCCGGCTGAGCGGCGACCACGCGCTCCAGGCGTTTGGTCATCTCTTCCATCGACTGCGGTGCCTGCGCGAACTCGCGAGTCAGCTCAACCTTGTCGCTGGCACCGTAATGCATGTACAGCCCCAGGCCCAGCACCGGCACCAGAATGGCCGCCAGCAACGGCAAGGGTTTGCCCAGACGCGACACCCGCGGCGCTTCAGCGCCTTCGGTGTCCGCCAGCAACTCACGGGCGGCTTCGGCGCGACCGGCGTCCATTTGCGCCGCATCGAGCACGCCCTCTTCCTGCTGAGTCTGCAACTCAGCCACGCGCTCCTGATACAGCGCGACGTTCAGGGCGGTACGATCCTCTTCACGCTGGGCGCGACGGCTGCGCAGCACCGGGATCAATAGAAAACTCAGGGCAACCAGAAGCAGCAGACCTGCAGCGAGCCAGAAATCAATCATTCTTGGTTTTATCCAACAGGTGGTCGAGGCGCGAGCGCTCCTCGGCAGAAAGCGAGTCCGGGGTGCCGGCGCGTTGCACGCGACGACGGCGGACGATCACCGCGATGATCACCACCCCGCCCAGCAGCAGGCCGGCGGGGCCGAACCAGAGCAAGGCGGTCTTGGCGTTCAGCGCAGGCTTGTAGCGAACGAAATCACCGTAGCGGTCGACCATGAAATCGATGATCTGCTGGTTGTCCTTGCCCTCGCCGAGCATGCGGAAAATCTCTTTGCGCAGGTCGGCGGCAATCGGTGCGTTGGAGTCGGCGATGTCCTGATTCTGGCACTTGGGGCAACGCAGCTCCTTGGTCAGTTCGCGGAAACGCTCGCGGTCACCTTCCTTGGCGAACTCGTAAGTGTCGATGGCCGCGTGGGCCATGCCGGCCATGCTCAAACCGATAACGGCGGCAGCAATCCAGCGCTTCATGGCTTGACCTCGTCGACCAGCGCCTGGTACTTGGCCGCCAGTTTTTCGCGCCAGACCTGCTCGTCGATCACGCCGACGAACTTGTCACGGATGATGCCCTTGGCATCGATGAAGAAGGTTTCCGGGGCGCCGTAGACTCCGAGGTTCAGGCCCAGCGAGCCTTGGTCGTCACGAATGTCCAGTACATACGGGTTGTGGAAGTCCGTCAGCCACTTCAAGGCATCGGCGTTGGTGTCCTTGTAGTTGATGCCGTAGATCACCACGCCTTGCTGTGCCAGCTTGTTCAACACCGGGTGCTCGACCCGGCAGGAAATGCACCAGGTGCCCCAGACGTTGACCAGCGCCGGTTTGCCGAGGATGTCAGCGCGGGTCAGGGTCTTGTCGCCCTGCACCGTTGGCAGGGAAAACTCCGGGAACGGTTTGTTGATCATGGCCGAAGGCAACTCGGCCGGATCCAGGTACAACCCTCGGTAAAGGAATACAGCAACCACCAGAAAAATCGCCAGTGGCAACAACATCAACCAACGCTTCATGCAGTGGCTCCCGACATGCCCAGTGCTTCGCGCACGCGGCTTTTGACCTTGACCCGATATCGCCGATCCAGCGCCGCCAGCAACCCGCCTAAGCCGGTCAGCAAACCGCCGAACCAGATCCAGCGCACGAACGGTTTGACGTGAACGCGCACAGCCCAGGCACCGTTACCCAAGGGTTCACCGAGGGCGACATAGAGGTCGCGGGTGAAACCGGCATCGATGCCGGCTTCGGTCATCACTGAGTTCTGCACGGTGTACAGGCGTTTTTCCGGGTGCAGCACACTGACTTCCTTGCCATCGCGGATCACGCGAACCGTGCCCTTGTCGGAGGTGAAGTTCGGGCCTTCGAAATGCTTGGCGCCTTCGAAGACGAACTGATAACCACCCAGGTCCATGGATTCGCCCGGCGCCAGGCGCAGGTCACGTTCGGCACTGTTCTGGCTGGACAACACGACACCCAGCGCACACACGGCAATGCCCAGGTGCGCGACCTGCATGCCCCAGTAGCTGCGGGTTAGGGTTGGCAGGCCTTTGATCAGGCCCTTGTGGCGGGTCTTGTCGAAGATGTCACGCACACCGGCCAGCAACACCCAGGCGGCGAGCATGAAGGTCGCGAGCACGGCCCAGTTGAAATCGCCGTAGGCGACGCCGGCCACTACTGCCAGCGCAGCGCTGCCGAGCAGGACCGGGGTGAGCATGCTCACCAGCCATTTCACCGGTGTGTCTTTCCAACGCACGATCACGCCGACCGCCATCACCACCATCAGCAACGCCATCAACGGAATGAACAGCGCGTTGAAATACGGCGGGCCGACGGACAGCTTGGCGCCGGTCATGGCGTCCAGAATCAGCGGATACAAGGTGCCGAGCAGGATCATCGAGGCCGCTACCACCAGCACGAGGTTGTTGCCCAGCAGCAGGGTTTCCCTGGACCAGAGGTTGAAGCCCACCTGGCTCTTGACCACCGGCGCGCGCAGGGCGAACAGCGTCAGCGAACCACCGACCACGAACAGCAGGAAAATCAGGATGAACACCCCGCGCTCTGGGTCGGAGGCAAAGGCATGCACCGAGGTCAGCACGCCGGAACGCACGAGGAAAGTACCCAACAGGCTCAGCGAAAACGCAGCGATGGCCAGCAACACGGTCCAGCTCTTGAACACGCCACGCTTTTCCGTGACCGCCAACGAGTGAATCAGTGCGGTGCCCACCAGCCACGGCATGAACGAGGCGTTTTCCACCGGGTCCCAGAACCACCAGCCGCCCCAGCCGAGTTCGTAGTACGCCCACCACGAACCCAGGGTGATGCCGATACCGAGGAACGCCCAGGCCACGATGGTCCAAGGACGCGACCAGCGCGCCCACGCGGCATCCAGGCGACCGCCCATCAGCGCGGCGATCGCGAAGGCGAAGGCCACCGAGAAACCGACGTAACCCATGTACAGCATCGGCGGGTGAACGATCAGGCCGATGTCTTGCAGCAGCGGGTTGAGGTCGGCACCGTCGCTGGGCATTTGCGGCAGGATGCGCTTGAACGGGTTGGAGGTCATGATCAGGAACAGCAGGAAACCGGTGCTGATCATGCCCATCACCGCCAGCACGCGGGCCAGCATGACCTGCGGCAACTGCCGGGAAAACACCGACACCGCGAAGGTCCAGCCGCCGAGAATCAAGGCCCACAACAGCAGGGAACCTTCGTGGGCACCCCACACGGCGCTGAACTTGTAGTACCACGGCAACGCGCTGTTGGAGTTGTTGGCCACATAAGCGACGGAGAAGTCATCGACCATGAAGGCGTAGGTCAGGCAACCGAAGGCAAACACCAGAAAGGTGAATTGCCCCCAGGCGGCCGGCTGGGCCAGGCTCATCCACAGGCGGTCACCGCGCCAGGCACCGAACAGCGGCACCACGGCCTGAGCCAGGGCAAAGCACAGGGCCAGGATCATCGCCAGATGACCCAACTCGGGAATAAAGATGCCGGACGTCATGGATCAACCCTCCTTCGCGGGCGTTGGAGCCGATTGACCGCTGTCTTTCAACGCCTTGGTCACTTCCGGCGGCATGTACTTCTCATCGTGCTTGGCCAGCACTTCATCGGCCACGACCACGCCATCGGCATTGAGCTTGCCCAGGGCGACGATGCCCTGCCCTTCGCGGAACAGGTCCGGCAGGATGCCGCGATAAGTGATGGTCACGGATTTGTTGAAGTCGGTGACGACGAACTTCACGTCCAGGGAATCACTGGATCGCTCAAGCGAGCCCTTCTCGACCATGCCGCCGGCGCGAATGCGCGTATCTTGTGGGGCTTCACCGTTGGCGATCTGGGTCGGTGTGTAAAACAGGTTGATGTTCTGCTGCAGGGCGCTCAGGGCCAGGCCGACGGCAGCGCCGACCCCGACCAGGATCGCGAGAATGATGATAAGACGCTTTTTGCGCAGCGGATTCACTTGCCGTTCTCCCGGCGCAGACGACGCGCCTCTTGTTGCAGATACCGCTTGCGGGCCAGGATCGGCGCCGCCACGTTGAGGGCCAAAACCGTCAGGCAGATGCCATAGGCTGACCAGACATACAGGCCATGATGACCCATAGCAATGAAGTCGCCGAATGAAGCAAAACTCATCGAGCGACCTCCAGGCTGTTTTCCACTTCGGCTTTGACCCAACTGGCCCGGGCTTCGCGCTTGAGCACTTCAAGACGCATGCGCAGCAGCAGGACCGCACCGAAGAAACAGTAGAAACCCAACGCCGTCAGCAGCAGTGGCAGCCACATCTCGGCGGGCATCGCCGGTTTTTCGGTGAGGGTGAAGGTCGCGCCCTGGTGCAGGGTGTTCCACCACTCCACCGAGTACTTGATGATCGGGATGTTGATCACACCGACGATCGCCAGCACCGCACAGGCCTTGGCCGCGCTGTCACGATTGCTGATGGCGTTGCCCAGCGCAATGAGACCGAAGTACAGGAAAAGCAGGATAAGCATGGACGTAAGGCGTGCATCCCAGACCCACCACGAGCCCCAGGTCGGCTTGCCCCAGATCGCTCCGGTGACCAGCGCCACGGCGGTCATCCAGGCACCGATGGGCGCTGCGCATTGCAGGGCGACGTCGGCCAGTTTCATTTTCCACACCAGCCCGACGATGCCGCACACCGCCAGCATCACGTAGATGGACTGGGCCAGCATGGCGGCCGGGACGTGGATATAGATGATGCGGAAGCTGTTGCCCTGCTGGTAGTCCGGCGGCGCAAAGGCCAGGCCCCAGACCACGCCAACGCTGATCAGCAGCAACGCCGCGACGCTCAGCCAGGGCAGCAGTTTGCCGCTGATGCCGTAAAACCATTTGGGCGAGCCAAGCTTGTGAAACCACGTCCAGTTCATACTGTTTCCATCACGGTTGCTCTTTACTGTGAAGAGCCAGGGTCTTTACTGGTTATTTTTTAACCAGACCTCATTATTCGCCGACGCTGATCTTCAAGCCAGCGGCTATTGCAAAAGGTGTCAGGGTTATCGCCAAGGCGGTCAGGCTGCCAAGCCATAGGAGATAACCGGTCGCCGGCATTCCCTGCAAGGCAGCCTGCAAGGCGCCACTGCCAAGGATCAACACCGGGATGTACAACGGCAGTATCAGCAGTGCCAGCAACAGGCCACCGCGCTTCAAGCCCACCGTCAGTGCCGCGCCCACCGCACCGAGCAGGCTCAGTACCGGTGTACCGAGCAGCAACGAAAGCAGCAACACTGGCAGACAGGCGGCAGGCAAACCGAGCATCAGCGCCAGCAAAGGCGCGAGCAAAACCAGTGCCAGGCCGGAAAAAGCCCAGTGTGCCAGCACCTTGGCCAAAACCAGAAGAGCCAGGGGGTGCGGCGAAAGGACCCACTGCTCGAGGGATCCATCCTCGAAATCACTGCGGAAAAGCCCGTCCAGCGAGAGCAAAACCGATAAAAGTGCCGCGACCCAGACCAGTCCCGGAGACAAGGTTTGCAACAATTGAGACTCGGGTCCGACCGCCAACGGGAACAGGGACACGACGATGGCGAAGAACACCAGCGGATTGGCCAGTTCTGCCGGACGGCGGAACAGCAGACGAGCCTCGCGGGCGACCAGCAGGCCGAAAACACTCATACGGCCCAGCTCCCAAGATCGATGTCGCGATAACCGGCCGGCATCCGGCTCAGCGTGTGATGAGTGGTCAACACCACCATGCCGCCGCGCTCGCAGTGGCCGGCCAGATGAGATTCAAGCTGTGCCACGCCCTGCTTGTCGAGGGCGGTAAAGGGTTCATCGAGGATCCAGAGCGGCGGACTGTCCAGATACAGGCGCGCCAGGGCAACGCGGCGCTGCTGACCGGCAGACAGGGTGTGGCAAGGCACATCCTCGAATCCGCGCAGGCCGACCGCGGCCAGCGCCTGCCAGATCGCCTCGTGGGTCGCCGGATGATGCAAGGCGCACAGCCAGCTCAGGTTCTCTTCCGGCGTCAGCAAATCCTTGATCCCGGCCGCGTGGCCGATCCACAGCAGGTTGCGCGCCAGCTCACCGCGTTGTTCGTTCAGCGGCTGACCGTTGAGCAGCACCTGACCGGCGGTCGGCTGCATCAGCCCTGAGAGCAGGCGCAACAGGCTGGTCTTGCCGCTGCCGTTGGGGCCACTGATTTGCATCATTTCGCCACTGGCCAGTCTCAAATCGAGATTTTCGAAGAGCAGCCGAAGGTCTCGCTCACAGGCAAGGGCAACGGTTTGCAGGACAGGACTGGTCAAGGGTTCACGGGCCTTATACGGTTCAAGTCGGCTCTGGCGCGGCCGTTAAAGAGATGCAGCATAGATGCAATGACGTCTTGTTCTAGAGAGCTGCGTCAAACAATTGCAAAGTTTTCGCCATTTTTGGATACAACGGCGCGGCATTATACATGCCATGCCTTACTCTAAAGAGTGCATTTTCCTCAGGTTGTGACCGCGAATGACAGGCGAAATGAACATCCTCCCGCTACCGCAAACCCTCCCGGCGACGTCACGCCCGCAGGTGGTCAGCGGCGAGCTGCTAAAATTGCTGACGCCGGTGGAGGGGTTGATCAGCGTCGGTCAAACCGCCCAAGCCGAAGTGTTGTCGCTCAAGCAGGCGGACCAGACTTTCCAGATGCTGCTCAAGGTCACCCTCGACAGCGGCCGCCAGACCACGGTCCAGACCACCAGCAATCAACCGCTGGCCCAGGGCACCACGCTGCTCGTCAGCCAACCCTCGGCCGGCAACCTGGCCGTGACGGTGCAACAGGCCATTGCCTCCAATGTCGCCACCCTCACCCGCCTCGACACCGCGCAACTGCCCTTTGGCACTCTGCTGCAGGGCAAAGTGCTGACCTCGCAAGTGCTGCCCCAGGTGCCCGGCCAGCCCATGGTGTTTCGCTCGATGGTGGGCCTGCTCAACACCGCACTGAGCGGCAGCACCCTGAGCATCGACAGCCCGCAGCCCTTGCGCATCGGCACCTTGTTGAGCGCACAGGTTCAGGACGCCCAGACCGTGAAGTTCGTGCCCCTGAGCAGCCGACAGGAACAACTGGCGGTGACCCGGCAACTGGTCGACCAGCAAAGCCGCCAGGGGTCGCTGGACGGCTTGCTCAAGCTCCTGCAGAACCTTGCGCCCTCGGACCAGACATCCGTTGAATTACGTAACGTCGCTGCCCGGTTGCTCGCCGGCCTGCCGGATGTTCAACAGTTGAGCACCCACAAGGGCCTGGCCCAGGCCCTTGCCAGCAGCGGTGTGTTTCTCGAAAGCAAACTGCTGACCGGGCAAAACCCGACACTCGCGCCGGACATGAAGGGCGACCTGCTCAAACTGGTTGCGCAGTTGAGTCAGGGCTTGCCGGCCAACACCAGCCTCGGCGCGATCATCGCCGCCAATACCCTGGCCCAGGCCATGCCGAACTTTGTCCGCAATGCCCTGGGCATGCTCGGCCAGGTCAGTGCCAAGCCGTCGCCGACCGGTTTCCCGCTGCCCGAACGCCAGTTGCAAGGCGCCGATGGTGAAAACGACCTCGAACACCTGCTTCGCCTGGCCGCCGCCGCGGTTTCACGCCTGCAAAGCCATCAACTGTCGAGCCTGGAACAAACCGGCGTCACCGCCGACGGACGGCTGATGAGCACTTGGCAGCTGGAAATCCCGATGCGCAACATGCAGGACATCGTGCCCTTGCAGGTCAAATTCCAGCGTGAAGACTCCCCCGAAAAAGAACAGCCGAAGGAACGTCGCGAAGAACGCGAACCCAAGCAACAGCTGTGGCGTGTGGAGCTGGCCTTTGCCATGGAACCTTTGGGGCCGCTGCAAATCCAGGCGCAACTGATCAAGGGCAGCCTCTCCAGCCAGCTCTGGGCCGAGCGGCCTTACACCGCGAACCTGATCGAAAGTAACCTGAGCGGGCTGCGTGACCGCTTGCTGTCCGCCGGCCTGAACGTCGGCGATCTGGACTGCCACCTCGGCACACCACCCCAAGGCCCGCAAACCCGCCTCGAACAACGCTGGGTCGACGAAACCGCATGAAAAACCCCAACGCCCCACGCCAGGCCATCGCCCTCAAATACGACGGCACCCACGCCCCCACCCTCACGGCCAAGGGCGACGAAGCGCTGGCGGAAGAAATCCTGCGCATTGCCCGCGACTGCGAAGTGCCGATCTACGAAAACGCCGAGTTGGTGAGGCTGCTGGCGAGGATGGAGCTGGGGGACAGCATTCCGCAGGAGCTCTATCTGACGATTGCCGAGATCATTGCGTTTGCGTGGAGTTTGAAGGGGAAGTTTCAGGCGGGGCAGGATCCGAATGCGCTGATGGTCGAGAAGGACATTACTGAGCGCGGCGACGACTACTGATACGTTCAGTCGTTGCCCGTCCATCGCTACTGTCAGATCTGACAGTAGCGAGCATGCCTGTTTGAATATTGAATGATGCTTGTAGCGCCAGTGCTACTTCACGGGCTACACGCCCTGTACCCGTGAGCCCATCCCTCCAGGACTGGTCATCGTCATGAAAATCAATGTTCAAACACCTGCTGATAACACACCCTTTCTTGATCCGTCATTTGGACAAAACGGGAAAATAATACACATGTTTCCTGGTACCACTACCTCCCATGTCGCTGGTATGGCGATGAATGCAAACGGAAAAATCATCGTAAGCGCAACGACCTATGGCAACGATGATCAACAGTTTGGCCTGATGCGGTTAAATGAAGACGGCAATGTCGATACACAGTTTGGCGGAAGTGGTTCAAGTGGATATATCAGAGGTAACTTCTTGCCTGGAGTCAGGGCACTGGGCGGTGGGGTTTCAGTTCTGCCGGATGAAAAAATCCTGTTGTCGGGCTTCAATTACGGTGAACAGGGGTACCAGCATGTTTTGGCACGCTTTAATGACGATGGAACACCTGACACGGAGTTTGGTAAAAACGGGCAGATCATCATTGATCTTCCATTAACCGAACCACTTTCAAGAACCCAGCACAACGAACATGCACCCACGGCTTTCAGCATAGCGGACAGTGCGACAGTCCAATCCGATGGAACGATATTGTTGACTGTGCACGCTGCAGTTAAAGGTCAAGACGGATACGGGATTGTCATGCGGTTCCTGGCGAATGGCGTGCTCGATACAAGCTTCAACAATAGCGGGTCCGTAAAACTCAAGTTTGACGGTTATCCCGTAACCCTATCTGGACATGCACTCCAAGCGGATGGAAAGATCCTCGTCTTTGGCGGAGTCCAGAAGGAATTCGAACATGGACTTCTGGCCCGACTTGACATTGACGGGCAACTTGATACCTCATTTGGCGCTGGCGGATTTACAACTATCAGCTACCCAAAACACTTAATCCACTGCAATCAAGTCTCCATAAAACCGGATGGGCGACTAGTCGCTATAGGCATTGCTTACACTTATGCTGAAGACGGCTTGGGAACCAACGACTGTATGGTGATGGGTTTTACAACAGACGGTAGACCCGACACCGCGTTCAATGAAGGCAAACCAGTTATTACACAACCCAGACCGAAAGACTGCTACTGGTTGGGGGGAGCGTCATCAATCGATGACACCACGACGACTATCGGTAATGCTCATGGACGGAGCGGTAGTGGACACAAAAGTGAGTTCCTCGTAGGCCGCTACCTGGCAAATGGGCGTCTGGATCTTCGCTTCGCCAATGGCATTGGATGGAGAACGATCTCAGTGTTTGGCATTGAGGATGCCGCGAAAACCTATGCATTGTTGCCCGACGGGAAACTATTGATAGCTGGAAACAGTTGGGTGTCTACAAGCCACCAAATGTCATTCGTTCGACTCGCGAATGGCCGAAGAGGACAAATCGCTATAAAAATCGCCCGAAAGCTCGAACAGCGTTCGGACGATCTTTGATCTGCGTTTTAGTTTCTATGCAACTTGCTCATCAACTCCGCCTCCGCCTGGGTCAAGCCGCAGGACTGGGTCAGTTCGTTGACGCTGGCACCCATCCCGACCAGTCGCGCCGCCTGGGCGAACGACAGGCTGGTGGGATCGCGCTGTTCCAGCTGAACGAGTTTGTCCGGCAATGGCGCAACGATCGCCCGCAGTTCATACAGGTCTTCGCCCATGCGCACATTGCCGTTCTGGTAGTCGTCGACGCGCTTGGCCAGGTCCTTGATGCGCTGATCACGCTGCGCATCACCCTTGGCCTGTTGCGCGGCGATCTGCTTTTGACCGCGAATGTACGCCAGGAACATTGCCAGCGTGCCGGCCCAAAACAGGAACAGGACAATGACCGCAACCTCGAGAATCAATCAGATACTCTCCAGTTCCGACCATTCTTCTTCGCTCATCATCTTGTCGAGCTCGACCAGGATGAGCAATTCGTTGTTCTTGTTGCACACGCCTTGAATGAACTTGGCGGACTCTTCGTTACCCACGTTCGGCGCGGTTTCGATTTCCGACTGACGCAGGTAAACCACTTCGGCCACGCTGTCGACCATGATCCCGACAACCTGCTTGTCGGCTTCGATGATGACGATACGGGTGTTGTCGCTGATCTCGGCATTCATCAGGCCGAAGCGCTGGCGGGTGTCGATCACGGTGACGACGTTACCGCGCAGGTTGATGATGCCCAGCACGTAGCTCGGGGCGCCCGGGACCGGGGCGATTTCGGTGTAGCGCAGGACTTCCTGGACGCGCATCACGTTGATGCCGTAGGTCTCGTTGTCCAGCTTGAAGGTGACCCATTGCAGGATCGGATCTTCGGAACCTTTTGCCGCCGTTGCCTTGTCATTCATACCCTGACCCCTCAAGAAACCGCCCTGGCGGTGTGTGTTCTGTGCAACATCATCAGAGTGACGTCGCCTGTTTTGTTTATTTGACTGATGTCGGTTTGTGGCCCGGCTTGCTGCCAGACATGTGCTTGGCGCCGCCACTTGCGATCAACTCGGCCAATGAGGCGACATCGAGCAAGGCGCACATGTGTTCAATCACCGTGCCGGCGAGCCATGGCCGCTGACCTCGATGACTTCTCCATTTGATTTCATTCGGGTTCAGGCGCAACGAACGGCTGACCTGATGCACCGCCAGCCCCCACTCGTAGCCTTGCACCGAAATCACGTATTGCAGGCCCTGCTTGAAATCGTCGCGGTAACGGTCGGGCATGACCCAGCGCGCGGTATCGAGCACCTTGAGGTTGCCGGCCTGGCTCGGCAGGATGCCCAGGAACCACTCCGGTTGGCCGAACAACGGTGTCAACTCGTGACCGGCCAGGGAGTAAATCGACCCCAGGCACACCAGCGGCACCGCCAGGGTCAAGCCGGCGACATCGAACAGCAGGCACTCGAAGGGTTCGGCAGCCCAGGATGGACGACCATCGGTTTCCACCGGTGGCGGCGTATTGCTCAGCGGCAGGTGCACTTCGACGACGGGAGGCACCAGCGCCTGAGGCTCCTCGATCACCGGAGCCACCAGCGCTACCGGCTCTTCAATGACTGGAGCCACCAGGGTTTGCAACAGCGGCGCGAGGGTCGAAACCGGCACCAGTACGGGTTCCGGGGCTTCGACCACGGCTACGGGAGTCTTTGCCAAAGGCGCGACCACCGGCGCGGCGGCCACTGCGGTTTTCTGTGCGTCCCGGGCCTGCTCTTCGAGCACCGCGGCCTGGAACTCGTCCAACACCGCTTGCTCTTCGATGACTTTCACCGCTTCGACAACCTCAACAAGCGCCTCGATCTCAGGCGCGAAGTCCTCGGTTGCGTCTTGCAGCAGGCTGTCCAGATACGACTGCAACGCCAGTTGCGGGCGCGATGTCGTCTTCACTGGCCGATTCATTGGCACACCTGCGCGGGCGCTACGGGCATTGGGCTCATGTCACGCCACCTGCGCAACAAGTTGCGCCGCCAGCAGATGCTTGAGCAACGCGCGGTAAGCGAGAACGCCTCGGCTCTTGCCATCGAATTGCGAAGGCGTCAGACCGGCGCGGCTGGCATCGCGCAGGCGCGTGTCCACCGGGATGTAGCCTTGCCAGATTTCCTCGGGGAATTTGTCGCGCAGCACGCGCAACGTTCCGAGGGACGCCTGGGTGCGGCGGTCAAACAGGGTCGGCACGATGGTGAAGGGCAATGCCTGTTTGCGCGAGCGGTTGATCATCGCCAGGGTGTTGACCATACGCTCCAGGCCCTTGACCGCCAGATGTTCGGTCTGCACCGGGATCACCAGTTGCTGGCTCGCCGCCAAGGCATTGACCATCAGCACGCCGAGCAAGGGCGGGCTGTCGATCACGGCGTAATCGAAGTCTTGCCACAGTTGCGCCAGGCTCTTGGCAATCACCAGGCCCAAGCCACTCTGCCCCGGCGACTGGCGCTCAAGGGTGGCCAGTGCGGTACTGGAGGGCAACAGGGAGATGCGTTCGTCACTGGTCGACAGCAGCAGTTGACCCGGCAGGCCTTGCGGCACGCTGCCCTTGTGCAGGAACAGGTCGTAGCTGCTGTGCTCCAGGGCGTCGGGATCGTAGCCGAAGTAACTGGTCATCGAGCCGTGGGGGTCGAGATCGACTACGACCACCCGCTTGCCCGCCTCCGCCAGTAAACCGGCTAAAGCGATGGAGGAAGTGGTTTTACCGACACCACCCTTTTGATTGGCGACTGCCCAGACTCTCATTCGGATTGTTCCTCCCGGCCGAATGGATCGACCGAGAAATAGCTCAACGTGTTAATGCGGGTGACGGAGAATTGACGGCGCTCTCTCGTACCGGCGACTTGACCGGTGTCGGTGCAGTTTGTGTGCCAGCACGCTTCAATGCGGCATCCGGTTGCGCATGGGCGGTTCCGGTGCCGGTCAGGCTGCGGCGAACATCGAGGTTGCGCGACACCACCAGCACCACGCGACGGTTGCGGGCGCGGCCTTCAGCGGTGGCGTTGTTGGCCACCGGCTGAAACTCGCCGTAGCCCACCGAAGCCAGGCGACCGGGGTTCACCCCCTGCATCGCCAGCATGCGCACGATGCTGGCCGAGCGGGCCGAGGACAGCTCCCAGTTGGTCGGGTACTGCGCAGTGCGGATCGGTTGATCGTCGGTGAAACCTTCGACATGGATCGGGTTGTCGAACGGCTTCAGGATCGCCGCGACCTTGTCGATGATGTTGAACGCGATGTCGCTGGGCATGGCGTCGCCGCTGCCAAACAACAGGCTGGAATTGAGCTCGATCTCGACCCACAACTCATTGCCGCGCACGGTCATCTGGTTGGAGCTGATCAGGTCACCGAACGCCGCACTGATGTCGTCGGCGATGCTTTTCAGTGGATCGCTGGCACCGGCAACACCGGCATCGACCTGGTCACTGTCCTTGACCAGCGGCTTGGCCGGGGTCACGGTCTTCGGCCGCTCGTCACCGATGGGGATCGGCTTGAGCGAACGATCGGAATCAGTGAAGACCCCGATCAGCGCTTCGGAAATGACCTTGTACTTGCCTTCGTTGATCGAAGAGATGGAGTACATCACTACGAAAAAGGCGAACAGCAAGGTGATGAAGTCGGCGTAGGAAACCAGCCAACGTTCATGGTTTACATGTTCATCATGTTGTCGACGACGAGCCATGATCAGGGCCTGCTCACAGTAAATGATGCAGCGCGTTGGCGCTGTGATTGTGCCAGGTAAGGCGCGTGACGCCGAGAATGGCTTCTCCCTTCTCAAGTCGCGCAACGCAGCCTGGCGCAATCACAGCGCCAACCCGAAGGGCAGCGCCCTGCGCGCCGCAATACGTCGTTACTCGTCGTTCATTTGAAACAACCAAACCTCTCTCCTCGTGCCTAGTCTTGCGGCTCGCAGGGCGCTGCGCGCTCCATCATTTACTGTGAGCAGGCCCTGTACTCCCTTAATCCATGAAGCCCTGGAGCTTCAACTCAATGGAGCGTGGGTTTTCACCTTCGGCGATCGACAGGAGCCCTTCCAGCAACATTTCGCGATAACGCGACTGGCGCAACGCGATGGATTTGAGTTTGGCGGCGATCGGCAACAGCACCAGGTTGGCACTGGCCACGCCGTAGATGGTGGCGACGAAGGCCACGGCGATACCGCTACCCAGTTGCGACGGATCGCCCAGGTTGCCCATGACGTGAATCAGGCCCATCACCGCACCGATGATGCCGATGGTCGGCGCGTAACCGCCCATGCTTTCGAAGACCTTCGCGGCTTCGACATCGCGGCTTTCCTGGGTGTAGAAATCCACTTCGAGAATGCTGCGGATCGCTTCCGGCTCGGCGCCGTCAACCAGCAGTTGCAGGCCTTTACGCGCGTAGTTGTCGGGCTCGGCGTCGGCGATGCCTTCAAGGCCCAGCAGGCCTTCCTTGCGGGCGGTCAGGCTCCAGCTCACCACGCGGTCGATGCCACCGGCCAGGTCGACACGGGGCGGAAACAGGATCCAGGCGAGGATCTGCATGGCGCGCTTGAAGGCACTCATCGGTGATTGCAGCAACGCGGCGCCAATGGTGCCGCCGAGCACGATCAGCGCTGCCGGGCCGTTGGCCAGGGCGCCGAGATGACCGCCTTCAAGGTAGTTGCCGCCGATGATCGCGACAAAGGCCATGATGATGCCAATCAGGCTTAGAACATCCATCAGATACAGGCCTCGACCAGGTGCTTGCCAATGTCGTCCAGGCTGTACACCGCGTCGGCGAGTTCAGCTTTGACGATGGCCATCGGCATGCCGTAGATCACGCAACTGGCTTCGTCCTGCGCCCAGATCGAACTGCCGCCTTGCTTGAGCATGCGCGCGCCTTCGCGACCGTCGGCGCCCATGCCGGTCAGGACCACCGCCAGAACTTTGTCACCGTAGGTCTTGGCTGCCGAACCAAAGGTGATGTCCACGCACGGCTTGTAGTTGAGACGCTCGTCACCCGGGAGGATTTTCACCGCGCCGCGGCCGTCGATCATCATCTGCTTGCCACCCGGCGCCAGCAGCGCCAGGCCCGGACGCAGGATGTCGCCATCCTCGGCTTCCTTGACGCTGATGCGGCAGAGCTTGTCCAGGCGCTCGGCGAAAGCCTTGGTGAAGGCGGCCGGCATGTGTTGGACCAGCACGATCGGGGCCGGGAAGTTGGCCGGCAACTGGGTCAACACTCGCTGCAGGGCGACCGGGCCGCCGGTGGACGTACCGATGGCCACCAGCTTGTAGACTTTGCGTTTCGGCGCGGGCGACGACGCGGTGGCCCCATGCGTACGTGCAGGGATCGGTGCCGGAGCCGGACGCACGGGCGCGCTGCTGCCGTAACTGCCGATGCTCGAAGGCGCAGGTGTTGGAGCAGGTGCGGCCACAGGGGCCGGAGCGCTGTAAGTGCTGACGCGCCGATTGCTGCGCGAGATGCTCAGGATCTTTTCGCACAGCAGTTGCTTGACCTTCTCGGGGTTGCGCGAGATGTCTTCGAAATTCTTCGGCAGGAAGTCCACCGCGCCGGCATCCAGCGCATCGAGGGTGACCCGGGCGCCTTCGTGGGTCAGCGAGGAGAACATCAGGACCGGGGTCGGGCAGCGTTGCATGATGTGCCGCACGGCGGTGATGCCGTCCATCATCGGCATCTCGTAGTCCATGGTGATCACGTCGGGCTTGAGGGCCAGTGCCTGATCGATCGCCTCTTTGCCGTTGGTCGCCGTGCCGACGACCTGGATATTGGAATCCGCTGAAAGAATTTCCGAGACGCGGCGGCGGAAAAACCCCGAATCGTCCACCACCAGGACTTTGACTGCCATAAACACTCCATTAGATGGAGCGAGGCCAGGCGCCCCGCTCCACCAGAATCAAATACGCCGTGTGGCGTAACGCTTGAGCATGCTCGGAACATCGAGAATCAGCGCGATGCGGCCGTCACCGGTGATGGTGGCGCCGGACATGCCCGGAGTTCCCTGGAGCATTTTGCCCAATGGCTTGATGACCACTTCTTCCTGGCCCACCAGTTGATCGACGACAAAGCCGATCCGCTGCGTGCCCACCGAAAGGATCACCACATGGCCCTCGCGCTGCTCTTCGTGAGCGGCGGAGCTGACCAGCCAGCGTTTGAGATAGAACAATGGCAACGCCTTGTCCCGCACGATCACCACTTCCTGGCCGTCCACGACGTTGGTGGTCGACAGGTCGAGGTGGAAGATCTCGTTGACGTTCACCAGCGGGAACGCGAACGCCTGGTTGCCGAGCATGACCATCAGTGTCGGCATGATCGCCAGGGTCAGCGGCACCTTGATGACGATCTTCGAACCCTGGCCCTTGGCCGAGTAGATGTTGATCGAGCCGTTGAGCTGGGAGATCTTGGTTTTCACCACGTCCATGCCCACGCCGCGACCCGATACGTCGGAGATCTCGGTCTTGGTCGAGAAACCCGGGGCGAAAATCAGGTTGTAGCATTCGGTGTCGCTCAGGCGATCGGCGGCATCCTTGTCCATCACACCGCGTTTTACCGCGATGGAACGCAGGACGTTCGGGTCCATGCCTTTGCCGTCATCGGAGATCGACAGCAGGATGTGATCGCCCTCCTGCTCGGCCGCCAGGATGACCTTGCCGCCCCGGGCCTTGCCCGAGGCTTCGCGTTCTTCCGGTGATTCGATGCCGTGGTCGACCGCGTTGCGCACCAAGTGGACCAGCGGGTCGGCCAGGGCCTCGACGAGGTTCTTGTCGAGGTCGGTTTCTTCGCCAACCAGTTCCAGGTTGATCTCTTTCTTGAGCTGGCGAGCCAGGTCGCGAACCAGGCGCGGGAAGCGCCCGAAGACTTTCTTGATCGGTTGCATCCGGGTCTTCATGACCGCGGTCTGCAGGTCGGCGGTGACCACGTCGAGGTTCGACACAGCCTTGGACATGGCTTCGTCGCCGCTGTTGAGGCCCAGGCGGACCAGGCGGTTACGCACCAGCACCAACTCGCCGACCATGTTCATGATCTCGTCGAGACGCGCGGTATCGACGCGCACGGTGGTCTCGGCTTCGCTCGCCGGTTTTTCCGCAGGAGGCGCGGCCGGGGCGCGGGCAGCAGCCGGTGCAGCAGCGACCACAGGGGCCGGTGTTTCGGCTTTTGGCTCAGGAGCCTTGGCCACGGGTTTCGGCGCCACAGCCTTGACTGCCGGTGCCGCAACCGAGGCGTTGGCGCCGGTTGCCGTTCCAGCCGTTGCGCCCACTTCTGTGAACTTGCCTTTGCCGTGCAATTCGTCGAGCAGCGCTTCGAACTCGTGATCGGAAATCAGATCGCTGCCCGCCGCCACCGCGCTTGGTGCTGCGGCTGCAGGCACCGAAGCAATGGCCGACTCCAGCGCCTCGACAGCAAAGTTACCCTTGCCGTGCAGTTGGTCGAGCAGTGCTTCGAATTCGTCGTCAGTAATATCGGAACTGTCGCCCGCCGCTTTCGGGGCTTCTGGCGCAGCCGGTGCCGGGACCACTGCATCGACGGCGAACTGGCCTTTACCGTGCAGTTGATCGAGCAACGACTCGAACTCTGCATCGGTGATTTCATCGCTGCCAGCGGCATTGCTGGCAGGCGCTGGAGCAGCCGCCGGGGCCTCGGCCTGGGCCTTGACGGCGTTCAGCGAGTCCAGCAGTTGTTCGAATTCATTGTCGGTGATATCGCCCGATTCGGCTTCAGCCACAGGCGCTTCGACCAAGGCGGCGACAGGTGCGGCAGCCACCTCGTCAGCCGATTGCGGCTCGGCCAGACGGGCCAGCGCCGCGAGCAGTTCCGGTGTCGCGGCCGTGATCGGGCTGCGTTCGCGGACTTCGCTGAACATGCTGTTCACCGCGTCCAGCGCTTCGAGAACCACGTCCATCAGTTCCGAGTCGACGCGACGTTCACCCTTGCGCAGGATGTCGAACACGTTCTCGGCGATGTGGCAGCACTCCACCAGCTCGTTGAGCTGGAGGAAGCCGGCGCCCCCTTTTACAGTGTGAAAACCGCGAAAAATTGCATTGAGCAGATCCGCATCATCCGGACGGCTTTCCAGCTCGACCAGTTGCTCGGACAGTTGCTCTAGAATCTCGCCGGCCTCAACCAGGAAATCCTGAAGGATCTCTTCATCGGCGCCGAAGCTCATTAAGGGGGGTGCTCCTACAGGTCTAAAAACCCAAAAAACCTAAAATTCTAAAACTCTAAAATCCCAGGCTGGATAACAAATCGTCCACATCATCCTGACCGGACACAACGTCTTCTCTCTTATCGGCATGAATCTGCGGACCTTCACCCTGAGAGAGATGTTTTTGTGGATCTTTTTCAGCAAGCATCGCTTCACGGTCATGTTCGATGCCCGCAAAGCGGTCCACCTGACTGGCCATCAGCACGAGCTTGAGCAGGTTGCTTTCAACTTCGGTGACCAACTGGGTCACACGCTTGATCACCTGGCCCGTGAGGTCCTGGTAATCCTGGGCGAGCAGGATGTCGTTGAGGTTGCCCGACACCGCGCGATTGTCCGTGCCGCTGCGCGTCAGGAACCCGTCTACCCGCCGGGCCAGTTCACGAAACTCTTCGGCGCCGACTTCGCGACGCATGAAGCGCCCCCAGTCCGCGCTCAACACCTTGGCTTCATCCGCCAGGCCATTGACCAGCGGCGTGGCACTTTCCACCAGATCCATGGTGCGGTTGGCCGCAGCCTCGGTCAGCTTGACCACATACCCCAGGCGCTCGGTGGCGTCGGTGATCTGCGACACTTCTTCGGCTTGCGGCATGTGCGGGTCAATCTGGAAATTGACGATCGCGCTATGCAGTTCGCGAGTGAGCTTGCCCACTTCCTGATACAGGCCGCGGTCACGGGTCTGGTTGAGCTCATGGATCAATTGCACCGCGTCGCCGAACTTGCCTTTTTCAAGGCTCGCGACCAATTCGACGGCGTGTTTTTTCAGGGTCGATTCAAAATCGCCCAATGAAGTTTCGTTATTGCCCATAGCTCCCCCGTGGCGCACTCATCAACCGATGCGTTCGAAAATCTTCTCGATTTTTTCTTTCAACGCCTGGGCCGTGAAGGGCTTGACCACATAGCCGTTAACGCCGGCCTGGGCCGCTTCGATGATCTGCTCGCGCTTGGCTTCAGCGGTCACCATCAGCACCGGCAGGTGCTTGAGCTTTTCATCGGCACGCACGTGGCGCAGCAGATCGATACCGGTCATGCCAGGCATGTTCCAGTCCGTTACCAGAAAGTCGATGCTTCCGCTGTTGAGCACCGGGATGGCGGTAGTGCCATCGTCGGCCTCGACGGTGTTGGTGAACCCAAGGTCACGCAGCAGGTTCTTGATGATCCGCCGCATCGTTGAGAAGTCATCAACGATGAGGATTTTCATGTTCTTGTCCAATTCGACCTCCAAGCAGTCTTAAACGCGCCCAGCACCTGAACGCGCCATTTCAATCAATCCGGCAAAGCACTCAATGACTGTCTGGAGCACAACAGATCGCGACCGGCGCAGTTCAACACCACACCAGCCTCGTTCGCAGTGTCCCCACACTGCCTTCAGCGCGCTCGCCACTCCCCCAAACGCCCCCGCAAACGGGCCGCGCACTGGCTGTGTAACTGGCTGACCCGCGATTCGCTGACCCCCAGGACCTCACCGATTTCCTTGAGGTTCAACTCTTCGTCGTAGTACAGCGCCAACACCAGTCGCTCACGCTCCGGCAAATTGGCAATCGCATCCGCCAGCGCAGCCTGGAAGCGTTCATCTTCCAGATCGCGTGACGGCTCGAGATGAGCACTCGCGCCATCCTCGTGCAGCCCTTCGTGTTCGCCGTCCTGCAACAGGTCGTCGAAACTGAACAGCCGGCTGCCCAGGGTGTCGTTCAAAATCCCGTAGTAATCATCGAGACTCAATTGGAGTTCGGCCGCAACTTCGTGATCTTTAGCGTCACGGCCGGTTTTAGCTTCAATCGAGCGAATGGCATCGCTGACCATGCGCGTATTGCGGTGAACCGAACGTGGCGCCCAATCCCCCTTGCGCACTTCATCGAGCATGGCGCCGCGGATTCGAATGCCCGCGTACGTCTCGAAACTGGCGCCTTTGCTGGCGTCATATTTGGTCGACACTTCAAGCAGGCCGATCATCCCGGCCTGGATCAGGTCTTCGACCTGGACACTGGCCGGCAAACGCGCCAGCAAGTGGTAGGCAATGCGTTTAACCAGCGGCGCGTAACGCTCGATCAGCTCGTACTGCGCATCACGTGCCGACTTCTTGTAGAGGTTGTAGCCGCTGGCTGTCATAGAACAGGTCCTGCTGTCTGCTGCACGAGCCGCTCGACGAAAAACTCCAGGTGCCCGCGCGGGTTGGCAGGCAGCGGCCAGGTATCGACCTTCTGCGCGATGGCCTTGAACGCCAGCGAGCACTTGGAACGCGGGAAGGCCTCGTAGACGGCGCGCTGCTTCTGCACGGCCTTGCGCACGCTTTCGTCGTAGGGCACCGCGCCGACGTATTGTAGGGCGACGTCGAGGAAGCGATCCGTGACCTTGGTCAACTTGGCGAACAGGTTGCGTCCTTCCTGCGGGCTCTGGGCCATGTTGGCCAGGACGCGGAAGCGGTTCATGCCGTAGTCGCGGTTCAGCAACTTGATCAAGGCATAGGCATCGGTAATCGAGGTCGGCTCGTCGCACACCACCAGCAGCACTTCCTGGGCTGCGCGAACGAAACTGACTACCGATTCACCAATGCCCGCAGCGGTGTCGATCACCAATACGTCGAGGTTGTCGCCGATATCACTGAAGGCCTGGATCAGACCGGCGTGTTGGGCGGGGCTCAGATGCACCATGCTCTGAGTGCCGGATGCGGCCGGAACGATACGGATGCCGCCGGGTCCCTGCAGCAGTACATCGCGCAGTTCGCAGCGGCCTTCGATCACGTCGGCCAGGGTACGTTTGGGTGTCAGGCCCAGCAGAACGTCGACGTTCGCCAGTCCCAGGTCGGCGTCCAACAGCATGACGCGCCGGCCAAGCTCGGCCAAAGCCAGGGACAAGTTCACTGACACATTAGTTTTCCCGACGCCACCTTTGCCGCCGGTCACCGCGATCACCTGTACGGGATGCATGCTGCCCATGTTATTTCTTTACCTTGTCTTGCATAGACGGAGGCCACATTACTGGCTGCGCGTTCACAAACGGAACAATGCATGGCAGACCATCGATGTAGGTACAAAAACTGTTCATTATTACCTCAGCCAACCTGCTTGGTCGGGCTGTGGTAGATGTCAGCGAACATGTCAGCCATGGCTTCTTCGCTGGGTTCTTCCTGCATTTGCACGCTCACGGCGCGACTGACCAATTGATGACGGCGCGGCAGATGCAAATCATCCGGGATCCGCGGGCCATCGGTCAGGTAAGCCACCGGCAGTTCATGACTGATGGCAAGGCTCAACACCTCGCCCAGACTGGCCGTTTCATCCAGTTTAGTCAGGATGCAGCCTGCGAGCCCGCAACGCTTGTAACTGTGATAAGCGGCCGTTAGAACCTGTTTCTGGCTGGTGGTTGCCAGGACCAGATAATTTTTCGAGCGGATGCCACGACCGGCCAGGCTTTCGAGCTGCATGCGCAGGGCCGGATCGCTGGCCTGCAGGCCGGCGGTATCGATCAGCACCACGCGTTTGCGCAGCAAGGGTTCCAGCGCCTGCACCAGGGACTGGCCCGGATCGACGTGGGTCACCGACACATTAAGAATGCGCCCCAGGGTCTTGAGCTGCTCCTGGGCACCGATGCGGAAGCTGTCCATGCTCACCAGCGCAATGTTCTGCGCGCCGTACTTGAGCACGTAACGGGCAGCCAGCTTGGCCAGGGTGGTGGTCTTGCCCATGCCGGCAGGGCCGACCATGGCGATCACACCGCCCTCTTCCAGCGGCTCGACTTCCGGGGTAACGATCATGCGCGCCAAGTGCGCCAGCAACATGCGCCAGGCCTGACGAGGTTCTTCGATTTCAGTGATCATCCCCAGCAGGTCGCGCGACAGCGGGCCGGACAGACCGATGCGTTGCAGGCGACGCCAGAGGTTGGCCTGGTCCGGACGGCTGCCTTGCAGCTGATTCCAGGCCAGGGAGCCCAGTTGGACTTCCATGAGTTCGCGCAGGCTGTTGAGTTCGAAACGCATCGAGTCGAACGCCCGCGGGTCCACACCACCGGACGCTGGCGCAGCGGCTGGCGCGGGGCGACGGGGTTCGGCGTAGGTCGGCTCGATCAGCGGTTCGGCGGCGGTCAACGGCAAGCCGGCGAACAACTGGCGATTGGTTGCATTGTCGCTCTCGCCATCGCCACGCAGGCTCAATTCGGCCTGGGCGGTGACGATCCGCGACTGAGTCTTGCGCAGCTCGTCTTCGAGTTCCATGTTCGGAACCCGCGGCGCCAGCGCCGACAATTTGTAATCCAGCGCCGCCGTCAGCTCGACACCCCCGGCGATCCGGCGGTTGCCAATAATGGCCGCATCAGCGCCCAGCTCATCGCGAACCAGCTTCATGGCCTGACGCATATCGGCGGCGAAAAAACGCTTAACTTGCATAAACCACTACCTCAGCCGTTGGGCCCTACTGTCGCAACGATGGTCACTTGCTTGTTGTCAGGGATTTCCTGGTAAGCCAACACATGCAAACCCGGGACTGCGAGCCGGCCAAATCGCGAGAGCATCGCGCGAACCGGACCGGCCACCAGCAGAATCACCGGCTGACCTTGCATCTCCTGACGCTGCGCCGCGTCGATCAACGAACGTTGCAGCTTCTCAGCCATGCTTGGCTCCAGCAGAACGCCCTCTTCCGAGCCTTGTCCTGCCTTTTGCAGACTATTGAGCAATATCTGTTCCAACCTTGGCTCCAGCGTGATAACTGGCAGCTCCGACTCAGTACCTACAATGCTTTGGACGATTGCACGGGATACGCCAACCCGCACGGCAGCCACCAGCGCGGCGGTATCTTGACTCTTGGCGGCATTGTTGGCGATCGCCTCGGCAATGCTGCGGATGTCGCGCACAGGCACTTGTTCGGCCAGCAGCGCTTGCAGCACCTTGAGCAGCTGCGACAGCGAAACCACGCCCGGCACCAGCTCCTCGGCCAGTTTCGGCGAGCTTTTGGCCAGCAATTGCATGAGTTGCTGCACTTCTTCGTGACCGATCAGTTCACTGGAATGCTTGTAGAGTATCTGGTTCAAGTGGGTAGCCACTACTGTACTGGCATCGACCACCGTATAACCGAGGGATTGCGCCTGGGCGCGCTGGCTGATTTCGATCCAGACCGCCTCCAGGCCGAAAGCCGGATCTTTGGCGGTAATGCCGTTGAGCGTGCCGTAGACCTGCCCCGGGTTGATCGCCAGCTCGCGATCCGGGTAGATCTCCGCCTCGGCCAGGATCACCCCCATGAGGGTCAAACGATAGGCGCTCGGCGCCAGGTCGAGGTTGTCGCGGATATGCACCGTGGGCATCAGGAAGCCCAGATCCTGGGACAGCTTCTTGCGCACACCCTTGATCCGCGCCAGCAACTGGCCGCCCTGGTTGCGGTCCACCAACGGAATCAGGCGATAACCCACTTCCAGGCCGATCATGTCGATCGGCGTCACGTCATCCCAGCCAAGTTCCTTGGTTTCCTGGGCGCGGGCCGGCGACGGCAACAGTTCCTGCTGGCGCTTGACCTCTTGCAGGGCCTGCACCTTGACGACGTTCTGCTTTTTCCAGAACAGGTAAGCACCACCGGCTGCCAGGGCCGCCATGCTCAGGAACGAGAAGTGCGGCATGCCGGGCACCAGGCCCATGACCGCCATCAAGCCCGCCGCTACCGCCAGCGCCTTGGGCGAGGCGAACATCTGGCGATTGATTTGCTTGCCCATGTCTTCCGAACCGGACGCACGGGTCACCATGATCGCCGCTGCTGTCGATAACAACAGTGATGGCAATTGCGCCACCAAACCGTCACCGATGGTCAACAGCGCATACACCTTGCCGGCGTCGCCGAAGGTCATGCCGTGCTGGAAGATACCGACCGCCATGCCGCCGATCAGGTTGATGAACAGGATCAACAGGCCGGCGATGGCGTCGCCACGAACGAATTTGCTGGCACCGTCCATGGAGCCGTAGAACTCGGCTTCCTGGGCCACTTCCATCCGGCGCAGCTTGGCCTGGTTCTGATCGATGAGGCCGGCGTTGAGATCGGCGTCGATCGCCATTTGCTTGCCGGGCATCGCATCGAGGGTAAAACGCGCACTCACCTCGGAAATCCGCCCCGCACCCTTGGTCACCACGACGAAGTTGATGATCATCAAGATCGCGAAGACCACGATACCGACCACGTAGTTACCGCCGATCACCACTTCGCCAAAGGCCTGGATCACCTTGCCGGCGGCGGCATGACCGTCCTGACCGTGGAGCATCACCACCCGGGTGGAGGCCACGTTCAACGCCAAGCGCAACAGCGTCGCCACCAGCAGAATGGTCGGGAACACCGCAAAATCCAGTGGCCGCAAGGCGTAGACGCACACCAGCAGCACGACGATGGACAGCGCGATGTTGAAGGTGAAGAACACGTCAAGCAGGAACGGCGGCACCGGCAACATCATCATCGCCAGCATGACCAGCAGCAACAGCGGCACGCCCAGATTGCCTCGACTGAGATCGGCAACGTTTGTGCGGGCACTGTTGATTAACTGAGAGCGATCCACCGGTTTTCCCCGTTCCTTTAAAGCAAACTTTTGACGCCTGAAGCAGGCGCAGGGCGGCTACTGCAAGAAGCTTTCCAACTTTTGCCGAGAAAGGAATTGAGCGTATGGCGCAGGCATCTGCGACTGACACGGATCCCACAGGTTTTGCAGTGTTTATGGCTAGCCATAAGTCGCACGGATTACCGAACCTATCAGTTCTGCTAGTACCCACCTGAGACTGATCGACCGACACTCAATCGCCCTCCCTTTGAGAATCTGGAGCGACCTTCATGGAATCCACACAACCCATCCTGCGTTGCCGCTACAGGTACGACCCTCTGGATCGCCTGATCAGCCAGCTTCAACCGGATGCACCCGCTCACCAGCGTTTTTACTGCAAAAGCCGCTTGGCCACCGAAATACAGGGGGCGATCGGATTCAGTGTCTTTCAAAATAACGACCTCCTGCTGGCGCAACAAAAGAGCCAGGGCGGTGCCGTTGAAAGCACGTTGCTGGCGACTGACCTGCAACGCTCGGTGCTGCAAACCCTCACAGCCGATCAACAGCAACACCCCATCGCCTACTCGCCTTACGGCCATCGCCAGGCCGAAAGCGGATTGACGAGTCTTATGGGCTTTAACGGCGAACGGCCGGATACGGTGACTGGACATTATTTATTGGGGAATGGGTATCGGGCGTTTAATCCGGCATTGATGCGATTTAACTGCCCTGACAATTGGAGCCCATTCGGGGAAGGAGGAATCAACTCGTATACATATTGCTTGGGAGATCCGATTAATCGACACGATGCTAATGGACACGCTGCTAAAGGACACGCTGTTATTCAATGGGTGACAAATCTTATAACTCGCGCAAGACGCGCATCAGCAACAGTGGCAAAAAAAACAGGAATGATAACACTGACTCCCGACAACCCCATTGCACCCAATAGAGTTCTCTTGAGGCCTGGAACAACACCAGAACAAGCTGTAAAAGCCCGAGCAGATCTCAATCAGATAAATGAAATGTTAAAGCGTGAAAATTATTTAGACCAGATCTACCTTAACGACTTGCACACAGAAAGAACCAGACTTCCCAGCGAAAACCTCTATACAACACCCGATGCCATTTCCAATCTATTTGACCAAAGCAATTTACTTGAATATATAAAAAACGGTCAATACTCACCTCTTGAAAATGCAAGCCACTCCTTTTCCGCGCAAAGCCTGGAGGACGTAGCATCAAACACAATCAATCCAAAAATACCATCCATCTTGCGCCCCAAGAGCCAAACAGCCCTTATGTATACTAAAAGACTTTTATCTGCCAAACATCCAAATAGGGTTGAGCTAAGAGCCAAGGCAAAACAGATCAGGACAACTTATTTCATATTGTAGTAAACAACGTTGCCACTGAATCTCAATAAGACCGCTATAAATCCCGCCGCAAATCCGGCGGAATCGGCAAATCATCCTTGAGCGGATCAGGCCGTTTGCCCTTGCCCGCCCGGTACTGTCGAATCTGATAAACGTAAGCCAACACCTGCGCAACCGCCAGATACAGCCCCCCCGGAATCTCCTGCTCAAGCTCGGTGGAGTAGTAAATCGATCGCGCCAACGCCGGAGACTCGAGCAGAAGGATCTCGTTGGCCGCCGCGATCTCGCGGATCTTCAGGGCCAGGAAGTCGCTACCCTTGGCCAGCAATACCGGCGCATTACCCTTTTCCGGGTCGTACTTGAGGGCCACGGCGTAGTGGGTCGGGTTGGTGATGACCACGTCGGCCTCGGGAATGGCGGCCATCATCCGTCGCTGGGACATTTCGCGTTGCAGCTGTCGAATCCGCTGCTTGACCTCCGGCCGCCCCTCCTGGTCCTTGTGCTCGTCGCGCACCTCCTGCTTGGTCATCAGCAGTTTCTTGTGGCTTTCCCAGAGCTGCACCGGCACGTCCACCATCGCGATCAGGATCAGCCCGCACGCCATCCACAAGGTGCTCCAGCCCACGACTTGCAGGCTGTGAATGATCGCCATGTCCACGGGTTCATGGGCGATGCGCAGCAGGTCATCGATGTCCGACGACAGTACCGCCAGCGCCACGAACAGGATGATGATGAACTTGGCCAGGGCCTTGAGCAATTCGACCAGCGACTTGGTCGAGAACATGCGCTTGAGGCCGGGACCGGGGTTCAAGCGGCTGAATTTGGGCGCCATGGAGCCCGCCGCAAACAGCCAGCCACCCAGGGAAATCGGACCGATGATGGCGGCCAGCACCAGCGCAATCATCACTGGCTGGATCGACCACAGGGCAATTTGCCCCGAGCGCATCAGGTAGGTGGCCATGGAGCGTTGATCCAGGATCACTTCCCGCGGCAGCGAGAAGTTGATGCGCATCAGTTCCATCATGTCCTGCGCCATGGCGCCGCCAAAAATCAGCAGCGCCGAGGCACCTACCAGCATGATCGCCAGGGTGTTGAGTTCCTTGGAACGTGCGATCTCACCCTTTTCACGGGAGTCCCGCTTGCGCTTCTCCGTGGGGTCTTCTGTTTTGTCCTGACCGCTTTCGCTCTCGGCCATGACTCAGCTCGCCCGTGCCAGTTCGCGTAACAACTGCAAGGCCTCGGTGGCCAGCGGTTGATACTGGTTGAGAATGTCCGCCAGCCCGACCCAGATAATGAACAGCCCAAGCACCAGGGTCAGCGGGAAGCCGATAGAGAAAATATTGAGTTGCGGTGCCGCCCGGGTCATGACGCCAAACGCGATGTTGACCACCAGCAACGCGGTGATCGCCGGCAGCACCAGCAACAGCGCCGAACCGAGCACCCAGCCGAGCTTGCCGGCCAGCTCCCAGTAGTGATTGACCATCAGCCCCCCACCCACCGGCAACGTGGTGAAACTCTCGGTGAGGACCTCGAACACCACCAGATGACCGTTCATGGACAGGAACAGCAGCGTCACCAGCATGGTGAAAAACTGCCCGATCACCGCCGTCGATACACCGTTGGTCGGGTCGACCATGGAGGCGAAGCCCATGCCCATCTGGATGGCGACGATTTGCCCGGCGACCACAAAGGCCTGGAAGAACAGCTGCAAGGAAAACCCCATCACCGCACCGATGAGAATCTGCTCGGCAATCAGCAACAGCCCGCTCAAATCCAGGGCATTGACCGGCGGCATGGGCGGCAGGCCCGGCGCGATGACCACGGTAATGGCCAACGCGAAATACAGGCGGATGCGCCTGGGCAGCAGGGTCGTGCCGAACACCGGCATGACCATCAGCAAGGCGCCGACGCGAAACAGCGGCAACATGAACGTCGCCACCCAGGTGCTGATCTGGGTATCGGTCAGCGCTAGCAGCGACATGGTTTAGCCGATGACCTGAGGAATGCTGCCGTACAACTGCAGGATGTATTCCATGAAGGTCTGCACCAGCCACGGGCCGGCCACGATCAGGGTCACCAGCATCACCAGCAGGCGCGGCAGGAAGCTCAGGGTCTGTTCGTTGATCTGGGTGGCGGCCTGGAACATCGCCACCAGCAGGCCGACCAGCAGACTCGGAATCACCAGCACCGCCACCATCATGGTGGTCAGCCACAGCGCTTCGCGGAAGATATCGACCGCAACTTCCGGGGTCATGGCGAGACACCGCCGAAGCTGCTGGCCAGCGTGCCGATGATCAGCGCCCAGCCATCGACCAGCACGAACAACATGATCTTGAACGGCAGGGAAATGATCAGCGGCGAGAGCATCATCATACCCATGGCCATCAACACACTGGCCACGACCAGGTCGATGATCAGGAACGGAATGAAGATCATGAAGCCGATCTGGAACGCCGTTTTCAGCTCGGAGGTCACGAAGGCCGGCACCAGGATGGTCAACGGCGCCTGATCCGGCGTCGCGATGTCAGTGCGCTTGGACAGGCGCACGAACAACTCCAGATCGCTGGTGCGGGTCTGGGCGAGCATGAAGTTCTTGATCGGCACCTGGGCCTTGGCAACCGCGTCCTGAGCCGTCAGTTTTTCCGCCAGGTACGGCTGCAAGGCGTCCTGGTTCACCCGGTCGAACACCGGCGCCATGATGAACAGGGTCAGGAACAGCGCCATGCCGGTGAGGATCTGGTTCGACGGTGTCTGCTGCAGGCCCAGGGCCTGGCGCAGGATCGAGAAGACAATGATGATCCGAGTGAAACTGGTCATCAGCATGACAAACGCCGGGATAAAGCTCAGCGCGGTCATGATCAGCAGGATTTGCAGGCTGACCGAATATTCCTGCG
Source organism: Pseudomonas fluorescens (assembly GCF_000967965.1). GTDB lineage: Bacteria > Pseudomonadota > Gammaproteobacteria > Pseudomonadales > Pseudomonadaceae > Aquipseudomonas > Aquipseudomonas grandcourensis. Next base: position 163,559 of record NZ_LACC01000004.1, read on the forward strand.
CACCCTGCGCATTGGTGCCCAGGGTGATGGCCGGGATCGACAGCGGATCGGCGGCGAATGCCAGCGGCGCGACCAGCATCAGGGTCAGCGTCAAGACGATGCGTAGCGCACCCATTACTTCTTATCCTTCTGATCTTTACCCAGCATCTCCAACAGGCGCTGGGCAAATTCCGGCGTTGGCTTCTCGGTACTCGGCACTTGCACCGGCTCCTTGAGGACGTGCAGTGCAGAGATGTTGCCGGGGCTCAGGCCCAACAGAATCTGCTCGTTGCCGACCTGCACCAGCATCAGGCGGTCGCGAGGCCCCAGCGCGCGGGAGCCGACAATCTCGATCACCTGCCCCTTGCCGGCCGGACCGGCCTGCTGGACGCGACGCAGCAACCAGGCGAGGAAGAAGATCAACCCCAGCACCAGCAGCAGGCCGAACACCAACTGCGTCAACTGGCCAGCCACACCGCTGCTCACCGCCGGTGCAGCAGCCGTAGCCGCCGTTGCAACCGGTTCGGCCGCCAGCACGGTGAACGGCATCGCCAATACAAACCCGAGAACCTTTTTCACTCAGCGCAGCTTCTTGATGCGTTCACTTGGGCTGATCACGTCCGTCAGGCGGATGCCGAACTTCTCGTTGACCACCACCACTTCGCCGTGGGCGATGAGTGTGCCATTGACCAGCACGTCCAGCGGCTCGCCGGCCAGGCGATCGAGTTCGATCACCGACCCCTGGTTCAGTTGCAGCAGGTTGCGAATGTTGATGTCGGTGCTGCCCACTTCCATGGAAATCGACACCGGGATATCGAGGATCACGTCCAGGTTCGGGCCTTCGAGGCTGACCGGATCGTTGTTTTTCGGCACGCTGCCGAACTCTTCCATTGGCAGGCGGTTGGACGCGGAACTGGCGGAGTCGGCGGCCAGCAAGGCGTCGATATCCGCCTGCCCGGCATCACCGGTTTCTTCCAGGGCTGCTGCCCACTCATCGGCCAGAGCCTGGTCGTCTTGGGTGTTCATATTGTCGGTGTCCTCGGCGAGCAAAAATTCAGAATTCGGTTAATCGCGAATGGGTACGAGCGCCAGTCAACGGCGCTCGATCGGCTCGATCACTTGCAACGCCAGGTTGCCCTTGTGCGAGCCCATCTTGACCTTGAAGGCCGGCACGCCGTTGGCGCGCATGATCATTTCTTCCGGCATGTCGACCGGGATCACATCCCCCGGCTGCATGTGCAGGATGTCGCGCAGGCGCAACTGACGACGAGCCACCGTCGCCCCGATCGGCACGTCGACGTCCAGCACGTCCTGGCGCAGGGCGTTGACCCAGCGTTCGTCCTGGTCGTCGAGGTCCGACTGGAAGCCGGCGTCGAGCATTTCGCGCACCGGCTCGATCATCGAGTACGGCATGGTCACGTGCAGGTCGCCACCACCGCCATCGAGTTCGATGTGGAAGGTCGACACCACAATGGCTTCGCTCGGACCGACGATGTTGGCCATGGCCGGGTTCACTTCCGAGTTGATGTACTCGAAGTTGACTTCCATGATCGCCTGCCAGGCTTCCTTCAGATCGACGAACGCCTGCTCCAGCACCATGCGCACCACACGCAGTTCGGTCGGCGTGAATTCACGCCCTTCGATCTTGGCGTGGCGGCCGTCGCCGCCGAAGAAGTTGTCCACCAGCTTGAACACCAGTTTGGCGTCGAGGATGAACAGCGCGGTGCCGCGCAGGGGTTTGATCTTGACCAGGTTGAGACTGGTCGGCACGTACAGCGAGTGCACGTATTCGCCGAACTTCATCACCTGCACGCCGCCGACCGCCACGTCCGCCGAGCGCCGCAGCATGTTGAACATGCTGATGCGGGTATAGCGGGCGAAACGCTCGTTGATCATTTCCAGGGTCGGCATGCGTCCACGGACGATGCGATCCTGGCTGGTCAGGTCGTAGCTTTTGACGGTGCCGGGTTCGGCAGCGTTATCGGTCTGTACCAGTCCATCGTCCACGCCATGCAACAGCGCGTCGATCTCATCCTGGGACAGCAGGTCCTGCACGGCCATGTCGTGTTCCTACTGCAGTACGAAATTAGTGAAAAGCAACTGTTCGATCACCACTTTGCCGAGCTCTTTCTGCGCCACTTCCTGGACGCTGGCGGTAGCTTTCTGCCGCAGCATTTCCTGGCCGACCGGCGAGGCGAGGGTCGCGAAGTCCTGCCCGGAGAACAGCATCACCAGGTTATTGCGGATCACTGGCATGTGGACCTTGAGCGCCTCCAGATCCGCCTGGTTGCGCGCGAGCATGGTGATGCTCACTTGCATGTAGCGCTGGCGGCCGTTCTGGTTGAAATTGGCCACGAAAGCCGGTGCCATCGCCTCGAAAATCGCTGGCTGCTTGCCGACAGGAGCGGTTTGCGCCTCGACCGCGGCAGGCTTGCTCTGAGCGCTGTGCATGAAGTACCAGGTCGCCCCCACGGACACACCGACCGCCAGCAGCAGGGCCACCACGATCACGATGATCAGCTTGAGTTTGCCTTTGGTTGCGGGGTCTTTTACTACTGCTGCGTCGCTCTTCGCCATGCCAATAATCCGTCACTATTCGGGTTTTCACAGTCGCACGGCAAGGCAAGAGCAAGTGTTATGCCATGTAGGAGCGAGCCTGCTCGCGATGGCGGCGTGACAGGCAACAAAGATGTTGAATGTTGTGCCGCCTTCGCGAGCAGGCTCGCTCCCACAGGGTTGGGCGTTGTGTTGATCAGGCGTAGTAGTCGACAGCGCTGGAGCCGATCACGCTGGTGGTGTTGGCCGCTACTTCAGCGACGCTCGAGGTGATGTCGTCATCCATCGAGTCGAGGCGACCACCGCCGGCACTGGTCCGTCCGGTCTGGCTTTGCCGGGCTTGTTCCTGCCCTTGCTGCGAACCACGGGACTGGTCCGAAACATTGACATCGACCTGCCCCATGCCCTGTTGCGCGAACATGTCGCGCAAGCGATGGACCTGGCCATCCAGCGCCTCACGGACGCTCGGATGCGCACTCATGAACGTGACCTGGGTCTGTTGATCGGGAACCATGTTCACCCGAATGTCCAGACGCCCGAGTTCAGCGGGCTGCAACTGGATGTCCGCCGCCTTGAGATTGGCGCTGGACAGGTACATGACCCGGTTCACCACCTCTTCGGTCCAACCGCTCTGATGCATGGCGATTGGCTGGTTCACCGGCAAGGCATTGGCTGTCTTCGGTGTGGCCGCCTGGGTCAACGCTGCCAGACGGTTGGCGAAATCATCGACACGGGTGTCGCTGCTGGCGGACTTGAGATCCTTCAGGCCGTCATCGATCAAGCCGCTGAAAGCCTTGTCGTCACCTTGGCTGGTGCTGCTCTTGTCACCCTGAACATCCAGCAGGGTCGCCATGCCGGCGGCAAAGTTTTGCGCCGACGTCAGCTCTCCGTCAGCCGGGGCTTGTGCCTGTGTCGGTGCAGCCTTGGGCTGTGCCTGGCTGGAAGCCGATACGTGACCGCCCTGCTCCATCGCCAGGCGCACCGCCGGTAAAGCGTCGAGCGGATCGGTCGAGGGATCGAAATCACCGTCGGCAGTGGCCGGCGCTGGAGCGATTGCAGCGGTAGCCGTAGCCGTAGCCGTAGCCGCGTCGGAAACCGGCATTTCAACCACAGGTTGCACGGTGTCGACCACGGCGGGGGCTACCGGTGCCGGCACGACGGGCTGCAATGAAGGATCAAGCGCCGGATCCAGCAGTGCGGCATCAACGACCGGAGCCGGAACGGCATCTGACGCAACATCGCCGGCGGTCTTGTCGTCCGCCTGTACCGACTGGTCAGCAGGCAAGGATTTGCCGCCATCGGCAACCACCGGTTCCTCGGTTGCAGACTTGTCGTCGCCAGCGTCTTTTTTTCCGGCGACATCGCTGGTTGTGTCACGACCCGGCTTGACCGAGGCATCCGCCAACACATTGGGCTTGTTCTGGGCCTGGCTGGCATAGACATGAGCGAAGCTTGCGGCCGTGCCCCCGGGCTCAACGGTCTGCGCCGCAGGATTGGCGGAGCCGGCTTGAGTCTTGGCCTGTCTGGAGGCCTGAAGCAGAATATCGGGGGTAACGGGCATGAAACGGTCTCCGCTGCACGGGGCTCGTAAGTACAGTTGGATGAGTTGACTGCAAAGGTCGGGCCAGTTTCACTCGAAGAAGGCCAAATGCAGCGTGCGCTCAGATTTTCGCCGGGCAACGCTGTCGTTCAGCTTCGTACAGCGGCCGGATACCGGCGAATTCGCGGTCGATTTCGCCGACCAGTTCCTGAACGGCGGCGCTTGGCAAACTTCTGGCCTGCTGCTCAAGCTGGTGGCAGAGCTCGGTCAGCCTGACGGCGCCCATATTGCTGCTGCTGCCCTTGAAGCTATGGGCGACTTCAACCAGCAGTGCGGTACTGTCAGCCGTTCTCAAGACTTTCAGGCGCTCTTCGGAGTCCGCAAGAAAGATATCCAGCAGATCCGGATAGCCCTCTTCCATCACTTCCTGCAATGCACTCAGCACGTCGCGATCCACATGTGTGTCGTCCACTTGCTCACTCCTTGATCAAGAATGCGCGGATTATGCCAGAGCCTCCCAGATAAACTCCACGCGTGCACTTCGACCATTGTCGCTCCAGCGGGCATTACGCCCCAACTGGCGGATCAGACTGACCCCACGTCCCGACAGGCGGACGTCTTCCAATGGCCTTGCCATCACCCGCTCGACATCGAAACCCTTGCCGCTGTCTTCAATGTGAATGGCCAGGCAACCGCCATCGTCCGTTGGCGTCACCTGCAAATGTAACCGTACATAGCCTTCCTGCAGCTCGTCGAGCCGGGTATTGCGCTCTTGATAATACCGCGCAAACCCCGAAGCATCGCGCTTGAGGCTCGAATCCAGCCCCAGCACGCCATGTTCCAGCGCATTGGAATAGAGCTCCGCCAGCACACTGTAGAGCGCACCGCTCTGAGCCCGAAGACCATGGACCTCAAGCAACAACTGCAACAGATAGGGCAACGGATTGAAGCGCTTGAGCGTGGCGGCGCGAAACTCGAAACTCACCGACCAGTCCAGCGGGCAGGACTGGCCGCTGTCGGAGTAGACCAACGCCGGCGGAGTAATCTGTGCCGTCTCCAGCAGGCTGATTTCCACCATGCTGACATCGTCGCGCGCTTCTCCGCCGAAATGACGCAGCGCCTGCTCGATCTCTTCGAACAGTGCATCCGGATGGCGATTGGCGGCAAACACCCACTGCAATCGCTGCACGCCAAACAACTGATCATTGGCGTCACAGGTATCGATCACGCCATCGGACAGGAGAAACACCCGATCCCCGAGGGCCATGGGATACACGTCGGTACGCTCATCGAAGGATTCCGGGCTCAGTACCCCCAATGGCAGGTGCCGCGCTGGCAGAGGCGTTCGCTCGCCACTGGCGATGCGATGCAGGTAACCGTCCGGCATGCCGCCGTTCCAGACTTCCACCGAACGGCGCTGAAAACTCAGGCACAGCAACGTGGCACAGCAGAACATGTCAACCGGCAGGATGCGCTTGAGCTTGGCATTCATCTCGCGCAGGGTTTCCGCCAGGCCGTAGCCCTTGGCGGTCATCCCGTAGAAGACTTCGGCAAGAGGCATGGCGCCCACCGCCGCCGGCAGACCGTGGCCGGTGAAGTCGCCCAGCAGCACGTGCATGTCTCCGGCCGGGGTGAACGCGGCCAGCAACAGGTCGCCGTTGAACAGCGCATAGGGCGATTGCAGATAACGGATATTCGGAGCGGCATTCAGGCAGCCGGAGTGTGCCACCTTGTCGAAAACGGCCTTGGCCACGCGCTGTTCGTTGAGCAGGTAGTCGTGGTGCCGGGCGATCTGGTCACGCTGTTGCAGCACGGTATCCTGCAAGCGCCGCAAGCGATCCATCGCCTTGATCTTGGCAGCGAGAATCACCTGGTTGTAGGGCTTTGCCAGAAAGTCGTCACCGCCGACTTCCAGGCAACGGGCCAGGGCTTCGCTTTCGGACAACGACGTGAGGAAGATGATCGGCACCAGGGTTTCCCCGGCCAGGGCCTTGATCTGCCGGGCCGCCTCGAAGCCGTCCATGACGGGCATCATCGCATCCATCAACACCAGGTGCGGTTGCTGCCGGCCAAACACGTCGACCGCTTCGGCACCGTTGGCCGCCGTCAGCACGTCGTGCCCCTGGCGGCGCAGTATGCTCGACAACAGCAGGCGATCGGCGGCGCTGTCCTCGGCAATCAGGATCGTCAGCGGCTCCAGTGGCTGCATGGCAATCAACTGATGTCGAACAGTTTGTCGAAGTTGGAGATGGCGAGAATTTTGCGCACGTCGGTACTGCTGTTGACGACGCGCACATCGGAATCGTCGCCACCTGCGTGATCGCGCAGCAAAAGCAACATGCCCAGGGCCGAGCTGTCGAGGTAAGTGGCCTCTTTCAGATCGACCACGACCGCCGATAGCTGTTTATCTTCGTAGGACTGACGAAATTCCTGATGCTTGGCGAAATCGAAACGACCCTTGACCGAGATCGTCAGCTTTTGCCCGTCCTGGGACACTTCTGAAACGACTGACATTTCATGGCTTCCTTGTCATTGAGGAACCTGCTTGTACAAGTTTTAGCATCGTGTAGAGGTTGGGGCAAGGTTGGAAATCATGGTGCCTGTCAAATCGACATCGCGCCCGTCCTGGTTCAATACGGATTCTCACGCGGCAAGCGCTGGGACAATTCATCCAGCAGCTTCTGTTCGCGCCGGTCTTCCAGAGCCCGCGCTTCATCGGCGTAGCGCTGAACCAGCTTGCGCAAGCCTTCGACCCGGGCAAACGCCTGCTGCCAGGTCTCCCGGGCCTTGTTCAGGTTGTTCTGATGCCAGGCCAGGCTTTGCCGCTGCTGGTCGATGGCCGTGCCCAGTTGCGCGAGAAAGCCCTGATAGCCCAGCAACCATTGGCCCGAGACACCGCCACTGCCGCGCACGATCCATTGTTCCTGATAGTCGAGACGGAAGGCTTCAAGGTCGGCGAGCTTGCTTTCAGCCAGGCGAACCTGCCCTTGAAAGTGCCCCAGGCGCTGGACTGCGGTTTTTTCGGCCTTTTCGGCCATTTCCACCACCGGCGCCAGCCGTCCCGCCCGACTCAGGGCCATGACCGCTTAACCGCCTGCCGCTGGCGCGAAGATCGAGGCCAGATACGCCTCGCTTTCGCCCAGGCTGATGCTGTCGTTGAGGCCCTGGCGCAGGTATTTGACCAATTGCGGTTGCAGGGAAATCGCCAGATCGGTCTCGCGATCTCCGCCGGCGACATAGGCGCCGACGCTGATCAGGTCGCGACTCTGCTGATAACGCGACCACAATTGCTTGAAGTACTGCGCGCGCACCATGTGCTCCGGCGACACCACCGCCGGCATCACCCGGCTGATGGACGCTTCGATATCGATGGCCGGGTAATGCCCCTCCTCGGCCAAGCGCCGGGACAGCACGATGTGCCCGTCGAGCACGCCCCGCGCCGAGTCGGCAATCGGGTCTTGCTGGTCGTCGCCTTCGGACAGCACGGTGTAGAACGCGGTGATCGAACCACCACCTTTCTCCGCGTTGCCGGCCCGCTCCACCAGCTTCGGCAGCTTGGCGAACACCGACGGCGGATAGCCCTTGGTCGCCGGCGGCTCACCGATGGCCAGGGCGATTTCCCGCTGGGCCTGGGCGAAACGGGTCAGTGAATCCATGAGCAACAGGACGTTCTTGCCCTTGTCGCGGAAATACTCGGCGATGCGCGTGCAATACATGGCCGCACGCAGACGCATCAGCGGTGCATCGTCCGCCGGGGACGCCACCACCACTGAACGCTTGAGCCCTTCTTCACCGAGGATGTGCTCGATGAATTCCTTGACTTCACGACCCCGCTCACCGATCAGCCCGACGACGATAATGTCGGCCTCGGTAAAGCGCGTCATCATGCCCAACAGCACGGATTTACCGACACCGGTACCGGCGAACAGGCCGAGTCGCTGGCCGCGACCGACCGTCAACATGCCGTTGATGCAACGGATGCCCACGTCCAGCGGCTCGCTGATCGGTTCGCGCTTAAGCGGGTTGATGGTCGGGCCGTCCATTGGAACCCAGTCTTCGGCCTTCATCCCGCCCTTGCCGTCCAGCGCACGACCGGCACCGTCGAGCACCCGTCCGAGCATGCTCATGCCCATGGGCAGGCGACCGGTGTCGGCCAAGGGCACCACTCGGGCACCGGGCGCGATGCCGGCGACGCTACCGACCGGCATCAGAAAGACCTTGCTGCCGGAGAAGCCCATCACTTCGGCTTCAACCTGTACCGGGTGATAGCTGTCGTCGTTGATGACCATGCAGCGACTGCCCATGGCGGCGCGCAGGCCTTCAGCTTCGAGGGTCAGGCCGACCATGCGCAGCAGGCGGCCCTCAAGGATCGGCGCGCCGGCCAATTCAGTCGCCTCGGCGTAACTGCCCAGGCGCTTGGCGAAGCTGGTGCGCTCAAGGCGCATCAGGTGCATCCGCTTCTGGCGCGGTCGCCGGCTTGCTGTCGATCGGCAATTCCAGGCTAAGGTCCGGCGCGGCCGGGTGCAAGGCCTGCTCGTGCAATTGATCGAACAGCTTGTCCATCACCCGCGCGACACGGGTTTCCACCGTGGCGTCGATGCGACTGTGCTCGGTCTCGACCCGGCAGCCGCCAGGCAACAACGACTCATCCTCGACGATGCGCCAGGTTTCCTCATGACGCTCGCGCAGGGCTTTGATTTGTGCGAAGTCCTGCGGATTGATGTACAGCCGCACATTGCCCACGCCCAACGGCAAGAGCTTGAGGGCCTCGCGCATGACGTGTTCGATCTGCGTCGAGTCGATGGCCAGTTCGCGCTGGATCACCTGTCTGGTGATGTGCTGCACGAGGTCGACCAGCGACTTTTCAATCTGGGTGTCCTGCTCAGCGATAGGCTCGAACAAGTTCGCCATCAACTGTTCCAGCCCGGCAACTTTCGGGGCCAGCGCCTGTTCGGCTTCCTGACGGACCTTGAGCGTGGTGCTGTGGAAGCCCTCCTTCTCACCCACCGCGAAGCCTTCGTTGTAGGCTTCCTGGCGAATGCTTTCGAGTTCTTCCAGGGTCAGTGGCTGGACTTCCTCCAGCGGCACCTCTTCCATTTCCGGCGGTTCGGGTTCAGGCGTTGGTTCAGGCTCAGGTTCCGGCGGGTCGAAGCTGGGCAGCGCCCAGGACTCGAAGCCACTGACATCCCTGGCCCGGATCAGGTCAGTGGGTGCATCATCATTCTTGACCATGGTGTTAGATCATTTCCTCGCCGCCCTTGCCGCCGAGAACGATTTCTCCGGCTTCGGCCATACGGCGGGCGATGGTGAGGATTTCCTTCTGCGCGGTTTCCACGTCGCTGACGCGCACCGGGCCCTTGGCTTCCAGGTCGTCGCGCAACAGTTCGGCCGCACGTTTGGACATGTTCTTGAAGATCTTCTCCTTGACGCCTTCGTCCGACCCCTTGAGGGCCAGCACCAGCACATCGGAGGACACTTCGCGCAACAGTGCCTGGATCCCGCGGTCGTCGACATCGGCCAGGTTGTTGAACACGAACATGAGGTCTTCGATCTGACCGGACAGGTCTTCGTCGACTTCGCGGATCGAGTCCATGAGCTGGCCTTCGATGGAGCTGTCGAGGAAGTTCATGATGTCCGCCGCGCGCTTGATGCCACCCAAGGTGGTGCGCGAGGCATTCGAGTTGCCGGAGAACTGCTTCTCGAGAATCTGGTTGAGCTCTTTCAGGGCCGCTGGCTGTACGGTGTTCAGTGAGGACACGCGCAGGATGATGTCGAGCCGCACCTTGTGGTCGAAGTTGCCCAGCACTTCACCGGCCTGGTCCGGATCGAGATACGCCACCACGATCGCCTGGATCTGCGGGTGCTCGTAGCGGATCACGTCGGCGACGGCGCGCGGTTCCATCCACTTCAGGCTGTCGAGGCCGCTGGTGTTGCCACCGAGCAGGATGCGGTCGATCAGGCCGTTGGCCTTGTCTTCGCCCAGGGCCTGGGTGAGCATCTTGCGCACATAGTCGTCGGAGCCGACGCCCAGGCTGGTCTGGTCGCCGACGATATCGACGAACTCGCTCATCACCTGCTCGACCTGCTCGCGGTGCACATTACCCATCTGGGCCATGGCCACGCCCACGCGCTGAACCTCTTTGGGGCCCATGTGGCGCAGCACTTGGGCAGCGTCGGTGGAGCCCAGGGACAGCAACAGGATTGCGGCTTTGTCGACCTTGGACAGTTTGGCGGCAACGGCTCGGTTATCACTCATCTGCGTTAATCCACTCTTTCACGACCTGGGCCACACGACCCGGATCTTCTGCCACCAGACTCTTGATTGCGTTCAACTGAGCGTCATAGCCCTCGCTCGGGCTCGGCAACAGGATGCTGGTCGGGCCACCGAGGCTGACACGGTCGTTGGCCAGCTCGCCGTCCAGACCGCCCATGCCACCCAGTTCGACGTCGCTGCCGATACCGGCCAGCTGCTTGCCCTTGCCACCACCGGTGATGTTGTTGAGCACCGGACGCAGCACACCGAACACCAGCACCAGAATGAACAGCACACCCAGCACTTGCTTGACGATGTCCCAGAACCACGGCTGGGAGTAGAACGGAATTTCGGTAATCACTTCACCGCGCTCGGCGGAGAACGGCATGTTGATCACGCTGACGCTGTCACCACGGCTGGCATCGAAGCCGACCGCGTCCTGGACCAGGCGAGTGAAGCGCGCCAATTCATCGGCGGTCCACGGCGCGCGGGTGGTTTCACCGTTGGCCGGGTTGATCTTGACCTGATCATCGACCACCACCGACACCGACAGGCGATTCAACCGGCCCTGCTGCTGCTTGGTGTGGCTGATGGAGCGGTCGAGTTCGAAGTTCTTGGTCGATTGTTGACGCTTGTCCGCCGGGTACGGTGCGAGCATCGGCTGACCGGTGGCCGGGTCCATGATTTGCTGGCCGTTGGCATCAACCAGCGGCTGGCCCGGTTGCACCATGCCAGCTGCCCCCGGCGTGCCGCCGGTGGTCTGTGGCGCGGAGGCCGGCGCTGGAGGCTGGTTGCTCAGGGCACCCGGCACGCCTTGCGGGCCATTGCTGGCGGTACGTTGTTCGTTGACCGACTGCTCGCTGCGCAACGCCGGTTGATCCGGGTTGAATTGCTCGGAAGTCGACTCGATAGCACTGAAATCCACGTCGGCCGAGACTTCAGCCTTGTAGCGGTCATTGCCCAGCACTGGCTGCAGGATGTTGTGCACACGCTGGGTGAGCATGCTTTCCATGCGACGACTGTAGTCGAACTGCTTGCCAGCCATGGTCAGTTCGGAGTTTTCCGCCTGATCCGAGAGCAGGTTGCCCTTCTGGTCGACCACAGTGATCTGCGACTTGCTGAGCTCGGGAACACTGGTCGCCACCAGGTTGATGATGGCCACGACCTGGCCGGGTTCGAGGGAACGACCGGAATAGAGCTCAACCAGAACCGAAGCGCTCGGCTTGCGCTCGTCGCGCACGAACACCGAACTTTTCGGGATCGCCAGATGCACGCGGGCACCCTTGACGTTGTTCAGGCTGGAAATGGTGCGAGCCAGTTCGCCTTCGAGGCCGCGACGATAGCGGGTCGCTTCCATGAACTGGCTGGTGCCCAGTCCCTGTTCCTTGTCGAGGATTTCAAAACCGATGTTGCCGTCGCTGGGAGTGACACCAGCGGCCGCGAGCTTGAGCCGCGCACGGGACAGGTCATCGGCCTTGACCAGCAAGGCACCGGAATTGGGTTCGACGGTGTACGGGATATCGGCGGAGGCCAGGGTATCCATGACCTGCTTGGCGTCCATGCCGGCAAGGCTGCCGTACAGAGGCCGGTAGTCCGGTTGCTGGGACCACAACACCACGGCAAAACCAATCGCCACGCTCGCCGCCAGGCCGACCAACAGGCCCACCTGACGCAACATGGTCATCTCGGAGAGGTTTTCCAGGAAGGACAACCCGAACAGCGGCGGTTTGCCGTCTATTGGGGTGGCCTTGGCCGGAACGTTATCGGCGACTGCTTCTGCCATGACTCAATCTCGTCCTTTAAACCGGCATCTGCATGATGTCTTGGTAGGCCTGAACCACTTTGTTGCGCACTTGGGTCAACGCCTGGAATGACACGCTGGCCTTCTGCGAGGAAATCATCACATCGGTCAGGTCGACGCCGCTTTTGCCGATTTCGAACGCACTGGCCAACTGCGTGGAAGCCTGTTGGGTGTCGTTCACTTTATTGATGGCCTGACCGAACATGTCGGAAAAGCTGCTGCCCGTCATTTCAGGGACGGCAGTCGATTTCGGCGCAGACATGGCATCCATTTGCATGGCCCGCATATCCAGCATCAACCGATTGAATTCAATACCTTGGCTCATGGTTTCTCTCTTTGACGACCCGCAATTTTTTGACACTCACTCGGCGGGTAGTGAGGTGTTAGCAACAAGGGTGCCAGCTCCATGGCCACTCTGAACAAAAGCCCTTCCCGGGCCTTTTGTTGTCCGCCAATCAGGTCGCGAACAGAAAGGCTTCCACGTCCATGCCGGCATCGCGCATCTGCGCCAGCTTGTAGCGCAAGGTCCGCGGGCTGATACCCAGGCGCTCGGCCGCCTCTTTGCGACGACCGCGCTCGGCGCGCAAGGTATCGATGATCATCTGGAATTCACGGCGACGCAGGTCATCGCCCAGCGCACCGGCCGACTCGGACTCGATTTCCACAGCGCGCACCGGTACTTGCGCCAGTGCAGGCAGTGGCGCACAAGCCACCGGACCGGCCAGGCAGAAATCCTGCGGCTGGATCAAGCCACCCTGCTGCAGAATCAGCGCACGTTGAATCGCGTTGTCCAGTTCACGCACGTTACCCGGCCACGGATAACCGATCAGGCACGCCTGGGCCTCGGGGGACAATCTGGCAGCCGCATGCTTCATTTTATTGACGTGCCTGGCCAGCAGTCGCTCGGCCAGCGGCAGTATGTCGGCGGTGCGCTCTCGCAACGGGCGCCAGGCCAGGGGAAACACCGACAGGCGATAGTAAAGATCTTCGCGGAAGCGCCCTGCTGCCACTTCACCCGCCAGGTCGCGATTGGTGGTGGCGACCACGCGAATGTCCAGTGTGATCGGCTTGCGCGCCCCAACCCTTTCGACCTCGCGCTCTTGCAGCACGCGCAGCAGTTTGGCCTGAAGCCCCAGGGGCATTTCGGAAATTTCGTCGAGCAGGATGGTGCCGCCGTCGGCCTGTTCGAACTTGCCGGCTTGCGCGGCTATGGCGCCGGTGAAGGAGCCCTTCTCGTGCCCGAACAAGGTCGCTTCGAGCATGTTGTCCGGGATCGCTGCGCAGTTGATCGCAATGAACGGCTGACTGGAACGATGAGAGTGCTGATGGATGTAACGCGCCAGCACTTCCTTGCCCGTGCCCGACTCACCCGAGATCAACACCGTGGAATCGCTGCGTGCGACCCGCGCCGCCAACTCGAGTAGCTGCGCGCTCGCAGGCTCGAACGCTATCGGCCCCTCACCCTCGGTCAGGCCAAGACTGCCCAGGGCATGACGCCCCACCAGATCGAGCAACGCCTTGGGCTCGAATGGCTTGACCAGGTAGTCCGCCGCCCCTTGTCGCATCGCATCGACCGCACGCTCGACCGCACCGTGAGCGGTCATCAGCAACACCGGCAACTGCGGCTGCCGCGCTCGCAGCAGGCCCAGCAACTGGTGGCCGTCCATGCCCGGCATGTTGACGTCACTGATCACCAGGCTGAAAGCCTCGCCGCCGACGGCAAGCAACGCCTCCTCGGCCGAACCCACCGCCTTGAAATCGTGCCCCGCGAGCAACAGCGTATCGGCCAGCGCATCGCGCAACGCGCGGTCGTCCTCGACCAGCAGAACCTTGATACCCATTTGTGTCACTCCGCTCCTTGAGCGCTGCTGAACAACGGCAGGATCACCTGTGCGCAGGTGCCGCGACCGAGCCGCGAACGCAACTGCAATTCTCCCTGATGAGCACGCGCCACTGCCTTGACCACGGTCAGGCCAAGACCTGTGCCGGTAGTCTTGGTGGTAAAAAAGGGTTCGCCCAATCGCGCCAGAACGGCGGCATCGATACCGGAGCCACTGTCACTGACACACAGACGCAGGCTGTTGCCGCGGGTGTAGAGGTGAATCTTGAGGCGCAATTGACCGGCACTGGCCTGAATGGCGTTCTCGATCAGATTGAGGATCGCACCGACCAGGGTGTCGCGATTGCACAGCAACTCCCCCGAATGACTGTCGCACTGCCAGCGGATCGGCAGGTCCTGTACGTGGGTCAGCGCCGCCGCTTGCAACGATTGCATCAGCTGACCGGGCGTCACGCGGTCGGTCAGCGGCAACTCGCCCCGGGCAAAGACCAGCATGTCGCGCACCTGGTGTTCCAGCTCGTGCAGGCGCTCCTTGAGGCGCCCGGCAAAGCGCTGCTGGGTAGCGACAGGCAGCTCTTGCTCGGTCAAATGACTGGCATACAGCAACGCGGCGGACAACGGCGTGCGTATCTGATGAGCCAACGAAGCGACCATGCGCCCCAGTGACGACAGCCGCTCATGGCGGGCCAGTTGATCCTGCAGGTGGCGGGTTTCGGTCAGGTCGTTGAGCAACACCAACTGGCCAGGTTCGGCGTCCAGCGAGCGCGTGGCGATCGACAGGCGCCGACCATCCTTGAGGGAGACTTCATGGCCATCGTCTTCGCGCGGCGCAAAACAGCGGGCAATGACGTGGCGCCACAATTCACCTTCCAGCGGCAACCCCAGCAACTCGCACGCTGCCGGATTGGCTTCGCGCACGATGCCCTGGGCGTCAATGACGATGACACCGCCGGGTAACAGATCGAGGAGGTTTTGCAGGCGGTTGGCCAGGCGTTCTTTTTCCGCCAGCTCCTGCATGCGCTGGGCACTGACCACCGCCAGTTCACCCTTGAGCTCGGTTACCCGGGCTTCAAGCATGCTGTAGGAATCGGTCAACTGACTGGACATCTGATTGAACAGCGCAAATGCCTGCTCAAGGCCAAGCCGGCTCGCCTGCTCTACGGACGACGGTTGCCCCAAAGCATCAGGGACAGGAGACATCTGGGCGGCTTGGGGCATCGTGCTCTCTCGCTTGGCTGACCGTCAGTGAAACGGAACGTTGCGAGGGATGTAGCAATACCCGTGCCTAAAAAAAACTTCTTATAAATGAATGGATTGGAAAACAGGCGTCAATCATCCGCCTGCTCGTCTCCATCGCGACGGCTCATGCCGTACTTGCGCATCTTTTCCACCAGTGTGGTACGACGAATGCGCAGGCGCTCGGCTGCGCGCGCCACAATGCCGTTGGCGTCATCCAGCGCCTGCTGGATCAACCCTTGCTCCAAACCACCGAGGTAGTCCTTCAGGTCCAGGCCTTCTGGCGGTAGCATGGCATTGGCGGTGAAGTCCTGGGTATGGCCGTTGATGGCCACGCGCTCTTCCAGATCGCTGCGCAGGCTGTCGACCATCTGCTCGTCTTCATCGTCGACGTAGCGGAATTTCTTCGGCAACTCGACCACACCGATCACGCCGTATGGATGCATGATCGCCATGCGCTCCACCAGGTTGGCCAGTTCACGGACGTTGCCCGGCCAGCCATGGCGGCACAGCGACATGATCGCTGCCGAGTTGAATCGGATCGAGCCGCGCTTCTCGTGCTCCATGCGCGAGATCAGCTCGTTCATCAGCAGCGGAATATCTTCGACGCGCTCACGCAGCGGCGCCATCTCGATCGGGAACACATTCAGGCGGTAGTACAGGTCTTCGCGGAAGGTGCCGATCTCGATCATGCTTTCGAGATTCTTGTGGGTCGCCGCAATGATGCGCACGTCGACGCTCTGGGTCTTGTTGCTGCCCACGCGCTCGAAGGTGCGCTCCTGCAACACACGCAGCAGCTTGACCTGCATCGGCAGCGGCATGTCGCCGATTTCATCGAGGAACAGGGTGCCGCCGTTGGCCAGTTCGAATCGACCGGCGCGGCTGGTGATCGCCCCGGTGAAGGCGCCCTTCTCATGACCGAACAATTCGCTTTCCAACAACTCGGCCGGGATCGCCCCGCAGTTGACCGGCACGAACGGCGCTTCGCGGCGCTTGGAATGGTAATGCAGGTTGCGCGCAACCACTTCCTTGCCAGTGCCGGACTCACCGAGGATCAGCACGCTGGCATCGGTGTCGGCGACTTGCTGCATCATCTGGCGGACGTGTTGAATCGCCCGGCTGGTGCCGACAAGGCTACGGAAAAGATTGGGTTCGCGATGGCGACCGCGCTCGCGAGCCTGGTCGTACATCTCGCGATAGACCTGGGCACGGTGCAGCGAATCGAGCAATTTGCTGTAGCTGGGCGGCATTTCGAGGGTCGAAAGCACTCGCCGACGCTGGTCTTCCGGCAGGTCAATGGAAGAATTATCGCCCATTAACAAAACCGGAAGGAACTCATCCCATGTCGAGAGTGTCTTAAGCAAGCCCAGAAGTGCACCAGGAGCGTTGACCGTCCCGATGAGGACACAGATCACTTCACGACTTGACGACAAAGAGCCGACAGCCTGCTGCCAGTCATGGCTGCCGCAGGGTAAATTTTCTTCGCCGAGAAAATTTAAAATCACCGCCAGGTCGCGGCGGCGGACGCTATCGTCATCGATCAGCAGAATTTTGGTTTCACGCCACATGCAATAGCAACTTCCCTAGTCAACTCAATGCCCAAAATGCTGGGGCAAGCTAAACGCTTGCAGGCCTGATATGCCTGAAGACGACTGAAATCTGGAACCAGCCACTAGTTAAGTCAAAAAACCGTGCACAGTCAAATTTATGGCGCACTTGTTTGGATTAACTTGGGGTTAATTAACCAAACAGATGGTAAACCTTTGCCGCGCTCTTCGCTTGATTGATCTGCGACATCTCATCGACTATCGCCTGGCGCTCGCCCATCGTCGCGGTCAGCAACTCTTTGTAAACGGCCAGCAACCCTTCCAGATTAGTCCGCACCGCGTCTTCGTCGATGGGCGCGTCGCTGAGCACTTCGTCGACGCATTCGCGACACGCCGCATCCAGCTCGCCAATGGCATCCCAGTTGCGCGCCGCCAGGGCGTCGACCAAGGCTTCACGTGTTTCTTCAATCCGCCGCAGTGCTTGACTCATGACGTCATCCTCAGACCCTCGGGCCTATTGATTGGCAATGGCATCCCAACCGCTTTTGAGGGTTTCGAGCAAACCCGATACTTCGTCGATGATCGCCGCGTTGTTATCGCGATTGGCTTCCATCAGACGCGTCATCATGTAGGCGTACAAATTGTCGAGCTGTTGCAGCGATGCCGGATCTTCGGTCTTTTCCGGGTTCAAGCCATCACGCAGGCCGATGATGATGTCCACGGCCTTGCCCATCATCAAACCCTTGAGTGCAGTGTCGCCCCGCTCCATGGCACCTTTGGCCTGGGCCATGCGGTCCAGCCCGCCCTCCATCAGCAGCTGTACCAGGCGATGGGGGTTGGCTTCAGATATCTGGGCATGGGAATTGACCTTCTGATATTGGCGAAGGGCTCTCATGGGGTTCATGTTTCTACCTCGTGACAGACAACAGCTTGAAATTGGGAAGGCTCTGATCTTTATGTCGACTGAGCGACACATAACTTTAACGTAGACCCGCCACCAAAGAAAAAAACCCAGACACTGCCATGACAGCCTGCCTGGGTTTTTTTATGCCTGATCCGGATCAGTCCGACTTCGGATTGTTCAGCGCATTGAGCGTGGTCATGATGCTGTCGCTCTGGGCGCGCAGCCTGGCCACCAGGGAGTCCATCGCGGTGTACTTGGCGCTCAGGCTCGCTTGCAAGCTGGTCATCCGCTCATTGAGGGTGTCCTGCTGCTTCTTCAGGTCGTTCAGGCTGTCGGTCAGGCTTGCCGAACGCGCAGCGAACACACCGGTCTTGCTCAGTGCAAAGCTGTCTGTGGCAGACTTCATGCGCGCCAGCAAACCGGTATCACCGGTGAAGATACCGTTAATGTCGGCAGCATTGGTAAGCGCAGCGGCATCGAACAACTTGTCATTGATCGACAGCAACCCGGTCTTCTGGTCCGTCTTGACACCAAACTGGGCAAGCGACTTCAACTGACCGCTACCGCCCATTGCGTTCAGCTCGGTCCGCACCGCCGATATCATCGAACGCAGTGAGGCGTCGCCAGTCAGGGCCCCGGATGTTACGGAACCATCGGCGTTGGTGGTGACCTGAGTCTCGGCATTTGCAGCTTTGATCAGGGCATTGTAGGTATCGACGAAACCCTTGACCGAAGACTTCAGTGTTGCGTTGTTGGCAGCGACGGTGATGGTGGACGGCGTCGCCGCACCACCACCGGACGGTACCGGAGAAACCCCTGCCAGCTTGACGGTGATCCCGCTTACCGCATCGGCAATGGTATTGCTCTTGGACGTCATCGACACACCATCCAGAACGTACTCGGCATTCTGTGGTGTAGCGAGAACCGAATATCCGGTCTCCAGACCTGAGGTCCCCGACAGAGTCAAGTCCGAACCAACACCCGTCGTGGTCGAGGTCAACACCATTCGAGAACCGGTAGCATCGGTCAGAATGTTGGCACTCAAGCCCTGGTTGGCGTACTGCGAGTTGATCGAGTCACGTACCTGCTGCAACGTTGCGCCGCCGGGAACGCTGACGTCGAACTTGTTAGTGCCCTGATTGATAGTCAGCGTGGTCGGTGTAGAACCGGCATTGACCACTGAAGAAGCGCCGCCGGCAAAGACCTTGGTCGAAAGTTTCGACGCTGTGGCCAACTTGTTGACCAGCAGCGAAAAACTGCCAACCGCCGCGCCAGCACCCGTGGTCACGGTGGCGACTTTTTCGTCAGAAGACGAACCGCTCAACCCGCTGAAGCTGGCGGTGGTTTTCATGTTCTCCAACGCGCCACGGAAAGCATCCAGCGCCGCCTGAATTTTGCCGATCGACGACAGCGAGGTGGTTGCTTTCAGCGTTTGGTTGTTGATCTGCGTCTGCTTCGGCGCTCTTTCGGAGTCCACCAAAGTTTTCACAATCGCCTGGGTATCGATGTTCGAACCAATACCACTAACCGATGTACCCGCCATCATCTCTCTCCTTATCCAGTGGCTGCCGTTTTCTTGACCAGGAACGCCTTAAACAACGACAGCAACAAAATTCATGCCAGTTCAGACTTTGCCGTCAAACAACAAACTACTGGCGTCCGACAGGCTCTGAGCCAGTTTTAGTGCAGCTTCCGACGGGATCTGACGAATCACGAGACCCGTTTCGGTGGCGATGACCTTGACCACGACCCGGCCGGTGGAATCATCAATGGAAAAATCCAGATTGCGTTGGGCAGCTTGGACAAATTCCTGAATATCGGTGACAGCTTTTTCCAGCTCGTCACGCTTTGGCTCGGCGTTCGAGGCCTTCAGCGCTTCAGTCTTGGGCTGCTCCGGTTTTCCAGTGACATTCGGCGTTACGCCCTGATGGGCAACCGCGGGATAGGACTGGTTCAACTTGACGCTCATGTCCATGCCTAATCTCCTGATCATGAAAAAAACAAAAGGGCGCGTAAACGCGCCCTTCCGTCAGTTACCAAGCGCTGGAATTAACCCAGCAGCTTCAGCACAGCCGATGGCAGCTGGTTAGCCTGGGACAGGATCGCAGTGGAAGCCTGTTGCAGGGTTTGTTGCTTGGTCAGCTGAGCAGTTTCGGCCGCGAAATCAACGTCCTGGATCACGCCACGTGCAGCAGTGGAGTTGTCCGAGATGCTGCGCAGGTTCGACACGGTGCTGTCGAAACGGTTTTGTACCGCACCGAGGTCAGCGCGCTGGGAGTCGATGTTGGCAATTGCCTGGCTGATCACGTCAACAGCGTTTTGCGCGTTGGCGGCAGTGGTCACGTCAGTGTTGCTGACAACTGTTTTGGCCGAGCTGGCAGAAGTAGCTGCAGCAGCACCGAACAAGCCACCAACGCCGGCACCGGACATCGAGTAGCTGTTGGTGGAGTTCAGCGAGATAGCACCAGTAGCGATGATTGGACCAGCACCTACAACGAGCGGGGTGGAGGTACTGAGGACACCGGCACCGTTTTTCGCTGCAACCCCGATGAGGGCGGCGTTGGCGTTACCATTGGTGAAGCTCAGGTTTTCACCGGTATCGGATTTCACCGACAGGGCCTGAGTCGAGGAATCGTAGTTAACGCTGATGCCCAGTTTTGCGGCGTTGGACTTCAACTGATCCGCCAGATCGGAGGTGCTAGTCAAGCCGGTGAAGCTGACGGTTGCACCACCTACGGTCAGGTCGAAGGCAGCAGGAGTTGCAGCAGCAGCAGTTACAGTGAATGCAACTTCAGTACTGGCGGTTGCACCCAGACCACCTACAGCACCGTTCAACTTGGCAGCAATGGTCTTGGCCGAATCACCAACAGCCACGGCAATTGCAGCGCTGGTTTGACCGCCGCCTGTAACAGTAATAGGGCCGCCAGTCAGACCACCAGTAGCACTCGGTGCGTTTGTTACGCTTTTCAGTTGCTGCGAACCAACGTTGTTTGCCGCTACGTTGCCCAGAGTCATGTTGATGGTCTGGTTGGCGTTAGCACCCACTTGGAAAGCGGTAGTACCGAAAGAACCGTCCAGCAGGTTACGACCACCGAAAGTAGTGGTGGTAGCGATACGGGTCAGTTCGGAAGTCAGAGCCGAGTACTCGGCGTTGTTCGACTTACGGTCTTCAGCGCTTGGCGAGCCGTTCGCGGAAGCCAGAGCCAGGGTACGCATTTTTTGCAGGATGTTGGTGGATTCCTGCATCGCGCCTTCAGCCGTTTGCGCGATGGAGATACCGTCACCGGCGTTCTTGATGGCAGTGCCCAGGCCGTTGATCTGGCTGGTCAGACGGTTGGAAATCTGCAGGCCGGCAGCGTCGTCTTTAGCGCTGTTGATACGCAGGCCGGAGGACAGGCGCTGCATGGAGGTCTGCAGGTTACCGGAAGCTTTGTTCAGGTTGTTCTGAACGGTCAAGGAAGCAAGGTTGGTGTTTACGGTTAAAGCCATGACGAAATCCTCGTTGGATGGATACTGCGGCTTCCGGCCCTGGCTACCGCCTGGTGTGGCCTAGAGAACCTACGTAATAGTTATCGTCGTGAAGAGGCTTTGCTTGAGCGGTTTTTTGCAAATTTTTAGTGGCAGCGTGCCAGCCCTTTATTTTCAAGGCTTTACAGCCAGAAAATCGGCGCCATAAAAAAGCAAAACGCCCGGCAACTTACGTTACCGGGCGTTTTTTATGCCTGTATTCCAGCTATCAACCGCGATAGAGAATCGCCGAGCCCCAGGATAGACCTACCCCGAAGCCGCTGATGGCCACGCGCGTCCATTTCGAATCGAACACATGGTTTTGCAGCAGCAGCGGAATGCTGGAGGAAACCGTGTTGCCGGTTTCGAGCATGTCCTTGACGAACTTCTCCGGCTCACCTTCTTCGAAGCGGCGCGCTACGGCATCGACGATGGCCGCGCTGCCCTGGTGAATGCAGAAGGCATCGATGTCGCTGGCCTGCAAGTTCGACTCATCCAGCAGCTCATGCAAATGCGCCGGGACTTTCAACAAGGCGAAGTTGAAGACCTGGCGGCCATTCATGAAGAACACACCGTCGGTGACCTTCAGGTGCGGCGCGCCAGAACCGTCGGTGCCGAACTTCGACTTGCCCAGCTGCCAGACAGCGTTTTCGCCCATCCAGGTCGCAGTGGCGGCATCACCGAACAACATGGTGGTGTTGCGGTCTTCCGGGTCGACGATCTTCGAATACGGATCGGCGGTGATCAGCAAGCCGTTTTTCAGACCTGCCGCTTCCATGAAGCCTTTGATCGCGTAGATGCCGTACACATAGCCGGAACAGCCCAGGGAAATATCGAAAGCGGCGACATGGGTCGGCAGGCCCAGCTTGTCTTGAACGATCGCTGCGGTGTGCGGCAACCCTTCTTCATCACCGTTCTGGGTGACGACGATCAGGCAATCGATGGCTTCACGTTTGAGCTCGGGGCTGGCGGCGAACAGCGCTTTGGCGGCTTCGACACACAGATCGGACGTTTCCTGATCGGCATCCATACGCGGCAAAAACGCCGAACCGATCTTGCCAAGGATGAAGGTTTCGTCCTTGTCGAACTTTGCACCCTGGGCGTAGTTATCAACCCCGGCTGCCGGCACGTAACTCGCAATATTTTTTATGCCAATCATTATGGCTTCCCAATAATAAACAGCTGAACATCGCCGCTCGCTGAATCGAGGGCGTCTACAGTCAGGGCCTGGCATCGTCGGCGCTCAAGCAAACAGCTTGAACAGTCCGCCACCTTTCACCGCCCGCAGACAGGATACAGTGAAGATGCGCGTTTTGACTGACGGGTCACTCAGAGATCAGTGCTTTATTTGATTTTATGGTCCGGATCCCGCCCCACCCTGCTATGCGACGAGCCGAAAAAAGGCAAAAAAAAGCCAGTCCCCCATGAAAGGGACTGGCCGCGAGCGGTCAAGACCGACTCAAAGCTTGTTGAACAGACTCAACTGGGAAACCTTGGCAAACGCCAGTTGCGCGGCCTGCAGCATGGTCTGCTGCAAGGTCAGGCGCGTCAGCACTTCCGCCGGGTCGGTGTTCTTGATCGAGTTGCCGGTCGATTCGTTGATCAGGCCGGAACTCGTGTTCTGATCTGCCTGCATATCCATCACATTGCCCCGTGCACCGATCGCACCACGCGCCATGTCGACCTGGTTCTTGGAATTGTTCAGGTTGGCAATGGCGGAAGCGACGGTGTCTTCCATAAAACGCTGGGCGACAGGGTTGCCTTGGGTCGGCGCGTCGAGCGCCGAACGCAGCTGGCTGATGGTATCAAGCACGTTCTGGGTCTGGTGGGTATTGACCGCGATGTCGAACTGATCACCTGCCGCCGGAGTCGGCGGTGTGCCGCCCAAAGTGAAGCTGACACCCGCCGCCGTCGCCACGCCTGCCACTACAGTCCCTGTGGTAACCGGGGTACTGGTGCTGGTCAGTGGGCGCGCGTACAGCTCGAAGGCTCCAGGACCGGTGAACTTCAGGACTGCGCCGCCTTCAGGGAAGAAGCTCTTGTAGTCGGCAGCGTTGGTTACCGTAGTCTGGGCAATGATCGCCGTCGATGGGTTGTTCGGAGCGCGGTTGGCGACGAAGCTGTCCGGCTTGGCCGTCAACTGGAAGCTGTGACCGGCGATCACGGCGTCGGCACTGGCGGAGTCGGCAGGTGTGTCACCCGGCTGGAAAGTGATGTCCAGCTTAAAAGTCACACCACGGAAGTTGACGTCGGAACCGCCTTTGGCACTCGGATCAAACTTGCCACCACCGGTCGCTTCCGCCGTCACGTCATTACCCAGCGCATCGGTAATCACGAACTGGGTACTGCTGGTGAACGACATGGTGTAAGGCTGACCGTTGCGGAAACTCGCATCGAAGGCCGGACCGGAATTTACCAGTCCCGGGGACAAGTCCACCCGCCCGTCATTAACGGCAGGTGCTGTCATCGTGGTCGAACTGCGGGCGGCATTGATTGCCTGCTGGAAAACGTCCCAACCGGTATCGTTCAGGCCCAGGGACATCGAATCGCCGATCTTCAGTTCCAGCTGGGTCTGGTCGCCCTGATAGCTGTAAGTGCCGTCACTGTTGTGTACAAACGGCTGAGTGTTGTTACTCGCACCGGAGAAAATGTACTTGCCGCTGGCATCCTTGCTGTTCATCAGGCTTAGCAATTGCTCTTCGGACTGCTTGAGTTCGGCGGCGATGGATTTACGGTCATCGTCGTTCAACGAACCGCCACCGGCTCGTATCGCCAACTCACTGACTTTTTGCAGCACGTTGTTGATGCTGTCCAGCACGCTCTCTTCCTGCGCCTGCGCCGTGTTCAACGCGCTGATGTTGGTGGTGTATTGCCCCAACATGGCTTTTTGCTGCTCGAGTTGCAGCAACCGCGCCGCGCCGACAGGATCGTCCGCCGCGGTCTCGAGCTTCACGCCGCTGCTGGCCTGCTCGGCCGTCTTCATCACATTGTTGAGGTTACGAGAATAGTTGGCGGCCGTCGTGGCGTAATACTGTGCTGTAGAAATGCGCATGTTCTACGGCTCCTTAAAGGGCATTGATCAGGGTGCTGAAAATTTCCTGCGCAGTCTTGATGATCTGCGAAGAGGCCGTGTAGTACTGCTGGAACTTGGTCAGGTTGCCAGCCTCTTCATCGAGATCGACACCAGACAGCGAGTCACGGGCGTTTCGAGCGCCAGTCAAGATGGTATCGGTAGCCGTTGCATCCAGTTGCCCCTGCTTGGTCAGCGAGCCGACCTTCGATACCAGACCACCATACGCATCGGTAAAGCTCACACCCGGACTGGTCGCAGTTGCACCGACTGTCGCCTTGGTTTGCAGACCGAGCAAGGCCTGGGCGTTGCGGTTGTCGGTACTGTCGGCCGCAGTCATGGAAATGTTGAAGCTGTCCCCCGAAGCAGGGCTGCCGCTGACGGTCATTCCCACATTGAAGGTTTTGGCGTTGCCACCGGCATCGGTGTAAGGCACTGCGATACTCAGGTCGTTGTTCTGACCTGGCACAATGTTGCCGGTACCGATGCTGTTGCCCTTGGAATCGAACACTTCATAAGCGGTAGCACTGGTCATCAGCATGCGCACGGGCATCGATGTCTTGACCGCCGTCTGCACTTCCAGGCGCTGGACCGGATCGTAGATATCCAGAGTGGTGGTCAAGTTCGGCTGGCTGACAGCACCGGTGCCGCCATTCCCCGAGGCCTTGGTGGAGGTCAGCGGTGCGGACGTAGCCAGGGTTTTGGTATCGGTCATGACCGTGGTCATGTCCGCAGCACCGCTACGGGTCGGGGTAATCTTGAAGGAGTCCCCGACAGCGACCGAACCACTGTTCAAGCTCAGGCTCAATCCATCGATGACCGGGTCGGCCGCAGGAGGCGTGGCGAAAGCGAAGTTACCCATGTCGGTGTTATCCGACAGTCGGCGTACGTTGTAGCCCGTGGCGGTGACTGTGACCTGATAATCACTGGCTTGCAGCTTGCTGGTGTCTTTGATGGTGACATTCAGATTGCCGGACGCCGGATTGTTGTTGGCACTGGCAATACTGCGCTGGCTGATGGCCGCCGCGCTATTGATGTTGTTGAACAGTGCCGCACCGAAGTTACCGCTCTGATCCAGGCCCTGCCCCAGCTGCTTGTTGACCTGATCGGCCACAACCATGGCGATACGCCCCAGGTTGTTAACCGCGGGCGTCAGAACTTCAGTGCGATAGCGCAACAATCCACCCATCTGGCCGCCGCTCATCACACCCGTGATATCGATCGACGAACTACCTCGATCCATGATGATCGAGGCACGAGTAGGGTCGGCCGGGTCGACCGCCACGCGCAATTTATTGACCGTGTCGCCGATAACCAACGGCTGGCCGCTACCCAGGTAGATATCCAGTCGGCCGTCGGTTTCGGTGACCTGTGTGCCAACCAGTTCGTTGAGCTGGCGGATAGTTTCGTTACGCTGATCCAGCAATTCATTGGGCGTTCCACCCGAACTACTGACTTCACCAATTTTTTTGTTGTAGGCCGCAACGGTCGACGCCAGTTTGTTGACCTGATCGGCCATCGAGCCCAACTGATCATTGATGTACGACCCCTGCTGCTTCAACTGCTGGGACATCGCATTGAAACGGCTGCTCAAGCCCTGGGCATTGGTCAACAAAGCCTGGCGCGAAGCATTGTCGTTGGCGTTGCCGGACAACGTTTGCAGTGACGAGAAAAATGACTGCAGTGTCTTGGTAATACCGGTACCACTGTCGGACAGCAACTTGTCCACTTGCGTCGCCTGCCCAAGATAAGCCTGCGCATCGCCGTTAAGCGAAGTGGTGGTCTGCAATTGTGCATCAAGGTAGCTGTTATAGACCCGACGCACATCAGCCAGAGTAGTGCCAGTGCCGATGAACACATTGCCATTCTGTATAGAGCTTTTGGTGCCCTGGACAGTTTGCTGGCGCGAGTACCCGACGGTATCGACGTTGGAAATGTTATTACCCGTAGTCACCAACGAAGCGTGACTGGCGGACAAACCCGACATCCCGATATTGAGCAAACTCATGGTTCAAACCTTATACCTTGTGCCTATAAAGGCGTGGTGGAAACGCCCGCCGCAGCGTAGTTCTGGTAACTCGTCATCTGCTTGGCTATCTGCGAAATCTTGCTTGCGTAGTCCGGGTCGGTTGCGTAACCGGCCTTCTGCAACTCGCGTACAAACTGTTCTGGGTTATCGGCCGACTTCACGACATCTTGATAGCGATTGTTGGTCTGCAGCAAAGTCACAAGGTCATGGAAACTGTCCTTGTAGGAGTCGTAGGAACGGAACTCGGCCGTCTCCTTGACCATCTGCCCATCCCTGAATTCGCTGGTGATCGCCCGCGCCGAACTGCCCTGCCAGCTAT
The DNA here is from genome assembly GCF_000967965.1 of Pseudomonas fluorescens. Lineage (GTDB taxonomy): Bacteria > Pseudomonadota > Gammaproteobacteria > Pseudomonadales > Pseudomonadaceae > Aquipseudomonas > Aquipseudomonas grandcourensis. The sequence continues at coordinate 190,140 of NZ_LACC01000004.1, forward strand.
TGCCGGCCTTGATGCCGAACAGGTTGTGGCTGCTGCTGCCGTCCTGAGCACGCATGACCGACTTGCCCCAGCCGGTTTCCAGGGCCGCCTGGGCCACCAGATAACGTGGATCGACACCGATGCGGGCAGCCGCTTCTTTGGCCATCGGCAACATGGTGTTGACGAACTGGTCGGCGGAACTGAAGGCTTTCTTCGCCGGCGCCAACGGAATCTGCGCCATGGCGCGACCATAGATCTGCATGCCGCCACTGGAGGCTTGCTGCGCGCTCGCCAGCCAGTCGCCGTTGTACAGCGGTCCCGTGCCGGTGCTTGTCGCGCGCTCAGGCAACGGTGTCTTGTTGATCGCCGTGGCAGCGGTCGTCGCCGAAGGCACCAGCCCGGCCAACAACCGATCAGCCAGTTTCGGCGGCAATGCCAGGCGCCGCTGATTGATCAGCGCCATGTCATTGCGATGGGCACCCTCGCCCGCTTCTTGCGGAGCGTGAACTGACCGAGAAGCCCACAACGGACGCTGACCATTGACCCGCGACAACGGGCCATTGATTGCCACCGTGCCTGCCGCCACCGGTGTTTGAGCGGCAGCCTTGGCAGCCTCTTGCTTGGCCAGCGACGCAGCGGCGGCCTCACCTGGGGCCATTGGTTTGTTCTTTGACATCTGGCGCATCAGCACGTCCGCCAGGCCGATACCTCCGCCCTCGCGGGACATGGAAACGGCCAGTTGCTGGTCGTACATTTCCTGGTACTGCTTGGCGGCCGGCGTGTTCATCGGATTGTCCTGCCCCAGCGCTTCGGTTGCCGAGCGCATGGACTTGAGCATCTCACCGAGGAACAGCGATTCGAACTCCTGCGCCACCTTGCGCATGTTGCCGTCGCTGTTCTTGTCGCCGACCTTGAGCTGATTCAGGCGATTGAGGTCCGAATAGGAGCCTGAATCGCTGCTGCTGACCTGACCGCTCTTGCGCATATCCACGATGGCCGTCCTCAGATCACGATCAGATCGGCTTGCAGGGCGCCGGCCTGCTTCAGCGCTTCGAGGATCGCCATCAAGTCACCCGGCGCCGCGCCGACCTGGTTCACCGCCCGCACGATCTCGTCGAGGGTGGTGCCTGGGCCGAACTTGAACATCGGCTTGGCTTCCTGCTGGGCGTTGACCTTCGAACGCGGCACCACCGCCGTCGTGCCATTGGACAGAGGGCCGGGTTGGCTGACGATCGGGTCTTCGGTAATGGTCACGGTCAGGCTGCCGTGGGTCACGGCGGCCGGGGAAACCTTGACGTTCTGGCCGATCACGATGGTGCCGGTACGGGAGTTGATGATGACTTTCGCCACCGCCTGGCCCGGATCGATTTCGAGGTTTTCCAGGATCGACAGGTAGTCGACCCGCTGGCTCGGATCGAGCGGCGCGGTCACACGAATCGAACCGCCGTCGATGGCCTGGGCCACGCCAGGGCCGAGCATGTTGTTGATCTTGTCGACGATGCGCTTGGCGGTGGTGAAGTCGGAACGGTTGAGGTTCAGCGTCAGGCTGTTGCCCTGGTTGAATCCGCTCGGCACCGCACGCTCCACCGACGCACCACCCGGGATGCGACCGGCCGACGGAACGTTGACGGTGATCTTCGAGCCGTCTCGCCCTTCCGCATCGAAACCACCGACCACCAGGTTGCCCTGGGCCACTGCATAGACGTTACCGTCGATACCCTTGAGTGGCGTCAGCAGCAAGGTGCCGCCGCGCAAGCTCTTGGAGTTACCGATGGACGAAACGGTGATGTCGACCTGCTGACCCGGCTTGGCGAACGCCGGCAAATCGGCACTGATCGACACCGCCGCGACGTTCTTCAACTGCACGTTGCCAGAACCCGGCGGCACCTTGATGCCGAACTGCGAGAGCATGTTGTTGAAGGTCTGCAGGGTGAACGGGGTCTGCGTCGTCTGGTCGCCGGTGCCGTTGAGCCCGACCACCAGGCCGTAGCCGATCAATTGGTTGGAGCGCACGCCGGAAATGCTGGCGATGTCCTTCAGGCGCTCGGCTTGAGCGTTGAAGGCTGCCGACAGCAAGAGCCCGGCCACCAAGAGACTTCTGAAATTCAACATGGCCACCTAGAAAGGGAACAGCGGGCTGAGGAAGAAACGGTCGAACCAGCCTGGCTGACTCGCATCGGCAAACGAACCGGTGCCCGAGTAGGTGATGCGCGCATCGGCGACACGGGTCGACGGCACGGTGTTGTCGGTAGAGATGTCATCGGCGCGAACAAGGCCGGCAATCCGCACCAGTTCATCGCCGGTGTTGAGGGTCATCCACTTCTCACCGCGCACCGCGATGATGCCGTTGGGCAATACATCGGCGACGGTGACCGTGATCGAACCGGTCAGGGTGTTGCCCTGCGCCGCCTTGCTGTCACCCTTGGTCGCGCGGTCGCCTTCATAGCTGGCGTCCAGGCTCAGGTCACCACTGCCAAACGGGTTGTTGGTGTTGGGCGTGGAGCCGAACAGCGAGGTCAGGCCGATGCTGGCCTTGCTGTTCTTGCCAATTTGCGAGTTGGCGTTTTTGCTGGCCTGGGTCCTTTCGTTCAGGGTGATGGTGATGATGTCACCGATCCGGAACGCCTTGCGGTCGCCGTAGAGGTTCTGTTCGAAACCGGCCTGATAGATCGAGCCGTTGTTCGCGGCTGCCGGCAACGGCGTGCGCGGCAACACCGGAGCGTAGTAAGGGTCATTGGGCTTGGGCGTCGCAGGCACGCAGCCTGCGAGCGCGGTGATCCCACTCAGTGCCAGAACAGATACGTAGCGATTCATGACCCTACCTCACGGTGTTGCAGGCGACCCGATGGCCGCCACATAGACTTGATTACAGATTCTGCGTTACGAACGAGAGCATCTGGTCGGCGGTGGAGATCACCTTGGAGTTCATCTCGTAGGCGCGCTGGGTGGTGATCATGTTGACCATCTCCTCAACGGTGCTGACGTTGGACGTTTCCAGGGTGTTCTGCAGCATGGTGCCGAAACCGTTCAGGCCTGGTGTGCCGACTTGCGGCGCGCCACTGGCGGCGGTTTCCAGGAACAGGTTGTTGCCCACTGCCTGCAGGCCGGCCGGGTTGATGAAGTCGGCGGTTTGCAGGTTGCCGATCACCTGGGCAGCCGGGTTGCCGGCAACGGTGATGGACACGGTGCCGTCGCGGCCGACCGTGAAGGTCTGCGCGTCGTTCGGAATGACAATGGCCGGTTCCAGGGCAAAGCCGCTGGCGTTGACGATCTGGCCGTTGGAGTCCAGGTGGAACGTACCGTCACGGGTGTAGGACGTGGTGCCGTCCGGTTGCAGGATCTGGAAGAAACCGCGGCCGTCGATGGCCATGTCCAGTGGCTGCTCGGTGGTTTGCAGGCTGCCGGCGGTGAAGTTTTTCTGGGTGCCGACGATGCGCACACCGGTACCCAGTTGCAGACCCGACGGCAGTTCGCTGTCCTGGGTCGACTGGGCGCCTGGCTGACGCTTGATCTGGTAGAGCAGGTCCTGGAACTCGGCGCGGTCACGTTTGAAACCCGTGGTCGACACGTTGGCCAGATTGTTGGAAATGGTGGTCAGGTTGGTGTCCTGGGCGGACAGACCTGTCTTGGCAACCCATAGAGCCGGAAGCATTCGATTCTCCTCGTGCGCCTGTTTTACGGCGCGACGTTCTGGTAATTAGCTGATCTGCAAGACCCGAGCCATGGCCTGGTCATCGTCTTTCGCGGTGTTCATCATCTTGATGTGCAGCTCGAACTGCTTGGACAAAGCCAGAACCGAGGTCATTTCTTCCACGGCATTGACGTTGCTCGACTCGAGGAACCCGGACACCAGCTTGACGTTGGCATCGGCCTGCGCAGGCGCGCCGTCCTTGGTGTGGATCGAACCATCCAGGCCCTTGGTCATGTTCTTGAGGTCCGGGTTGACCAGCTTGATGCGGTCGACTTCAGCCATCACCCGGGGACCTTCGCCCATCGCGCGGATGCTGATGGTGCCGTCCTCGCCGACTTCGATCTGCTGCTCCGGCGGCACGGCAATCGGCCCGCCATTACCCATGACCGGCATGCCGTTGCCGGCACGCAGCACGCCCAGGGCGTCAACGTTCAGGCTGCCGGTGCGCACGTAGCTTTCACCGCCATCGGGCGTCTGCACGGCAATCCAGCCGCCACCTTGCACGGCAACGTCGAGGTCGCGGCCGGTTTCCACCAGTGAACCCGGGGAGAAATCCGTGGCCGGGCGTTCGGACATGGCAAACGCACGCGCCGGAAAGCTGTCACCGAACACCGGCATCGAACGGGCCTGCTCCAGGTCTTTCTGGAAGCCGTTGGTGGAGATGTTCGCGAGGTTGTTGGCATGAGCCTTTTGCGCCAGTGCATTCTGGCTGGCGCCGGTCATTGCCACATAAAGGTACTTGTCCACAATTGTTCCTCTGCCTGCCGGACGTTTGCCGTCCACTGCTGTACTGCTGAGCCATAAGCAATTTGCAGACCAACTTGTTTTTGACGGAGCGAGGCCCGGCAAACAGGGGGCTTGGGGGATTCAGAGGGGATTGGTGATTTGTATCAGAGACGAAAAACCGGCGGTGCCATGCCGGTGGGTGGCAAGAGTTCACCTCATTATCCTGTGGCGAGGGGGCTTGCCCCCGTTCGACTGCGGAGCAGTCGTAAATCCGGGCAACTCGGTGGATCTGAAAGATTGCGGGGGGGCTGCTTCGCAACCCAACGGGGGCAAGCCCCCTCGCCACAAAAGCTCGACCACCAGAGACTCAGGTGTTGTCCTTGCCCACCTCATACTCGCGCAACTTGTTGGCAATGGTGGTATGCGAAACCCCGAGCCGCTTGCCCAGTTGCCGACTGCTTGGATGCTCGGAATACAGCCGCTCCAGCACCGCCTTCTCGAAACGCCCGACGATCTCGTCCAACCCACCCTCCAGCGAAAAATCGCCAAGGGGCTGACGCACACCATAATCCGGCAGGCGAATGTGCTCGGCCTTGACCGTTCCGCCATCGCACAGGGAAACCGCCTGGAACAGCACGTTCTCCAGTTGCCGCACGTTACCCGGCCAATGGTAGTGACTGAGCCGCTCCATGGCCGCCGGGGCCAATTTCGGCAACGGACAACCAATCTGTCGACTGGCCTGATCGAGGAAGTGCTCCACCAGCGGCGTCAAACCGTCGAGGCATTCGCGCAACGGCGGGATGTGCAGCGACAACACATTCAAGCGGTGATAGAGGTCCTGGCGGAACTCGCCGCGAGCGCACAATTCGGACAGGTCGACCTGGGTCGCGCAGATCACTCGCACGTCGAGGTAGACCTCCTCATCGCTGCCTACACGGCGGAAGCAGCCGTCCTGCAGGAAGCGCAGCAACTTCACCTGCAAGCGCGGGCTCATTTCCCCGACGCCATCGAGAAACAGCGTGCCGCCCGCCGTCAGCTCCAGCAACCCGAGCTTGCCTTCGGCACGCGCCCCTTCAAAGGCACCGGGGCCGTAACCGAACAATTCTGTCTCGGCCATGGACTCAGGCAGACCGGCGCAATTGAGCGCCATCAATGGCGACTGCCCTCGAGGACTGGCCAAGTGGCAAGCCCGCGCGAGCAGCTCTTTGCCGGTGCCGGTCTCCCCCTCGATCAATAGCGGCGCATCCAGTGGCGCCATGCGCCGGGCTTCGCGCACCACGGCGGCCATGACTTTCGAGCTTTGGAAGATGCTGTCGAAGCCACGCAATTCCTGCTTGCGCACGTTGTAGATACGCTCTCCCACCCGGTCGGCACGGTGCAATGTCAGCACCGCACCGGCCATGGCCTCGCTGTCGTCATGCTCCGATTGCAGCGGTGCGATGTCGGCCAGAAACACGTCACCCTTGACCTTGACCCGCAGCCCGTTGATCCGCGACTTGTTGGCCCGTACCAGTTCCGGCAAATCGAAATCCTCGGCGTAGCGCGACAGGGGAATCCCCGGCACCTCGTCGACCCGCACCCCGAGCAACTGCGCCGCTGCCCGGTTGGCCGCAACGATGGAACCGCCCATGTCGATCGACAGCACCGGAAACTCCAGCGCACCGAGCAGTGCATTGAGCTCCATGTGCCGACGCTCGCTGGGCATCAGCCCTACACGCTTGACGCCAAACACTCCGGCAATCGCTTCGAATTTCGGGCGCAAGGCCTGGAACTGAATGTTGATCAGGTTCGGGCAATGCAGGTAGATGGCGTTGCCATGCTCACCGCCTACCTCACCGCGGGCCACGTTGATCCCGTACTCCACCAACAGGTTGAGAATGTCGCGCAGGATGCCGATGCGGTTCTGGCAGTGGACTTTGATACGCATATAAAGACCCAAGAAACGGTGAGTAAGGTGCGCAGGGATAATTTCTGCTGAGGCGCTCAGATAGTCGTCAAGATTATGTGACAGATGGAGGACTTTTCCCACCCGCCAATCTCAACATTTGCGCACCGGCGCCCAATACGTAACGAAAACTTTACGATTATCGAGGAATTTTCCTACGCATGACGCCGGACACCTGCTGCAACAGTGCAATCCTTGGGGTATTTCTAGGTCCATAGCAGTACATAACAAGAACGAAATCCCTTAGCAGGAGAGCAGCATGAAGCAGACGCAATACGTGGCTCGCGAGCCCGATGCGCAAGGTTTTATCGACTACCCCGCCGAAGAACACGCGGTGTGGAACACGCTGATCACTCGTCAACTGAAAGTGATCGAAGGGCGTGCGTGCCAGGAGTACCTGGACGGTATCGAAAAACTCGGTCTGCCCCACGACCGCATTCCTCAACTCGGCGAAATCAACAAGGTCCTCGGTGAAACCACCGGCTGGCAAGTTGCCCGGGTTCCCGCACTGATTCCCTTCCAGACCTTTTTCGAATTGCTGGCCAGCAAGCAGTTTCCGGTGGCGACCTTTATTCGTACCCGCGAAGAACTGGACTACCTGCAAGAGCCGGACATTTTCCACGAGATCTTCGGTCACTGCCCGCTGCTGACCAACCCGTGGTTCGCCGAGTTCACCCACACCTACGGCAAGCTCGGCCTCAAGGCGACCAAGGAAGAACGCGTGTACCTGGCGCGCCTGTACTGGATGACCATCGAATTCGGCCTGGTCGACACTCCGCAAGGCCAGCGCATCTACGGCGGCGGCATCCTGTCTTCTCCGAAAGAAACCGTGTATTGCCTGTCGAACGAGCCTGAACATCAAGCCTTCGACCCGCTGGAATGTATGCGCACGCCGTACCGCATCGACATCCTGCAGCCGCTGTATTTCGCCTTGCCGAACCTCAAGCGCCTGTTCGACCTGGCCCACGAAGACATCATGGGCATGGTCAAGCAAGCGATGCAGATGGGTCTGCACGCACCGAAATTTCCGCCAAAACCAAAAGCCGCGTGATCCGCCGCTTTTAGAATCAAGTGAGCCTGTCAGAAACCATCGCTTTGGATTAGCGTGGTAGCACTGAGGGCCGATTTCCCAACATTCGATTTCAGGAACACATCATGACCGCATTAACTCAAGCCCATTGCGAAGCCTGCCGCGCCGACGCCCCACAAGTCAGCGACGAAGAACTGCCGATCCTGATCAAGCAGATCCCGGACTGGAACATCGAAGTACGTGACAGCATCATGCAGCTGGAAAAGGTCTTCCTGTTCAAGAACTTCAAGCACGCCCTGGCGTTCACCAACGCCGTCGGTGAAATCTCCGAGGCCGAAGGTCACCACCCGGGCCTGTTGACCGAGTGGGGCAAAGTGACCGTGACCTGGTGGAGCCACTCGATCAAGGGCCTGCACCGCAACGATTTCATCATGGCCGCGCGCACTGACGAAGTAGCCAAGGACGCTGAGGGGCGCAAGTAATGCACTTCGACGCCATCGGTCGAGTGCCTGGCGACCCGATTCTGGGCCTGATGGAGGCCTACGCGCAGGACCCGAACCCGCGCAAGTTCGATTTGGGCGTGGGCGTCTACAAAGACGCCCAGGGCCTGACGCCGATTCTCCAGTCGGTGAAACTTGCCGAGCAGCGCCTGGTGGATCACCAGTCCACCAAGACCTACATCGGTGGTCACGGCGAACCGGCGTTCGGCAAAGCGATCAATGAGCTGGTGCTGGGCGCCGACTCGAAGCTGATCAGCGCACAACGCGCCGGTGCCACCCAGACCCCGGGCGGCACCGGGGCTTTGCGCCTGAGCGCTGACTTCATCGCCCAGTGCCTGCCGGGGCGCGGCGTGTGGTTGAGCAACCCGACCTGGCCGATCCACGAGACGATTTTCGCGGCAGCCAAGGTCAAGGTCAGCCACTACCCGTACGTGGGCAGTGACAACCGTCTCGACGTCGACGGCATGCTGGCGGCGCTCAATGAAGCGCCCAAGGGTGACGTTGTGTTGTTGCACGCCTGCTGCCACAACCCGACCGGTTTCGACCTGTCCCAGGATGACTGGCAGAGGGTGCTGGAGGTAGTACGCAAGCGCGAACTGCTGCCACTGATCGACTTCGCGTATCAAGGATTCGGCGATGGGCTGGAACAGGATGCCTGGTCGACCCGGCTGTTCGCCGCCGAGTTGCCGGAACTGCTGATCACCAGTTCCTGCTCGAAGAACTTCGGTCTGTACCGCGACCGCATCGGCGCGCTGATTGTCTGCGCGAAAACCGCCGACAAGCTCACCGACATCCGCAGCCAGCTGGCCAACATCGCCCGCAACCTGTGGTCGACGCCGCCGGATCATGGTGCGGCAGTGGTCGCAACCATCCTCGGCGACCCGGAGCTGAAAAACCTCTGGGCTGACGAAGTGGAAGCCATGCGCCTGCGTATCGCCCAACTGCGCAGCGGTCTGGTGGAAGCGCTGGAGCCGCACGGTTTGCGCGAGCGCTTTGCGCACATTGGCGTGCAACGCGGGATGTTCTCCTACACCGGCCTGTCGCCTGAGCAAGTGAAGAACCTGCGGGATCATCACAGCGTGTACATGGTCAGCTCCGGCCGGGCCAACGTGGCGGGGATTGATGCCACGCGCCTGGATCTGCTGGCCGAGGCGATTGCCAGCGTCTGCAAGTAACCATCAGGCACTGCAAGCCCCCTGTGGGAGCAAGCTTGCTCGCGATGGCGGAGTGTCAGTCGACATCAATGTCGAATGACACTCCGCCATCGCGAGCAGGCTCGCTCCTACAGTTTTTTCTGCGAACTGTTACCGATCTGTCTATACAACCCCATCCGTCGAAACAAATGGATATAAAAGTCCGTTTGTCATTTTCAGTGCTGTATCCTGCCCAGGCTTTTTTAAAGCGCGGATCTACCAGATCTATCAACAGACTTAGCGAGGAGCGCAACCATGCACGAGATTCCTAATCTCCCCTTCCCAAGCCTGCACGTACCTGAGCAGACGACCACGCAGCAAGCCGGAGCTCAACAGCCCCAGCCGAAAGAAGCCACTGACAGCCGCCAGGCTGACAGAGAAGACTGAAACACCCGCCGCACAGACCGTGTGGAAAGCGCTACCATGCGCTTTCCACACTGCCTGAAATGAGCCTGACCATGACCGATGAATTCAGTGAAGCGCAGGCCAGCGTCCTGATCGGCACCGCCGAGAAAATGATCGAGATCTGGAATCGCCTCTCCCCCGAGAAACAAGCCACCTTGCTCGCCCGCTTCGGCACCCAGGAAAATGCGCTGGCCGCCCTGGTCACTACGCAGCTGGTCGCTCCCGCCAAACCTGAATGACACCGCCCGGCAAATAGTTTTACTTTTTCACAACTCAGGACCGTCCACACCGCTATCATAAGCAGCCTATCTATCCTGCTTTACCGTGGACCTTTACCCATGCCCGAAAACCAGCGCCCCCTGGCGGTCACGCTGCAAGTTGTCTCCATCGTCCTTTTCACCTTCATCGGCTACCTGAACATCGGCATCCCCCTGGCCGTATTGCCCGGTTACGTCCACAGTGACCTGGGCTTCGGCGCGGTGATCGCGGGCCTGGTGATCAGCGTGCAATACCTGGCCACCCTGCTCAGCCGCCCCTATGCCGGGAAGATCATCGACAACAAGGGCAGCAAACTGGCTGTGATGTATGGCCTGGCCGGTTGCGGCTTGAGCGGTGTGTTCATGCTGGTGTCGGCCTGGACCCAGAGCCTGCCGACCTTGAGCCTGATCAGCCTGTTGATCGGCCGGCTGGTGCTCGGCAGCGCCGAAAGCCTGGTAGGCTCGGGCTCGATTGGCTGGGGCATCGGCCGGGTCGGCGCGGCGAACACGGCCAAGGTCATCTCCTGGAATGGTATCGCCAGTTATGGCGCACTGGCTGTCGGCGCGCCCTTGGGCGTGTTGCTCGTCCATCGACTGGGCTTGTGGAGCATGGGGGTGAGCATTGTTTTACTGGCCGTGCTCGGCCTGCTGCTGGCCTGGCCGAAAACCGCCGCGCCGATCGTTGCCGGTGAGCGCCTGCCGTTCATGCACGTGCTGGGGCGAGTCTTCCCCCACGGCTGCGGCCTGGCCCTGGGCTCCATCGGTTTTGGCACCATCGCGACCTTCATCACCCTCTATTACGCCACGCAACACTGGGACAACGCGGTGCTGTGCCTGAGCCTGTTCGGCGCCTGCTTCATCGGCGCACGCTTGCTGTTCGGCAACCTGATCAACCGCCTCGGCGGCTTTCGGGTGGCCATTGCCTGCCTGTCAGTGGAAACCCTGGGATTGCTGTTGCTGTGGCTGGCACCGGATGCCCATTGGGCACTGGCGGGTGCGGCGCTGAGCGGCTTCGGCTTTTCGCTGGTGTTTCCGGCACTGGGCGTGGAGGCGGTCAACCTGGTCCCGGCCTCCAGCCGTGGCGCAGCCGTCGGCGCCTATTCGTTGTTCATCGACTTGTCGCTGGGGATCACCGGGCCGCTGGCCGGGGCGATTGCGGCCGGGTTCGGGTTCGCTTCGATCTTCCTGTTCGCTGCCTTCGCCGCCTTGAGCGGATTGATACTGAGCCTTTACTTGTATCGGCAGGCGCCAAAGCAACGAGAAACGCGGGATGCCCGTTAGAAATCGACCTTGCCGCGCCCGGCCTTGATGTTGCCGCGCTTGCTCTTGGACTCGAGGCGACGGGTCTTCGAGCCAAGGGTCGGCTTGGTCGGACGGCGCTTTTTCTCGACCTTGGTGGCACTGAGGATCAACTCGGTCAGCCGCAACAGCGCATCGGCGCGGTTCTGCTCCTGCGTCCGGTACTGCTGGGCCTTGATGATCAACACACCGTCGCTGGTGATGCGGCTGTCGCGCAACGCCAGCAGCCGCTCTTTGTAGAACTCGGGCAAGGACGACGCCGGAATGTCGAAGCGCAGGTGCACGGCACTGGAGACCTTGTTGACGTTTTGCCCACCCGCGCCTTGGGAGCGAATGGCCGTCAACTCGATCTCGGCATCCGGCAGATGCACGTTGTTGGAAATCACCAGCATGGAAAAGCGTCCGTATTCAGAACGTGCAGGATACCGCGAAAGGGTCGGACAAACGCGATCCCTGTGGGAGCGAGCTTGCTCGCTCCCACAGGGAAATGTGTATGCCCTGAAACAACAAACCCGGCACATGGCCGGGTTTGTTGTGACTGCGCTCTGCGTTTATTTCGCCGAAGAGCCCGCAACCTGCAGTGCATGTTGCGCACTGCGCTTGTTCTTGATGCCGTAGCAGACCCACATGAACACCAGCCACACCGGAATCGCATACACCGATGTCTGGATCCCCGGAATCAGCAGCATCACGCCAAGGATGAACAACACGAACGCCAGGCAGACGTAGTTCCCGTATGGGTACCACAAGGCCTTGAACAGCGGCGTCTGCTTGGTCTTGTTCATATGCTGGCGGAACTTGAAGTGCGAGTAGCTGATCATCGCCCAGTTGATCACCAGGGTGGCCACCACCAGCGACATCAGCAGTTCCAGCGCGTTTTGCGGGATCAGGTAGTTCAGCAGTACCGCGATCAGAGTCACGGCGGCCGAGGCCAGGATCGAACGCACTGGCACGCCGCGCTTGTCGATTTTCGCCAGGGCCTTCGGCGCGTCGCCCTGCTCGGCCATGCCCAGCAGCATGCGGCTGTTGCAGTAGGTGCCACTGTTGTACACCGACAACGCCGCGGTCAGGACCACGAAGTTGAGGATGTGCGCGGCGGTGTTGCTGCCCAGCATCGAGAACACTTGCACGAACGGGCTGCCGCTGTAGGAATCACCGGAGGCATTCAGGGTGGTCAGCAAGCTGTCCCATGGCGTCAGCGACAACAGGATGACCAGGGCACCGATGTAGAAAATCAGGATCCGGTAGATCACCTGGTTGATGGCTTTCGGGATCACGGTTTTCGGCTTGTCGGCTTCGGCTGCGGTGAAACCGAGCATTTCCAGACCACCGAAGGAAAACATGATGAAAGCCATGGCCATCACCAGGCCGTTGACGCCGTTCGGGAAGAAGCCACCGTGGGACCACAGGTTGCTGACCGCTGCTTGCGGGCCGCCATTGCCGCTGACCAGCAGGTAGCTGCCCAGAGCAATCATGCCGACGATCGCCACGACCTTGATGATCGCAAACCAGAACTCAGCCTCGCCAAAGACTTTGACGTTGGCCAGGTTGATGGCGTTGATCAGCACGAAGAAGGCAGCTGCGGAGACCCAGGTCGGGATGTCCGGCGCCCAGTAGTGGATGTATTTGCCGACCGCAGTCAGCTCGGACATGCCCACCAGAATGTACAGAATCCAGCAGTTCCAACCCGACAGGAAGCCGGCAAAGCCGCCCCAGTACTTGTGCGCAAAATGGCTGAAGGAGCCGGCCACCGGATCTTCGACGATCATTTCGCCCAGTTGGCGCATGATCATGAAGGCGATGAAGCCGCAGATGGCGTAGCCGAGGATCATCGACGGGCCGGCGGATTTCAGTACCCCGGCCGAGCCGAGGAACAAGCCGGTACCGATCGCGCCACCGAGGGCGATCAATTGAATATGGCGATTTTTCAGGCCGCGTTTCAGCTCGCCTGATTGCGGGTTTTGTCCACTCATGAAAAGGGTCTCACGCAAGGTTTGATGATGTTCAGTAGACGTTGCTGCTCAAGAAAGGCGTTAAGCGGCACCGATCAAACCCCAGCGCAGGCACCAGGAGTTCAGCGTAATTACAACGGTCATGCGTCACCTGTTTGTTTTTATCTGTGACGAAATCGAACCCGACACGCTCGTGACGCGACGGAGTGAACAAGGCGGATAGCCTTGAGGTGTGCGCAGATGCGCAGGAGGTCACAGGTAAAACGCGGCGCATTGTACACCCGTAACCCCCTGCTGCCAGACCCGCTGGACAAGCGTGTCTATGGCCGGGATTGCCTGTGTCCGCCCCGAGGGGCTCGGGCGGCTGCAAAAAATGGGTCAGACCCTTGCGGATCATCGACGGGAAAGGCTGGAAAACCGCCTCTCGCAGAGAGATGGAGATGGAGATGGACTACGGCGTTCATTGCGCCTCCTTTTTGTTATGCACCTGCACGACAGGCATGGCGCGCATAACACCCTGCATGGAGCGGTGAAACAAGCGGGATAGGGCGCTGATAGTGGGTAAAAAGATAAAAATGCGTAAGTTTTTCCTTACAACATTCAAGGAGTGGCGATTTCACGGGGTCAATCCGTGGATTTCGTCAGGTTTTCTTTACGGGGCGTAATTCTGACTTTCCACCCTGGACCTCTGGTGTGGCGGCTGAGGCTTTCGCGAGAAGGTGCACTCTGCCGAGCGCAAAAAAAAGGTGTGTGGCAACCGCCACACACCTCTACTACCTTCAGTTCAACTTTGTCGAGAAGGCCTCCTTATCCCGCCAGAATGAAGTCCGTCTGATCAACGGCCGCGCTGTTGACACCAACCAGGTGAATCGTGTCCCCACCGATCCCTACCACCGTGTCCGCCCCGTCAGCCGTTATGGTCACATTGGCAGCGAACGTCGCGCTGGTGATCCCCATCCCCGCGATATTCAGCAAGTCCTGCCCTGCGGCCGGACTGGCTCCGAAGCTCAGGATCGTATCGTTGCCGAAACCCGCGGCATCAAACTCGAAAATATCGTTGCCGGCGACGCCACCACTCATCAGGTCGTTACTGCCACCGCCGATGAGGATGTCGTTACCCGCACCACCCACGAGCATGTTGGAGAGCGCGTTGCCGGCCCCCACGAAATTGCCGCTGCCACCGAAAAACAGATTTTCGACGTCGGCACCCAGGGTGTAGGTCCCGAGCGAGGTCCAGACCGAGTCGTTGCCAGCACCGACGAGCTCGTTCACCACGTCCCCAAGGTCGGTGACTTCGAAGATATCGCTACCGACACCGCCGACCATCGTGTCGGCTCCTGCGCGACCGATGATGACGTCGTTACCTGCGCCGCCGTTGAGGATGTCGTTACCCGCACCGCCCACGATCGTGTTGTTGAACTCGGTGCCGTTGCCCGTAAAGTTACCGCTGCCGCCGAAATACAGATTCTCGACGTTGGCACCCAGGGTGTAGTTCGTGAGCGAGGTCCAGACTGTATCCGTGTCTGCGCTCGCGAGTTCGGTCACCACGTCCCCAAGGTCGGCGACTTCGTAGATATCGCTGCCGACACCGCCGGCCATCGCGTCCGCACCTGCGCCACCAATGAGGACGTCGTTACCTGCACCGCCGATGAGGACGTCGTTACCCGCACCACCCACGATCGTGTTGTGGAGCTCGTTGCCGCTGCCCGCAAAGTTGCCGATGCCGCCGAAATACAGGTTTTCGACGTTGGCACCCAGGGTGTAGCTCGCGAGCGAGGTCCAGACCGAGTCGTTGCCGGCATCGGCGAGCTCGGTCACCACGTCCCCAAGATCGGTGACTTCGTAGATATCGCTGCCGACACCGCCGGCCATCGTGTCGGCACCTGCGCCACCGATGAGAACGTCGTTACCCGCACCCCCCACGAGCGTGTTGTCCAGCGCATTGCCAATGGCCGTAAAGTGGCCGCTACCGCCGAAATACAGATTCTCGACGTTGGCACCCAGGGTGTAGCTCGCGAGCGAGGTCCAGACCGAGTCGTCGCCGGCACCGGCGAGTTCGGTCACCACGTCCCCAAGGTCAGTGACTTCATAGATATCGATGCCGACGCCGCCGGCCATCGTGTCGGCA